>JABTUJ010000014.1 GCA_015075445.1 Verrucomicrobiales bacterium
CCTGCAACGGCCGACCCGCGTCAAGGGGCCGAAACCAGGAACAGGGACCTCAAGTGCGGCAGTTGGAGGGTGACCCGGGTGAACTCGGTGTCGCCGTGCTGGACGACGTTGCCCGCGACAGGCTCGACAGCGCCGGTATGGGGATCCCAGACCTCCAGCTCATGTCGGCCGCGCAGCGTGACGGTGGATCCTGTGAGGCCGGGGGTGAGGTTCGCGAAATAGAACACATGGCGGTCCTTCCAGCGTTTGTGGATGTAGCGCAGTGTCCGGCCGGGCTCGAAGGTCACGTCATAGTCCTGTCGGGCCGCGGCCAGGGCCCCGGCCAGGGCGGCCGCGGTCAGGGTGCGCAGCCGGACCGCGCAGCCGCCCCGGTCGTTGCGGCGGACGGTGTGCGCCGGCGTCGGTTCAGCGGCAGTGTCCCCGGTCCCGAACAGGGCCTCGACGGCACGGGCCACCTCGGCGTCGTGGCCGAACTCGGCGGATTGGGAGGGCAACGTGCCGGTGGCGATGACGCAGCCGCCCTGTTCGTAGAACGCCTGGATCTTCCGCAGGCTGCTCCAGTGAATCGTCTTGTGGCCGGGGAGGAGAAGTACCGCAAAGCGCGCGGGATGCATGCGGTTCGGCAACACCAAACGGTTGCCTTCGATCACGCACCGTTGATCGAGCACCTCGGGATGGAGGTAGGTGAAGTCCCGACCCAGCGCGACGGAGAGGAGTTCCGCCACGTCCACATAGTCCGCCTCCGGCACGGCGACGCCGCCCTGATAATGGCCAAGGGGACCGTCCAGGTGATGACTGCCCTGGAGGGTGGCGATGGGATAAAGCAGGGCGAGGTCGGCCACGTGGGCGGCATCGTTCTGCAGCAGGACATTCAGGCGCGCGAGGAAGGTGTTGAACTCGGGCAGCCGGTCGGCGTAGCGCGGGTCGCGCCAGGAAAGTTCGGGTTTGAACGTGACCTGGGTGTCGTCGTACCAGACCGCGTGGGGGATGAGGAGGTTGATGCCTTTGGTGTACTGCTCCATGGCCACGGTGTAGATCTCCTCCCACGGCAGGTCGCCCATGGCCCCGTAGGTTTCGGACATGACCAGCGCCCGGTCGTAGTTGTAGGCCGCCGAGCTGACCACCTTGTAGAAACGTTCGGCCGGACGGTCGCCGCCGATTTTGTCGATCCCCGGGATGGCCAGGTGCTGGAAGCACTTCATGAGGTCGCCCGAGACCGACACCGGGTTGATCACCTCCTCCTGGTCCTGATGGCCGGTGGCCGTGATGCGATGCGTGTCGCACCAGTCCTGGATGCGTTTGGTGAAGCCGGTCGCGTACAGCTCGGTGCGGAAGCCGAACAGGTAGTTCCGCGCCGCCGCCGTCTGGGGGCCGATGTCGTACCACAACGCCGGGTAGTACGGCCGCGGATCGAAGCCGTGTCGCGCCATGAACTTCTGGTTGAACTGGCCGGTCCAGGTCCGGCCCTGAGCCCGGTACAGAGTGGGTTCATCGAAGAAGGTCGAGTCAAGGGTGGTTCCGAAATGCCGGGCGAAGCGTTCGTAGTAGGCCTGGTGCGTGATCTCGATGAAACGGTCCGCCGCTTCGGGATCCAGGTAATCGCAGATGGGATCGCCATCGGTGACGCACACGAAGGCCATCAGCTTCCAGGCCCCCTCCGGCACCGCCCAATCGAGCCGTCCCTCCCGCACGGTGTCGGATAGTTCGTGACGCACGAAGGTCGTGGGGTTCAGGGCCACCAGCGCCGCCAGCGAACCGGAAGGCAGGTGGGTCTGAAACCGGGCCGGCCCCACCACGTCCCACTCGTGTTTGTCCAGCCGCTTGATCGTCAGGTGAGGCCAGCGTTGGGCGAAGAGGCTGACGTCACTCGAGTTCTGGGATCCGGCCGAGCCGCTGGGAAACCCGTACTCGTCGTACAAGGACAGCGTCAGGCCCAGGGTTTCGGCTTGTTCGAGGGCCGCGCCGTACACCGCGAAGTACTCGTCGCTCAGGTACGGCGGGGCAAACGCCCGTCCGAACGGCAGGATGCCAAAGCCACCGTACTTCGAACGGTCACGCGCCAACTGCATCTGGGTCCGGACCGTCCCGGCGTCGACCCGCGTGTGGTTCCAGAACCAGAGCGGCCGCGGCCAGTAATGTTGGGGAGGCGCGGCGAACGCACGTCGGGCTTGGTCCACGGCTGTGAACGCGGGCGTCGCCGAAGGCGGTTCACCGGCCCACAACCCGAGGCTCGCAGAGAGCGCGATGAAGCCGATGGTCAGGCGAAGCCACGGTCTCAGGACCCGTGTGGTGCAGGCGTCCCGCGTGCCCTTCCACCGGCCCTGCGGCGCATCCATGGTCAACGCGCCGATGCTGCGAGGCCATGAATCGCGGGAGTGCAGGCTGGAAGCCCCCACCACAGGTTTATGGAGCGCCTCCCCCAGTCCCATCCCCGATGTTCGTAATCGGCGGAGAACCCAAGACGAAGAGTCCCTCCACCGAGTACGAACATCGATGGGGAAGCGACGTGGTGCTCTTGGATCTGCTCCGGGACCATGAACCGACCTGGATGGAGGCCGCTTCTGCAATGCCCATTCTTCCTGCTGCATTCCGGTTCATGGAGAGGCTGATGTGAGGATCGGGAACCCAGGGGTGTGGTCATAGCGTGGCTGGTGATGGACGGCTTCAGATCCGACCTCGCGCGCGGCGGCAGATGCGAGGCCGTGCCGGCAGCGTCGGTGTCGGGGCGGAGCATGCCCTGCCGACCGCCGTGGCGGAAGTCCCGATTTGCGAATGTTAAATGTTAAGATGCGACCCCAAACAACGAAGACGCGTCACCGGTGCCAGGTCGGCGCGAGGAAGTCGACCGCTTCGGCGAAGGTGGCTTTGCGGCGGAAATCGGCGGGCTGGTAGGCGGGGTTGTTCGGGTCGGCGTTCACCCAATGCGCGTGGTGCCGGCCGAAGTAGGTGCCGTAGAACTGGTAGTTGCTGTCGATCCAACGGGCGAGGACCATGATCTCCATCTCCGTCAGGAGGGTCGAGTGATCGTCCTGGGCGTTCTTCGGATGGTCGCGGACGGTGAGCAACTCGAGCAACGTGCTCGTTGGGGAACCCAGGTTCCGGGGAGGTAGATAGGCCCCGTTGTAGTTGCCGCGGTCGCCGTGGAGGAACGAAGTGAACTCCGGGATGATGGGACCCGCCAGTTCCTTGCGCGCGAGTTCCTCGTAGGACGTGCTGTAATAGAGCGTCGTCTCGCCGGTCAACCGGAGTCCGCCGGCGGGCTTCTCGGCGCCGTGACAGGAAACACACTTGGCATCCAGGATGGGTTGAATGTCCGTGGGATAGTGGATGACCTGGCCCGGGAGCCCGTCGCCGCCGTTTTCGACCCGGTCGCAGGGCTGGGCCTGCGGTAGGCTGGGCGAACGCCGCAGCGCCATCAGCGAAGGGGTTGTGTCCGGTGGGGGAGTCCGGTGGGATGAACCATGGCAACCGGTGCAGGAACGCATCTCCCCGGGCGCGTAGTTCACGTAGGTTCGTTCGCGCTGGACTTCGCGGAAGTTCTCGTCGAGGGCCTGGTAGAAGATGCTGCGGTTAGCCGGCACGACGAAGTGGGCGGAGCCATCGGCCTCCACGGGCACGACCCCCCACTGGACCCGTGGCCAGAGTGCTGCCTTCCATCCCGAACTGCTCAAGGAAGGGTCCCAACGCCGGCCGGTGGACCAATAGCGCGGCAGGGCTTCGTTGATGCGGATCCATTTGACCGTGCCGGGGGCGATGCCCTCCATCCCCTGGTGTACGTCGGCCACGACACAGACCGCCTCGCCGCGGGCGGCATAGTGGGGATCCCGGCTGGATTCGATCGCGGGGGGAACGGGCCGCGCCACGACGGGCAACGGATGCCAGCAGGAGAGGAGCGGATCGGCGTACACCGGACGGTGGCGTCCGTCGGTGTCGAGGAGGTACAGCGCGTACGCGTTGGCTACTTGTTGATAGTGGTCCGCGGCGTTCACCTTGTAAGAGACGAGGAACTGGCGGTCACTGACCGGGTACGGATGCGTGTAGAGATGTCCTTGCCGGCCGGACGAGTCATGCACGTAGCCACCTTCTGGCCTGCGGAAGTGCCACCCGGGTTCGGTCCGCCGTTGGATGAACACGTGGGGCGTGAGGTTGACCACCGGATAGCGCGGGTCGCCTTGAACGTAGTCCGGTTGGTCGGGATCCGGACCGCGCACCCGCACCCCCATGCCGTAGTCCACGAGCAGGATCGTGCCCACACAGCCGCCCTGCGGGAAGTGACAGGTCCCGACACAGACGAGTCGAGTCACGCCGCCCGGCAGAGGCTGGGGGTACATGTAAACGGTGGTTGTGTCCTCCGCGAGCCCGAACAGTTCCTGGGGTCGGGTGCCGTCCGGGTTCATGGCCCAGATCGTCTTGCCCACGCGCGCCCCCTTGTCGATGTATTCCCAGCGGTGGTAGAGGACCCGGCCGTCGTCGAGGATGACGGGACAGAACTCGCTCACGGGGCTGCGGGTCAACGGCTCGACCCGGGAGCCGTCCGGCTTCATCCGGTGGAGGCCGGGCGCCACCAGGTGGGAGGAGCCGCCGCACAGGACCGTGTGCTCATTGCGCGTGGACGAGAAGATGATGTCGCCGTCCGGCAGGTAGCAGGGATGGATGTCGTCCGTGTGCCAGCCCGATCTCCAGCGCGCCGCCTTCTCGGCTTCGTCGGCGGGTGGAAGCGACACCTGCCGGAGCTCCGCGCCATCGAGGCCCACCTCCCAGATCCGAAAACCGGCGCCGGGATGCTCGCGGAAGTCGAACAGGACCTTCCGAGCATCGAAGGAGAGGCTGATCTTCCCGATCAGGCCCTGGCCGCCGGGGAGTGCGGCCGCGGTCACCACCGGACGGGCGGACTGCGTGCGGAGGTTGTAGAGGTAGATGCCATTCTCGGGCACGAAACGGTCGGGACTCGTGCCGTTGTCGATGTCCGTGTAGTAGTGGTCGGACGAGTAAGGCTTGCGTTTGACGAACAGGATCTCGTCGAAACCCAGCTCCTCGGCGGTCACCGCCGGGAGGGACGGGGCGGGAGCAGGTCCTGCCTCGGCTCCGGCACCCGCGGGCGGGGCAACCGGGGCCTGGGCCAGGGCGGGCATTCCGCCCACGAGGGCAATTCCCCACAACCCGCTCCACGCCAGGGCGCACGCCCGGCGAAAGGTGATTCCAGCTCGGCGCATGGGGCGGAGGGTGTCAGAACGTGGATTAGCGGGCAACCGCGATCTGCTTCCGTGCACGAGGCCGAGTTGTGATTCACCACGGGGACAAAAGGGACACGGAGGGGGGAGGCACCACAGAGGCGCGAGAGACACAGAGGGGAGGGGGAGGACGGGTAGATCGGCGGCGAGGGGAAGAGCGGAGGACAGTTCCGTTCCTCTGTGTCCCTCGTGTCTCGGTGGTGCATAGGTGGCTTCCGGTCGGGGGTGGCGGGGATGTTCCGGGGGGGGGGGGAACCACAGAGGCGCGAGCCTGAGGGGAGAGGGAGATGGGCGAGGCGGCGAGGGGAAGAGCGGAGGACGGTTCCGTTCCTCCGTGTCCCTCGTGTCCTGTGGCATGGGTGGCTTCCCGGTCGGGGCGGCGGGGGATGTTGGAACCGGCGCGAGAGACACAGAGGGGAGGGAGGGGAGGGCGTGCCGTTGCTCTGTGTCCCTCGTGCCTCTGTGGTGCCTTAGTTACCAAGGCGGCGATCGCCACTGTGCACTTCCCCTCCCGGCGCTCGTCCGGGTACGTTCCGAGCCCATGCAGACCATGGACTGGAGACATCGCCAGGTTGGCCAGAGCTTGTGTGCGGGCGATCCTGTCGCGGCCAGTAGCCCGAACCTGCGGGGCCGTCGACTCAGCCCACCCACGACGCCTCCTCACGTCGGCGCCTACAGCAGGGATGGCGTTTCCGGGCGAGGGGGCCTCCGATTCACGGGCCGGGCGGCGGGCGTTTTCGCGTTCGTTTGGGGAGCGGTCCTGCTGGTGCAGGCGGTCGCGCCGATCACTGTGATCGACCCGCCGGAGCAGGGGTTCTTCAGCAAGCGTCTCGAGTACGACGGCATCCCGATCAAGGCCCACGCCGACGTCGCGGATGAAGCGTTGTGGGCCGCTCAAGCACGGCTGTCCGGGATGCTCACCAATCTCCCCAGTGTGCGTGCCCGCCTGCGGACGGCGGGAGCGGCGTTGCACATCATCGGGCGGAACCAGGTCACGACCGACCTGCCCGAGTGGCGGCACGACAAAGGCAAGGCACTGGCCGAGTACAACGGCCTCACGCGCGACGAACGCACCCGCGGCATGGGCGGCCTCCTGACGTCCTGCGGAGAGGAGAACCTCCTGCGGCTCGAAAACGACCGCTATCGGGGCCGCGACATCTGTGTCCATGAGTTCGCCCACAACATCCTCGATCACGGCGTCACGCCCGAGGTCCGCCGGCGGGTGCGCGAGCAACATCGCCGTTCCCTCGAGCGCGGGCTGTGGGTGGGCGCCTACGCCGGCTCGAACTTCCACGAGTTCTTCGCCGAGCTGGCCATGTGGTATTTCGGCACGCACGGCGACCGGCGCATGGAAGGCGCGAAACCGGCCGATGGACCTGACGGGCTCAAGGCGTACGACCCGGAAGCCTTCGCCCTGCTTGACGACTTCTTCAGCGGACGCCTCGAGCCCGCTGCGCCTGAAGCGGTCGTGGGTCCGGGGAGCCTGGCGATCGCGCGCGTCATCCCGGAGGCTGCGCGGCCGCTCCCGTTGAGCGCGGTGCGCTTGACTGGCGGGCCGCTGAAGAACGCCCAGGACCTGAACGCGCGCATCCTCCTCGCCCTGGAACCCGACCGCATGCTGGCGGGCTACCGGCTGCGGGCCGGCCTCACTCCCAAGGCGGAAGGCTACGGCGGCTGGGATGCGGTCCAGGGCAAACAGCTCACCGGCCACCTCGCGGGCCATTACCTGTCCGGTGTCAGTCTCATGTACGCCGCCACCGGCGATCCCCGGTTTCGCGAACGCGTTGACTACCTCGTGCGCGAGCTCAAGGAGGTTCAGGAACGCCGGGGCAACGGCTATCTTGGTGCCCTCACGGACAACCAGGGCACCGACGCCGCGCAGCTCTTCGAACAAGTGGCGGGAGGTGACATCCGCTCCGGCGGATTCGATCTGAACGGCATGTGGTCGCCGTGGTACACGCTGCACAAGACCTACGCCGGGTTACGTGACGCCTGGCGATACACGGGGAACGCCACGGCGCTCGAGCTCGAACGCAAGTTCGCCGCCTGGGCGGAGAGCGTCGTCGGGCGCATGACTGATGCCCAGGTCCAGCGCATGCTGAACACTGAGTTTGGCGGCATGAACGAAATCTTCGCCGACCTCTACGCCGACACCGACGACCCCCGCTGGCTGCAGCTTTCCTATCGCTTCGAGCATCACGCGTTCACCGAGCCGCTCAAGCGCCACCAGGACAACCTCGCCGGCAAGCACGGCAACACCCAGGTCCCGAAACTGATCGGGTCGCTCGCCCGTTTCAGCTACGTCGGCGACCCCGGTGACGGCTATGCTGCCAGCTTTTTCTGGGATCGGGTCGTGCAACACCACAGCTACGCCACGGGCGGGCATGGCAAGGACGAGTACTTCGGCGAGCCGGACCAGCTCACCGAACGCGTGGATGGCCGGGTCGCAGAGACCTGCAACGTGTACAACATGCTCAAGCTCACCCGGCAGATGTTCGCCCTCCGTCCCGACGCGCATTACGCGGACTTCCACGAACGCGCCCTTTTCAACCACATCCTCGCCTCGCAGGATCCGCAGGAAGGCTGGGCCTGCTACATGGTTCCCGTCGGGCGCGGCGTGCAGCGCGAATACGAACGCAACATGCTGGACGGCGGCTTCACCTGCTGCACGGGGTCGAGCCTGGAAAGCCACGCCCTGCACGGTCACGGCCTCTACTACGCGTCCGACGACACGTTCTGGGTCAACCTCTATGCGCCCTCGACGGCCACCTGGGCTGCGGCCGGCGTGCAGGTGACGACGGAGACCGACTTTCCCGAGGGCGAATCGGTCCGCCTCCAGCTCAAGCTGTCCGCTCCGAAGCGCTTCACGCTGGCCTTGCGACGGCCGTTCTGGACGGACACCGGCTTTGCCGTGAGCGTCAACGGTGTGCCGGTCCCGACGGCGGAACTCACGGTTCCGGAAGCCGGGAGCGGTCGACCATGATGCGCGGCGGCGGAGCCGATGGTCAGTTGGTTCGTGCGCCTGGAACGTAGCTGGGAGAGCGGGACATCGTTTCGGTCACAGTGCCGAAGCGGCTGCGACTCGAACCGTTGCCGGACAACCCGCGGCGCGGCGCGTTGCTCTGGGGACCGCTGGTGCTCGCGGGGGACCTGGGTTCGGAGGAGGCGCCCCGACGCGCCAGGAGCCGGACGGCGACGTTCGAGTCGGTCCCGGTCTTTGTGGCCGCCGAGCGGCCGGTGTCGGAATGGCTTGAGTCCGTTCCCGACCAGCCGGGGCGGTTTCGGACGGTGGGCGTGGGGCGGGATCGCGAGGTCGAGTTCGAGCCGTTCTATCGGCTCCATCGTCGGACCTATGCTGTGTATTGGGACCTCTTCACGCCATCCGAGTGGGAGCAGCGCGCCGTGGAGATCGCCGCGGCGCGTGAGCGCCAGGAGAAGCTCGAGGCGGCCACGGTCGGTTTCGTGCAACCCGGCGAGATGCAGGCGGAGCGCGACGCCAACATGCAGGGCGAAGAGACTTCGCCGGACCGTGTCATGGGGCGGCCCGGTCGGCGGGCGCGGCAGTGGTTTTCGTTCGACGTGCCGGTGGACCCGGCGCATCCGATGGGGCTCGTGGTCACGTACAACCTGGACGAGTGGCGGGAACGGACCTTCGACATCCTGGTGGACGGCACCCGGGTGGGTCAGCAGCGGATCGAACGTCGCGGCCCGATGCGGTTCTTTGACGTCGAGTATCCGGTCCCGGCGGAGCTGGTCCGGGACAAGCAGCGGGTGACCGTCCGGTTTCAAGCCACCGAGGGCAATGAGGTCGGCGCAGTGTTTGGACTCCGGATGATCCGGGCGGACGCCGAGCGGTGAGCGCGGCGGGAAGCGCAAAGCGCAAAGCGCGAAGTTCAAAGCGCAAAGTTCAAAGCTCAAGGGAAGTTCCAGGATGCCGGGGGGCAGAATGCCCTCGCCCCAAGCGGGGGTGAACTGCAGGCGCTAGGAATGCGGCGGCTGGCGGGTGGTGTCGTGGTCGAGGAGCGTTTGGAGTGCGGCGACTTCCAGCGGCGCTGTTCGTTCCCTCCGCCCTCTCCCGTTACGCAAAGCGGCGGTCAACCGCACGCACTCCAGACGCTGCGCGGCTCCCATGCGGTGGACGAGTGCGGAGCGTATTAAGGAGAGAGGCCGGGCTTTAGCCCGGCCTCGCGCGGACGGATCTGGCGGCGTGCCGGACCTTGCAGGGTCCGACACGACGCGGGGTTGGTGGGGGTCTAACGCCTCACCCGGAAGTACTGCTGGGCACCCGTGGCGGGGGCCGTGTAGGGGTTGTTCGCCCCGGCCACTGCGGTCCACGGACCGGAGACACTGGGCGCACTCTCGAGCGAGCCACCCGCCGGCGCCCAACTGATCACCACGTTGGCACCGGAGAGGGCGATGCTCACGCTGGCAGCGGGCACGGAACTGGCCGGCGCCACCAGTTGGATGGCGTTGATCGGCGCACGCGGGTTGGTGCCGAAGCCCAGGCCGTTGGCGGTGGAGGCCTCGACCCGGATGTTGCTCGAAGCCAGGCCGCTGAACAGGACGTAGGTCCCGGTGCCCGGGTCGGCACCGGCCGGGATCGCCTGGACGTGGGCGGTCGGGTTCACCGAACACTGGGCCTTGACGTAGTCCTTGAGGACAGCGCCGGAGCTGGCGTCCACGATCCGGTAGCCGCCGCCCTTGTTGGGCACGCCGCCCAGCAGGTAGACGTAGACGTCATAGCCGGCGGAGGTGAGCTCGGCAGGCAGGTTCTGGACGGTTACCGTCGAGGTGGTGGCCGCGCCGGTGTCCAGGTAGCCGGTCATGAGGGTCTTGTCGGCCCCCGTGAGCTGGTTGTTCTCCTCGCCGCGACCGGTCGAGGCCCAGGTGTTGTTCGAGGTCCAGGTGACGGTCGCGGTGGTTGCCTGCGAGGCGCCCTTGGCATCGCCCACGATGGTGGTGCTGGTGCCGTTGAGCAGCTCGAGGTTGTTCCAGTTGGCCTGGGCCACATCCGGAACGCCCGCGACGGCCGTGGCGGCGAGGGTGCCGCTCTTGCTGCCGCTGGCTTCGTCGGCACCGAAATTGAGGCCGATGCCGTAGGTGCGGGCACTGGGCAGCTCATTGTAGTCCCAATGCGCGATCAGGCCTGCAATCGAGCTGGGCGCCGCGCCGGTGGCCAGGGACCGCGCCTGCGCCTCGGTGAGGGCGCCGTTGTAGATGACGAAGTCATCGAGGAAACCGTCCATGCGGTTCTCGGTGTTGGACGGTCCGCCGCCCATGAGCAGGGTGGTGAAGTCGGTCCTGAGCGGGTCGCCGCCACCGGAGTGGAACAGCTTGCCGTTGATATAGATCCGCTTCTCGGCCCCATCCTTCACGAAGGCGAAGTGGCGCCATTGCTGCCACCAGCTTGCATCACCCGTGTAGTCGGGGAACTGGCTGATGTTCAGGTTGATCCGTTGCACGTCCGCCGTGCAGCAACCCGAGGTGTCGAAGTAGATGGTCGAGTCGCTCCACGGCACATGGGCCTGATAGCCGCGGGTGCCGTTGTTGCTGCTGGGCGAGTTGGCCCAGAAGGCCGAACCGGCGCGGACCGAACGCAGCTTCTGGAAGAAGGCGATGGTCAGCGTGTCGTCGGCAGTGGCCGCGTTGAGGAAGGTCGCGTCGGAGACGTAACCGACGCCGGCGACAACGCCCGTATCGAGCGCCAGGTCGCCCGCCGTGCCCGTGTGTCCGCCCTGGTCGGCGGTCTGCTGGGCGGCACCGAGCAGGATCACCGGGTACCCGTTGACCTTGTCGAGAATCGGGCCCCTGTACTCAGCCACTTCGAACGACCACTCGAGGGTCGCCGGTTGGCCCGCGGGATTCGGGTAGCCCAGGGTCAGGGTTTGCGTCGAGCCGCTCGGGAACATCGCGCTGGGCTTGTAGGTGATCGTGGCGACGTTGGCGTCCTTCGTGAAGGTGGGTGTCAGCGCCACGCCATTGAGCTTGAGGGAGACGTTCTCGGCCGTCCACGCCGACTTGCCATCCCGGTGGACGATTCGCACCGTCACATCGGGCATGACGTTGCGGGCGTTGGGCGCCGGGGTCTGGGTGATGAAGGCACCTTCGGCGGGCACGGGCAGATCCACGGCGGCGGAGAGATACTGGCCGGGGATGGGTTGCAGGGAGGCGGCGGGGGTGGTGTCGCCCACCTTGCGCCAGGCCACTTGGGCGTAGTCGCCGCCACCGCCTTCCTTGTAAGTGACACGGATGAAGTACTTCCGGTTGGCGACCAGCGAGACCGGCAGCGAGGTCGTAGCGATGTCGCCGCTCTCCGGTTCCATGAAGGCGTCGCAGCAATCTTGTTCTTCGGCCTGCCACCAGAGGTTGGCTTCCTTGTCATCGGTGCTGATCTCCAGGAGCGAGGCATCGTCGCTGCGGAGGAAGAAGTAGTAGTCACCCGACTCGGTCGGGGTAAGGTAACCCTCCATGGTGGCGCCATAGTTTTCGTTGGCGTCGGTGGGGAGGATGTCGCGGCTGTTCATGGAGAAGACGGCGCCGGTCCAGTCCGGCGTGGCCGGGTAGCGCGGGTCGTCGAGGAGGCCCTGGATGGGGGTGCCGGTGATGCCGCCCCAGAAGGAGAACTTGAGCACGCCGGTGCGGGTGGCGATGTAGGAGAAGAAGGTGGCGGTGTTGCTGCCTTCGGGGACCTCAAAGTTGGAGAGGTCTTTGACGCCTTGGACGGTGACGGTGTAGGCGGTGCCGCCGGGGGTTTGCGCGGCGGTGGTCAGGGTGACGACGCGGTTGGCGTAGGTGGCGGCGGTCACGGCGAGGGCCGGCGTGATGGTGTAGTTGGCGGCGACGGTGGCCGTGGCCGGATCGAGGGCCTCGGAGAATGTCAACCGCACCGTGTTGAAGGTGGCCGTGGACACGGCGGAGAGCACCGCGGGCTTGGTGGTGTCGCAGGGGTCCATGCCGGCCTTGAACTCGTCGAGGTTGGTGATGCCGTTGCCGTTGCAGTCCAGGGCGGCGTCGCTGGGGTCATTGGGGTTGAGGCCGTAGAAGGTCTCCCAGGCATCGGGCATGCCGTCGTTGTCAGTGTCGGTCTCGAGGCCGAGACGTTCCACGGTGACGGCGTTCAGGATGGCGTTGTGATCGCTGTAGTCGGCGCTGGCTCCCCGTCCATCGAACCGCAGGACCACCGTGCCGGACCGGGGGGTGTAGAGATGCGTGATGAGGGCCTCCTGGGTGCCGTTGGCGATCCCACCGTGCACGACGCCGGGATTGAAGTCCTTGACCACCAAGCCATCGTCGAAGAAGACGTCGAAGCCCCGGTTGCAGCATTGTTCGCCGAACATCATTTGGAACTTGTACTGGACGCCGACCTGGAGGTTCTCGAGCGTGAGGATCACCTCCGGGTTAGCGGCGTTGTTGGCGTCACTCCAGCGAATGCTGCTGCTGGCGTCTCTGAGGGCGAGGTCGTTGGCCGAGTCGCCATAGTTGACGACGTACCAGTTGAGGATGCGGTTGCCGGCGACGAGCGTGGCGCCGGGGATTTCGGCGTCGATCAATCCTTGGAAGGTCGCGTCGCGGATCTTGGCCTCGAAGCCAATGTCAGCGCCGATGGAGAGGGCATAGACGAAATCTCCCTCGAGATCCAGGCCCTCCCCGACATCGCCGCCCGCGACCACTCCGATGGAAGTGTACAGGGGGTTGGTGATGACCGGGTCGGCAGCCTGGAGGCTGCTTACAGCCACGGCAGCCAGAGCGGCGAGTCCGCATCTGGCAGATGACCTTTTTGATGTTGGCATGGATGGGTCTCCTGGTTGGTTTTTGGTGTTTGTGCGGTTCTGGGTTTGGTTGCGCCACGCGGAACTGTCCCAGGCGGCATGGCCCAGGCGGAATGATCCGGGATCGTGGCTGTTGTGTGACGGGTATGCTTCCCCGTGCTCCAGTCGTCAAGGGAATAGTCCGCGCCGACCGCCTTCGCGCAGGACCCGATACTGCCTCGGCCGAAATCTCAAGCCCGGGTGAGGCACCGCGTGAGGGAACGCTGCCTGGCCCGGATACGGCGCACTCGGCATGAAACCGCGGTCGACTGTAGGCGCCGACGTGAGGAGGCGTTGTGGGCCGGGGACAATACCCTCCGCCTCCTCACGTCGGCGCCTACAGGGGGTATGGGATTCCCAGTCTGGAGTCGTCGGGGCAGCGGGGCGTCGCTTTGGCGGGCAAGGCTCTTTAATGCCCCTGGAGTCTCTCAATCATGCGGGCCAGGCGGTTCCGATGCGCCAGGAGGTCGCGGGGGTCGGTGGTGAAGCGGGTCAGATCAAGCGACACGGTTTCCGGCACCTGCAACAGGCGCCGCGCTTCCGCCAGCGCGGACGTGACCTCGGCGTCGGCGGGTTGGCCGGCATGGTCGCGACTCCTTTGCTCGAGCCGGTGGATTTCCTGTTCAAGGAGCCAGAAGTATTCGTAGTCCTCCATGCCGTCGCGGAGATTCTCCCAGCGGACGGAATTGATGGGGCCGTCGAGGGCGGGGGTGGTGGCGGAGTTGGGATTGCGGCGGGGCGGGTAGAGGAAGCGGCCATCACCATTGCCCCAGGGGCTGCGGGTGCCGGCGGGGGTGCCGTAGCCGCTGACCCAGCTCATGGGATCCTCCCACGGGTCCTGCAGTGAGTCCGGGTAGGCGGTGGGGCTGTGCCACCAGAGGGTGGCCCAGATGAGCAGGCCCTGGACGCCGTACTGCCAGGATTGCCACGGCCAGAGCCGGAGTTCGGTGCCCGGATGGTCGATGAACTCGGTGACATACGGGGCCTTGGGGGCCGTGCAGATGTACCACCAGACTTCCTCGCCGGCGTCGCGTCGGGCACGGACCCTTTCCGGGGTCCACTCGGGCGTGAGGGCACACCAGATGTCGACGTGGTCGAGGAGCGCGGTTTCGGGTTGCTCGGTCATCATCCGGCGGAGCCCCGGCGCAGCGGCTTTGATGCGTTGCTGGCCGGCGACGACGAATTCGTAGTCCTTGGGATCGGGTTCATCGAACCAGTAGGTGAAGGCGCGGTCGAGCCAGCCGCGGGCGCGGAGGTGTTGTTCCACCTGGCCGAGGTAGTCCTGGAACAGGCGAGTGTGCTCGGGGGTCCCTTCCTGGAAGCCCTCGAGTTGACCGAGGTGGCGGCTGTGGAAGGTGCCGCCGCCCATGCCGCGCAACGGGAGTTGGAAGGTATTGAAGGGACTGCCGACGCCCGGGCCGGGCAGGTCGTCGGCACAGGCGGCGGTGGCATCCGGGCTGGCAGTGGCGGTGGCTTCGCCCTGGCGGCCGTCCAGCCAGCGTTCGGCGGCGGCGTCGAACCGGGTGAAGTCCACGCGGGCCCGCTGGTTGGTGCCTTCGCCTTCGAAGCGCACGTCGATGGGGGCGTAGTCGTAGAAGGAGTAGGGACTGATGCGGTGTTCGGCGAAGTTGCGGAGGTACCGCTCGAACACGGCGATCTGGTCGGCGCGATTCGTGAGCTTGTGGTAGCGGTTGATGTCGCGGGCGCCCAGGCCCAAGGCGCTGCGCAGGTGGCTTTCGCGCGGCAAGGCGAAGTCGTAGACGTCGACGATCAGCGGCACGCGGTGGGTCTCGGTATGCTGACCGTCGCGGAGTTCGAGGGTGAGCTCGCTCGTGTGCCGTCCGGGCGCCGCATTCCGGGGAACGTAGAAGGTCAGCCAGAGCGGGAAGTTCTGGTGAGCCGTCAGGGGGCGAGGAAGTTGCAGCGGAGGCAGGGGATCCGGGTACCAGTCCGCTTCACACGTGGCGTCGGTGGGATGGGTGACGTGGACATAGGCGAGCTCTTCGAGTCGGAGGGTCACCGGGCTGGGCTGGCCGCGGGCGTCGCGCCAGGCGAGGGGTTGAGCGGCGATCAACTCGAGATTGCGGGCGGGGCGGAGGATGACCTGGGCGGCCTCGAATTCTGCGCGGGCGGCGGTGACGGTGACCGGTTGGGCGGGTGCGGTGGCGGTGGGTGGCTGGCTGGACCGCGCGACCTTCCACCCGCTTTCGCACCACCAGAGGTCGAGCAGTCCGGAACCGGCCAGGCGATAGCCGGCCCGCGGATCGTGGAGGTGGTTCACCCGGGCGCGCGTCCGGCCTTCGAAGAGGGGGCGGCCGGTGTCGGCGGTGAATGTGAGGTGCAACTCATGTTCCCCGGGCGCGGCGGCGGTGACTGCCAGGGCCAGGTCGGTTTGCTGGCCGGGTTCGAGCTGGAACGGTTGGGCGGTGGGCGAGGCGGTGCGCACGGTGGGGCCCTGCAAGCTGACGCGGCCTGTGAGGGGGGCGGAGGCGGTGGTGGTGGCGCGGAGGGCAAGTCGGATTTCGCCCTGGCCGCGGCGAGATTCGAGTTGGAAGGCGTTGACGGCCAGCGCCGGGTCGCGGCGCTGCACTTCGAGGAAGTCGGTTTGACCGGCGGCTTCCTGGGGGGCGGGAGGATCAATCTGGGCTTCGTAATCGCAGCGGTTGACCTGGAGGGCGGTGTCGGGATCCGGAGTGTGCAACCGGAGATAGCACTCGGTCGCGGGCAGCAGTTCGGGGGGCAGGGTCAAGGTGCCGGCGCGGTTGGTGGCGCCGAGCGTGGCCAGGGAGGTCCAGTGGCGACCGTCGCGACTGGCCTGGACGTGCAGGGTGCCGGCGACGTGATGGTTGATGGCGACGCGGACCTGCGCGGTGGTCTGTCGGAAGCCGGGCAACGCGAAGCGGTAGACGATTTCGGCACCGGGAGAGAACACCCAACGATCCGAGTTGAAGCTGGCGGTGCTGCGTTCGAGGGGGCGATGGAGGTTGGCGGCGAGCCCGCCGAGTTGGAGGGAGAACCGGTAGTGGCCGTCGGTGACGTGCTCGTTCTGGCCGAGGTGCAGTCGCGGACCGCCGTCGGGTTCGGCGAATTCGCGGTGGCTGGCCAGGATGGGGAGCAGTTCGGCATCGTCGAACTCGATCTCCCCGCGCACATGCCATTGGCCGAGTCGGACGAAGTCGTTGGGGGCGTCGTCGGGTTGACGGAAGATGAAGCCGTACTCACGCCACTGGGGGTCGAGGGGGAAGTCGCGGTTGATGCGGCTGGTGCCGGCCACGGCGGTACCCCCGCTGGCCTCGCCGAGGCGGCGGGCGCGAAAGCGCAGGGCGTAAACTCCTCCTGGCTGCAGCGGCAGGGATTCCGTGCGCCAGACGCTTTGGTCCTCGCCTTGCCCCTGCACGCGCACGACGCGGCCGGGGCCGGGCGAGGTTGTGGTGGCCCATTGCCCCGCGCCGTCCGTCAACCGCCAGCCGCTGGGTTGGGTCGTTCCCGCCTCGAAGCCGGGGTTGGGAAGGAGGTTCTGGGTGTGGCCGGTGAGGCCGAGGCCCAGGACGGTAATCAGCAGGAGAGGGGTCTTCATGAGGGTGCGCGTGAGTTTCATGGTTTCGGCACAAATCGCAGTTCATCCAGAGCCACGGTGATGTCCGGGCGCGAGACGGGGTCGAGGCGCAGGCGGGTCACGATGCCCCGCCACCGCACATTCTCAGCCAGCGGCAGGTGGTAGTCGTGCCACTGCCCGTCTATGGCGACGGGGAACCGCAGGCTGGTGGCTTCGCTCTCGGGCAGCCGGGTGGTTCGCCAGAAGAGTTGCGCCATATCCTGTGTGGGCATGCCGTGCGTCCCGGTGAGTTTCAGGCGGAGCACGACAGCCGGGAAATCGCGTGCCCGAAGCTGGAGCGGGGGACCGAAGAACGCGGGGTCGCGACCGGTGGTGCGGGCGGTGAGTGCGCCGGCTTCGGTGCGGGCCTCGGAGAGGTTCATGCCGCTGCCCCAACCCTCGTCGGCGGTGTCGAACGACCACCGGGTTTGGCCCGGGGCGTCGAGCGGGATGTCGTAAGGGCCCAGGCCCACATCCGCTGGGGCGAAGTCGAGGTGGTCGGGGGCGGCGTCGGTGAAGACGGTGCGGATGGCGTCGAGGTAGCCGAAGCCGAATTCGCGATGCGGTTCGATGTAGGACCCTTCGCCCCACTCGTTCCAGGCCTCGATCAAGACGAGTCGGCGCAACGCGGCGTCGCGTTCCCCCATGGCGATGGCGGGGGCGGGCGCGTCGGCGTTGCTGCCAGAGACTGTGGGGCGGTGTTCCAGGAAGTGGCGGGCGTCGGCGAGGTGCTGGCGGAAGAGCGCGGGGGTGCGGCCGTAGCGGACGAGGTTGTTCTCGCCGTGCCAGGGGCGGCTGTCCCAACCTCCGCAGACCGGCGGCACGAGCGGGAGCAGGCCGAGGCTTTCGAGCTGGTCCCATTGGTGCCGGTAGCCTTCGAGGAGGGTGGCGAAGGGCGCGAACATGCCTTCGCCAGTCATCCCGAGGCCCGGCCAGGTGTAGGCGGTGACGGCATCGTAGCCTTCGGCCGCGGCCCGGCGGGCTTCGCCGACGTCGCCGACGCATGCCAGCAGGCAGAGGCCGGGCAACCCGGCGCGCCGGCACTCCTCCCGCATCGCGGTCAGGACCCGCCGCACGCCGTCGCTGCCGAGGTCCTCGGTCAGCCGTTGCGGGCTGAAGATGATGACTACGGGCTGGCCGGCGACGGTGAGGTGTTCGGGGCGCCGGAAGTAGTGGGTGATCCAGTGGCGGGTGACCGCGATGCAGTCCTCGTGTGAGTGGGTGCCGGGGGCGTTGTGGTTGGCCCAGAGCAGACAGAACTTGAGCAGGTGCCGGTAGCGCGCGCGGAAGTAGCCTTCGTGCAACGCGTGTTCGAGCTGACGCGATCCCTCGGACCAGTACCAATCGTAGGCAAAGAACGTGAGGCCATGCTCGACGGCCCATTTGATGTGCCAGTCCGCGATTTCCGGATCGCCCTCGCGATACCAGCCCAGGACGGGCCGCCGCTCGGGAAAGCCGCGGATGGGTTGCCATTGGCCGGCGCTGCGCCAGCCTGGGAAGTAGTAGGCGCCGACCTCGAAGGGGCCGCGGACCGGCGCGGGTTCGGGGACGTAGTCGGTGGGCGGGAGATCCAAGGGCGGGCTGAAGGAGAGAGGACAATTGGTCAAGATCGGAGGGGCGTTGGCGGAGCGAAGCTTGAGCTGAACGGACGCGTCGCCTGGTTGCGCCGCCTGAATGGTCCAGCGGAAGGTGGCCTCTTCCTCGAACTCGAGTGAGGTCGTGGCGTGCGGCTCCGGCGCTGGACCGGACTCACGGAGACCGTGCGAGAGTTCGAGCATCGCCTGGAGGTTGGTGACCGGCGTGGCACCCACGTTGGCGACAGTGGCCTCGAGGATCGCCGGCCGACCCGCACGCAGCAGTGCCTCTGCGGCGCCGAACCACCGGACCTTGAGGCGCGGGGCACCTCGCGGTTGGGAACCGACCTCGAGCCAGGACAACGCGGCGTGCGCGCCGGGTGCGTCGCTGGGCTGCAAACCGAGGGCGAGGATCCGACCGCGCCAGTTCGGCGTCGCCAGGAGGTCGAGGTTGTAGGTGTGGGCGCCGGAGGTGGGCTCGAGGGGAAAAGTGTGGCGGTGGAGGCCAGGGCTGGCGTCGGTGGCATAGAGCAGCGTGCCGTGCTGGCCGCGGTCCACGGCCAGTTCGAGCGAGACGAAGCTCCGGGATTCGGCCTCGAGTTGGACGGGCGGCGCGAGCAGAAAGGCATCGGGCGCACCGGGGCGGAGCTGGAGCGCGGCGGGCTGGGGCGTGACGTCGAGCGCGCCCACCGGTTGCCATCCGTGGAGGGTGTTGGTGAAGACGAAGGCGGCGGTCTCGGCCAAGGCCGGCATGGCGAGTTCGCCGATGCGCAGCGTGTCGATGGTGAACCGCGCTCCGTCAAAGAGATCGAAGCGGAGCCGCACGATGCGACCTTCCTTTTGCCAGAAGGGAAATACACGGACGGTCTGCCACTGGCCATCGCCCCGCAGGCGGGAGCGGGTGGACTTGTCCTGCGAAAAGCCACCGTACCGGCCTTCGCGAGTGCCGCTCCAGAACCATTCGATGGTGCCGTCGCGGTCGGCGCGGAGGCGGGCCTCGAGGAACTGCCATGGGCTGGCGGGGAGATCGAGGGGCGCGGTGAGTTCGAGGATGGGGTCGGGTCCGACGGCCTCGCATTCAAGCATGCCGTCGTGGACCGCGACGTGGGTGAGATGGGCGTTGGGCTGCCAGCCTCGAAGGTTCCCGGGAGTGTCGAAAGACCACGCGACCGACGCGGTCGTGGACGCCAGGGCGGCAGCGGGGTGGAACCCTGCGATCGCCAGGCCGAGGGTCAGGAGCGAAAGGTGCGTGGCGCAGTGAGTCGTCATCGCGAATGCAGGCTTGTCGGGCGAGGATAGCGACCGGTGCAGGGCTTGGGAAGAGCACTGGGAGGGTTGACCAGGTCGCATCCGATGAGGCAGCAACGCCCGCGGAACAGACGTCGACAGCAGCACGGCCTGATCCGAGCCCGTCCTTGGGATGCGAGCGGGTGGCGGGCCGTCAAGGTACAACCATCTGCGTCCAGGTCATGTGGGATGCCGGAGGCTGTTCGCGTTTGTTACCCCGGTCAAGCCCCGCCAGCCGGGGGTTGCACAGGCGAATGGGGACTGGCGAATGAGGTTGGGGATGGAGGACAGGCGAATGGGGACTGGCGAATGAGGTTGGGGATGGAGGACAGGCGAATGGGGACTGGCGAACGAGGTTGGGGATGGAGGAACAGGCGAATAAGGACTGGCGAATGAGGCTGAGTGGAGGACAAGCGAATGGGGACGACGAATGAGAGTTGGGGATGGAGGACAGGCGAATGGGGACTGACGAATGAGGTTGGGGATGGAGGACAGGCGAATGGGGACTGGCGAAATGAGGTTAGGGGTGGAGGACAGGCGAATGGGGACTGGCAAGTGAGGTTGGGGTGGAGGACAGGCGAATGGGGACTGGCGAATGAGGTTGGGGGTGGAGGACAGGCGAATGGGGACTGGCGAATGAGGTTGGGGATGGAGGACAGGCGAATGGGGACTGGCGAATGAGGTTGGGGGTGGAGGACAGGCGAATAGGGACTGGCGGATGGTGGGAGCGGTTTATGGCCAGCAAGTCATCCGTGTGACCTGATTTGCCTGTCCCCATTCGTCTGTCGTACTCGCGCTGTGACGGACGCTTGCCGGGAGGGCAGGGGGGGAGCAAGCTGGGCGTCATCCTGTGCTGAGACTGGAACATCTGGCGGAGTTGCTCGGTGCGCACCGCGACGCGGCGGCGGTGCGGGTCCAGGAGTTTGCGGTGGGTGGACGTTGGCTCGCGTTCAACACGCGCCCGGCGGTGATGGGAGTGATCAACCTCTCGGCCGATTCGTGGTATCGCGAGAGTGTGTGCGCGAGCGCCGACGCCGCGATTCGGCGGGGGCGGGTGCTGACGGCGCAGGGGGCGGACCTGGTGGATGTGGGGGCGGAATCCACGCTGGCGCATGCGGCGCGCGTGGACGATGCCGGTCAGACGAGTCAACTCCTGCCGGTGATCCGCACGCTGACCCAGGCCGGCATCGCCGTTTCGATGGAGACCTACCAGCCGGCGGTGACCCGGGCTGGACTCGAGGCGGGCGCGGCCGTGCTGAACCTGACCGGCGCGGAGCGGAGCGACGAGATGTACCGGATGGTGGCGGCCCACGACGCCGCGGTGATCATCTGTCATGTGCAAGGGGCCAACGTGCGGGAGGTCGGTGACTTCGATTTCGGAACCGACCCCACCGAGAACATGTACGAGTATTTCGCCCGGCAGATCGAGATCGCGTCGCGGAATGGCGTGGGGAAGATCCTGATCGATCCCGGGCTCGGGTTCTACTACCGGAACCTCCAGGACAGCGCGCTGCGGGTGCGGCACCAGATGCGGACGTTTCTGAACACCTTCCGGCTGCGGCGCCTGGGTTTTCCGGTCTGCCACGCGTTGCCGCACGCGTTTGACTACTTCGGCGAGGAAGTGCGCTGTGCCGAGCCGTTCTTTGCGGTGCTGGCCGCGCTTGGCCGGACGGATCTGTTCCGCACGCACGAGGTGCCGCGCATCCGGGCGGTGCTCGACACCTTGGAGGTCTACTGAACGCCAGCCGACTTCTTTACTCGTACCCGCCGGCGGTGCGATCGGTGGCTTGAGGGAGGTTCTCGAGCAGGCCGGGCGGCGGTGGGGCTTCGGCGGCCAGCGAGAGGTAGGCCCAGATGGACGCGATCTGGCGGGCGGTGTCGCCCTCCAGGATGTGCGTGACCGACGCTTGGCCTTCCGGCCAGAACGCCGGCATGCGCGTGCCGGCACGGAGGAGCCCCGGGTTTTCGAGGTAGCGTCGGAACCAATCCCAGTGGAGCCGCTGGGTCATCCGTGTGAGGTCCATGACCGAGATGCCCAGCGAAGGATGTGGCCCGAACCGGTGACACTGGATGCAGGCGTAGCCGTTGACGCCCACGAGTTCGGCGCCAGCTTTCACCTCGCCCGGCGGGGCCGGGTTCAGGCGGCCAGGCCGGGCGTCGGCGGCCAGAAGCTCCGCGGTGAGAGGCCCCACGTTGACGGTGCCGAACTGCGGCATGCGCACGCCCATGTACGGCCGGACGGTACCCGCGTTGGTGAGCACTTCCGCCAGCCATTCGGGTCGGAGCTTGTGTCCCACCCCGCTGAGGTGCGGCGGCAGTCGGCCTTCGTCGCCCAGGTCATAGTCGCTGAGCGTCTGGAAGAAGTCCGAGCGGCTGGCTCCCGGTCCGCCCCATCCGTCCCGCGAATGGCAGGCAAGACAGTTCAACGTGGCCAGCGTATGCACGACGCGCTCGGCTGGTGGGGGCGTGGTCCGCAAGCGATCGGGATGCCGGAGGGTTTCCTGCAGCGCAGTCCGTTGCGCCGCGCTCAGAACGTAGCGGGGTGCGGTCGGAGGCGGGGTTGTCGCCAGACAACCGGTGGCGGCGTCGGGGTCGAGCTCCGCGAGGGGTTTGGCGACGAGGCGGGAGGGGAGGGCGGGTTGGTCGGGGCCGAGTTCGTGGCAGGCCGCGCAGCCGACTTCGGCGAACAACGCCCGGCCGCGCTTCGCTTGGGTCGGGTCCACGACCCAGCCCCGTGTTGATCGTGGTTCGGCCAATTCCCTGGCGTGTTCGGCCTGGAGATAGGCGGTGATGGCCCGGGCTTCGGCCTCGGTGAGGTTCAGGGCGGGCATGCGTCCGCCGGGTCGGACTGCGAGGGGATCCAGCAGGAAGCGCGCAAGGCCGGCGGGCTGGTACTTGGCCGCCAGGTTGGGCAAGGGTTGCGAGTTGTCCTGGAGCTGGCGCAGGACGTATTGGATGGCGTCGGGATCGGACGGACCGCCCCCGGCGAGACCGAAGAGGGCGCGGGGCCCTTCGTAGGGCGGATGGCACGCCACGCATCCGGTCTGGTGGTAGAGGATGCGTCCCTGTTGCCGCAGGAAGGAACCCGGCGCGGCGGATGCGGGCGGCGAGGTGGGCTCGTTTTCGAGCGACCACAGGAAATGGACGAGGTCGTCCGCAGCGGTCTCGCGCTGGGCAGGGGGCAGGCGATGCAGCACCGCGGGCATCGTCGTGCCCGGTTTCACGCCCAGCGGATCCAGCAGCCAGGCGCGGACGTGGAGGGGGTCCAGTCGCGCCGCCACCTGACCCAGCCGCGGGGCAGGCTTCGGCCGCAGGCGATCCAGGACAGCGGGGGCCGCGGCGTGACAGGCAGTGCAATCGAGTTCCGCGAGCAGCACTTCCCCGGGCGCCAGACCGGGTAGGTCAAGATCCAGCGCGGGAAAGAGTGGCGGTCGCGGCCCGGCCCAAAGGCTGGCGCCGAGGAGCCCGCACCAGAGGAAGGTGCTCCGGGTGGCGCCGGCTCCCCGAGGGAACACGGGCTGGCGATGGTTGGTGGCCAAGTGATCCATGACACTGTGTGCCGCGGAAGGTACACGCGGCCGCGCCGTTGGGCACGTACTTCCTCCCATTGCCTCCCCCTGTAGGCGCCGACGTCAGGAGGCGAGGGAGGCGTGAGTCTCGTGACCTCGACTCCTACGAGCAGGGGGAGTAGGCGCCGACGTGAGGAGGCGGGGGGAGGCGTGAGTCTCGTGACCTCGACTCCTACGGGAAGGGGGGGGAGGCGCCGACGTGAGGAGGCGGGGCGTGCGTGAGTCTCGTGACCTCGACTCCTACGAGCAGGGGGGGTAGGCGCCGACGTGAGGAGGCGGGGGGTGCGTGGTCGTCACCTCGACTCCTACGAGCAGGGGGTGGGCGCCGACGTGAGGAGGCGGGGAGGCGTGAGTCCGTCACCTCGACTCCACGGGAAGGGGGTAGGCGCCGACGTCAGGGAGCGAGGGAGGCGTAGTCATGCTGAGTACCCCCCCCCCCCCGCCCCCCCCCCCCCCCCCCCCCCCCCCCCCCCGCCCGCCGCCCGGCCCCGCCGCGCCCCCGCGGGGGCGGGTGTGAGTCTCGTGACCTCGACTCCTACGGGAAGGCTTGAACCGGGAGAGGCGATTCCACAACCTCGTGGGCGCCCGGCACCCTGGCCCAACGATGCGCGCCCTCGAACGTTTCTTCGATCTCGCCCGCCAGCGAACGAGCTGGCGCACGGAAATCACCGCGGGGCTGACGACCTTTGCGGCCATGGCCTACATCCTGGCGGTGAACCCGAACATCCTGGCGGTAACCGGGATGGACCGGGGCGCGCTGCTCACCGCCACCGCGGTGGCCTCGGCGCTGATGACCACCGTTTTTGCGCTGGCGACCAACTATCCCATCGCCCTGGCGCCGGGCATGGGCATGAACGCCTTCTTCGCCTACACCCTGTGCCTCGGGATGGAGGTGCCGTGGCCGGCGGCGCTGGGCCTGGTCTTCCTGAGCGGCTGCCTGTTCCTGCTGCTGACGGTGACGGGCTTGCGGCGGCGCATCCTCGAGTCGCTGCCGGCGGAGCTCAAGATCGCCATCAGTTGCGGCATCGGCTTGTTCATCGCGTTCATTGGTCTGAAGAACGCAGGCATCATCGCGCCCGATCCCAACACCTTCGTCACGGCGGGTGACCTGTCCGCGCCGGGCACGTTGCTGGCGCTGGGAGGAATCGTGCTGACGGCGGTGCTCGTGTGGCGCCGCGTTCGGGGGGCGATGATCCTGGCCATCCTGGTGCTGAGCGTGATCGGACTGTTCCTGCCGGCGCCGGACGGTGCCGGCAAGCTCACGAAGTGGCCCGCGGCGGTGGTGTCGCTGCCGGCGTCGCTTGAGCCGGGCTTTCTCAAGCTCGACCTGCACCATGTGTTCGCGAACTTCCTGTTTCTGCTGCCGGCGTTGCTGGCGCTGCTGTTTGTGGACCTGTTCGACAACCTGGGCACGCTCATCGGCGTGACCCAGCGGGCCGGGTTGCTGGATGCCCAGGGCAACCTGCCGCGCATCGGTCGGGCCCTGGCGGCGGACGCGACGGCGGCGATGGTGGGGGCGTGTCTGGGCACGTCCACGGTCACGAGCTACATCGAATCGGCCGCCGGGGTTGAGGAAGGCGGGCGCACGGGGCTGACGGCGCTGGTGGTGGCGGCGTGCTTTCTGTTGGCCTTGTGCTTCACGCCGCTGATCCTGGCGGTGCCGGCGGTGGCGACGGCCCCGGCGCTGGTGGTGGTGGGGATCTTCATGATGCAGGGGGTGACGCGGCTGGATCTGGGGGACTTTTCGGTGGCGGCCCCGTGTGTCCTGACGATGCTGTTGATGCCGTTGACGTCGAGTATCAGCGAGGGGCTGTCCCTCGGGTTCCTGTGCTATGTCGCTTTGCGGGTGGGCACGGGGCGGGCCCGGGAATTGACAGCGACGGCCTGGGTATTGGGGGTGCTGTTTCTCGCCCACGTGTTGTTCCGCTGAGGCGGGGACAGGGGTGTGCTCCGGGGTTGACAAACTTAAGACTCTTAAGAAAGTCAGCGCCGTGATCCCGCGCGTTCGAATTCTCGCTTCCCGCCCACGCGGGTCCGCTCTCTACCGCATGAAAACTCCGCTGTATTCCTGGGTGGCCTTGCCGCTCCTCCTCGCCGCGTTCTCCATACACGCCGCGTCCACGGCCTCGCTCCGCGTGCAGGTGGACCAACCCCGTCACGCCGTGGCGCCGACCCTCTGGGGGATCTTTTTCGAGGACATCAACCTCTCCGCCGACGGCGGCATCTATCCGGAGTTCGTCCGGAACCGCTCGTTCGAGGACGCGGAGCAGCCTGAGCATTGGACCCTGAACCAGGCCGCGGGGGGCACCAGCCGGATGCAGATCGACAGCCGGCAGCCGCTGAATCCGTTGAACCGCCGGAGCCTGCGGGTCGAGGTGCACGGCCCGGGCACGCTGGCCAACTCGGGCTATTGGGGGATGAACGTGGTGCAGGGAGAGCGGTACCGCGCGCGATTGGCGGCGCGCGCCGCTGACGGCTTTGCCGGCCCGCTGACCATCGCCCTGGTCGAGCGCGGGGAAGGCAGGTCGCTGGCCGAGGGGCAGGTGACGGGGCTGTCGGGCGGGTGGCAATACCACGAGCTCGAGCTCACGGCCGCCGGGACGGATCCGCGGGCGACGCTCGCGCTGCGGTTCGCCGGTCAGGGCACCTTCTGGCTGGACATGGTCTCGGTGATGCCGGTCCGGACGTGGAAGGGGCATGGCCTGCGTCCGGATCTCTGCGAGATGCTGGCGGCGCTGCGGCCGGCGTTCCTGCGGTTTCCCGGCGGTTGCTGGGTGGAGGGCGATGACATGGCGCACATGTACCAGTGGAAGCGCACGATTGGAGATCCGGCGCATCGCACGCCGCTTTGGAACATCTGGCAGTACTGGGCCACGCACGGGCTGGGTTACCACGAGTACCTGCAGTTGGCGGAAGACCTGGGCGCCGAGCCCATGTTCTGCATCAACGTCGGCATGTCGCATCGGGAGGTGGCGCCGCTGGACCAGATGGGGGCGTGGGTGCAGGACGCGCTGGATGCGGTCGAATACGCGAACGGGCCGGTCGATTCGGTTTGGGGCGCGCAGCGGGCGCGCAACGGGCATCCGGCGCCGTTCGGGATGAAGTACCTCGAGATTGGCAACGAGAACGGCGGGCCGGCGTATCACGAGCGCTGGGACCTGTTCCACCAGGCGCTGAAGGCGAAGCACCCCGACCTGCAGCTCATCGCCAACGTCTGGGGCGGCTACCCGACCAACCGGATGCCGGACATCATCGACGAGCATTACTACAACAACCCGGAGTTCTTCATGCAGCAGGCGGACCGTTACGACACGTACGATCGCAAAGGCCCGAAGGTGTTCGTGGGCGAGTACGCGGTGACATCGGGTGCCGGCCGGGGCAACCTGCGGGGCGCCATCGGGGAGGCGGCGTTCATGACGGGTCTGGAGCGCAACTCGGATGTCGTGGTCATGGCGGCCTACGCGCCGCTGTTCGTGAACGTCCATCACCAGCGCTGGCCGATTAATCTGATCACCTTCGACCGCTCGCGCGCCTTCGGCCTGCCCAGCTATTACGTCCAGCAGTTGTTCAGCGTGCACCGCGGCGACGTGGTGCTGCCGATCACGGTGGCGGCCCCCGAGACTGATCCCTCCCCGCGCGGCGGGGCGATCGGGGTGGGCACGTGGCTGACCCAGGCGGAGTTCAAGGACCTGCGCGTCACCCGCGGCGCGGAGACGCTGTTCGCCAGCGACTTCGCGGCCGGCACGGCGGGCTGGCGATTTCTGGGCGGGGGTGACTGGACGACGCAGGCGGGTGCGTTGGTGCAGCGCAGCCGGCGGGAGAACGTCCGGGCGCTGGCGGGCGACAAGGCGTGGACGGACTACACCTACTCGCTCAAGGCCCGGAAGCTGGGCGGCGCGGAGGGGTTCCTGATTCTGTTCCGGGTGCAGGACGACGAGGCGAAGTCATGGTGGAACCTCGGGGGCTGGGGCAACCAGCGCCATGCCCTCGAAATGGGCGGCATCGTGGGCAACGAAGTCAACGGGTCGATCGAGACCGGCCGGTGGTACGACATCCGCATCGAGGTGGCCGGCCGCCGGATCCGCTGTTACCTGGATGGCCAGTTGCTGCATGACGTGGCGACGCCGGCCATCCGGTCCTTGTACGCGAGCGCCACGCGCGACAACGCGAGTGGCGAGGTCATCGTCAAGGTGGTCAACGTGGACGCGGAAGCGATCGCGGCGGAGGTGGAGCTGGCCGGGATACGAGAGACGGCGGGGAACGGCCGCGCCGTGGTGTTGACGTCGGCGAATCCCCTGGACGAGAACACGCTCGAAGAGCCCACCAAAGTGGCGCCGAAGTCGCGGCCGTTGACGGTGGGGGGGCGGACTTTCACGCACGAATTCCCGGGCAACTCGCTGACGGTGTTGCGCGTCCCGGTCCGTTGAACTTCATCTGCCTTGTTCCCGTGCTCCCCATGCGTTCTTCGCTCAACGTTGTGGTGCAGGCGTCCCGCCTGCCGCGTTCCCGCACCCCGGCGGTGCAGGCGTCCCACCGGCAACCATCGGTTCCCACCGTACTTCCCGGATCGGTATCCGCGCGATTCCGCCCATTGACCTGCTCGATGCTCGCGTTGGTGGGCGGCGTCTGGCTCATCTGCCTTGGGCCAGCCCGTGGTGCGGAACCGCCGCCAGTCCGGTTAATCGTTCAGGCCGATCAGCCCGGGGCCGCCCCGACGCGTCACGGCGTGTTCTTCGAGGACATCAACTACGGGGCTGACGGCGGTCTGTATCCGGAGCGCGTGAAGAATCGGGCCTTCGAGTTTCCCGACCCTTTGATGGGGTGGCACGAAATTGGCAGGGCCGGCGCCAGCGGTTCCGTGGCGGTGCTGACCGATGACCCGTTTCACCCCACGAGCCCGAACTACCTGCGGATCACTGCTGATGGTGAAAGCGCCGGGTACGGGGTGGCGAACGGAGGTTTCTTCGGGATGGGCGCGCATCGGGGCCAACGGTTCACGGTCAGCCTCCGGGCACGGGCGCCGCACGGCCCGGCGCCGCTATTGACTGTGGAGTTGGTCAAACGGGACGGCCGGCCGCTGGCCCGAACGACCTTCCGGGTCACCGGTTCGGAGTGGGCGCGCCATACCCGGACGATCAAGGTGAGCGTGACCGAACCGCAAGCCCGGCTGGAGCTGTCTCTCACCGCCCCGGGGACGCTGGACGTGGACGACGTGTCGCTGTTTCCGCGCGATACCTGGAAGCGCCGCCCCAACGGGCTGCGGGCCGACCTGGTGCAGTGGCTCGCGGACTTGAAGCCGGCGTTCCTGCGGTTCCCCGGCGGCTGCATTGTCGAGGGACGCACGCTCGCGACGCGTTACCAGTGGAAGACCACCATCGGGAAGCTGGAGGAACGACGGTTGATCATCAACCGCTGGAACGATGAATTTCAGCACCGCCCCGCGCCGGACTACTTCCAGTCGTTCGGGCTCGGGTTCTACGAGTACTTCCTGCTGGCCGAGGACCTGGGGGCCGAGCCGATGCCCATCCTCAACTGCGGGATGGCCTGCCAGTTCAACTCGGGCGAACTCGTTCCGCTCGACGAGCTGGATCCCTACATCCAGGACGCGCTGGACCTGATCGAGGTTGCCAACGGCGCGGTGACGTCGCCCTGGGGTGCGCGGCGCGCGGCGCTGGGGCATCCCCGGCCGTGTGGACTCAAGCTGCTCGGGATCGGCAACGAGCAATGGGGTCCCCAGTACCTCGAACGCTACGAGGCGTTCGCTCGGGTCCTGACGGCGCGGCATCCGGAGGTCCAGTTGATTGCGAGTGCCGGTCCGCGCCCGGAGGACGAGCTCTTCCACTTTCTCTGGCCCCGGCTGCGCGAGTTGAACGCCGCCATCGTGGACGAGCACTGCTACGCCCGACCCGAGTGGTTCCTGGACAACAGCCAGCGCTATGACGCCTACGACCGCACCGGGCCGAAGGTGTTCATGGGCGAGTACGCCGCGCAGAGCGACAAGGTGGTGAGCATCGCGAACCGCAACAACTGGGAATGCGCGCTGGCGGAGGCGGCCTATCTGACCGGTCTCGAGCGCAACAGCGCCGTGGTCACCCTGGCCTGTTACGCCCCCTTGTTCGGGCACCAGGAAGGCTGGCAGTGGCGACCGAACCTCATTTGGTTCAACAACCTCGATGCCTATGGCACGCCGAACTACTACGTGCAGCAGCTCTTCAGCCTGCATCGGGGCGATCACGTCCTTCCGACGCAGCTCGAGGGGGCTGTTCCACGGAGCGACGATGGTCAGCCACGCCTCTATGCCAGCGCAACGCGCGATGACCGCAGGGGCGAGGTGATTCTCAAGCTCGTGAATGCCACGCCCACCCCGCAATCCGTCGAGATCCTGCTGACCGGCGCGCGCAGTGTAAAACGCCAGGCGCACATGATCCTGCTGGCCGGAAGTCATCTCCGGGACGTGAACAGCTTTAGCGAGCCGCGTCGCGTGGTGCCCCACGAATCCAGGGTTCGCGTGGACGGCCCGCGCTTCGTCCAGACGCTCAGACCGCACTCGCTGAGCGTGCTGCGCCTCGGGGTTTCGCTGGAGCGCTGAGGCGCCTCTCCAGCGTGCCGAGGCCCGTCCCTGCATTCCGGTTCATGGAGACAGAGAGCTATACCGGTTAACGCCGGAGGCGTCCCAGACGGTAGCCGGAGGTCGCCGCCCCGCGGCGACCTCCGGGCCCGCGGGTGTAGTCGAAGGCATCCCGGAGGGGGTGCCAGATATCCAGAGTCACGGCGTCTGGCATCCCTCCGGGATGCGCTCGCCCGCGCACGACCACCTCCGGGGGTGTCGCTCGTGAACTCGCACGACCCCCGGCTACCATCTAGCACGCCGCTGGCGTGGGGTCGCGTTCCGTGCCCAGGTTCATGGAGGAGTGGTTCCCGCCGTTGTCGGTGAAAAAGCGTTGCCGCGTTGGGGGGTGGGGTTTATGGATGAGCGCGCACATCGCCGCCATGTTTGGCCGCAAGCGTCACCGTGAAGACCGTCGCTACTACCTGCTGCCCGGGATGGGCCGCAGCAACAAGCGGCAACGACGGCGCCTCCATCTGGCGGCGGTCCTGTTCGGCGTGTTCATCTCGCTCGTGTTCGGATTGGTGCTGTACTGGTTGCAGCGGTGAGATTTCGGCGAGGAAATCCCCCCCAATTCCCGATGTCCAAAATCGGCGGAGGATTCAGGGGAAGGGGGTTTCTCCGCCGATTACGAACATAGGGGATTAGGGGGAAGGCGGAAGTTCCCTCGGTCCAATTCCCGATGTTCGAAATCTGCGGAGGATTCAGGGGAAGGGGGTTCTCCGCCGATTGCGAACATAGGGGATTCGGGGGAAGGCGGAAATTCCCTCGGTCCAATTCCCGATGTTCGAAATCTGCGGAGGATTCAGGGGCAGGGGTTTCTCCGCCGATTGCGAACATAGGGGATTCGGGGAAGGCAAATTTCCTCGGTCCATTTCCGATGTTCGAAATCTGCGGAGGATTCAGGGAAGGGTTCTCCGCCGATTGCGAACATAGGGATTCGGGGAAGGCGGAAATTCCCTCGGTCCAATTCCCGATGTTCGAAATCTGCGGAGGATTCAGAGGGGGGGTTTCTCCGCCGATTGCGAACATAGGGGATTCGGGAAGCCGGAGATTCCCTCGGCCCAATTCCCGATGTTCGAAATCTGCGGAGGATTCAGGGCAGGGGTTTCTCCGCCGATTGCGAACATAGGGGATTCGGGGAAGGCGGAGATTCCCTCGGCCCAATTCCCGATGTTCGAAATCTGCGGAGGATTCAGGGGCAGGGGGTTTCTCCGCCAATTGCGAACATAGGGGATTAGGGCAAGCCGGAGATTCCTCCTCCCAATTCCCGATGTTCGAAATCTGCGGAGGATTCAGGGCAGGGCGTTTCTCCGCCGATTGCGAACATAGGGGATTGGGGGAAGCCGGAGATTCACTCGCCCCAATTCCCGATGTTCGAAATCTGCGGAGGATTCAGAGGGCAGGGGGTTTCTCCGCCGATTACGGACACAGGGGATTTGGGGAAAGGCGAAGACTCCCTCGGTCCAATTTCCGATGTTCGAAATCTGCGGAGGATTCAGGGGAAGGGGGTTTCTCCGCCGATTGCGAACATAGGGGATTCGGGGGAAGCCGGAGATTCCCTCCTCCCAATTCCCGATGTTCGAAATCTGCGGAGGATTCAGAGGGCAGGGGGTTTCTCCGCCGATTGCGAACATAGGGGATTAGGGGAAGCCGGAGATTCCCTCGGCCCAATTCCCGATGTTCGAAATCTGCGGAGGATTCAGAGGGCAGGAGGTTTCTCCGCCGATTGCGAACATAGGGGATTAGGGGAAGCCGGAGATTCCCTCGGCCCAATTCCCGATGTTCGAAATCTGCGGAGGATTCAGAGGGCAGGGGGTTTCTCCGCCGATTGCGAACATAGGGGATTCGGGGGAAGGCGGAAATTTCCTCGGTCCAATTTCCGATGTTCGAAATCTGCGGAGGATCCGGGGTCATTCCGAGCACCGTTGCTCTCGACCGACGATCTGCCCTAATCTCGCCGGCGTTCAACGGTTCGGGACATGTCCTGTGAACTCCGTGCCCGCCACGCTGGCTGCCCAGATCAACCGCCTGTCCGCGCGGACAGCGCGGGTCATGGGCGGCGTGCTTCTGCTGCTGGCCGGGGTGGTGGACTGGTTCTCCGGCCCGGAGCTGGCGTTCTCAGTCTTCTATCTGCCGTCCATCTTGTTGGTGGCTTGGACCTCGCGACGCTGGTGGGGTTTGGCTGCGGCAGGTGCCAGTGCGGCGGTCTGGTTGTTCATCGAGCTGATGGCGAACGCGCCCTACTCGCACTCCTTCGTCCCGTTCTGGAATGGCTTGGTGCGGCTGCTCATCTTTTCCCTGGTGGCGGTCCTCACGGCCGAGGTGGCGGAGCGCAAACGCGTGGAGACCGCCCTGCATCGCCAGACCAACATTCTCCGGTCGGTCTTGAACAGCATGGGCGACGCGGTGGTGGTGGCCGATCGGGAGGGCCGGATCGCGCTCACCAACCCCGCGGCGGACCAGATGCTGCGATTGGCGGGTGGCGACGATGCCGTGGGCTGGCTGAGTTCGCCGGTGACCTACTTGACGGACCCCTTGACGCCGGCACCCAGCGCGGAGCATCCGCTGGCGCGGGCCGGCCGGGGGGAGACCGTGGACCAAGCCGAGGTGGTGCTGCGGCCGCCCGCATTCCCGACCGAGCGCCGGCTTGCCGTGTCGGGTCGCCCGTTGGTGGACGCCGCGGGCCGACGCAATGGCGGGGTGCTCGTGTTCACCGACATCACTGCGCGACGGAGTCTGGAGCGACAGATTGCCGAGATCAGCGACCGCGAGCAGCGGCGGCTGGGCCAGGACTTGCATGACGGGCTGTGTCAGGAGTTGGTGAGCGGAGCTCTGGCGGCCCGGGTGCTGGCGGATGGCCTGCGCGACCGGGCGCAGGCGGAGGCCGACGAAGCGGCGGAACTGGCGGAGTTGCTGGACCACGCGATCACGCAGGCCCGGGATGTGGCGCGGGGCCTGTGCGGCGTGCAACTCGAGGCGGGCGGACTCAGCACCGCGCTCGACGAACTGGCCCGGCGCGTCCGGTCGCGTCATCGGATTCCCTGCCAGTTCCTCGATCAGACGGGCGCGGCGATCCGGGGGTTTGAAGGGATCACGGAAGTCTACCGGATCGCGCAGGAAGCGGTGAACAACGCGGTCAAACACGCGCGCGCCCGGCAGATCACCCTCACGCTGGCGGCGGCCAACGACCAGATCGAGCTGCGGGTGGTGGATGACGGCGTGGGGTTACCGTCGGGACTGGAGGTCGGCAAGGGGCTGGGGCTGCCCATCATGCATTACCGGGCGCGGATGCTCGGCGCGGAGCTGCGCGTCGGCGCCGGAGCGACCGGGGGTACCGAGGTGGTCTGTGCGCTGAAGCTGCCCGGCCTGACGAGCGGCATTGCCCATGAGCAGCTCTGACACACCCAGGAAGGCGAAGGTCTTTCTCGTGGATGATCACCCGCTGATCCGGGATCACCTGGCGGCGCTGATCCGCCGGGAGCCCGACCTGACGGTGTGTGGCGAGGCGGAAGATGCGCCTTCGGCCCTCGCGCAGATCGTGGCGGAACCGCCGGATCTGGTGGTGCTGGACCTCTCGCTGCGGGCGTCGCATGGGCTGGATTTGTTGAAGCAGATCAGGGCGCGGCATCCGAAGCTGCCGGTGCTGGTCCTCTCGATGCACGACGAACTGCTCTACGCCGAGCGGGCCCTGCATGCCGGGGCGCTGGGGTACATCACGAAGCAGGCTGCGACCGCCAACATTCTGACGGCCTTGCGACGGGTGCTCCGCGGCGAGGTGTACCTGAGCGAACGCATGGCGGCGCGCATCATGCGGCGGGTGATCGGCACTTCCGGCCAGGAGTTGGGATCGCCGCTCGACATCCTGACCGATCGCGAACTCGAGGTCTTTCAGATGATCGGCCGGGGGTTGGGCACACGGCGGATCGCCGAGGAACTCCGGTTGGGCATCAAGACCGTGGAGTCGTACAAGGGGCGCATCAAGGAGAAGCTCGGTTTGACAGACGCGACCCAACTGCTGCAGCACGCGATTCATTGGGTGCAGAGCCAGGGAGGTTGATCGCGGCCGCCTCCGTCCCCGCGCCTGCCGGCCCGTCCGCGGTTGCCGGCGCGGCCTTTGGGTTCCACAACGTCGGGTTGGAGAACGGTCTGCCACCGAACGCCGCGTGGGGGCACGCGGCCTACCATGCCTGCAGGCCGGCTGCCCTCAGCCGACGCCCTGTCCCGTAGGCCGGCTGCCCTCAGCCGGCGGTCGGGACGCTTGACTCCACGTAAGGGGTTCCCTCGCGGCACGAACAGGGAGTGTCTAACTGGCTCAGGCAGCGGCGTGTCCGGCAGCATCGGCGGGACAGGATCCGGCCGTCGTGCGGCGCGGGCAGCCACGCCGTGCGGACGGGCTGGAGCGAAGCCAACATGGAGCCGAAGCGAGCCAGCGCCGCAGGTCCCGCCCGGAGCGGAGGCTCGGGTCGGCTTTGGGCGCAGGCGCAGGCCCTGGGGCTCGGCGGGTTGTGGGTGCTGGGTACTTTGACCGCGGCCGAGAACCCCCCGCTGGTGAGCCTCGAGGTCGTCGAGCCCGTGGCGCGTGAGGCGGGGGAGCAACCGGCGCAAGTTCGGGTGCGGCGGGTCGGCTTGGCGGAGGCGCCGCTGACGGTGAATTACACGCTGGCGGGGACGGCGCGCAACGGGCGGGATTTCGCACGGTTGCCCGGCTCGCTGACCTTGGCGGCGGGCGAGGCCAGTGGCGTGATTGAGATCCGGCCGCTGGACGATCGCGAAGTCGAGGAAGTCGAGACGGTGGTGGTGCGTCTGGCGCCGGCGAGGGCGCCGTTCACCCTGGCGATCCTCCCGGACACCCAGTATTACGCGGCGAGCCGGTACGGAGGGTTGCCCGAGATGTTCACGAGCCAGACACGATGGATTGTGGAACATCGGGACGAGTTCAACATCGTGTTTGTCCTGCACGAGGGGGACGCCACGGAATACAACACGTACCCCGAATGGCTCCGGGTGAAAGAGAGCCTGGACGTGCTGGAAGGCGAGGTGCCCTATGCCCTGGCGGTCGGCAACCACGATGGCTTGACGTGGCGCTCCCAGACCGCCTTGCTGAACATCATCTTCCCGGTGGCCGAAGCGATGAAGCAACCGACCTTTGGCCGGACGTTCGAGGGACAGCGCGACAACTGCTACCACCGTTTCCAGGCTGGTGGTTTGGACTGGCTGCTGCTGGTGCTCGAGTTCGGCCCGCGCAACAAGGTCCTGGACTGGGCCAACCAGGTGGTGAGCGGTTTCCCGGACCATCGGGTGATCGTGTTGACGCATGCCCACGTGGCGGATGACGACACGTTGATTGGCAGCAAGCCCGACCACGTCGGGGCGCCCAGCCACTATGGGGCCGAGAACGATGGCCCGGACGTTTGGGAGAAGTTCCTGCGGCGGCATCGGAACATCGCGTTCGTTTTCAACGGGCATGTAGGCGGCGACGGCCAGGGACGACTGGTGGGGGTGGGGGATCACGGCAACCGCGTCTATCAGATGCTCTGCAACTACCAGTCGTATCCCCGGGGGGGCGACGGTTATATGCGCCTGATCGAGTTTCACCCGGACGAAGACCGGCTGGAAGCGTGGTCCTATTCGCCCTACACCGGCCGGCGTCTGCGGGATTTTCAGAACGAATTCGCATACACTGGCCTCGGCGTTTTTCCCGTGGTCCCGGCGGCTTACCGGATCGATCCGGGGCAGCAGGAGGTCGTCGTCGAGCTGGTGAGTGACGACTTCGTGGCTGAGCCGCTGGCAGTGGAGGAGGTCCGGGCGTTTGGCCTGGCGCGGGAGATCAACGTGCGCTTCACCCAACCCCTTCCCGTGGCGGCGGCAACGGACCCTGCTCACTACACGCTGATGGAGGGGCCGCCGGTCCGGTCCGCGCGGTTGTTGGCGGATGAGCGAACCGTGGTCTTGACGGTCGGGTCACCGCTCGAGCCGGGACGGGAAGCGCGGCTCGAGGTTCGCGGCTTGCAGGGACGGCTGGCGGATCCGGCGCTGGAGCTCGCCCAACTCGCGGCACGGTTTGTGCCGGAGGCCGCGTTTCTGGTGGCCGACTTCGCGGAGGGCGGGTTGGGGGAGTGGAAGGTGGTGGATGAAGGCGAGTTCGGCGGACCGTCGAGCTGGTATGTCCGCGGCGGTCGGCTGCACCAGGCGGGGAACATCTACGGCCCGCATCCCGGTGTGGTGGCCGGCCGGCGTGGCACCTTCGCCTACTGGAGCGCGGCGGGAGCACAGAACTGGGGTGACTACGCGTTCCAGGTGACCGTGCGGTCGCACGACGATGACGGCGTGGGGGTGTTGTTCCGGTATCGGGACCCGGCAAACTACTACAAGGTGGAGTTGGACCGGCAGCGCCAGTTCCGGCAACTGGTCCGGGTGGTGGAGGGCCGGGAGACACGCCTGGCCTGGGAAGCCGGCGGCTACGAACTCGACACGGACTTCGTCCTCAGCGTCGAGGCGGCGGGGCCGGTGATCGAGGTGACTCTGGACGGCGCACCGCTCTTCGGCGGAACGGTTCGGGACGGCGCCCTGCGTCAGGGGACGGTGGCCCTCTATTGCTGGGCGAATCCCGGAACGGAATTCGGCGCCGTCTCCTTGACGGCTCCGGGTCGCTCCGGGCTGCCAGGGGTTCGATTCGTGCCGCCGCCGCGTCCGGAGGCGTGGGTGCCGGGACAACCGACGTTCACGCTGGCGGCGGAGGCCACGGCGGATCCGGCGCTGGGCATCAGCTCGGTGACTTTCTACCAGGATGACACGCCGCTGGCACGGGTGTTCGAGGCGCCTTACTGGTTGGACTGGGTGCTCCCGGCGCCCGGCCTCTACGCGCTGCGCGCCCGGGTCATGGACGGCGCGGGTCAGCAACTGGAGACCCGGTCATGGCAGGTGCGCGTCGAGGCGTCGGGCGCGATCGCGTTCGTCGATGCGCCGCTGACGGTGCAGCTCATCCGCTCGCAGGCGGACCAGGTCATGATCCACATCCCGCCTTGGCCTGGCCGGTCTTCGATCATCGAGGCCTCAACAAATCTCGTGGACTGGGAACCGGTGGGCGCGGCACCGGAACTCCCGGTGCTGTTACCCACCGCGGATCCGGCGGCCCGCGATCATCCGCAACGGTTCTATCGGGCAATGAGGCCAGCGCCTGATCCTCGCTAGCAGGTAAGAAGGCTGGCCATCGACTGTCGCCTCCGAGTCAGGGACGGTATCGGAGGCGATAGAAGCACTGGGGTGGGCTGGTTGGCATCGCGCAGCGGACGAATGTGGAGTCGGCGCTGATTTCAAAGGGTAGGCGCACCGGGGTCCAATCGAACAGGTCTGCCGAGGTCTCGAGGACGTAGGCGTGAGGCGGGCTGGGCGACCAGGTCAGAGTGATGCAGCGGTCGACGGGATTCAGGGCCGGCCGGAAGGGGGGTGGAGGGGCCTGGGTGTAGTCAGGCCAGCGGATCAAACGGCGGAACTCGGCGTGCACGGTGAGCACGTAATCCGCGCCTACGTCGATGGCATGCTGGAGCTCGGTCAGCGTGCCGTAGGAGTAGTTGACGAACAGAATGAGTTTGAGCCCCTGACTGTGAACCCGGTTAACGAAGTCGCGAACGGCATGGCTGTCCGCGGGGAGCTGCAGCATGACCCCGTCCATGCTGGCCGCTGCCGCGGCGTCAATCCAGTCGCGGCCGAGGTCTTGGGGATAGGCGTACTCTTTGAGGGCGACGCGGATGCCAGGAAGCTGAGATCGCAGGGTGCGGCCAGCGGAGGGATCGTAGACCGAGAACCAGAGACGCGCGGTGTCCACGCCCGATCGGATCACAGCGTCCGCGACCGTCCCGGCTTGAGACGCGGCGATCCGGAAGTCGCCGAGAAAGCAGGCCTTGGGAGGCAGGCGACGGAGCACGTCTTCCAGTCGCGGGATCCGGACGGTCTGGCCCTGCCATGTGCCGAGGCTGAACTGCTGCAGTTCGGCGAACGTGTAGTTGGTTACCTGGCCCCGACCGTTGGTGGTGGTTTCAAGGACGTCGTCGTGCAGGAGGATGGGGATTTCATCCCGGGTGAGGCGCAAGTCGAGTTCGAGTCCGTCGTAACCCAGTTCCTGGGCGTACGCTACGGCCTCGAGCGAATTCCCGGGGGGTTGTGGGCTGGCGGTGGAGACGCATTGTCCCCAGGCGAGCAAGCGGGTTCGGAACCAGCCGGCCGGCGGCTCGGCAGGCGTTGACGGGCGCATGGCCACGGCGACGGCATCGATGTCGGCCCCGGCGGAAGGCCCGGTGCTGGCGCCATCTTCCGCGTCGTCAGTCAGTCGCACAAAGGCGAAGACCGTCCCCGTCGGTAGACCGACGGCATCGAGGTCGACGCCCGGCCGACCTTCACGCGTCGCGCCGACCGGAATCCAGCTTGTGCCGTCGAGGCTCAGTTCGACCGAGGTGCTTTCCAGCGCCGGGCCGACCTCGTAGACCCAGAGGTCAGGCTCGGGGGTGCCGTCACCGGCCTGCATGGGGGCACTGAATCCGAGGGTCAGCCGTCCGCCGCTGCCGAGGCTGACGAAGGTGCAGGTGGCCTGCTCGGGGCAGACAGGGAGGCCGTCGTAGTCGGGTGGACCGAGGGCGTGACCCGGGTGGGCATAGGCCTCGGCCGGGGCGGGCGATCCGGGCTCGAAGCTCAGGACCACATCGGCGAACAGGAGCCCCTCCGCGTCGGGCTCCGCGGTCAAGGCCGCCTCGACCGTGACCAAGACGATGAGCAGCCGCGCGCGTCCGCGTGAGTTACGGGCGCACCGCGGTGCCGTCGCGCCGACGGACGGGCAGCCAGTAGCCGGGGCGGTCGGCGGGCAGGGGGAATTTGCTGGCGAGGTCTTCATCGAGGTCCACGCCCCAACCGGGGGCTTCGTGAATCCAGAGATAACCGTCCTTCAGAGTCGGGCAGCCGGGAAAGACGTCGTAGGTGGCCGGGTTGAACTGGACCATCTCCTGGATGCCGAAGTTGTGGATCGCCAGATCGAGGTGGGCGTTGGCCGCATGGCCCACGGGAGAGACATCGCCCGGTCCGTGCCAGGCGCTGCGGACCTGGAACCACTCGGCCAGGGCGGCGAGTTTCCGCGCCACGGTCAGGCCGCCGATCTGGGAGATGTGAACGCGGATGAAGTCGATCAGCCGTTCGCTGATGAGGCCGACCCATTCGTGGGGGCTGTTGAACAGTTCGCCCATGGCGATGGGCACGGCCGTCTGTTGGCGCAGGGCGCGGAACCAGCCAATCGCCTCGGGGGCGAAGGGGTCCTCAATGAAAAAGGGCCGATACGGCTCGAGGCGCTTGCAGAGATTGATCGCGTCGATGGGCTCGACGCGCTCGTGGATGTCGTGCAGCAGTTCGATTTCATCGCCGCACTTGGCCCGGACATGGGCGAACATCTCCTCGGTGGTCTTCAGGTACGGGCGGGCATCCATGTGACTCTCGACAGGAAGACCGAACTGCTGCCGCTCGAAGTCGGCCGTGCCGGAGAGGTGGGGCGAGCCATAGCCGCCGAGCTGGATCCGGATGTAGCGGAAGCCGCGTTCGCGATGCCGCTGGACGCTGTCCTCGAGCTGCGCGAGGTCGCGTCCCGACGCGTGGGCGTAGCAGGGGACGGCGAAACGGCACTTGCCGCCGAGCAACTGGTACACGGGCAGTCCGGCGCGCTTGCCTTTGATGTCCCAGAGGGCCTGGTCGAGGCCGCTCAGGGCGTTGTTCAACACGGGCCCGTTGCGCCAGTAGGAGCTGGTGTAGGCCGTTTGCCAGATGTCCTCGATGTTGTCCGCGTCGCGGCCGCGACAGAACGGGTCGAGATATTCCTCGACGGCGGTCTTCACCGTGAGGGGACGTTGGTTGAACGTGGCGCAGCCCAGGCCGTAAAGGCCGGGCTCGGAGGTCTCGACCTTGACGACCACGAACCGGATGCCGGGATGGGGCGCGGTGAGGATGGGTCGGACCTTGGTGATCTTGAGCGGTCCCAAGGCGGGGGCGGTGGGTGCCGCTGGGGCGGGCTCGGCAGCGAGGGCCTCGGGTTGGAGGAGAAGACCGGCCGCGCCGGTGGTGCCGGCGGTGCCGAGCAGACGGAGGAGGGAACGACGGTTCATGGGTTTGGGGTTTCGCCCGATGGGCCGGGGGGGGGACGTTTACGCCAGTAGGACGCCAGGATCGAGCCGGACACGTTCATCCAGGGGCCGAAGATGGCCGGGGCCAGGGCGGCTTTGGCGCTCTGAAGTGTGTTCATGGCCAGGCCCGAGGCCATGCCGCCGTTCTGCATGCCCACCTCCACCGCGACGGTCCGCGCATCGACGACGCTCAACCGCAGGGCTCGCGCGGCGTAGTAGCCCAGCAGGTAGCCCAGCAAGTTGTGCAGCATGGCCGCACCGAGGAGTGCCAACCCCACGCGCTTGAGATCCTCGCTCGAGCGCGCGGTGATGATGGCGATGATGAAGCAGATCCCGGCCATGGACACGACGGGCAACGCGCGGTCCATCCAGGTCGAGGGGCCTTTCAACCACAGCTCGACCACCAGCTTCGCCAGAATCGTCACCGCCAGCATGCTGAAGCCCAGGATCAGACCACTCTTCAACGCGCCGAGCCAGGCCACCGGCGTCAACCCCACCAGGACGGCCAGCAGCAGACCCAGCCCGCCGAGGGCGGCCAGCGGCCCCGCCTTCCGAAACTGCGGCAGGGTGCCGTAAAGGACGCGGTGCGCCACGAGACCGGCGATCACCGGCACGAGGATCATGTTGCAGATGTCCACCATCATCTTGACGAAACTCACGGTGATGTATTGCCCGGCCAGCAGCTTCATCATCAGCGGCGTCATGATCGGCGACATCAGCGTCGCGAGCGCCGTCAGGGTCACCGAGAGCGGCACGTTGGCGCGGGCCAGGTAGTTGATGACGTTCGAGGCCACGCCGCTGGGCGCCGATCCGATCAGCACGACGCCGGCGGCTACTTCGGCCTCGAACCCGAACAGTTTGGCGAGGCCGAAACCCACGAAGGGCATGATCGTGTACTGGAGCGCGACGCCGACGATCACCGGCCACGGCATCGCGAGCACCCGCGTGAAATCCCGCACGCTCAGGGTGGTGCCCATGCCGAACATGATGATCTGGACCAGCGGCGTGATGAGGTGGCGCAGATCGAACCCAAACCACGTCCCGAAGGCCCAGGGATACGCCATTGAGGCGGCCACAAACGCGAACACCCACACTGTGAACGCGTACGGACGCAGCATCCGGTGGCGCGTGAAAGCGACCGCCGCCAGCGCGAACAGCACTACCAGCAGGGCCCCCATGGCTCAGGGCAGTTCGACAATCCGGAGGTTGCGAAAGGACAGGTCCGTGGTTGGGTCGTGACCCTGCAGGCTCAGCACCCCGGCCTCGGCCCGGTAACCCTGGCGCGCACTCTGGTGCGGCGGGCGCGGATCCGTGAAGTCCGTGACCTGGATGCCGTTGACCCAGGTGGCCAGATGTCGTCCGTGCGCCAGGATCGTCATGGTGAACCACTCGCGGTCATTGGACACCACCCGGCGCGCCGGTTGCCGGTTGTACAGGCCGCCCGTGCCGTAATCCACCGGCCGGCTGCGGTCGTTCCCTTCCCATTGGTTGCGGATCTGGCTTTCATACCCGCTCCAGAACTGGCCGCGTTGAGCCCGGAAGAAGACGCCGCTGTTCAGGTGGGTGCCGTTGGAGAGGATCTCGAGCTGGAACACGAAGTTGGCATACTCGCCCTCTGATTGGAGGTCCCCGTTGCCGTCCTTCACATTCAGCCAGCCTTCGGGCGTGACCGAGTAGACCGACTTCCGCCCCGGGATCGCCTGCCACCCCGCCAGGTCGCGACCGTTGAAGATGCTCTCGAGCCCGAGGGGCCGCAGTTTGAGGTTGCGGAAGCGGACCACGCCCTCGCCCTTGAGGTTCTGGAGCGCGAGGGTGCCGCGGGTGTGCTTTGAGTCGCGGGCATCGACGACGGTCTGGCCGTTGAGCCGGATGACGAGGTGATCGCCTTGGGCGCGGAGTTCGTAACGGTTCCAGCGGCCGACGGTGGACACGTCGCCTGACCGGCGGGCGACGAGGTTGATGCTGCCGGTGGGCCAGGTGTCGTGGGCGTCGTAGATGTTGACCTCGTAGGCGTTCTCCGCAGTGATCTCCCCTTCGGAAGGACAGCGCAGGAAGACGCCGCTGTTCGCGGTGGCGTCCACCCAGAACTCGGCCGCGAGCTCGAAGTCGGCAAACTCGGTTGTGGTGCTGAGCATGCCTGGCCCGGTGCCCGGACGATGGCTGAGGGCGCCTTCGCTGACCTCCCATTGCCCCTCCCCACGCGGCGCCCAGCCGAAGGTCGTTTCGCCGTCGAAAAGCAGGATCCAGCCGGCCGAAACCTCCGCGGGACTGAGGGTGTTGGGGGGCGATTGGGCGAAGGCGCTGGAGCCACACGCGGCCAGGAGGAGAACCGACGCCAGGCGTTCCGAGAGGTGCATGGGGCGGAGCATCCCGCATCCGGCCGGGCCGGTCAATTGTCGCGGTGCGACGGTGGGACGGTGGGACGGTGGGACGGTGGGACGGTGGGACGGTGGGACGGTGGGACTGTAGGAGTCGAGGTGACGAGACTCAGATGGTGGGACGGTGGGACGGTGGGCCCGTAGGAGTCGAGGTGACGAGACTCAGACGCGAGGTCGGGTGCGACGGTGGGCCCGTAGGAGTCGAGGTGACGAGACTCAGACGCGAGGTCGGGTGGGACGGTGGGACGGTGCGACGGTGGGACGGTGGGATGGTGGGACGGTGGGATGGTGGGACGGTGGGATGGTGGGACGGTGGGATGGTGGGACGGCGGGACGGTGCGACGGTGGGACGGTGGGACGGTGGGACGGTGGGACGGTGGGACGGAGAAGCTTAGTTCTTAAGGGCTGATGCCGGCGCGGCGGTGGCTCCTTCGGAGTTCGGGGCTTCCGTCACCGTCAGGACGCGGTTGATCTCGGGGTTGCGAATCCGATTGGTCCCGCCACCGATCCAACGGACCTCGACTTCGTCCACGCGGTCGCGCGGGCCAAGCCCGAACTGCAGCCGAGTGCCGAAGTGGCTCTGGTAGCTGCGTCCGCTGTGCACTTCGTCGGTCAGCGTCAGGTCGCCGGCTCGGACGATCACTCGGGCGCCGACGCCGTCCCGATTCGTGGTGGTGCCCCGCAGCCGGACCTGCAGCCACCGGTGGGCCGGCGGGGTATCGTTGCGCAGCACCGTCGGTTCGCGGCGGGAGTTGAGGATCACGACGTCAAGGTCGCCGTCGTTGTCCAGGTCGTCGAAAGCCGCGCCGCGGCTGCTCAGCTCGACGCGCATACCGTCCCCGCTCTGGGCCGTCACATCCGCGAATTTCCCGTTGCCCAGGTTCCGCAGGACCCGATTCCGCTGATGGTACGTGGTCGAGGAGTCGTAGAGCTCCACGTTGTCCTGGAGATGTCCGGCCGCGATGAACAGGTCGCGATGCCCGTCGTTGTCGAGGTCGACGATGCCGCAGCCCCAGGTAACCAGAGCCGCCATGCGCGCACCGGCCCCGGTCATCGCCGTCACGTCCTCGAAGAGGCCCTTGCCCCGGTTGCGGTAGAGCACCGGTGCCTCGCGCTGGAACGAGGTGGCGTAGAAGTCCAGTTGGCCGTCGTTGTCGAAATCCCCGCAATCGACGCCCATGGTGCCGTGCGCGCGGCCGGCGGCGTCGTAGCCCACCCCCCGGAGCAGGCCGGATTCCTGGAAGCGCCCGCGGCCATCGTTCACGAACAGGAAGTTGCCGGTCTCGTCGTTGCCCACAAAGATGTCGGTGTCGCCGTCCCCGTCGAAGTCGGCGGCCACCACCCCCATGGCCGCCCCTTCATGGGTCCCGATGCCTGAGGCCACGCTGACGTCGGTGAAGGTGCCGTCGCCGTTGTTGCGGTAGAGACAGCTTGCGGTGGTCGGATAGTTGAGCGGGCCCACGTAGGCGGGGTGGCCGTTGAAGCGCACAATGTGGTGCCGGGCGAAGGTGAGGCCGATGTAGTGGCCGACATAGAGGTCCAGGTCGCCATCCCCGTCCATGTCCAGGAACACGGTGCCCGCACCCACATGCGTGGCGGTGCCCGCGACGCCCGCTGCGGCCGCCACTTCCTCGAAGGTGCCATCGCCTCGGTTTCGGAAGAGCAGGTTCGGGCCGAAGTTGTCGAGGAACAGGTCGGCATCGCCGTCGTTGTCGTAGTCGGCGACCGCGACGCCCAGGGCGTAGCAGGGGATGGCAAGACCGGCGCGCTGCGTGACATCGGTAAAGCGCCAGCCGCCCTCATTCCGGTACAGTCGGCAGGTGGACGGGGTGTTCGTCGTGGCCTGGCCGAGCGGCGCGCCGTTCAGGAAGAGGATGTCCGTGAGGCCGTCATTGTCGTAATCGAAGGTGGCGATTCCCGCGCTCACAGTCTCGACGATGTAGCGCTGGCCCGAGCTGCCGTCGGTGTGAACGAAGTCAATACCGGTCTGCCGCGTGACGTCCGTGAACCGGATGGGGCTGTCGGTGGCGGCGGAGGCGGAGGCGGAGGGAGGTGCGGCCAGGCAGGGCGACAGGCCGGTTAGAAACGCGGCCCAGCAGGCTCGCCTCACTGAATGGCGCAGGTTCCGGGGAATAATCCACATGTGCTACGGGGTTGCCTCGAGGGCCGCGCGCCATTCCCGGTAATCGCGGTTGTCGGGATCCAGTTCGGTGGCGCGGACCGCGGCGGCCCTTGCGGCGTCGGGGGCCGAGGTCTTCGCCTGCAGGCGGCTGAGGATGTAGTAGTGGGGTGCGACGGGCGCGAGGTTGACGGCCTGTTGGGCGAGTTCGACCGCCTCGGTCAGGTTGGTGTTGTTCCGGAGGTAGAACTGGGCGAGGGCGAAGCAGGTTTCGGGACGCTGGGGCGCCAGCTTGTGGGCCGTCTGGAAGGCGGTGGCAGCCTGCTCCGTGGCTCCCTGGCGAACCTGCAGGTTGCCGAGGCTGAGTCGATGGAACGCGTTGCCGGGTTCGAGGCGGATCAGCTCTTCGCAGAGGCGGAGCGCCTCGGGATTTCGGCCGGTCTTCTGCAGCAGCATCATGAGGTGGAAGCGGCAGGCGGTATGGGACGGATCGAGTTCGGCGGCGCGCCGCCAGGTGGCTTCCGCCTTGGATGTTTCGCCACCTTCGGCATAGACCCAGCCGATGGCGGTGTGCGTCAGCGCCAGGCTCTGCCGGGTGATATGCAGGGGACTGAACTGCTCGCGCAGGCTGCGGCCGCTCTGCTGTTGTCGGGCCTTCAGGGCGGCGAACCGGCGCTGATACTCCGCGGCGGCGGTGTCATCGCCGAGCCGGAGGGAGAGGCTCAGGAGCCCATAGAGGGCTTCGCCGCAATCCGCCTCGAGCGAGAGGGCGGCTTCGTAATGGCGGCGCGCTTCGGCGAGACGATCCAGTCGCTGGCAGGCCTGGCCGCGCAACGCGACCACCCGTGCCGAGGATTCCCGGCTCGCGTCGAGCAACGCGAGACATTCGGCTGGTCGATTCTGTTGGTAGAGGAACTCGGCCAGGCGGAATCGGGTCTCCTCCCGCCGGGGGTTAAGGCGCAACGACTCCCGGAAGGCGGCTTCCGCGGCGCTGTCCTCCTCCCGGAGCCGCAACGCGTCGCCGAGGTTGGCCAGGACGTTGGCCCGGTCGTGCAAGCGGATCGCGGACGGGGGCAGCGCGAGCCCTTCCCGCCAGCAGCGGATGGCTTCGTCAAGGAGACCCTGCTCGTTGTAGACCGCGCCGAGGATGAAGAACGCCTCGTCGGTCGGGTACCGACGTTGCAGCTCCCGGGCGGCTTCGAGTTGCTCGGCACGGAGCGATTGCTCTTCGCGGTCGGAGGCGGAGCCCGACTCGATCGGTGCCGAGCCATCAGGTGCGCGCCGGGGGGTGTCGTCCCTTGCCTCGAGGCTGGCCGGCGCGTTCGCAACGGTCCGAACAATCCCCGATGTTCGTAATCGGCGGAGAAGCCAAGACGGGGAGTTTTTCCACCGATTACGAACATCGGGGATGGGGGAAGCGACGTGGTTCGCTTGGATATGTTGAGGGACGCTGAATCCAGCCCGCCGGGTCGGGGACCCGGCCTACAGGTTGTCGGCCCGGTGCCCTCACTGGGCGGTTCAGGAGGTGCGGCTGACGGGACCGTGGCGGCGGCGGTCGAGATCAGGCTGCAGAACACCACCGCGACCCATCCACGTGCCGGACGTCGAGCTGGCGCTGGTCGTCCCAGAGGGCTCCCGCGACGCGGGCGCTCTCGCCAGGGTCTGGCCGGGACACATGGGCGAGTGCGATGCACGGCGAAGGGCGGCCGGGATCGCCGCAGGCGTCGTCAACGAAGCGAACGAGGGCCGGGACGGCTGGCCGTTGACCGGTGGGTGCGGTCCGGCCAGATCCGTCCCGGAACCTCAGCGCTATTTCTTCATCCGGTAGTACTGGCTCGCGGTGCCAATCGCGACGGTGAGCTTCCTCATCCCGGCCTCCTCGACCGCGCCCGAGGTATCGACGGTGGTCCAAGTGGCGCCAGCGCCGAGGCTGGACGTCACCTCGAGGGCAAAGCCGGTGGCCGAGCTCGGCCAACTGATCAGCACGTTGCTGCCGGACCGCGCGATCTCGAGAGTGGGCGGCGTAGTGGGTTCCGGTACCTGATTGGGGCCCGCGGCGAAGTTCGCGGCCACCTGTTCGGCGGAGAGGGCGCCTTCCCAGATCCGGAACTCGTTGAACGAGCCCTGGAACATGGCGTCGTTCATTGCGAGCGACCGAGCCAGTTGTTGACATCGTTGATGATGTTCGGCGGAACCGCGGCCGGTCCGGTCGCGACTTGGGCGGCATCCCGATAGAGGCGGGCCTGGTTGCCGGTGTAGTCGTAGATGGCAGCCACGTAGATCTCGGCCCCGGTGGACAGGGGCGCGGAGCGGTGAGTTGGGTGGGTTCGCCACCGGTCCGGGGGTCGCGCACCGCGAAGCGAGGTTGGCGTCCCCTGGGGCGAGAAAGTAGTTGCTGCCGTTGTTGATGCTCTTCGCCGCCGCATGAGGTGCCGAAGTCGAAGATGCGCTGCCAGGAGCCCGAGCCTTCCCAGGTGACCCAGGCTTCGAAGGAAAGGTTGACCCGCGCGCTGATGATGCCGTTGGGCAGGTCGACATAACCGGCCACGGGATCCGCGGCCGACGCCGTGCCACCGGGCAGATGGAGGCGTCCGGCGCCGTCGAAGTCGGCTCCGACGCCTTTGAGGGTGCCGTGCGCGGAGCCGACGGAATCGGCGGCTGTGGTGCTGCTGGGGGACTCGCTGAAGCTGTACCGGTGCTTGAGCGCGAGCGGCGGCGGGTTGAGGACGGTGATGAGCTGCGAGACCGGCCGGCCCTGGTAGTTGCCGGAGAGGGTGGCGGTGCCCGCTTTCACGGCAGTGTAGGCACCGGTTGCCGTCACGGTGAGCACCTCGGGGTCGTTCGAGGTCAATTCGGTGAAACCGGTGACGTTGACGTTCTTGAGGTTGGCGAAGTTGGCCACGACTTGCGCCTGACCAAAGAACCGTGGGCCGGGCAGGGTGGCGGCGCTGACGGTCAGCGCGACCGATTCGAGGGCCCCGGGAGGATTGAGGGTGGGGCCGAACAGGAAGTTATTGGCCACGTCGGCATCGCTGAGCTTGCCGGTGTGGACGCGGACCATGGCGAGGTAGCCGGACAGTGCCTGGCCGAATTCGAAGTCTGTGCCGGCCGTGTTGGCTTGGGCGGCCAACCGGACGGGCAGGTCGGCATGGGTGTTCAACGCGCCGACGTTCTTGGTGGTCTTGAGGACGCCGTCGGCGTACACACGCGAGGTATTAACGCCGTCGTAGGTGTAGACCAGGTAGTGCCATTGGCCAGCGGCGGGGTTGCCGGACCAGCCCATGTCCGGGCTGCCCCAATGGCCGACGGCGCCGTAGGTGCCGTTGGCGCCGTAGTTGAACGACATGTTGCTGCCTTCCGGACCGCCGCGCCGTCCCCAGGCCACGAGGGTCTCCTCGTCGGCAAGGCCTGGGTTGTAGGCCCAAACCTCGATCGAGCGATCGCTGCCGCCGTGCAATTCGGCTGTGGTGTACGGGCCTTCATAGGCGTCGGTGAAAGGCGATTCCGGGTTGAAACGGACGCCGGCCACGCCGCTGCTCTCGACGTTGGCGACATAGGTGGGAGTTCCGGCGGCATAGAAGTCGCCCGTCCCCGCCCGGTTCTCCCAGACCGTGGTGTCGTTGCTGGCGTCGGCGGCCCGGAGGTCAACGAAAAGGGTACCTGCCACGATCGGCGCCCCGGTCTGGCGCGCATTGACGGTGATGGTTTCCTCGTCGGTTCGGCTCTGGAAGGTGAGAGTGAGTTTGGCGACTCCCGGGCTGACGGCCGTCACCACGCCCGCGGCATCGACGGTGAGTACGGAGGTATTGTCGGACGCGAAAGTCACGCCGGGCACGTTGGCCAGAGGGAGGTCCTGGAAGTTGGCGAAGTCGGCCGAGGCGGTGACCGGCTGCGTATCGAGCTCGGTCATGGTGGTGTTGAGGACGTTGAGGTTGACGGCCTGCAAGGCACCGAGGCGGGCCGGGTCGGTGCTGGGCGTGGCGGGGCCGGCGACGAAGCTGGCGGCGACCTCAAGCGGGTTCAGCGCGTTGTCGTAGATGCGGAACTCGTCGTAGTTGCCCTGGAACATGGGGTCATTCCACTGCGAGCGGCCGAGCCAGTTGTTGACGTCGTTGATGTCCTTAAGGGCGACACCAGCCGGGCCGGTGACGAGCAGGACCGCGTTGCTGTAAAGGCGGGAGACGTTGGCGGCCGTGTCGTAGGTGATCGTGAGGCAGACTGGGGCTTGGTACTCGAGCGGGGCTCGCGCGGTCAACTGGGTCGGCTCGGCGCCGGTCACGGGATCGCGGACGGCGAACCGGAGGTTGTCGGGTCCCTGCGGGGAGCAGAACAGGTAGGCGCCGCCGCCGTTGACGACGTTCTCGCCGCCGGCGGACGTGCCAAAGTCAAAGACCCGCTGCCACGAGGAACTGCTGCTCTCCCAGGTGACCCAGGTCTCGATGGTGATGTTCTGCAGGACGTTGATGATGTGGTTGGGGAGGTCCACATAGCCGGCGATGACCTCCGGGGCATCGGCGGAGAAGCCACCACCGGGGAGATAGAGCCGGCCGGCGCCATCGAAGAAGCCGCCGTTGCCTTTGAGTTCCCCGTGGGCGCCGCCCACCGAGTCGTTCACGGTGGTGCCGGTCGTTTCGTTGAAGCTGTAGCGGTGGATCAGCCCGGCTTGCGTGACGAGCGGCAGCGCCAGGGCGGCGACGGTCGTCAGCAACGCGAGTCGGATCCGACATGCAAGGGGGCTTTCGGTCATGGCACGAGTGGGTCGGGTGTTCACTAACTTAGGCTTGTTAAGAAATGACTAGGACACCAGGGAACGACTGTCAACGGCGAAGTTGCGGGAGTTCTCAACTTAACTCGACCCACCGAGGATTCGGGGCGTTGACGGGCACCTTCATGTTGCCTACCTTAGGCCCCAACACTCCATGAATGCTCCCCTGCCGCACACGACGCCGCGTTGGCCAGCGCGGCCGCACCCTGCACTCCGGGCCCCCGGGTTCACCCTCATCGAGTTGCTGGTCGTCATCGCCATCATCGCGATCCTCGCCGGCATGCTCCTGCCTGCCCTTGCCCTCGCCAAGTCCAAGGGCCAGCGCATCGCGTGCCTGAACAACCTGAAGCAGATCGCGCTCTTCATGCAGTTCTACACGGACGAGAACCGCGAGGTCTTCCCGGCGCACCGCAACCTGGGACTGAACACGGACAACGCGGCTCTCTCGCTCACCAACTGGTGGGGCACAGCCATCGTCGGCTATACCGAGGGCCGCTCGAACCTGTTCCGCTGTCCGGCCATCAAGGGCAAGCGGCGCGACAACGGGATCGCCTGGGAATGGAAATTCGACTGTCACCAGGTGGGCTACGCGATGAACGCCTTCTTCCTCGGCATCCACCCCTATCCGGGCGGTTCCCTCACCGTGGGCGGGGTGCGGTTCGACTCAGCGCCCTGGTTCAAGCGCACGGCCATCGTGAGTCCCGTGGACAATATCGTGGTCGGCGACGGCCAGCCCTACGGCAGCGGTCAACCGGTGTGGAGCAGCAGCCTCTGGTGGCCCAATTCCTGCATGACGCGGTCAACCAGCACCAGCCAGGCCTTCGAGGGGATCGACATCGAACGCCATCGGACCACGGGAATCGCTGTGTTCAACGATGGCCACGCCGAGGTGCGCAAGAACGCGAAGGTGAACCCGCCGGTGGATCCCGGCTCCGGCAACGCGCGTGGTTTGGTCAATTCAAGGTATTGGGATCCGCTCCAGCGCGCCGGCCAGCAGTAGGGAGCGTGCAGGCTGGAAGCCCGCACCACCACGGCAGACGCGTAGCGGGAGGCGAGAGGTCGCTCAGCGGAGACGTTCCACGCGGCCGTCCATCCCGACGCGGATCTCTTGCGCCCCTGCTGGGATCGGTGCGCGGGTGACGGTTCCACCCGGCCAGCGGACCGCGATTCCCGAAGGCGCCTGCGGCGTTCCCAGCACGAGCACGTCGCTGTGCTGCGAAAGGTAGGCGGTGCCTGCGCTCACCTCTCGCACCGGGCCCAGGTGGTCCGCGAACTCGAGTCGCACCGCGGCGCCGATCCCGAACGGGTTCCCCGCCGGACCGCGCAGGCGGACGCGCAACCCGGGTCGCGCCCCCTGGTTCCGAAAGAGCCGTGTCGCGGCGCCGTTCTGGCTCACCACCAGATCCACGCGCCCGTCAGCATCGAAGTCCCCCAGGGCGGCGCCGCGCTGCTCACCATAGACGCGCACCCCGCTCGCGGTCGCCAGCAGGGGAGTGAGTCCGCCCCTTCCGTCGCCCCGCAGCCAGAGCCCGCGCCCGCCGTCGTAGCGGTCGGTTTCGGGTTCGTTGGCGAAGAAATTCTGGCTGAGAAAGATGTCCTCGTGGCCGTCGCCGTCGGCATCGGCCACGCCGACCGCAAAGGCGGGGGACAGTTGCGCCAGCGGGGGTAACGGCCGCGCTTCGAAGTGATCGCCGCGGTTCAGGAACAAGGTCGAGTCGAGATGGACGGCCGTCAGTTCGGCTGCGGCGGCGAGGCGGTCGCCAAGAATGTCCGGGATGCTGGCGCTGCCGAAGGCGCGATACGTCTGGAACCGCGTCTGGATGAAGGGAAGGGCGGCGCGGACGCGGCCCAGGTGTGGCCAGGGGACGATGGGGCCGTCGGCGTGTTCTTGGTAGGCCTCGAGCAGGTCCACGTCACCGGTCTGGTTGAAGTCCCCGAAGTAGAGCCGCAACGGCTGCGCCCGTTGGGTGGCGTATTTCGAGTTGCGACCCCAGTTGGACGCCATCAAGTCCGGGCGAACGTCTCCGTCCAGGTCCCCGGCGGCGACGCCGTGCCACCAGCCGGTGAGTTGGTCCAGCGTGGTGGGCGGGGCGTTGGATCGGCGGACCACGGGGTTCCAGGGGCGGAACTGGCCCTGGTCGTTGCGGTACAATCGCAGCGGGCCCCAATCGCAGGCGAGCACGAGTTCGGCGAAGCCGTCCTGGTCGAGGTCGGTGAACGTCGCCCCGTTGACCAGGCCCACCCGTTCGAACGTCTTGCCCTGCCGTTCGTCGGCTTCCCAGCCCGAAGGTCCACCGCGGAAGAGGCGGGAAGAGACCGGCTCGGGGTAGCGCCCCGGCAGGACCCGACCGCCGACGAACAGGTCCAGAACACCGTTCCCGTCGTAGTCGGCCAGTGCCAGCGGGCCGGGCTCGGCAGGCGAGGGTGGCACGGCGTCGCCGATGGCGCCGGTGGCCAGGTTCAGTTGCATGACGGATCCCGGTTCACCCGGTTGGCCTTCGTAGTTGGAGAATCCAACCACGACCAGCGGTTGTCGGGCGGCGTTGCGGGTGACGACGAGGCCGGTCAGGTCACGCGAGACCCGTTGCGTCAGGGCGTTGGTCAGGCGCAGGAACCCGCCCCGGCCGTCGTTTTGGAATAGGCCCAACCCACCACCGCGGCCGGTACCGAGGACCAGGTCCGGCCAGCCGTCGTCGTTGAAATCATGCCAGGCCACCGCGGGGCCGGCCTGGCTTAGTCTGCGGGGCAGCAGGGGTTGGCGGGCAAAGTCATCGAAGTGGTTCTCGGCATGGACATGATCCAGGCGGTCGCTGACGTCGACGAAGAGCGGCGGCGGCGGGCTGGAAGGCTTCGCGGGCGTCGCGGTTGCCTCCGCCTCGTCGATTTCGTAAAGGCAGTTGGCTTCGATGTTCCGGATTTCGCTGAAGCGGCCACTGCGCCACTGGACCTCGAGGCGCATCCGGTTGGTCAGGCTGCCGGCTGCGAACACGCGCAGGGCATCGTCGCTGGACAGATACCGGCCCCCGGCGATCATCTCCTGGCCTTGCTCGGGCACGGCGCCTCCGAACAAACGGATGCGAGCGCCGATGCCGCGGGTGTTGGGGGGCAGTCCGCGGAGGCGGACGGCGACGCGTGGGGCGGTGGAGTCGTTGCGGTACACGCCCGCGGCTTCGTTAAGGTTGTTCACCACGACGTCCAGGTCGCCGTCACCGTCCAGGTCCGCCAGGGCCAGCCCTTGCGAGATGCCGACACTGCCGAAGCCCCAAGCGTTGCCGACTTCCTCGAAGGTCAGGTCGCCCCGGTTGCGGAACAGGAGGTTGGCCTGGTGGAGCGGGGGAAACAGGCGGCGCATGGCGAGGGCTTCGGCATCAGAGAGTTTCTGGTTCTGGCGCGCGGCCTCCAGTTGGTTGGCGATGTCGATGTCCTGGACGTCGCGCTCGAAGCCGGTCACGACGAGGATGTCCTCGAAGCCGTCGAGGTCGACGTCGAGGAAGACGGGGGCCCAGGACCATTCGGAGGCGTACACGCCGGCGGCATAGGCCAGCTCGGCGTAATCGCCATCGCCGAGGTTGAGGAACAGGGTGTTGCGGGGGGCTTGGGGCCGGTCGCGGATCATCCCGGGACGCGAGGGGACGAACTTGTGGTTGCTGATCTGGACCTGGCGGAGGAGGTGTTCGCGGCTGACCATGTCGGTGACGAAAAAGTCGTCGAGGCCGTCGCGGTTGAGGTCGCCGAAATCCAGGCCCATCGAGAACCAGCTCGTTTTGCGGAGGGCTTCGGGCGGGGCGGCCTGGAAACGTCCATCACCGAGGTTGAGCCAGAACCGGTCGGCCGAGGCCATGTCGCTGCAGGCGTAGAGGTCGGGGAGGCCATCGCCGTTGACGTCGCGGAACATGGCGGAGAGGCTCCAATCGAAGGGCAGTTCGGTGAGCGGCTGGCCGTCGGCCTCGAGGAACTGGCCGCCGTCGAAGGGCACGTGACGGAAGCGGCCGTGACCGTCGTTGAGGAAGAAGGCATCGACCTCGCCGTTCTCGATCAGCGTGCCAGCGGCGTCGACGGTGAAGCGGCCGACCAGGTCCGGTTCGGTGACGGGGCGGCCGTTGACCATGGTGACGACGAGCCGGCCGTCCACGCGGTTCATGCGCAGCCGCATGCCGAAGCTGTCGCGCAGCGTGTAGGTCCGGTAGTTGGTGACGTAGAGGTCGAGATCGCCGTCGCCGTCCACGTCGGCGAGGGCCAGCGACATGCTGCCGGCCAGGGAAGCGGTCCCGGCAGTGGCGGTGCGGTCCTGGAAACGTCCTTGACCCTCGTTGACGAAGCACCGGGTGCCGTGCCCGATGGCGTTGACCAGCAGATCGAGATCGCCGTCGCCATCCACGTCCACGAGCGCCACGCCGGTGGCGTCGACGCCCGGACAGGCAACGCCGGCGGTGGCGGTGACGTTGGTGAAGCGCCCGTTGCCGAGGTTGCGAAAGAGCCGGTTCTCCTCGTCCAAGGCAGCGAAGTAGAGATCGACGCGGCCATCGCCGTCGACATCGCCCAACGCCACCCCCGAGCCGTTGAGAAGGATGTGATTGGTGAGGGAGCGCTGGTCAGCGAGGACGTTGGTGAACGCGATCCCGGTGGCGGAGGGGGGCAGACGGGTGAAGCCGGGGCGACCCGACGAGGGCACGGGCAACCGTGTGAAGCGGTACCCAGGTCGGACTTCCCAATCGCGTTGGGCCGGCGCCAGCGAGCTTGCTTCTGCGGATGGGTGGGCTACCGGGTGCGAGGGTGGGGTAGTCGTCGAACGGCTTGGGGGGAGCGCCACCTTGGCCGCCGCGGCCAGGCCTCCAGACCATGAACCGCGGGGGTGCAGGCTGGAAGCCCGCACCACAGGTTCAGGGAGCGCCTCCCTCAGCCCCATCCCCGATGTCCGTAATCGGCGGAGAATCCAAGACGGGGAGTTCCTCCACCGATTACGAACATCGGGGATGGGGGAAGTGACGTGGTTCTGTTGGATCGGCTCAGAGACCATGAAGCCTCCGCGCCGGGTCGGGGGATCCGGCCAACCGGTTGTAGGCCCGGTGCCCTCACCGGGCGGTCCAGGGGGAGCAACTGCCCAGCCGAAGGCGGAGGTGGTGAGCAGTGCGGCTGCAAGAGAGAGTCTGCGGGGAAGGTTTCGACGTAACGGCGGAGCGCGGAAGAGGCCCACCGGAGCGACGCGGTGACCAGCGAAGTCTGCGTGGCGACAGCGGACTGTCGTAGGCGACGACGGAATGGCAAACACGGAAGTCATTCGCGCGATGGCGATACCGTAGGGGATGCCGGGGGTTGAGGGGACAAAAAAGAGACCGGGCACGAGGCCCGGTCTCCTGGCACAAACGAACCCGAAGCCTTACTGCTTCAGGCGGTAGAACTTCATCGCGGCAGTCCCCGGCGAGACGCTGTAGGGGCTGGTGGGGTTGCCGGCGACCGGCGTCCAGGTGGACAGGTTGGTGGATTCCTCGAGCGTCCCGGTTCCGGTCCAGGTGATCACGACCTGGCCGTTGGCGAGCTGGATCTGACCGAACACAGGCGGTTCGGCCGGCAGCGGGGCATAGGCCTTGAGGAAGCTGCCCGGGATGGGCTGGAGCTGCGCGGCAGGCGTGGTGTCGCCTTCCTTACGCCAGGCCACTTCGCAGAAGTCGCCGCCGCCGCCTTCCTTGTACACCGCGGCGATGTAGTACGTCCGGCCCGCGGTGAGGTTCTGCGGCTCGGAAGTCTGCAGGTTGGGCGCGCCTTCGGCGTTGGTCGGTTCGAGGAACGCGTTGCAGCAGCCCAGTTCGTAGGCGATCAGCCAGGCGTTGAACGGCGTGTCATCCGTGCTCAGGTAGAGCTCGGAGGCGTCATCGCTGCGGATGAAGAACCGGTACTGGCCGGACTCGGTGGGGGTGAGCCAACCGGAGATGCGGCCGCCGAAGTTGTCGGCCACGTTGTTGAGGTTGGGCGACGTGGTGAAGGCGGTAAGGGCCTCGCGGCGGACCGCGTAATCGGGGTAGCTCAGATCGCCCGTGAGGTTCGCGACCGCGGTACCGGCGATACCCTGTCCATCCATGCCCCGGTACATCTCCCAGAGCAGGAAGCCAGGGGTGAGCGCAGGGGTCTTGAAGGGGGCCTGGGTGTTCGCGGCGATCGTGTTGCCGTTGGCCGAGACGTCCCTGACACCGCTGACCGTCAGCACGTAGTCCGTGTTGTCGGTGAGGGCGCTGGTGGTCAGCATGACTTTGGTCGGGCTGGCCACGAAGGCGTAGGTCACGGTGGCGCCGCCACTGAGGCGGTAGTTCGCGGCGTTGCCGGCGGTTTCCGGTGTGACGGGCTCAGAGAACGTGACATCGACGTAGCTGGCGGTGGGCGACTTGCCGCCGGCCACGGCAACGATGGTGGGAGCCGTGGTGTCCGAAATCACCGTCAGCGTGGCCGCCGCCGTTTCAAGGTTACCGAGGGGATTGGTGATCTTGAGCACGTAGCTGCCGGAGTCGGTCACCTGCGCGCTGTTGATGGTGAGCTTGGCCTTCTTCACACCTTCAAAGAGGGTGGCCGCATACTTGGTCGGTTCCTCCGGGTCGATCGCCAGCGGCGTTCCGTCCTTCTCCCACTGGTATTTGTTGGGGCTGCCGGAGACGACCGCGACGAGCGAGACGGCGCGGTTTTCGTCGGCCTGAGTGTTGGCGGGTTGGGTGACGATGGTTGGCGCTGCGTTCTCGACTTCGAACACGCCGAAGCCGTAGATGCCACCGGCCCAGAGGACGAGGGACTTGCCGGAATCGGCCGGGGCGCCCGCGAGCGGGTACACGTTGACGTCGCCGTCATAGCCATAGTCGTGGCCGGTGCCGCCATAGCCGTTCGGGTCCACGATGGGCTCGTCGGTCTCATAGACCGGCAGGAGGGCGGCGCTGCTGCCCGAGGCGATCATGCCGTCCGGGGTATGGATGCCGAGCCAGCCGGGCTTGAAGGTCGAGTTGGGGTCAACCGAGTTCGGCCAGTTGGGGCCCACGGAGCCGAACTGCTGGTTCCAGCTCGGGATGGCGTAGCTCACGATGTAGTCGAGGCCGTCTTTCGTGTCGCAGGCCATGACCCAGTTGCCGTCGTAGTGGGCCACGCCATCCACCTTGTGGTTGATGGGGAGTCCGTCCTTGCCCGCCGCTTCCCAGTTGAAAGCCGGGAACGTGTCACTGCCGGCATGGTCGATCTCGAAGAAGTCCGGGCGTCCGGTGCCGCCTTCGCGGGGCAACGTGCCGTCGCCGCTCGGGTTGTGGGTGTGTCGGGTGGGGCGGGCATCCCAGCCGGCACCGGGATAGTGCGGCTGGTAGGAGACGCGCAGCCCGGGACGGGCCGAGTCGGCCGGATGACTCACGATGGTGCTGGGCTGACCGCCCTGGGAGTACTGGCCTTTCTCGCCGCGGTTGTCGCCGCGATCGTTCATGCGGGCCAGGGGTTGGAACGTGAGTCCGCCATCGCTGGTCCCGAGCTCCTGGGGTTGCATGCTGGCGCGCCAGGTGCCACCGCCGAGCCACAGCTTGGTGTTGTTGCCGCTGCCCGAGACGCGGAACGCCTTCCAGCGCCAACTCGCGCTGCCGTCGCCGCCACTGCTCTCGTCACCCGAAGGCTCGCCGGGCACCGGTTCGACCCACGCTTCGGTGGGGGTCGTGGACCAGGTGGGGCGACCGTTCGGGAAGTTCGGGTCCTCGACCGTGCCCGTGGGAGCGTAGCGAAGCACCTTGTAGCGGAACCCGGTGTAGATGGCGCGCTCGCCGTTGGCGCCGTCCTGCACGCCGAACTTCCACCACGCATACACCGTCGCCTGGGCCGCGAGCGCCACGGGGACGATCTCCGTCTTCAGGGCGACACCGAGGCTCTTGCCCGTGGCCGCATCGATCCACACCACCGAGCGATCCGGAAACGCGGCGGCCCGGTCCTTCATTTCCTGCGAGAGGTTGGGATCGTTTTCGTTGATGCCGTTCTCCCGGATCCCGAGCAGGTAGCGGGTGTCGTCGTACTTGACGAAGCAGACATAGCTGTCGATGACGTCGCGGCCGCTGAACCCGGTGGTTGCGGCGCCGCTGCCCCCCGCCTTCACGAGGATGGGCATCTTGTTCTCGGGAGTGACGTTCACCAACCCGTTGAGGTGCTGCACCCAGACGGGTTTGATTTCCTGGGCCACGGCGGGCAGGGCCACGGCCAGCGCCCAGAGGGCGACGGTTACAGGTCGTGATTTCATAATCATGGTTTCCTATCAGTGTCAGTTAGACCATTTGCCATCGAACGGGGGAATGCCCCAACATTCGGCGCAGGCGCGCGATGACCGCAGCCACGCCCGTCCCGGATGCGATAGACCTGTTCCGTATGCGCCCCGGCGTGGCTGGTGTCAAGCCGCCAGGGAGCATCACGACCGGTTGAAGGCCACGCAATCGGCGTAGCGCACGCCGGAACCGCCGAAGATGTCGAGCGCTGATCCGATGGTCAGGTCCACGCGGCCGCTCCCGAGCCGGGTGACATGCTCGAGGTCCGCCAACGATTTCGCTCCGCCGGCGTAGGTGACGGGCAGCGGACTCCAGGCGGCCAGATGGCGGACGAGCGTCTCGTCAATGCCGCGACAAAGACCTTCGACATCCACGGCGTGGACGAGAAACTCCGCACAGAAAGGGGCGAGCTGCGCGAACACCTCCGGACCCAGGGCAAGCTGGGTGAACCGCTGGAACCGGTCGGTCACCACCCAATAGCTTCCTTCACGCAGCCGGCAGCTCAGGTCGAGCACCAGGCGTTCGCGCCCCACCGCGCAGCTCAACTCCCTCAGCCGGCTCTCCTCCAGGTGGCCTTCGCGGAAGACCCAGGAGGTGACAATGACATGCGAGGCGCCCGCCTCGAGCCAGTCCTTCGCGTTGGCGAGGTTCACGCCCCCGCCCAGTTGGAGGCCGCCGGGATACGCGGCCAGAGCGGAGCGGGCGGCCGTTTCGTTGCCCGGACCCAACTGGATGACGTGCCCGCCCACGAGGCCGTCGCGCCGGTATTGTTCGGCGAACCACGCCGCGGGTTGAGCGGCGACGAAGTGGGTGTGCAGGGTGGTGGCGTCGTCGGTCAACGAACCGCCGACGATTTGCTTCACCTGGCCTTGGTGGAGGTCGATGCAGGGACGGAACACAGCGGGAGAAGCGAGAGGGCGTTCGAAGGCGTGGCTCAGCTCAGGTGCGCGGGGCTTTGCCGCGCGGGGAGGCCGGTTGCTGGCGGTGGCAGAGCGACGGCATCGCCGCCGGGCAGACAGCGGGTGGGTGGTGGCAGGCGGGTCGCGACTGGCCGGGGACCGGTTGCATGGGGGATTGGTAACCTGCGTCCGACGTGTTCCGCAAATGGAAACCCCGCCGGTAACCCGCTGCGTGGGGTGGGGGGGGCCTGAGAGACCGTCAGGGGCGGCGAGGAAACGCAAAGCGGCACTGAAGCGCACGCACTCCAGACGCTCCGCGATCTCCCCACCGCCCGGCAGGCGCAACGCGTCTGGAGTGCGTGCGCTTCAGCGCCGCTTTTCGTAAGCAGGCGCGGCGGGAACCAGCAACGGTTCAGTCCTCGGCACCCGCCTCCGTTTCCCACTCGGGGTAGAGTTCAGCGGGGAGTTGGCGGCGGCGGATGAGGTCCTGGAGGTCGCGGATGATCGTCTTGCGAGCGACGTGGTGATCGCGCGCGAGGGCGGAGATGTTGGGGCGTTCGGTCGTGCCCCGGAGGCGTTTGAGGAGGTGGTGCTGGCGGGCGAGGCGTTCGGTGAAGCGGCGGTCGGGCTCGGATGGATCCAGTTTCTCGGTGTGTTCGAGGGATTGGAGGGTGCGGATGGTTTCGCCGAGGCCACACTCGGTGAGGGCGACCTCGACGGTTTGCTCGAGGGCGTCGAGGTCGACGGGCTTTTCGAGGACGTAGTGCGCGGCGCGAGGCCCCTGGAGGGCTTGGAGTTGTTCGCGCAGGCCGAGCGAACCGGAGATGACGATCACGGGCACGTGGGCGGCGGCGTCCTTGAGGCGGGGGAGGAAGTCGGTGCCGCGTTCGCCCTGGTCGAGGATGTGGTCGAGGATGATCAGGTCCGGAACCTCGGTGCGAATCGACGCGAGGGCGGCGGTGGCGTGGCTGACGCAGGTGAGGCGGTAGCCGCGGAGGGCCTTCGAGTAGAGGCGCAGTTGGCGGGGATCGTCCTCGACGATGAGGATCGTGGCCATGGCCGGTGGAGGGGCAGTCGCCATACGCGGAGAAAGTAGCAGGGGACGGGGCGGAGGAAGTGGGTCATGTGGAGCACAGGCGGCTGGGGGACGCTAGCGCGGACGGAGTTCAAAGTTCAAAGCTCAAAGTTCAAAGCTCAAAGTTCAAAGCTCAAGGGAAGTTCCAGGAGAAGCTCCCGGAGTCCAGTGGCTGAACCGGCCCAGCCGTGGCCGGGAGGCCAGGTGGCGGAGGCCGCAGCCTATGGTGTACGCCGACTTCCAGCGGGGCTTTGGGGGAGGAAGTTCCAAGCAGCAAGCCCGCACCAGCGTCTCGTGGAGCAGAGTCGGATCCACATTCGACAGCGTGTTTGGGAATGGTCCGCGGGGGTTCAGGGTGCGGCGACTGGGATGAGCAGGCGGAAGCGCGTGCCCTGGCCCGGGGCGGTGTCAAGGGCGAGGCCAAGCCCTTCCTGCTGGGCAATGGTGTAAACGAGGGAAAGGCCCAGGCCGGTGCCCGGGCGGTTGCCTTCGCGCTTGGTGGTGAAGAAAGGCTCGAAGAGCCGGCGCGGACGGAGTTCAAAGTTCAAAGCTCAAAGTTCAAAGTTCAAAGCTCAAGGGAAGTTCCAGGAGAAGCTCCCGGAGTTCAGTGGCTGAACCGGCCCAGCCGTGGCCGGGAGGCCAGGTGGCGGAGGCCGCAGCCTATGGTGTACGCCGACTTCCAGCGGCGCTTTGGGGGAGGAAGTTCCAAGCAGCAAGCCCGCACCAGCGTCTCGTGGAGCAGAGTCGGATCCACATTCGACAGCGTGTTTGGGAATGGTCCGCGGGGGTTCAGGGTGCGGCGACTGGGATGAGCAGGCGGAAGCGCGTGCCCTGGCCCGGGGCGGTGTCAAGGGCGAGGCCAAGCCCTTCCTGCTGGGCAATGGTGTAAACGAGGGAAAGGCCCAGGCCGGTGCCCGGGCGGTTGCCTTCGCGCTTGGTGGTGAAGAACGGCTCGAAGAGCCGGCGCGGACGGAGTTCAAAGTTCAAAGCTCAAAGTTCAAAGTTCAAAGCTCAAAGCTCAAGAGAAGTTCCAGGAGAAGCTCCAGGAGTCAGTGGCCAACCAGCGCCGCCGGAGAGCCAGGTAGCGGAGGCCGCAGCCTATAGTGTACGCCACCGACCAGCGGGGCTTTGGGAGGATTCAAGCAGCAAGCCACCAGCGTCTCGTGGACAGTCGGATCCATTCGACAGCGTGTTTAGAAATAGTCCGCAGGGGTTCAGGGTGCAGCAACTGGGATGAGCAGGCGCGTACTGGCGGGGAGCGGTGTCAAAGGCGAGGCTAAGCCCTTCCTGCTGGGCAATGGTGTAACGAGGAAAGGCCCAGGCCGGTGCCCGGGCAGTTGCCTTCGCGCTTGGTGGTGAAGAAAGCTCGAAGAGCCGGCGCGACAGGTTCAAAGTTCAAAGCTCAAGTTCCAAAGTTAAAGCTCAAAGCTCAAGGAAGTTTCAGGAGAAGCTCCCTGAGTCCAGTGGCTGAACGCCAGCCGTGGCCGAAGCCAGGTATGCCCAGCCTATGGTGTACGCCGACTCCAGCGGGCTTTGGGAGGAAGTTCCAAGCAGCAAGCCCGCACCAGCGTCTCGTGGAGCAGAGTCGGATCCACATTCGACAGCGTGTTTGGGAATGGTCCGCGGGGGTTCAGGGTGCGGCGACTGGGATGAGCAGGCGGAAGCGCGTGCCCTGGCCCGGGGCGGTGTCAAGGGCGAGGCCAAGCCCTTCCTGCTGGGCAATGGTGTAAACGAGGGAAAGGCCCAGGCCGGTGCCCGGGCGGTTGCCTTCGCGCTTGGTGGTGAAGAAAGGCTCGAAGATGCGGTCGCGGAGGTTCGCCGGGATGCCCGGGCCATTGTCCTCGACAGTGAGTTCGATGAAGCGGGGGGGGGGGGGGGGCGGGAGGACGAGCGGTTGACCGGGGTCGGTGCGCGGCCGGGTGGCGAGGCGGAGTCGGCCCTGGCCGTGCATGGCCTCGGCGGCGTTGACGATCAGGTTGAGGAGCACCTGTTCGAGCTTGCCGTTCCCGAGGGTCGCCGGGGGGAGGCTGCGGTGGAGTTCGAGGGTGAGGGTGATGCCGCTGAGGAATTCCTTGCTCAGCAGCGCGACGGTTTCCTCGACGAGCGCATCGACATCCCGTGCGGCTTCCTCCGAGCCCGGGGTGCGGCTGTAACCGAGCATGGAGCCCACGACCTGTTTGCCTTGCTGGACGGCTTCCTCGATGGCGGCCACGTGCTCGCGGATCTCCGGGTGGTCGGGCGCCTCCCGCCCGATGAGCTTCCCCGCCATGCGAATGACCGATAGGAGGTTGTTGAAATCGTGAGCGATGCCGGCGGCCAGCGTGCCCAGCGCGGTCATTTTCTGGCTGTGCAGCAGTTCGATGCGGGCGCTTTCCAATTCGCGGCGGCGCTGTTCGGCAAGGGCCTCGCTGCGGACGAACTGGAGGATGGCGGTGCGATGGCGACGGAGGATCCCTGCGGCCACCGCCGCAGCGGCCAGGACGAGTAGCAGGCCGAGGGCGATGATGACCGAGGGCTTGCGGCTGTTGTGGGCCATCGCGGCCGTGGCGGGCTCGGACCCTGGCTCGGTGGGCGGTGGAGGATCGTGCCAGTCGAGGTTCCAGGCGGCGAGTTCGCGGCGCAGGCTGTGCACGTCCCAGGTGATCAGGAGGTTGCGGGCAGTGGCCACGACCAGGCGGGCGCCGTCGTGGGACAGGCGGAGACCGGTGGCGCTCTGGCGCTCCGGCATGCTGAACGACGCCAGCGGTTGACCGGTGTCCGGTTCGACCACGGCCACGGCCTGGCGACTCTGGGATGTCACGAGCCAGCGGGCATGGCGCGGCCAGGCCTGAAAGGCCGCGACCTCTGTGCCCGGGGTGGCCGTAGTGAGCGTCCGCTCAACTTGCCAGTCGCCGGTTCGCCACAGGGCCAGATTCCCAACGTTCCCGCCGCCGAGCCATTGGCCGTCGGGGCTGAAACCCACTACGCCCGGGGTGTCAAACGAGCCGACCACCTTGCCGGTGTGGGTGTCCCAGACCGTGGGGCCAGGGTTGGGCCCGACGTCTTTGCCCACCGCCGCCCAACGGCCGTCGGGGCTGAGGCCGAACCGGCCTGCGCCCGTGGCGGTGCCGGCGAGCGAGGGATAGTAGATGCGGCCGCGTCCCGCGAGCGCGACCGGCGGACGTTCGCCGAGGAGGTCGAGCACGAGCATTTCGAGGTTGGGCAACTCGACCAGGGCCGTGCGGCCGTCGAGGCTGAGGGTGGCTTGCCGGGCCTCGGCATCGGCCGGCAGCGGCAGGGAGCGGCGGGAGGCGATGCCGGTGAGTTGGCCGGCGGTGTTGGTGGCGATGCCCCACCATTCGAGAAGGCCGGCGTAGCAGATCAGCAGACCGTCGTTCCGCGGGCCGAACGTGACGGACCAGGACGCGAAGCGCTGCCGGGAGTGGGAGGGAGGGAACCGCTCGAACTGGTCGCGATCCGAGGTGGTGAGGTCCCAGAGTTGGAGGCCTTGCGGGGCCAGGGCGGCAAGCCAGCGTCCGTCGGGAGAGAGGTCGAAGGGCCGGTTGGGTTCGTTGCCGTACGCCTGCACGGGCAGGGTACGCACGGATTGCGGCGTGACCAGTCGCCAGCGGCCCAGGCCGGCGACGCCGCGGACGAACCCGATCTCCGCGCCGTCCTGGTGGAAACGGAGGGCTTCGCCTTCGCTGGTGCGGAGGAGTTCCTGGCCTTGCTCGCAATCCCACAGCCGGGTGGTGCGGTCGTTGCCGGCAGTCAGCAGCCACCGGTTGTCGGGGCTGAAGGCGAGGGTACCGACGAATTCGGCGTGGCCGGTGAGCACGTGGAAGTGCTCGGGCGCGAAGTCCCAGAGGAAGACATCGCCGTGCGTGCAGGCCACGGCCAATTTGCCGCCGTCACCGGACCACTCGATCCGGCCGATCTCGGCGGGATGGTCAAGGGTGCGAACCGTCTCGCGGGTTTGGTAGTTGACCAGTCGCACCTGTCGACCGGACCCGAGGGCGAGCCACGGCCGGTGGGGAGCAATGGCGCAGGCATAGTAAGGACCGACGCCGGGGACCGCGATCTCCTCGCCAGTGGCGAGTTCGAGCAAGGACAGGCCTTCGCCGCCGGACAGGGTGGGATGGTGGTAGGCAAACCAGCGCCCGTCCGGGCTGAAGACCGGTGGGATGAGGCTGCCGGGTCCGGGCAGCGTGCGGACCAGCACGGGCTGGGCGTCTTCGAGCCGCCACACAAGCAGGGCGCTGTCGAGAAATCCCAGGCCCAGGTGACGTCCGTCCGGGCTGAACCGGGCCCAGGTCACGATGCGGTTGGTGCCCAGGCGGGCCGTCGCGGGATCGAGGTTCACCAGCAGGTGATCATCGTGGAGGCGCCGCAGCTCAGTGGCACCGGTGCGGTGCACGCGGGCGAACTGAGTGAAGTCCGGGGTGAGGTCATGGAAGTGGAAGTCCTCCGTGGACGGTGCGGCGAGGAAGGGCAGTTCTTCGAAGTCGAGAAGGCTCAAGCAGGCGATGGCTTCGTTGCGCAGCTCGAGGGATGGCCGAAGGGCGGCGGCCTGCCGGAGCGCAGCGAGAGCGCGGCTGCGGGAGCCGGCGCGGGCGGTGAGCCGGTGGGCGCGGGCTTGTTCGAGGTACGCGTGCCAGAGCTGTTGCTCGCTTACCCGCTGCGAGGTTTCGGCGCGCTGCTGGTTGCGCCAGGCCTGGACGCTGGCCAGCACGGCGGCAAGCGCGAGGATGAGCACAGCGGCCAGGATGGCGGCGACCGCCGTGTGGGTCCGGAGCATGGCACGCCGGACGGTGTCACGCTGGCGCTGCAGTTCGGTCTCGGATGGACGTTCGTTTTCGATCATGCGCCTCGGCTGCCCGGCGTGCCGCAGATGTTCGCCACAAGGGAACACCCAGAGCACAAACGAACCCAGGTCGCTCTGCCAGGGTACGGAGCGACCCGAGCGGGACGGTAGCACTTGTCGCGGGCCTGGCGAGTGTGCGTCTCGCGCACAGGGCGCGAGGCCTGCCTCGGTCTGCTGCCAGATCGCTGCCAGTCGCTCTCCCAAGGGATTTCCGAATTCCGGACGCACGACCAGCCGCCAACGCCGGAGATCCTCTGGCCAACGCCTGAGGCGTTCCGGTGAGCCGTCCTCGTCAACGCCGGAGGCGTTCCAGAAGGTAGCCGGAGATCGCCGCGGGGCGGCGATCTCCGGTCTCGCGGGCGGAATCGAGGGCACCCCGGAGGGGGTGCCAGAGGTCGGGGCCGGGGCGGCGACCTACGGCTTGAGCTCGGGAGGTCGTCAGCCGGCGGGCGCGAGACGGGCCAGGCCGGCAGCCGCGGCGGACTGGACGTGGCGCGGCTGGGCTTCGCCCTGGCACCAGGCGTAAAGCTCACGGGCCAGGTCGCGGTGTTCGGCCGCAGGCAACCGTTCGGCGCACGCAAGACAGGCGTCGGCCAGAACCGGTCGAAGGACGGCGGGTGCGTGAGGAAGGAAGGCGCGCAGGGCGGCGCCGGCCTCGGGGCTCGCGATGTCGCCCAACGCGGCCACGGCGGCGGTGGCGGTCGGCTCGTCGGAGTCGCGCAGGAGGCTCGCGAGCAGGGCAACGCTGGCCGTTTCCCGACGGCGACCCAGGGACGTAATGGCCCCCACACGCAGCAGGCCGGTGAGTCTCGGAATCGCGTCGCGCAGGGCCTGGCCAGCCGCGGGGTCGGGCAGGACTTCGAGCGTGCCGCGGGCGGCGTGGGCGACGGCCGGATCGTTCAGGAACGCGGCGAGTGCCGGCACGGCGGGGGCCGTGCCGATGAGGATGAGTTGGCGACAGATGTACTCGCGCGCTTCGGGCGGGGTGTCGGGGTGGAGGAGGGACAGCAGGCGGGTCTGGAGTTCGCGCGCGCTCGCGGGGTCGGTGGTGGCCTGGGCAACGGCGTCGTCGAGCGGAAGGAGCGGGCCGCGCGGGGAGCCGGCCGTGTAGCGGGCGAGGGCGTCGAGGGCCTGTTGGAGGGCGGCGGCAGAAAGGCGGTCGAGGGCGGGAGGCGTCATGGCGTGAGGCTGAGGGTGAGCTGGTTGAAGAAGGCGGCGCACTGCGCGACCGCGTCCAGGTTATTGTCGAAGTCCTTCGAATACTCGAGGCCGATCATGGTGGGCCGGATGCCCCGTTCGTGAAGCGTGCGGAAGATCTCGGCGGAACGGCCTTGTCCCGTGCCCCAGGGGACGTCGGAGCCTTGGGGGCTGAGCTCGTGCAGGTCGTGCATCTGCAGGGTGATCAGGCGGGAGCCGAGCTGGCGGATGCCGGCCACCGGATCGAGGCCCGCCCGCATCCAGTAGCCGACGTCCGCCGCGGCGCCGAGGCGGGGACTGCGGCCCTGGCAGACCTTGAGGATGGCTTCCGGGCTCCAGTAGTGCGGCGAGGCCTTCGGGTCGTGATTGTGGAGGGCCACGTTGATCCCGTACGCGTCGGCGAAGCGTTCGATGGTGTCGAGGGATTCGAGCTTGGGTTCGGTCATGAAGGTCTCGATGCCGAGCTTGCGGCCGAATTCGAACACGCGGCGGCAGCCGGCTTCGTCGCCCGGGATCTCCTGAATGTAGAAGGTGAGCAGGTGCAGGCCGGCGTCGGCGAGCTTGAGGCGGACGGCGCGCAGTTCGTCGTCGCTGAGGCCGGGCTCGAAGTTCTTCGGGATTTCGGGGCTGAGCTTCTGGAAGCTGAGACCGCCGACGTAGGAGAGGCCCAGTTGGGCGGCGCGGTCGAGGGTCTCGAAGAACGTCATCCGGTGCAGGGTGTAAGCCTCGAGACCGAGCCGCCAGCCGAGGTTCTCCTGCGCGCGCATCGCCGGGGTGAGCCGGGCGCTGGGCGTTGTGGGAGCCGGCAGGTCGCCCAGGGCAAACTGGATGGCGTCCTGGTAGAACTCGAGCATCAGCGGGTTCCAGAAGACATAGGGGTTGTGCGCAATCGTGCAGTAGAACGTGCGGCCGCGACCGTAGCGGCGGATCCAGGCGAGGGCGAAGTCGTTGTCCGCACGTTCGAGCTGGCCGAAACCGCGGCCCTGCTGCAGGTCGGTCTTGGCGGTGTCAATGCTGAAGAGCAGCCGGAGACGCTGGCGCGAGTAAGGGTCGCCGACGCGGAAGAATTCGTCGCGGAACTCCCAGCCCTGGCCGCGAAAGACGGCGTTCAGCGGGTGGGTCGGGTCATCGAGTTTGATGAAGACATGCTCGGTGTTCTCGCGGTGGTTGGCGCCGCGCGCGCCGATCATGTACCCAAACTCCGGCCAGTCTTCGACCGCGCCCGGCCATTGCGTGAAGGCGACGGTGGTGCCGTGCAGGCCGAGCAACCCCCCGCCGCCGGTGACGAACTCGACCAGGTTCTGCCGCAGCTCGGGGTCGGTGAAGAGGTTGCCCACATTGTTGTTGAAGCAGACCGCATCGAACTGCCGCAGACTCTCGCTACGAAAGACCTCGGGGTCGCGGCTGACAACGGCTTGGAAAGCGCCGGTCTTCTCGCCCATGAGGGTGAAGGCGTGGTTGGCGTACTCGGCCGAGGGATGGCCGCCGTACCCGACGTTCCGCACGAACAACAGCAGCTTCCGGGGTATCTGGGGGGTGACCCGGGCGCGGGACGGGAGCGCCGACCGGATCTTGTCGAGGTCCGCCTCGGGAAGGGGTTTCAGACCGGCGGGAGGCGCCTCGGCGCCGGTGGCGGGGAGCAGGGTGGAAGTGAGCCCGCCAAGGCCCACGGCGAGCAGGAGCACAGGGAGCAAAGGGCGCTGCAGGAGGTTCATGCTGGCGCGCAGTTTCCCAGACGACCGGAGGAAAGGGCAAAGGAAAAAGCCCGCGAAATGGGAAGGGCACGGCGGGGAGGACGGGTGGCCCGCGAAAGGCGCGAAGGGACGCGAAAGAGTGCAGGGCGGGAGGGCGGACGGTTCATCGTTGCGGGCTGGGAAACGGCCACGAAGAATGCGGGCGTTGTTCCCACGTGGCTGAGGCGTTGGCGTCGGGAGTGAAGCGCGACGGCTTCGCCAGGTCGTGGGCTCCGCTGTGAAGCACGTGTTGCACCGACTGGCGTTCATGGTCCCGCTGCTGCTGGGGATCAGTCTCGCGGCCTTTGCGCTGATCCGCCTGGCGCCCGGCGGTCCCTTTGACCGGGAACGGCAGGTGCCGCCGGAAATCGAGCGGCAGTTGAACGCCAAGTACCACCTCGACCAACCGGTCTGGCGCCAGTACCTGATCTACCTGGGTGGCTTGACGCGAGGGGACCTCGGGCCCTCGATGCGGTATCGGAACCACACGGTGAACGACATCCTCGCCGCGGGTCTGCCGGTGTCGTTGACCATCGGGTTGCTGGCGTTTGGCTTGGCCGTGGGGTTGGGCGTGCCGCTGGGGTTTGTCACGGCGATCCGGCGCGGGCGTTGGCCAGACCAATGGGGCAGCCTGGCGGCGCTGACGGCGATCTGCGTCCCGACGTTCGTGGCCGGGCCGGTGCTGGTGATGGTGTTGGGGGTGAAGCTGCGCTGGTTTCCGGTCGCCTTGTGGGGGTCGCCCTGGCACCTGGTGCTGCCGGTTGTCACGCTGGGCCTCTACTTCGCCGGGCGGGTGGCGCGGTTGATGCGCGAGGGCATGCTCAAGACGCTGCCCGCGGAGTTCATCGTCACCGCCCGGGCCAAGGGACTCTCCGAAGGCCGCATCTTCTGGCGCCACGCGTTTCGGCTCGGCGTGCTCCCGGTGGTGTCGTATGCGGGGCCGTTGCTGGCGGACCTGCTGACCGGCTCGTTCGTGGTGGAGAATCTCTTCCAACTTCCCGGCCTGGGCGTGTTCATGGTGAACAGCTCGCTGAACCGCGATTACACGATGGTGGTGGGGCTGGTGCTGCTGTACGCGGTGATGTTGCTGGTGCTGAACCTGATCGTGGACGTGGCTTATGTCTGGCTGGATCCGCGCGTGCGCCATGAGTGAACCGGCGGACACAAGGCACGCGGCCGACGCACCGCGGACGGCAGCGCGCGCCAGCCCGACGCGTCAGGCGTGGCGGCGGTTTTGGCAAAACCGGGCAGCGGTGGTGAGCGCGGTTCTTCTGGCCGGCCTGGGGTTGGGCGTGTTGGTCGGACCAGCGTTGTCGGCCTACGCACCGGACGCGTTTGTCGGCGGGCAGTTTGAACCGCCCTCCTGGCGACATTGGGCCGGGACGGACGTGCATGGTCGCGACCTGCTCACGCGGGTGTTGGTGGGCGCGCGGCTTTCGCTGGTGGTGGGAGCCGTGGGCACGGCGGTGAGCCTGGTCCTGGGGGTGCTCTGGGGTGCCCTGGCCGGTTACGTGGGCGGGCGCGTGGACGCATGGATGATGCGGACGGTGGACGGGTTGTACGCGATGCCGACGCTGGTGTTCGTCATCGTCGTCGTGACCGTGTTGAACGGGTTGGTGGAGCAGTGGGAAGGTGCAGGAGGGACCGCCGTGCCCGCCGTGTGGATCCGAACGGCGGGGTTGCTGCTCGGCATTGCCGCGGTGTCCTGGCTGACCATGGCCCGGATTGTCCGGGGCGAGGTGTTGTCGTTGCGGACGCGGCCGTTCGTCGAAGCCAGCCGGGCCCTGGGTGCCGGCACCGCGAGGATCGTCCTGCGGCATATCCTGCCCAACGTCAGCGGCGTGGTGATCGTCTACCTCGCGCTGACCGTCCCGACGGTGATGTTGTATGAGTCGTTCCTGAGCTTTCTGGGACTGGGTTTGCAGCCGCCGCAGGCCAGCCTCGGTTCCTTGATTGCGGAGGGCGCGACCCAGATCAACCCGATCCGGGTCTACTGGTGGATGATCGTCGCGCCGGCGGGCACGCTGGTGACGTTGTTGCTGGCGCTCAACTTCGTGGCAGACGGCCTGCGCGACGCGTTCGACCCCCGGGCAAGGCACCCGGGCGCCTGAGTCACGACGGGTTCAGGGGGTCGAGCGGCTCTGCGGGCTCCGAGCGGTGTGGGGTGGGCGCGGGCGCGGTGGGAGGCTTGATGCGCCGGGGAGGCGGTTCCGGGGCCGGGGGCTCCGGGCGATCCGAGGGCCGGGCGCGCGACGGAAGCGCAGGGGCAGCGAACGGCTCGCGCGGCGGAGGGACCGGCGGCGCGGGAAGCACCGTCGGGACAGCGAAAGGATTCCGGGGATCGGCCGGAGGCTCGCCGCTGCCGAGGACCGAGGGGGCCGAGGGTGTTTCAGGAACGTCCCCCCTCGCCGATGACGGGTCGGGTTCGGAGTTGAGGTTCGGATCGCCGGGAGGCGTCGCGAAGGGCGATGTGGCCCCCGTGATCGGCGATGGCCGGACCACAAAAGGGGATGCCCGGACAAGCCGAGGCAGGCAGGGGATGGCGCCGAACAGCAGGATGAGACTGTAGAGATGGGCCAAGGCCCACGTCACCAGGAGATCGGGCAGCCGGAAGCCGCGCCCGGCATAGAGAACAAGCCCGAGCGCAGTGGCCAGCGCGAAGGGCGCAAACGTCGCGAAAGCCGCCTTCCAGCAGCCCCGCAACGGAACTTCCCGACGCAGCAGCAACGCGAGGGCCCGGGCGAGGGGCGCCAGGACCAGCGCCCATCCCGCCCAGGCCAGGATCATCGCCACGACAAACGCCGTGGGTAGACCGAGGCGGAAATGCGGACGCCATGCCGCCCAGAGAGGTTGCAGGGTCGGCTGATTCAGCGCCAGATGCAGCCGGTAGGGGTAGGGCATGACCCAGTAGCCGAACAGGGATTGCGCCGTCAACGTGTCGGCCGTGCATTCGAAGGTCACATCCGCAGATTGGCCGGCGACGGGACCGAAGTTCGGGTTGACCAGGAGCCGGACGAACCCGTTGTTCGCAAGCTCCACGGCTTGGGGGCTCGGCCACAGCAGCCGGCCGTCCCGGATCTCCCCGCTCGCCGGCAGCCGCTCAAGGGCGAGGTCCAATGCCGGAAACCAAGCCGCGACGAAATAGCGGTCGGCCGCCAGCCCCAGCAGCATGGCCGTCAGGATCACCACCCCCCAGGCGCGCAGCGCCCCGGCAGTCGCAAAGGCGGCCACGCCGCCAAACGTAAACGGCTGCCAGGCGGTCCCTTCAGAACCGCCCGGCGGCGACGGATTCATGAAGCGCGCGGGTTATTCCGCAGCCGGCGCGGGGGTGGGCCCGGGCGGCTGAGCGGGCTTGGGCGGCGGTTGGAGAATGACCGGAACCGGCGAGCGCAGCTTCATGACGTCGTCGACCAGCACTTCGACGTAGTAGACACCCGGTTGGGTGAACTCGACGCCGGCGAACAAGGTCACGTTCGTCGAGTGGTGCGTGGCATCCTGCAGCGCAAAACGCACCTCGCTCTTGCGAATCACCGTGGTGCCGTCCGGGGCCACCAGGCGGACGCTTTCGACGAACTGGCCCACCCCCGCCGTCCAGCGGTTGTAGACGCAGAGCTTGAAGGCCTTGATCGGAAGCTGCGGCACGCGAACGTAGCCCAGGATCCCCACCAGAATGAAGTTGCCGGTCGCCTCCTGGCGCACGTCTTCACACAGCAACGAGGCTTGTAGGTCCGGCAGTATGCGGGTCGGATTCATGTTCAATTCGAATCGGTTGCCGTGACTGTGACTGCCGCACGAAGGATTTCAAAGCTCCAAGTTCAAAGCTCAAAGTTCAAGGGAAGGTCCAAACGCAAAGCTCAAAATTCAAGGGAAGCTCCGGATGCAAAGCGCAAAGCCAAGGGAAGGTCCAAACGCAAAGCTCAAAGTTCAAGGGAAGTCCCAAGCGGGAAGATCCAATGGCCCCGCTGGCGGCTGCGGCCTTGGGGCTTGGCTCCTGGGGCTTCCCTTGAGCTTTGAACTTGGAGCTTTGAACTTCCGTGGGAATTCGTTTTGTCAACGGCGCGAATCGAAGGCATTTTGCCGCGCGATGTTTGGCGCTGGACTCCTCAAGGGCCTGGCTGAAACGGCACGGAACTTCGTGGGCAGCTACCACGATCCGGCCCGGTTGCCCACGGTCGAATACCCCGAACGGCGGCTCGCGTCGCCGGAGAACGCCCGCGTCTTCCCCTTCCTCGTCTATGACGGGGCCGATCCCGAACGGGGATTGCGCTGCGTGGCGTGCAAGATCTGCGAGAAGGAATGCCCGCCGCAGTGCATCTACATCGTCCTCGAGCGCGATGAACGCGGCAAACCCCAGAAGCACCCCCGGGTCTTCGACCTCGACGTCTCGGTCTGCATGAGCTGCCAGATCTGTGTCGAAGTCTGCCCGTTCGATGCCATCCGGATGGACACCGCCTTCGAGTGGAGCACCCCCGACCGGTTCGGCGGCCTCCTCCTCCACAAGACGGACCTGGCCAAGCCCAATCGCTACTACCACCAGATTCACCCGACGGAAGCGGCCGAGACTGACGCCCGCCTCGCCGCCGAACAGGCCAAGGCCGAGGCGAAGGCGCAAGCCCAGGCCAAACCCAAGGCCCCCCCGTCCCAACCCGCCGCGACGCCGGCATCCGCCACCCCGTGAGATGCGGGGAGGCGCCGGAAAATGGGGCGTTGGCAGGACGGATGCCGTTCCGCTAGCATCCGCCGCGCGCGCGCATGGCTCAAACCCTTGACCAACTCCTGGTCCTCGCTCAGCAGCGGCTGGTCGCCCTCTGGCCGGCTCCGTGGCAGCCCTGGGTCGCGGCCTTCCTGGGCGCCGCTGCCATCGTGGCCACGTTTGGCGGACTCTTCGCCCTGACCACCTGGCTCGAGCGCAAAGGACTGGCGCGCATCCAGAATCGGCTGGGACCCAACCGGGTGGGGCCCTACGGCCTGCTGCAGCCCATCGCCGACGGCCTCAAGATGTTGACCAAGGAGGACATCGTGCCCCGCGCCGCGGATCAGTGGATCCACTTTCTGGCACCCATCCTCAAGGTCGTCCCGGTGTTGCTCGCGTACTCGGTCATCCCCTTCGGACGCCATCTGGTGGCCCTCGATCTGGAGGCCGGCTTGCTGTTCTTCTTTGCCGTGGGTTCGGCGACCGAGATCGCCGTGTTCATGGCGGGGTGGGGGAGCCGCAACAAGTACTCCCTGCTGGGGGCCATGCGCGCCATCGCGCAGTTGATCAGCTACGAAGTCCCCCTCGTTCTGTCCGCCGTGAGCGTCGTGCTGCTGGCCGGCACCTTGTCGCTGCCCGCCATCGTGGACAGCCAGGCCGGCCATGGGTGGGCGGGCCTGGCGAACTGGCACGTCTTCACGCCCTGGGGGCTGGCCGGCTTCGTGTTGTTCATGATCGCCGCCACCGCCAAGACCAGCCGCTCCCCGTTCGACCTCCCGGAAGGCGAATCGGAGATCATCGCCGGTCACATGGTCGAGTACTCAGGCTTCAAGTACGCCCTGTTCTACCTCGGCGAGTACCTGAGCCTGTTCGCGATCAGCGGCGTGGGCATCACGCTTTTCCTGGGCGGGTGGCGGGCACCCGTGGCCTGGCTGGACTGGGTGCCGTCGTACCTGTGGTTCGGGATCAAGCTCCTCGGCTGCATCGCGGTGTTCATCTGGCTGCGCGGGACCATGCCCCGGCTGCGCGCGGATCAGCTCATGAACTTCGCCTGGAAATTCATGTTGCCGATGTCCCTCGTCACGCTCGTGGCCGCCGCCGTGTGGCACGCCACCGCCACCTGGACCTTCGCCGGGGCCGGCCTGTGGCGATGGGTGCTGGGAGCGGCCCTCCTCCTGCTGCCTTACCGCGCGCTGAGCCGAGGCCTCACCCAGCGCGGGCGGTTCGGGCCGCGTCGCTACCGTTTCGCCGACTAGACGCCCATGGATCCCGCCGCCATCATCGCTGCGTTGCTCGCCCTCGGCGGGGCGGTGGCCGCGGTCTCGCTGCGCAACCTGATCCACTGCGCCCTGTGCCTGGTGCTGACCTTTTTCAGCGTGGCCGCGCTGTTCCTGGGCTTGGGCGCCGAGTTCGTCAGCTTCGCCCAGGTCATGGTGTACGTGGGGGCCATCGCCATCCTGATCGTCTTCGCCAGTCTGATGACCCGGGATCCGGGGACCGACCCCGCCCGCGCCCACGAGCCCCGCGCCATCCGGCCCTGGCCCCTCGGCCTGGGCATCGCCGGGGCGGTGACGGGGGTCCTGCTGGCGTGCGTGGGAAGCAGCCGGCTGTTGCCGGACGTGGCCACGCCGGCCACCGCGCCGTCGGTGAGGGAGTTGGGGCAGGAGTTGATGACGAGGTATGTCGTCGCGCTCGAGGTCGTGGGGCTGCTGCTGACGGCGGCGATGATCGGGGCGGTGGTGCTGGCGGTCCGGGAGCCGCGGCGTCCGGACCAGGAGGTGGGGCGATGACCAGGCATGGTGGACACATGGGAACGCGTCCTGGCGCATATGCGGAACCGACCCCTTATCGTTGGCGTATAGGTGGTACCGACCCCTGGTCGCGCCCTGGCGCATCTGATGAACTGACCCCTTGGATTTGTGGCGCATACTATGTACTGACCCCTGAGGAAGTATGACGCCGCTCCAACGTTATCTGGTGGTCTCGACCCTGCTCTTCGGCGTGGGCCTCGCCGGGGCCCTCACCCGCCGCAACGCCATCCTCGTGCTCGTCGGGATCGAACTGATGCTCACTGCCGCCAACCTCAACTTCATCGCCTTCTGGCGCTATGGACCGAACCCGGAGTCGGCCGCCGGAATCGTGTTCACCCTCTTCGCCATCGCCGTCGCCGCCGCCGAAACCGCCGTGGGCCTCGCCCTCATCATCAAGATCTACCGGCACCGGCGCACCACCAACCTGGACCAAATGGACGCGCTCAAAGGCTGACCCGCCGTGGAAGGGATCGCCCGACATCTCTGGCTCGTGCCCACCTTGCCGCTCGTCGCGGCAGGCGTGCTCGCGCTGGTGCCGCGTCGGGAGCGACGCTGGGCCGCAGGGCTCGCCATCGGCGCCCTCACTGTCAGCCTGGTCCTGGCCCTCCTGGCGTTTGCCCGCACGCTCACCGGGCCGGGGGTGCGCCTGACGCACAACTTCACCTGGCTCGAGTTCGGCGACGCCCAACTCGTGTTGGGTTGGGTCCTGGATCCCCTCGGCGCCGGCATGCTGGTCATGGTCACTCTCGTGGGGCTGCTGATCTTCCTCTACAGCCTCGGGTACATGGCCGCCGACGAGAATTTCACCCGGTTCTTCTGCTTCCTCTCCCTGTTTGCCGGCGCGATGCTCGGCGTCGTCATCGCCAACAGCCTGCTCCTGTTGTTCATCTGCTGGGAGCTCGTCGGGTTGGCGTCGTACCTCCTCATCGGGTTCTGGTACCAGAAACCGGCCGCTGCGGCCGCGGCGAAAAAGGCCTTCATCACGACGCGCATCGGGGATGTGGCCTTGCTGGTCGGCATGCTGTGGTTGTACGCGGCGAGCGGAACGCTGGTCTTCTACGACGGGAGCGAAGGCTGCCTGGAGTCCGGTGTGGTCAACCGGCTCGCGGCGCAGACCCTGACGGGCGGACTGACGCTCAGCACGGCTCTGGGCCTGCTGATCTTTGTCGGGGCCATGGGCAAGTCCGGGCAGGTGCCGCTGCATGTCTGGTTGCAGGTCGCCATGGAAGGTCCCACGCCGGTGAGCGCGCGATCCACGCCGCCACCATGGTGGCCGCCGGCGTCTTCCTGGTGGCGCGCATGTTCCCGTTGATCGCCGCGCTGCCGGCCGGCGCGGCGGGAGGTGTCTCCGTCGCGCTGCAAGCGGTGACCTGGGTGGGCGCGCTGACGGCGGTGTTCGCCGCGCTGATCGCTGTGGCGCAGACGGACATCAAGCGGATCCTCGCCTACTCCACGGTGTCGCAGCTCGGCTACATGTTCGTCGGGCTCGGCGTGGGCGGGGTGGCGGTGGGGATGTTCCACCTGTTGACCCACGCGTTCTTCAAAGCCCTACTGTTCCTCGGCGCCGGTTCCGTCATCCACGGCTGCCATCACGAGCAGGATATCCGGCGCCTGGGCGGGCTTCGGAAGCTCATGCCGCTCACCTTTGCCACCTACGCGGTGGGGATGATGGCGCTGGCGGGGGTGCCGGTCTTCTTTGCCGGGTTCTGGAGCAAGGACGCCATCTTGCACGCGGCGCACGGCTGGCCGGTGTCGCAAGGCCCGTACTACCTGGTGGTGCTGGGGGCGTTGCTGACGGCCTTCTACATGACCCGCCAGGTCTGTTACGTGTTCTTCGGCCAGCCCCGAAACTCCGGTGACGCGCGGGAAACGGGAGGTGCAACGGTGCACGAGAGCCCGCGGGTGATGACCGTTCCGCTGATGGTTTTGGCGGTGTTTGCGGTCGGCCTGGGGTTCCTCGGAACTCCCGCCTGGCCGTGGCTCCAGCGTTACCTCGAGGGCTTGCCAGTGGCGGGCGACTGGGGACGAATGTTCGCCGGCGGCGCCGGCGCGGCAATGCTGCTGTCCGCCGTCATTGTGGCGCTCGGCATCGGGCTGGGCTGGTGGCTCTACGGCCGCCGCGTCATCCCGCGGGCGGACTCGCCGGATGTGCTCGCGGTGAGCTGGCCGAAGACGTATGCGTTGCTGCGCCGGAAATTCCTGGTGGACGAGCTGTACGGCGCCACGGTCGAACGCGCCCATGCCGGGTGGGCCGCACTGAGCGAACGTCTGGACCGCTGGGTATGGGGCGGGCTGGTCTGGGTGGTCGAGCTGGTTGCGCAAGGCCTCGCGTGGGCGAGCCGACTGGTGGACGAATACGTCGTCAACCTGGGCTTTGACGCGGCCTGCCGGCGGTTGAATCGGGACGGTCGCACGGCCGCCGGCCTCACGGATGGTCAGTTGCCGAACTACCTGCGGGCGCTGGGGACGGCTTTCGTCTGCCTGGTGCTGATGCTGATGTGGGGAGGTTGCCGGTGAACGAGGTGCCCTGGCTGACGCTGTTGACGTTCACCCCGCTGGTCGGCGGGTTGGCCGTGATCGCGCTGGGCCCGCGACGGGCGGCGATGGCGCAGCGCCTTGCCTTGGGCGTGGCGACGTTGGTGCTGGCGCTGACGGTTCTGGTGGGATCGCGGTTTGACGCCGCTTCAGGGACCCTGCAATTCGTCGAGCGCCACGCCTGGATCCAGGCGCTGGGCGTGAACTACCACCTGGGGGTGGACGGGTTGGGACTCTTGATGATCGTTCTGACCGGCTTGCTGGTGCCGATGGCCATGCTGGCGTCCTGGCGCCTGGGGGAGCGCGCGTCGCTGTACTTCGGTCTGATGCTCTGGCTGGAGGCCGGGTTGCTGGGGACGTTCACGGCCCTGAACTTCTTTCACTGGTTCCTGTTCTGGGAGCTCAGCCTGGTGCCCGCGTTCTTCCTGATCAAGCTGTGGGGGGGCCGGGAAAGCAGCGCGGCCGCGGTGCAGTTCTTCGTGTACACCATGGTCGGGAGCGTCGCGATGCTGCTGGGGTTCCTGGCGGTGTACTTGGCGGTGGGCACTTTCGATTTTGTGGAGCTGGCCGAGCTGGGGGCGCGGGATGGGTTGACGGCGGGATTCGCGCAGCGGCTGGCGGGAACGGGGTTGCCGGCTGGCGTGCTGACCACGGCGGTGTTCCTGGCGGTCTTTCTCGGGTTGGCGGTCAAGGTGCCGCTGATGCCGTTTCACACCTGGCTGCCGGCGACGTATGCCGAGGCGCCGACCGGGGTCACCATGTTGCTGACGGGCGCCATGTCCAAGATGGGCGTGTACGGATTTCTGCGCCTGCTCTTGCCGATCTTCCCCGAGTCGCTCCGGGCGTGGCAGGGCCCGCTGCTCGGGCTGGCGGTGCTGACGATTCTGTTTTCGGCTGCCGCCGCGTTTGCGCAGCGTGACCTCAAACGGCTGCTCGCGTATTCGTCCATCAACCACCTCGGCTATTGCCTGCTCGGTGTTTTCGCGGTGGCCACCACGGCGAGCGGGACCGGCCGGCTGGCGCAGGAGTCGGCCGCGGCGCTCAACGGGGTGCTGCTCCAGATGTTCAACCACGGGCTGACCGCCGCGACGCTGTTCTGTTTCGTGGGCTGGATCGAGCAACGCGCGGGCGGTCTGCGGGGTCTGGATGATTTCGGCGGGCTGCGGCGGGTGGCGCCGGTCCTGACGGGGCTGATGGGAATCGCCCTCTTTTCCTCGCTCGGGCTGCCGGGGCTCAACGGCTTTGTGGGCGAGTTCCTGATCTTCAAAGGCAGCTTCGGATTGGCGCCGTGGGCAACGGTCGGCGCAACCGGCGGGTTGTTGCTGACTGCGGTCTTCCTGCTGACGCTCAGCCAGCGGGTGTTTCACGGCCCGCTCAATCCGCGCTGGCAGGCGCTGCCGGATCTGAGTGCGACCGAGCGGTGGATCGTGGCGCCCGCCACGGCGCTGATGTTTCTCGTGGGCCTGTATCCCCAGAGCGTGCTGGGCTTCACGAACGAGACCGTGAAACGATGGGTGGCCCTGCTCCCGTGATCCTCATGCTGCCCTGGACCATCTATCTCAGCTTCTTGGGGGCGGCGGCGCTGCTGCTGATCCCGGCGCGTCGTGCCTCGGCGGCACGCGGGGTCGCCCTGGCCATCACCTTGGTGACGGGAGTGTGCGCGTTCGGCGGCGGGTTGGCCTACCGGCCCGGGGCGGAGTTGCTCACGCTGACGCGCGTGCCCTGGATCCCGGCGCTGGGGATCGAGTACTTCCTGGCGGTGGACGGGATCAACCTAACGCTGGTCTTCCTGACGGCGCTGGCGGCGGTGGCGGGCGTGCTCTTCTCGTGGAACGTGACCGACCGGCCGCGGGAATTCTTCGCCCTTTACCTGACGCTGATCGGGGCGGTGTACGGGGTGTTCCTGAGCTTCGATCTGTTCCTGCTCTTCTTCTTCTATGAAGTGGCGATCATCCCGAAGTACTTCCTGATCGCGATCTGGGGTTCGACGCGGCGCGAGTATGGCGCGATGAAGCTGGTGCTGTACTCGTTCCTGGGCAGTGCGCTGGTGTTTCTCGGTTTGCTGGCGGTGTACGTGGGGGCGTTGCGGGCGACGGGCACCGGTACGTTCGACCTGCAGGCCCTGGCGCAGGTGGCGTATCCGGCGACGTTCCAGCGCTGGGTGTTCCCCTTGATGTTCGTGGGCTTCGGCGTGCTGGCGGGTTTGTGGCCGTTGCATACGTGGGCGCCCACCGGCCACGTGGCGGCACCGACGGCGGCGTCGATGTTGCTGGCGGGGGTGGTGATGAAGCTGGGCGCGTACGGGGCCCTGCGGGCGGGGGTGGCGCTGTTTCCGGAAGGCGTGCGGACCTGGCAGGAACCGCTGGCGGCCTTGGCGGTGATCGGGATTGTGTATGGGGCGCTGGTGGCGCTGGTGCAGCGGGATTTCAAGTTCGTGATCGGCTACTCGAGTGTGAGCCACATGGGGTTTGTGATGCTCGGCCTGGTCACGCTCCACGAGGTGGGTGTGAGCGGAGCGGTGCTGCAGATGTTTTCCCACGGCATCATCGCGGGACTGCTGTTCGGTGTGGTAGGGCGCATGGTCTACGACCGGGCGCATACCCGCGAGCTGGAGGAATTGGCGGGGCTGCGCTTGAGCCGGCGGTTGCCCTTCGCCGCGGCGACCTTTGTGGTGGCGAGCCTGGCGTCGATGGGCCTCCCGGGGTTCAGCGGGTTTGTGGCGGAGATCTCGGTGCTGATCGGGGCCTGGCAATCCCTGCCGCTGGCGGTGGGTGTGACCGGGATCGGGATCGTGCTCGGCGTGGCGTACCTGCTCCGGGCGATGCAGCACGGCTTCTTCGCGGGCGGCGAGGCGGGCGAGATCAACCCGCCGGGGAGCGCGGTGCCACCGTTGCCCCCCATTACGTGGCCGGAGAAGGTGGGCGCCGGGATGCTGCTGCTGACGACCGTGGTGATCGGTCTGTTCCCCCGGCTGCTGCTGGATTACATCGTGCCGAGCGTGCAGCCGCTGGTCTCGGCCTGGAAACAGGGAGGGGGATCATGAGCTACCTGGCGTTGCTGCGGCTGGCCGGTCCCGAGATGCTCGTGGTCCTGGCGGCGCTCGGCGCGTTGCTGGTCGACCTCGCGATCCTGCGCGATCAACCCGCCCGGATCCGGCGGTGGCTGGGAGCCGCGATCGCCGCCGCGGGCTGCCTGAGCGCCGGGCTGTACATCCTGAATGTGCCGGCTTATGGGCGCGCGCTGGACGGCATGTTCGTGGCGGATCCGCTCACCCAGATGGTGAAACTGGTGCTGTTGGGACTGACGCTTCTCACCGTGTTGCTCTCGGTTGAGGCGGACTTCACCGACCACATCAGCGAGTACTTCGCCCTGCTGCTGCTGGCGACGACCGGCATGCTGTTGATGACGAGTGCGGAGGATCTGTTGCCGATCTTCCTGGCGCTCGAGCTGACGAGCCTCTCGCTTTACGCGCTGGTGGCGTTGCGGCGGCAGGATCTGGCCGCGACCGAGGCGGGACTGAAGTACTTCTTCTTCGGGGCGCTCGCCGCGGCGTTCGCTTTGTTCGGGTTCAGCCTGCTCTACGGGGTGACCGGGGCGACGGGGCTCGAAGCGATCGCGAAGGCACTGCGGGGTCGGGGCTTCGATCCGCTGCTGGCGGCCGCGCTGGTGATGGTGATGGTGAGCTTCGGCTTCAAGGTGGCCGCGGTGCCGTTCCATCTGTGGGCGCCGGACGCCTACCAGGGTGCCCCGACGCCGGCGGCCGCGCTCGTGGCGTCGGGCTCGAAGGTGGCCAGCTTCTTCCTGTTTGCCAAGGTGCTGCTTTGGGCGTTTCCGGAGAGCGCGGGCGGGGCGGGGTTGACAACGTTCCGGGCGGGATGGATGCCGGTGCTGGCGGTGCTGGCGGTGGCTTCGATGGTGCTGGGCAACCTGGCGGCCCTGGCGCAGCGCGGACTGAAGCGACTGCTGGCGTACTCCGCCGTGGCGCACGCCGGTTACCTCCTGCTGGCCGTGCTGGCTGTGGCCAGCGAGGAGAGCCGGACCGGAGCGTTGGCTTCACTGGTCTTTTACGCGGCCACGTACGCGTTGACGGCGGTGGGGGCCTTCGCCATGGCGGCCCTGGCGGAGCGCACCGGGGGGAGCGATGCTTTGGCGGAACTCGCGGGTCTGGCGAGGCGGAGCCCCTGGTTGGCGGGAGGGCTCGCGGTGCTGATGCTCTCCCTGGCGGGTCTGCCGCCGTTTGCCGGTTTCGTGGCCAAGTTCTATGTGTTCGCGGTGGCCCTGAAGGCGGATGCCGTACATTTCAGCCTGCTGTGGTTGGTGGCTGCGGGTCTCGCCTTGAGCCCGGTGGCGCTCTACTACTACCTGAAGGTGTTGAAGCAGGCCTACGTCGTTGAACCCGTGCCGGGAGAGAAGCAGGCAGGGAGCACAGGCGCGTGGGCGGAGGGAACGGTGGTGGGGTTGGCCGCTGGCGGGTTGGTGCTGTTGGGCGTGTTCCCTCACGTGATCCTGGGCCCGATCGAGGCGGCGGTGCGGGCGGCAGGCTTCTAGCCTCTGCTCGCTCCCCCGCGGGATCGTTCGCGGCGCTACTTCGCCAACTCCGGGTCCAGGATCTGCACTTCGTACTCCTTGCGCAATTGTTCGGCGAAAGCGGGGAGGCGCCGTTCAACGCCCTGCGTGAGGAGGATCTCGCGGAGTTCGGGTGCGACCTGCTCGAAGGGCAGTTTGCCGGCGGGGATCTTCTCGTTGACGCGGGCGATGTAGAGGCCGAAGCGCGTGGCGATGGGGTTGCTCACCTGGTTGAGAGGCAGACGGAAGAGAGCTTCGAGCAGCTCGGGCGCCATCGCCGTGCGCGCGCTGGCCGTGTATTCCCCGCCGGTGCGGGCGACATCAGGGTCTTCGGAAACCTCCCGGGCCACGGTCGCGAAGTCCGCACCCGCCTTCAGCCGCTGCACCGTGTTGGTGGCCAGCGCGAGCTTGGCGGCGAGTTCGCGTTCGGCCAGCGGGCCGCGGGAGACGGGGTCCACGGTGTAGAGGAGGATGAGGTGAGCCTTGACCTGCTCGGGGCGTTCGAGGCGGGCGAGGTGGACCCGCTGGATCTCGGCCAACCGGTTGGTCGCATCCCGGTAGATGCCGGTGTGCTGGTTGCCGGCCGCGGCGATCTTCTGCGCGGTCTCCTGGACTTCCTGGGCCTGGAGGTCAATCCCTTCGAGGTAGAACTGCCGGACCTGCTCGTCGGTGACGGTCAGTTTGGACTTGAGCTCGCGTTCAAGCACCTTCTCGACCACGGCCTGCTCGAAGGCCTTCTGCTCGAAAGCCTCGGGCTTGAGGCCGGTGGCGAGGAGCTGGCGGCGGTACGATTCCTCCGAGGGCGCCTTGCTCTTGGTGTCCGCGATGAACTTGTCGGCGAGTTCACGCGCCTTGGACTTGTCGGCGGCGGTGGCGCGCTGGACGAGGAGCCGGGTCAGGATCATGCGCTCGAGCATGCGGGCGCGGAGTTCCGGCTCCTCACGGGGCGAGATGGCCTGGTTCTGGGTGGCCAGCGTGGCCTTCAGCGCGGTGATGGAGTCATCGAGTTCGAGCTGACGGATCTCGAAGCCCTTGCCCTTGGCGAGCACGGGGTTGTCGAAGAGGTCGGCGGTGTTCGCGGCCGGGAGCCCGGTCATGGGGAGCCAACTGGCACTCAGTACCAGCGCCAGGGAGAAGCGAGAAAGGCACATGGCGTCAGAGAGTGACCACATGGAGGTTGGTGATGTCGGGATCCTGGCGCAGCGCCTCGAGGACAGGCGCCGGCGGCACGCTGTCGAGGTTGAGCACCGTGAAGGCTTCGCCTCCGGCCACGTCGCGGCTGAGGCTCATGCTGGCAATGTTCACATTGTGGCGTCCGAGCAGCGTGCCCACGTGTCCGACCATGCCCGGCCGGTCTTTGTTGTTCATCATGAAGACGACGCCGCAGGGCAGGATCTCGGTGGGACGGCTGAAGACCCGGACGATGCGGGGGTTGTCGGGTGAACCGAAGAAGGTGCCGCCGGCCGAGCAGACCTTCCGGCCCCCGTCGTACACCGTCACATGCAGCCATTCGTTGAAGGTGACCGGTTCGTCCGAGCGCTTCTCCTCGACCGAGATGCCGAAGGTCGCCGCCACGCTGCGGACGTTGATGTGGTTGAGCTTGTCCACCGCCGAGCGGCTCAGAAAACCCTGGAGAACGGCGCGGGTGACCGGGTCGGTGTTCGGCAGCTCCCGGGCCTTGCCGCCGTAGGTGACGTACACCCGGTCCACTTGCGCGGGAGCGAGCTGGCCCAGGAACTTGCCCAGCTTCTCCCCGAGGATGAGATAAGGCCGAACCTGCTCGTAGGTCTTGGCGTCGAGATGCGGCAGGTTGACGGCGTTGCGCACCTCGCCAGTGAGGAGGTAGTTCGTGATGACCTCGGCGACCTCGATGCCGCACTTCTCCTGCGCCTCCGCCGTGCTGGCACCGAGGTGCGGGGTCAGGATCACCGCGGGGTGCTTCCGGTACGGATGATCCGGCGCCAGGGGCTCGTGAACGTACACATCCAGGGCCGCCGCCGCCACCTTGCCGGAGTCCAGCGCCGCCAGCAGATCGGCATCCTCGATGATCTCGCCGCGGGCGCAGTTCACGATCCGCACGCCGGGCTTCATTTTCGCGAACGCCGCCGCATTCAACATCCCGCGGGTGTGCTCGGTCGCCGGCAGGTGGATCGTCAGGAAATCGGCGTCGCGATAAAGCATGTCGACGTCGGACACCAGTTCGACCCCCAGGGCGCGCGCGCGGGTCGCGTTGAGGAACGGGTCGTAGGCCAGGACGTGCATGCCGAACGCCGTGGCCCGGACCGCGACCTCGCCGCCAATCCGGCCCATGCCCAGCACCCCGAGGGTCTTGCCCGCCAGCTCCACCCCTTGAAACGCTTTGCGATCCCACTTGCCCGCTACCATCGTGCTGTGCGCCTGTGGGACCTTGCGCGCCAGACTCAGCAGCATCGCGAACGTCAGCTCGGCTGTGGTGATCGTGTTGCCGCCCGGTGTGTTCATCACCACGACGCCCCGCGCCGTTGCCGCTTCGACATCGACATTGTCGACACCCACGCCCGCGCGCCCGACGACCCGCAGTTGCGGCGCGGCTTCGAGAACCGCCCGCGTGACCTTGGTCTCCGAACGCACCACCAACGCCACGGCGTCGGCCACCAACGGCAGCAAGGCCGCTTCGGACAACCGCTGATCGAGGACCTGAACCCGGAACTCGGGGTGTTGCTTCAGCAACGCGATTCCTTTGGGCGACACAGGGTCGCAAACAACAATTTTCATCGGGATAACGCCCGTCGGGCGTCAAACAGCGGGCAGTCTAAGGGAAGCCGGAAATCAGGTCAAACGTGGGGAATGCTCCGGCCGACACCTGGCGCGGTCGCTTGACAGGTCGCGGGAATCCGCCTACCCGTCCGCGATGTCCATCGGCTGGGCTCAGCATCACAAGTGGTCGCGGTTGTCCGTTGACACGGCGATATGAGGAAACCTGTCGTCCCCCCGGCCACCTTGGTGTGGTTTCGTCTCGACCTTCGCCTGAACGACAACCCCGCCCTGCACGCGGCGTCGCTGCGGGGCGGGCCCCTCCTCCCCGTTTTCATCTGGGCACCGGAGGAGGAAGAGGACTGGCCACCCGGCGCGGCGTCGCGCTGGTGGCTCCACCAGTCGCTCAAGGTGCTGGCGGCCGATCTGCAGGCGCGAGGTTCGCGACTTGTGCTGCGCCGGGGCCCGACCCTGGACACCCTGCGGGAGTTGGCCAGGCTGAGCGGAGCGCGCGCGGTCTTCTGGAACCGCCGGTACGAACCGGCGATGGTGGCGCGCGATCAGCGTCTGATGGAGCTTCTGCGTGCGGACGGGTTCGAGGTCGAGAGTTTCAATGCCGCCCTGCTGCGCGAGCCCTGGGCGTTGCAGACGCGGAGCGGCGGGCCGTACCAGGTGTTCACGCCCTTCTGGCGGGCCCACCTCGCCCTGCCGGACCCGCCGGCGCCCTGGCCGCTGCCCACCTCATTGCCGCCCGCATTGCCCTGGCCCGCATCGCTGGGGCTGGAGATCCTCGGGCTGCTGCCCCGGATCGATTGGGCCGGAGGGATCCGGGACGCGTGGCAGCCGGGCGAAGCTGGCGCGGCCCGCAACCTCGCCCGGTTCGTTGCCGAGACGGTCGATGGGTATGCCGAGCAACGGAACCGCCCCGACCTCCAGGGGACGTCGCGGCTTTCCCCCCACCTCCACTTCGGCGAGATCGGTCCGCGGCAGATTTGGCGGGCATTGGAGGAAGCGGCGCACCGGGCGGGAACCGGGAGCCCGGCATGGCGCCAGTCCACGTTCGCCGCCGAGCTGGGTTGGCGCGAGTTTGCCCACCACCTGGTGTACCATTTCCCCCGCACGCCCACGGAGCCGCTGCGAAGTGAATTCGCCCGGTTCCCCTGGCTTCGTGATGGCGCGTTGCTGCGGGCGTGGCAACGGGGTCGTACGGGGTATCCCATCGTCGACGCGGGGATGCGCGAACTTTGGGCGACCAGTTGGATGCATAACCGGGTGCGCATGATCGTGGCCTCGTTTCTGGTGAAAGACCTGCGAATCGACTGGCGCGAAGGGGCCCGGTGGTTTTGGGACACGCTCGCGGATGCCGATCTCGCGAACAACACCCTCGGATGGCAGTGGACGGCCGGGTGCGGCGCCGATGCCGCGCCCTTCTTCCGGATCTTCAATCCGGTCAGCCAGGGCGAGAAGTTCGATCCGCACGGCGACTACGTCCGGCGCTGGGTGCCGGAGTTGGCAGGTCTGGCGGCCGACTGGATTCACCGTCCCTGGGAGGCGCCGGCTGAGGTGCTGGCGAAGGCCGGTGTGGTGCTCGGCGGCAACTACCCGCGGCCGGTGGTTTCGCACGCCGTGGCGCGGGAGGTGGCGCTCGAAGCCTACACACGAATCAAACGAGGGGTCAGTCAATAGTATTGACAACTTTTGGGCTTCCGGTAGGTCCAGGGTTGAGAGGGCTGAGCATGGGTGGCAGGCGCTGTACGAGGGGTCAGTCAATAGTATTGACAACTTTTGGGCTTCCCGTAGGTCCAGGGTTGAGAGGGCTGAGCATGGGTGGCAGGCGGTCAACCTTCCAGCGCGGTGTCCGGACGATGAGTTTAGAGATTGATTTGTTGTAGCATTCAGATTTCTGGGACTGACCCCATAGGTGGGAGGCGCCGGCTGAGGTGCTGGCGAAGGCCGGTGTGGTGCTTGACGAGAACTACCCGCGGCCGGTGGTTTCGCACGCCGTGGCGCGGGAGGTGGCGCTCGAAGCCTGCACGCGAATCAAACGAGGGGTCAGTCAATAGTATTGACAACTTTTTGGGCTCCCCAGAGGTCCAGGCTTGGGAGGGCTGAGCATGGGTGACAGACGCTGAACCTCCCAGCGCGGTGTTCGGACGATGAGTTTATGGAATGATGTGTGGTAGTATTCAGATTTCTGGGACTGACCCCTTTGGTGGCATTGACGGGCTGCAGTTCCCTCCCTACGTTCGCCCCATGCACACCCCAACCGCCTCCCGCCCCGCCCAGACCGCCCTGATGCTGATCGCCGCCGTCACACTGGGTGGCGTCCGGGGCGCGGCTGCCGTGGGCACCATGGACCGGGCCGGGGTTGAAACGGCCTATACCAAGCACGAGTTCAGGGTCCCGATGCGCGACGGGGTCCGCTTGCACACCCGCGTCCTCCTGCCGAAGGACGATACCCACCAGTACCCCATCCTCCTGCGGCGAACACCCTACGGCCTGCGACCCTACGGGAGCAGCGCCTTCAGCGAGCCGGTCGGCAGCGTGCAGCGGTTCCTCGAAGACCGGTTCATCCTCGTCGAGCAGGATGTGCGGGGACGCATGGCGTCGGAAGGGAAGTTCGTTCACGTCCGACCGTTCCAGCCGGTGAAGACCGGACCGGAGGACATCGACGAGAGCACGGATGCCTGGGATACCATCGACTGGCTCGTCCGCCACCTCCCGGGCCATAACGGTCGGGTCGGGATGTTCGGCATCTCGTATCCGGGCTTCTACACGTCGATGGGGATGATCGACTCGCATCCGGCCTTGCGCGCCGCCTCGCCTCAGGCCCCGGTGGCCGACTGGTTCCGCGGCGATGATTTTCGGCACAACGGCGCGCTGTTCCTCGCGCACGCCTTCAATTTCCTCGCCCAATTCGAGTGGCCGCTGGAGCACCCGACACGCGAACGCCCCCGCGCCTTTGATCACCAGACCCCCGACGGCTATGCGTTCTTCCTCGACCTCGGATCGCTCGCCAACGCGGAAACGCTCCATTTCAAGGGTCGGGTCCCCTTCTGGTCCGAAGTGGTGGCCCACCCGAACTACGATGACTTCTGGAAGGCGCGCAACATCCTGCCGCATCTGCGCAACATCCGCTGTGCCGTCCTGACCGTGGGCGGGTGGTACGACGCCGAGGACCTGTATGGCACGCTCGCGACCTACCAGGCGGTGGAGCGCCAGAACCCGGGGCTGACCAACCTGCTGGTGATGGGGCCCTGGGCCCACGGCGATTGGGGGAGGGGCGAGGGTGACCGTCTGGGCCACGTTTCGTTCCGGGCCAGGACGGCCGATTTCTACCGCGAACAGATCGAGCTGCCTTTCTTCCGCCACTTCCTGAAGGGCGAAACGAACTGGGCGCTACCCGAGGCGTTTGTATTTGAGACGGGTACCCACCAATGGCGTCGCTTTGACCAATGGCCGCCGCGCCAGAGCACCGAGGCGACCTTGTTTCTGCAGGCGGCTGGCCGGTTGGCCGGCGAACGGCCCGGCGAGGGGGAATCCGCGTTCGACGAGTATGTGAGCGACCCCGCCAAACCCGTGCCGTACATCCCGAACATCGCGAGCGGCATGACCCGTGAGTACATGACGGACGACCAGCGGTTTGCCGCGTCGCGTCCGGATGTCCTGGTTTATGCCACGGCCCCCCTGGAGGAGGACCTCACGATCGTGGGACCCATCGCAGTGACGCTGCACGTTTCGACGTCCGGGACCGATGCCGACTGGGTGGTGAAGCTGATCGACGTTTACGAGCCGACGTATCCGGATCCGGAACCGAATCCGGCCGGCGTGCGGATGGGGGGCTACCAGCAACTGGTGCGGGGGGAGCCGATGCGCGGCCGGTTCCGACAGAGCTTCGAGCGTCCCGAGCCGTTCGTGCCGGGTCAGGTGGAACGGGTTTCGTGGGAGATGCCGGACGTCTTTCACACGTTCCGGCGGGGGCATCGGGTGATGGTCCACGTGCAGAGCACGTGGTTTCCACTGGTGGACCGCAATCCTCAGACGTTTGTGGATGCGTGGCGGGCCCGACCGGAACACTTTCAACGAGCCCTGCAACGGGTCTATCGCGGAGGGCTCAGCGCGTCGGCGATCACCTTTGGCGTGCTGCGAGAGGCGGGGTTGAAGCCGGGATCGTGACGGCCTGCAGTTGACGGAGGCGGATCGGCGGCTTCCCCGCGGCGGCGGCGGGCGGTGAGGTGTGCAGCCTCCGGCAAGTTGGCTGGTTGCGGGTGGAAGTATGGGCTGCGGAAGTTTGGGCTTGCCGGGGGTTCGTTGAGGTGCTTTAACGCTGACTGTCAGCCAAACGAAACCTCACAACCCTCATGAACCGATTGTTGTGCTTCACTGGATGCCTGGCGATGGCGGGCGGGTGCGCCCTGGCAGTCGCCCAGGTCTACGACATCACGATGTTCGATCCCGCGTCGAAGGGGCCCTGGGCTTACCGGGGCAAAACCACGCTGGTGGTCCCCAAGGTCGCGAAAGGGTCCATCACGCTGGACGGGGCCGCGTCGGCCGCGGAATACGGTGGCTTCGTGGGCATCGAGGTGGTGCCCGGGTTGGGCGACCAAGGGGCGGGCAACGCGAGACCGGGCGCCTGGATTCTGGACTTTCCCGACGACCGGCTCTGGGACGGGCCGGAGGATTCGAGTTTCACGTACTGGCTCGCCCACGATGACGACTATCTCTATGTCGGGGTCCACGTGAAAGACGACGTGGTGGTGAGCGACAACCCCAACGGCATGTTTTGGAACGACGACTCGATCGAGATCGTGGTGGATGCGCTGAACGACCGGTTCGACAACAACACCGACAACTCGAAGGACGCCTTCGGCGGACACTGCTACGTCAACTACCAGGGTCGGTTCTCCGCCTGGGACGACGCGGCCGGGCAGATCAGCGGCGAGAGCTGGGCAACCTGCGTGAATTGGAAGTACGGACCGACCTAGTACATCTTCGGTTTCTGAAAGGCGGTGACCGGCGGCTGGCAGATGGAGACGCGTTTCCACAAGCGCCTGTTCGAAGATCCCGCCCGGGGCAACCAGCTCAAGGACGGCTACCGCATGGGGTTCAATATTGGTCTGGACGACGACGACCAGCAGGGCCCGAGCGCTGGTGGGTGGCGGACGTTCGATCTGGAAGTGCAGTATTTCTGGGCCAACCGGGAAAGGCTCCAGAATTACACGGCGGACCTGATTGCCTCGCTGAGCCCCGAGGCGATCTCCGGCAAGTGGTATCTGTTTGACGGATCCGTGACGCCGGGGGTGGTGAATTCGGCGGGCCGCCTGGCCCACGGCGGCACGGGGGAGATTCTGTTCGCTTACGACACCCCGAAGCGTGGTCGGATCCTCTTTGTGACGGCAACGACGGACGGTGACAACGCGCCCATCAATGCCGACCCGGCCCTGATCGCGCTGCTGCGAGCACGCGGCTACACCGTCACCGTGTTTGCCTCTGGGGGCAGCACGCCGGAGGGCTTGCGCACGGCCGCCCAAGGACAGGATGTGGTGGTCATTTCGAGACCATCGGCTCGACCGCCGTGGTGGATCCTGCTGGCAGCGCGACGGGGGGGTTGTTCAGCCTGAAGGACGTGGATGTTCCGGTGATCTCGTTCGAGGCTTACATGTTCGACAACGCGGACTGGGTGGAACGGACGTCGGACGGTTCCAATGACTTCATCCACTGGGGCAACTCAGGGCGCACGGACCTTGCCGACCCGCCATCCATGATGGCCGCGACTCTCTTTTCATTCAGAAGCCCACCCACCCGATTGCGGCGGGGCTGACCGAGGGTCGGGTCCAGGTGTACAACGTGCTCTACAGTCTGACTTTTGGGCTGCCGTCGGCCGATGCCGATGTGGTGGCGAGCATCCAGCCGGACGGGTCGTACCCGACGATCTTCGTGTACGACAAGGGCGACAGGCTCGTGGACGGCTCGATTGCGCCCAACAAACGGATCGGCTTCTTCCTTGGCCAGAACGCCGTGCCCTCCTGCGACTGGGCCCTGGACTACGCGGACTTGACCGATGCCGCCCGGACGCTGCTGTTCAACACCATCGAGTACTGTCTGCCGGCGGCCGCGCCACCGACGCTGGCCATCGCACGCAGCGGGGCCAACGTGGTGATCACCTACGCGGGCGGGGTGCTGCAAAGTGCGGCTGCCGTTACGGGCGCGCCCTGGCAGGACGAGGCGGGCATCGCGAGTGGGGCGGTGATCCAACCGGCGGGCGCGGGCAAGTTCTATCGGGTCCGACAGTAGCCCGGAGGGGTCAGTCAATAGTATTGGCAACTATTCAGGTTTCAGGGACTGACCCCATCGGCAGGTGCAGAGGAAGTCGCGGATCAAGCCGAGTTCCTCTTCCCCGGCGATGGTGTGGGCTTTGTTGAACTCGCGCCACTGGACGTCCAACCCCCGGGCCTTGAGGAGTTCGACCTGCTTGCGCACGGGGGCGATGGGAAGCAGGGGATCCTGCGTGCCGTGGGTCATGAGGATCCGCTGCCCGGCAGCCAGCGGTGACAGTTCCTGGAGCAGCGTGGCCACGTCGTGCAGGTAGCCGCTGATGCCGATCAAGCCGGCAAGGGGATGCGGAAAGCGCAGGCCGGTCTCCAGCGCCATGAGGCAGCCCTGGGAAAAGCCAAACAGGGCTGTGTTCGCGAGCTCGAAGCCTCGGCGCGGCAGGTCCTCCAGCAGGGCAGTCAGCAGCGCGCGGCTGCGTGCGACACCCGGAGCCGCGTCGCCGTAGATGTCGTACCAGGAATAGCCGCCGAAGTAGTCGTCCGGGGCATTGACGAGCAGGTAATTGAGCCAGGGCAACCGCAGCTCTGTGGGCATCCAGCGATAGCCCTCGAGGCTATCCCCCAGGCCATGCAGCACCACTAGCAAGCGGCGCGCCTCCCGTTCGCGGGCCGGCAGAAGTTCGGTGTGGAGGGAACGATCAGCGTTCATGAATCAGCCATTGCCCCGCGCCTCTCAGACTTCGGTCCATGCCCTTCGCCCTTCGCCCTTTGACTTCGCCCTTTGACTTCGCACTTCGCACTTCGCCCTTCGCCCTTCGCCCTTCGCCCTTCGCCCTTCGCCCTTCGTACTTCGCCCTTCGTACTTCGCCCTTCGTACTTCGCCCTTACATCTCCCCTCGCTCGAGCGCGGCGAGCGTGCTGGGATCGCGCACATCCACCCAGCGACCGGCGATGGACAGTCCGGCGATGCGATGGCCGGTTTGGGTCATGGCGATGATGGCATCGGTGAGTTCGTACTCGTTCCGGGGTGATTTCACGAGGCGGGCGGTGTACTCGAAGACCACGGGGCGGAAGATGTAGATGCCGGCGTTGTACCAGACGGGGTCGCCGGGATTGAGCCAGCCCGAGGTGCGCAGTTCCTCGAGTTGGGCCGGGGTGGGTTTCTCGATGAGCCGCCGCAGACAGAACTGGTCGTCGAAGAAGTTGATGGCGCCTTTGGTGACGTCCTGGCCGGCCGTGACGGTGAGGAGACCGGAGAAGTCGTCTTCTTCGAAGCGGCGCACCATTTGGCTGTAAGTTTCGGGCTTCACCAGGATGTCGCCGTAGGTGAGCAGGAAGGGGTCGGGGCCGACGAACGCACGGGCGAGTTCGGGGGCTTTGCCGGTGCCGTCCTGGACCTTCTGCTCGACGAACTCGAGGCGGATCCCCTGGCGCGGGGCCTTGGCGAAATGCTGCTCGATGACCTCCTTGCGCCAGCCGGTGACGATGCAGAAGTCGCGGATGCCGGCGCTGAGGAGCCCTTCGAGGATGTGTTCGAGGATGGGCTTACCGCGGACGGGGAGCATGGGTTTGGGGAGCTCGTTGGTGAGCTCCCCCATGCGGGTCCCCTTGCCCGCGGCGAGGATTACGGCCTTCATGGGCGAAGTTCAGGCGCCGAACTTGTCGAACATCCGGGCGTTGGCCTGCATGTAGCGGAGGAGGTACTTGGCTTCGAAGACGCCGAGGGAGCCGAGGTTGGCACCGGTCTCGGTGAAGCGCTCGAGCTTGTCGTCGCCGCTGTAGGGGGAGTGCAGGAGGACAGGCTGGGGATGCCAGGAATGACCTTTGAGCGCGCAGGGAGTTGAGTGGTCGCCGGTGATGGCCAGGACGTCGGGCCGCTTGCGGAGGAGGATAGGGAGGGCGGCATCGAACTCCTCGATGGCCCGCTGCTTGGCTGGGAAGTTGCCGTCTTCGCCGTACATGTCGGTGTACTTGTAGTGGATGAAGAAGAAGTCGTAGCGGTCGTACTCGGCGAGGTACCGCTCGAACTGCTCGGCAATGGTCTGCGGCCCCTCGATTTTGGTCATCCCCACGAGTTGGGCGAGGCCTTTGTACATCGGGTAAACGGCGAGGCAGGCCGGTTTGAGGCGGTAACGGTTCTGGAAGAGGGGGATGTCCGGCTGATGAGCGATGCCGCGCATGAGGAAGCCGTTGGCGGGCTGCTCTTTGGCCAGGAGGGGCAGGGCCTGGCGATAGAACTGGGCCACGACTTCGGCGGTTTTTCGGGCCTTGGCTGCGTCCGGCGCGACGGGTTTGGCGGCCGGGATGGGAAGGCCTTCGCGGTGGGGATCGGCGTCGGTCAGCGGGCCTTCCATGCCGGGGCCGCGGAAGACCACGACGAAGCGGTGACCTTTGCCGGCCTTGATCAGCACGTCCACGTCGCCGATCTTCTTCATCTTTTGGGCGAGGAGGCTGCAGAGCCTTTCGCAGACGGGGGTGTCGATGCGTCCGGCGCGGCGGTCAGTCACCACCCCTTGGGCGTCGAGCGTGCAGAAGTTGGCGCGAGCAGCGACGTCGCCGGCCTTGAGGTCCACGCCCAGGCCGAGGGCTTCGATGACCCCGCGGCCGACCTGGAATTCCAGGGGGTCGTAGCCGAACAGGCCGAGGTGACCGGGGCCACTGCCGGGCGTGATGCCCGGGGCGACCGGGATCATGCGGCCCTGGGCGCAACCGTCGGCGACGAGGGCATCGAGGTTGGGCGTGCGCGCGGCTTCGAGGGGCGTGACGCGGCCCTGGGCATTGGTGGCAAGGTCGCCGAGGCCATCGAGGACCATCAGGACGAGCTTGGCCTTGGTTTCAAGGGTCAGTTCGGAGTAGAGCGTATCAAGGTTCATGCGCTTCGTGTGTCGTACCGCGTCGGGTGGTTCGCGGGAACCGGGCCGGGGGCCGGTCCGCGGGGCGGAGTGTGAAAGTGGGGGTTCCGGGGCGTCAACGGGATAATGAACAGCGGGCGGGTGGTGGGTGTGCGACACCAGTCTTCGGATCGTTCCACGTTCGCCTCGTCCCTCCCCCGCGCCTCGCTGCGCAGAATCCTCGAAACCCGCGGGGTGGTATCCAGGGATTCGACCTGATCTCAGCGGGTTGCGGGTTTCGCTGAATCCAGGGCCGCATACAGCGCCGGAGGGTCCGGGCAGTGAAGCGCGTCGTGGCCGGGGCGGACCAGTCCGAAGCCAGGTCCATAGGCGGGGCCGTTGGCGACACAGGCGTGGGTGCGGCATTCACGGATCTGGGCCAGGGCCCGGGCCAGGGCGACGGTCTGGTCACCCTCGACCTCGAATTTCCAGCCGACGAGCCAGGCCGCGGGAAACCAGTCGTGGAGATCGGCGATGAGTTTGGGGGTGGGGACGAGTTGGGCCCAGAGCGCGCCGCCGCGGGTGTCGAGTTTCCCAGCCTGGACGGCATTGAGCTCGCCGTCGGACTGCTTCTGGAGGATTCGGCCAAAGGCGAAGTCGCTCACGGCGGCAGCGTGGAAAACGGCGTTCACGCCAGCGCTGGCCAGGCTTTCGAGGCGGGCGCGAAGATCAGCGGTGGTGGTGAACTCGAGGAGTCTGGCGCCGGCGCGGCGGGCCTCGGTGATGGGCCACGAGGCGAGGGCACCGCGAAGGAGCGTGACATCGTGTCCGTGGCTGGCGAGGTGCCGGGCGAGTTCGGTGCCCAACCGGCCGGTGGAGCGGTTGGTGAGGAGACGGACCTGGTCGAGCGGTTCGAAGGTGGGGCCAGCCGTGACGAGGCAACGCATGACGCGAGGCTACGGCAAGCCCGGGGCGGCCAGCGACACACAAACGAGTTCCTGGTCGTTGCGGGCGTAGACGCTGCGGTTCGCAAAGGCGGGGTGGGACCAGACGACGAAGCGACCGGGATCACGGTTGGTGGGTTCGAGGATCTTCGTGCGGCTGATCTCCTGATAACCCGCGGGAGTGAGGCGCGCGAGGATGAGTTCGCCGCGCTCGTTGAAGAGGAAGTAGCGGTCGCCGTGAGGAATGAGGAAGGCGTTGCCCCAGCGGGTTTCTTTCTCGGGCGTGGTGGCTGCGAGGGTTTCCCAGACGCGTTCACCGGTAGCGAGCTTGAGACAACGCAGTTGGCCGTAGCTGCAAACGCCGTAAATGTGGCCGTCCGCAATCACCGGCGTGGGGATGATGCTGTGGAGTTCGGTGGTGTCCTTCTCGCTGGCCTTCTTGCTGCGCCAGAGAACCTCAGGTTCGCCGTCGGTCAGGCGGAGGAGGAGGGAGCCGTTATAGAAAGTGGTGACAAAGAGCCGGTCATCGACGAGGCGAGGTGTCGGGATGCTGAGTCCGAAGCGCGACTCGAAAGGCACGCTCCAGAGGAGGCGACCGGTAGCGGGATCGAGGGCGTTGACGGACTCCGGATGCCACAGGATCAACTGCCGCTGGCCGCCGTGCTCGATGAGCGTCGGCGGGCAGTAGCCCGGTTCCTTGGCGTCGAGGGCCCGCCAGAGCTCGCGACCCGTGTCACGGTCGAATGCGACAGCGACGCTGCCCGGCCCCCCGACGAGGCAGATGAGGCGGTTGCCATCGAGCAAAGGATGGCCGGCAAAGCCCCAGGTCGGCGTCTTCGCGGCAAAATCCGTCTTGAAGTCGCGACTCCAGACGACGCGGCCGGTGGCGGTGTCGAGGCAGAGGAGGTTGCCTTCCGTGCCCAGCGTGAAGACCCGGGAACCCTCCACCAGCGGCGTGCAACGCGGGCCGGCGGCGTAGCTGACGGTGTAGGGGCAGTCGTACTCGTGCGTCCACAGGACCGTTCCGTCACGCTCATCCAGACAGACAACCCGTTCGGTCCCGGGAATCGAACTGCGATCAAAGGCGTTGTCGGGGTTGGCGGCGCCGCGGGCGAGTTGACGGTCGAGAACAAAGACCCGGCCCTGGGCGACGGCGGGGCCGGCGTAACCGGCGCCGATGGGCGTGCGCCAGCGAACGGAGGGACCGTTGGTGGGGAAGGACTCCAAGACGCCGGTTTCGCGCCAGACCCCGTCCCTTTGGGGTCCGAGCCATTGCGGCCAGTCATCGGCGCTCAAGGTGGCCGCGAGCCACAGGGTGAGGAAAGGCAGTCGTAGGTGCGATCGCATGGGCCAACAAGTGTGTCTGAAGCCGGGGTTGGTCAAATGCCGGTTGACGGAAGGGCTTGGCGATGGGCGGGCCGACGCCGGATCGGCGGCGTTCGATCCTACTGGTTTGTCTGGAGTGGTTTTCAGGTTTCAGGGACTGACCCCGTGGGCGGAGTTGACGGGGGAAAGGGAGTTCGGGACACTGCGCGGCGTCCCCGCGGTCGGGGGTTGATGAGCGCTTCGATTGAGATCCAGCCGGTGGCCCGCACGCGGGCGGGGATTCGTCGGTTCCTGGAAGTCCCTTACGGGATCTATGCCGGCGATCCGCGGTGGGTGGCGCCGCTGGTGTACGACTTGAGCAAGGTTTTTACGGACGCCAATCCGCTGTTCGAGCATGCGGAGATGCAGTTGTGGGTGGCCCGGCGGGAGGGGGTGGATGTGGGGCGGATCGCCGCGTTGAGAGACCATGAGCACCTGCGGATTCACCAGGACGGGACGGTCTTCTTCGGGTTCTTCGAGAGCGTGAACGACCCGGAGGTGACGCGGGGGTTGTTCGCCGCGGTGCGGGCGTGGGCGAAGGAGCGGGAGGGCAGGCGTCTGGTGGGTCCGACCAACCCGACGGCCAACGACGAGTGCGGCCTGCTGGTGCGGGGTTTCGACAGCCCGCCGGCTTTCATGATGCCGTACAACCCCGAGTACTACGTCGAACTCCTCGAGGGCGAAGGTTTCCGCAAGGCCAAGGATCTTCTGGCTTTCTACGTCGATATCGCCCGCAGCCCGCTGGACCGGCTGGGACGGATCGCCGAGAAGACCCGACGGCGTTATCCGGAGCTGACGTTTCGGCCGGTCCGAAGGCGGACGTTGGACGGGGACCTTGCGAAGGTGAAGGAGGTGTACAACGAGGCGTGGGAGGAGAATTGGGGCTTTGTGCCGATGACCGACGCGGAGATCAACTTCCTGGCGGCGCGGCTCAAGCCCTTGTTGGAGGAAGGGTTGGTGTGGGTGGTGGAAAGCCCGACGGAGACGGTGGCGTTCATGCTGGCGCTGCCGGATTTCAACGAGGCCCTGCAGCCGTTGCGGGGACGTTTGTGCACGCCGCGCCTGGTGCATTTCCTGCCGTACCTGTTCCGGTGGAAGAGCACGCGGCTGTGCCGGGTACTGACGCTGGGGATCAAGGAGCGGTACCGGGGGCGAGGGCTGGAAGCGGTGATGTTGACCGAGGGATTCAAGGTGGGTCTTCGCCTGGGTTTCCAGGGAGCGGAAGCGTCGTGGGTACTCGAGGACAACGAACCGATGTGCCGGATGATGGAGGCCTTCTCCGCGACGGTCTACAAGACGTACCGGCTTTACGAGCAGCCGCTCTGAGTCGCGCGCGGGACGTTCCGCGGGTCAGCTTCGCTGGAGGACACTGACTACGAAGAGGCCGATCATCGCGGTGCAGCACGCCACCTTGCCCACCAACCCCGCCAGCAGTCCGAGCACCGCGCCCACACCCGCCCGGGCGGCGGGGTGAAACTCCCGGCCACCAAGCAACTCGCCCACAGTGGCGCCGACGAAAGGGCCGGCGAGGAGGCCCCAAGGGCCGGTGAAGAGACCCAGCACAGCGCCCGCTGCCGCGCCGACGAGCCCTCGCCAGGTGGCGCCCAACCGGCGCGCGCCGACCAGCGTGGCGATGTAATCCAGTGCCAGGCTCAGCAGCACGAGGCCGAGGAGGACGGCCAGCGTCAGGTTGCTGGCGCTGGCTTCGCCGAACCAGAGCCGGTGACCCGCGGCGGCGGCCAGCACCAGCGGGGGGCCGGGAATGGCGGGCAGCACGCTGCCGGCCAGGCCCACGAACATGACTAGCAGCACCAGAACGAGACCGGCGATTTGCTCGAACGACATCCCGCTCAGTCTAGGGGCGCGGGCGCCGGAGGCAACGCGCGGCATGACGCCTCCCCACGCGGTGGCAGGTGCGCGTTGCGCCCTGGCGGGGGCTGGGCTTAAGTGGCGGCCATGACGCACGATGTGCCGCGCCCGTCCGCTTCCGCTCACCCGCTGTTGGGCATTCGTTGGTGGCCGGCTGGCCTGGGGTTGGGGCTGGCGATGGCGGTGGTCGGGTTCATCCGGTCCCAGGGCGACTGGCCGTACCAGCAGCGGAACCTGGCCACGATGGTCACCTTGCTCGTTGCCGGGGGGTGGCTGTGGCTCTGGTGGCTGGGGTGGTCACGGGCGCCGAAGCTTTGGCGCTACTGGGGGGCGGGGGTTGCGGCCGTGGCTGTGCTGATGGGCGCCAGCCTGTTCCGGATCCGTGGGGTGAGCGGTGACCTGATGCCCATCCTGGAACCGCGTTGGGCGCGCGCGGCGCCGGCAGGGACGGGGATTGCCCCCGACCCCGGGGCTGCGGCGAGAAAGGAGGATGTCGTGGAGGCGGCCGCGGGACCGGACTTCCCACAATTTTTCGGGCCGAACCGCGATGGGGTGTTGCAGGGCCCCGCCCTGGACCCGGACTGGGCGGCTCGCCCGCCGCAGTTGATCTGGCGCCGGCCGATCGGGGCGGGCTGGTCAGGCTTTGCGATCGTGGGCGGGGTGGCGGTGACGCAGGAACAGGAGGATGAGAGCGAGTTGGTCACGGCGTACGAACGGACCACCGGACGGCGGCTGTGGGCACACGCCGATCTGACCCGGTACCGGACGACCATCGCGGGCGAAGGGCCGCGGGCCACGCCCACCGTAGTCGGAGACCGGGTGTTCACGCTGGGTGCAAATGGCCGGCTGAATTGCCTCACCCTGGCCGAGGGACAGTTGGTCTGGGCGCGGCAGGTAACGGAAGACGCCGGCAGCGAGGTGCCGGAGTGGGGGTACGCAGGTTCGCCTCTTTACCTCGAGGGTCGCGTGATTGTGAGCGGCGGCGGCCGTGAAGACCGTTCCTTGCTGGCCTACGACGCGGTGACGGGGGCGGTCGTCTGGGCGGGTGGATCGGCACCGGCGGGATACAGTTCGCCGGTGGCGGTCGAACTGGCCGGGGTTCGCCAGGTCCTCAGCTTCAATTCGCGGCGCATCAGTGCGCACGCGCCCGAGACAGGGGTGGTGCTATGGGAGTATCCGTGGGGCGCAGGCCACCCGCACGTGGCGTTGCCGGTTGTCGTGGGGACGAATCGGGTGGTGTTCTCGAGTGGCTATGGGGTGGGCGCGGAGTTGCTCGAGGTTCGGCGCGAGTCGGACGGTGGTTGGGCGGCCGTACGGGTCTGGCGGTCCATCCGGCTGAAGGCGAAATTCGCGAACTTCACGGCGCGGGGGGACTTCCTGTACGGCCTGGACGACGGGGTGCTCGCCTGCGTGGCGCTGGCGGACGGAGCGTCTCGTTGGAAGGAGGGGCGGTACGGACACGGCCAGATGCTGTGGGTTCAAGATCTGCTGCTCCTCACGGCGGAGGGTGGGGAGGTGGTGCTGCTGCGGCCCACGCCGGAAGGGCCGGGGGAGCTGCATCGATTTAAGGTGTTCGGGGCCAAGACCTGGAACCCTCCGGCGCTGGCGGGTGACTGGCTGGTGATGCGCAACGACCAGGAGGCAGCGGCCCTCCGGTTGGCGCTGGTGACCCCGGGGCCATGAGGTCCGGCCATCGGTCACGGCGCCCGGCAGGCGGGCTTGGACGCGTCGTCCGGGCGCGCTTTTTTCTGGCCGGCATCGGCACGGGTCCCTAGGCTCATCACCGATCACCAACAACACGTGCGACTACTATGGACGTTGCTTTCCATTGCCCTCACTGCAAACAGGAACTCGAGGTGGATGCCAGCGCGGCGGGTCAGACGATCCAGTGTCCCACCTGCAACAGCGAGATCACGGTGCCGCAACCCGAGGTCACGAACATCCACACGCACGGGGGGACCATCGCGACCTCGGCCGCCGCCAAGGTTGAGCATCATTTCACCGTGCCCGTGCATGAGGGGCCAGCCGAGGTGCTGATCAAGCGGGTGCAGAAGGAGGAGGAGGTCGTGGCCGAGGGGCCGAAGAAGATCAAGGTCCGCATCTTCCGCCACACCGACTGCGTCGAGGTGGGTCGTGACCGTTACGAAGAGATGGTGAGCGCCTTTCTGAACAAGATCGGTGAGGAGAACATCATCAGCCTGACGCCGCTCAGCTACAACCACATCGACATCGCGACGCAGAAGATCCTGATCGATTACGCGCTGCAGATCATCTACCGGGGCTAGCTCAAGTGGTTCCGTCGGTGAGCAGTACCAACTGATCTCTGAATCGCCGCAACCGTTCCGGGTGGGATATCTCAGGGGATCAGGGCCGTGTGCTGTGAACGAGCGGTGGAGCTCTGGGACGCCGGCACGCCGCGGTTGGGTTCCTACCGGCGTGGGGTGGTGACGGTGCGACCTTGAAGTCAGCAACCCGTTGCCGAAGCCCGCCCGCCTCCTCGTGGCCTGCGTTCAACGGACCGGGCCGGTTTCGAGCGGCCGGATGCGCACGCGAGCGCTCTTGAACGCGGGGGTTCCGGATTCCGGATCCAACCGGCGGGGCACGATGAGGTTAGCCTCCGGGTAGTACATGGCGGCGGCCCCGCGGGCGATGTCGGCATAGCGCAGCCGGAAACCTTCAAGCACACCGGCCTCGCTTTCGACGCGCAAGGGTTGGTCCTCGCGGAGGCCAAGGCGCCGGGCATCCTCGGCGTTGACCAGCACAACGTCGCGTCGCTCCTGTCCCCGGTAGATGTCCTCCTCCTCATAGACCACGGTGTTGAACTGGCCTTCCGACCGGATGGTCATCAGCGCGAACTCATCGGGTGCTTCCGGCAGTCCGGGAAGCGGGGTGACAAAGCAGCGGACCCGTCCGTCGGGCGTGGCGAAATCCGGGGCATGCTTGACGCGGCCCTCGACGACAAACTCGCGCTGGAGTCGGTTGACCGCGGCCATGGGGCCGTAGCCTGGCACGACGCGCGCAATGATCCGGCGGATGGCGGCGTGGCTGGTCATTTCCGCCCAGGGGATGGAGGACGGTGGAAGCAGCCTCGCGGCGAGCGCCGCCACGATCTCCACCTCTGACTTCATTTCGGTCCCCGGCGGCAAAGGAGCCCCGCCGTCGGAGAGCCGGACGAAGTTGAACATGCTCTCCTGCGTGGTGGCCTGCCGCTCTTCGTCCCGGGCCAGGGCGGGGAGGATCAGACATTCCCGACCACGTCCGAGGAAGTGCCCCGGGTTGAGTTTCGTCGAGACGTAGACCGTCAGGTCGATCCGGCGGAGAGCACGGCCCGCAAAGGCCAGATCCGGATTCGAGCCATACAGGTTGCCGCCGAGAAGGAACGCGAAATCGACCTCGCCCGCCTCCGCGGCGACCATGGCTTCGTAGGTCGTGAACCCCTTGTGCGTGGGGAGGGTCAACCCCAACTCTTGCTCGAGCGCGCTGGCGAAGGCCTTCTTGAGCGCGGGAGCAAACCCCACCGAACCCACGCCTTGGACGTTGCTGTGACCGCGGATGGGACAGAGGCCTGCACCCGGTCGGCCGAGCATGCCGCGCGCGGCGGCCAGGTTGACGAGCGCCAGGACATTCTGCACGCCGTGCGCGTGGTGGGTGATGCCCATGGCCCACATGAAGAGGGCGTTCTGAGCACCGGCATAGAGGTCGGCGGCGCGGCGGATGGCCGCCAGCGACAAGCCGCTGCCTCGCTCGAGGTCCTCCCACGACGTGCCCCGGGCGTCGGCCTCGACTTCGGACCAGCCCGTGGTGTGGTGCGCGAGGAAGTCCCGATCCAGAGCGTCGGTCTCGATCAGGTGTTTGACCATTCCCTTGAGCAGGGCGATGTCGCCCCCGACACGTGGTTGCAGGTAGAGGTCGCTGATCTGTGAACCGAACAGGAGGCTGAGGGGCTTTGAGGGCACGCGGAACCGGACCAGCCCCAGTTCCTTGAGCGGATTGACCACCAGCACCCGGCCCCCGCGGGCGCGCAGATCGACCAGTTGTGAGATCAGACGCGGGTGGTTGCTCGCCGGATTGGCCCCGATGAGCAGGACGAAGTCGGCCTTGCCGAGGTCATCCAACGAGACGGTGCCGGTGCCGGTGCCGAGGGTGCGCGCGAGGCCGACGCCGGAGGCCTGGTGGCAGTAATACGAGCAGTTGTTGACGTGGTTGCTGCCCCACGCCCGGGCCAGGCACTGGAGGAGAAAGGCCGCCTCGTTGCTCGCCCGACCACTGGCGTAGAAGAAGGCCCGCTCCGGCGATGTCGCCTTCATCCGGGCGACGACCCGGTCGAGTGCCTCCTCCCACGAGATCCGCCGGTAGTGGCGGTCGTCGGGGCCGGCGAAGAGCGGAAAGCTGAGGCGCCCGGCGTACTCCAGTTCACGGGGGCTCCGGGAGGAAAGCGTTTCCATCGCCTGTGCTCGGAAGAAGGCCTCGTCGATGGGTGGTTGCATGTCCGCTGCCTGGGCCTGAACGGACTTCTTGCACACCTCGGGGAAATGGCCGGCTTCGTTGGTCATTCCGCCCTGCTGCCCGCCCATTCCCAGGGCACAGGTCTTGCAGGCGTTGCGGGCGCGCATCCGCCGGTAGAACTTGAGCCATCCGCCGGCCTGCCAGGCCTTGCGGAGGGTGTAGAGAATGGCGCGGAGACCGCCGCCGGAGCGCAAGCGTGGACGCGGCATGGAGTCGGACAATACAGAGCCCGAATGGACTACACAAGAGATACGAAAGTCTTCGCCGCCACCGCGTCGGCTGGCCGGTACGGGCGAGGTGTCAGGGGTCGAGCCGGACGCGGTAGAAACGCCCCGCACCCGCGGCGCGGCAATCTGTCCAGGAGGACGCGGTGTCGGGCGCGAGGATGAGTTCACTGGCCGGACGCCAGTCGGGGTGCGACAGCGAGTCGGTGTACTGCACGCGGTACACGGCTCCCGGTTGGCTGCGCCAATGGAGCACCAGACACGAGCCAACCCACTCCGCCGAAGCTGCGAGGGCAAAGGGGACCTCGAGTGTCACCTCGACCGTTCGCGTGCCGCCGCCCGAACGGACCTCGAGGGCATGGTTCCGCCGGCCTGGTGACAGTCCCGCCCGCTCTCCCTCGAGCGTGAGGCGGATCGCCTGGGCAGGTTCAAGTTCGCCGCGCCGAGGCGCAGTCCGCAGCCAGTCGGGCAAGCCCTCCGGTATGGCCCAAACCAAAGGAAGGCCACCGGTGTTCCTCAGAGTGATCGAGGTCCGCTGCTGTGGGTCGGCCAGAATCACCTGGGTGGGCCCGACCTCGAGTTGGGGCGCCGCTGCCGTTCCCACCTGAGCGGGTCCTCCGCGAACTTGCAGTTCCCCGTTGGCCGACCCGTCGTCATCCCCCCGTGCCCCGTCCACCAGATGCAACCTGACGCGGTGACCGTCGAGTTCCGCGCCGGTCTCGCCGTCGTACATGAACTCATACCAGTCGGACGCAGCCGCTCCCGGACGTCGGCCCCACTTGTAGTAGGAATTGAACGGCGGGCCCTCGGGAAACTCGAACTCGACGACCCATGGCGCCCCGGGCGCCCCGGCTCCGAACGCCTGAAGGTCCAACCCGCCCAACGGCAGGTTCACCCCTGCTGGCAGGGGCGCCCCTTCGGACAACGCGACCGGCCGGACGCGCACCAGTGAGGGTCCCTGAACCACGCGAGACCGGAAGGCCTGCCGGCTGTCGAGGGTAAAACCGCTGACCACGATGTCCTGCAGGTAGTCCGGCACGCCATCCCCATCCCCGTCGTAGAGGGGGTCGTTCCCATCGGGTCCCTGTTCCTCGGTATCCGGCGCGCCGTCGCCGTCCTGGTCAGGCGGTCCGGCTTCGCGGGCGAAAACGAAAACGTCCTCGGACCAGTTCGGATCGATGAAACCGGGTTTGATGTTGGTGGCATTGGAGTCGAAGGCGATGGAACTGCCGTCCCGGCTGATGACTGCCCGGCCGGCGCCGGTGACATTGGGTTCGACCTCGCCACCGCAAGTGCAGGCACTGATGCGGCGCGTCTGTCCAGTCGCGCGGTCGTGCAGGAAGACATCGACGGCAATGCCGGCTTTTTCTGGAACCAGAAAGGCCCGCGAGAGAAACACCACGAACCGGCCATCGCCGCTCAAGTCCGGTCCCCAACTGTTGGCCCAGAGGGGATTGATCCAGGACGGCATCGGGAATCCCTCCTCTCCCGTAGTGGTGAGGCTCACCCGCACCGTTTGTCGGGTCTCCCGGTCATGCACGAAGACGTCGCGACACCCGTTGGCATCACCAACGACCAGGTTGCTCGCCTCGGAATCAAACGCCACGAACCGGCCATCGGCGCTCAGCGCGGGGCGGCTGGCCTGGGGGGAGTCGCCGCCGCGCTTGGCCGAGTGGCCGTTCCCCTCGGCGCCGGTCGAGGCGACGCTCACCCGGGAGGTCTCCTTCGTTACCCGGTCATGCACGAACACATCGGCCGCGCCGTTCCGATCGTCCGGAACCAGATTCGAGGCATCGGACGCGAAGGTCACGAACCGGCCGTCGGCGCTGACCGCCGCTCCCCAGGACGGCGCGTTCGCCTGGGTGCCATCACTGGCCACGCTCACGCGTTGATACTCTCCGTCCGGCCAGGTGACCGCGAACAGGTCGGCGGCGCCGTTGGTGTCAGCGGGGACGAGGTTGTCCGCCAGCGACTCGAACACCACAACCGACCCGTCCGAACTGATGCGCGGTCGGTCGCTGTGGCCGTTGGCCTCCTTGCCAAGGCCCAAGGCGGTCAGCCGGCCGAGGGTCTGGTAACGCCGGTCGCGAAGAAAGATGTCACGTTTGCCGTTGTTGTCCGGCAGCACCAAGTCAGCGGCTGAGGAGGCGAAGACTACGCGCTGGCCGTCCCCGCTGATGTCGGCGTCGCCGCTTGAGCCGGGCGGGGCGGTCTCACCACCCGCTGCGCGGGTGCTGACGCGCTCCGTGGTACCCGCCCAGCGGTCTCGCAGAAAGATGTCCGAGTACCAGAACTGCTGCAGAGCGCCGTCCTCGTAAAGGATGGTCGTAATGCTGTTACGGTCGTTGGGGACCAGATTGATCGCGACGGAATCGAACACGACGAACCGCCCGTCGGCGCTGAGCGCGGGGCGCCAGCTCCGAGCCACCCCCCGGTATTGCCCGTCATCCGTCCAGCCCAGCGCCAGCGCGCCTTGAGTCGGCTCTGCGCGCGAATTGACGCTGGCGAGCTCGAGCGCGCTTTGGCAATCGTTCGGACCGTGCGCCGTCGCCGCCCGTTCCCGCGGGCCGCCGGTGCTCCAGTTGCCGGCGGCATCCCCCGCCTCGACCGCGAACTCGAAGTGCTGTCCGGGCAGCAGGCAACTCAGCACCAGGTTCGTGACGGCTCCGTCCACCATCGCAAACAACCGCGCCTCGCCGCGCTCCAGCAGGGAGATGCTGTAGAGGTACACGCCCACGTTGTCCTCGGCCGGGGTCCACTCGAGGACCAGTCGGTGGGTGCCACGCTCGACCACGTAGAGCCGGCTGCTGGCGGGCCAGGTCGGCGGCGACACGTCCCGGGTGGCCAGGCGCAATCGCGGTCCGTCGGTGCTCCACTGGTCCTGGGCATCGCCAGCCTGGACGCGGAACTCGTAGCTCCGACCCACGACCAGGTTGCTGACGTGGTGGCCGCGCTTTTGCGCGTCGAGCGTCGCCATGACCGCCCCATCCTGGAAGACGCGGTAAGCGGTCACCGCCACGTCATCCACCGCGGCCGGCCATTCGAGGCGCAGGGAGGTCTCCTCGACGTGGTCGGCGGTCAGGGCGGCATCCAAAGGCCAGGTGGGGACCGCGTTGGCCTTGGCGGTCTTGACCGTGAGGGTCAAGGGCTCTGGCGTCCAAAGCTCTGCCTCGTTCCGGGCGCGCACGGCGAAGCGATACTCGGTTTCCGGCGTCAGGCCCTGCACCGTGAACTCAGGCTCCTTCGGTGTCAGCGTTCCCAGCACGAGTTCCTCCGGGACCTCTTGCCGGAACTCGTAGACGACGATCTTGCCGCCCTGGCTCTGGGCCGTGGGCCGCACCAGGCGCAGGCTGGTGGACCGGATGGCAGTGGCGGTCAACCTCGCCCCGGTCGCCCAGGAAGGAGCTTCGGACGGCACCTCGGCACAAGCCCGCCCCGCCGTGTTGGCGGTCAACCGCACCGAGCCGGCACCCGTCCGCGCCAGGTGAAAGTCGGAGTTGGCTTCGAGAAAGCCGAAGTTGGCCACGGACGCGCCGGCAACCAGGTGGGTACCATCCAGCGTCCGCTCGAGCCAGACCTCCGCCGCCTGGGCCGGGTACCGCACCAGGCTCAGCAGATCGCCGCACGGACTGAACTGCACTTCGGCGCTCCCCTGGAACGTCCAGCCGTTGATGACGTGCCGGCGGCGCACCAGACTGACAAGGTTCAGACTCACGCCGGTCTCGACGTTGAACAGATACACGAGGGACGCGTCGCTGGGATCCGGGCTGAACCCCCACGTCGCCAGCCCGAACCGGCTCCCCGGCTCCCCGGGGCGCGGCACCGCCTCGTAGTCGTGGCGCCAGGACTCGGTCAGCGTGCTCACCTCAACCGCCCAGAGATGGAGGCGGTCGTTGGGGTCACGGGTCACGTGGAGCAGGTACCGCCCCATCGGGCTGAACACCGACAGTGCCTCGGCCACCGGGGTCTGGATCTGCCAGGGTGTCCTGGACGGCTCGCCGAGTTGGTACAGCCACACGAAGTGCTGGGAGGGAATCCCGAACTCGCCGGGGCGCGTCATGTGAATGACAAACCCTTGCTCATCGGACCCGAATCCCCAACCGATGGCCGCTGACGTGGGGCCGAAGCTCAAGACCTTGGTATTGTCCTGACGCACCACCAGCCCGTTGCCGCCCGCGAACGGCTCGACGCGGTAGGTGCCCTGTGGTGATCGCAGCGCGTTCCAGGCCACGGCCGCCAGCCCCGGCCGCACATAAGGGCCGTGGCGGTCGCAACCGCACTCGATGCCAGTCCGCGGCACCTGACTCCACGCCGAGATCGTCAGGGGCAGCACCAGCCCCCAGGACAAGACTGCGCTTTTCATGACTCGCCTTTGTTGAGGATGGGCGAAGTGTAGCAGAAGACAGCAGCCGTACCGAAGTAAAATCGTCTTAACAGCAGTCATCCTCATGCTGAAGAGCGCGGCCCGAGCGTCGGAGATCCAAGGTGCCGACGGCGAGACGAGGCGGACGGCCTTGGCTGACCCGCCGATCCGGTCGGCTCACGACCTGGCTCCCAGGCTCCGAGGTTCCATGCCACAAGCCGGCAGGGAGCTGACAGGGCGGGGCAGGTGCTTGACACGTGGAGAGGGCTCGGGCAAAGATCCGCAGCGTTGACTAGTTAAAACGGCGGGCGCCTTTCGGCGCCCGCCCAACCCAAACAACCAAACGAACCTCCTCTCCGCCGGACAAGGTCCGGACGGATTGTTCATCGGCCAGGCCGGTGTAGTGGGCTCCGACCTTACGCCGCGAACTAATCTTGAGACGGGAGGCCTTTCAGATTTGTTCAAAGAAATTACAGTGAGTGCAAAAACGCCAGTAAGATACTGGGCGTCAATAGGTTGAGGATAGAATCGTGCGGCTCTGGAACCTGAATCCGGCCCCCGACATCGGCGCCAGTGCCTGGCTGGTTGAGACCGACAACCACCGGCTGCTGCTCGACGCGGGCACGCATCCCAAGTACGAAGGACACGCGGGCCTGCCGCTGCTGGGTCGCGTGCGGCATCTCGAAGTGGACGCGATCGCCATTTCGCACTGCCACCACGATCACGTCGGATCGTTGCCGATTGCGATGCGTTACTTCCCGGAGGCGCACGTTTTGTTGCCCGAGCTGAGCTACTTCCTGATCGAGCGGGTGCTCCACAATTCGGTGAACGTCATGCAGCGCAAGCGGGAGGAACTGGGGCTGCGCGAGTATCCGCTCTACACCCACAACGAGGTGGACGATTTGGCCGCCCGGTTCCAGGGGTATCGCTACGGTCGCGAAGTCGAGTGGGCGGCGTTCCACAAGACACGGCGGGGCGCGGTCTCGCCGACGCTCGAGTTCTACGATGCCGGGCACACGCTGGGGTCGGCCGGCATCATGGTACGCGGGGAGCGGGAGACCTTGTTCTACTCGGGGGATGTGTCTTTCCGCGATCAGACCCTGCTGCGCGGTGCGCGTTTCGAAGATGTGGAGGCGGACGTGCTGCTGCTCGAGACGACGCGTGGGGACCGGGCGGTTCCGGCCGGGTTCAGTCGGGCGGGGGAATCCGACCGTCTGGCCGATGCCATTGTCCGGGTGCTGAAGCGCCGGGGGAGTGTGCTGATCCCGGCCTTCGCCCTCGGGCGCACGCAGGAGATCCTCGGTTTTCTGGCGTTGCTGACGCGGGAAGGGCGGCTGCGGCCGCAACCCATTTACATTGGCGGGCTGGGCCGGGTGTTTACGGAGATCTACGACCTCGAGGCTCACCGCACGCATCGTCAGCACAGCAGCTTGCAGCTCCACGAGGCGCTGAACCTCGTGGTTCTGGATCGGGGGCAGGCGGAGTCCATGCGGCTGCATCCGGGCCGTTTGTTCGTTCTTACCGCTGGCATGATGAGCGAGCACACGGCGGCGCATGACCTGGCACTGCGGATGATGGGCGACGAGCGGCAGGCCGTGTTCTTCGTCGGGTACGCGGATCCGGATACGCCCGGGGGAAGGCTCAAGGCTTCGAAGCCCGGCGAGACCTTCCTGTTCAGCTCGTCGGCGGGGGAGGTAACCCGGCGATGTGAGGTGGCGGAGTTCGATCTTACCGCCCATGCCAACCGGGATGAGTTGGTGGAGTTTGTGGGTCGAGTGAGGCCGCGCGTGGTCGTCCTCGGCCACGGCGCACCGAGCGCGCGGGCGTGGATGGAGACGGCCATTCGCAGCCGGTACCCGAGAATCAAGGTGCTGCAGCCTGAACCGGGCGAGGTGGTCGAGGTTTAGCCCGGATCCTTCAACGGCACACCCTGCGCGGAACCGTCATGGTTTGTAAGCGCCGACCTGAGGAGGCGAAGCGGGGCTGCTCCAGCTTCACAACGCCTCCTCACGTCGGCGCCTACTTCACGAGGCCTCCTCACGTCGGCGCCTACTTCACGAGGTCTCCTCACGTCGGCGCCTACGGTGGGGATGAGGTGTCCGTGCCGGCCGGGGTCGTTTGGGGTTGAACGCGCTGGCGGCGGCCTGTTCTATCCGGGCATGCAATCCTGGTTTTTGGCAGTCCTGGCCTTGGGCCTGAGCGCGCCCGGCCTGGCCCAGCCGGCATCCGCCCCGGCGCGGACGCGCCCGAACATCGTCCTGCTGCTGGCCGACGATCTGGGGATCGGCGACCTGCGGGCCTACAATCCGGAATCCCGGATACCGACGCCACACCTGGACCGCCTGGCGGCCGAGGGACTGCGCTTCACCGACATGCACTCGCCTTCGGCCGTCTGTACCCCCACGCGGTACGGGCTGCTGACCGGCCGTTACGCCTGGCGTTCACGCTTGAAGTCCGGCGTGCTCTGGGGATGGTCGCCTCCGCTGTTGGAAGCCGGGCGGATGACGTTGCCGGCGCTGCTTCGGGAGCAGGGCTATGCGACGGCCGGGTTTGGCAAGTGGCACCTGGGTCTCGGTTGGGCGACCCGCGAACCGGCGGCCTTTGGGGACGGCTCGAAGCCGGCCGCCGATCCCCAGTTGGTTGATTACGGCCGGAACTTGTCCGGTGGCCCCCACACCGCGGGGTTCGACTATTACTTGGGCATACCGGCGTCCCTGGACATGGAGCCGTACGTATGGATCGAGAATGACCGGTGTGTGGCGGCGCCGACGGAATGGTGCCCGGGAGACAAGCACCAGCGGCAGGGTGGGGGAGGTTTCTATCGGGCTGGGCCGATCGCGCCCGGTTTTCGGCTCGAGGAAGTGTTGCCGGAGCTCACCCGGCGGACGGTGCGTTACCTGGAGGACCACGTCCGGAAGCAACCGCGCCAGCCGTTCTTCGTCTATGTGCCGCTATCGTCGCCCCACGACCCGTGGTTACCGACGCCGGAATTTGTGGGGCGGAGCGCGGCGGGGCCGCGGGGGGATTTTGTGGCTCAGACCGACGCGAGCGTGGGTCAGATTCTGGAGACCTTGGACCGCCTGGCGTTGGAGGAGAACACGCTGGTCGTGTTCACGAGCGACAACGGGGCCCACTGGCTGCCGGGGGAAGTCGAGCAATACCACCATGCTGCCAATGGTCCGTGGCGCGGCCAGAAAGCGGACATCCACGAGGGAGGGCATCGGGTGCCCTGCATTGTGCGCTGGCCCGCGCGGGTGAAGGGGGGAACCGCCACCGGGCAACTCGCCTGCCTCACGGATTTCGTGGCGACCTTTGCCGAGGTCTGCGGTGTGCGGTTGGCCGAGGACGCGGCGGAAGACAGCTTCAGCTTCGCGCACTTACTCCTTGGCAAGGCGCCGTCCGGACCCGTGCGACAGTCGCTGGTCCTGCATTCCGCCCAAGGGATGTTTGCCCTCCGGCGGGGCGGCTGGAAGTGGATTGAGGGGTTGGGGTCGGGTGGGTTTACCGCGCCGGCGAAGATCGCGCCGGCGGCCGGCGGGCCTGTTGGCCAGCTCTACGATCTCTACCGTGATCCGGCGGAACGCGAGAACCTCGCGGCAGCCGAGCCCGAGATCGTGGCGCGGCTGCAGGCGGAACTGGCCGAGATTCAGCGTCGCGGTCGCAGCCGATGAACCTCGCGTCTTGCTCTGAGGCCTCGTCGGGTGGTCGGATTCGGGGCCTGCCAAACCGACGGCACTTCCTGACCCGCTGCGGATTGGGGCTGGCTGGGCTGCCCCTGGCTGTTCGCCAAGTCTGGGCAGCCGGAAGGACGCAACCGCCGCTGATCCAATACCTGGTGCGGCTGGGTTATCATGCGTTTGAACTCAAACGCGACCGTCATGATCATTTTCTTGTCGCCGGCGAACTCGAGGAGCAGCGAGTCACCTTCCTGGTGGACACGGGTTGCAGTGTGAGTGCCGTGGATCGGCGACTGCTCAAAGGCGCGCGCACCCTGGGGGAACTCGGGATCGCGATCCAGGACTCGCTTCTGGGCCGGATCGACCGGGAATCCATTTACCTGGGCAAGCGTCTGGCGTTGGGCAAGGCAGAGTTTTTCAACCAGCCGCTCCAGGCAGTGGACACCGCGTCCCTCCGGCAACAGTGGAATGCGATTCTGGGCCTGGATTTTCTCCTGCGCCACCATGCGATCCTCGACTGCTGGACCGGCTGGCTGTGCCTGAGGGATGCGCCTTTGGAGGCAGCGCTGGAAGGAGCGTTGGACGCCAGCCTGCAGTGCAGCGGCTACCTCGCCGTGCCGCTCACACCGGCGGATGGCTTGACGCTGCTGTGCCGGCCGGGCGTTCAGGGTCAGGTGCTTACCCTGATGGTGGATACGGGGGCGATCTGGAGTCTGCTGGATGAGGGATCAGCCCGGCAGTTGGGGTTGAAGACCACCAGCACATCCAAAGCCGTCCAAGGGCTCGACCGGCTCGTGCCTCGGGCCCTATCGGCGACGCGGATTGACGAGTTCACCCTCGGCGAGGGCATTGCGCGCAACGTTCGGATGGGGGTGGCCGACCTCCAGCCGTGGTTCCTCTCCAAACGTGAAGTTCAGCAGGCACGGGCGGCAGGCCAGCCGCTCGTGGAGTTGGATGGACTGCTTGGCGTCGACCACATGTTCGCCTTCGGCGCGCTGATTGACTGCCGGCGGCGGCGGCTTTGGGTGAGCCGCGAGCGGATGGCGAAGTAGGGGGATGCCGCCGCGAGGACTCTTCGGTTCGTGTCTATTCTCGGCGGCGGATAAGCACCATCCAATCCTGCTCCGGATCCGCCGGCGGCGGGCCGAGGTTGACGGTGCCCGGGCCGGCGACACGGGCAGTCTCGGCGCGGAGCAAGTCGCCTCCGGTGCGGGGGTTGAACCAGCGAACCGAGAACCGCCCGGCGTGGTCGCCCAGATCGAGCGTCGTGGCACCGCCTTGGGGCAGGCAGACCACATAGACCTCCCCCGGCTTGGCCAGGCAGAACTTCGTGTTGTCGTTGGCGGTATTGCCGATGAGGGCGTTGGCATTGGCCATCTCCCAGAAAGGAATGCGCTGGTCGCGGAAGAACTCGAGGGCGATGCGGCAGTAATCCCAACTGCGGTCGCGACTGCGCCAGTCCTCGCACTGCAGATCGTTCTGGGGGAGTTGATAGCCGAAGTAATACTCAACGCCCGCTCCGCCCGCCATGAGGGTGCCCCAGAGGCAGAGCTTGCGGATGTCGTCGAGGGTGTACGGCTTGCCTCCCTGCATCGCCTCTCCGCTGTGTCCCTGGTAGCCCGGGTCGGGCGGCACGCCCATGTCGGCCGGGTTTTGCTCGTCGTGACAGACGACCCAGGGCTTGCCGGCACGGGCCGACGCGGTGACCCACTTCAGCGTGCGCTGATGCGCGGCGCTCCAGGAGTTCTGGAGGGACGCCCCGGTGAGCGCGGAACCTTCGCCCAGGAGGGGCGGGTACACCTTGTCCTGCTGGTCCGGAAAGGTATGGACGACGATGAGATGACGGTAGGGGTCGGTGTCGTGAAGGTACCGGGCCATATCTCGGAGTTCCTCGGTGGACTGGGTGTTTTCCTCGCCCAGATTCCAGTTGAGCCCGAGGTGGTGCGCGAAGCGGGCGATCAATTCGCGGAGGTAGAGCTTGCGCTCGGGACCCAGCCGGCCGCCGTCGAGCGCTTCGGGTACCTGGCCGGGCCGGGCGTCGTGACCGATCCGATCATCATCGATCTCGTTTTCCTGGAGTTTGAAGTGCAGAAACAAGCCGCGGGCGGTGGCGTGGTCGAACACGACACCCCATTGGTCGAGCTTCGAGCAGTCGTAGTGGAACTTCGTGTCGCGTTCGACGAACGGCCAGACATCGTCGCCGTCGCCACCGGCATTGTAGGGGAGGAAGCTGAACGAGTTGACGCCTTTGGCCGCCAGGTAGTTCAGGGCGCCGATGAGTCCTTTGCCCTTACCGTCCTGCCAGGTCGGGTCTCCCGGGCGCCAGTCCTGGACGTGGGGTTGCCAGGTCTTGAGCGCGCCCGCGGGGGCGTTCTCGCCCGGGCGAGCATCCCGACGCCGGTTGGGCACGGTGCCGTCGAAGTCCGCGTAGGCAAGCAGGTTCTCCGGGGCGTCGGGTCCGGCCTTGAGGAAGTACTCACCGGAGCCGGCGAAACGGAGGTGATGGCGGCCGACGTACTCGAGTCGTCCGCGGGCACGGAAGTCGCGGCCGGTCTTGTCACTGTCGGCGACGGTGAACGAACCGCTGGCGGTCAGCACTGGTGAGGCCTGCGCGGCCGCGTCGTCGTCCACGGCGACGTGTGGACCGCGCAACAGGGACAGCGAGTAGTCCCAGCGCCCGATCTTGTCCGGGGACAGGTGAGCACGCCAGCGGGTGCCCGCCTCGGCGGAGGAGTCCGCGGCGTTCCCGTCAGCGGCAAAGTAGCCGGGCACGACGTATCGCGGCGTGCCGGATTCGTGCGTGAAGGTGGCGGTGAGGCGGTAATCGGTGAAAGGGTTGGGGTCCAGGTCCCGTTCATGGGCGTAAGGCCCGTCGAGGGTGAGGGTGATCTTGTGCCACTGCCGCAGTTCGCCGCTGACGGTCACGGTGCCCGCGCCGTCGGGGAGGCGCGGCCGGGCTTGCTGGTCCTGCTTGAGGTTCTTCGCGATCCAGTGGGCGAGGGTTGAGCTGCCGAAGCCGTAGCCGCCCGGAAGGGGGCGGTAGTCCATCGTCTGGATTTGGGGCGGCGGACCCCAGTGGGCTGGGAAGGGCTTGCGCCCGCCGGGGCTGTTGGGGGCTTCGCCGGTTTGGGCCGAGGGCTGGGGGGCGAGGGCGAAGGTGGCGACAAGTAGGACGACCTGCCACAAGGGGTTCCGGAAGAGCATGGACACGGTCATAATGGGCAGCAGATGTAACGCAGCGATGCCGACCCGTCCACCGGATAACGAAGGGCCCGAGGCAGATTCAGGGGGCGCCGGCCTGCTCTCCTGCGGCACCACCGAGTTCGGCTTGAGCGACGGCCTCGAGTTCGCCCGCGAAGCGCCGCAAGGACTCGGTCACGGGACCGGCGTGGGCCAGCCAGCGCTCGCGAAGGTTGGCCACTCTCGCTGCATCCAGGCCGTAGTCGTAGCTGTGGCGGAAGACATGGCGGAAACCTCGGAGTTCGTCCAGGAGCGGTTTCAGGTCCGGCGAAAGCACTGGTGGCCGGAGGGGCGACAGGTCCAGGAACATCTTCGCCAGCAATTCCCGGTGCCAGCGGGAGAGGTCCTTCACGTGATTCTCGAAGGTCCGCGAAACCTGGTCGAAGGTGTTCTCCAGAGCGTTGTAGATGTTGTGCAGGTAGTAGGCAGCCGTGATCGTCCCGGTCTCGGGCAGAGCGGCGTCTGGCAAGGCCGACAGCGCCGTGGTCCAGCGGCGGACCACCTCCACGTCGGCTTGGATGACGGCTTTCAGCGTCAGGGCCGAGGCTGGGTCAATTTTCATAGGGCAGGGGAATCCAATGCTGCCGGATGATCGCCAGCAAATTCGGGGAGGCGGTCTCGACCTCGACCAAGTCCACCGGACATCCCAGCAATTGATCGAGCTCGGAAACCATGCGGTAAAAGACCGCCCCGGGCAGCCCTTCCACGGCCAGGTCCAGGTCGGATCGGGCATCTTGCCGACGCCCCATCGCCACCGACCCGAACAGCCACACCTGGCGGGCCCCGTGGCGATACAGGTGCTGCGCTCCCCGCCGGGCCAGGGCCCGGCGAGCTTCCACCGTCGAAATCGCAGCCGGCTGCGTCATACGAGTCCCCGCGTGGTTTCCCATCGCTGACCCGTATCTCTACACGTTCCCGGGGTGGCTGGCAAGGCGGGAGATGTCCGCGGTTCGTGGTTCGCTCTTGCCCAGGATAGATCGCCGGGTGAGGACCCCCGGCCTACAAGGGGGAGCGCCGGGTGAGGGCACCCGGCCTACAAGGGGGAGTGCCGGGTGAGGGCACCCGGCCTACAAGGGGGAGCGCCGGGTGAGGACCCCCGGCCTACAAGGGGGAGACGAGACGATTCTACCTCGACCGGACGGGGTTGCGGAGTATCCGGATGCGCTCCATCTTCGCCGCGACAGCAGCATTTGAACCATGGAATCTCCTCATTCATGAAACCGACACCGCACCCCTCCGGCCCGTCGCCCCGCCCCGTCCCCACGAGCCCGCTCCCGTCGGACGGGCTGAATCGCCGCCGCTTTTTGCGATCCCTGCTTTCGGTCGGCGGCGTCGGCCTGGTTGGCGCACCGCCCTTCTGGATGCGTGCCGCCGCGCCCGCCTCCGCGGAAGGGATGGTCTTTCACGACCAACGGGGTGAGGGCCGCAGGTATCCCCAGGCGCCGGGCCTTCCCGGTGTGGCCGTCTCGAATGGGCGCCACGTCACGCTCACCGACGAGCGAGGCCGCTGGCGATTGCCGGTGGATGACGAGACCACGACGTTCTTCGTCATTAAACCGCGCGGGTGGCGGACGCGCCTGAGCGCGCATCACCTGCCCCGGGGGTACCACCATCACCAACCGGACGGCTCACCGCCGCAGCGGTTCCCGGGCGTGGCGCCCACCGGACCGCTTCCCGAGTCCATCGACTTCGCCTTGGTCCCTCAGGAGGAGGGCGATCGGTTCAAGGCCCTGGTGTGCGGGGATCCTCAGCCGCGCAATGCGCTGGAGGTGGGTTACCTGGCCCAGAGCGTCGTGCCGGAACTGTGCGGCACGGAGGCGGCCTTCGGGGTGGCCCTGGGCGACATCGCCTTCGACGACCTCAACACCCTGGAGCCGCTCAGCGAGGTCTTCGGCCTGGTGGGCGTGCCCTGGTACTACGTGCTGGGCAATCACGACATGAACTACGACGCGCCCGACAACCGTCACGCGAACGAGACCTTCCGTCGTGTGTTCGGTCCCTCCTGGTATGCGTTCAACTACGGCCCGGTCCACTTCGTGGTGCTCAACAACGTCGAGTGGATGGGGCCCGACCCGGATCGGCCGAGCAGCACGGGCAACTATCGCGGGGCGCTGGGTGAGCGTCAGCTCGAGTTCATCGCCGAAGACCTCCGCCACGTGCCGGCCGACCGCCTGGTGGTGCTCTTCATGCACATCCCCCTGCACCGGGGGTTTGCCCCGAACCCGAGTTCCGTGACCCACGACCGGCAACGGCTCTACCAGTTGATCGGAGCGCGGCCCCACACCCTTTCGTTCTCCGCCCATACCCACTGGCATGCCCACCGATTTCTCGGGGCCGAGGACGGCTGGCCCGGGGCGCAGCCGCATCATCATGTCATCACCGGCGCCCTCTGCGGGAGCTGGTTTGGCGGTGCGCCGGGCGAGGATGGTGTGCCGCACGCCACGATGTCCGACGGCACCCCGCGCGGTTACGTCGAGATGGAGTTCGACGGCGCTCGCTACCGCATGGACGGCTACAAGTCCCTGGGGCGCCCGCGTGACTACCAGATGCACCTGGAGCTGCCGCCGGAACTGTCACGCGTCTCGCTGGCAGACACGAACCTCACTGTCAACGTGTTCAACGGGTCCGAACGCTCCGTCGTTCGCTGGCGCTGCGGCGCCGGAGATACCTGGCGCCCGCTGGCACGAGTCGAGGCGGCCGACCCCCGATTCCTCCGCTTGCGCGAGCGGGACCAGAACCTGTCTGCGCCTTACCGCGCCCTGCCGCAGCCGATGACCAACTGCCCCCACCTGTGGCGCGGCCCGTTGCCGGGCGATCTGACGCCGGGGACCCACCTGGTGGAGGTGGCGGCGGAGGACATGTTCGGCCAGAGCCACTACGGCCGCCGCGCGTTGCGCGTGGTGGGCTGAGCGCTTCCACTGTACGCGGCCCGACACCGCGCTCCCCCCCGTAGGCGCCAGCGTCAGGGCAGGAGGATATGAAGCGCCGACGTGAGGCAGAGAGAGGATTGTAGGCAGCCAAATGAGGCGCGGAGAGTTGGGCATGGTGAGGAGGCGGAGTTGGCGGGTCGGGAGCAACGCCATTCGCCTCCTGACGTCGGCGCCTACCGATGGAACGGAGTCTACGGGGGGCGGGGATACCCGGGCCCGGCGGTGACGCGGCCGGTGATGCAGCGGCAACTGAATCATGAGCGTAGCCGCACGGTTTCATTAGGTTCTGACTTGAGCTGGCCCGGGCCCGGAACTAGCTTCGCGGCCGGCGAAATGGTGCCTGGGCCAGAGCAGCGTATGGATTCTCCAATCAGTGGAATGACGAGCCGTGTCCGCTTCCGGTCGGACCCGTTTCCCGGCCTTGGACTTGACGGGACGAGCGGGCTGCCGCGGCGCGGCGCCTGGCGCGCGGCCCGCGCCGTGTTGGCAGGCTGGACCGTGCTGTCGGCGTTGCCCGCGTTCTCCGAACCGGCCAGAACGCCGGAGTTCCGTGGCGAGGTGGACTTTGCCCGCGAGGTGTTTCCGGTGCTCGAAGCGCGCTGTTTCGACTGTCACGGCGCGGAGCGGCAACGGGCGGGGCTGCGGCTGGATGCGCGGGACGCCGTGCTGGCCGGGGGGAAGTCCGGGCCGGCGGTGCGGGCGGGCGACGCGGCGGGCAGCCTGCTGTACGAGCGCGTGGCGACGGCCGATGTCGAGGAGGTCATGCCGCCCAAGGGCGAGCGGTTGACGGAGGAACAGGTGGCGTTGATCCGCGCCTGGATCGAGGAAGGGGCAACCTGGCCCGAGGCGGTGGGCGCGGTGACGGCCGAGGTGAAGCCGCATTGGGCCTACGTTCCGCCGCAGCGACCTGCTTTGCCGGACGTTCGCGAGGCGAACTGGCCGCGGAACGAATTGGACCGGTTTGTCCTGGCCCGGCTTGAGGCCGAGGGGCTGGCGCCTTCGCCCGAGGCCGACCGTACGACGTTGATCCGTCGCCTGAGCCTGGACCTGACCGGGTTGCCGCCCCGCCCGGAGGAAGTGGAGGCGTTTCAGGCGGATGACGAACCGGGTGCCTATGAGCGGGTGGTCGAGCGCTTGCTGGCCTCGCCGCACTATGGGGAACGTTGGGCGGTGCCCTGGTTGGACTTGGCGCGGTATGCGGACACCAACGGCTATGAGAAAGACGAGCGGCGATCGAACTGGCCGTACCGGGACTGGGTGATCCACGCGCTGAACCGCGACCTTCCGTTCGACCAGTTCACGCTCGAGCAACTGGCGGGGGACCTTCTGCCCGAGGCGACTCTCGAGCAGCGGATCGCCACGGGGTTCCATCGCAACACGATGACCAACACCGAGGGCGGCACCGACGACGAGGAATTCCGCACTGCGGCGGTGATCGACCGGGTCAACACGACCTACAGCGTCTGGCTGGGAACCACGATGGCGTGTGCCCAGTGCCACAACCACAAGTACGATCCGTTCACGCAGCGGGAGTACTTCGAGGCCTTCGCGTTCTTCAATCAGACGCGCGACGGGGGCAAGACGCTGGATCCCGTGCTTGAACTCCCCACGCCAGAGCAGGCGGCCCGACGGGCGGAGGTGCGCGCCCGGATCGCGCCGCTCCAACGGCAACTCGACACACAGACCCCGGAACTCGACGCCGAGCAGGGCCGCTGGGAGAGCGGGTTGCAGGCACACCGTCAGACCCTCGCGGCGGGCTGGACGCTTCTGCGACCGGCCCGCTTCACAGCCGCGAACGGCGTCGCACTCGAACCCCAGCCCGACGGGTCGATCTTCGCCGCAACCGACGCCGTGCCGGAAACGAGTGTCTACGAACTGACAGTGACCAACCTCCCGCCAGGCGTGACCGCGGTACGGCTCGAGGTGCTGACCGACGAACGGCTGCCGAACCAGAGCTCCGGTTGGAGTCGCGAAGGCGACTTCGTGCTGACGGACTTTTCCATCGAACGACCGGCCCCGGACGGGCCGGGCGAAGCCGAACCAGCGGCAAGCGAACCGCAGCCTGCCAAGCTCGAGTTTGACCGGGCCTACGCGGATTACTCGGAGGACCGCTTCGAGGTGCACAAGGCGGTGGACCCGGACGCGCTGTCGGGCTGGGCGATCGGGGCGGACCAGGCTAAGAACCGCACCAACCGTTTCGCGGTCTTCCTCCTCAACCCGCCCGCGGAGACAAACGCCGTCGCTGCGACGGAGGGGGCGTGGGTGATCCGGTTGAAGCAGGAATCCATCCGGCCCAAGAGCCTGCTCGGACGCTTTCGCCTCTCGATCTCGACCGCTCCGTCGGCGTCGCATCGGGCTTGGGCCGATGTGCCGGCGGGCATCCGGTCCCTGCTGGAGATCGAGTCGGCGGCGCGCGACGACGGGCAGCGGGCGGCGCTGGCGAAGCACCACCGGGCCATCGCGCCCAGCCTCGAGCCGGTGCGGGCTGCGATTGCGGAACTGCGCCGGCAAGAGCCGCGGGACATCGTCACGACGCTGATCATGCAGGCGGTCGAGCAGCCGCGGGTCACCCGGGTCTTCAAGCGGGGCAGTTTTCTGGATCCGGGCGAGGAAGTGCACCCGAACACGCCGGCGGTGCTGCCTTCGTTCCCAGCCGACGTGCCGCGCGATCGCCAGGGTTTCGTGCGGTGGCTCGTGGCGCCAGAGAATCCCCTGGTCGCTCGCGTGACGATGAACCGCTTGTGGGCGGCGTATTTCGGCCGGGGATTGGTCGAGACGCTGGAGGATTTCGGGACCCAAGGCGACCCGCCGACGCATCCGGAGTTGTTGGACTGGCTGGCGACTGAGTTCATCCGGCAGGGATGGAGCTGGAAGGCGATGCACCGGATCGTGGTGACCTCGGCCACGTATCGGCAGGTGTCGCGAGTAACGCCCGAGTTGCTCGAGCGCGATCCCTTCAACCGTTGGTATGCGCGCGGGCCGCGGTTCCGGCTGGAGGCGGAGTTCCTGCGCGACGCCGCTTTGGCGGCAGGCGGGCTGCTCAACCCCCAAGTGGGCGGGCCCAGTGTCTTCCCCTATCAGCCGGAGGGTGTCTGGGCCATGCCCTACAGCGACGACCGCTGGGTGATGAACACGAACGGGAACCAGTTTCGTCGCGGCGTCTACACCTTCGCGCGCCGGTCGTTTCCCTACGCGGCGTTCGGGACGTTCGACGCGCCGAGTCGCGAGGTGTGCACCGAGCGTCGTCCGCGCACCAACACGCCGCTGCAAGCGTTGACGACGTTGAATGACCCGGCGTTCCTGGCTGCCGCCGTCGGTCTGGCCCGTCGCCTTGCGCTGCACGGCGACGCGGATGACCGTTCCCGGCTCGCCCGGGCGTTCCAAACCGTGGTCGCGCGGCGTCCGTCGGAGCGCGAGTTGGCCGCCACCCTGGCCTTGCTCGAACAGGCAAGAGCCCGCTTCGCCCGGGACGAAGCCGCCGCCCAACGTCTGGTGGCGCAGCCAACATTGCCAGCGTTCGAGCCGGACCGGATGCCGGTGACCGAACTGGCCGCGTGGGTGGTGGTGGCCAACGTCCTGCTCAACCTGGATGAGGCGTTGAACCGAGGATGACGAACGCGCGAAGTTGAAAACTCCAAGATCAAAGTTCAAAGCTCAAGGGAAGATCCAAGCTCAGGGCAAGCGCCAAGCTCAGGGGAAGCGCCAGGTTCCGCGCTTGGGGCCGAGAGGGCTCAACGCTTGGGAAGCTCCAAGATCAAAGTTCAAAGCTCAAGGGAAGATCCAAGCTCAGGGGGAGCGCCAGGTTCTGGGCTTGGGGCCGAGAGGGCTCAGCGCGTGGGAATCTCCAAGATCAAAGTTCAAAGCTCAAGGGAAGATCCAAGCCCCAAGGGGCAAGGTGGCTGGCCCGGCGCGCGGCGGTCTCCTGCCCCCCTCGTCGCCACCCACCTCGTTACAGAAACCCTGGCTGACTGTGCGCCTCTGCGAGGTCGCGGAGCATCGCCGCCGGGGTGCCTGGCAATTGGAACTTCCCTTGAGCTTTGAACTTTGCGCTTGGAGCTTCCCCCCCGTCTGTCCGCCCGTCCGCCGGGGTGCCTGGCAATTGGAACTTCCCTTGAGCTTTGAGCTTTGCGCTTGGAGCTTCCCCCCCGTCTGTCCGGTCGGCCGCCGAGGTGCCTGGCAATTGGAACTTCCCTTGAGCTTTGAACTTTGCCCTTGGAGCTTCCTTCCCTCCGCACCCCCGCCCCCGCCATGAACCCTCGAAGCGAATATCTGAAGCTGGTGACGCGCCGGCAGTTCTTCCGCGACTGCGGCACGGGGCTGGGCACGCTCGCCCTGGCGTCCTTGCTGAAGCGCGATCTCCTGGCCGCGGGCCCGGAGTCGGTGGACGGCCTCGCGTCGGACCCGACCCTTCCGCGCCCGCCGCATTTCGCGCCGAAGGCGAAAAACGTGATCTACCTGCACATGGCCGGGGCTCCCAGCCAACTCGATCTGCTCGACCACAAGCCGAAGCTGGTCGAACTCGACGGTCAGCAGGTGCCGGAGAGCCTGATCCAGGGCGAGCGGTTCGCCTTCATCAAGGGGGTGCCGCGCGTGCTGGGGAGCCCGCACCGTTTCGCCCGGCACGGGAAGTCGGGCCAGGAGATCTCCGAGGCGTTGCCGCATCTGGCGGACATCGCGGACGACATCTGCATTGTGCGCTCGATGCGGACCGACCAGTTCAACCACGCGCCGGCGCAGTTGTTCGTCCACAGCGGCTCGGCGCGTCCGGGCCGCCCCAGCCTGGGCGCCTGGGTGTCGTATGGTCTGGGGACCGAAGGACGCGAGCTGCCCGGCTTCGTCGTGCTGGTGTCGGGTCGGAACGGCCCGGATGGAGGCACGTCGCTGTGGGGCAGTGGGTTTCTCCCCACGGTGCATCAGGGGGTGCAGTTGCGGTCCAAGGGGGATCCGGTGTTGTCGCTGTCGAATCCCGACGGTCTGGACCGCGAGCTGCGCCGGCAGACCCTCGACACCCTGGAGGTGCTCAACCGCGAGACCTTTGCGCGCGTGGGCGACCCCGAAATCGTGACGCGGATTGCGCAGTACGAGATGGCGTATCGCATGCAGGCCAGCGTGCCGGACCTCATGGACCTGTCACGGGAACCGGCGGCCATCCACGCGCTGTACGGGAGCGAGCCGGGCAAGTCCGGGTTCGCGAACAACTGCCTGCTGGCGCGGCGCCTCATCGAGCAGGGCGTGCGGTTCGTGCAACTCTACCACTGGGGCTGGGACAGCCACGGGGACATCAAGGACAACGACCTGCGGTACGGGCTGGTGGACCGGTGTCGGGAGACCGACCGGCCGGCAGCGGCGCTGGTGCGGGACCTCAAGCAGCGGGGCTTGCTGGACGAGACCCTGGTGATCTGGGGGGGCGAGTTCGGGCGGACGCCCATGAACGAGGCGCGCAACAAGGACGGCTGGATTGGGCGCGATCATCACCCGCATGCCTTTTCGATCTGGATGGCTGGCGGCGGCATCCGGTCGGGGCTGACGTACGGTGCCACCGACGAGTTGGGCTACTTCGTGGCGGAGAACCCGGTCCACGTTCACGATCTCCAGGCGACGATTCTGCACTGCCTGGGACTCGAACACACGAGGCTGACCTATCGCTTTCAAGGTCGCGACTTCCGGCTGACGGATGTGCACGGCGAAGTGGTGAAGGCGCTCCTGGCGTGAAGGCTCACGACGCGACCCGATGCATTGCGGTCCTCGGGGGCGCGGCGCCACGGCCTCGGCGGAGGCCAAGTGCAGACCGCTCAGGTCAAGGCGGCCAACACGGTCGCCGCGTCCCCCGCGAGGGCCGCCGCGACGGGGAGTCGAAGGCCCGGGAAGACCCGGCTGTGGAGCACCCCTTGGGCGTCGGGTTCCAGAAGCCGGTACGCTTCATCGATCAGGCAGCCCCATTCGAAGCGGGCTTCACTGACCACCCAGACCAGGTATTCGAGCACCCCGTTGCGGCAATAAGCCCGTCGCTTGTCACGGAGGTCAATCGAGGCCGACGTACCCGCCACCTCGACGACAAGTTCCGGCGGCCCGGTGAGATAGTCTTCGGCATTGACCCGGCTGAGGCCCCCGTGCGCGGGCAACCGGCGGAGCAAGGAGTCCGGCTGCAGGGTGTTCTCGGAGTCGAGGATCACGGTGACATTCGCCAGGGCCTCGGTTCCCGGGTGGCGGCTGGCGTAGGTGGCCAGCCACGCGTGGATGATGCCATCCGGCCTGGCATGGTGCACACTCACCGGCGATCCCATAAACACAACTCCTTCGATCAACTCGGCCTTCTTGACCCGCGACATCCGTTCGTAACGGAAGAGGAACTCGCGCGAGTGCAGCACCTCGCCGTTTTCCAGCGGCAGGGCGCCGCCCGAAGCGGTACCGAGCGCGTGCGACTGGGTTTCCGCTGCCAACATGATGGTGGGAAGGTAGCCGTCCTGTCGCCGGGCTGGCAAGGCTTGTCGAGAGAGGGATCGCCGGGCCGACGCCCGATTCGGAGCCGTCGGATTCGGCGGCGTGCGGCTTGCGTTTGGCCGGCCAGGCGCAACCTTGCAGGCGTAGAAACTCGAGCTGAATGGATAACAGGCTTACTGGCATGAAGCGGTGGTATCTCGGACGCATCCTGGCCGCGGGCGCGCTCGTGGCGACGGCCGGCGCGGTGGACTTCGCCCGGGACATTGAACCCATCTTCATCAAACGCTGCTCGGAGTGCCACGGGCCGGACCAGCAGAAGTCGCGGCTCCGGTTGGACCTCAAGGCGGCGGCGTTTCAGGGCGGTCGCTCCGGCAAGCCCGGACTGGTGCCCGGCCAGGCCGAGCAGAGCGAAGTGTTCCGCCGCGTGGTCACGGACGACGCGGATGACATCATGCCGCCCAAAGGGGCGCCGCTGACGGAGGCCGAAATTGCCCTGCTGAAGGCCTGGATCGATGGAGGGGCGGAGTGGCCCGAGGCGGATGCGCGGCAGCACTGGTCGTTCGTGCCACCCGCGCGTCCTACCGAGCCGCCGGTCACGGCCGCCGACTGGGCGCACACTCCCGTGGACAAGCTTCTTCTGGCGCGACTCGAACGCGAAGGACTGACGCCCGCGGCCGAAGCGGATCGCCCGACTTTGATCCGGCGCTTGAGCCTGGACCTGACGGGGCTGCCGCCGACTTGGAGCGAGGTTCAAGATTTCGTGCACGACCCGCGGCCCGACGCCTACGAGCGGTTGGTGGACCGGTTGCTGCGTTCGCCGCATTACGGCGAGCACCTGGCGCGCTGGTGGTTGGACCTGGCCCGGTATGCCGACTCGAACGGGTACCAGGTGGACCTGGCGCGATCGATCTGGCCTTACCGCGACTGGGTGATCGAGGCCTTCAACCGCAACCAACCCTTCGATCAGTTCACGATCGAACAAATCGCCGGAGACCTCCTGCCCAACCCCTCACTCGCCCAGCGCGTCGCGACCGGATTCAACCGCAACACGAAGATCAACGATGAGGGCGGCGGGGATGCCGAGGAATACCGAACCAAGGCGGTGAAAGACCGGGTGGCCACGACCGCCACGACCTGGCTGGGACTGACGATGGCGTGTGCCGAGTGCCACACCCACAAGTACGATCCCATCTCGCACGAGGAGTACTACCGGTTCTATGCCTTCTTCAACAACACCGCCGACGGCGGCAATTACAGCGTCGAACCCACGCTCCCGGTGCCTCCGCCCGATGTGACCCGTCAGGTCCGCTATTTGCGCGAGCGCATCGCCGAGATACAGCAACGGTTGGGCGAAACCGAGCGCGAACTCGAGGTGCAGAGGGGCGAATGGCAAAGCACGCGGGCCGCTCGCGCGGAGGCGTGGGTGCCGTTGCGGCTGACCAACGTCGTGTCCACCGGCGGCTCCGGGTACACCAACCTGGCGGACGGTTCCGTGCTCGCGACCGGGGTGAATCCGATCTACGACACGATTCACCTCGAGGCGGAGACCGATCTTACCGGGATTACAGCCGTCCTGCTCGAGGTCCTGCCGGACCCCAGCCTGCCCAAGAACGGACCGGGGCGTTGGGGACAAACCGGGAATTTCATCCTCGACGAGTTTGCCGCCAGTGCCACACCTCTGACTGTCCCTGCGCCCGCGGACACCAACCTCGTCTTCACCGGCGCCACGGCTGACTGGGAACAGTTGTACTACCGCGCCGAACATGCGGTGGATCGGAACCCCAAGACCGGCTGGGCCATCGGCCCGCGCTTTGGCGAGCGGCATTTCCTGATCGCGCCCCTCCAGGAAGTGGCGGGTTTTTCGGGCGGCACCCGACTGGGTTTCCGCTTCGAGCATTACCACGGGAACAGCCACACGCTCGGCCGGTTCCGGCTTTCCGTAACCACCGAGACGGACCCGGCTGCCCTCTGGCCCGTCGGCGACGAAACGCGTGCCCTGGCCCGGATCCCGCAAGCGGAACGCACCGCGGAACAGACCGCCCAGCTCGTCGCCGCCCAGCGCAAGGCCTCAAGTCAGTGGCGTGCCCTCGACGCCGAGTTGTTCCGGTTGAACCAGCGTGAGGCCGAACTCGCCAGCGCGAAGCACACGACGCTGGTCATGAAGGAACTGCCGCAGCCGCGCGAGACGTATATCCATCTCCGCGGCGATTTCCTGGCGAAAGGGAAGGTGGTGACGCCCGGCGTGCCGGAGTTTCTCCCGCCGCTGCCGGCGGATGCCCCCTTGAACCGCCTGACGCTCGCGCGTTGGATGGTGTCGCCGGAGAACCCGCTGACCGCCCGCGTGACGGTCAACCGGCTGTGGGAACGGTTCTTCGGCATCGGCCTCGTCGAAACCAGCGAGGACTTCGGGCGACAGGGCGAGGTACCGTCGCATCCGGAGCTGCTGGACTGGCTCGCCCTGGAGTTGCGCGATTCGGGCTGGGATCTGAAACGGCTGCAGAAGCTGCTGGTGATGTCCGCCGCCTACCGCCAGGGCGCCGCCACGACGCCGGTCCTGCTGGAGAAGGACTTGTACAACCGGTTGCTGGCCCGCGGGCCGCGGTTCCGGCTGGATCCCGAGGTGATCCGCGATCAGGCCCTGGCGGTGAGCGGTCTTTTGAATACTGATGTCAGCGGCCCAGCGTGTACCACGTCCAGATCCCAACCTCTGGAAGGAGATCGGGTTCTTGCGACCCGAGATTGGCATGGACGAGTGGCCCACAAGCGAAGGGCCGGAGCTGTATCGCCGCGGCGTGTACACGTTCTGGCGGCGGGTCTGCACGTACCCGACCTTCGCGACGTTCAGCGCCAGTCGGGGAGGTCTGCACGGCCGACGGCCGCACAGGCACGCCGCTTTGCGGGCAGATGGCGACGCTGAACGAGCCCACGTTGCTCGAGGCGGCCCGGGTGTTCGCCCAGCGGATTCTGCGTGAAGGTGGCGACGTCCCGGCCCAGCAGATCGAGTTCGCTTTTCGCACCTGCCTCGGCCGAAACCCGCTGCCCGCGGAGCGGCAGCGTCTGCTCGCGCTGCTGGACCAGCAGTGGCGCAGTTTCGAGCACGACCTCGAGGCCGCGGAGGCGCTGGTGAACGTGGGATCGGCCCCCCGATCGCCGGGCCTGGATGTGCGTCGGCTCGCCGCCTGGATGATCGTCGCCAACGTCCTGCTGAACCTCGATGAAACGCTGGTGAAGGGCTAAACGCGTGGGAAGCTCCAAGGTCAAAGCTCAAAGCTCAAGGGAAGATCCACGCTGCGGGGAAGCGCCAAGCTCTGGGGAAGCGCCGGGGTTGGGGGCGAGGCTCCAGGGGCTGCGGGCAGGGGGGCTCCAAGGCAAGTTCCAGCTCAAGGGAAGATCCAAGCTGCGGGGAAGCGCCAAGCTCTGGGGATGCGCCGGGGTTGGGGGCGAGGCTCAGGGGCGGCGGGCGTGGGAAGCTCCAAGGGCAAAACTCAAGCTCGGAAGATCAAGCTGCGGAAGCGCCGAAACTCTGGGGATGCGCCGGGGTTGGAAGCGCCGGGGTTGAGGCGGCTCAGAGGGCTGAAGGGAAGCTCAGGCAAGTTCAAAAGCTCAAGGGAAGATCAAGCTGCGGGGAAGCGCAAGCTCTGGGGATGCGCCGGGGTTGGGGGAAGCGCCAGGGTTGGGGGCGAACTCCAGGGCTGAAGGCGGGGAGCTCAGAGCAAAGTTCAAAGCTCGAGGGAAGATCAAGCTGCGGGGGAGCGCCAAGCTCTGGGGGATGCGCGCCAGGGTTGGGGGGCGAGGCTCAGGGGGCGGCAGACATGGGAAGCTCCAAGAGCAAAGTTCAAAGCTCAAGGGAAGATCCAAGCTGCGGGGAAGCGCCAAGCTCTGGGGATGCGCCGGGGTTGGGGGGCGAGGCTGAGGAGGTGCTGCGGGCAGGCTCAAGAGCAAAATAAAGCTCAAAGGGAAGCGTCAAGTTCGGGGATGGGTGGCCGTTCGCAGCCGAGGCGCCGTGGTGGAGCGAGGAGGAGGTCGGCACGGGATGGGCCTTGAGGGAGGAACCGCCCGACGGCAAGGCCGCTCATCCCTGGGATTTGCTCGAGCGAACCGCGGTCTTCGGTGAACAGGTGGTGCGATTCTCGAAGCGTGTCCCTCGCGACCCAACAAACAACCGCCTTATTGATCAATTCGTCGGCGCCGGAACCAGCATCGGCGGGAACTACTGCGAAGCGAATGAAAGCGTTTCCAAGAAGGACTTCCATTACTCGATCAGCCGTTGCATCAAAGAAGCCAAAGAAACCAAGTTCTTCCTCCGCATGCTCGCCGCAGCCGAGCCTCCTCTGGCCGAGGAAGCGCGTCCCATCTACCGCGAGGCGCATGAGTTGCTCTGCATCTTCGCGAGCATCCGCAAGAAACGAGCCGCCCAGCGCGAATGACGCTGGCCACTTGGCGCTTCCCTTGAGCTTTGAACTTTGACCTTGGACCTTCCAGCCGTGTTCGTCGCCCCCAGCCCAGCCGCCGCACCTACCGCCCGGTCTTCTGGACCTTCCTTGGGCTTTGAACTGACCTTGGGATTTCCCTTCGTGTCGTCGCCCCGGCAGCCGCCACACCGGCCGCTGGTTTTCTTGGACCTTCCGCCAGGCTTTGAACGACATAGACTTTCAACCGTGTCCGTCGCCAGCCAACCGCCGCACCGGGCAGTTTCTTGGACCTTCCCTTGGGCACAGACTTTGACCTTGGACCTTCCAGCCGCAATCGTCTTCAGCCAACCCCGCCGCACCTACCGCGGTCTTCGCGGACCTTCCAGCCAGGCTTTGAACTTTGACCTTGGACCTTCCAGCCGTGTTCGTCGCCCCCGGCCAACCCCGCCGCACCGACCGCTTGGTCTCCTTGGCGCCTTCCCTTGAGCTTTGAACTTTGACCTTGGACCTTCCAGCCGTGTTCGTCGCCCCCGGCCAACCCCGCCGCACCGGGCGCTTGGTTTTCTTGGACCTTCCCTTGAGCTTTGAACTTTGACCTTGGACCTTCCAGCCGTGTCCGTCGCCCCCGGCCAACCCCGCCGCACCGACCACTTGGTCTTCTTGGACCTTCCCTTGAGCTTTGAACTTTGACCTTGGAACTGGCCGTCCATCGCCCCAGCCAACCCGCCGCACCGACCGCGGTCTCATGGCGCTTCCCAGGCTTTGAACCTTGACGGAACTTCCAGCCGTGCCCCTCGCCCCCAGCCAACCGCCGCACAAACCACTGCTCTCCTTGGCACTTCCAACAGGCTGGCTTTGACCTTGGAACTTCCAGCCATGTCCGTCACCCCAGCCAACCCGCCGCACCGACCGCCTCGCATGGCACTTCCCTTAGACTTTGAACCTTGACCGGAACTTCCAGCGCGTGCCCCTCGCCCCGGCCAACCCCGCCGCACCGACCACTTGGTTTTCTTGGACCTTCCCTTGAGCTTTGAACTTTGACCTTGGAACTTCCAGCCGTGTCCGTCGCCCCCGGCCAACCCCGCCGCACCGGGCGCTTGGTTTTCTTGGACCTTCCCTTGAGCTTTGAACTTTGACCTTGGAACTTCTGCCATGACCTCTCTCAACTCGTTACGCGTCTCGACGCGCCGTCGTTTCCTCCAGCAATGCAGCACGGGCATGGGCGCCATGGCGCTGGCTTCGCTGCTGAACGGACGTTTGTTCGGCGCCGAGCCGGCTGCGTCCGCCGGTGCGGCCCGCCCACTGGGACCTCACTTTGCGCCCAAGGCCAAAAACATCATCTATCTCTTTCAGTCCGGCGGGCCGTCCCAGTTGGATCTGTTTGACTACAAGCCCGAGCTCATCAAGCGGGATGGCCAGAAGGTGCCGGAGGAACTGGTCAAGAACATCCGCCTGGCGCAGATCGGCAAGGACGCGGCTCTGCTGGGCACGAAATACCGGTTCGCGCAGTACGGCCGCGCCGGGGTCTGGATCTCCGAACTCCTGCCGCACCTGCAGACCATCGTGGACGACGTCTGTTTCGTGCAGGGCCTGTACTCGGAGGCGTTCAACCACGACCCGGCCACGCTGTTCATGAACACGGGCGCCCAGCTCGCCGGTCGGCCCGCCATGGGCGCCTGGTTCAGCTACGGTCTGGGCAGCGACAACCAGGACCTGCCCGCGTTTGTGGTGCTCATGACCGGCGTGGGCCAGCCGCTGACCAACAGCGCCTGGGGCAGCGGCTTTCTCCCGACCGTCCACCAGGGTGTGCAACTGCGGTCGCAGGGGGACCCGGTGCTGTTCGTGAACAACCCCCTGGGCATGGGCGCGGAACGCCGCCGCCAGTCCCTGGATGCAATTCGCGACCTGAACCAAGTGCGCTACGACGCCCTGCAGGATCCGGAGATCCAGACCCGCATCGCGGCCTATGAAATGGCGTACCGGATGCAGACGAGCGTGCCGGACGTCATGGACATCTCCCGGGAACCCGACGCGATGCACGCGCTGTACGGGACGACGCCGGGTCGCGCCTCGTTTGCCAACAACTGCCTGCTCGCGCGGCGGCTCGTGGAGCGGGGCGTGCGCTTCGTGCAGTTGTACCATCGCGGCTGGGACCATCACGGGGGTCCCGACGGCAACCTCGTGTTCGATCTGAAGAAACGGTGCCAGGAGACCGATCAGGCCTGCGTGGCGCTGGTTCAGGACCTCAAACAGCGCGGGCTCCTCGACGAAACGCTCGTCGTGTGGGGCGGCGAGTTCGGCCGGACCCCCATGATGCAGGGGGCGCTGCAGCCGGATCAGATTGGTCGGGACCATCACCCGCACGGGTACACGATCTGGATGGCGGGCGGTGGCATCAGGCCGGGGATGGTGTATGGCGCCACGGACGAATTCGGGTTCTACGCCGTGGATCAGAAGATGCACGTGCACGACCTGCACGCCACGATCCTGTACCTGTTCGGCGTCGACCACACCCGGTTGACCTACCGGTTCCAGGGTCGCGACTTCCGGCTCACCGACGTGCACGGCGAGGTGGTGAAGCCGTTGCTGGCCTGAGCCGACTTGCGCCGGCGCTGGCGTGCGCGGGTCGCAGCGCGTGCGGAGAGTGCAAGCGCTTCGGCGCCGCTCCGGGCGAGGTGAGCGGCTCAACGCACGAGACGGAAGAACGCGGCGCTTTCGACGGCCGGCACTTCGATCTCGGACTGGCCGGCGGAGCCGGCGACGTCCTGCCAGGGACCGTGGCCGAGAGACGGAGTGGTCTGGAGACGGATCCCCGGCCCACCGTTCCAACGCAGACGAAGCCGTCCGTTCGAGAGCAGGGGCGGCGAAAGCTCCAGGGAATCCGCGGTAGCCGGTCCGTATTGCGCGACGAGGGTCAGGTCGCCCGCGAGGGTGAGGTCGAGGACGGGATCGGTGAGCGGACCCACGGGTAGGTCGCGACCGAACCGGTCGGTCCATTTCTCGAACTGGTACTGTCCATAGCGGGCGGGGGCGACGATCTGGAGGGGTTCGAGGCTGGAGGGGAACACCCGGAGGAAACGCCCGCGGGCATCCTGACGGCCGTTCCGGTCCGGGCGGCTCAGGGCGATGTAGGGGAGGAGGGCGGCTTCGCGGCGCGTGGTGCCACCCAGGCCATCGGGTTCAGTCGTGGCCGTGAGGATCTCGAGTTCGCGCAGGTCCAGGGCCGGCCGCCGCGGGGTGAAGTCATAGACAAGTTCGAGGCGGACCGTTTCGATCTGGATGGGGTCGCCCAGGCTGTTGAAGGAGGAGCGCGACAGGAGGAGATCGGCCCACGCAGACGGGCGGGAGTAGAGGAGCATGTCAGTCACCGCCGCCCCGGAGAGGAGCGACCGAAGCAGGGAACCGCTGGCGTCACTGGGTCGGATCGGATCGATCTGGCTCCCGACGAGATCAAAGCGGGCGCCCCAGACGATGGGGTTGTCGGTGAGGTGGTTGTAGTGCTGGAAGCGGTGGATGGCGCCGTCCCGCTTGAGCAGCGAGATGCCGGCGTGGGCGAGGTAGAGATCGACGTAGGCGGTCGAGCCGGGTTGGCCGGGACCGGGGGCGGTGGTGAGGGCGGTCACGCGGAGGTCGACGATGCGGAGGTTCTCCTCGTGAGGCGGGAAATAGCCGGCGTCGCGCAGGTTGAGGCGCACCGTGCCTCCGGCGTTCAGCGTGGCGATCTGTTCCGCACTCAGGCTGAAGCGCAGCGGCGCGGAGAGCTCGGGGCGATTGGCGTTGTATCGGTCGAAGATCGTCTCGGCGACCCGGGAGAGTTTGTCCTGAAAGACGGCGCGGAGGGAGTGGAACTGGTCGGGGGTAAGCTGGGGGGCCTGGTTGAGGGTGGCGATGGCCTCGAAGCGCTCGACCAACCCCTCGAGGTTGAGCGGCTCGGTGTAAGGCTCGAGGAGCCGGTACTCGTACGCCTTGGCCAGGTAATAGTGGTACTTGAGCAGCCGATCATAGGCACGACGTTCCATGTCTTCGAGGTAGCTGGTGGCCCGTTCGTCCAGCACCAGCGCGCCGGGAGCGATCCGGCGGTTGAGGGCGTCGATGGCCAGGAGATTGCGAGAGAGCACGCCGGAGAGCGTGGCGACCTGCTGCATCGTGAGGATGAGCTCCTCGGTGAACTGCCGGTTCCGCTCCATCAGCGCCTCGACCTCCTCCAGGAGTGCCTTGTACTCGGGCGACCGGGCTTTGAGACGTTCGAGTTCGGCGAGCATTTCGGGGCTGGGCGCTTCGTGCTGTTTGAGGAAGGCCTGGATGTCGGCGACGCCCTTGGTGAGGCCGTTGCCGGTGGTCTGGAGGGCGCCGAGGTAATCGAGGCCCATCGACTCGGCCTGGGCGGGGTCCACGCCTGCCTGGGCGTTCTGCTGGCCCTGAGCGGACGATTCGAAGTCGGAGGCCAGGTAGGTGGAAGCGACGTCGCCGGCGCCTTGAATGGAGTCCCAGGGCCGGTCCGGGTTGAAGTCGCTGGCGACCCGGAGGCCTTCGCCGACGGTGCCGAGGGCGGGTTGGTAGACGGGGATCATCTGGCACATCATGGCCGAGAGCTTGAGGCCGAAGCGCAACCCGAACACCCAGTCGGGTTCACGGGTATCCTCGAGGAGTTCGAGTTCCTTGGCCTCGAGCTTGATCTGAACGTTCTGAATGTCGGTGTGCAGTTGGGCCGCCTGGGTGCGCAGCCGCGGCAGGCGGGTCATGGCGGCGTTGTAGTCCCGACGGGCCTGGTCGAGCTCGGTGCGGAGCTGATTGCGCGCGGCGGTCAGGGACTCGAGGCGCTGCTGTTCGGTCTGGGCTTTGTTGTTGATCCAGTAGGCGAGGTAGAGCGTGTCCATCGCCCGGTCGATCTCGTTCTGGAAGAGGGTGAAGTTGACCTCGAAACTGAGCATGGGTACCCAGCCGGCGGGATTGCCGAAGTAATCGAGGCCGGCCTCGAGGCGTTGCTGGAGCAGGCGGATTTCGGCGTGCATCTGCTCGAACTCGAACCGGGCCGTGGGATCGAGGGCGGTCCAGACGGGACCGGCGCGATACGCGGCGAGGATCTCGGCGTAATCGGCGAGACGGGGGGCGACGGTGTCGAGGCGGTTGCCGAGGTAATCGTCGCGGAGATGCTGGAGGACCTGACGCAGGGCCAGCGGATGGAGCCAGCCCAAGGGGGCTTCGGTGAGGGTGTAGGTGCCATTGGGGCCCGCGGCGGTTCGGGCACGTTGAATGGCGGCGTCCGTGCCGGCCTTGGACGTCCGCGATTCGGCGCTGGACTTCATCTGGAACCATTCGACGTAGAAACGGACTTTCTGGCTGCGCACCGGGGTGCCGGCTGCGCCGCCGGCATAGCGGTCATAGGGCCAGGCGGTCGGAAGGGTGGGAGCGGCGGAGCGTCCGCCGGCCAGCGAGAATCGGCCGGCTAGATCGAGATTCGACACGAGCGAACCGCCGCGGCCGCCCTCGCCGGGTTTCCCGGAAGGCTTGGCGTTGCTGCCGTCCCCGGGCCAGCGGTTGACACCGCGCTGCGACACCGTGGTGCCGGCAAGGGTGTACCGGTAATAGACGATGTACGTCCCGTCGGGCGGGGTGTGCGTCTTGCACATGCCCGAGTCGCAGACCCGCGCGCTGGACCAGTAGGTGTCGATGGAAGCCCCGGCGGCGCCGTGTTCGCCCGGCCCCCCGGGCTGTCCGGCCCCGCCGGTCAGGTCAAAGCGCACGCCGGGTCCATCAGTGTGGAGCGCGCCGATCTGCAGGGTGAGATGGCCGGCCGGCAGCCCGTCAGCACCGTTCAGCCCGCCCGCGGCGTTGATCCCCGCCGACTGAGTCCGTTCCTCCGGGGTGGTCTTGATCTGACCCGCGCCCTCGAAGATGAGTTCCCGGGCCTGGAGGGTGACCTGGGTTTGTTTGAAGCGGACCGGGCTGCGGATGATGAGGCGCTCGGCGATGATCTCGACCCGCTTGAGGTCACGGCGATCGCCGTTGCCGTAGGCCTCATAGAGGCCGTTGGGATGGTTGGCTTCGAGTTCGACGGTCTCACCGATGATGCGGACGTCACGGAGGATTTGCTGTTGGTAATTGAGCGACTCGGCCAGGGGCGTTGGTCGGTCGAAGACTCGTATGCCGGCGGTGGCGAAGGGGATCGGCTGGGTGTGTTGGTCAGCCCCGAAGACGGCAGCCTCAGGGGGGAGGACGGGCTGCGGGGTGATCTGCCACGATTGGGCGGTGGTTTCACCGCCGAGGCTGGCGGCGACCGTCACGGTGAAGGGGGTTTTGTCGGCGGCGGCCGGCCGGTAGTGGAACCGCCAATCCGTGGCGGCGGAAGGCTCGAGGATCAAAGGGCCGGCGGGAGCGGGCGAGGCCGCCACGGTCATCGTGACGCCGGGGCGATCATTCCAGTGGAGGTGAAAGCTCCGTTCTGAGCCGCTCCAGACGGTCTGGTCCGGCACCGAGCCCAGGGCGTAGCGGGCGGCGGCGGCGGGTTGGGCGGTGGTGGTGAGAGACAGGCCGAGCAGGGCCAGACTGGTGGCGAGGGCGCAGAGACGATGGTGCATCACGCGTAATAGGGTTGATGGCCCCACCCATCCCGTCGCGGCTACTGGCCGCGGCCTTAGGGTGAACCAGATTTATTAAGACCATAATCGCATGAGATCGATGGTCAAGGGCAGGGGCTGAAATCGTGGGGGAGGCCGTGCTTCCGGCGAGACGGTGTTCGACCGCGTCGCATCGCTGAGAGGCAGACGTGCGCGCGCCGGGATTGCCCGGCGCGCCAGCGTGGTTAGGCTCGGGTCGTGCGTGCGGTTGTCTATGAGCAGTTCAACGGTCCCCTGCGGGTGGATCGGGTGCCGGATCCGGCGCCGGCCGCCGACGGGGTGGTGGTGCGGGTCCGGGCCAACGGCATCTGTCGCAGCGACTGGCACGGCTGGCGGGGGCACGATCCGGACATTCGGTTGCCGCAGGTGCCGGGTCATGAGCTGGCGGGCGTGATCGAGGCGGTGGGCCGGGAGGTGCGGCACTGGCGGCCGGGGGATCGGGTGACGGTGCCTTTTGTGGCCGGTTGCGGGGGTTGTGCGGAGTGTCGGGCGGGCCATCCGCAGATTTGCGACCACCAGTTTCAGCCGGGGTTCACGGCCTGGGGTTCGTTCGCCGAGTTCGTCGCGCTGCGTTATGCGGACGGGAATCTGGTGCGGTTGCCGGAGGAGATCAGCTTCGTGGCGGCGGCGAGCCTGGGCTGCCGGTTCAGCACGGCCTTTCGCGCTGTGATCCAGCAAGGCCGGGTGACGGCGGGCGAATGGGTGGCGGTGCACGGCTGCGGCGGGGTGGGGCTGGCGGCGATCCAGGTGGCGGCCGCGGCCGGGGCGCGCGTGGTGGCGGTGGACATCAAGGAGGAGGCACTTGCGTTCGCGAGCCGGGTGGGAGCCATCCACGTGGTGGACGCGCGCCGGATTGCGGAGGTGCCGGCTGTGATTCGGGACCTGACCGGTGGCGGGGCGCATGTGTCGCTGGATGCCTTGGGCAGCCGGGCGACGTGTGCGGGGTCGGTGGCGTGTTTGCGCAAGCGCGGCCGGCATGTGCAGGTGGGGTTGTTGGCGGGCGCGGACCAGGATCCACCGCTGCCGATGCATCTGGTGATCGCCCGCGAACTCGAATTGCTGGGCAGCCACGGGATGGCCGCCCACGCTTATCCGGCGATGCTGGAGCTGATTCGGGCCGGCCGGTTGCAGCCGGAGCGGTTGGTCCAGCGGACGGTCACGCTGGAGGAGGCGCCGGCGGAGTTGATCGCGCTCGGCGAGTTCCAGCGGATGGGCGTGTCGGTGATCGATCAGTTCTGAAACGGCTGGTTTCCGTCGGTGATGGCACGGATGGTGCAGAGGTTCGTGGCAAGCCGGGTTTGACTGGCGGAACCGCCCCCCCGACCGGGTACCAATGCTCCGGCGTTGGCGAGTTCAGGTGGCGGTGACGATCCTGTTGCCGGGCCAGGTCGCCATCCACGGTGGCGCGTGCTGCCTATCCAATATGAATCCCTCACGGTTTCTCGGGCTGCTGTTCGGTTCGGGCCTTCTGTTCACGGCGGTTGCGGAGCCGGTCAGCCCGAACTTTGTCTTTGCATTTGCCGATGATTGGGGGCGGCACGCGAGTGCGTATGCGCGGCTGGATGGGCCGGGCACCGTGAATGACCTGCTGCACACGCCGCATTTCGATCGCTTGGCGCGCGAGGGGGTGTTGTTCCGCCGCGCGTTCGTGAGTGCGCCGAGCTGCACGCCCTGCCGCAGCGCGTTGCTGTCCGGTCAGCATTTCTGGCGCACCGGTCGTGGGGCCATCCTGCAAGGCGGTGTCTGGGAGACGAACCAGCCGGCCTACCCGTTACTGCTGCAGGCCGCGGGGTATCACCTTGGCAAGAGCTACAAGGTGTGGAGCCCGGGCACGCCGGCCGACGCGCCTTACGGCGGGCAGGCGTTTGCCTACGAGAAGCACGGACGCCGGATCAACCAGTCCTGGTCGAGCAACTCGAAGCCCGGGGCGAACTGGAGCGGACCGTCGTGGTCGTCAGTGGCGATCACGGCGCACCGGGGTTTCCGCACGGGAAGTGCAACCTCTACGACTTTGGCACGCGGGTGCCGCTGGCGATTCGCTGGGGCGGCGCGGTGGGTGGGCGGGTGGTGGATGATCTGGTCAGCCTGACCGATCTCGCGCCCACGTTCCTCGAACTCGGCGGGGTGCCCGTGCCCGGCGTGATGACGGGTCGCAGCCTTCTCCCGCTGCTAACCTCGAGCCGGAGTGGGCCGATCGATCCCGCCCGGGACGCGGTGTTCACGGGTCGCGAACGGCATGTGGCGGCCGCGCGCGCCGGGCACTTGCCCTACCCCCAACGAGCGGTGCGGACGCACGATTTCCTGTACCTCCTCAACTTCCGACCCGATCGCTGGCCGTTGGGGGATCCGGTGCGTCTGGACGGATCGAGTCCGCCGACTGCGGAGGAGTTGACCGAAAACACCTATGCGACCCTGCTGGACGAGGATGCGGGTCCGACCAAGGCGTGGCTGGTGGGGCAGCGGCAGCACCCGGAATGGCGCGGACATTTCGAGTGGGTTTACGGGCGCCGACCGCGCGAAGAGCTGTACGATCTGAAGTCCGATCCGCATCAGGTCCGGAACGTGGCGGCCGATCCGCGCTACGCCGGGACGCGCGCGGCGCTTGAGCGGCGGTTGCTCGGGGAACTCGAACGCACCGGGGACCCGCGCGTGGTCGGGGAGGGCCGTTACTTCGAGACGCCGCCCTTGGCCGGGCCGGTTCCGCCCGCCTCCCCTCGCACGAATGTGCTCTTCATCGCCACCGACGACATGAACAACGCCCTCCGTTGCTACGGCCATCCGGTGGTCCAGACACCGCACCTGGATCGCCTGGCGCAGCGCGGGGTCCGGTTTGATCGCGCGTACAGCCAGTTCCCGTTGTGTTCCCCGAGCCGGACATCGCTCATGACGGGGCGCCGGCCGGACACGACGCAGGTTTATGACCTCACCAAGCACTTCCGCACGGTCCTGCCGGACGTGGTCACGCTGGCGCAGCTCTTCAAGAACCACGGGTATCACGCGGCGCGCGTCGGGAAGATCTACCACTACGGGACTCCCGGTCAGATCGGCACCGACGGTCTGGACGATGCGGCGTCGTGGACGGAGCGATTCAATCCGAAGGGCCGGGACAAGGCCGAGGAGCATCTCCTGACCAATCACACGCCGCAGCGCGGGCTGGGCAGTTCCCTGAGCTTCCTGCGGGCGGAGGGCGAGGATGAGAAGCTACTGGGCCTCGATCACTTTCGTGGACGCGCAGGTCGGCCGATTGCTCGAGGCGCTGGAGCGACTGGGGTTGGCGGACAAGACAATCGTGGTCTTCTGGAGCGACCACGGCTACCACACGGGCGAGCACGGTCTCTGGAAGAAGCAGAGCCTGTTCGAGAACTCCGCCCGGGTGCCGCTGATCATCGCGGCCCCCGGTCGGATGGCCCGCGGGGCGAGTTGCGGACGGACGGTCGAGTTGCTGGATCTCTATCCGACGCTGGCGGAGCTCTGCGGGTTGCCGGCGCCGCCGGGGCTCGAGGGACGCAGCCTGCGTCCGCTCCTCGAGGATCCGGATGCGCCGTGGGACAAACCGGCGCTGACCCAGGTCCGTCGCGGGGGATTCCCCGGGTACAGCCTGCGGACGGAGCGGTACCGTTACACGGAGTGGGACGGTGGCCAGCGCGGGGCCCAGCTTTATGACTACTTCAACGACCCCGGCGAGCAGCGGAACCTGGTGGACGATCCGGCCCACGCTGCCGTGGTGACGGAGTTGCGGGAGCGCCTCCGCGAGCTCGTGAAGCGTTAGGCACGGCTCGGAAGGAGACCCCGGCTCCTGGGAAGCGTCCTGTTCCTTTTGGACCTGCTCAGGGGCCGTGAACCCTCCGCGCCGGGTCGGGGGACCCGGCCTACAGGTTGTAGTGCCCTCACCGGGCGGTTCATGGAGCGCTGTTCACTGAGATCAGTTCCACCAGGGGGACTTCCCATTCCTCCACCCGACACCGTTCGCGGCGCTCGGGGTCGGCGTCTTGCGCAGCCGACCGCTGAACCATGGCCACGACCCGCGCCTCGCGCACGGTTCCGGCGCGGGCGACCCAGCGCGCGCTGCCCTTGCGCGAGAGGCGTGCCACGCGGGTGCCGTCCGCGTGGTGGAGGGCGAGGCCGTTGTCCGTGGTGGGGCGAAGCGCCAGGTGGTCGCCGGGCTGCAGGCTTCGCAAGGCGCGATGGATGGGGGCCTCCGGGGGAAAACCCGCGGCGTAACCGAGGTGGATGTCCTCCAGCGTGAGCAACTCGTAACCGCTGACGTCGGGGGCCTTGAGGTCGGGCTGCGCCTGCGCCGGCGTGCGATAAACAGACGGTCCGTCCAGGGTTGCGGGCAACGAAGGTGCGAGGTCTGCTGGTTCCAGCACGGTGAGACTCTGGCGGGCGCGGGTCATGCCCACGTAGAAGACGCGCCGTTCCTCCTCCTGGGCTCGCCCGTCACCCTTCAGGGGCCAGCGACCGATCAGGATCACGTGATCATGCTCGGTTCCCTTGGCGGCGTGGACGGTGCTGAGCGTGACGCCCTCGCCATAGGTCAGATCGCGACGACTTTCGGCGCAGCTTTCGTAGAGGAACTCGAGAGCGTCCTGCACGGGCAGTTCGGCGTTGTCCGACTCGGTGACCCAGGCCTCGAGGGTGCGGCGAAGAAAGGCCAGCCACGGGTTGGCCGGGCAATCGGTGAACATGGCCTCCGCCCGCGCCACCAGGTCCGCGGCACGCGCCAACGCGAGGCGTTGCTGCGCGAGTTCGCCCAGGAACCGATGGATCTCGCGGATGCGATGGAGCGGGGGCAGTTGGTGGCGCGATTCCCACCAGCGGATGGGGATGCCGGCCTGCTCGGCCAACGCGCGCACCCGCAGGAGATCGTCGTGGCCGCGGGACAGCACGGCGATCGCGGACCCGTCAGCCACGCCCGCTTCGCGCAACCGCTGGAGCTCGGCGATGACGGCGCCGGCTTGGGCGAGGCTGTCCGGGACCTGGACGACGCGTACGCGGCCGCGCGCCATGGGATCCCGTTCGGCCCATGCGCCACCCGCGGGGAGTCGGGACCGGTGCCGGTCGATGCCGATCGGGTGGGCCGTCTTCATGCGGTCGGTGTTGGCCGCGATGAGCTGGTTCGAGGCCTCGATGATGCACCGGGTCGAGCGGTAGTTCTCGACGAGGTAATGGACGTCGGCGGCGTAGTCCTGCTGGAAGCGGCGGATGAAGGCCACGTTCGCGCCGCGGAAGGTGTAGATGTTCTGGTCGTCATCGCCCACGGCGAGAATGGCGAGCTTCTGATCGGGGTCGTCGAGCATGCGGCCGGCGAGGGCGCTGATCAACTGGTACTGCGGCTCGTCGATGTCCTGGTACTCATCGACGAGGATGTATTGGAAGCCCGCCAGCAACCGGTCGCGAACCTCGTCGGGCTCGAGCCCGGGAGGCACGGTCTCACCGCGCAGAAGCTTGACGGCGTCCGCGATGAAGCGGTCGAACGGGAGCTCGCCCACGTCCGGTCGCGTCCGCGCCCCGAACGAGTAGCCGAGCAGCCGCATCGCCAGCGCGTGGTACGTGAGCACCATGACTCCCCGTGCATCGGCGCCCACGAGATCCTTCAGCCGGCGCCGGAGTTCGAGGGCGGCGCGGCGGTTGAAGCAGCACACCAGCACGTTGCGGGGATGGACGCGCTCCACGCGCAGCAGGTAGGCGCAGCGATGCACCACGGTCCGGGTCTTGCCCGAGCCAGGGCCCGCGAGGATGAGCAAGTTGCGCTGGAGCGGGGCCGTGACGATGCGGATCTGGGTGCGGTTGTTCAGGTCCGTGACAATGCGCTGAAAGGACTGCGCGGTGGTGGCGTGTTCGAGCAGCGCGGGTCGGGTGGGGAGAAACCGACGGAGGAATTCCTCTTTGCCCAGGGAGAAGTAGGCGAGCACGAGGCGGACGGCCTCGCCGATGGCGGCCAGGCCGCGCCGGGCGTACTCGCTCATGACGTGGACCTGGAACACGCGTTCCCGGTAGTGATGGGCGAGGGGCTGGTAATGCGTGTTCGTGTACCGCTCCTTCTTCCCTTCAGCGGCGAGCCGGATCCGCATGGCAGAACGGAACACGGCCAGGCCCTGCTGGAGGGTGATGACCTGCTGTTCATGGAGATACATCAGCGCACGGTCCAGGCCGGCATTGATGTCCTTCAGATCGGACCGCAGGGCGAGGTCGCGATTCACGGCGTCCTGGAGTTCCTCGAAGGCGAAGTCGACCAGCAGATCCGCGCGGGCGGGGGTGTTGGCGGGGATCTTCGCGAGCAGCGTGTCGAGGACCACGGCGGCGACCCGACGGCGCTTTTCTGCCAACTCCTGGATGGCGCTCCAGCTCCGCCGGACGCGGACCCGGTACGAATCGCGCGCGAAGCACCGCAGGTCGATGCTGCCGTGTGAGCCGGCGAAGCCGCGCCCGTCCTGGCTCAGGCTCTGGAGCAGGGTGCGCACGGCCTCGACCGAACACGCCGGCCGGCGCGGCTCTTCCGCGTTCGGATCCGCGCTGGCCAGTTCGTCGCAGAGCCGTTGGTTCAGCAGCCGGAGGTTCAAGGGCATCCAGCCTTCGGGATCCGGTTCCTCGGTGGCGAGCAAGTCGAGCAGGAGGCGGTCCAGGCGGAGCACGCGTTCGAGCCGGAGCCGGGAGGGGTCGGCGACCTTGTGCCGCACGAAGGCATTGAGCAGCATGTCCCGCTTGAGGAGCCCGACCTGGGCCATGCTGCCGAGGGTCTTGAGCACCCGGGCGCTGATGTACTCGGGGCTGGCGGCACCGGGCCCCTGGGCGGCAGGGACGGCGAACTCGGGCAGGAGGGCCAGACGATCGACGGTGAGGCTCTCGGCGGGCGGGGCGTTCATCAACTCCCGGTGGATCGCTTCCCAGAGCGCCTGTTCCGGCCGCGCGAGGTTCAGCGGCGCCATGAGCGCCTGAGCTTCCGCGAGCGTCCGCACGAGCAGGCGGGCCTGGAAGACCTGGGTGACGTTCTCATCGCGCTGGAGAAAGCCGGCCCGTTCCAGCCACGCGATGGCCGTGCGGACCTTGGTGTCCGCGTTCCGATCCGCCAGGGTCATGGTGGTCTCCACGTCTTCGTCGCGGAGGATCTCGCCCGTGGTGAGCACGACCTCGCCCTGGTGGGTGCGGTCGGCCCGGCGCAAGCCGCGGAGGATCTGGGCGATGTCCCGTCGGCTGAGCTCGGACAACGCGCCCAGCCGGAACTGCTGCTCACAATCCGCCTCGTCGTAGAGCAGGACGCACTCGGCGAGTTGGCCGTCGCGGCCCGCGCGACCGGCTTCCTGAAGGTAATTCTCGAGCGAACCCGGGGTGTCCGCATGGATGACGAGGCGGACGTCGTCCTTGTCGATGCCCATGCCGAAGGCGTTGGTGGCGCAGATGACGCGGAGGTCGCCGTCGAGGAACGCGTCCTGGATGCGCTTCTTCTCCGGGGCTTCCAGGCCGGCATGAAAGTGCGCGGCGGCCCAGCCCTTGGTCTGGAGGAACCCGGCCATGCCGACGGTGGCTTCCCGGGTGGCGCGGAAGACGATGGCCGAGCCGGGGCCGCGCGGGGGGAGCCGGTCGGTGAGCAGGTCGTGAACGCGTTCGAGCTTGGTGTGATCGTTGATCAACTGGACCTCGAACCGGAGGTTGTCACGCTCCACGCCGCCTTCGAAGAGGCGCAGCTCGCGGCCGGTCTCGTCGCGGAAGAATCTCAGGATCTCGTCCTTCACATCCTGCTTGGCGGTGGCGGTGAAGCAGGCGATGGGCGGGATCGGGCCACCTTGCAGCTCAGCGAATTCCTGGATGAACCGGCCGGCGTAGAGGTAGTCCGGGCGAAAGTCATGGCCCCACTTCGAGAGGCAGTGGGCTTCGTCAAACACCCAGCACCCGATCTCGCGCTGGCGGACGGCTTCGCGGAAGGAGCGGTTGCGCAACTGCTCCGGCGAGACGTACAGAAGGGCGACATCGCCCAGCACAATCCGGCGCAGGACGTCGCCGCGTTCGGGAGGCGTCAACAGGCCGTACAGGGCGGCGGCGGACGTGATGCCCGTGCGCCGGACCAGGCCATCGACCTGGTCTTTCATGAGGGCTTGGAGCGGCGAGATGACGATGGTCAGCACGCCGCGCCGGTGGTTCCGTGTCAGGGCCGGCAGTTGGAAGCCCAGGGACTTGCCGGCGCCGGTCGGCAGGATGGCGAGCAGCGAGGTATCGCGCAGACCGGCCTGGATAACGTCCTGCTGCAGGCTGCCGCCGGCGGCGTTGCGGGGCTCGGGTCGGAAGCCGTCGAAGCCAAAGAAGGTGCGGAGCTGTGCCGCGGCGTTGTGCACCCGGCGGCAATAGGCGCAGTCAGCGGCCGCGCAGGGAACCTCGCGCCATCGTCGGATGAGGGTGAGAGTCTCGGGATGCTGCAGTCGGACCCAGGGCGGGAGGACGGAGTTCGAGCCGGCCACCCGCAGCCAGGTGAGCGCGTAGGCGAGCGCATGGCGCTGGGCGGAGGTAAGCAGCCAGTGCGGTTCGACCGGCGCGTTGCGACATGCCCAGCGGGCCACCCACTGGCGACCGAGCTCCAGGGCGCGATCGCGCGATGGCAGGCGGGCCCGCAGCGCACGGAAAAGCACCGCCATGCCGTCGGCGGGGGGATCGGGGGCTGTTTCGGGCGTGGCGAGCAGGAAATGCAGCAGCTCGAAGAGGTGCGGTTCGGTGCGGCGAAGTCCGGCCAGCGCACGGAACTCGTCGCCGAAGAGGATCGCGGCCTGACGGGCGTCGGCCACCGGATCGTTGATGCTTTCCCGCACCAGCTTGTAGTCCTTCACCAGCCGGTGATACGGGTTCTCGGGGAAGGCGAGGGGCGAGAGGATCAAGGTGTCGATGACGGGGAGGCGGAGCAGGGGATGCTGCGGGCAGGTGTCGCGCAGGATGGGCAGGTCATGGCGCACGAGGTTGTGGCCCAGCACGCACCAGGCCGAGCGGGCCAGGGTGGCCAGTTCGTCCCCGGCACCGGGCTTCACGCCGCTGCCGGCACGGGTCAGGGTCGCCGGACCCAGCACCGCGCCGAGCTTGCGGATGCGGCCCTCGTGCGAGACCTCCAGGTCCAGGAGCAGGGTTTGCGCGAGCAGCGTCTCGAGGTCCCTACCCGGCCCTTCCTCGGGTTGGCTTGCGTCCGTCGCCATGCGCTGGCGAGGACGATACGGCACCGGAGGGGCAGGTGTCCAAGCCTTCCCTTGACCCTGTGGTGCAGGCGGGAAGCCCGCACCACAGGGTCACGGGAAGAGGTTGATGTCGACAGCCGGCGCCGGGTCGGCAAACGTCTCGCACCACCAAGATGAAACGAAATGTGTTCGGCTCAATGATCGCCACCGTGAAGCGCCGCGTGAGGCGAGGGTTCCCGTCGTTGGTGCGGCGCCGCGTTGCGATGAGCGGTCTGTGCCTGGCGGGCCTGGGGGTCCTGCAGGGCCCGCTGGTTCTCGCCCAGGAAGCGACGGACGCCGCCTCCACCAACGCGACCGCCCGGCTCACCCTCGAGCGCCTCTTTAGCAACGGCGAGTTTGATGGGGAGGGCGTCGGGGCCTTGAAGTGGCTGAAGCACGGGGCGGCCTACGTCACGTTTGAGGATGCGGCGGACAAGCCGGGCGGGCGCGACCTGGTCCGCTGCGAACCCGCGACCGGCCGGCGACAAGTGCTGGCACCGTCGCACTGGTTCGTGCCGCCGGGTCGCGGCGGAGCGCTGTCCGTGGAGGACTTCCAGCTTTGCGAGAACGAGGCCCGGCTGTTGATCTTCACGAACGGCCGGCGCGTCTGGCGGGTGAATTCCCGCGGCGACTACTGGGTGCTGGATCTTTCGAGTCGCGAGTTGCGCCAGCTCGGGGGCGACGCCCCACCCTCGACGCTGATGTTCGCCCAGTTCTCGCCGGACGGAGAGCGGGTGTGCTATGTGCGCGACGCCAACCTGTATGTTCAGGATCTCCGGGACTGGCGCATCACGGCGTTGACGACCAACGGATCGGCCACGCTCATCAACGGGACCTTCGACTGGGTCTACGAGGAGGAGCTGTCGTTGCGACGGGGATTTCGCTGGAGCCCGGACAGCCAGCACATCGCGTACTGGCAACTCGACACCACCGGGGTGCGCGAGTTTCAGCTCATCAACAACACCGACGGCCTTTACTCGCGGGTGATCTCGTTCGCCTATCCCAAGGCCGGCGAGCAAAACGCCGCGGCGCGCGTCGGTGTGGTGAGTGCCGACGGTGGCGAGACCCGCTGGCTCGAGGTGCCGGGCGATCCGCGCAACCATTATCCCGCCCGCCTGGACTGGGTGGGCAATAGGCTCGCGCTGCAGCAGTTCAACCGGCTGCAGAACACGAACCGCGTCATGATCGCCAACCCGGACTCGGGCCGGGTCCGGACGGTCCTAACCGAGACCGATCGCGCGTGGGTCGAGAACGAGAATGAGTTTCGCTGGGTGAATGGCGGCCGGGCGTTTGTCTGGTTGTCCGAGCGGGACGGCTGGCGACACGCGTATCTGGCCGCGCGGTCCGGCCGAACGTTCTCACCGATCACGCAGGGCGAGTTTGATGTCATCCAGATTGAAGCGGTGGACGAGGCGCAGGGCTGGCTGTACTACCTGGCTTCCCCGGACAACGCGACGCAGCAGTATCTCTACCGCACACGGCTCGAGGGCGGGGTTGCCGAGCGGCTCACGCCGTCTGACCAGCCCGGCAGCCACAGCTACAACCTCTCGCCGGATGCGCGCTGGGCCATCCACACCTACTCCACGGCGACCACGCCGCCCGTGACCGCGCTGATCCGGCTGCCGGAGCACAGTGTCGTGAAGGTGCTTCAGGACAACCAGAAGCTGCGTGAGAAGCTGGGCACACTGAGGCCCGTGGCGCATGAGTTCTTCCGGGTGCCGGTGGGGGAAGGTGTGGAGCTGGACGGCTGGTGTTTGCGACCGCCCGAGCTGGAGGAAGGGCGGAAGTACCCGGTGCTCTTTCACGTGTACGGCGAGCCGGCGGGGGCGACGGTGGTGGACCGGTGGCGGGGCAAAGGCGGGTTGTGGCACCGGATGCTGGTGGAGCAGGGTTATCTGGTCATGAGTGTGGACAACCGCGGGACCTTCGCGCCGCGGGGGCGTGCCTGGCGGAAGAGCATCTATCGGCAGGTCGGCTTGCTGGCATCGGCGGACCAGGCGGCGGCGGTGCGGGCGGTGGCGGAACGCTGGTCCTATGTGGACACGAACCGCGTGGCGATCTGGGGTTGGAGCGGCGGCGGTTCGATGAGCCTCAACGCGATCTTCCGCTACCCGGACGTGTACCAGGCGGCGATGGCGGTTGCGCCGGTGCCGAACCAGCGTCACTACGACACGATCTACCAGGAGCGGTACATGGGGTTGCCGACCGACAATCCGGATGGCTACCGAGAAGGGTCCCCGTTGAACTTCGCCCATCAGTTGCGCGGTCATCTGTTGCTGATGCACGGGACCGGCGACGACAACTGTCATTACCAGGGGGTGGAGGCCCTGATCAACGAGCTGGTGCGGCACAACAAGCCCTTCAGCCTGATGGTGTATCCGAATCGCAGCCACGGGATCTACGAGGGGGAGAACACGACGCGGCATGTGTACGAGACGCTGACGCGGTTTCTGACGAACGCGATCCCCCCCGGACCGGCGGGGTCAGCCCTTAAGAATTAAGTTTGTCCACTCGGGTTTGACGGTTTTGGCTGATCGGCCCATGTTGCGGCCATGAACAACCCGCCCCCACCCCGGCCCTGCTCCCGTCGGCGTGCCTTCACCTTGATCGAACTCCTGGTGGTCGTCGCCATCATCGCCATCCTGGCCGGGATGCTCCTGCCCGCGCTCGGGCGTGCGAAGTTTCGGGCGAAGGTGGTGAATTGCACCTCGAACTACCGGCAGTGGGGGATTGCGGCGAACCTGTATGCGGGGGATGCCCCGCAGGGTCGGCTGCCGGCGTACCGGATGCCGCGCACGGGTCTCAATCCGTGGGATGTGTCTGCGGACATGGTTCCCGGACTGCAACCCTACGGGCTGACGGTGGCCATGTGGTTCTGCCCGGTGCGCTCGGGTGAGTTCCGGGATGCGGATGCGTGGTATCGCCAGCAGACCGGCGGGACCGGCATCACCAGCGTGGATGAACTCAACAAGTACCTCCGCCGGCAGTATGGCAACTTCGCGATCATCAACCATTGCTGGTGGGTGCCACGACCGTTGGATGGTGGGGAACTTTTTCCCACGCCCAGGACCGCGGGGACCTACAGCCGGACCCAGGACGGGTGGCCCACGAAGGTGGAGGATCCGGTCGCGGCGATCCAACCCATCATCACGGATCTGTGCCTGGCCGAGGGGACGCGGACCACGAACGTGGCCAAGGCCAGGGCGGGCCATTCCGCCGGCACCGAGCTGGTCAACGTGAACCTCGCCTTCGCCGATGGGCACGACGAGACGCGGTCCCGGGCGAAGCTTCAATGGCAGCAATCGAACGCTGGACCACCTTCTATTGAGCTGTGCGGGGGCGCGGGGAAGGCACCTGTTCCTTGCGGACTTGCTCAGTGGCCTTGAACCCTCCCCGCCGGGTCGGGGGACCCGGCCTACAGTTTGCAGCCTCGGTGCCCTCACCGGGTGGTTCATGGGAAGCCGGCACCACGAAATGCGTGGGGATGGCGAAGCCTTGTGGACGGCGGATCGTCCTCCTACCGTCGGCGCGGTGATGATGGGTTCAACCCCCCGACTTCTCTGGGCGCACGCCCTTCTGCTCGTCTCCGGGACGTGTGGCCTGGGGTATCAGATGCTGTGGACGCGGTGGTTCGGGCTTGGCCTGGGCCAGGAGCTGCCGGCGTTGCTGGCGGTGGTGGCGGCGTTCTTCGGAGGTTGCGCCCTGGGCGCCGGGATGCTGGACGGACCGATCCGGCGCAGCCCGCGTCCCGCGCTCTGGTATGCCGGGCTCGAAGTGCTGATCGGCGTCTGGGCGTGGCTCTCGATCTGGCTGATTCCGGCCACGCAACACGTGGCGCTGGACGTGATGGGGTTGGAGCCTTCGGGGGGGCGCCAGGCCGTGGTGGCGTTTGGTCTGCCGTTTCTCGTGCTGCTGCCCGCGACGGCGGCCATGGGAGCGAGCTTTCCCGCCATGGAGTGTTTCGTGCGGGGCCACGTGACGGCTGGGCGCGTCGTCGGTTCCCTCTATGCCGCCAGTACGTTGGGTGCGGTGGTGGGGACGTTGGCGGGTGTGTTTGTGCTCGTGCCCGGGCTTGGGTTTACGGGTGCGGTCAGCGTTCTGGGCTGGCTGAACCTGGCGTGCGCGGCGGGGTTGTTGGTGCTGGCGCGGACGGCGCGGAATCCGGCGAGGGCGGGTGAAGGTGCTGCGGATCCACGCCCCGGCGGCGGCCTTGCCCCTCCGGGAACGGGGAGCGGCAGGCGAGACGCCCGCACCACAGGCTCAGGGGAAGTGGCCTTGGCCCCAGGGCCGTGCGCAGTGACCATGGACCGTAGCCGCCGACATGAGGAGGCGGACACGAGAGCACCCGCCTCCTCACGTCGGCGCCTACGCGGGGACGGTTCATGGGAAGGCAAGCTCCTGGCGCTGTTGCTGGCGACGGGCCTGCTGGGGATCGGGTTCGAGGTGGTGGGAGTGCGGCTGTTGAAGGGGGTGCTGGAGAACACGGTGTTCACGTTCGCGAGTGTGCTGGCGGTGTATCTGGTGGGGACCGCGCTGGGTGCGGGGTGGGCCGGGCGGGTGGCGCGGTTTCAGCCGCTCGAGGAGAAGCTCGCATGGCTGTTGGGCGGGTTGGGTGTGGCCTGTGCGGTGGGCGGTTGGGCCATGGTCATGGCGCCGGAGGTTTACCGGGGACTGCGGGGGGCGGTGGGCGATTCGCTGGGCGGCGTGATGGCAGCGGAAGGCTTGGTGGCGGCGTCGGTGTTTTTCCTCCCGACGCTTCTGATGGGGGCCACGTTTGCGACGCTGGCGGAGGCGGTCCGCGATCGGCGGGGGAGCGTGGGGCGGGCCTTGGCGTGGAACACGGTGGGCGGGATGCTTGCGCCCCTGCTGTTGGGCGCGCTGCTTTTCCCGTGGCTGGGCGGGAAATGGACCGTGGTGGTGCTGGTCACCGGCTACGCGCTGTTATGGCCCGGGCGACGGACCTGGCGGCTGGCGGTGGCCAGAGGGGGGGCGTTGGTGCTGGCGCTGGCCTTGCCTGACCTGGATCGCACCGGATTGCTGCCAGGGGAACGGTTGCGGACGGCGCGGGCCGGGATCGCCGATTCGGTGGCGGTGGTCGAGACCGCCGAAGGGCATCGAACGCTGCGGGTGAACAATCGGTTCACGATGGGCGGCACGGCTTCGGCCCCGGCGGAAGGTCGCCAGGCCCACCTGCCGCTGTTGCTGCATCCAGCGCCCCGACGCGTCCTGTTCCTCGGTTCGGGCACGGGGATCACGGCCGCAGCGGCGACCGCTCATCCAGGCGTCTTCGTAGACAGTGTGGAACTGGCACCGGAGGTGGTGCAGGTCATGGGCGAGTTCGCGCCCGAGAACTTCGCCCCGCCGGGCCGGTTGCGACAGCACGTGGCCGATGCCCGCCGATTCGTCCGGGTGACCACGAACCGGTACGACGTGATCGTGGCCGACCTGTTTCACCCTGCCCGGGACGGAGCCGGCGCGCTGTACACCCGGGAGCACTACGAGGCGATTGCGCGGCGATTGGCGGGGGGCGGGTTGTTCTGCCAGTGGATTCCGCTTTACCAGGTGGACCTCGAGACGCTGGGGTGGATGGCGGCATCGGTGGCGGCGGCCTTTCCCCACGTGCATGCCATTCTGTTGCGACCGACGGTCGACACGCCGGTGCTCGGCTTGCTGGGCGCGTTCGAGCCGCATCCGATGACGCTGGATGCCCTGGATCGGCGGCTGGAAGAACCGGGGTTACGGGAGGCGCTTCAGCCGCTGGGGTTGACCGATGCTTTTCAGATCCTGCAGGGGTACCTCGGACCGGGCACGGCGTTGCTCGAGGGGGCGGCACCGGACACGGACGATCGGCAACGCGTGAACTGGCGCGCTTCCCGCTGGGGCGGGGCCGGGCCGCGTTGGCCGTACGACACGCTCTTTGCGGTGCTGGGTCGCTCGGCGACCACGCTCGACCGCTTGCTCCCCGATGTGGACGAAGCGACCGAACGTCGCTTCCACGCAGTGGTCCGGGCGCGCAATCGTTACCTGGAAGGCTTGCGGCTCGAAGCCGAGGGCGACTTGGCGGAAGCCCGGCGCGCGTGGCTCGAAAGCGCCGCGGCGAGCGACGATTTCACCTACGGGTACGCGCATCTCCTGACGTTGGCAGTGCAACTGTCCCGCGACCAACCCGCGGAAGCCCGCCGGCTGTTCGACGGGTTGATCCAGGCCCGACCCGAACGACCCGTGGCGCGTGAGTTGCGGGACCGGCTGGTGCCGTTGCGATGACCGTGGCGCGGGATGTGCGGGCTCAGGGCGGGGGATCGAGGCGGACGCAGGCCTTGATGTCGCCGTGACGGAACGTGGCGCGGCCGATGGCGAGGTCGATGTTGGCGGTGTCGACGCGGTCGAGGAACAGCGTTTCCTCGCGCACGCGCAACCGGCCCTGCAAGATCACGCCATCGAGAAGGCGGACCTCGACGAGCTGTTCCAGCGGAAGCCCCAGCTTCTCGGCGAGGGTGCGCACGGCCTCCTGCCGTTCGCGATGCCACGCGGATTCGCGATTGCGACCTGGGCTGGCGTCGAAAGCAAACTCCCCTTGGACAGGTGGGTTCATCGGTCGTGGGGGGGGTGAACCGCGGTGAGGAACCGCGGGCGTTGGGCGAGATCAGGCAGGACTTCGTTGACCTGCCAACCGGCCCTTTCGAACAGGTCCCGCGCCGGGCCCGCCTGGCCATCGCCCAACTCGAGCCACAACCGGCCTTCCGCAGCCAGGAACGGCGGCGTGTCCGCGGCCAACCGGCGGACCGACTCGAGTCCGTCCGGTCCCCCATCCAACGCGGTGCGCGGCTCGTAGTCCCGCACTTCGGGGGCCAGCGTGGCGATTTCAGCGGTGGGGATGTACGGCGGGTTGGCGACCACCAACTGGAAGCGCAACTCGGGCGGGAGCGCTCCCAGACCGTCGCCGGCGTGAAACCGGATGCGATCGCTCACCCCGTGAAGGGCGGCGTTTTCGCGGGCGACCTCCAGGGCTTCGACCGACACGTCCAGGGCGTGCACGATGGCGTTCGGCAAACGGAGCGCGAGGCTGATGGCCAGGCAACCGCTGCCGGTGCCAAAGTCCAGCACGGCGACCGGCCGGTCGCCCAGCCCGGTCAGGAACTGCCCGGCATGCTCGGCCAGTTGCTCGGTCTCGGGCCGCGGGATGAGGACCGCCGGTGTCAGCCGGAATTCCCGACCACAGAACGAGGTGGTGCCCAGGACGTACTGCAGGGGCTCGCGGGCGCCCCGTCGTTGGACCAGCGCGCGCATGCGTTCGAGCTCGGGTTCGGTCAGGACCCGTTCGAAATCCAGATAGAGCCGGAGGCGGGGTAGAGCCAGGACATGCGCCAAGAGCAGCTCAGCCTGCAGCCGGGGCGACTCGCCCTCATGGGGGGCGAGGATGGCGGGGCTGCGCGGGATGACCTCAAGACCCGTCACGCCCCGAGCCTAGGCGCGGGGCGTGCACTGCAAAGGGCAAAGTGCCGTGGGTGTCGCCCGATCACTTCACTTCAATTCGAGGTCGTCCTTGGCAGGCAGCGGCGGGAACTTGGCGTGCGGTTCGGTCTGATACCAGAATGCGACGGAGGCGATATCGTCCTGAAGCTGGAGGTAACGGCCGTCCTTGCGCCAGCCCAGGGCCTGGATGGTGACCTTCAGGTCCTCCTCGAACCGGATCGGGTCCGGGATATGCCACCGATAGAGCCCGAACCGGGTCTGGGACTGGTAGGTGCCGTCGGGACGGATCACCTGGGGCAGGCCGGCGTAGGGGGTGCTGAACTCGGTGTACTTGCCCTCGCGATCAAAGTTGTACGAGCCGCAGAAGTAATCCTCGGTGCCGGTGCCGCAGATGGTCGGGAATTCGCCGTCGCCATCGAGGAAGAACTTGATCTCGCCTTCGCCCCACCAGCCGGTGCTGTGCACCTCCCACGCCATGTAGGTGCCCACGTAGTGGCCCTTGCCCTTGACGCCGTCGAGGATCGTGTAGAGGCCCTTGGTCTTGAGCGGGTCTTCCCGGCGGAACTGGGCATGGAAGTAGGCGGCGTCCTCGGGGACCTCCGTCAAGGCGTAATCGATCTGGTAATAAAGCGTCATGGTCTGGTCATCGAGGTTCTCGAGGGTGACGCGGGCCTTCTTGCGAAACGGCATGGGCCAATAGCAATTGAAGGCGCTGCCCGGGTTCACGCACACGGCCAGCGAGTTGATCTGGCAATAACGCGCCCAGCCGCAGGCGAAAAAGTCCCCGAGCGGCACCTCGACCGAGGGCTCGGTTTCGTCGTCCCAGTAGAAGCGCAGGATGAAATAGCGGGTCTTGTCGAGGGGCGCCGGGGTGAGCCAGATGTGCTGGATGCAGCCCGGGCCGGTGATCTCGGCCATGGTGAACGTCTTCTTGGCCTCGATGCGGACGTAGGGCGACACCTTCCACCCCTGGCCGAGCCCGCGGGCGGCGCCAGCGGCCGGGCCATCCACGGACATGCCGCCCTTGCCCTTTTCGCCGGTGAAGTTCTCGGGGCTGATCGAGCGGGACTTGGCGTTCGAGAGCCGGTACAGGTTGCCGAGGCCCATGTCCAGGCCGTTGAAGGGCAGGTTGGCGGCCGAGGCAGTGGTCGCGCTCAACCCCAGGGCGAGCGCCAATAACAATTGGGATTTCATGGCTGGAGGAAGACAAACGAGCGGTTCCGGGAATCATGCCAGCCGCCTGCGTCGCAACACGAAGCAAACGGGCTCCGAATGAGAGGCGGTGTGCACGCGCCGGAGTCTGCCAAGCCCGCCCAAGGGCGCAACCACGAATGGCCGGAGGTACCCATCCGCCGATTGCGAACATCGGGGATTGGGGGAGGTGACCTGTTCCCTCGGGCCTGGAGGTAGGGGTTGCTGCCTAGGAAACTGGCCAGCTTGACCAGTGGGTGGGGGAGGAGTGTGATGCGGCTGTCCTGAACGCGGACACCCTGTGAAGTGGAGGATGGCGAGGGAAGGACAGGAGAACCAAAGGGCACAGCACGACAGCAGCAATCATGGGGGCGCACATCACTCTTTCAGCCATGAGCGGGACAGCCTGGTTCGCCGTGACGATCCCTGAGCCCGCGGCGGCGGCAGTCGGCTTCAGCCTGGTATGCCTGGGCTTTGTCCTCGCGCGCCGGAAGTGGCGGCGGGGGACAGGGCGCACGTCGTTCACTCCGCACCGGCCATGAGCCGGCGGATCGGGCGGACGAACATCACCAGCAACAAGCCGGTCCCGATGGTGACAAGGGCGACCATCAGGAAGCGGCCGGGCATCTCGGCGGCGCCGGCGGCGCTGACCTGGCCGGCGAGGAGTCCGGCCATGAGGTTGCCGAGCGACGTGGCCAGGAACCACAGCCCCATCATCTGACCCACGAGCCGGGCCGGCGCCAGCTTCGTGACCGAGCTCAAACCCACCGGGCTGAGGAACAGTTCGCCGACCGAGTGGAAGAAGTAGGTGGTGATCAGCCAGGTCGGCCAGACCATCGTGCCGGCGGCGGCGCGGAGCGAAGCGACGTAGATCACCAGGAACCCGCAGCCGAGCAGCGCCAGCCCCAGACCGAATTGGATCGGCAGCGCCATCCGCCGCTGGTGTCGTGCCAGCGCGAGCCAAAGACTGGCCACGACCGGGGCCAGGAGGATCACAAAGAGGGGGTTGAAGATCTGGAGCCAGCCCGCGGGCATTTCCCACCCCGACCATTCGCGGTCGGTGAACCGGCTGGCAAACAGGTTGAGCGAGGAACCCGCTTGCTCGAGCCCGGCCCAGAAGATGGCCGAGGTGACGAACAGAATCGCCACCACCACGAGTCGCCTCTTCTCCGTCGCGTCCAGACCGGCGAACAGGAACAACGCCACGAAGTACACCGCGCCCAGGGCGACGAGGAAGCCGGCGGTGTGTTGCGCCAGGGCGACCGGTTCGAGGGGCAGAATGCCGGTCAGGCCCAACAGCACGAGGATGAACAGGACGTGCAGCGCGATCAGGGTCAGCGCGATGTCGCGTCGCCGTTGCGGGTTGTTGAGCGGGGGATGGCCGAGGTCGCCGAGGTGGCGGGCGGTGAGGCGGAACTGGATCAGCCCGGCGACCATGCCCACGCCGGCCGCGGCAAAGCCGTAGTGCCAGTTCACCTTCTCGCCGAGGGTGGAACAGGCGATGGGGCCGAGGAACGCGCCGAGATTGATGCCCATGTAAAACACCGTGAACCCGGCGTCGCGGCGCGCCCCGGCCTCGGGATAGAGTTGGCCGACCAGGGCACTGACGTTGGGCTTGAGCAGGCCGGTGCCGAGGGCCACGAGGATCAGGCCCAGAAAGAACGCCTCGATCCGCGGGATGGCGAGGGTGAAGTGACCGGCGGCGATGACAAGGCCGCCATACCACACGGCGCGGCGGGTGCCCAGGAGATGGTCGGCGAGCCAACCGCCGGGGAGGGCGGCGAGATAGACGGCGGCGACGTAGAGGCCGTAGATGGCGCTGGCGACTTCGTCCGTGTAGCCGAGGCCGCCGCGCTGGATCTGGTCCACCATGAAGAGCACCAGCAGCGCCCGCATCCCGTAGTAGCTGAACCGCTCCCACATCTCGGTGAAGAACAGCGTGTAGAGCCCGCGCGGGTGGCGGACGGCGGGCGTGGTGGCGGGCGCGGCGGCGGGGCTGGGGTCAGTCATGGGCGAAGGTCGGAGTCCGAAGGTCGAAGTCCGAAGTCCGAAGGTCGAAGTCCGAAGTCCGAAGGTCGAAGTCCGAAGTCCGAAGGGCGAAGGGCGAAGTTCGAAGGGCGAAGGGCGAAGTTCGAAGGGCGAAGGGCGAAGTCCGAAGTTCGAAGGGCGAAGGGCGAGGGGCGAAGTTCGAGGTCCGACGTTGGTCTTTGGTCCTTGGTCTTTGGTCCTTGGTCTCTGCACGTTGAACGTTGAACGTTGAACGTTGAGTGTTGAACGTTGGTCGTTGGTCCTTCGAAGCACACCGACGGCGTATTGGCCTCGCGGACGGCGAGGTTGGCGGTGAACCAGAGATCGCCGTGGAGTGGGTCAGCGAGGTTCGTCGGGCCGAACCAGCCGATGGTGAGTGCCGTCAGGTTGGTGAAGTCCTCCGACACGCCGTGATAACCGAGCTCCGCGTCGCCGAGCCGCAGGAAGGGAACCGTGTCAGGTGCCTGCGCGGGCGGAGCGACCGGGGAGGCGAGTGCCGCGGCGCACGCGGTCCCCAGCAAGAACCCTGGTACCAGACGGTTCAACGGGGGCTCAAGGGACGCGGGCTTGCTGGCGTTCGACGCGCATCTGATCGATGACATTGCCGCGCGGGATCTCGAGTTCTTCACGCGAATAGTAGTGCCAGCGGCCCTGCTCAAAGCGGGTGAGGAAGACCTCGCCGCCATCGTCCAGGGCGGCGCTGAGCGGGATGTCGCCGGTCACGCCCGGGAAAGGATCGGGGCGATAGGCGAGGACATCGCGGATCTTGGCGCGGTTGAGGCCGGCCGTCTGGATGGCCCAGAGGAGCATGTTCATGCCGTCGTAGGCATGGGCGGCGTACGTCTCCGCCTCGGCCCCCCAGCGTTCCCGGAAGGCCGCTTTGAACGCGTCCAGCTTGGGGTCCTGACGGTCCGGATTCCACGGGTAGGTACACCAGACCCCTTCGGCGTTCGGGCCGGCGAGTTGGACAAACTCGTCGGTGACGGCGCGGTCGCAGGTGTGGAACGGCTGCTTCCAACCGCGGGCGCGCATGGCGTTGAGGGCGCGGGCGGCGTCGTCGCCATTGCCCCAATAGACGATGGCGTCGGGTTGGTAGGCCTCGATCCGGTTCAGTTGGAGGGTGAAATCGGTGGCGCCGACGCGGTGGGCCATCTCGATGACGACGGGGCGGTTGAGGCGGCGGGCACCGTCGCGGATCTCGCGCACACCGAAGCGGCCGTAGCGATTGCTCGAACGGAGGATGGCCACGCGCTGGTAGTTCATCTTCCGCAAGAGGTAATCGAGCAGGATGTAGTTCTGCTGGCGGTCATCGCCGATGCAGCGCATGACCCAGGGGATGTTGGTCTCGATGTACGTGGGGTCGAGGTCGCCGGGAGTCATCCAAGGGATCTCGATCTTGAGGGCGACGCGGATGGCGATGTGGGTGTTGGCGCCGTCGATGCCGCCGATGATGGCCCAGACATTGTCCTTGTAGGCGAGGTGAATGACCTCGCTGCCCGAGGCGCCCCAGAGAGCGTTGTCGTTTCGCACGCACAACTCGAACGGGATCTTGCGCGGGAGATAGCCGCCCTGGGCATTGGCCTGCTCGATGGCCAACCGGCAGGCGCGCAGCATGGCGATGCCCAGCGCTTCTTCATTGTGACTCTTGCCTCCCGTGGCGACGGAGACCGTCTGCATGATCGGGCCCAGGAAACCGATCTTCACGGAGTCGAGGTGCTCCGGTTCCGGGATGGCGCGTCCCGCCCCGGTGTACTCCATCTGGACGAGGAAGTGTTCCTTGTACGGCTTGACGGCCCCGAACGGTTCGACGTCGGCCGAGGAGTAAGCGTAGTTCTGGTTGGTCTTGAGGGGGAGGTTGGGCACTTCGTAAGGCCCGACCGCGTGGATGCGCTCGAGGATGAGCGGGAGCGTGAGGTCTTCGGGTCGCGTGAGTTCCTGCGCCGGGGTGTCCGTGGCCGCTGCAGCACCCGGGAGCCACAGGGTGGGGAGGAACGCGACGCAGAGGAGCGCCAGACAGGCAGCGCAGCGCTGGCGATAGCAGGCAGGAGGGGGGTTCATAGAAGGTCGAAGGTCGAAGGGCGAAGGTCGAAGGTCAAAGGGCGAAGGTCGAAGGTCAAAGGGCGAAGGTCGAAGGTCAAAGGTCGAAGGGCGAAGGGCGAAGGTCAAAGGTCGAAGGTCGAAGGTCGAAGGTCGAAGGGCGAAGGGCGAAGGGCGAAGAGCGAAGGGCGAAGTACGAAGTTGGAGGGGAGGGATCAGGGCGCGGCGGGGGCTTGTTGGGCCAGGGAGGTCTTGGGCTGGCGCAGCCGGGGGTAGTAGCCGGTGCCGATGCCCCGGCCGACGCCTTTGGAGGTGCCGGCCCAGACATCGTTGCCATCGAACTCGACACAGATCTGGAAGACATGCGGCACGTTGTAGCCGGTGTCCACAGTCTCGATGAGTTTGTCTTCCCGCATGATGCGGGCGTGGCCGGTGCGGTTCTTCCCGTCAGGGATGTAGGTGACCCAGGTGCAGGTCTCGGCATCCATGCAGGCGCCCAGGCCCTTGTCGGAGCAGAACCAGGCTTCCTGACCGCTGCGGGCCTTGAGGTTGTTGTTGAAGTTGCTCGGCAGCCCGCAGTCATGGTCGAAGTAGCCGCGCCAGTGACGGCCGTCGTAGCGGCCCACACCGAAGTAGGAGGACACCCAGAGGACCTTGTCCACGTAGCTGGCGCCGGTAGTGATGACGTGAGGCACACCATCATCGCGATAGAGGTCAATCTCCATCTCCCCGTCCGGGTCGAGATAGGTCTTCCAGTTCTCGGTACGGGTGTCGAACTCGAGGACCCCGCTGCCCCAGACGGCCAGGTGAACTTTCTGGTCACGGTAACTGACATTGTAGTTCCAGATCTCCTCCATCGGCGCATTGCGTTCGGTGAAGATATCCCACTTGTCGGTGCGGGGGCAGTAACGGCTTGCCCCGGCGGTGGTGGCGCACCAGATGTGATCGCGGTCAGCATCGACGGCCACGGCATAGACCACGTCGTTGACGAGCCCGCTGTTGAGCTGGTGGAAGTGGTCGAACCGACCCGCGCTGAACCGGGCCAGACCGCCCCCAAAGAGCCCGAGCCAGACTTCCCCGGTCTTCGGATCCACCTCGATGGCCGTGACAACCCGCCAGGGGAGGCCGTCCTTTTCCCGCCAGACTCTGATGCGCCGGGTGACCTTGTCATAGAAGGCCAGGCCGTCCTCGGTGCCGATCCAGATGCCGTCGCGGGCCGGGTCGGCGCGCAGCGCGAAGATGTGGTCATTGGGCAGGCCGTCCTTCGTCGTGATCTGCTCCCACTGGGTGTACACGTAGGGTCGGCCGGGGTCTGCGGGTTCGGCCGGTTCGGCGGCGAGCGCCGCGGCCGACGCCAGCCAGAATGCAAGGGTGACGGTGAAGTGCGAGGGTCGAAGGTCGAAGGTCGAAGTTCGAGGCTCGAAGGGCGAAGTTCGAAGGTCGCCCCTCGATCTCGCCACTTCGGACTTCGGCATTCGCCCTTCGGACTTCCCTATTCGCCCTTCGGACTTCGACAATCGCCCTTCGGACTTCTCTATTCGCCCTTCGAACTTCGGCATTCGCACTTCGCACTTCTCTATTCGCCCTTCGGCCTTCGACAATCGCACTTCGGACTTCATATCGTCTTTCCTTCGGTTCAGAGGGTCTTGAGGTATTCGACCAGATCATTGAGCTGGTCCTTGGTCATGTCGTTGGTGACGCCGTGCTGGTCGTACGGGTTGTAGACGGTCCAGATCTCCTCGAGGGTGGGGGCGATGCCGTTGTGCAGGTAGGGGGCGGAATCGTAGATGTTGTGGAGATGGGGCGCGTCGAACTTGCCGTCCCGGTCATAGGCGAACTTGGTGCCCACGTCATGGACTTTGCCGTCGGTGTAGAGCGGGGGGGGATGGCAGGTGACGCAGCGGTTGCCGACCGGGATGGGGGCGCCGTCGTTCTTGACGGTTCGCTCGAAGATGGCCTTGCCCCGGCGCTGGGCTTCGGTGAGGTCCTCGCCCAGTTTGCGATAGCGGTTGGGCGGGCGGGGGATGCTGCACAGGTAGTAGTGCAGGTCTTCGAGTTGCTCGGCGTTGAAGGGCTGGATGCGGGTGATGAAGACGGCGAGGCGGGCGCCGCACTGGCGTTTGAGGCTGGGGTTGATGCCGATCCACTTGTAGGGGGCCATGTCGTTGATCCCGCGCAGGGTCCGGTTGTCGATCGGGCCCATGCCGATGCCGTCGTCTTCGATGTCGTAGACGATGTTGTCGATATGACCGTCCGGATGACAACTGCTGCAGGAGAACTGGCGGCGGAAGGTGATGTCGGCGCTGTGGAAGAGCTTTTCGCCGCGGCGGCGTTTGCTGAGTTCCGGGGAGCCGCCGAGGTCGATGCGGGCGACGGCTTCGAAGCGCTCGAGATCGAGGACGGTGACCGAATCATCCAGCAGGCTGGCGACGTAGGCGGTGCGGCCGTCGGCCGAGCAGACGATGCCGCGCGGGGCGGTTTGGGTGGGGATGTGACGGACGATGTACTCCGAGGGGAGGCCCGTGTGGTTGGGGATCACGTGGCGGCGTTGCGCGGGGGAGGCGGCTTCGAGGAGTTGGGTCAACTTGTCGAGGTCGACGACGGCGACGCGATCGGTGCCGCTGCTGGTCACGAGGGCATGGCGGCCGTCCGGGGTCACGCACACATCGATGGGGTCGGGGAAGCAGAGGTGGTTTTCGTCCAGGAGGACCTGGTCCACGGTGCCGTCGCGCCAGACGAGACCCAGCCCGTTGGAGATGGTCCACCCGTGGTTGATGCGGGTCATGGGGACGAGGTTCTTGGTGCGCAGCAGGACCGTGAGTGCGTAATCGCCGCTGGGATGCCAGGCGATGCCCTGAAGCAGGTTGGCGGCGGGGACCGGAATCCGGTCCGAGACCCAGGCGCGGGCGGTGTCGATGACGGTGATTTCGGAAAGGGAGGGCTGGCGGTCGCCGACGAAGCGGGAGAGGGCATGCGTGACGTAGAGGGAGCGGCCGTCGGGAGAGAGGGCCAGGGACCAGGGGGAGCGGCTGGCGCTGAGCCGCTTGATCTCCTGCAGGGTGGCGAGGTCGACGACGGAGATGTTGTCGAGGGCGGTGTTGAGGACGTAGAGGTGGCGGCCGGCCGGGTCGACGAGCAGGCCGTGGGGTTCGTCGCCGACCTCGACAGTGGCGGTGACAGCGTGGGTGGCCACGTCGACGACGGACACGGTGTCATCGAGCCGGTTGGAGACGAAGGCGCGACGGCCGTCCGGGGCGAAGGCCACGTCGTGAGGTTGTCCGCCGACGGGGATCTCGAGTCGTTTGGTGCGGGTGGCGGTGTCGACCACGACGACGGAGGCGGAAGCTTCGCAGGCGATCCACAGCTCGCGGCCGTCGGGTGTGAGGGCGAGGTTCTGCGGGTTCTTGTAGGCCGGTTCGGCGGCGGCGGTGGAGGGCGGAGGCTTGGTTGGATGGGCGATGGCCTGCAGCGCCGCGGTGTAGTCGAAGGGTTTGCCGTGGGCGTTCTCGTGGCAGGCCGCGCAGGTGTTGGGGCCGACCTCGAGCAGGCCTTTGGCGCGGGACGCGGCCTTGTCGAGCATGACGGCCTCGGGGGAGTAGTCGCTGCCAGGACCGTGACAGGCTTCGCACTGGACGCCGTCGCGCGCATCAAAGCCGGGCAGGAAACTCGCGGCTTCGAGGCCGTGGCCGGTCGTATGGCAGCGGAGGCATTGCGCGGCTTTTTGGGGGTCGCCGGTGACGCCGGCTTCGCGAGCCAGTTCGAGGGCGCGCGGGGTGCTGAGGACGGCGTAGGCCCGGGCGTGTTGCGAGAGCCGCCACTGGCTGAACTGGAAGTTGAACTTTGGGCCGGTGTGGCATTGGGTGCAGGCCATCACGCCGGTGTACTGGAACGGGCTGGCTGGGGGAGGCGGCGTCTCCGTCGAGCCGGCGGTCGGGGCCTCGGGTCGCGGTTTGGGGTGGGCGATGGCCTGCCAGGCGGCGTCGAGATCGAACGGCTTCTTCTTCAGGACGGCGTCGTGGGAACCTTTGGCGCGGTGGCAGAGGAGACAATCCTCCTTGGTGGGCATCTTGAGTCCATGGGCCATGGCCTTGGTGCGGTCCCGCATGATGTCCTCGGGGGCGTACTCGCTGCCCGGACCGTGGCACGCCTCGCACTGCAGCCCGTCCTCGAGGTGGAATCCCTCGGCCCGTTCCCATACCTCGGCGTCGGCGGCGGTCGAGTGACAGCCCAGGCACATGCGCGAGCGGTGGGGTTCCTCGGTGAGGCCGCTGAGCCGGGTGATCTCGGCGGCGGCGGGGTGGGAGAGGGACGCGTAGGCCTTGGCGTGGGCGGTGAGACGCCACTTGCTGAACTGATGGCCCATGACGGGGCCTTGATGGCATTCGCCACAGGCCTGGGCACCGATGTAAAAGGGGTCTTTGGCGGCGGCGGAGGCGAGGGGAGCGGCGGGCCCGAGGCTGGCGAGGAGCAGGGCCGACAGGGCGGTGAAGAGCCGGAAGGATCTCATGGTGCGGTGGTGGATGAGGCGGTCGGGCGGTTCATCGGGGTGGCGTCGGGCCGGTGGGCGGGGAAGCGGGCTTGGTGCCGCCGGGCACGCGCAGGATCTGGTTGGCGGGCACCTGGGTGAGGGTCTGGCGTTGGCCGTCCGGCCAGCGGATCTCGACGGTGTCGGCGACGGTGTGGGCGCCGAGGCCGAAGTGGGGTCGGGGGTCGTTCGAGACCAGGTAACCGTTGACGCCGAGGACGGGCTGGATCTGGGTGAGGGAACCGGTCTTGACGGTGACGGTGGCGCCGAGGGCGACCATGCCGGTGTCGGCGAGGACGGGCACGACCTTGAGCCAGGCCTGGGTGTTGCCGCCGTCGTTGCGGAGGAGGCGCGGCTGGCCGTGGAGGGCGAACATCAGGAGGTCGAGGTCGCCGTCGTTGTCGATGTCCGCGAAGGCGGCGCCGCGGCCGACGTACTTGGTCTGGAAGAAGTCGCCGGACTGCCGGGCGCGGTCGAGGAACCGGGATTTTCCATCCCAGCGGGCGATGACGGGATCCTCGAGGTAGAGGTGGTGGGGATCGCCGTTGGCGAGGAAGAGGTCCACGTAACCGTCGTTGTCGAGGTCGACGAGCAAGCCGCCCCAGCCGGTGTACTGGCCGCAGAGCAAGGCGAGGCCGGACTGCGAGGTGACATCCATGAAGAAGCCGGCTTTGATCTGGACCATGAGCGAGCTGTAGCCCATGTCGGGGACCAGGATGTCGATCAAGCCGTTGCGGTTGACGTCGGCGACGAAGGGGCCCATCGAGGACACGCCCTGACCGCCTTCGCCGAACGCGGTGCCGGTTTCGGGGCCGAGATCGCGGAAGCGCCCCTGGCCGTCGTTGATCCAGAGGTTGTTGGCCATGGCGTCGTTGGTGACGTAAATGTCCGGGTGGCCGTCGTTGTTGAGGTCGCACACGACTCCGCCCATGCCGCGGCCGGTGAGTTCGAGCAGCCCGGTTTCCTCCGTCACGTCGGTGAAGGTGCCGTCGCCGTTGTTCCGGTAGAGGCGGTCGGGGAGGCCGGGGTAGGAAAGGGGGCCGGGGAAGTTGTCGGCCTTGTAGTAGGCGCCGGTGCGTTGAAAGGCGCCCTTGTCATATTCGAGGTAGTGGACGACGAAGACATCGAGCCAGCCGTCGCCGTTGTAGTCGAACCAGGGCGCCGCGAGGGCCCAGCCGGGGCAGGCCAGGCCAGCCTGGTCGGTGACGTCGGTGAAGCGTCGCCGTTGTTGCGGTGCTGGTGGATGCCGCGGCCGCAGCGGTAAGACGTAGAGGTCGAGGTCACCCGTCGCGGTCGGTCGGCAGCCGAAGCGGCCATGCCGTAGCTGTCTTCGTAGCCACCCACCCCGGCCTGGGCAGTCACGTCCGTGAAGGTGCCGTCGCCGTTGTTCCGGTAGAGGGCGTTGCGCAATTTACCTTTGAACGTGCGACCGCGGTTGTCGCTGATGTCGGGGTGCCAGCGGCCGTTGACGAAGTAGATGTCCTGGAAGCCGTCGTTGTTGTAGTCGAAGAACAGGCCGCCCGGGCCGGTGGCCTCGACGATGTTGCTCAGGTCGAGGTCCCCGAGGTGATGGCGGAAGCGGATGCCGGCGGTGGCGGTGACATCGGTGAACCGGGGCCAGGGGGGTGCGTCGTTCGCCGCGGTCACGGAGGGTGCGGGGTTCGTGATCCCGACCATCCCGGCCAGCAGCACCAGTCGGGTGGCGCGGAGCGCTGATGCCGGAGACGTCCGAGCAACCCGCCTTGCCGGGACGAGTGCGTGGGGGGTCGTGCCGCGAGCGGCGGCGCCCCGTGGCGGGTGGCGGCGGGGCTTGCCGCCGGGGTGGAGGGGGTGCTGGATCATGGCGCGGGCGCGGGAGGGGGAAGGGTTGTGGGGATGAGGTTCTGCGGGGTCGTGAAGGGCGCCCCCAGATCCACCCATTGAATGACGGTGCGAAGTTCCTCGGGACGCAGCGCCCGGCCGTGGTCCGCTGGCGGCATGAGCTTGACGGCCGCGGGCACGAGTTCGCGGGCGCTGTCGGCCCGATCCCAAGGCCGCGAGGTGTTGGCGCCCAAGAGATGCCAGACCAGCCGGCTGGTGCGGGCGCGACCGGGCTCGACATACGCCTGGGAGCGGCTGGTCGCGGGCTCGGCCGTGGGACCGGGCGCGACCAAGGTACGGTAGGCTCGCTCGAGGTCAGCGGGGGTCGGAGGGCGGCGAGTGAGCGGCAGGGTGAGTGGCGTGTCGGAGCCGCCGTGGCAGTCGGCGAGCGCGCAGCGCTTTTGCAGGAGCGGCGCGATGTCATCGCAGAACGAGAGGGTGCGGCGCGCGGCGGGAGGGAGGGTGAGGCGATTGGACGGGCGCCGCAACGCGAGGACGTATTCGTTCTCCGGGATGCGCTCGGGATCTTCGTGGCAGCCGATGCAACCGCGCGTTTCCTTCGGTTGCACCCAGATCCAGCCGCAGGTGGCCAGGGCGAGGCCATGCTCGTCGAGGGTTTGCAGCAGCAGAGGTGTGCTGGCGGGGACCTCGACGTTAAACGAGCCGTCGGCTTCGACGGGGGCTTCGCCGATGAGCCGGCGGGGGATGGGGATGGATGTGGTGGCGGCCGAGGCAAGCCCGGCGGTTGAGCCGTGATCCAGCAGGCCTTCGATGAATCGGACGCGTTTGACCTCACCCCGGGCGAGGTGAGGGGCGAGGCGTTCGTCGGCGGTATAGCAGTTGAGACCGTAGAACGTGCCGTTGGTGGCGGTCATCTCGACGACCGTCGAGTGACCGTCCGGGCGCGGGCGGGGCGCGAGGGGCCGGGCCTGCAGTTCGTGGAACCGCGGATCGTCGTAGAGCAACTCGGCGCGGCCTTCGCTTGCGTCGAAACGGTAAACCCCCCAGGAACCGGAACTGTCGGCGGTCCGACGCGACACCACCAGTTCGTTGCCCCGCCAGGGGAACGGATGGGCGTAGACATGGGCAGGGTCATCAGTCAGCCGCCGGTAGGTGACGTGGGGCCGGCGTTCCTCGACGCAGGCCAGTTGTCCGGAGCCGTCCGGCATGGGTTCGTCAGCCTCGATGAACACGACCAGGCCCGCCGGGGTCGCGCAGGGCATGCGTTGTACGCGACGGCCCAGGCGGCCCCCGTAGAACTCCATGTCCGCGCCTTCGATGTGAATCGCATGGAGACCCATCCGTGCGGGCGGGCCCCCGGGTTCCAGGGGTTGCCGTTCCGCGGTGTAGATGACCCGGCCATCCCACATCTGGAACGGGTCCTGGCTGGGGTGAGGCGACCAGGTCAGCCGGCGCAACTCGGTGCCGTCGAGTTTGACGTTGAACAGGTTGGGGCCGGGCGCGGTTCGTTGATCGGGCAGCACCGCAGGGGTTGCAGTGAAGACGGTGGTGATCCAGGGCTCGGGAGAGTCGAGCGTGAAGAGCGTGGACACGTAGATCGGTTGGCGGGCGTCCAGGTGCTCGGGGCTGATGGCGCGCCAACCCTGGCCGGCCAGTTCGCGTTCGTACACCCGCCATGAGGACCCGGGCTGGTGCTGGCCGGCGACCAGCACTTTGCGGGCATCGAAGGAGAGCGCGGGATCGCATGCGGAATAGAGGCCTTCCGACAGCACCTGCACCGTGCCCTCGGGGGAAATCACGACCACCCGTGCGCCGAGGAAAAGGTCATGGTTGAGGGTCGTTCCGGTGGGGCCGGAGGTTAGCGTGGTGGTCAGGGGGATTTGAGTCAGGAGCAGGGGGAACTCGCGCGCGGTGGTCTGGGCGGCGTTGCCCACGGGCCCGCCCATGCCCAGGGCAAGGCCCGCCACCGTCGCGAGCAACCTGATCCAGCCACGCGGCCGACTTCGGGTGGATGGCTTCCTGTTCCTTTCGGACCTAGGGAGGGACCCCAAAGCTGCTGGGGCGGAGGACAAAGGGGGAAGAAGCTCAAAGCTCAAAGGCCAAAGCTCAAGGGAAGCTCCAGGGTACCAAGAGCGGGCCCGGCCCCACGATGAACCGACCGGGCTGGGTGCCCCTTCTGCATTCT
>JABTUJ010000015.1 GCA_015075445.1 Verrucomicrobiales bacterium
GCACCAGCGCCGGGACGTTGGCCTGTCCTCCCACCGCACGCCACCTCCTCAGACGCACCCGCAGGGACGAGAGCTGTGCACCGTCCAACCGCCCCGGCTCGGCCAACGTCACCGGCTCGTCTCCCGCCATGATCACCGCCAGTTCGATGTTCTGCGGCCAAGCTTCAAGCACGCGCGCCACCTCCGCCAGGTACCCCGCCATCGTCCGGGACCCATCCACCACCAACACCGCCAGGACCGGCGCCGGTTCCTCCACCTCCGCCAATCGCCCCTCGACCTGGCCGCCCGCCGCCGATCGCGAATCACGGGTCCAGACCTGCCGCACTTCCGCGCTGCGCTCCACTCGCACCAGCGTGGCCGATGACCCCAGATCCGAGTCCCGCACCAGACCGCGCACCGCGGTCGTACCCGGTTTCGGTTCCTCGGCTCGCAAGGCCTCGCCCAAGGGTGCCAGGCGGCCGCGTCCTTCGATCCAAAGCGAGTGCCGCAGCGTCTCGGGCAACGTGAAGTTCCGCTCGAGAAACGCGGGCCATTCCACTACGCCCTCCCCCGCACTCTCGAGGGGAATGGGCGCCGTGATCCCCAGGCGCACCCGCATGGTCCCCCCGTCTGCCGGCACCGGGAAACACTGCATCAGGATCCGATCAGGCCCCGCGGTAGTCACCAGAACCGGGTCGCGTCGCTGCCGGATGGCCACCTGCTCGTACGCCCGCCGCGTCTGGGCTCGCCCGGCAAAAGCGGCTTCCCGCTCCTCGCCGTTCACCCACAGGGTCAGCCGCGACACCACCCCGCCGTGCGGCAGTTGGAGCTGCGCTCGCGCTTCCCGCTGGCGATTCGAGACGTTCTTGAACTCGAGGGTCCACTCGTAATACGCCACCGCCGCGTCCGGCTCGACCACGGCGTCCAGCCGCGAGCCCTGCAGGGTCAAACCCTGGACGCGACCCCCGACGCGTTCGCCTCCCTGATCCGTGTCCCACGTCCAGTCATCCAGGTCCGCAAAGACACCTCGAGGCGTGCGCACCTTGGGCGCCGGCACGGCATTGAACGGCTGGCCCGTCACGCGGTAATAAACCTCCCGCGCCTGCTCGGCACTCACCTGCCGCCGGGTCCCGGTCAACCACCCCACCAGATCCATGTTCTCGGCTCCCAGCGTGCGCCCGTAGCACTCCCGCAACAGCGTGTTCTCGCGCCCCACCAACCGGAGCCAGCTCAATCCTCGCTGCTGCACGGCGGGCTCGTCCGAAACCGCCATCCCCAGCGCTGCCCGCGTGATCCAGCCCGGGGCATCCAGCACCCCCAACACCAGCCACGCGCCCACAGCCCCCTGCCAGAACCCGCGTCCCGGAATCCCTTCCACCCCCACGCGCCCACGCTGCAGGTGACCCCGCAGAAACACCGTCGCCACCAGCGCCAGGACGGGCGTCAACGGCAGCAGTCCGAAGCCATAGACAATGATCGCCAGCAGCCCCGGAAGCGCCATGGGCGCAAACAGGATCGTGTAGAACAGCGCAATCCCAAAGGCCGATCCGTTCGCCCAATTCAACCACGGCCGCACACGCGCCGGTTCCTGCCGCAACGCCCGCCAGACCAGCCCGTTGGCCAACGGCACCCAGCCCACCAGCAACACATGCCAGAGCGTCGGCAGGGGATCGAAAAAAGCCCCCGCACACATCCGGGTCGCGAGTTCCGCCACCAGGGTGATGCCCGGCAGCAGCACCCCCACCAGCACCAGCCAGATCCCGGGCTTCCGCGGGGCGACAGCCGAACTCGGCATCGCGACAGTCGCGGGTCGTGGGTCGGGCTCGGGCGGTGGCACGTCCAACCGCGCCAGCCAGCGTCGCACATCGGCCTCGGTCACCACGGCCAACCCCGCGGTGCGGGCCTCAAGCTCGAGGTGCCGACGCAGGTCGTCCCGTACTTCGGTCGGGTCGGCTCCCGACGCCGTCAGCGTGGCCCGGGCGCCCTGGCAATACCGGTCGAGTTCCTGTTCAGCAGCGGGGGTCCAGGTGATCATGAGCGACCTCCGGAGCGGCGCAGCAGGCCTGCGCCTCGGTTGAGTTGATCCAGGTAATCTTGCATGAGAGCGAGCACACGCCGCCCGTCCTTGGTCAGCGCGTAGTACTTGCGAGCCGGTCCCTCCGAGGATTCCTCGAGCCGCGTGCTGACCAGCCCCTGCAACCGCAGCCGGGAAAGCAACGGGTACAGCGTGCCTTCGGTCATCCCCAGACCGGGCAGGTTCACCAGTCGTTTGACCAGCTCGTACCCGTACTGCTCCTCGTCGGCGAGAGCCTGCAGGACGCAGAGGTCCAGCAGCCCCTTGCGCGCCTGCACGGTCCAGTTGTCGAAGTAGTCACTCATTACAGGAGCGATGCCACCGAACATCCACCGCACGATTCAGAGTCGCGAGCCAGACCGCCAACCCACCTCCCATGGGCACCGCGCCCACCACCAAGATCGCTTCCGAAGGCTCGCGCTGCCCGGGCCCAAGGCAGGCAAGCTGCATCCCCAGGCATAATCCAGCCAGGAGCAACGCCGTCCCAACCACCGCCCAAGAACGCCGGATCCGCGGCACCGCCAGTCCAAACAGCCCAAACGTCACCACCAGCGTGGGCAGGTAGATGAACAGAAACATCCCCAGGCTCCACCCGCCGCCCAACAGCGTCAGCAGCACCCCCGCCCACATTCCCCCTCCCAGCAGCGTCGCCACGGCCGCCGTCCCCACCCGCTGCCGGTCGCTCCCGCACCCCCACCGACGGCTCACCACATACAGGCCAATAAACCACGCCAGTAGGAAACCCACGCCGCTCAGCAGAAACAGGTCGAGCACGTATACCCAACCACCACGACCACCCGTGCCAACACCCGGCCCCGGCGAAGCCCCGCCGCCAAGCGCCACCCATCCGAGCTCCAGCGTCGGCCAGGCAAGCAAGACACACACCCCAACCGCCGGCAGCCACGCCGCCACCATGATCCAATCCCTCCATGCCGCCTCCTCGCCACCGACTCCTGTCAACCTGTGGTGCGGGCTTCCAGCCTGCACCCTCCCCGATTCATGGCCCCTGAGCAGGTCCAGCAGGAACAGGCCGCTTCCCATGCAACGGCTGGCCCGGCGTTGCCCTTGGAGTTCTGGACCTTCCCTTGAGCTTTGATCTTTGAACTTTGAGCTTCCCACCGCGCCGATCACCGGGGACGGGTTCGGGTCCGGGTTCATCGCGAATTCCCTTCCGTTGAGCCCTGGCCTCGCTACTGCGGGCGCGGCCGCACCAGCACCCCGGCTTCCACCGGCACGGCCTCCTGGCGTTCGCCCCGGTCCGGGATCTCCTTCACGGCGGCGGTTCCATCAGGCCGGAACACCCAGAACTGCGTCGCGCGGTGGTGTTCGTTGGCCAGCGAGATGAGAAACACCCCGTTGCCAATCCACTGAAACTCGCCCGCCAACTCGCGCAGCCGCGGATCACTGGCAGCCCCGGCGCGGGCCCGGCCGGATTCGACCGTCAGGTTGACCCGGCGCTCGCGACCGCCCTGCTGGAGGTTCAGCAGGTAATGACCGTCGGGCACAGCGGCGAGCCCGAGCACATCGAGAACGGGCACGGGCGCAGCCCGGGACGCGGCCCCGGGCGTCGCCGGGGGCGCGTCAAGCCGCGCGTGCGAAGCGGTGGGGGGCGTGGACGTCGCGGTCGTCGTCGTGCCGAGGAACAGGAGCGGGACGAGGGAGAGCAGGGCCAAGAGCGCATTCATGATCGGCGGATTCGTCGTTGCGATACCAAGTACCTTGCGATGCATAGTACTTGGCTTTACCACTGTCAATCACCTTTTTCGGGTTCACCCCAGCAGCTCCCGCAGCTCGTCCCACGTCAGCGACGTCGCCAGCTCTTCCTCCCCCCCCAGCGTCGCCCGGCTCACGTCCCGCTTGCGCGCCTGCAGGTTCAGGATCTTCTCCTCGACCGTGTCCCGCGCGATCAGCTTGTAGCTGGTCACCACCTGGCGCTGCCCGATCCGGTGCGCGCGGTCCGTGGCCTGGTCTTCCACCGCCGGGTTCCACCACGGGTCGAAGTGGATCACGGTATCCGCCCCGGTCAGGTTCAACCCGGTGCCCCCCGCCTTCAGGCTGATCAGGAATACCGGGATCGACGCGTCGCCCTGGAACCGCTGGACCACCGCCGCCCGATCCGTCGTCGAACCATCCAGATAACAGAAGCCGAGACCCTCCGCCTCGAGCCGCTCCCGCAGCAGCGTCAGCAGGCTCACGAACTGGCTGAACACCAGCACGCGATGCCCGCCGTCGAGCGCCTCGGCCAGCAGTTCGCTGAACAAGTCGAGCTTTCCGGAAACCTCCGCCGGATCGAACGACCGCTCGCCCGGGAGCAGCCGCAGGTCGCAGCACACCTGCCGCAGCCGCAGCAGCGCATTCAACATCACCATCCGGCTCCGGGCCTCCCCCGCGGCCCCCACCGCCTCGAGCACCTCCCGCCGACCAGCGTCCAGCACCTGCTCGTACACCCCCCGTTGCGTCGGCGTCAGTTCGCAATACGCCACCTGCTCGAGCTTGGCCGGGAGATCCGCCGCGACCTCGCGCTTCAACCGCCGCAGCAGAAACGGCCGCAACCGCCGCGCCAGCCGCGCCTGCGCCTGGGCATCGCGATCCCGCGTGATGGGCAGCTCGTACCGCTCGCGAAAGTCCTTCGCCGACCCGAGATAGCCCGGCATCAGAAAGTCGAAGATGGACCAGAGATCGAGGACCGAGTTTTCGAGCGGCGTGCCGGTGAGGACCAGCCGGTGCGCAGCGCGGACCGCTTTGACTGCCTGCGCGTTCTGGGTCTGGCGATTCTTGATATGTTGCGCCTCATCCAGCACCACGGTGTCGAACGTGACTTCCCGGTACCGGTCCGCGTCGCGTCGAATCAACGCGTAGCTGGTCACCACCAGGTCGCTCGCGGGCAGCCGCGCGAACTCGGCGTGCCGGCCGGGCCCATGGAGCGCCAGGACCTTGAGGTCCGGCGTGAACCGCGCCGCCTCGGCCACCCAGTTGAACACCAGACTCGTCGGACACACGATCAGCATCGGCGGCAACCCCGCCTGGCTCTGGCGCGCAAACCGCAGGGCGGCGAGCGTCTGCAGCGTCTTCCCCAACCCCATCTCGTCGGCCAGGATGCCGCCAAAACCGTGCGTCCGCAGGAAGTGCAGCCAGGCCACGCCCTGCTTCTGATAGGGCCGCAGCACGGACTCGAGGTCTCCCAGGGGCGGGCATGCGAGCGGCACTTCTCCCGAGTGCTGGGCGGCCCGCTGATTCCAGGCCGCGGGTGCCTGGACGCGCCAGCCCGGCTGCTGTTGGAGCGTGGCCGCCACAAACCCGGCCTGCCGGCTGGAGATCCGATAGCCCTCCGCGTGTTGCCGCGGCGCACAATCGAGCAACACCGCCTGCAACTCCTCCACCGCCCCCGTGTCCATCAACGCCACCTTGCCGTTCGGCAAACGCGTGTGGCTGCGTCCGGACCGCAGCCAGCGTTGAACCTCCGCGGGCGGGATCACGTCGCCCCCGCGCGACCGGAACACCACGCCCAGGTCGAACCAGCGTTCACCCGACGGCGTGACCTCAAATTGCGGTTCGACCCGTTCGAACTGCCGCGCCGCACTGCGCTCGAGCCGCTCCTCAAGCGTCACCTTCCATTCGCGCTGCAGCCGCGGAAACTCGCGGGCGAAGAACTCAAACACCGCGTCCTGGCCCGACAGTTGGAGCCGCCCCTCCGCGTCGGGCCCGGTGAAGCCACTCCGCTGCACGCGCGCTAGCGCCGCGCGTTCCGCGGCCAGATCGCGTGTCAGATATCGCGTGGCAACCTCCGCATCCGGCAGCCAGACCGTGTCCGCCGAGGCCTCCCCGCCGACCGCCACGTCCCGACCGCCGTACGTGGCGTGCAACTGGGCGGTCAGTTGCGCCAAGCCACCCTCGAGCTGCAAACGCAGCTTCGGCGCCGGCGTCTCCAGCGTGAACACCGTCGGTTCGAAGTCAGCCTCGATCCCACCTGCCTCCCCGAACTGCGGCCACTGCCGCATCATGAAGTCCGGCACTTGCTCGCGCGGCACACGGACGGGCCCGTGCAGGACTTCGCGCACACCGCCCGGCAAACCCAGCGGCCGCACCACCGCGTCCTGCCACACCCATTCGCCGAGCGACACGAACGACGGCCGCGCTCCGCGAAGCTCCAGCCGGATTTCCCCGCTCGCTTCAAGGACCGCCCGCAACGGCCAGGCCAGCGGCGCCGACGTCACCCGCACCGGCCGCGCCTTGCCCAGCGTCAACCGGGGATGATCCACCAGGCGCGGGAGCAGTTCCGCCAGGTCCTTCAGACCCAGTTGCAGCAACGCCGGCGTCTCCCCGCGCGTCAGCACTCCGACGTGATCCAGCACCGCCGCGTCCTCCGGCGCGAAGGCATACGGCCGCCCGGCGGGCAACGCGTTCAGCGGTCGGCGTCCCCCGCCCCACCCCACCTCGAATACCAGCATCACCTTGCCCCGCGCCACCGCCTGTTCAAACTGGGGCGGAAACACCACCCAAAGCTCGGCCGGTTCGCCGTCCGCCGCGCGCGCCAGTCCCCCGGCCCTCCGCGGTGCCGCCGGCGGTGTCGCCGCGCGACTGGGAACGGTGTGAGGGGGCGCTTGAGACTGGCTCCGCAGCCAGTGCAGGCCCACCGCGACGCTGTGCGCGCAGATCTTGCCCCATTCCCGCGCCTCCCGACACGCGCACTGGTTCTCCAGATCTGCAGGGTTCGGAATGAGGAGCGTTGCCGGGATCGAACGGTCCCCCGCCCGCACCACACCGTGCAGCCGGGGCGGATCCCAATGCGAGTTCAGTACCTGCCCTTGCTCCAGGTAAGCCCGGGCCCGCTTCATGACGTCCCAGCCCGCCGCCTCTCGCAACAACGCCTCGCTCAGTTCCACACTCATCAGGTCAGCCCGTCCGCCGGCAGATCCTAACCTTAAGGGCTGACGCCGCCCTCAAGCACGTACGCGGCCGGATGCCGCGTGAAGCCCACCCGCGGGTAGTAATCCACCGCCCGCGGTGCCGCCAACAGAATGATCTGCGCCGCACCCCCCGCCTCCCGCGTCCGCCGAATCAGTTCCCGCCCTATCCCCCGCCGCTGATGACTCACCCGTACCGCCAGATCGGACAAATACGTGCAGTAGGCAAAGTCGCTCAGACTGCGTGCCACCCCCACCAGCAGCTCCCCCTCCCACGCCGTCACCACCAGGTTCGCCTGCGCCAGCATCGCCCCCATCCGCTCCCGATCCTCCACCGGACGACGCGCCCCGAGCGTCGATGCCCGATACAGCTCGATCACCGCCTCCAAGTCCAGGGCGTTGCCCCGCCGATACTCGATGGCTCCCATCCCGTCAGGCCCCTTCACCCTTGCCCGTCACCACCACCTCCAGTTCGGGTCCGGCGGCGGCGACGTCAGCCAGTTCTGCATCTCGGGCGGGAACCGGTAGTTCTCCGCGTGGCCATCGCCAAACAGCATGTTCACATACCGTTTGCCCCGGTAGCTGTGCCAGATGTTCCGCGTGTCCGCGGTCACCCCCTCTCCCAACGGCCGGTTCGCGTGCCAGGGCCAGTCGCCATGCACGATCTTGTTCACCGGACTCCGCAACAACTCGGCCTCGTTCAACGGCGTGCCGTTCGGCGTGCCGGCCGGCGCCCGCGAATCGGCTGTGACCCGCCGCGTCCGGAAGTGGTCACTCACCCATTGCGGCAGGTAGCTGTTCCCCCAGGAGGTGTAACAGCTCCGGCCCTTCGGCGTGCTGCTGAACGAGTCGCCCCGGTCGGCCGGACATTGAAAGGCCTCGACCGCGGCCACGTAGAGGTTCAGCGGCCGGTTGGTCTCCCGCACATTGCCACCGTAATCCGCGGCCGGCCCGCCCAGGTAGGCGTTCGTGATGAACTTCCCCCCCACCGCCCCCCAGCCGTTGTGCACCGGGAAAAAGCCCCGATTCTCGTCCTGGTACAGGCGGAACCCGATTCCATGCTGCTTGAGGTTGCTGATGCACTTGACGCTCATCGCCTTGCTCTTCGCCCGCGCCAGCGCCGGCAACAGCATCCCCGCCAGGATGGCAATGATCGCGATCACCACCAACAACTCGATGAGCGTGAACCCGGACCCGCGCCGGGCATCCGCGAGCGTCGGGCGGTGTAAGTTCAGGGTAGCCATGACCCGCAGCGTAGTATGAATTCCCGGGATGCCAAGCCTGAAGGCCGAGGCTCCCGCGCCCACTCAGCGCAATCGTCACTTCCTCCAGGGAATCCGCCCGGCTCGGATTCTGGCTCCGCAACTGCAGCCAAATCTGCTCGAGATCGCGCGCGACCGAGTTCATCGGCTGCTGCTTACAGCAATTGCCGCACCCTGGCCAGTGCCTCGTCCAGCTTGCCTGCGTCCTTGCCCCCGCCCCGGGCGTTGTCCGGCTTCCCGCCACCCCGACCGCCCACCACCGGCGCGATGTGCTGGATCAGCTTGCCGGCCGATACCTTCCCCGTGTAGTCCGGCGAAACCGAGGCCACCAGCGCCACCGCGCCGTACGCCACCCCGCCGAGCAGGATCACCCCCGCAAACTGCCCCTTCAACTCGTTGACCATGTCCTGCAGCGCGTCGCCGTCCGCATCAAACCGCGCAATCAACGCCGGGATCCCGTTGATCGTCGTCGCCTGGGTCAGGAGCGAACGCGCCGCCCCCGCCGCCTCCTTCTGCTGCACCGCTTTGAGTTGCTTCTCCAGTTCCCGCTGATGCGCCAGCAGGTTCTCGATCTTCTTGTCCAGGTCCGGCAGGGGCGTCGCCAGTCGGCCCGCCACCGTCTTCAGCATCGCCAATTCCTCCCCCGCCCGCCGCCATGCCTCCAGCCCGGCGATGGCCTCGATGCGCCGCACGCCCGCGGCAATCGCCGTCTCGGACACGATCCGGAACAGCCCGATCTCACCCGTGGCCCGGGCATGCGTGCCCCCGCACAGCTCCATGGAATAGCCGTCCAACCCCGTCGGTCGTCCGCCCACCTGCACCACCCGCACCCACTCGCCGTATTTGTCGCCGAAGAACTGCATGATGTCCTTGCGATCCTTGACGTGGTTGTACTTCACCTCCGTCCAGGAAACCCCGGCGTTCTCGAGAATCCGCTCATTGACCAACCGCTCGACATCCGCCACCTGCGACGGCGTGAGCGGCGCGTGGTTGAAGTCGAACGTCAGCTTCTCCGGCCCAACATACGACCCCTTCTGCGAGGCGTCCCGGCTCACCACCTCGTGCAGCGCCCAGTGCAGCAGGTGCGTCACCGTGTGATGCCGCTGGATCGCCTGGCGCCGCGCCGCGTCCACCCGCAACACCACCTCATCTCCCGGTTCTGGCACATCCACCTCCTCACTTCGAACTTCGCCTTTCGAACTTCGAACTTCGTCTTTCGAACTTCGCCCTTCCAACAAATGCAGCCACGTGTCACCGGACTTCTGCGTATTGGCGATCCGCCACAGGCTGGCGCCGCGCTCGAGCTCGCCCATATCTCCCACCTGCCCCCCCATCTCGGCATAGCACGCGCTCGTGTCCAAGATGACCGCAGTCCGGTCCTTCACGCGCACCACTTCGATCACCTTGGCGGGCGTCTCGAACTTGTCATAACCCACAAAGACCGTTGGCACGCTCGTCTCGATCTGGGAGAGTTCGATGACACTCTTCTTCTGGGCTGCGCGGGCGCGCGACTTCTGCTCCTCCATCAAGCGATGGAACCCCTCCACATCTACGGTCATTCCCCGCTCCCGGGCCATCAGTTCCGTCAGGTCAAGCGGAAACCCGTAGGTGTCGTACAGCTCGAACGCGAACCTGGCATCCAACGGAGGCAAGGTGATCCCCAGTTCCTGGAGTTTGGACGCGGCATTCTCGTTGAGGTCCAGGGTCTTGACAACCTCGACCTCTGAATCGACGTAGTTCTTGTACACGGTTCGAACGCCCTGCCCGACCGTCTTCATCGACACCAGGTCAGAGACGATTGACCACCAGCGCCGATCAAAGAGGTCGATGCCTTTGTCCAGGGTCCGGTTAAACGCCTCCTCCTCGACCCGGATGACCTCCTCCACATGCTTCTGTTTCGTGCGGATCTCGGGAAATACATCTCCCATCGTGTCGGCCAGCACCGCGACCAGCTTGTAGAAGAAGGGTTCGTGGAATCCCAGCGTGCGCCCGTACCGCACCGCCCGGCGCAGGATGCGGCGAAGCACGTAGTTCCGATCCGTGTTCCCCGGCTGAATCCCGTCTGCGATGGCAAAGCTCAACGTCCGGATGTGGTCCGCCACCACGCGAAACGCGATGTCCTCGGGGATGGGCGACTGGCCATTGGCAAGGGGCGATTCCGCGGACGGCAGCGTCGAGCTGTAACGCTTGCCGCTGAGCTGCTCGAGCCGGTCGAAAATCGGCCGGAAGATGTCCGTCTCGTAGTTCGAGATGACCCGGGTGAAGTCGGTGAATCCCCGCGTGTTCTGGATGATGCCGGTGACGCGCTCGAAGCCCATCCCGGTATCCACGCTCTTGGCTGGCAGGGGCGAGAACGTGCCATCGGGGTTGGCGTTGAACTGCATGAAGACCAGGTTCCAGATCTCGATGCACTGGGCCGACCCCTGGTTGACCAGCGCGCCCTGCGTGTCGCCCTGCGGCGTCAGATCGACATGCAGCTCCGAGCACGGCCCGCAGGGACCCGTGTCGCCCATCATCCAGAAATTGTCCTTCTTGCCACCGGTGCGGATATGGATGCGGGGATCGAGGCCCGCCGCGCGAAAGAGCCCGGCCCAGTGATCGTACGCCTCCTGGTCGAAGGACGCGGGTTCGCCCGGACCGGGTTGATAGACCGTGGCGTAGAGCCGGTTCCGGGGGAACTTCCAGACCTCGGTGATCAGCTCCCACGCCCACTCGATGGCTTCCTGCTTGAAGTAATCCCCGAACGACCAGTTCCCGAGCATCTCGAAGAACGTGTGGTGATAGGTGTCGAGCCCCACGTCCTCGAGATCGTTGTGTTTACCGCCCGCGCGTATGCATTTCTGCGTGTCGGCGGCGCGGGTGTCCCGGCCGGGGACGGCTCACGCCCAGCGTATGACGTCGGGCGCCTACTGGCCCAGGAAGATGGGCACGAACTGGTTCATGCCGGCATTGGTGAACAGCAGGTTCGGCGCGTCCGGCAGCAAGCTCGACGACGGCACGAGCGTGTGCTGCTTGGACCGGAAGAAGTCCAGGAACGACTGGCGGATTTCGCGGCTGGTCATGGGCACAAGATGATCAACGAATCGAGCGACCAGCCTAGCCACGGTCGCGGGGCGAAGGCGAGTTGGAAATGCACCTCCGCAACGCAGCTCAGCCTAAAGGTCTTCGCAGTTGCGCCCGGGGTGCTGAGACTACCTAATCTAGCCTTGCATGAAGAGCGACCGCCCATTCTTGGAGGAGGCGCCCGAGGTTCCGGCGCTGGAGGATGCCCTGACGCGCGGAGGCCTCGGTCGCCGGGCCCGACCCGAGTTCGCCACGGGCGACGCGCGCTTCCGGGCCTACGTCGATTACGCGCCCGTCGCCTTGTTCGTTCTTGACGCCGAAGGGCGGTACGTCGACTTCAACCCCGCCACCCTCGCCCTGCTCGGCACGGACGACACCACCCTCACCACCCAAACGTTCCTGGACGCGATTGCCGAGGAGGACCGGCCCACCGCCGAACAGCATCTGGCCACCCTCCAGGCCGCCGGCCAGCTTGAAGCCGAACCACGGCTCCGCCGGCCCGACGGCTCTGAGGTCTGGGTGTCGGTGCGAGCCACCCGTCTGGGCGACAGCCGCTTCCTGGTCGTAGCGGAGGACATCACCGAGCGCAAACGCGCCCACCAGGAGATGTGCGATCTCAACGCCAGTCTCGCCCGCCAGGTGGCAGACCGCGCCACCGAACTCTCCGCCACCAACCAGGAACTCGAAGCCTTCTGCTACTCCGTCTCCCACGACCTCCGCGCCCCGGTCCGCGCCATGGATGGCTTCTCCCAGGCCCTGATGGAAGACTTCGGGCCGCAGCTCCCCGAGACCGGCCAGCAGTACGTTCAGAAGATCCGGCGCGGCGCCCAGCGCCTCGGCCAGCTCATCGATGATCTGCTCGCCTTCTCCCGCTTGAGCCGCGCCCCCTTGAACTGGGATCTGGTGGACCACCCCCTGCTCATCAAGGAAACCCTCGAAGACCTCCGCCACCAACGCCAGGGCCGCCGCCTCGAAATCCGCGTGGGCGATCTGCCGCCCTGCCAGGGCGACCGCGCCCTCCTCAAGCAGGTCTGGCACCACCTCCTCGCCAACGCCCTCAAGTTCACCCGCCCCCGCAAGAAGGCCCACGTCGAGATCGGGTGCGACCCCCGCCCGGATCAAACGGTCTATTTCGTCAAGGACAACGGCGCGGGCTTCGACATGCGTTACGCCCACAAGCTCTTCTCCGCCTTCCAGCGCCTCCATCGCACCGAGGAATTCGAGGGGACCGGCATGGGCCTGGCCATGGTGCACCGCATCCTGCAACGCCACGGCGGCCGCATCTGGGTGGAAGCCGCCGTGGACCACGGGGCCACGTTCTTCTTCACGGTCAACGAAGGCGCCCACCATGCCTGAGGCGTCCCCCGTCGAGGTCCTGCTCGTCGAAGACCAGCCGCAGGACCTCGAACTCACCCTCCGCGCTCTGCGCAAGGCGGGCGTCCATCATCGCATCCAGATCGCCCGCGACGGCGCCGAGGCCCTCGACTTCCTCTTCAGCGAAAGCCGGCAGGCAAACGGCCGGTTCGGCAGCCTGCCCAAGGTCGTGGTCCTGGACCTCAAGCTGCCGAAAGTGGACGGCCTCGAAGTCCTCCAGGAGCTCAAACGCCACCCCCACACCGAAACCCTCCCCGTCGTGATCCTGACCTCCTCGCGCGAACCGCGGGACATCGCCCGCAGCTACCAGCTCGGCGTCAACAGCTACATCGTCAAACCGGTGGACTGCGACGGCTTCAGCTCCACGGTCCAGGCACTCGGTCGATACTGGCTCCACCTCAACCACCCGCCCCGTCTCCTCGCCTGAACGCCGCGGCCTCTTGTACCGCGTCGCCGTCGCCGCCTCTCCCCATCCGCGTCATCCGCATCGGCCCCCGTTCCCCCGTTGCCGATGGAGCTCCGGCCGGACCACGCGCGCCATCCGCTCTGGGTGCGGCACACGCCCCTCTCCGAGAAACACCACCACCCGCGCCACCCACCGCGCCGGTCCGCTCACCAGTCCCCCATAGGACACCGGCAGCACCGTGATGTGCCGCTGCGTCCGCACCCAGTCCAACGTGTCCCGCAGGTGCTGCCGCAATCGCCCCGCCAACCACCGCGCGTCGCCCTCACCCCGGCCCCGCCGCTGACGCATCCGCAACTGCGACGCCACCACCTCCGCCAACGGTCGCAGCATGAAGAGCACGCGGTAGTGCCAGCCCGGCGGCAGCGTCCGCAGCAGCGGCGAAACCACCTTGACCGCCTTGCCCTCCGCCGCCGCCAGACACTCCGGTCGCCCCGCCAGGCCCAGGACCGGCTCCCACTCGAAGTAACCTTCCGGGTTGTCTTCATCCGCCCCGCGCCGCCCGTCCGTCAGCACCGGCACCCCTCCCGCCGCCAACATCTGCATCATCAGCGACGTGCCGGACCGCGGCAGCCCCGAAACCACCATGATTGCTGGCCGCGACTCCGCCCCGCCACCCAGCCCGGGGCGGTCAGACTCGCTTTCATCCACGTTGACTTTCCCTGGTTCCACTCTCATTCCCTCGTCTCCCTCCCGTCTAAGCAGACTTGTTAGAGAGTGCTGCAGGCTACCCTCTCTCCACCCCTCTGCGCATCGCTGACTAGGTGGCCCTTGTAGCTTACTATTCCTGGCATTCCATGCGGACAACCCAGCGTAGAGCATCGACACGATGGCGCCAAGGGAATTGTGTTGGGAGAGTGCTGTTCCGAAAGACAGAACTTGACAGCGACGGTTCCTTCTTCCAAGCTACGCGCCGAAGGGAATAGTATCTCACAAAGATGCCAAGGGTTATGACCACGTCCGTCTCCACGCTCTGCCGTCCCCCAGCCGCCTCTCCGGAATCCCGGCTCCATCTCCACTTCCTCACCTGCGCCGCCGCCACCGCCGCCTGCGGGACCGCCCCCGCCCAAGCGGTCGTCGTTTACAGCGGCATCGTCAACTTGAACGCGCCCGCCACGTTCGACGGTTTGTACCTCAACGTCATCACTGGCGAGTGGTGGATCACCCAGAACTTCGAGAGAACCGACTGGGACTTATGTCTCTTTACCATGACTGGTTCGACACTCAACTTCTACCACCCCGATCCACTTGGCGCCATGCGGTATCCGGGCATCACCACCGGCAACGCCGGAAACCTAACGCCCGGCACCGAGGTAGGCTCCGCGGGCAGCTTCAGTATATCGACTGGTCCGGTGGTGTTCGGCGCCAACGCCGGCAACTGGCAACTCAATGCGGACAACTATTTCGGCTTCCGCTTCGTGAACGAGGCGGGGAGCACGACGCACTATGGCTGGGGACGGCTCGCCGTCGGTGCGAGTTCCGCGGTGCGCACCCTTGTGGACTACGCCTACGAAAGCGAGGCGGGCCAGCCCATCAACGTCGGCGCGGGCATGGTGCCTGAGCCCCGCCACACCCAGTTGCTCAGCGCCCTCGCCCTCGGCGCCGTGGGTTTGCTTTACCGCCGCAACCGCCGCCACGGCCGCCCGCAGCCCGCCTGAGCCGCCACGCGGGCCCACCCGCTTGCTTCCGTGAAAGCGACTCGTCTCGCCTCGCGGGTGTTGCTGATCGGCTGGGACGGCGCCGATTGGAACCTCATTCATCCGCTCCTGGATGCCGGCCAGATGCCCCACCTGGCCCGGTTGGTCGAAACCGGCGTCATCGCCAACCTCGCCACCCTCCAGCCGTGTCTGTCTCCCATGCTGTGGACCTCCATCGCCACGGGCAAGACGGCTGACAAGCATGGCATCTGCGGCTTCCTCGAGCCGCAACCCGACGGCACCGGTGTCCGGCCGGTGGCCAGCACCTCGCGCCGGACCAAGGCCCTGTGGAACATCCTCTCCCAACAGGGACTCCGCAGCGCCGTCATCGGCTGGCAGGTCAGTCATCCCGCCGAACCCATCCGGGGTGTTTGTGTCTCCGACCGCTTCGCCGACACTCCCCCCGTGCCCGCCTGGGGCATCGCGGCCAGCTCTCCGCCAGCAGAACCCGCCGAGAGCGTTTCTCCGGAAACGACGCCGAGGCCGGCAAATGGGGGGCCGCCGCTCGCCTGGCCGGTGCCGAGCGACAGCGTTCACCCGCGCCACCTGCTGCCGGCACTCGCGAGCCTGCGGGTCCATCCCACAGAGATTCACCCGCACGATCTCACCCCGCTCATCCCCCAGGTCCAGAAGATCGATCCGCAAGCCGATCCTCGACCGGCCGAACTCGCCCGCCTGCTGGCCCGCTCCGGCTCCGTCCAAGCGGCCGCCACCGCCGTGCTGGAATCCGAACCCTGGGACCTCCTGGCAGTGTACTTTGACACCCTCGACCTGGCCGGCCACCAGTTCATGCCTTACCACCCGCCGCGCCTGCCCCACGTCCCGATCACCGACTTCGAGCACTACCACGACGTCATCAACGCCCTGTACCGATTCCATGACCAGATCCTCGGACGGTTGCTCGAGCTCGCGGGCCCCGACACCACGGTCATGCTCGTTTCCGACCACGGTTTCCATTCCGACCACCGACGTCCTCGCGCCCTGCCCGCGGGACCTGTCCCGGAACCCCAGGCCGCCGCCTGGCACCGCCCCTACGGCATCTTCGTGCTGAACGGACCGCCCGTGCTCGCCGACCGCCGAGCCTACGGCGCCACCCTGCTGGACATCACCCCCACCGTGCTCACGCTCCTCGGCCTGCCCATCGGACGGGACATGGACGGCCGCCCCCTCCTCGAGGCGCTGAATCGTCCCGTCAGCCCCGCCTACCTGGAAAGCTGGGACAGCGAACCAGGGGACGACGGGCAGCATCCCCAGTCCATCCGGCAGGATCCCTTCGAGTCCGCCGCGCTGATCCAGCACTTTATCGATCTTGGCTATCTCCCCGCAGCCACGGCGGATGCCAACCGGGCCGTCGCCATCGTCACGGCCGAGGCCCAGTTCAATCTGGCCACCGTGCACCTCCACCACGGCCGTCCCCAAGCCGCCCAGCCCCTGCTCGAGGCGCTGCACGCCACCTGGCCGGGCCAACCCCGCTTTGCCCTGTGCCTCGCCAAATGCTACGCCGACCAGGCCCGACATCGCGAGTGCCGCCGACTGATCGAAGGCCTGGAGAGCCGCGGCGTGCGCGGGGCGCAGGGCGACCTCTTGCTCGCGGCCGCCCTCTTCAACGAAGGCGACGCCGCCGCGGCCCTCACCCGCTTGACCGAGGCCCAAGCACGCCACGCGGACGACCCGCTGGTCTGTCAGCTCATCGGTGATCTCTACCGGGCCCAACACCGTTGGCACGAGGCCCGAACCGCCTTCGCTCAAGCCCTCGCGTTGGCCCCCGACCACGCCGCCGCCCACCAGGGTCTCGCCGCCGTGAGCTACGAATTGGGCGAATGGGACCAGGCCATCGACCACGCCCTCCAGGCCGCCGGGCTCCGCTTCTTCGCGCCGCAAGCCCATTACTTCCTCGGCATGGCCCTGGCCCGGAAGGGGGATACCGAGCGGGCGATCGCCGCCCTCCAGACCACCGTCGCGCAAGCCCCGCGCTTCGGCGAAGCCCACTACCACTTGATGCGCCTCTACGAATCCCTCGGCCGCCTGGGCGAGGCGCTTCAGCACCGCGCATTGGCCTTCGGCCAGCGTCCCAGCCCATGTCCCTCCGCACCCCCCTTGGCGAGCCGGTCGTGACGCCGCTTCCAGCTCCCCAACTCGCGCGCGAACAGGCCCACGCGGCCCAGGGACTGCCTGCGGTTCAACTCACCCCGCACGCCCTCGCCAACCTCGTCTGCCTCGCTACCGGCGTTTTCGCTCCCCTCGAACGGTTCATGACCGCCGCCGATTACGCGCGGGTCCTCGCCGAAATGCGGTGTGCCGACGGAACCCTGTTTCCCCTCCCTCTGACGCTTGACCTCGACGAGCGCGCCCTCCCCAAACGAGGCGACCGCCTCGCCCTGCGGGACGAAGGCAACGAACCCGTCGCCATCCTGACGCTCGAGGAGATCTTCACACGCGATCCCGTCGAGGAGACGAAGGCAATCCTTGGCACGTGCGACCCACGACATCCGTTTGTTGCGGAGCGGTCCCACGCCGGCACCGTCTGTGTCTCGGGTGCCATCGACCTTTTGACCCTGCCTCGGTCACCGGACGGCTCGGAACCCTGGCTCACGCCGTCCGCCGCCCGCCAGCGCTGGGCCGCCCTCGGCGCTTCGCGGGTCGTGGCTTTCTCCGCTCGAGAACCGCTGCATCGCGGGCACGAAGCGTTGCTCCGGCAAACCGCCGGTCGACTCGACGCCGGCCTCCTGCTCGATCCCGGGACGGGGTGGCCCAGGGCTGGTGATCTGACCCAGTTCACCCAACTCCGCCTCTGCCGTACCCTCGCCACCCACTGCCTGAATCCGGAGCGCACCTGGCTCACCACGGTCCCGTTGGCGCCGCGCTGGGCCGGTCCACGCGAGGCACTCTGGCAAGCACTCGCCTACCGCAACCATGGCGCCACCCATTTCCTTGTCGCCGACCATCACGCCGACCCCGGCCGGGACCGCCGCGGCCGACCTTTCCACGCGGCACAGGCTGCCCGCGAATTGCTCGATCAGTTCGCTCCGGAAACCGGCGTCACCGCCGTGGCCGCCCCGGACTTCGCCTACTTTCCCGACGAAGACCGGTATGTCGAGCGCGAGTCGACACCGCCCGCCACCACCGCCTGCCCGCTGTCCAGCCGTGCGCTCCTCGACGAGTATCTCAATCGCGATCGCCCCCTGCCCGCCTGGTTCGTTCGGCCCGAAGCCGCCGCCCTGCTCGAGACGATCCATCCGCCTCGATCACGCCAGGGCTTCTGCGTGTGGTTCACCGGCCTGAGTGGCGCCGGCAAGTCCGTCACAGCGCGGTGCCTCGCCTCCCTCCTCCTGGCCCATGGCCGGGCGGTGACGTTGTTGGATGGTGACGCCGTCCGGGCCCAACTCTCGGCCGGACTCGGTTTCAGTCGGGCCGACCGGGACGCCAACATCCGGCGCATCGGTTTCGTCGCGGCGGAGATCGTGCGGCATCAGGGCGTGGTGATCTGCGCGGCCGTCAGCCCTTACCGGGCCACGCGGGCGGAGGTCCGGTCGCGCATTGGCCTCGACCGTTTCCTCGAGGTGTTCGTTGACACGCCGCTTGCCGTCTGCGAAGCGCGCGACACCAAAGGGCTCTATGCCCGCGCCCGGCGCGGCGAACTGACCGGTTTCACGGGCGTGAACGATCCCTACGAACCGCCGGCAACGCCCGAATTGCGGTTGGACACCGTCGCCCGTTCCGTCGAGGACAACGCCCGCGCCATCCTCACGCTGCTCGAGTCCCACGGCTTCCTAGCGCATCGCAGCCACACCGGGAGCGTTCAGCCTGGATAGTCCCCAGCAGCATGAAACCGCGACCGACTGTAGGCGCCGACGTGAGGAGGCGTTCTGGGCCAAGGGCATACCCTTCGCCTCTCGTCGGCGCCTACAGCGGGTATGAGATTGCCAGGCTAACCCGTCGCGCCCCACTCCTCAGGGACCGCGCCCGCCCCGGGCGCTGTCTCTCGCGCCCTCGCGAGAGACCCCCGGCCCCTTCCTCCCCTGCCTTCTCCCACCGCCAGCACCGCTAATCGGCATCGTCTTCCCCGCCAGTGTCGCTTGCCACCTGCCGGGCCGCTCGCTAGCGTTCCGCCCATGTTCCGCCCGATCCGTCTCACCCTTGCGCTGGCCCTCCTCGCGGGCCCGGCCCTCACGGCCTCGACTCTCCTCTGGGAAATCGGCCGCCCGGACAACGCCAACGCCGACCTCGCCCTCGCCCCGAGCGGCTATGCGCAGTTCCGTCACGACGGCTTCTTCGTCGTCGGCCAATCCGATCCCCAGTCAGCCTGGCCCTATGTCCATCCCGGACCGGCGGATGCCTGGGCCGGCAACCAGTCGCACACCTTCACGGTCCTCTTCCAACTGGACAACGCCAACCCGAGCGAAGCCGCCCGACTCCGCCTCGACCTTCTGGACACCCACGCCGGCCTCGCTCCGACGCTGCGCGTCACCCTCAACGGCCGCACCTTCGAGCGGACCCTGCCCCCCGGCGGCGGCGATGCCTCGATCAATGGCGATGTCGCCCGCGGACGCGAGTGCCTCTGGGAACTGGACCTTCCCCCCGGGTCGCTGCGCCTCGGTGGAAACAGCCTCGAACTCACCACCCTGAGCGGCAGTTGGCTGCTGTACGACAGCCTCCAACTGTTCGCCTCCCCCGACACGCGGCTCGCCCCCGTGCCTCCCGGCACCCGCCTTAGCCAGATCACCGTGGCCCCCTATTGGCTGCACGCCTCTGACGGCCCTGTGCAACCCGTCGAGTTGCGCCTGCAACACGTCGGCGCCCCCACCGAGGCCCGGGTCCGCATCGGCGATCGCCCTCCCCTGCCCGTCCGTCTGCAGAGCGGCTGGCAAAGCATCGAAGTGACCGCCCCTGCTGCCGAGCACACCACGCGGGTGCCCCTCGAAGTCACCGCGGCGGGCGATACCCTGCTTGTCACCAACCTCACCCTCTCCCCGCCCAAGCTTCGCGAGATCTGGCTCCTGCCTCATTCGCACGTGGACATCGGCTACACCCATCGGCAGGACGAGGTTATCGGCATCCAGATCACCAACCTCCTCCAGGGCATCGAACTCGCCCAGGCCAGCGCCACCAACCCGCCCGGCCTGCGCTTCAAATGGAATCCCGAAGCGATTTGGGTCCTCGACCACTTCCTGCAGCGCGCCACCCCGCCCCAGCGCGAAGCCTTCCTCGCCGCAGTGCGCCGCGGCGACGTCGGCGTGGACGGCCTTTACGCCAACATGCTCACCGGCCTGTGCCGCCCGGAGGAACTCGCACAGTCCCTCCGCTTTGCCCCCGCCCTCACCGAACTCACCGGTGTGCCCGTCACTTCCGCGGCCATCTGCGACGTCCCGGGCTGGACCTGGGGTCTGGTCACCATGATGGGTCAAGCCGGCGTCAAGTACTTTGCCATCGGCCCGAACCACTCCGCCCGCATCGGCACCATCCATCGCTGGGACAACCAGCCTTTTTACTGGCGTTCCCCTTCCGGCCGCGAACGTCTCCTCTGCTGCGTCGTCGACAACTACCACTTCCTCGGCAACCTCGAGCATCACGTCCGGGGTCACACTGCCAAGCTCACCCGCACCGGCTACCCCTACGACCTCGCCCCCCTCTTCTGGGTCGGCACCTGGCCCGATGGCGGCGTCGACAACGCCCCGCCCGACGCCCAGACCGTGGACAAGGTCGTCGCCTGGAACCGCAAGTACGCCGCCCCGCGCGTGATCATCGGGCTCGCCGGCGAGTTCTTCCGCGAACTGGAACGTCGCCACGGCCCGCAACTTCCGGAGTTCGCCGGTGACCTCACGCCGTACTGGGAAGACGGCGCCGGTTCGACCGCCCGTGAGACCGCCCTCAACCGGCGCTCCGCCGACCGGCTTTCCCAGGCTGAATCCCTCTTCGCCGGGCTGGCCCCGGCCGACCGTCCCGCCGCCGACTTCGAGACCGCCTGGAAGAACGTCCTCCTCTACAGCGAACACACCTGGGGCGCCCATAACAGCATCTCCGAACCGGACGTCCCCTTCGTGGTGGACCAATGGCGCGTGAAGCAGGCGTTCGCCCTGGACGCCGACCGCCAGTCCCAGGCGCTGCTCGACGCCGCCCTGGCCCCCGCCCGCTCCGCCGAGTTGTCGTCCACCGTCCTCGACGTCTTCAACACCACCCAGTGGGAACGCACGGATCTCGTCACCCTGACCCCGGGCCAGTCCGGCAGGGCGGCCTCGGTGACCGATGACCGCGGCCAACTCGTCCCATCCCAACGCCTGGCCTCCGGACAACTCGCGTTCCTCGCGGAGAACGTCCCACCCTTCGGCGCGAAACGCTTCCGCCTTTCCTCCCGCCCCGCGCTGTCCCACGGTCAGGCCCGCATCGAAGGTCTCACCCTCCACACCGCCTCACTCAGCGTGGCGGTGGACCCCGTCACGGGTGCCCTGCGCAGTCTTCGCCGCCACGGGCTGGAGGCTGAGTTCGTGGATCCGCAGGCACCCGTTGGCCTCAACGATTACCGCTACGTGCTCGGCACCAACGCCGCCGGCGCCCTCACCAACGGCCCCGTCACGGTCCGCGTCGTGGACCCCGGCCCGCTGGTCGCGACGGTCCGCGTGGAATCGTCCGCCCCGGGCTGCCGCCGCCTCGTCCGCGAAATCCAGCTCGTCGACGGCCTCGACTACGTTTCCCTCGTCAACCACGTGGACCGCGAAGTCGTCCGCGAGAAGGACAGCGTCCACTTCGGCTTCGGCTTCCATGTCCCCGGCGGCATGGTCCGCATGGAAACCCCTTGGGCCGTGGTGCGCCCGAACATCGACCAACTGCCCGGCGCCTGTCGCAACTGGTTCACCGTCCAGCGCTGGGTGGACGTCTCCAACTCCGACCGCGGCATCACCTGGGCCCCGTTGGACGCCCCGCTCCTCCAGGTCGGTGCCATCACCGCCAACCTGCTCGGACCCGTCGGTTGGGACGAATGGCTCCCCGAGGCCCTCGACTCCACCACGCTCTACTCCTGGGCCCAGAACAACCACTGGTTCACCAACTACAAGGCGGACCAACCCGGCCTCACCACCTTCCGCTATCTGCTCCGTCCGCACGCCGGCGGCTACCACGCCGCCGACGCCGCGCGCTTCGGCCACGAGACCTCCCGGCCGTTGCTCGCCGTCCCCGTTGATCCCGACCGCCCCACCGCCACGCCCTTCCTCCGCCTGTCTTCACCCGATGTCCTCGTCGAATCCGTCAAGGTGAGTGAGGACGGCCAGGCGGTCATCCTCCGCCTCTTCGGCGTCACCGGCCAAAGCCGACGGGTGCAGGTGGATTGGACCGCCTTCCAGCCGTCGGCCCTCTGGTTGACCGACCTGAGCGAGAACCCCCGGCAGCGGACCGAACCCGTCGTCGAAGTCCCCGGTTACGGCGTCACCATGCTCCGACTCGACCGCCCCCGCGCGACGGCCGCCACGGCCGATCCCCAGCCCGCCTATCTCCGCCTCGTCCCCGTCCCGGCTCCGCAGATCGTCGCTGCGGCCGAGGAATACCCCGGCGGCAACCACAAGGCGGCGCATCTCCTCGATGGCAATCCGCGCACCGAGTACTCGTCCGCCGGTCGCGGCACCGACACGTTCGTCGAGTTCGACTTCGGCACCCCCGTCGCTCTCGCCGGCTTCCGTCACCTCGACCGCAATGACCCGGCCACCGTCGCCGCCTCAACCCTGGTGCTCTTCGCACCGGACGGACGCGAGGCCGGCCGCGTCAACATCGAGCACGTCAACCAGAAGGCCGGCGTCACCTTCCACACCCTCCCCGAACCGGTCACCGTACGCCGGGTGCGCTGGCAGATCACCAAGCTCGGCCCCCAGCACTACGGCACTGTGGGCGGCGCCGAATTGTCCTTCTACGCCGCCGGCCCGACCGAATCCCTCCCCAACGTCGCGCTCGAAGCCCGCCCGCTGCCCCTGGCCGAACGTACGTCGGAAGGCCTCCGACAACCCCTCCGTCTCGAAGTCGATTACGCCTATGCCACGCCCATCGACGCCGTCATCCAGGTCGGCGACCTCCCCCCTCGCCCCCTCCATCTGACTGCGGGCCGCCAGAGCCTCGACATCGCCATCCCCGTCGCGGAAACCGCCCGCGCCTGGCCCCTCTCCATCACCACACCCGCTGGACAGCGACTCGGCACCAAGACCCTCGAAGTCCCCCCGTTCCGCCCGCTCACCATCTACGTCCTCCCCCATTCGCACACGGATATCGGCTACACCGAGCTGCAAACCGCCATCGAAGAGAAGCAGGTCAATAACCTCCTCGCCGGCATGGAAGCCGCCCGCCGCACCGCTTCCTATCCCGAGGGCGCCCGCTTCGTCTGGAACGTCGAGGTCCTCTGGGCCGCCGATCTCTTCCTCCGCCGCTTCGACACCGCCCAGCGCGAAGCCTTCCTCGCCGCCGTCCAGCGCGGCGAAGTGGCCCTGTGCGGCCTTTACCTGAACGAGTTGACCGGCCTCTGCCGCCCCGAGGAGCTCGTCCGCCTCCTCCGCTTCGCCACCCAACTGCGCGCCGAAACCGGTGCCCCCCTCCAGTCCGCCATGATCAGCGATGTTCCCGGCTACACCTGGGGCACCGTCACCGCCCTCGCCCACGCCGGCATCAAGTATTTCTCCGTCGCCCCAAACTACTTCGACCGCATCGGCGACATCCTCGTGCAGTGGGAGAACCGACCCTTCTGGTGGATCGGACCCGACGGCCATTCCCGCGTCCTGGTCTGGATCCCCTTCTGGGGCTACGCGCTCTCCCATCGCTACGGTCACCTCTCCCGCCAGCTCGTCGAAGACTTCGCCGCCGGCCTCCAACAGCGCACCTATCCCTACGACATCGCCTACATCCGCTGGGCTGGCCACGGCGACAACGGCGTCCCCGACCCCGCCATCTGCGACTTCATCCGCGACTGGAACCAGGCCTTCGCGTCGCCCCGCTTCGTCATCAGCTCGACCGACGACGCCTTCCGCGCCTTCGAAGAGCGTTACGGCCACCGCCTGCCCGAGGTCCGCGGCGACTGGACCCCCTACTGGGAGGACGGTGCCGGTTCGTCCGCCCTCGAGACCGCCCTCAATCGCGCCAGCTCCGACCGCCTCACCCAGGCCGAATCGCTCTGGGCCATCCGCCAGCCCCACTCCTACCCGGTGCCCAACTTCGCCGAGGCCTGGCGCCATGTCCTCCTCTACTCTGAACACACCTGGGGTGCCTGGTGCAGTGTCAGCGAACCCGCCCGCCAGGAAACCCTTGATCAATGGGCGCTCAAACGCGCCTACGCCGCGGCCGCCGACACCCAGTCCCGTGAACTGCTCAGCCAGGCCGCTGCCCTCGGCACCGCCGGCGAAGCCCCGGAGACCGCCGTCGACCTCTTCAACACCACTTCCTGGCCGCGAACCGAACTCGTGGTCATCCCCCGCGACTTCTGCGAAGGCCGCGACCGCGTCACCGACGACCTGGGAAACCCCGTTCCTTCCCAACGACTCGTGAACGGCGACCTCGTCGTGCTCGCCCGCGACGTCCCGCCCCTGGCCGCCCGGCGCTACACGTTCACACCCGGCTCTCCTCACGCGCCGGAGCACCGCGTCAACGCCGACGGCACCCGACTCGACAACGCCCTGCTCCGGGTCCGCCTCGATGATTCCACCGGGGCCATCATCGAACTCTTCCGCCCCGATCTCGGCGTCAACCTCGTCGACACCGCCTCCGGCCACGCCCTCAACGACTACCTCTATTTCACCGGAGACCAACCCGCCGACGCGCAGCGCAACGGCCTCGTCATCATCCGGATCAAGGAACGGGGCCCGTTGGTTGCCTCCCTGCTTGTCAGCTCGGACGCCCCCGGCTGCCACCGGCTCGTGCGCGAGATCCGCCTCACCGCTGGCCTCGACTCCCTCGAGCTCATCAACCTCGTCGACAAACAGCGCCTGGTCGCCTCCAGCTACCACGCCCGCGAAGGCAAGGAGAGCCTCAACTTCGCCTTCCCCTTCCATGTCCCCGACGGCCAGGTCCGTCTCGAAGTCCCCTTCGGCGTGTTCCGACCGGATGCCGACCAGATCCCCAGCGCCTGCAAGAACTGGTTCACCGTGGGGCGTTGGGCCGATGTGGCCAACGCCGATTTCGGTGTCACCTGGGTCACCCTCGACGCCCCGCTGGTCCAAGTCGGCGGCCTCACGGCCAACCTCCTCAACTCCCAGACCAATCCCGAAGCCTGGCGCAAGCACGTTGGTCCCACGCAGAAGCTCTATTCCTGGGCCATGAACAACCACTGGGGCACCAACTACCGTGCCTACCAGGAAGGACCGGTGGTCTTCCGCTACGTCCTCCGCCCCCATCGCGGCTACGATCCCGCCGCCGCCTCGCGTCTCGCCGTCGCCCAAAGCCAGCCGCTGGTTCCCGTCCGCGCCCGCGGCCCGCGCCCCGCCTCGACACCCCGTTTGGCAGTCGATTCACCCGCGGTGCTGGTGACCGGCTTCAAGCCCAGCGACGACGGCCGTGCCTTGATCGTCCGCCTGTGGGCCTCCAGCGACCACGACGTCCAGACCTGCCTGGCGTGGTCGGATCGCCATCCTGTCCGCGTGTCCCTCAGCGACAGGCGGGCAGCCAGCACCCGCTCACGGGCCCCGTCACCGTCCCGGCCTGGGGCCTCCTCACCCTCCGCGCCGACCTCCCCTGACCCATTGGGGTCGCATCTTAACATTTAACATTCGGTCCCAAACCCTTCGTCCGAGCGTGGTAACGGCGAACCGTCCCACCTCGCTCGGCGGCCCAATGTTAAATGTTAAGATGCGACCCCTCCGACGGCACCCTGCGCGTCTTCCGGGAACTGCTCCGCCACCGCGTCTGGAGCCTCCGTCAACGACCAACCCGTCTTGATCCCCAGCACAAACCAGCCCAGCACCACCACGCCCACGCCGAAGATCGTGTCACCGATCACCCGCAGCCAGCGCAGCGTCTCCATGATCCCCTGCTGCATGAAGTCCGCCGAGCGCGCCCACCACATGCCCTCGTTCACGCTCGCCACCGTCTGCAGCAACCCCCGCGGCAGATCCGACAGCAACACCATCAGCGCCAGCCCGATGTTCATCGACCAGAACGCAAACGCCAGCGGTCGGGTCCGCCACGTCCGTCGCACCGTGAGCCCCTTGAGACAGAACAGCATCAGCCCGATGCCCAGCATCCCGTACACCCCGAACAGCGCCGTGTGCCCATGCACCGCCGTCGTGTTCAGCCCCTGCATGTAATACAGCGCAATGGGCGGGTTGATCAGGAAGCCAAACAGCCCGGCGCCCACCAGGTTCCAGAACGCCACCGCCACGAAGCAGTAGATCGGCCAACGGTACGCCGCCACCCACCGCCGGGCCCGGGAAAGCGTCAGGTTCTCGTAAGCCTCAAAGCCGATCAGCACCAGCGGCACCACCTCAAGCGCGCTGAACACCGCCCCCAAGGCCATCACCGCCGTCGGAGTCCCGCTGAAGTACAGGTGATGGAAGGTGCCGATGATCCCGCCCGACAGGAAGATCGTCGTCGAGAACAAGACCGCGGCCGTCGCCGTCGTCGTGCGCAACAGCCCCATGCGCGTGAACAGGAAGGCAATGACCACGGTGGCGAACACCTCGAAGAAGCCTTCCACCCAGAGATGCACCACCCACCACCGCCAGTACTCAGCGAGCGCGTAGTGCGTCTGCCGTCCCCACATCAGCCCGGCCCCGTAGAACAGAGCAATCGCGGTCGACGCGATCAGAAACAGCGCCAGCAGATGCCGATGTTCACCCGGTCGACGGAAGGCCGGCCACATGGCCCGCCCCATCAGGTAGAGCCAGACCCACAAGCCCACGAACAGGAAGAGCTGCCAGAAGCGACCGAGGTCCACGTACTCGTAGCCCTGGTGCCCGAACCAGAAGTTCATCGTGTAACCCATCTGCTGCCGCGTCCCGTACCAGGTACCGAACAGCGACCCCACCACGATGATCACCAGGCAGGCATACAGGAAGTTCACCCCCGCGCGCTGGTACTTCGGCTCGTAGCCGGACACCGCCGGGGCCATGAACAGGCCGGTCGCCAGCCAGGCCGTCGCGATCCAAAAGACCGCCAACTGCGTGTGCCAGGTGCGGGTCACCGAGTACGGCAGCCACTCGGCGAGCGGGATCCCATAGAACCCGCTGCCCTCCACCCCATAGTGGGCCGTCACCACCCCCAAGATCACCTGCACGACGATCAACGCCGCCACCACCCAGAAGTACTTCAGGGTCGCCCGCATCGACGGCGTAGGTTCCAGTCCCAGCAGCGGGTCCTTCTCCGCCATCGCGTGCGGTTCCTCCTCCTGGTGCTTCAACACGGCGTAGTACCAGGCCAGCGCCCCGATCCCCGCCAGCAGCAGGACGAAGCTGATCACCGACCAAAGGATGCTGGAACCAGTCGGCACATTCGCGACCAGCGGCTCGGGCGGCCAGTTCTGCGTGTAGCTGATGGTCTCCCCCGGGCGATTCGCGGCACACGCCCAGGCGGCCCAGAAGAAGAACGCCGTCAACCGCTCCCGTCGCTCTTCGTCGCGGAGCACGTTGTTCGGAATCGCGTACGCCTCCCGCAAGGCCGCCAGTTCCGGCGCCCCACTGAACAGCTCCAGGTAGTGCCCGGCGACCGCCTGGATGGCCGCCGCCCGATCCGCCGACACCCGCAGTTCGCCGGTGGCAGGATCGTAGGTGTTGGTGCGCAGTTCGCCCTGCAGCGTTGCCCGCAAGGCCGCTTGCTCCGGTGCCGGCAGCTCCGCATAGGGCCGGCCGAAGCGCTGGCCTGCCCAATGCTCAAGCAGCCAGACCGCCTCCCGGTTCAGATTCCCAGGGTGGCGCGCATCTTCGACCGCGGCCTCAGCAGGTCGGCCAGCGTGTAGGCGTCCAGGACGGCAAACAGAGCCGCAGCCGCCTCATCCAGCACTTCCCGCAGGGGACAGACCGGCGACAGCCGGCACGGACGCTCTTCGCGGTCGGTGCAGTCGATCACGCACTCCGTCTCCTCTCCCAGCCGGACAATGTCTCCGACCTTGATGGCTTCGGCCGGCCGGCCCAGGGTGAAGCCCCCTCCCACTCCGCGGTGGGTCTTGAGATGGCCGCTGCGTCCCAGGTCGTGCACGACCTTCACGAGGTGATGGCGCGAGATGCCAAACGTCTCTGCCACCTCGTCCACGGTCACGCGATCCGGGCAGCGCAGGCCGGCCTGCATGAGGACCCGGAGGGAGTAATCGGAGTAGGCACTGAGTCGCATCGGCCCGGAGCGTGCCGACCCGCCGCGATGCGATCAAGCTAAAGATGCATTGCCAATGCACTTTTCTGGTGTACCGTGCCCCACCGGTCCGCCGGCCCTGTCCATGCGCGCGTCGCTAACTTCATCCCTCGCCCCCGCACGAGCCGCTTCCGGCAGTGCCCGCACCGCCCCCGCTGGCCAGGCCCCACCCTCCGTCACCGTGACCCCCGATCCCACCCAACTCGTCATCCGTCACAACGTCCCCGCCCAGAGGTTCGAAGCGCTCGTCGGCGGTCTCCTCGCCTGGCTGGGCTACGCCCGCGAGGGACCACGCTACGTGCTCGATCACACCTGGGTCCCCGAGGAACTGCGCGGTCGAGGCCTTGCTGCCCAGTTGGCAGCTGCCGCCCTGACCGAGGCGCGTCAGCGGCACTGGCGCATCCTTCCCCGCTGCTCCTATGTCGCCTCCTTCCTCCGGAAGCACCCGGAGTTCAGCGACCTCGTCGATGCCGGTGCCGGGGAGTGAATTCCCGACGGCTTCTGCGACAAGGAGTTCCTCATCCAGGTGGAGAGGCTTGTCCCTTTCACTCTGATCCTGTCACCTTGGCCTGCTCCACCTCCTGGCGAAGCCGGGCCAACGCGCGCACCCAGAGCATGCGCACGGCGCCCGAATTGCGGCCCAACCGTGCCGCCACCTCGTCGTGCGACAGGCCCTCGAAGTGACGGAGGATGATGACCTCGCGATAGTCCTCCGGTAACCGGTCGAGCGCGCCTGCCAGCAGCACCTCCTGCTCGCGGCGAACCACATGCTGACTGGGCGACGTGCCGGTGGCGGCCAGCATCTCCCCCAGCCTTTGGGAACTCCGGGACCACGCCTGCTCGAACGACACTTCCCGCGCCACGGCGCGCTTCTGCGTGCCCGCATAACGCCGCACCTCGTGGGCCAAAGTCCGCACCAGGATTTGCCGCAGCCAGGCAATGAACTCCGGTTCGCTGTCTCCTCGGAATTGGGGAAAGGCCCGCACCGCTTCGAGCAAGGCCTGTTGTGCCACGTCCGACGGATCGAGTTTCGCCTGCAACCGGCTCTCCCATTGCAGCCGGGCCCGCAGCTTCAGCCAGGGAACAAACCGGCGCAGCAGCCGGTCGCCCGCCTCTCCATCCCCGGCCCGGAACGCCTGCAGCAAGGCGGCCACGTTGGTGGTCGTGCCCGTCATGTCCGCTCCTCCGTCGCGGCCGTGCGCGAGGACAGCGGTGGCCCGGGCCGGCGGCCCTGCCACCACCGCCCCATGCGCTGCCACGCCAGTTCGAGCAGCCCGAAACAACCCGCGACGTACACTCCGCCGAACCCGATCCCGTACCAGCCCTGCCAGGCATAGGTCTCCTCCGGAAACCGCCTCGCGTTGTCCAGCCAGAGGATTGCCGCACCCATCAGCAACGCCGCCAGCACTGCACCTCCCAGCCACCGGCCCAGCACGCGCCATTGCTGCCTTCGCAGCGCCGTCACGCTCCGCACCCAGAACAACAGGGGCGGCAGGCCCGTGATCGCGATGACCAGCGGCTCGCCGGTCCACTCATCCAGCCACCACCATCGACCCCAGGGATGGACCTCACCAATCGGGTGGTTGGCGCTGGCGAGGGCGATGGGCAGCAGCGCCAGGGCCGCGTAAACCGGCGCCAGCATCGCCAGCCACCCGAGCCCCGTCCGCCACGCTCTCACCCCCAGCCACACGGCAAACCCGATGGCCACCAAGCCGGATACCCCCTGGTGAAACCACCCACCCGCCACCGCGGCGTACACCAGCAACAGTCCACCCGCCAGCCCGGATCTCCGCCGGGCCGCCCACACCGCCAGCCCCACCGGCAACGCCAGCAGCAGGAGACTCGTCGCCCCCGACAGGAAGACCACCGTGTCGAACAACCGCTCCGCCCACGGCCACGGCCGCTGGGGCCACGCATGCTCTTCCATCGCCGGGAACCGTTGCGGCGGAGGCCTGGGAGCCACGTATCGACCCGTGCCCGTCGTGGACCACGCCTGACCCACGAGCGTCGCGGAGCTTCCTCCCCAGCGATGCGATCCCACAAGCTGCACGCGCGGCAGGCCATCCCAGTCCTTTCCGGCCGCCAATCGGAGCGCCTGCGCGGGCGACCGACCACGTCCCAGTTCGGAAGCCACCTGGCTGCGCCAGCGGGGCCGGCCGTCAACCCACCCCAAGCCCAGAACCTCCCGCCCAGACCACACGGCCAATGTCGCCGGCTCTCCACCCCTGCCCGGAACCACGCCCACGACCCCAATCGATTCGCCGGACACGGGCCAGCGCCAGCGCACCGCCAATCCCTCGCCCCCCGCCAGACAGACATGGCCCCCATCGTAGTATGCCAACTCCACCGCGCGATCGGCATCCCCGCTCAGCGCCCGCCAAACCTGGCGCCCGACATCCAGCGAATGCCGCTCGAGCTGGAGCGGACGACGCAGCCGCACCCGGCCGGACGCATCAAGCATCGCCAGACCGTCAAAGCCCTCCTCCCGCACGGCCAGGCACACCCACGCTTTCGCCTCCCCGTCCCGCAGCACCACCGGCGGCCAGATGTCCGGAAACCCACTCCGCCAGCCCCAAGTCCACCGAACCTGCCCGGTGCGACCGTCCGCCACCACCAGCTCACACGGATACCCCCGCTGCTCCCGGTGGTAGCCTTGATGAATGGCGACCACGACTTCCGGTCCCCCATCGCCGTCAAGGTCTCCCACCACCGCTTCCGGCCAGATCACCTGCGTCTCGTCCGCCACCACCAGCGACGGCGACGCCCAGAGCACCTCCCCCGTCCGACCCTCCAGCGCCTTGAGTCGGTACCCACCTCGGCCGCCCCCTTCCCCGGGTTCCGGCGACCACAAGGCCAAGTCCGCAATGCCGTCCCCGTTGAAATCGCCCCATGGACTCGAGCCGGTCGCGGGCGAAGGCGCGAACCCACCCCGCAGGATGGGTGTGCTCCAGGCCAGGCGACCCGACCGGCCATCAATCCGGCTGAGGCGGCAGCCGTCGCTCCCATCATCGACGGCCAGCACCGCGGGCCCGTCCGCATCACCGGGCGCGCCCCAGGCGAACAACGGATACTCATAGGAAAACCCAATGCCACTGCCGGTTCCCGAGCTGTTCCCCGGCTCCCAACCCTCCGCCAGCCAAAGCCGCCGGCCGTCTTTCCCCGAACAGGCTGCCAGGGTGCGGTAGGACTCGCGAGCGGAGGGTCCCAGCGTCCGCCATCCCCGCACCTGCAAGATCACGTCCGTCACGCCGTCGCCATCCAGATCATCGCCCGGCGAACGCGGCAGCAGCGCGGGCTCGTCCTCGCTCAGGTCCAACGCGGCCTGCCAGAGGAGCCGGCCGTCCCGACCGGACCGTGCGCTCATCGGGCGTCCTTTCGTGCCGACCAAATCCGTGTGCCCGTCCCCATCGAAGTCCTGGGCCAACTCCCATTTGCCCGGCCGCCGCCACGGCTCCGGCGGCGCCCCCTTGACGACCAACTGGCGGGGCGCGCCTTGGGGCGACACGGTGTAGTACAGGTCCGGGATACCGTCGCCGTTGAAATCGGCCACCTGGGGTTCGCGCACATCCGGCAGCACGTGTTCGAGCCGGCCAGTCCCGCTGCTGAGGACATAGGTCATCGCCTGACCACCGGCCGCCCGATCCACCCCCAGCAGGAGCAACGGCCAGCCGTCCGTTCCCGCCTGCCACCATCCGAGGAATCGCATCCCGCCCGCACCGGCTTGGTGGCTCCGCCACAGGAGGGCTCCGGTTCGCCCCGACAACGCCGCCACCTGCAGGCCGTGCTTCGCCGTGGCGGTGTCATACGCCGGCCAAACCGCGAACAGCTCGCGATGCCCGTCACCATCGAGGTCGGGCCCGACCACCTGGCGTGCCAGACCTTCGGGCACGCTGAACTGGCGATGGGCCCCCAGCCGCCGCTCCCACCGCGGCTGGCCAGTGGCGCCCTCGAGCAGTTCCACCCCCAGGACCTGCACACCCTCCCGCACCTGCCGCAGCGTGATCGCCGCGATTTCCGGCCGTCCATCGTGATCCACATCGAGCAGCGACACCACCTCGCGCTGCCGCTGGGCAAGGTCGCGCGCCTGATGCCCGGGCCCGGTCAACAACGGCCGGGTCCACCTCACGGCACCCCCAGGCAGGTCAACCGCGAGCAACTCGACCGTCACGAGCTTACCCTCCTCACGCCGCAACCACAGCGCCTCGCTGTCGCCATCCCCCTCCAGGTCGGCCAGCGTCGGCGCTTGGGTCGGGACGAAACCCAGTTCCAGCGGCGGCCAGGCGGTCGCACCCCCGGTGGTTTCCCAACCCCGCAGCCGGCTGCCTTCGACCAGAACCACGATCGCCCGGCCGCCCACGCGTCCGACGGCCGGCACGCACAAGGGGTCGAACTTCTCCAACTCGCGAGACGAACTGACGTACTGCTCCCAACGACCGTCCACCGGCTGTTGCCACAGCGACGCTCCAGTCTTGCCGGAGATCGCCCCGATCCAGCTCTGCCCTCCTGTCTCCAGCCGCTCCCCGTCAGGCGTCACGTACCCATCGCCCGCGGATCGAAAGCACGCGATGAAGTCCGGAACCCCATCGCCGTCCACCTCGGCCACGGCCGGCCGCCCCACCACAAAGCCTCGTCCGCTGCGCTCCAACCGGTCGGCGCGCAACGCCAACTCGGGCGGCAACGTCGGACGCGCACGCGCCCACCACAGCACCGTCCCGGTCCGCCCCGACACCGCCAGCAGGGACGGGCTGTTGCGCGAGAGCAGCACGAAGTCAGGGGTGCCATCCCCATCCAGATCGTGCGTGCGCTCGTCCAGGCCGGTGTCCCTGAACGACGAGGCGATTCCCCAGGACAGGAGATGCGTCCACTCCTCGGGCGCTCCGCCGGCAGGCAACGTCGTCTCGTCGAATTGCAGGGGCCGTTCCCAAACCGGTTCCCCGGTGGCACCCCGCAGCAACTGGAGCCGGCGCTTGCCGCGCGTTGTGCCGGCCGCCACCTCGACGTGGGTGAGCACCAGGAGATCGGCGGCCCCGTTCCGGTTCACAAGCTCCGATTCCGGATACTCTGCGGGGTTCACCTCTTTCGGCGGCCACAGCCAGCGGGATCGCAGCGGGAGATTGTGGGCCTCGGTCTGGCGCGCCTGGATGTCCACCGGCCAGGTCTCGCTCAACATGCCCGCCGCCGAGAGCCGCACCTGATAGGTCCCGGCGGGGAGCGCCACCGGTTGGGCGGTAGGCACGGGAAAGACCGGCGTCACCGCCTGGCCGGCGACATCCAACACTTCCCCGAGGACGTTGGGACCCGCCGCGCTCAAGGCCAGGTAACCCTGGCGCGCCCGACGGTGCTGTTGCCAACCAAGCCACCCCCCCACCACCAACGCAACCGCGACACTCGCCGACACCGCCGCGTGCGTCGCGGCCCGGCGATGCTTGCGCACCCAGCGCGCCAACTGTTCCGGGAAACGCGGCGGCCGGGTCAACAGCGGGCGTCCCGCCAGAAAGGCCCGCAGATCCTCCGCCAACGCCTGGGCGGTCGGGTACCGGTCCGCGGGTTCCTTCGCCAGACACTTGAGGATGATTGTCTCCAGGTCGCGGGGGAGTTCGGGGGCCAGCTCGCGCGGCCGGCGCGGTTCCGAGTGCAGGATCTGCGCAATCACCTCGTGCGCCGTGGCCGCCTCGAAAATCGGCCGGCGCGTCGCCAATTCGTAAAGCGTCGCGCCCAGGCTGTAGAGATCGGTGCGGTGATCCACCGGCCGCGCCGCCGCCCGCGCCTGTTCCGGGCTCATGTATCGCGGCGTGCCGAGCAGGGCGCCCACCACGCTCAAGGCCGCGTCCTCCATCCGCCGGGCCAGCCCGAAGTCGGTCAGCCAGATCCGACCTTCCTGGTCGCAGATGAGATTGGAGGGCTTGATGTCCCGGTGAATCACGCCGCGCTGATGCGCGTGCGCGAGGGCCTCCGCCGCCTGCAAACCCCAATCGGCGATCGCGCGGCTCGGCAGAACCTCCCCCGCCGCACGGGCCGCCTTCACCCGGTCCGCCAAATCCCGCCCCTCGATGAACTGCATCGCGTAGTACCGCACCCCGTTCGCGGAACCGACGGCGAAGATGGGAACAATGTTCGTATGGTGCAGCCGGGCCACCGTCTCCGCCTCCCGCTGGAACCGCGCCATCGCCACCTCGTCCGCCACCGCCCCGAACCGCAGCACCTTAAGCGCAACGCGGCGCTTCAACGACACCTGCTCGGCCTCATACACCACCCCCATGCCCCCTCGCCCCACCTCGCGCACAATCCGGAAGTCACCCAGTTGCGACGGTGTGTCGGCCCCGCGGCCCGCGGTCTGCTGGATGAACTCCAGACCCGCCAGCGCTGGTTCCAGCTCGGCTGCCAGGTGCGGATGCGCCGCCAGAACCTGCGCGCGGTCCGGAGCCCGCCCCGCCTCGAGTTCCGCCAGGTAATCGTCCAGGATCCGCGCCAGCGCGGCCGTGCCTTCGCCCGAATCCAACGGCCGCGTGTCCGCTTCCCCGGCGGTGGGCGGCGCTTCCTTCCCCTGTTCGACTGGTGCCTTCATGTCTGTGGTCCGGGCAGCCGTTTGGCCGGTCGCGTGGCTCGGCGGCTCGCACGACCGGCTTCCGCCCTGACAGTATAGGGCCGGTTCGCGGGGAAATGTCACGGGTGGTTTCGCATTTGTGGGAGTCCTCCTCCCCCTGAATCTGCGGTGCCGAAGCCCCCCCCAGCAGCTTCCTCCCTCCCAGTGCCGCCCCTCCCGACGAGCGCGGAGCGTGCGCCGACGCAGCCACGAACTCCCCACCGCCGGACCAGTGCGAAGCGTTTGAAGAGCTGACAGGAACCCCGGCGAATGCGAGGCTCCTTCCCATGACACAGACACACCTCTCGAAACCGGCGAGCACGTCACGAGCACGGACTCGACGCGGTGCCAGCGCGACATTTTGGTGTCTTGCCGTTGCTGCCAACGGGTCGCTCGTGGCGGCGGCAAGCCCCGGTTTGCCCGTGGTTCAGCTTGCCCAACAGGCCGCGCCGGCTGCGGCCGAACCGCAGTCGACGGGGTCTTCCAGCCGGTTGGAGCCCCGCTTGGAGGCAGATGGGGCCAAGGGCTTCACCTTTGACACCGGCGTGATGCGCGGGCGGTTGCGGGCCGACGGCAAGTCGCTGGGGTTGACGGAAGTCTACCATGTGGGCACGGGTCGTCGGCTCGACGCTGGCCATGGTCTGCTGGGGCACTATCGGGTGTTCACGAAAGGCGTGCGCTATGGCGGAGGGGCCTGGGACTGGCCCAGCACGGCCACGTTGGTCGACCCGCGAACCGTGGAGGTGTTGTGGCCGGCGGAGGAGCAGCGTCCGTTCACCCTGCGTGCGGTGTATCGTCTGGCCAAGCCCAGCACGATCGAGGTCGAAACCACGGTCGAGCCGCGCCGGGAACTGACGGCGTTCGAGGTGTTCCTGGCCTCCTATTTCGACCCGGCCTTCACGAATGCCGTGGTGCTGGCCCGGGTGGGCGACCAGCCGGACTTCGTCGACGCCACGCCGGAGCGTGGGGACTGGCAGATGTACGCGCGGGACGAGGCGGCCCGAGCCATGATCCTGGACGGTCGCTGGCGCCTCGAACCGCACCCGGTGGCGTGGACGTTCCCCTACGAGTTCGCGGGTCCTCTGGCGATGGTGCAGCGGCGGGCGGAAGGCGCCGGGATCTCCGCTGTGCTGAGTGCTCCGGCGACGGACTGTTTTGCGATCGCGTTGCCGCACCAGACCGAGGGCCATTACTCGCTCTACCTGTCGTTGTTTGGGCGCACGATTCCGGCCGGCGAAACCGTCCGGACCCGCGCCCAATTGGTGGTGGGTAAGTTGCCGGCGCGCTGAGGGTGCGGGGTGCTTTACAGCGGGGGGGGCAGTGTTACAGTCCCGCCATGTCAGCGCCGCTCGACGACAGCGAGTTCATTGATCGCGATTTCCTGGCCAGCCAATCGGCGCCGGCGGCGGCGGGCGCTGTACCCCTGGCTGCCACGCTGGCCGCGGCCGCGCATTTGCCGAGCGGTCGACCGCCGAACCGGGAGGAACTCGAGGCGCGCCTCACCGACAAGCACCAGCAGTTGGCGGAGCTCAAGCGGCGTCAGGAAGCCATCGAACGCGAACGGGTCGCGCTCGAGGAGTCCCGGCGGCGGCAGGCCGAGTTTGAAACCGGCCGCCCCGAGATCGCGCAACAGCTCGTCCGCGGCGTCGAAATGCTGGAGCAAGCCGAGTTCAAAGCGCGTCGGGAGGCTGAACAGATGGGCAGACCCTCGCCGGGTTGCGCGAGCGTTGAGCCAACCCCGTCCAGGGCATCCGGCGGGAGACGTGGTTGAGAACCCTGGCAGACCAGACTCACCGCGCACAATACCCTCGAGAACGCCCGCCTCGAGTGGAGCGCCGCCCGGCTCAAGTGGTCCGTCCTGAACGGCGAGAACCTCGACGCATCGGGCGGGCACAGCGCGAAGGAGGACGCCGGGTGCAGCGCATTGGCTGGCCGCGCGAAGCCTGGGCGAGTGGTTCAAGCTCGGCTTGGCGCTCACCTGGCCGCTGGCGCTGGTGGCCCTGCTCGCCTTGGGCATGCTGACCGCGGTGCTCCTGCGGCCGTAAGGCATCATGGGCTGGTTTGGGCGCAAGCGGGATCCCCTCAGCGAGCAGGAGCGGCGACTGAACGCGCGACTGCAAGAGCTCCAGTCCCAGATCTCCAGCCTCCACCAGCAGATCCACCAGGAGCAGGCGCAACCCAAGCTGCGCTCCACCGCCCAGCCTCACGCTACCCCGGTCCCCGGCGCCGCAGCTCAGGATCCCGCCTTCGAGGCCGTGAGCCACCAGCGCGTCACCAACCCGTTCAGCTCGGAGGCCTCCCCCCCGCGTGGGAGCGAATTGGGCGTCAAGCCTTCCGGTCCCTTCGCGCCGCTGCAGCGGTTGTGGCGGCAGTTCCGCGGCGCGGACCCGCAACCCAACCCTGGTGCTACCTGGCCGCCGGCAACGTGCAGGGGCTCCGCCCGCTCCGCTACGAGAAGCGCGTGGCCCGGAACCGGTTCCTCATGCTCCTGGCCGCCTTCATCGTCATCCTCTACGGTCTCATCTATTGGTATCGCAACTTCCTCTGAACCCGCCATGAACGAAACCTGCCATGCTCGCCTCCCCACGGAGCAGGGCGACTTCCATCGCGCCGTCTTCAGCGCCCGGGGAATCTCGCCGGACTCCAGTTTCCCCGGAAAACCAAGTCGGCGGCCGTTCCTGCCGACAGCCTCCCGCCGGCGCAGAAACGCTGGGCCAAGCTCACAGCCACGGCCCTGACCCGCGCTCTCCAGGGCCGGTCCGTCACCGCGCTTCCGCCGTTCGACGAATCCGCCGGCACCGACTTCCAGCGCGAAGTCTGGCAGGCGCTCCGCGCGATCCCGGCCGGCGAGACGCGCACCTACGCCGAACTCGCCCGCACTCTCGGACGCCCCCGGTCCGCGCGCGCCGTGGGCCAGGCCTGCGGCGCCAACCCGATCCCGATCCTCACGCCGTGCCATCGGGCGGTGGCCAGCGGCGGCGGGCTGGGCGGGTTCTCCGGCGGCCTGGACTGGAAGCGGCGGCTGCTCGCCGGCGAACGAAAGGGCGCTTAAGTTCGAGATCTTCTACCGACTGTAGGCGCCGACGTGAGGAGGCGTTTTGAGCCTGGGGCAATACCCTTCGCCTCCTCACGTCGGCGCCTACGGTCTTCCCTCGGCATTCGAGCTACCGGGAAAGACGGTCAGAGCCCGTTGAGCCGGTCCACGAACTCCCGGAGCCGACCGTAGGATTTCCGGTCGAACCCGAGCGCGATCCGGGGGAGGTCGAGGTAGTCCTCGTCTTCCCGCTCCTCGGGTGTTGGCTCCACGACCCGCACCGGCGAGCCGGGGATGATTTCCGCGAAGTCCTCGTTTAGCGCGGCCAGGGCCGTGGGGGATGGGAGGTGTTGCAGCCGGATGATCAGTTGATCGCCCACGAACCGGCTCGAGTGGTAGTTCCGATAGAACCGCGTCACCCAGCGCGCCGCCTGGGCGGGATCGTCGGTGATCTGATAGAGGTTGAGGTCTTCCGGCGAGATCAGTTCGTTGCCGAGCAGATGATCGCGAACGTGCCGGTCCCAGGTCTTCCAGAAGTGACCTCCCGGCGGGTCCACCAGCACGAGCGGCATGAGTTGGCTCTTGCCCGTCTGCATGAGCGTCAGGGCTTCGTAACCTTCGTCCAGCGTCCCGAACCCGCCCGGGAACAGCGCCAGCGCATCGGAATGCCGGATGAACGTCAGCTTGCGGGTGAAGAAGTATTTGAACGTGATGAGCTTCTTGTCGCGCTCGATGACGGGGTTGGCGGCCTGCTCCCAAGGCAAACGGATGTTCACCCCGAAGCTGCGCTCGGGACCGGCGCCCTCGTGTCCGGCCTGCATGATGCCCGGTCCCGCCCCGGTGATGACCATGAAGCCGGCCTCCGCCATGCGCCGCCCGAACTCGACCGCCTGCTGATACTCGGGACGGTCGGGTTGCAGGCGGGCGGAGCCGAAGATGGCGACCTTGCGCTGGTCGGCGTAGCGCGCGAACACCCGGAACGCGTAGCGCAGTTCGCGGATGGCGGTCTGGATCACGCGGACGTCGCCGCGATGTTCGACATCGCGCGCGACCTTGAGGGCGGTCTCGATGATGTCTGCGACGAGATCCGGGTGATGGCCCCCCCCGGCCGCGGCGATGAGCGCTTCGATCTGTCGCGTGAGCGGCGACGCGACGCGGGAACGGGGTCGATGGGCAACGGCACGCATGGCCGGAGGCTAGCCGAGACCCCCGGCCGGGGGGAGCACGGAAAAAGGGGGGGCAAGGCGTGCACGGCGTCGGGTCACAATCGCGCGTGGTCCGGGGCAGCGTGATGGGCGAACGGATCCGGCGCGCCTTTCTACACGAGCAGACTCTCCACGAAGACCATCAGAGGGGCCTCCGCCGCGGGCAGGGTTGCGCGGTGGCTTCCCCTTCGACCTCCCGCCCTCGAGGAACTGGTTGCCATGCCGCGGTGAGGGCACGACGGAGAGCACCGGTTCCCAGTTCAACTGGCAGTATCCTGTCGCGTTGTTCTTGCCGTCCACCGCGATGTGCACCCGGCCTTCGGGCGCCACGGTGGCCGCCGTACTGGCGGTCACCGGCCCGCCTGCCATCCGCAGCCGGCCCGCTTCCCGGCCGTTCAGGTAGAAGACCGCACCGTCGTCCACATAGTCCGACGCCACCAGGAAGACCGGCTGGGCACGGTCGCCAGCGTGGAAACGCGTCCGGAAGTAGTAGGTGTTGATCGGCTGTCCAACCGCATTGGTGAGGGACAGCAGGGTCAGCTTCGGCACTGGCAGTGGTAGGCAAGCGGCGCTTCGCCGAACGCCACCACGCGAACGGACACGGTCACACCGGCCTCGACCGCCTGGGCGAAGGGGGGCGTCGTGATGACGGGTTCAGCCCGACCGCACAGGCCGGCGGCGCCGGCCAGCAGCGCGCGGACGATTAGGATCGTGGGTTTCATGGGGAGGAGTCTGGCTCGGGTCTTGGGTTGCACCCAGGGGTTGCCTCGGATTCAGCACTTCGGCCGCACCGCAGCTCGCAGGGCGCGCCCCGGGCTGAGGATGCGAAAGAACCGGGCCGGGCCGGAGGGTTCGGCCGGCACGATCACCCGGTAGCGGTAGTCGTCCCGCCATTCCCGAACCTCCTGCACCCGCGTCCAGTTCCACAAGTCGGCCGACGCTTCGATCACCTGCCAGGAGGGCGCGGTGTAAACCAGCTCGACCTCCCCCGAGGCAAGCACCCGGATGCCGCCGGCCGCGAATCTCGTGGACGCGTCCACGATCGTGACGCTCACGGGCGATCCCAGTTCCTCGACCCCCGTCGCATCGATCAGAACCACTTCGAAGGTCTCGTCTCCTTCGAGCAGGGCATCCGGCAGCATGGAAATCTCGATCGTCTTGGATTGCTCGAACGGTTCGAACTCGATCGTGCCGTCCCTACCGGCGTAGTCCTCGCCGGCCCGGGCCGTGCCGTCCCGGGTGCGGTAGTGGACACGCGCGCGGGTGTTCACATCGCCCAGGCGAAGGACCTCCACATACGCAGGGGCGTCTCTCTCCATTGTCTCCATCTGCTGGGGACGGAACACAGCGGCGGTGCGGGGCGCGCCTTGCATCCGGACCTGGACGAGGTGAGGGCGCTCCATCCCGCCGTTGACGTGGTAGAACTCCCCGCCCAACAACACCCGTGCGTTCGTCGCTGCGAGGATTGTCACCCAAGGGCGAACACATTGCCCCTCCACGAAACTGACCGGGGCTGAATGCATCACCGCGCCGTCCGAGCCTATCCTCTGCGCTCCGAGATAGAAGCCGGCCGCGACGAGCGTCCCGTCTGGCAGGGGCAGGATCGAGTCAATCCACGGCATCTCGGACTGGTAGTGGAAGCCCTCATCAAGCGTCCCATCCTCGTGGAGCCGCGCCAGGTAAGGCCGCCGCACGCCGTTCACCGCCGTGAACCGACCCGCCACGAGCAGCTTGCCGTCCGGCAGCACCACGAGGTCGCCCGGCAGCGAACCCCACCAACCGAAGCCCTCTTCACTGAACTCGAAGCGCGGGGCGAACGCCGCGTCCCGCTTGCCGTCGGCCAGGAAACGCAGCAGGTGGTTCGTTTTGGCCAGGAATCCGGCCCGTTCGTCGCGAGCTCCCAACACCAGCAGCCGATCCTCGCGGTCGAGGGCAAAACGCAATGGCCCAGCGGGCAGTTCCAGGTCGGGAAACTCCGGATCCTGGCGACCGTCCGGCAGGAGGCGGGTGAGAGAGTGGCTCGATTCGTCCCTCACATAGACACGGCCAGAGCTGGTGGGTAGGAGGGTGACGGCACCGTTGAAGTTCACATTGGTGGGCGACACAAAATGTCCGTCCAGGGCTCCATCGGCATAGTGCCGCCAGATCCCCTCCTGGCGCGCGACCAGAAACTTGCCATCCGCCTGGCACGCCAGTGCGAGCAGTTGGCCAAATCGGGAGGGAAGCTCGCGATGAACCGACCCGTCGGGATTCAGAAGGATCAGCCGGTGGCCTGAACCATCCGCGGCGGCAGCGGCCACCAGCACGGTGCCGTCTGGTGCGCGGGCGGGTTGGACGTACCCGGTGAAACCGGCGGGTGGGCTAAAGTCCAGATCAAGGGCGGTCGAGTACTGGCGGTCCAGAATGTCAAACCAGGTTTCCGCCCGCCCCAGCCCCACGCCGGGAGAGGCCGAAAGCTCGAGCCACACCCGCTTGCGCACGGCGATGTCCAGGAGGCCATCGTCCAGCGTGGGGATCCTGATGCGCCGGAGCCGCTCGCCCGGGCCAAACTCGATTACCGTCGGATCCGGCGCCAGAAAGTCCTCGCCCTCCGTTGCTGCGCCCGTGGCGGCGGCCCGTACACCGGCGGCGACCTGGACGCTGACGGCGGCGTTGGTGTCCCCGCGTCGGTGCACCTCGAGCCAGGCCTCGTCCCCTTCAGAAACCACGAAGCTGCCTCCCTCACTGAACCCCACTTGCGCGGCGGCGTTCTGGATCGTGATCACCAAATTGCTGCGAGCGCCGAGCACCGTGCCGGGCGGGAGGTCCGTGAGTCCGAGGATGAGGGTCTCCTCGGCCTCGGGCAGGCCGTCGTCCAGCGGCACGATTTGGAACTCGCGGGTCGCCGTGTCGGCCTCGAACCACAACCGCGCGAGGGCTGCGCCAGCACCCCGCAGGTCACGCGAGTCCCAAAGGCTCAGCCAGAAGTCCTCCGGCTGAGCTGATCCTTCGGCCAAGGTGACTGTGACCTGTGCCGGTCCGGTAAGCGGCGGGGTGATGCTGACGACAACTGAGAGGAGCGACCCTCCCGAGGCGTCGAGTTCATTCAGGACGAGGCCGGTACGGGTGAACTCGATGACGCTGGCTGCATGGGCCGGCACAGAGCACAGGTAGCCGGCGAGGACGAGGAGCACGGCGCGCTTTCGAAGGTCTGGGCGTTTCATATAGAACCGTACAGGGGAATCGACATCCGAAGGTTACAGCTCCGTCAGGCACCAAGATCAGGGGGACGCCGTCGTCAGCGACTCTCAGGCGCGGTAGATGCAGCGACCCTCCGAACCGGCGCCGGGTCGCTGAACATCACGCGAGTGCTGGTGTTGGTGGTGAGCCACGGCGTCCACGCTTTGAAGTCTGGCGAAACCTCAATCTCGTACTCAACGCCTTCGCGTCCGAGCAGCTCGAGCTGGAACTCGCCGGCCGGGCTCATACCCAAGGCCCTTAACTGGGGCAGGATCGTGATGCTGCTTTGCCAGAGCACCGTCCGGCCAGGAAAGCCGTCGGGATAGGTGTTGAAGTAGAGCGTGGCTTCGTCCGTGGAGAGCACCGGAGAATCCGCGCCCCCCGGGTTCATGTCCGAGATGTGCCGGATGAGGGCCGGCGGACCAAAGGCCGACGCCATGGTCGTTCGCCGGCTGGCCCAGAGGGAACCGCTTCCCAGACGGTGGCGGTCGGAGAAGAAGAACAGCGTCAGCCCATCGGCGGAGAGAGAGGGCGTGACTTCCCAACCGGAGCGCAGGTTGATGGGTTCCCCCAAGTTTTGCGCGGTCGGCCACGGTTCGGTGGGACTGCTGCGGGTACTCATCCAGATGTCGCTCCGCCCACTGCGTTGCGACCCGAAGAGCAGCGTCAGATGGTCCCGCGACACGCACCCCGTGCCGTCGAAGGCACTGCTGTTGATCGCGGGACCCAAGTGGACGGCGGGGCCAAACGGAGCGGCGGGGGATGGCCGCGTCGCGACCCACAGGTCCCGGCTACCCAGGCTGCCGGGCCGCGTGCTATCGAAATACAACGAGAGGCCGTCGGCGGAAAGAAAGGGGTCGTCCTCGATGGCCGTCGTGTTCACCGCCGCTCCGAGGTTGATCGGCGTGCCCCACCGCGCCGATAACGTCGGGCGGGTCGTTACCCAAATGTCCCGTTGCCCCACGCCGCCGGGACGATCGGAGGCAAAGTAGAGCGTGAGACCGTCGGGGGTGATACACGGAAAGGCTGCTTGCGTTTCGGGTGTCTCCCACGGCAGCTCGACCGGCTCGCCAAAGAGCAGTTCGCGGTCGCCGAGGTTGATGACGTTGGTGGGCACGACCGAGCTCTGGCCCAGGCTGTTCAGCGCCGTGGCCAGCAGCCCGGCGGCAATCATGCGTTTTAGGTTCATTTTCATCGGATGGTTTCGAGGGTTCAGTTCCACCGCCTACAGGGGAATCGCCAGTCGAAGGTTACACGCTCCTTGCGGAAGCCCGCGTCGCCTTACGGCGCAAAAGCGGGCAGCGAAAAGGCCCCTAAGCCAGCAAGGTGAGCCTCTCATTCACCCACCTTGCTGCTTCTGAACGATTTCCTTTGGCGACACCAGGCCCATACTGGTGGTCAGCGCGAACGCGCGTTCGACGGAGTTCGTATATGGTCGCGCCGAGAAGTGCCGCGACGGCGGCGGTCCCGAGTTCGACGGCAGCTTGTTGACTGAGAATCCAGATCAGGCATCCGATGGCCAGCCACGGCAACAGACCCGCACCCCGGGGTTGAAAGGGCTTGCTGGCCAGTCGCACGTCACGGCGGTGCAGCCGCCACGCGGCCGCGCAGCAGACCATATACATCACCACAATCATCGCGCCGGAAAGCTCGACGAGCCGCTCGAAGGTGCCGGTCGCACCAGCGAAGAAGATCAGCGCCGCGTGGGTGGTGATCGCCACATGCGGCGTGCGGTACTGCGGATGGATTCGGGCCAGAGCGCGCGGCACAAGCCCGGCCCGAGCGATGGCGTACCAGGTCCGTGGCGTCCCCAGCATGTCCCCACTCACCAGGCCGAGCATCGAGATGGCCGCCCCCAAGGTGAGCAGCAGCGCGCCGGGCGGGCCGAGGAAGACCCGCGCGGCCGGCGCCAGGACGTTCTGGTTCTTCCATTGCGCCATTTCCGGACCGAGGACCCCCTGCGCCGTGGTTTGAATGGCGAGGTAGAACAGGAGGACCGCCGGCACGGCCAAGAGGATGGCACGCGGCACGGTGCGCGCGGGCGCTTTGATTTCCTCGCCTGATTGGAGTGCCATTTCGCTCCCGCTGAGAGCCCAGAACACCAGGATCAGGGCTGGTCCGAGGTGAATGGCCTCCGGCCAATGAGACCACGCCAGGGCTTCGGGCCGCACGGCGGTGAATCCCACGGCCACGAAGATCAGGAGTGGCAACACTTTCGCCAACGTCATCACCTCGACCAAGGTCGCACCCCCACGGACACCCCGAATGTTGCAGCCCGCGAGCGCGCTGACGATCGCCGCCAACCACACCCACGTGGGAACACTTGCCAGCGGCTGCGGTAGCAGTGATGCCGTGATGCCGGCCAGTTCTCGAGCCACACCGCCGACCGCCATCACCAAGCTGAGGCAGAACATGAATCCGGTGATGAACCCTACACGCGGGCCAAAAGCCGCGCCCGCAAAGGCGTAGGGACCACCCGAGACGGCCACCCGGCTGCCCGCCATCGCCAGTGAGAACATCACGAAGAGGATTGTTACCCCGCAAAGTGCGTAGGCGAGCGGAGCCGCGGAGCCGATTTCTCCCGCCACTCGCCCTGGGAGCAGGTAGATGCCAGCTCCAATGCTGGCATTGCAGAGGCCGGCGGTGAGCTGGCGAACGCCGATGGCCCGAACCAACGCGGGAGCCGCCGCGGGTTGCCGCGCAACGAGAGACGGCACGATCGGCGATACCAGGGGGGCGCTCATGAAGAGCCAAGGGGAGGTGGCTTCAGAGGGGTGGCCGCTGCGCCGCTTGGTGCAGTCGCTGCAAGTCCGGATCCCCCGGCGCAGCGATGCCGACCGCGAGCTCTTCGTAACGGGCGGTCCGGCTGATCCGCATGGTCTCGGGGCTCCGCCATTTCCACTCTTCCGCGTGTCCGTCGGCAAAACTCAGCACGCCACCTCGGTGATGTCGGGTCGCGGGGAAATCGTACCACGTCCCATCCGGCTCGACGGGGTTGATCCAAAGGTTCGCGTTGTCAATGGAGGTCTCGTGTTCGTCAATGAAGACGAAGGCTTGCGCCGGCGATGGAAGTTGCCCGATTCGATGCCAGAATCGCTGGTCGGACGGGTCCGGGTTGTGATTCATGAAGATGTTCATCGAGACGCTGCGGAGCCGTCGCTTGGTGCCCTGATCCCGCACGGTGGATCGGTCAGCCGGGCATTTGTAGATTGCGGTCGAACCGTTGTAGGGGAAGAGCACCCCGCTCTGGAGGTTCGTTGCGGTGGTGTCGGCCCAGGCGTTGCCGCGCAGCCACGAGCGCTCCGTGGCCACATAGGCCGCCCGATCCGTCAGGGCGCCGAACCGGGTCTCGTTCGCGGGCAAAACGCCGCTGTAATCGTCCACATAGAGCATCCAGCACAATTGAAGCTGCCGATAGTTGCCCAGACATTGGATCTGCTGGGCCTTGACCTTGGCCATGCCCAGGGCCGGTAACAGCATGCCCGCCAGGATCGCGATGATCGCGATGACGACCAACAGCTCGATCAAGGTGAACGCGACGTGACCGAACCGACCCACGCCGGCGCTCCGCAATAATCTGCCTCCGTCAGGTCCGCGGGCGCCCCATCGGGCGCGATGGATTGGATGAGTCTTCATCTGCTTCTTTCGGGCGGTCCATTTCCACCACCTACAGGGGAATCGCCGGCCGAAGGTTACACGCCTGTCGGGAGGGGCAATCGGTGCAGCCTCAAGCTGAGGGTCGCCCAGTGGGAATCCCGCTGCCGTCCTGGTTCATGGCGAGTCGCTGTGGGCCGGTCCGGCGGTCTCGAGTTCCTCGAAAGTTGGCGCGAGCCAGAGACGGACCGTGCCGTCCTGGGCGCCGGCGGCCAGCCAACGACCATCCGGGGAGAAGGCGAGGCCGTTGACGGTAGCGCCGGTGGGGATGGCGATGACTTCCCGCCAGGTGGCCGTGTCCCAAAGGCGGACGGCGCCGTCCTCGCCAGCCGTCGCGAGCCGTCGGCCGTCGGGCGCGAACGCCAGGCCGTTCAGATCTCCACTGTGCCCGCGCAACCTATGAACCGGGCTGCGGGTGACCACGTCCCAGATGATGACCTGGCCGTCGGTGGACACACTGGCGAGCCACCGGCCATCCGGGGAGAAGGCCAGCCCATAGATGCCGGCCTCGTGTTCCTCCTTCCGGTCGAGGAGGCGGGAGTGGACCACATCCCAGAAGACGACGGCGCGTCCCTGGTCGTGGCCGCCGAAGGCCAGCGTCCGGCCGTCCGGCGAGAGCGCGGAGAAGCCCCCCGCGGTCAGGTTTGTGAAGCTACCGATGGTCTCGGGGAGAGCGTCGGGATCCGAGGGGTTCGAGCGCCGCAGCAGCTTCGTCCCGTCCGCGTAGATGATCGCCCGCCCGTCGGGCTCGAACTGCGGAGGATGCCCCGTCCAATGAGCGAGCCGCTCGAGGCCTGGGATGGCCCGCACCTCGATGAGCTGGCTGGGCCAGTCGCCCACCACGAGCGAAGCGCCGTCCGACGTAAAGGCGAGCCAGCCCTCGTAACCGACCCCATCAAACGGCGCATTCGTGAGGCGCCGCAAGCCGTCGTTGGTCACCTCCCAGAGCGCCAGGCTGTGTTGCTTCCGGCGCGTCTCCTCCGGGCTGGTGACGGCAACGCGCGCGACCGAGGCCAGATAACGCGAGTCTTTCGAGAAGGCGACCGTCAGCACCGAGTTGCCGTGCGGGTAAGCGGTGACGCCCGGCGTTTCATCAAGCTTCCACATTCGCAGCGTGCGGTCACGGCTCGAGGAGATGAGCCGGTGGCCCACGATCGAGAAGCTCAGACTCGTGACGTAATCCGCGTGCCCCACGAGCGTGCGCGGTTGGCGGGCCCCGGTCATGTCCCGTAGCACGATCTGACCGTCGCTCAAACCCGCGGCCAGCCACTGGCTGTCCGCGGAGAACGCCAGGGCGACGATACTGGCAGGACAGGGCGCCCAGCGCGGTAGCTCGCGGAAAGTGGCTGCCTCCCAGCACCGCAGCTCATGTTGGCCGGAACTAGCAGCCACCAGCCACCGGCCATCGGGGGAGTATGCCGCCGTCCAGGCCGTGTCCGGGATCCGCCGTACCAGACGTGGGTTGCGGGGGTCGGCGATGTCCCACACGCTGCTCGGTTCCTGGTAGCCCGAGACCACGAGGGACCTCGAGTCGGGCGCCAGCGCCAGTGCGAATGCGAACGGTTGGCCCAGCTCTTGACGGAACAGCAAGGCCGCGCCGTCCCCCCCGATCTCCCAGAGCGAGCACTCGCCTTCCATGTCCACCGCCGCGAGCAGGCGTCCGTCGCTCGAGAAGGCCAGGCTTCGACACACCGACCCCAGCGGCTTGAGTCCGGCAAACGGCCGTCTCGTTTCCGCTTCCCAGAGCTGGACCAGGTTGTCCGGCCACCCGTCTCCTGATCGCCCGTCGGAACCAGGCGGGCGAGGGCCGGGTTAGTGGGCCGGCCAGGTTCCGGCTGTTCGTGACCCTTCCAGCGGGTTCCGGGGCGGCGCGTCTCGGTATCCCACGGCGTCACCACGCCGTCCCCGCCCAGGGAGATCGCCCGGAAAGGGTCGGCGGGGGAGGGGGAGAACGCGACCGCCGCGACGTACGCCTCGAAATCGTCGAAAACGACCGCCTCCTCCTTGCGGGTGCGCCAGGTCAGATACCGCCACTCCCAATTCCGCAGGTCGCGTTGGCCTTGGGAGCCGGCGATCCCATCCAACAGCCCGCGCGCGCGCACGACATGATGGCCTTCGAGGGCCTGGTTGACCTGCTGCATGGTCGAGAAGTAAAGGCTGCCCTCCGCGCGCCGCCACTCCTCCGTGGCGCGCTGGGCGTTCGACTCGGCGCGCCACCATTGCCAGAACACGCCCGCCAGTCCCAGGGCGAACACCACGTGCAACGCCACCACCAGGGCCGCCACCGCCGGTTTGCGCCGCATCCACTTGACCGTGCGTATGACCGCCGTGGCCGGGTGCGCCCGGATGGGCTCGTGGTTGAGGAACCGGTCCACCTCCTCCCCAAGCGCGTGCGCCGTCGGGTAACGCCGGGCCGGGTCCTTCTCGAGGCACTTGAGGCAGATCGTGGCGAGGTCCGCCGGGACGCTCGGGTTGAGCAACCGCGGCGAGACCGGTTCGCTGTGCACCGTCTGCTGCAAGGTCTCCGCAACCGTGTTCCCCAGGAACGGTGGGCGGCCCGTCAGGAGATAGAAGAGAATGGCTCCCAAACCATAGACATCGCTCGGACGACCCGCCTTGCCGAGGCCGGCATCCGCCTGCTCCGGCGGCATGAAGTTGGGCGAGCCCAACACCTGGCCGGTCACGGTCAGGTAGGACTCCTGCTGGACGCGCTTGGCCAGGCTGAAGTCGGTCAGGCGTGGCACGCCGTCTTCGTCCAACAGCACGTTCGAGGGCTTAAGGTCGCGATGCAGGATGCCTTGCTCGTGCGCGTAATGAACCGCCCCCGCCAGCAGCCGCAACAACCGGGCGGCCTCGAGGGCCGGTAAGGGCCGCTCGCGAACCAAGCCGGCGAGCGTCCCACCGGGCATGAAGTCCATCGAGAAAAACGGCGTCCCCTCGTGCTCGCCCGTCTCATGGATGGCCACAATGTGCGGGTGGCGCAGCCGCGCCGTCGCCTCGGCCTCGGCCCGAAACCGCAACGCCTGTTCCCGGCTGGCGAATCGCCCGGCCAGCACGACCTTCAGCGCCACGATCCGGTTCAAAGTAATCTGCCGGGCCCGATAGACGATCCCCATGCCGCCCCGGGCGATTTCCTCCATCAGTTCGTAGTCCCCCACCCGACGCGACTCCGGCCCCCAAGCCGAGCCCACGTGGTCGGTCGGTTCTTCCACGGCGCCCGCTTCCCGACGCCTTGGCTCCGCCGCCGTCTTGTACCCGAGCCCGAGCTGGAACAGGCAACGCGTGCAGAGCGCGCCGGCGGCGGCCGCGGCGATCTCCGCCCCGCATTCGGTGCAAAGGCTGCTGGTGGGCATATCCAACGTTTCCACCTACAACAGGGAAAACCGCCCGCGAAGGTTACGGACCCCCCGTGGTTCGCAGCAGATGGCGGATTTCCTCATCCACCTCGGCTTCCGCTGCGACGGTGCTGGCAACCTCCGCCCGCAGCACCGCGCCGAACTCCTTCCGCAGCCGGTGGACCGCGACTTTCACCGCGCCTTCTCCCAAGCCAAGGGCCGCCCCCAGGACCGCGTACGTGACCGGTCCGTGCGACCCGCCCAGGCAGGGCAGCAGCGCGTCGAACAAAGCCCCCTTGCCCGCCTGCTCGTAACGCGAGCGAAGCCGTTCCACCACGCGTGCCTGAACCGCCAGGCACCATTGCCGGTCGAAGTGGGTCTCCGGCGTCTCCGCCGTGGCCGGTTCAAGGTGGTAGCGATCCTCGGCCGCGCGCTCATCGATCGAGAGGAGCGTCCGGCCACCCCCCCGCTTCACAGCCGTCGCCCGCTTCCGCTCATCGGAAAGGAAGTGCTTCAAGGTCCCGAGCAGGAACGACCGGAACCGACCCCGACGCCGGTCCACGCCTTGCAGGTCGTCGTCGGCAATCAGACGGGCGAAGAACCCCTGAGCGAGATCCTGGGCGTCATGCGGACCATGGCCGGTCCGGCGGAGGTAGGCGTAAATGGGATACCAGTAGCTGCGGCAGAGGGTCTCGAGGGCCGCGCGTGCCTCCCGCTCAGGGGCGTCGCGCGCGGCGAGGACCACGCTCCAGTGGGTGGTGGCAAACCAGGCCGGCTCCCCCGGCCGGTGGTCCGTAACGGCTGACATGATGCGGAGTGTAGCACAGGCTTATGCACCATGCACCCTCCCCTCGTGCAACCGGGAGAACGGGGCCGGACGAACCCGGCGACCCGCCACGTCCCGGAACTCGATGACCGCGCCAGCCAGGCAAGGCAACCTTGGCCCGCCAGTGCACGGCCTCGTGCGACGAACCGTTCAACCCGACCCTGAACTTGGAGGGGCCGTCCCACGGATCGACACATCCGGGGCGTTCTTCCGGGATCCTCCCGTCCTTGGTGCGCGCCTGCGGTCCCTCGCCGCGCGCCCCGGTGTGGTCCTGGTCATCGCGGCCGGACGGCACGGGACCGACTGTAGACTCGCAGCGTTCTCGGCCGGCATCAGACGCCCCGAGGAGGCCACGGTCCGGCGGTCCTGACTGATTCCGGGGACAAACCACTACTCCGCTACTCCGGGTACTCCGGGGTCGGGCCACACCAAGCTGCTAATCTCCGGTGAGTTGCCGGTGCTGGGAGCCCGGGTTGAGGGTGTTATGTCCCCGTTTCAGCCCCGACTTCGAAGTCATGAACCCGCGCCGGCACGAATGCCTGGGAACGCGGGCGGGCGGTTCCAGTCAGTCAGGGAGCCGCTTCCGTGTCCCCAGCGCCGGCGTCGGACACCGGTGACCCGTGGATCGATTCGACCTCCTCTTCCGTACCCTGGGGGACGCAGAGGGTGCCATCGACGGAGAAGAACCCGGAATCACCCTGGGCGCTGCCGACACCCGCGAGGGTGCCGGAGGCGCCTGCAAACCGTCCGGCGCCACCAGTCACCGTGAGCACAGAGACAAAGTCCGTCTTGCCCTGGGCGTCGAGCGGCGTGCTCGTCAGATCCGACTCCGTCCAGAGGGCGTCGCCTTTGGCGTTCATGAAGACCCAATGATGCCGGTTGGCCTTGTTCAGCGAGAGATCGACCGCTTGATCGGTGGTCGCCCCGGTGGCCCTGCCAAAGTGCGTGAGGTTTCCGTGGGACGTGATGACCAGGCGCAGGATGGGCTGAAACGGTTCCGGAGGAAACGACGGGAACGGGGGCAAGACCTGGATTGATGTCTTGAAGTCGCCGTGAACGTGCAACGCGCGTCCTGCTCCACACGGGTTCGGTTTCGCGGCGCCCCGCGTGTCCCCAACGCCGGCAGATGCAGGGTGAGAGAGAAGAACGACGGCCGCCGCGCAGAGCGCGAGCATGGTTTTGCGCCGTAGAGAGGTGGTATTCATACTTGGATGTGTCGTGATCTGTCTTGTGCTTCTTGAGTTCCCGCGATCGCACGTGCGACGACGGCCACTCCTCTACCGAAGGAAGTCGGGGAAGGAGTTACAGGGGATTGCGAGGATTCCGGAGGGCGCGTCAAAACGCATGCCAGGGGCCTCGAATGTGCAACGAACCCGTCACAGTGCGCATGGCGCCGGCATGGCTCCCGGCACTCACGCCACCCAGCAGGGTGAACGTCGTGTGCTGACCGGGTTCGTCGAACTCGGCGCAGATCGTCTGCACGCGACCGGTCAGGTCACCCCAGGGTGAGTGGCCGGGATTCTGCACCGGCGGGTTTTCAATGCACTGGCCGAAGAGCCCGAAGTTGGGAGCCGGTGTGTCGGACAGGCCGATTCGATCAACGCGCATGCGGAAGAGGGTCACAAGGAACAGTGGGTCGTCCGGTGCTGCCTCCGCGGCCAGGAACGTCGTCCACTCGAGGATGTCGTGGCCGTGAATGGGAAACTCGATATGGACGCGCAAGATGATGCCCGGATCCGGCGGTGGGATCTCGGGCACCGGCCAAATCAGACTGAAGTCATCCACGGTTCCGGTGGCGGATAGTTGGAAACGGTGCGCATACCTGGCTGAGGCGGCCAAGGCGGACGGGGCGCAAGCCAGAGAGGCGGCTCCGAGTCCGCCCAGGCCTTTCAGGAAGGCGCGCCGGCTGGGAACGAGGACGTCGGGGGAGGATGGGTGCGTGTTCATGGGAGTTGACTTATCGCTGCTTGGGTTTTGATGTTTCGGTATCGGCATCGAGTGCCATCCCCTACAAACGGAAATCGGACGCGACCTTACAGGGAGCTGCGGGTGATTACGGCGGAGGGCAAGGCGGCGAGCCGATCGACAACGCCGCCGGCGTTATCGCGTCCTGGCTGCCGTTTGCGCAGGCTCGTGGCCGGCGTCGGTTTCCTCGAGTGTCGGTGCGGTCCAGAGGCGGAGATCCCCGTCGGCACCGGCGGTGGCCAGGGCTCGGCCGTCGGGGGAGAAGACTGTCCGCCAGACATGGGAACGGTGAGCCTTCAGGGAGATGACCTCCTGTTTGCTGGGCAGGTGCCACAGGTTGACCCAGCCGTCACGGGTGCCAACCGCCAGCGTCCGGCCGTCGGGTGAGAAGTCGAGGCAATCCACGGGGCCGGAGCCGCTGGGCAGTTCATCCACGGTGTTCCGGACTCGATCCCAGAGCCTGATCTTGGTGCTCAGCGAGCTCCCGGTCGCCAGCCAGCGACCATCCACCGAAAACGCGAAGTGCTCCGCCGCAATCCCTTCTTGGGCCGGCCGGCCAGCGTTATCCCAGAGCCCGATCGAGTAACTTCCAAAGATGGCGCCCGCCCCATGCCGGGTGAGAAGGAGTTGGCCGTCCGGAGAAAACGTGTAGGAGTCCAGCGGTCCCGGAGGCACCCCCTCGAGGAGGCTGGTTAGCCGCCGTCCCGCGCGCCAGTCCCACAGCGTGAGGGCATTGGTTCCCGACCGAACGGCAAGCGTCCGCCCATCCGGTGAAAACCGCGGGCTGCCGTTGACCACGGCGTTGGTGAGCAGGTTTATCAGGCGGGGGACCCCGTCCGTGAGGCTGCAGACGGCGACCTGACCGTTGGTGGTCACGCCGGCGAGCCCACGCCCGTCGGGAGTGAAGGCGAGTTCGAGATCGAGCCGGAGGGGCGGGACATTCGTCAGCGCCGCCACCCTGCGTGGTGGCCCGTGATCCAAGCGCCAAGTCGTCAACTCGCCGTTCCCGGTCAAACCGGTCAGGAGGTTGTTCGTCGGCGAGAACCGGCACCGCAGCATGTCCAGCGTGAACCGGGTGCGCGACGCCACCTCCCAAATCAAGGTCTGATCGGTTTCGCCGGCCAGGAGCCAGCGGCCATCCGAGGAAAATTCGAGGGCGCTGTACCGTTCGCTGTCGTGATGGTGCAGCGGTTCAGCGGCCGCGGGCTCGGGCGTGGGCCAGACTTTGGCCGTCCCGTCTTCGCTGCCAGTCAGAATGAACCGGCCATCCGGTGAGAAGCTGGCGCTGAACACGCGTTGGTCATGGCCTCGCAAGGTCGCGAGCTCCTTGCCGGCGGCGACCTCCCACACCTTGGCGGTGTGATCGAGGCTGGCCGAGACCAGCAGCTTGCCGTCCGGTGAGAAGCCCAGGCCGAACACCGTGCTGTTGTGGTGCCCGAGGATCGAGGAGCGGACCGGACGCGAGAGGTCGCGCAGATCCCAGAGGCGGACGGTGCCATCGATGCCCGCCGTGGCCAGCGTCGAGCCGTCCGGGTGAAATCGGGCTGTGAACACGTGGCCACGATGCCCCAGGAGGCGTGTCCGCTCCCGGCGCTGGTCCAAGTCCCAGAGAATGACGCTGCCATCGCTGTGCTTTCGATCACGGCGAAGGCCCAATGCCGCTCGAAGACCAGCTCGGGCGTCACCGGGTCGGCCGGCTCGAGCGCAAACCGCGTTTCGGCATCCCCCATCTCGAGCGGCAGGGGAGCCACGCCGCCCCCGCGCCGCTGTGCCTGCCCTCGCTCGCGCTCATGCGCCAGGAAGTTCTTCAGGCAGGCGAGCAGGAACGAGCGGAACTTGCCCGCCGCCGGATGGACTCGGGCCAGCGCGTTGCGTTCGAGGAAGCGACGGAAGAACTCCTGCGTGAGATCCTCCGCCTCCGGTGCGCTCACGCCTTGCCGGCGGATGAAGGCGTACAGCGGATACCAGTAGTTGGTGCACAGGCAATTCAGCGCCTCCCGGCCCGCCGTGTCGTCCGCGTCGCGCGCCTGCAGGATGACCGTCCAGCGGGTGGTGTGAAACCCGAAGGCCGGGGTGGACGCTTCTGCCGCCGCCATGCTCATAAACGATGTGGGGGTAGCTTATCCCAGAAGACGAGGTTGGCAACGGCGGGCCTTGGGGGGCGAAGGACGGGGTTGGATGCCCGGCTTGATGGTCTTACGCCTGGCCCACGCCACAGGCCTGGCGCCCAGGTTGCGAATCCCATACGCGCGGTAGGCGCCGACGTGAGGAGGCGTTGTCGGCCAGGGGCAATACCCTTCGCCTCCTCACGTCGGCGCCTACAGTCTGTCGCGGTTCCATGCCGCGCTGAAAAATACCCGGGTTAGATCGAACGGAATGATGTGGCGTAGTCCGACCCCGCGCCGCCGTGCCTGGTCCCTACGGCAGCTCGGGAAGCCGCTGGTGGGACATGCCAGGCTCGTGCAGCAACGAGCCGGAGATGCCCCACCAGCCCCGCCGGATCGTCAATACGAGAGACGGAGCTTCCGGGTGAGACTCCTGGAGATGGTGATTTTCTTCATACTGTCTGTCCTTTCCTGGTTTGCGGAGGACATTCCTCCGGCGTTGTTGTTGGTTTGCGCCACGGGCGCTTTGACCGCGGCAAGTGACGGTTCCGGCGATCGCTCGCCGCTGAGGTACCGAAGGAAAGAGACGAGAAGGTTACAGGCTTTTTGGCGTGGTGCCGATTCAGGTACTGGCACTCGCGAGGTGCATTGCGCCAGCGGGGGTCCCTCCGGGTCGGACCACGCCCAGCCGTTGATCGGGGGTGAGTTGCCCGGGCCGGCAGCCCCGTCTGAGGGTCTTACGTGCCCTTTTCGGCCCGAATTCCCTGCCGTAGTCCGACCTCGCGCCGCCGTGCCTGGTGCTCACGGCAGTTCGGCCGGAACGTGGGCCCGCCAGATGTGCCAGGCATCGCCACCGGAGGAAACCAACCGCTGGCCATCCGGTGAAAAGGCGACCTCGCGGATGAACGTCAGGTGCGGCTTCAGGCCAGCGATGGCCCGACCTGTCGGCAGGTTGAAGAGTTCAAGAAACCCGTCCTGGGTCCCGATGGCGAGGGTCTTGCCGTCGGGCGAGATATCGAGGGCCCACACGTTCCCGGCGTTGGGGGCCAGCGCCTCGATGCGGTGTGTGTCCAGATTCCACAAATGCACCAGACCATCCACGCAGCCCACGCACAGCGTGCGCGTGCCCGGCACCCAGGTGACCCGCATGGCACGGAGATTGGTGCGGATTCGAGCCGGATCTTGCTGCCGTGATTGGACCTCGAACAGCCGCACCGCGCCGTCGTGGCACGATGCCGCCAGGAGCCGGCTGTCCGGCGAGAACGCGAAGTGGCGGAACGTCTCGGTTGGAGCTGAGCCCAGGCGCCATACCCCGTGCCTTCGCCAGGACTTGGTTTCACGGATCTCGATCCCTCGCGGCGTACGGAACGACGTGTTATCCGAGCCACCGTCCTCCTGAGCCAAGGCAAGCCAATGACCGTCCGGAGAGAATTGCACTGACCCGTTCAGGATCGCGTCCGAGGGCACCTCGTGACGCTGCATGAACGTGCGGGCGTCCCAGAGCGTGAACGAGTGGCCGCCAGAGACCGAGGCGATGACATCCAGCGAGGGTGGGGGGAAGGCAGCCTCACTCGCATGCAGGTTGGCCACCTCCTGCTCGGATTCGACGTCGCGGATCACCACGTGGGACCCTTCCGAACGCAGACTCAGGCGGCCGTCAGACGAGAAGGCCGTGCCCAGCGACGTGGACTCCTTCTCCCCGTTGCCGGGACGTTCCCGGTGTACGAGTTGGCGGACGTCCCAGAGTTTCACCGTCCCATCCAGACTGCCGGTGACCAGCAGGTCCCCGCGGCTCGTGAATTCCATGGACCAGAGGCGTCCGGTGTGGCCACGAAGCGTCAGGGGCGCTTTCCCGGGCTCGGTGAGATCCCACAGCCGGGCGGTATGATCGCGGGAGCCCGAGGCGAGCCAGCGCCCATCGGGCGAGAAGGCCACGCAGTCCACGGGACGGGAATGAGTGCCGAGAGGAATCTGTTCATCGCCTTGGACGCTGCACAAACGGACGGTTCCATCCATGGAACCGCTCGCCAGCCACTGACCGTCGGGCGAGAACCGGACACAGGCCACGAGGCTCGCATGACGTCGCACCGTCCGCAGCGGCTGCCGGGAGCCCAAATCCCACAAGCAGATGGTCCCGTCGCGATGGGGCGTGGCCAGAAGCCGGCTGTCGGGTGAGATGTCGGGTTTCCAGGCGTTCGCCGTGTGACCCGTGAGGGCAAAGAGCCTCGCTCCCGTGACCGCATCCCAGATGAGAATGGGCCCGGGAGGAACCGGGTCGTACAAGTGGGTCACGCCGGTGGTGGCGATGAACCGGCCGTCCGGGCTCCAGGCCACTCCGGCCCCAATGGGCGCCTGTTCCGCTTGAGCCTCGAAGCCGCGAGTCACGAATGCGCCTCGCCCGAAGTCCCAGACTCTGAGGGCGCCGGTTTGGAAGCTGAACCCGGCGAGATGGGTTCCCAGGGGCGCGAACGCGATCGAATACCCGCCGATCCCACTCAGCCACTCAACCTCTCGACGGCGGCCCAGGTCGAGGAGGCGGGTGTTCCCGTTTTGGTCTGCGGCCGCGATCATTGAGCCGTCAGGTGAGCACGTCAGGCCAAAGACGGGACTCGGGCCCGCAGGGAAGCTGAACAAGGCTTGAGTCCGGCACTGGGCATCCAAGTAGCTCCACTCGAACCCTCGCAGGCGCGAGCGGAGGGTCGCCTGGCGGGCCAGCAATTCCCGGGGCAGCGCATAGCTCCCCCGGTTCCAGGCGGCAAACGCTTGCGCCATCTCCGCCACATACAGTTCCCGCTGCATCTGGTCCCCCGCCGCCTTCAGTCGCAGCGAGGCCACCGTGGCTCCAATCGCGACCGTCAGCAGCAGGACGCATGAGGTCGCCGACAGCGCGGCAAACCCCGGCCGACGGCGGACCCATTTCCAGAGCCGTTCTCCCGTCCCCGTGCGGCGCGCCATGATCGGCTCCTGCCGCAGCCACTTCTCGAGGTCCGCCGCCAGCCCGGCCGCCGAGCTGTAACGCCTTCCCGGGTCCTTCTCCAGGCACTTCAGACAGACCGTCTCCAGGTCCCGGTCCACCGCCGGATTGAAGACCGACGGACGCCGCGGCTCGCTCTCCAGCACGTGCCGGATCGTCTCGAAGGTCGTGCCGCCCGCGAACGGTGGCGACCCGGTCAACGCCTCGTACAGCACAGCGCCCAGCCCGTACACGTCCGCCGCCGTCGTCACGTCCTTGGCAGCACCCCGCGCTTGCTCCGGTGCCATGTACGCCGGCGTCCCCAGCACCGCGTTCGTGTGGGTCAGCGTGCTGTCTTTCGCGACCAGCTTGGCCAGCCCAAAGTCCGTCAGGTGCGGCACGCCATTCGCGTCCAAGAGAATGTTGCCCGGCTTGAGGTCGCGGTGCAGCACCCCGCGCTGATGGGCGTAGTGCACCGCACGGGCAACGGTTGCCACGAGTTGCGCCGCCTCCCGAGTTTCGAACCGCGCCTGAGCGGCAGTCCTGGCACTTCGGACTTCGGACTTCGACCTCCGACCTTCGAGCAGCGCTTCGCGCAGGCTCGCCCCTTCGATCAGGCCCATGCTGAAGTAGTGCTGGCCCTGGTGCTCCCCGATCTCGTGGATGGGGACGATGTTCGGGTGGGAGAGGCTGGCGGCGGCCTCGGCTTCGGCCTTGAAGCGCTTGACCAACTCCGGCGTGGCGAGGGTGCCGGCGCTGATGAGCTTGAGGGCGACCAGGCGGTTGAGGCTGACCTGGCGCGCCTTGAACACCACGCCCATCCCGCCGCGGGCGATCTCCTCGAGAAGTTCGTAGTCGCCGAAGTAACGGAGGCGGGTGCCGGTGAAGGGGGTGGCGGGAACGGACACGGGGTCACCGGCGACGGGCGTCGGCACGGTGGGCGGGCCTGCCAACAAATCAAGCCCACGGCCCAGCAGGCACTTCGGGCAGAGACCTTCGGGGGAATCGGCTGGGATGGGGCATCCGCAGCCCTCGCATGAGGATTGGCTGGTCGGCATGGTTGTGGCGCGGCGTTTGCCAGGAGGGCTCGGGAGCCGCCGGCCTCACAACGTTGCTCGTCCGGTCGCGACCAGCAACTGTCGCGCGGGAGTGAGTCCAGCACCCGCCGGCGCGATACCGGCGGGCACTCCTCGCGGGTGCTGGCGAAGGATGGCCGCGAAGAGGCGCAGGAATCCAGGGGCCGTGGCCCTGGCCGCACTCCTTGCGTCTTCTGCGCCTCTTCGCGGCGAGTACAGCCTTTCAAGGATCCGAGGGGTGAGGGAGGAGCAGAACTCCATCGTACAACCAGGTGGCCACGCCGACGTACCCGTCACAGAAGCCGTCGTCGGTTGGGTCTGTGTCGTCCGGGCCATCGGGACCGACGAACATGGAGGCACCATTGATCGCGCCGTGGCCGCGGGCTCCGGCGAGCTTGCCGGTGCCGCCCGTGACCGTGACATCGTAATGGAACTTGCCCATGCTCGGAGGAACTTTGGGATCGTTTGGGTCGAAATCCAGCCAGCCAACGACGGAGGTCTCCAGCTTGTCGCCGGCGAGCGTGGTGAGAGTCATCGTGCCCTCGGCGCACAGGAAATGTTGCCCGTCACCGCCGCAAGGCGTGGCAATCACATCGAAATAGACTCGGCAGTTCCCGAGGTTTGACACCTGGGCAATCCCCCGAACCTCATGTTGGCCGGTGTTGAAATCGAAGCGGAACACCGTGCCGGCATTAATCGTCTTCCGGGCGGCCGGGCTTATCGTGGGCCGGGCGTCGGGACCGGCGGGTGGATCGGCGAACACCGGCAGCAGGGCGAGCCCGGCGATGGCGGCGACTCCGGTCTTGTACAGGTTTTGAGCGGTGGTCTTTTCCACGAGTTGCATCGGGTTTCCTTTCTTGGCTTGGTTGGATGTTCGATGGTTGACTGTCGGCGAACGTTCGCCACACCGATACCGAAGGAAACCGGAGGAGAAGTTACCAAGAGAATTTCCAGGTCGGGGGATCGAGCGGCCGCCGGATGCCTTGATCGTCCATGGTGTGCCACGTGAGGACTTCGACCTGAAGCCGGGCTTCCTGCGGATCGCCACGGAATGCAGGAACGATTTCGGCCACGGCAGGACGCACGTTACTCCCTCCGGCAGCGATGCGTGTCCCGTCCGGAGCGAAGTCCAGATCCTGCAACCCACAACAGACCTGAACCGACGTCCCGACCAACTCGCCGTTCGTCGGTGACCAGAACCGCACCCGATCGTCGCCCAGCGAGCTCGCCGTGGCCAGGAGGTGCCCGTCCGGACTGAACGCCAGATCCACGACCTCGCCGTCGTGTTGCAGAACGATTCCCGTGGAGAGTTGTGTGGCCACCCGCCACACCCGCACCAGCCGATCGCTGCCGCCCGTGGCGAGGAGCTTTCCGTCGGGACTGAAAGCCACCGCCAGAATCCGGCTACCGTGGTTGAGGGGGCGCGCAGGCGGGGTGTTCGTGGTCACCGACCAGAGCCGGGCCAAGCCGTCCGCACAGGCTGTCGCCAACAGATCACCATCCGGGTGGAATGCGACGTCGAGCACCTCCGCCGGGTGGCTCAAGGGCGTGCGGGCGTGCGTCGCGGTGGCCCAGCGCCAGACCGCTGCAGTGTGGTCCTTGCATGCTGTGGCCACCAGATCTCCGTTGGGGCTGAACACGGCCTTCACGACCCGCTCGGAGTGGGGAAGGTTCGCGAGAGGTTGCTCCGCTTCGACCGACCAGACCCGGGCGGTGAGGTCGCTGCTGGCAGTCAGCACCCACTCGCCGTTCTTGCTGAAGGCGACCGAGTTGACACGATTCTCGTGGCGGAAGCCTGCCGCGGAGACCTGCCCAGTGTCCATTCCGGGGTCGACGTGCCACCACCAGGTGCCTCCTTCATGGTCCCCCATCAGCAGTCGGTTCCCATTCCGGCTGAACGCCAGATTCTCGGGCGTCAGATCGCCGTAGGAGGCTTCGGACCGGAGGGAGACGGTGTGTCGTCGGGCTGGCGGGGCGAGGTCCCAGACCACGGCTCGACTGCCGGAGAGTGTCACCGCGGTCTCGCCACGGACCCAAACCTCCTGGATGCGGTCCTCATGGTGCATCCCTTCTCCCGCCAGGTCGCCGGTGTCGGCCGACCAGAGCCGGAGCGTGCGGTCCTCGCTCGCAGTGAAGATCCAACCGCCACCGCTCAGGAAGCCCACGTCCTGGACCGGCCCGTGATGTGTCGGGATGGCCACGCTTCGCAACGGTTCGCCAGTGTGGCCGTCCCACAGCCGTGCCGTCCCGTCAAGGCTTCCGGTCAACACCCGCTTCCCGTCCTGGCTGAACGCCACCGCCCACACTTCGCGCCCGTGCAGCATGCGCTCACCGGCCGGAGCCCCCGTGGTAGCATCCCAGAGGCGCGCCGACCCGTCCTGGCTGCCCGTCAGGACCAACGCTCCGTCCGGCCGGAAGGCGACGGCCCCGACTTCATGCTGATGTCGCATCGGCGCCCCTACCGGCAACCCCGTGTCGGCGTCCCACAGCCGTGCCGTCATGTCGCCGCAACCGGTCAGGATCCGCCGGCCATCGCGGCTGAACACCGCGCTCCAGATGCGTGAGTCATGCGGCATCGCTCGCCCCACCAACCGGCCCGTGTGCACTTCCCACAGGCGCGCGGTCGTTTCGCTCTTCGACTGAGCGTGCGTCAGGATCCGCCGGCCGTCGGGGCTGAAGACCGCGCGTTCCACATGCGGATGCCGGATGGGCTCCCCCTCCGGAGAGCCGGTGGTCGTCCGCCAGACGCGGGCAATTCCATCGCCAACCGTCGCCACGTACTCGCCCTCCGGACTGAACGTGATCCAGGCCAGGTTCGGGTGTTGGAACGCGACCGGCAGCGGGTCTCCAGTGGCGGTGGACCACAGCCGCACCTGGCCGTGGTCGTCGCCCGTCACGGCAACCCGTCCATCCGGACTCAGAGCGATGGCCCGCACCCCGGTCGCTGAGGCCAGCATCGTGCGCGGCGCCTTGCAGCGACTTGCCCAAGTCGCGAAGCTCCGCCGGATGTCCTCAGCCAGCGCGACATCGTGCGGTGGTGCGTCGAACAGGCTGCGCACCAGCCAGTGGAGGCCGCGCGCTGCCTGACCCTGCCCCCAGGTTTCGCCCTTGGCGCAGGTACTGTCGCGCCAGTCGTCCCTGGAGATCGAGCGCCTGGGACTTCTCGTGCGCGGCCGAGCGGACCGCAGAAACGACCAGAGCCATCAGGAGCACCGTTGACATGGCCGCCAGCGCGGCAATCGCGGGCGGCGCCGCACCCACTTCCAGAGTCGTTCCCCCGTCCCCGTGCGTCGCGCCATGATCGGCTCCTGCCGCAGCCACTTCTCGAGGTCCGCCGCCAACCCGGCCGCTGAGCTGTAACGCCTTCCCGGGTCCTTCTCCAGGCACTTCAGACAGACCGTCTCCAGGTCCCGGTCCACCGCCGGATTGAAGACCGACGGACGCCGCGGCTCGCGCTCCAGCACCTGCCGGATCGTCTCGAAGGAAGTGCCGCCCGCGAACGGTGGCGACCCGGTCAACGCCTCGTACAGCACAGCGCCCAACCTGTACACGTCCGCCGCCGTCGTCACGTCCTTGGCAGCGCCCCGCGCTTGCTCTGGTGCCATGTACGCATCGCGTGCCCAGCACCGCGTTCGTGTGGGTCAGCGTGCTGTCTTTCGCGACCAGCTTGGCCAGCCAAAGTCCGTCAGGTGCGGCACGCCATTCGCGTCCAAGAGAATGTTGCCCGGCTTGAGGTCGCGGTGCAGCACCCGCGCTGATGGGCGTAGTGCACCGCACGGGCAACGGTTGCCACGAGTTGCGCCGCCTCCCGAGTTTCGAACCGCGCCTGAGCGGCAGTCCTGGCACTTCGGACTTCGGACTTCGACCTCCGACCTTCGACCTTCGACCTCCGACCTTCGACCTTCGACCTTCGACCTTCGACCTTCGACCTTCGACCTTCGACTTTCGGACTTCGACCTTCGACCTTCGGACTTCGACCTTCGACCTTCGGACTTCTGACTTCGACCTTCGACCTTCGACCTTCGAACCCTGGACCGGGGCCAGCGCTTCGCGCAGGCTCGGCCCCTCGATCAGGCCCATGCTGAAATAGTGCTGGCCCAGGTGCTCGCCGATCTCGTGAATGGGGACGATGTTCGGGTGGGAGAGGCTGGCGGCGGCCTCGGCTTCGGCCTTGAAGCGCTTGACCAACTCGGGCGTGGCGAGGGTGCCGGCGCTGATGAGCTTGAGGGCGACCAGGCGGTTGAGGCTGACCTGGCGCGCCTTGAACACCACGCCCATGCCGCCGCGGGCGATCTCCTCGAGAAGTTCGTAGTCGCCGAAGTAGCGCTGGCACGTGCCGGTAAAGGGGGTGGCAGGAACGGACAGCGCGTCGGCGGTCACGGCCGATGCCACCGTGGGCGGGCCGGCCAGCAGGTCAAGCCCGCGGGCCAGCAGACACTTCGGGCAGAGGCCTTCCGGCGGAGCCGCTGGGAGGCGGCATCCGCACCCGGCGCACAAAAGGACTTCATCTGGCATGGCTGGGCTGTGATGTCGGCTGCCCGAATCCCCGGGCTGCCGGCTGGGCAACATGGCTCGAGCGTTCGCAAACATCAATGTGCCCAGGCCACGTTCCCACGGCGCGCCCCGATCGTTCCCGCCTCCGTCCGGGGTTTCTGGACGGCAGCGAACTGGATCGGTTCGACGATCTCCAGAGTCTGGTTACCCTCACAGAAGGAGCTTCCAGGGCTGCGCCCAGGACACTGGACCCAGTCGCGGCGTGGAGTATCAGGGTCGAAGCCCATGTGCCAAGAGTGGGTTTCTTCATGAGGTGCATCGAATGTCTCCTCTCAGCCGCACACGCGGATGAGGTCGCTCCTTACCGAAGGAAAACGGAAGAGGAGTTACAGTACCTGTGCACTGAGCGCCCGTTCGCTCATCCGGTCCCCATCGTGATCGAGCCACATCTCCTGCAACCGGAAATGCTGGCCAACCTCACAGGCCGGCGGGTGTTGGCTCACGCGGCCTTGGGCCGCGAAGTCCTCTGCCTGGCCTGCACCAGGACTCCCACGACGCTCAGGAGCAGGAACAGCAGGCCGGACGCGCCAGCTTCCAACGGCACGTTCTGGACGATCACCGTCGCCCCTACCAGCGTCGAGAGAAGGATCAAAGCCCAATCCAGCATGGCCAGGACCAGGAGCGCTCCCACAACACCTCCAACCAGAAACCCGACCCAGGCCCAATCTCCCCACCCCAACGCCTGGACCAGCGCGTGGAACAAGTACCCGCCCGCCAGGAAGCCCGCGACGGAGAGGGCCACGTACTGGAGCGCCACCGACAGAAGCGCCCCGACCAACCCCGCCACGAGCGCCACGCCGAGCACCATCCCGGGACTTTCAGCCGCGAGCGCTTCCTTCGCCACAAGCGCCCCCGCCAGGAAACCCACGCCGGCCACGAACACCCAGTACAGCCGCCTTCCCAGCAACAGCAGGGCTACCCCCACAAGCAGGCTAACTGGCTCGAACGTGTCCATGCGGCCCTCAGGCACGGCAAAGGTTACCCGGCCAGCACCGAGATCAGGTAACGGAGCTCGTCCTCGACGGCTTCCGGACAGTCCACGGTGTCCGCGATCTGCGCCCGCAATAGCTCACCGTACCGGCGCCGGAGGCGGTGGACGGCGACTTTCACCGTGCCCTCCTTCAACCCCGTGCGCGCCGCGACGCCGGCATACGAGCCCTCCGGCAGGTCGGCAGACAGGAAGCCTTTAAGGTCTTCGAACAGCCCACCCTTTTCGCCGGCCACAAACTCCTCGCGGAGCCGGGCCAACACCCGCTCGAGAACCGCCAGGGCCCACCGTTTCTCGAACAACCTGTCCGGGGTCACGTGATCCACCGGTTCGAATCGGTACCGCGCCTCAGCGTCCTGCGCATCGAGGGAGACGAGCGCCCGGCCGCCGCCGCGCTTGCAGGTCTGGGCGCGGTCCCATTCGTTGGCAAGGTAGTGCTTGAGCGTCGCCAGCAGGAACGACCGGAACCGGCCCCTGCCTGGGGTGAGGTCACTCAGGTAATCCTTGGCGAGGAATTGCTCAAAGAACCCCTGGGTCAAGTCCTCGGCGTCGGTGGGATTGTTGCCGCGGCGGCGGATGTAGGCGTACAGGGGATACCAATACGTCTGGCAGAGCTCGGCGAGTGCTGCCGGGGCCTTGGACGAGTCCTTATTGCGGGCCGTCAGCACGGCGCTCCAATGCGTGGTGGTGAACTGCGTGCCCGCGGCTTGATCCGGCGCTGCCATCGTGGCGTTTATATAATGCATAGTTGTGACTTATGCCAGCTCAAACAAGGGCCGGGCTCTCCGGGGTCGGACCACGCGAAGCCGCGGATCACCAGTGAGTTGCCCGGGTTGGGAGCCCGGTCTGAGGGTCTGAGGTGCGTTTTTCAGCCCGGATTCCCCAACACAAGGGTAGGCCCTCGTCCTTGGCCGATTCCTGCCTTGAGTGGACGTTTCTTCTGACCCAGGCTCGGCGCACGCAAGCGACGGAACGACGATGAACGCGACCAAATCCACGACGCCGGGAGCCTCCGAGCCACGGCGGTCCAGGCCCAGCCCAAGGCTCCTGTTGGCCGCCTTGGCGGCAACGATCTCGCTGGTCGGTCCGACCCCGTCGCTCAGAGCGGCTGACTGGCCCCAATGGCGGGGCCCCCACCGCGATGGCCACGCCCCCGGCCTGACCTTGCCCGCAACCCTGCCTTCGCCGCTCCCGTGCGTGTGGCGGGTCGCGACCGGTGAAGGTTACTCGGCTCCCGCGATCGCCGAAGGCGCCGCGGTCGTTCTCTTCCGCCAGGGGCAGCAAGAGGTCGTGCTGTGTCTGGACTCGCGGGATGGGAAGGAACGCTGGCGAGACACCTACGACGCCGCCTTCAGACCTGATAAGTAGAGCTTGTCCCAGCGGAAGGAGAGGCCCGTGGGTATTGAGGCGCTGCGCCAAAGAAAAACGGGCATAGCAGCCAGAAAAGGCTCCCATGCCCGAAATCGGTGCGTTATGCTCTTGTCAGACATACAATGAACCAACGCCCGATGGCCCAGATCATACCGCTGCAAGGCGAACTTCGTCCAGTCCTTCCCACGGTCCGGGGAAATGTGGACTATCAACGCTTCGAAGCCGAGCTGCGCCGGATCGATGAACTCCTGCGACTCAGCGGCGTCGAAGCGCTCTTTGTGGAGCGCAGTTTGGCGGGATGGCTGGCCCGAGACCCGGAGCGGGTGCCCACGACGCACGAGCAGACGAAGTATCAGCGCACCAGTGCCCAGGCGCTGCGCTGCAACGTGCTGCAGCGCTTGCTGGGCGAGGACTTTCGGGGGATGAGCCGTCGGCTGGCCGAGTGCGCCCTCTTCCAGTGGTTCTGCGGGGTGGATCGCTTGGAGGAAGTGCGGGTGCCGAGCAAGAGCCAGTTGGCGCGCTACTTCCAATGGCTGCCGGAGGCGCAGGTGCAGGCCCTGGTCCGCCGGCTCGTGCAGGCGGCGCGGGAGACCGATGCCACCACGGGGTTCAACCGGCTCTGGCTGGCCAACGAACTGGAACTGGACACGGTGTGGATGGACAGCACGTGTGTGGCCGCGGACATCCATTTCCCCGTGGACTGGGTGCTGCTGCGGGACGCGACGCGGACGTTGATGAAGGCCACCGGCCTGATCCGGGCACACGGGCTCAAACGCCGGATGCCGGCCCCGGAGCAGTTTCTGCGGGCGATGAACCAGCAGTGCATCGCGATGGTGCAGGCGGGCAAACGGGCCGACGCGAAGCGGGCGCGCAAGCGGGTGTTGCGGGAGATGAAGCGCCTGAGCCGGGTGGTGCGACAACACGCTCGCCGGCATCGGGATCTGCTCGACACGCATTGGCAGGAGACGGATTGGACCTGGGCCCAGGCCGAGCAGGTGCTGGCCCGAATCGACGGGGTGCTGGCGCAGTTGCCCCGGGCGGTCCGGCAAGCCCATGAGCGGATCATCGGGGAGCGGCCGGTGGCCAACGCGGACAAGATCCTGAGTCTCTACGAGGGCGATCTGCACGTGATCGTGCGGGGCAAGGCCGGGGCGGCGGTGGAGTTTGGCAACACGCTCTTCCTGGCCGAGCAGCGGCAGGGCCTGGTAGTGGACTGGCATCTCTACCAGGAGAGTGCGCCGGCGGACAGCCGGCAGTTGCCGGCGAGCCTGGAACGGCTGCAGTCCTGGCTGCCGGCGGGCGTGCTCGAAGCGGTGGGCGGGGACCGCGGCTTTGACTGCAAGGCCAACCGGGCGCTCTTGGCGGAGGCGGGGCTCTTCAACGGGCTGTGTCCGCGCGGGGTGGCGGAATTGCAGCGCCGTCGGCATGGGGCTCGGTTTGGGAAGATCCAGCGCCGGCGGCCGCAGACCGAGGGGCGGATTGGGATTCTGAAGAATGACTTCTTGGGGCGGCCGCTGCGGGCCAAGGGGTATGAGCACCGGGCGCTGGGGGTAAGCTGGAGTGTGCTGGCCCACAATCTTTGGGTGCTGGCCCGGATGGAGCGGGTGGCGGCGTCGGCGGAGCAGCAGCGCGACGCGGCTTAGGCAGTAGTCTGGCTGATGGGAGTGCAAGGCTCGGCGGAGCCGTGTCGTTAGAAGTCTGGAAAAACCACAACCCATAGCGGTGTCTGGCCGAAAGCGTGCCCGAGCTGTCATGATGGCTTATACCAGGCTCACTCTCCTTCCTCTCCTCTCGTCTCCCATCCGGAAACAGGGACTTCTGGGACGGGCTCTAAGTACGCCGAAGCCCATGGGCAGGGACCCTTCGCGACGCCGACGGTGCATGCCGGCCGGGTTTACGTGCATGGGATCAGCGGCGCGCTCAGTTGCTATGAACTCTCCACCGGCACCCGCCGCTGGCGGAAGGACTTCTCTGGCGAGTTCAAGAAGCCGCACGGCATTTGGGGCGTCGCCACCTCACCTCTGATCGAAGGCGGTCTCTGCATCACGGGGGTTGGCACCGAAGAGGATGGCGCCATCGCGGGGTTCCGCGCGGGCTCGGGGGAGTTGGCCTGGCAGCTTCCCGGACGCGAACCCAGCTACTCCTCACCCGTCGCCGTGGAGTTGGCGGGCCGGCGTCAGGTGGTGGTCCTGACGCGCACTCAAGTGCTGGGCTTGCTGCCCCAGAATGGGCAGGTGCTCTGGGAACTGCCCTACCGGGTGAAATACGATCAAAACGTGGTCACGCCGACCGTGGCCCGGGACTGGGTGTTCGTCGCCGGCTGGCAAGAACCGACCGTCGGCGTGCGGGTGACGGCGGCCGCGGGCAAGATGAGCGCGACGCGTGCCTGGGCCAATCCACGGGTGTCCTTCTTCATGAGTTCGCCGGTGTATGCCGGGGGTCACCTGTATGGGCTGGCCGAGCGGGACAAGGGGTCCCTGGTCTGCCTCGACGCCTCCAACGGCGAGCTCGCCTGGCAATCCGAGGGAGGCATGGGCGACTATGCCTCGCTCGTCGTCGCCGGAGAGAAGCTGCTGGTCCTAACGGACCGGGGCGTGCTTCGCGTGGTGGCGACCGACCCCCGAGGCTACCGGGAACTGCAGCGCCTGAAGGTTGCCGACCCGCCGGTCTGGGCGCACCTGGCTGTGGCGAGCCACCGGATCTTCCTCAAGGACAAGACCCACCTGTCGTGCCTGGCCCTCCAGGCCGAGTGAACGGTCGCCCGCCTCACGCGCGGCGCGACTGCTACACCAGCGCGGAGCATCCGGCAACCGGGCAGCTCGTGACCCTTGTCTCAATCATCCACCGACTGCCCGACCAAGAGCCGGAACTGCCAGCCGGTGTTGTCCGACGTCGTGCCTTGGGTTTGCTTCATGAGGACGCCGATGAGCTGTTCGTTCGGGTCGGCAAAGTATTGGGTGTTGAAGTAGCCGCCCCAGTCGAAGGTCCCCTCGCTGCCTTCGCCCCCCTTGGCCTGCCCTTTGTCGGTCAACACGCCAAAGGCCAGCCCGTGCACCTTGTCGCCGCCGCCGAACAGGTCGCCGACCTGGTTGCGCATGAGGGTGTCGATGGTCGTCCGGCTGAGGATGCGGATGCCGTTGAACTCGCCGCCGTTGAGATACATCTGGAGGAAGGTGGCGTAGTCCTTCGCCGTGCTGCACAGGCCGGCCCCACCGGAGTAGAAGCGCCTGGCGCCTTTGATCGGATAGTCCGGGTCGTAGAAGGTCACCGGGTAGCGGATCCACTGGCCGTTCTCGGGTTTCTGCACCGCGACCAGGCGCCCGGCCTTTTCCTCCGGCAGGTAGAAGCCGGTGTCGTGCATGCCCAGGGGCTCGAACAGTCGCTGGCGCAGAAACTGATCGAAGGTCAGACCCGAAACGATCTCGATGAAGTACCCGAGCACATCGAGGCCTTCGCTGTAGGTGAAGCGCTCGCCCGGATGATGGTGCAGCGGGAGTTTCGCGAGCTTCCTCACGCTCTCGCCGATGGTGACAGGCTCGGTCGTGAACAGGTCGGTGACGCCCGCCTTGGCGTACAGCTTGCGGAACCGCTCATCGCCATCGATCACGCCATAGCCAATTCCGGAAGTGTGCGTGAGCAGGTGCCGGATGGTGATGGGTGTCCGGGCCGGTTCGCCCGTCCAGGTGCCGTCGGTGTCGTGGTAGGTTCTCAGGACTTGGGCGTCCCGGAACTCGGGGATGAAGTTCGCGATGGGGTCGTCGAGCCGGAACCGGCCTTCCTCCCAGAGCATCATGACGGCGGTGGCGGTGATGGCCTTGGTCTGCGAGGCGATGCGGAAGATGTCGTCGCGGCGGAGTTCGCGGCGGGCGGCGTTGTCGGCAAGACCGAAGGCCTGGTGGAAGACGATCTTCCCGTGGCGGGCGACGAGGGCGACGATGCCTGGCACGGCGCCGTCGGCCACGGCCTTTTCACACATCGCTTCGATGCGGGCGAGTCGTTCGGGGGAGACGCCGACACTGATTGGGCGGGCTTGGGCGAGCGGCGGGGAATGTTTCGTCGAGGGGGTTTGGGCCGTGGACGAAAGGCTCGTGGCGGCGAGGGCGAGGGCGAGGAGGGAGCGGATCGGGGGGCTGGGCGTGCGCAGTGGTGTGGTCATGATGGAACGATTCGTGTTGCGGGGGTTTTTACGCAGGTTGTCCCGGGTTGCCAAGCCCGGTGAGTTGGGGGAAGAAACAGGCGGCGCGAAGATTGCACCACCGGTTCCTGGTTGCCGGGCATGGTCGCGACGCCACGGACGTCTCCCCGTTCACCGGCCCCTCGCGGCGTCCCGCATCAGGTACCAGAGAAACAGCGTGTTGTACTTGAGGTACCGGCCGAATAAACGGCGAGGCTCGGACGCCAGGCGGAACAGCCACGTCAAACCGCGCCGCTGCATCCAGGCCGGCGCATCGGGCTTCGTGCCCGCGTTCACATCGAAAGCAAACCCGACCGCGAATAGCACGCCCCGGCGGATGGACGCCTTATGCCGGTGAATCCAGTCCTGCTGCTTGGGCGTCCCCAGCCCCACCCAGATGAAGTCCGGCGCCAGCCGGTTGATCTCCGCCACGATCACTTCCTCCTCCTCCGGCGCGAAGTACCCCGACCGCATCCCCCGGATCTCCAGGTCCGCCTGCTGCGCGCGAAACACCGCCGCCAACTGCTGGACACACGCCGTGTTCCCACCCAGGAAGTAGTGCGAGAAGGGCCGCGGCGAACCCAGCACACAGTGCCGCATGAACGTCGGCCCATACACCCGATCCCGCAGCCCTGCCCCCCGCCGGTTCAGACACCAAATCAGCGGCATGCCGTCGGGCACGAAATAGTCAAAGCGCGACGTGAGTTCGCGAAACGCCGGCTCGTGCCGCCGCAGCGTGACGATCTGCGTGTTCGTGAAATCTGCGGCCCACGTGCCCCCCTGCTGGACCAGATGCTGGCAGTGGGCAGTGAACTGCGCGTAGCTGGTCACCCGCAACGGCGTGCCCAGGACCGCCAGGGCCGGCGGCGCCTCCGCACCCGCCGGCGCGTGGGCTCCAGCATCCGTCGGTATCGGCGAGGGCTGATCCATGGCCATGACCCGGTCGCAGGCTTCTTTCAGCGCTCAGTTCACTTCGCGACACAGCCGCTCGAGGATCTCGTTCAGGGAAACCCGCGGCCGCCAGTCGGGGAAATGCGACTTCAGCTTGGTCAGGTCGCTGATGTAGCAGATGTGATCCCCCACCCGGGCCTGGTCCACGTACTTCCACGCCAGCCGCCGCCCCAGGAGGGCGTCGACCCGCTCGATGCACTCGAGGATCGACGCGCTGTTCTCCCGTCCGCCGCCCAGGTTGTATACCTCGCCCGGCCGCGGGTTCTCCGCGAAGGCGTCGAACGCCGCGATCACGTCCGTGCTGTGGATCTGGTCGCGCACCTGCTTGCCTTGGTAGCCGAAAATCGTGTACGTGCCCCCCTCCTTGGCCACCTTCACCAGGTAGGACAGGAACCCGTGCAGTTGCACGCCGTAATGGTGTTCGCCCGTGAGGCATCCGCCCCGGAAGATTCCCACCTTGAGTCCAAAATAGCGGCCGTACTCCTGCGCCAGGACATCCGCCGCCGTCTTGCTCGCCCCGAACAGGCTGTGCAAGGTCCGGTCGATCCGACAATCCTCGCGCACCCCGTTGAAGTCCTCCGGACGCCGGTAATCCCAGCGGGTCGGACGTTCCTCGAGCGGGATTTCGTTCGGCGCGTCCCCGTACACCTTGTTCGTGGACATGAAGACGAACACCGCCTCCGGACAGTGCCGGCGGGTGGCCTCGAGCAGGTTCAAGGTGCCCACGGCGTTGACCTCGAAATCCACCAGCGGGATCTCCTTCGCCTTGTCGTGCGAAGGCTGGGCCGCGCAGTGGATGATCCGGTCGAACCGCTCGGCCCGCAGCAGCTCGAAGAGGCGCGGCCGATCCCGGATGTCGAGGTCCAGGTGCGTGAACCGTCGGGTCGACTGCCGCAGCCGCTCCAGGTTCCAGGTCGTGTCACCCGCGGGTCCGAAGAACTCGCGACGCAGGTTGTTGTCCACGCCCCAGACCGCGTGGCCCTGCTGGTCGTAGTGCCGCACCGCTTCCGAGCCGATCAGACCGCTGGATCCCGTCACCAGTACCTTCATGCGCCCGCGACGCTACCAGCCGCCCCCCGGCAAAGCAGCATCAAAGCGTGGCGCGTCGAGGCGGGACGAGACGTTCCGTGGTACGGAAGTGATTGAACGCTGTGTGAAGCCCTCCCCGCTTTCCGATCTTGATTAACACTCGCCGGTTCTTACCTTGCTCTCGTGAACGCCATTGTGACGCAAGACGGCCACATTGAGATTCCTCGCGAGCTTCGCGAACAACTCGGTTTCCGGCCCGGCAACGTCCTCGAATTGCAGAACCAGGCGGGCACGCTGGTGGCCTGGAAGAAGGTCCAGCCGGACGTTTTCGAGAAGTGGCGCGGCCGCGGCACCGTTCCTGCCGGAACCAACACCGATGAGTATCTGCGCGTGATTCGCGATGGTGACCGCCTGTGGGATCCGACGCAGGCTTCGTGACGGCTCTGGCCGCGCCCCCATTCGGCACACGCTCAAGCTCCAGGAAAACCTCGGCAGCAGGGGGAATTGCGCAACGCCGCGGTGTGGTAGACCACGGCAACCACCACCCGGTCTTCGTCCGCGATGTCGCGCCCCAAGACCAACGCCGGACGCACCTTGACCGCCAAGCCAAAGTCAATCAACACGGCCATTGCCAGCGTCCCAGCAGACGGTTAGACTGGTCAACGACTGGTTGATTTGATGGCATCCTATGTCAACCGTAACCGCATTCCAGGCGAAGACCCGGTTTGGTGAACTGCTCGACCGGGTGAGTCGTGGCGAAGAAATCGTGATCACCCGCCATGACAAACCCGTGGCCCGGCTGGTGCCGGAGGGCGGGGCGAATCTCGCGCGCACCCGGCAGGCCGTGGCAGACCTGCGGGCCGGCCGTTCGCTCATGGCCAAGCGCCGGGGCTTCAAGCGGCTGACCGACATGGAAATCAAGGCCGCCATTGACGAGGGCCGCCCATGAGTGAGGGATTCATCGCGGATGCCTCGGTGGGCGTGGCTTGGGCCGTCCCGTCGCAGGCGAGCGACGCGACGGACGAACTGTTGGAACAAGTGGCCGCCGGCACGCCGTTGGTGGTGCCGACGCTCTGGCCCTTTGAGGTAGCCAATTCCCTCCTGGTTCTGCTGCGCCGGAAGCGGATCCTTGCCGACGAACGCGAGCGGGCACTGGATGCCCTGGGCCGACTACCCCGGGTGCTGGACGATGAAGGTGGCCGACTCGCGTTCGGGCGCATCTCTGCACTGGCGGCGGACCATGGGTTGACGGTGTACGATGCCGCCTATCTTGAGCTGGCGATTCGGCGCAAGCTGCCGTTGGCGTCTCGAGACGAGACTCTGTGCCAGGCCGCCGAAAGCTGCCGTGTCAAGCTGCGGCGCTGAAAGGACTGGGAACGGGGCGTCGGGGACAATCAACGGCGCATGAGCTTCCCGCCCATGCGCCGTTCCGTCGGGCCGGTTGACAATGAGGACCTGCGCGTGCGCGGCGTGCCCCGCACCTACTTGGCCCTGTGGATCACGATACTACCCCCACCCAGTACCTGAGGATCCGCGTTGTCGAGATCGTCGCTGGCCCCGAGGCGATTGTCATAGACGACGCCGCCATCCTGGCGGTCCCAGATCTTGATGCGGAACTTGTCTGCGCCCCACCGCCTGGAACTGGAACTCCGTGTTGACCGTCGGCACCCAAGCAATTTCCACCTGCGAGGGCCACGCACCTTCCCGAGCCCGGTCCCGAGGCTCGCCGGAATCCTGTCCGGCAATCTCCGGAGTGCTGTCCGAACGGTATGAGAGCGCCAACGGCCAGCTCCTCCCTGCCACGCCCCGACCGGGGAGGAGATCGCAGCCGCCTCAACCGACGAGTCCTGGTAAGGTCCGGCCCCGTTTCCTTCTCTTAGAGGATGGCGATGTCTCCGGTGGGCAACGCAGAGGGCGCGCTGCATCGGGGATACGCCTCGGCCTATGACGGGACCTGAGTTCCTCCAGATATATGCGGTGATCATCGTGGCGGCTTGGGTACCCGAAATCGCGGTCTGATCTTCTCCAGCATTCCGGGGCTTCCCACGACGAGGTTCTCCGCCGAGCACGGTTCCCTCCTGTGCCAGCGCTGCGTCAGGGCATACCACCGCTTTTTCGTTCCCGGTCGCTCCATCGGTCCACGCATGGCATACCGGCACCTCCTCCCGGCGCGAGGTCCGGTCGTTACCGGCCGGATTCGCCCCTGGAAACGGGCCGTAAGGCTTCCAGCCGCGCCTCCACGCACCACAGATGTCTCGCCTCCAACAAGTTGTTCTGGCGACAGTCGACCCGCATTTCGCTTGCGGGCCTGGACGACCTTCTTGAATCTGGGCTCGCGCTTGTTTGCGGTTTGAACCGTCGGCGCAGCATGAGGGGCGCGTGGTGGAATTGGCAGACACGATGGACTTAGGATTCATTGGCGCAAGCCTTGCAGGTTCAAATCCTGTCGCGCCCACCACCTCGCGGATCTCACTCCTGGATTCGGCCGGCCACGTCCCGCGTGAACGCCGGCAGTCGCAACGTTAGCCTCCCCTGCTCCGCCGCCACCCGCTCGGTGCCCAGCACCTCCCCCGTCCGCGTGTCCCACCACTCCACCCGAGCGGTCGCCGGCGCCCAGTCGGACAGCTCGACCACCGCGCCCCGCACCACTCCCGGCGAACGGCCCTCGGTCACGACATTTCGCCACGCCGCTTCCCGGTGGAAACACCACAGCCAAACCTGCGTCCGGGTGCGCAATCCCACGAGCCGCACACGGTCTTCGGCCGCGGTACCGACGAACGGCTGCACCTCGCCCCCGGACCAGGGCACGTCGGCGAGGAATCGGCTCAGCGGCCGGTAGAGCGGGTAGTGATTCCGCTGATCCAGCCGTTCCCACCACCAGGGCAAGGCGGTACCGGTCGACCCCGAAAGCGCCGACGCCCACAGCATGTTGTGAAAATCCACCAGCTCCGGGCTCCGCTGCATCTCCCCGGTGATCCGCCACTGGTCATCGGCAAGCCCGGATTCCCCCTGGTGCGCCGGCTTCCCAGGGGCCTGCTCGCGAAGCCATCGGGCCCGGTCGAGCACGGCTTCCACCTCGTCCCGCAATCGGCCCCCGTCCGCCGGTCGCAGGTAGAAGTGGACGTCGGCAAGGTCGAGCTTCGGATGGCGACAGTCCTTCGGCGAAGGCCCCCAGGTGCTGGTGGTCCGCAGGTGGCGATACGGATCGATCTGTTCGAGGTACTCGCCCAGTTCCGTGTAGAAGCGGTCGGTCGGCAGGCCCGGATCAATCTCGTTCCAGTATTCCCAGGCGGCCACACTGGTGAAGGCCCCCCAGCGGGCGACGGCGTAGCGGAACGTGCGCTTCGCGTCAGCAATGGCCCGGGAGTAATCGGCGCTTTCCGCGTCCCGCAGCGAACCCATGTAGAGGTCGCGGGTGAGCAGGCAGAGCTGCAGGTGGATGCCGTGGTGCTGGGCGGCCTGCAGGAGTTCATCCAGCCAGAAAGCGTCCAGCGGGTTGTACCATCCGCGCGTCGGGCGATTGACGTCCGCTTCCCACAGGAGTTCCGGGCCACCTTCCAACTCCTGGAGCGAGAGCGCGTCGAGCCAGGCCGCGCCGGCGCCCGCGGGCTGGAAACGCATCCCTGACAGCCAGTGCTCCTGCGCGCCCGTTCGAAACTCATGCCGGAACGTCGCCCACGCGTCCGGCGTCGACGGCAGGAGGTTGGGGGAAGTCGTTCCCTGCACCTCCAGGCGAAGTTCCTTTCTCGCCGCGCCGCGCACGCGTCCCGTGACCACGTAGCTGGTTGAAGGTCGTAGGGCGACGTCGTGCGAGGGACGAACGGCCAGAGGGGTGTTGGTGAGCAGCACACCACGGCGATCAGGGTTCCCGGGCAGCGGACGCACGGGTGACTGGCGTTCCCAGGACCGTTCCCAGGCACTCTTCCGCGCCTCGATGGCCAGCGCCCAGTCCTCGCACCCGGTCCACACGCGCGCGTAGTTGGCGCCGTTGGCAGCCAGCCGGCCGAAAATCTCCTCGGCCCGACTCACGGTCACGTACTGCTGCGAGCCGATAAACGCCAGGTTCTGGCCGATCGGGAAGAACGGCTGGCCCGTGGTGAACTCGAGCCAGCGCGGGTCCCGCAGGCTCACCCGGACAAACCCGGTCCGGTCCGAGGAGTGGCAGCGGATCGTGACCGGCGCCGACGCCCAACGCTGGCCACCGTTCCGCCGGACGGCCACCGCTTCATACACGCCGACTTCGGGACAGGCAAAACGCGCCCGCCATCCGGGCATGTCCACCGGGTAAAACCAGTCGCGCACCGCCGCACCGCTCCCCACCCGATGGCGCTCGTACGACTGGCTGAAAAAGGCCGGTACCGACCACGTTCGCTGCCCGGACGTCACCTCGAGCCACACGTCGGCGACGGCCGGGTCGAACGGATCCGCCACAGGCCCCACCCCGCCGATCTGGAACTCCACGACGTCGAGACATCCGGGGTCGGTCGTCGCCGTCTCCAACGTGAGTTCCTGACCCCGAGCACAACGGGGCGCGAGGACGAGAACAGCGAGGAACAAAACCGCGAGCACAATCGACTGGGCACGGGCGAAGGTCATGATGACCACGATGCAGAGCGTGTGGAGCTCACTCAAACGAGTCCCCCATTCCAGGTCAAGCAGGTGGTGCGCCTTTGGCCAAATCCCCTATGTCCGTAATCGGCGGAGAAACCCCCTGCCCCTGGATCCTCCGCAGATTTCGAACATCGGGAATTGGGACGAGGGAATCTCCGCTTCCCCGCAATCCCCTCTGTTCGCAATCGGCGGAGAAACTCCCCGCCCCCGGATCCTCCGCAGATTTCGAACATCGGGATCGGCGCGGGTCAGGCCGGATCGTCGGCGGTGCCGAGGCGTCGTTGCATGTCTTCGAGCGGGACCCCTTTGGTCTCGGGCACCATGAATCTCACCCAAAGGAGCTGCAGCACCATCATGAACGAGAAGAACAGAAACACGTGGCCCGGATGGAAGGCGGTGACCAGCTTCGGGAAGAGGGTGGTCAGCAACGCGGCGAACATCCAGTGGGTGAAGCTGCCCAAGGCCTGGCCTTCCGCCCGTTGCCGGTTGGGGAAGATCTCGGCGATGAACACCCAGATCACCGCGCCCTGACCCACCGCATGGGCCGCGATGAAGGCGAAGATCCACACCGGGATCAGGCTGAAGTGTGCCGTGAAGAAACCCCAGGCGACCATGCCGAGGGAGAGGATGTAGCCCACCGACCCGATGTACAGGAGCGTCCGTCGCCCGAGCCGGTCGATGAGCCAGAGTCCAACGAAAGTGAACACGAGATTGGTCACGCCGATGCCCACCGACTGCAGCAGGGCGGCGCTGGCTCCCAGACCCGTCATTTCGAAGATGCGGGGCGCGAAGTACAGAACCGCGTTGATGCCGGAGAGCTGGTTGAAGAACGCAATCAGGAAGGCGAGCAGGATGGGCACCCGGAGCCGGCGCGTCCAGAAATGCCCGGCGGTGGCGCGCTCGGGCGAGGCGGCCACGATGGTCTCGGCATCTGCCTGAAGCTGGGTCTCGCTGGCCGTTGGCTCGATGAGTCGGAGCACGGCCAGTCCGGCGGCGCGATCGTTCTTCCGCGTCAGCAACCACCGCGGACTCTCCGGGATGCTGAAGCACAGGACCGTGTACAGCAGGGCGGGGAACGCTTCGACGCCGAGCATCCAGCGCCAGGCGTGCTGCCCGACGCCTGCCAGGAGCGCGTTGGAGAGGAAGGCGATGAGGATGCCGAAGACGATGTTGAACTGGAACATGCCCGCCAGCCGTCCCCGGTGTTGCGGAGGCGAGATCTCGGAGATGTAGAGCGGCGCCGCCACGGTCGAGATTCCCACGCCCACCCCCCCGATGAAGCGGGCCAGGATGAAGGAATACACCTCCGGGGCGAGGGCCGACCCGACCGCGGAGACGAAGTACAGCACCCCGATCCAGAGCAGCGTGGCCCGGCGCCCGAAGCGATCGGTGGGCCAGCCGCCGAGCAGGGCGCCCAGGACGGTGCCATAAAGGGCGGAGGCCATCGCAATCCCGTGCATCCCCGGTTCGAGATCCCAGAGCTTCTGAATGGTTTGCTCGGCACCCGAAATGACCACGGTGTCGAACCCGAACAGGAAGCCTGCCAGGGCGGACGTCAACGCCCAGAGGAAGAGACGGGGATTCATGCGATCGCGGGCTTACCGCCACCCGGCATATTCCCGTGACGGCGCGAAGTGCGCGAGGAATCCGCCTCCCGGCCGCAGTGACGGTCGCAGCTTGCCGTCGGCGGGCGGTGCGAGACCGGATTCGATCCGCGCGCCGTGCCCCTGCGAGGTGTCGTGATACACGGTCATGACGCGGTCGGCGAGGCCGAGCCCGGTCAGGTCGAGTTCGAGGACCCGGGCTTCGTCCCGGCAGTTGAGAGCCGCTACGTACCAAGCATCGCCATGGCGGCGGGCCATGAGGACGGTTTCGCCGATGACGGACCCCGGCAGGATGCGGGTCTCATCCCAGGTGACCGGGACCGTGCGCACGAAATGGAGCAGGGAGCTGTTGAGGTAGGCTTCGGGGTTGTCCGGCCAGCAGAGGAAAGGGGAGCTGAACACCACCACGCTGGCCATCTGGAAGAGGACGGTGGTGTTCTTGAGGTGGCGCGGCTGGAGGTAGCCGGGCAGGAAATCGGCATGACCCACCACCATGCGGGTGAAGGGCAGGGCCCCATAATGGGCCAGCGGGAGGGTGTCCCAGAGGACGTATTCCTGTTCACGGATCCCTTCGCGCGTGATCTCGTTGGGCCAGGTGCGGGCTTCACCGGTCGGCTTGTTGGCGCCATGGAAGTTGAGGTGCAGTTGGTAACGGGCGGCGCGCCGGAGCAGGTCTTCGTACGCCTCGATGGTCGCCTTGCTCTCGGAGTTGAAGAAGTCCACCTTGACTCCCTTCACGCCGGCCCGCTGGCACTCGCGGAAGAGCTCCTCCCGGGCCTCAACGGTCGTCAGCCCGGGGCTGTCGTCGCGTCCCTCCGGATACGCGTGCCAAAGGACGATCCCTACGTGGCGCTCGGCGGCGTACTGACAGAGTTCAGCGGCGCGGGCCCAGACATCGCCGCCATCCTTGAGCCAGCCCCAGCGTTCGCTGCGCCAGCCGGCATCCACGAGCAGGTACTCGCAGCCGGTGGCCGCGGCGACGTCCACGAACCACTTCTGGCGATCCCACTGGGCCCCGTCGTTGCCGAACACCATCCACGTGCAGGGCGCCTTGCCGGGCTTCAGCCACGACGCGTTGAAGCCCTCCGGAAACAGGGCAGGATCGGGAGGGTCGCAGAGTGCGGCGATCACGTCGTTGTTGACGAGCGCGTGGAGATCCGGGCTCAGCAACAGGACGCGCCAGGGGGAGCGGATGGGGCCTGCGTGAGACCAACCGCGCGGGTCGTCCTCGAACGCGGCGCGGAAGCGCGCTTCGCCCTCGGGGCGCAGGGTGAGGCCGCTGTATTGGTAGAGCGCGGCTTCGCTGATCAGCCCGTAGGTGCCGTCGTCGTACACGATGGTCATGGGCGGGCCAATGTGGGTAGGGCGGGTTCGGTTGTTGACGCGTTCCTCGAGGGGGACCTGGTCGGCGCGATGCGAGTGGTAGACGCCTTCATAGTCGTCGGTGTCCGTTTGCAGCCAGACGGTCGCGTTGGCCGGCAGATGCCATTGCGTGGATTCGCCCAGCACCCGGCGGGGTCCTGTGCCCGGGACGAGGTAGCGGAACCCGAGGCCGTCGTTGAACACGCGGACCTCCAGGGTCCAGGCCACGTTGCCGGGTTGGGAACGCACGGGGATCTCGGTGGCGAGGCACGCGTTGGTGGCCTGGGTCTTGTGCCCGCGCCAGGGAAACACCTCGAAGAGGCGTTGGGTCTGGGGTGCGCCGAGGGTCACTTCAGCCCCCAGGTCCTGAGACTCGAGCACCAACCCGGCTCGAGCGGGTGCGAGACGCGTCTGGCCGCTGGAGGCCACCGCGTACTGCAGATGCCCCTCGGGGGTGGTGGACCAGGTCACCCGTACGTTGCCATCCGGGCTGGTCAGTTCGAGTCCACTGACCGCGCCGGACGAGAGCGTGGTCCAACCCAGGAGGAGGGGCACGAGGAAACGCATGGCGTCGGTATGTCGGCAGACCCGGCACCTGTCAAGCAGCCAGAGGGGTCAGGAAGCTTCGCCTATACCAACTCCTCCCGGCCGCTGGCGGGCGGCGGTACGCGCGGCGCCGGGCCCAACTTGTAGCCACCTTCCTTGATCTCCGCCGGCGTCAGGTCGAGCTCGGATTCCCGCAGCACGAACTCCCAGCTTACGGCCTGCCCCGTGTATGCGGCCATCCGACCCATAATGGCCGTCAACGTGGCCTCCGCCACCGGACGCGCTTCGTTGAGCGGTTGCCCCGCCCGGATGCTGGCAACGAGGTCGGCGTGCTCCTGCTCGTACGGGTTCGGATGGGGTCCACTGTAACGCCAGGCGTTGCCACCGCTGATCTGACCCGCGCTGGCCCGGCCCCGAGTTCCGATCACCCCCTCGGTCACCAGGGGCTGGGTGTCGTTGATCTGGCGGGCCGTGCTCACCACGACGGCGCCATTCGCGTACCGGTAGCGGACACCGAAATGGTCGTAGATGTTGCCGTACTCCGGCTCCACCCGCCACTGGCGGCCGCCCACGCCCACAGCCTCGACCGGCGGCACGCCGATGGCCCAGTTCACGACGTCGAGGTTGTGGACGTGCTGCTCGACGATGTGATCGCCCGAGAGCCAGGCGTAGAAATACCAGTTCCGCAGCATGGACTCGAAGTCGGTCCAGCCCGACTGCCGCGGGTGAGAGAAGCCGTAGGTCCGCACGCACGGCCCGTTCCAGTAGGCCTCCCCGGCTACGATCTCGCCAATTGCACCGTCGTGGACCCGCTTCATCAGTTCCGTGTAGGCGAACTGGTGCCGCCGCTGGGTGCCCGCCACGATGCCCAAGCCCTTCCGGGCAGCCAGCTCGCCCGATGCCAGGATGGATCGGATCCCCACCGGATCCACTCCCACCGGTTTCTCCATGAACACGTGTTTGCCTGCCTCGAGCGCCAACCGGAGCTGGGCGGGACGGAAATGAGGCGGGCCAGCCAGAATCACCAGGTCCACGTCCGCCGCGAGCAGGCGCCGGGCGCAATCGAACCCGGTGAAACACGTGTCCCGGGTGGCCTTGACCTGTCCCGCGTCGCGCCATTCGCGCGAGGCGTCCCATTCTTTGCCCTTCGAATTGTCCTTCAACCGCGCCAGCGCGGCTTCGACCCGATCCGGGAAGACGTCTGCCAGCGCGGTGATCTCGACGCCGGGCGAAGACAGCACGCAGTTCATGGCCGCCCCGGTGCCGCGTGCGCCACAACCAATCACACCGACGCGAAGGGTGTCCGAACCGGCGGCGAACACGCCGCGGTAACTGACCGCCACGGCACCGGCGGCGGTGGCAAGGGTTGAGGTCTTGAGGAACGAGCGCCGGGTGGCGGACGGCAAGGCAGGTGTGTTCATGGGCGTGAGTCAAGCACGCGGCGCCCAGCGCGGCGAGGGCTTTGATGGCTGGGCAGTCCGTCCACGGGAGCGGCCGGCGGGACTCCACACGACCGTAGGCGCCGACGTGAGGAGGCGAAGTCCGGACCTGAGGGCCGTTTGGGGCTGGCGCGGGCGTGAGACAAAATCCCGGCTGCCTCGTCGGCTGATCCTCTGTGTCCTCCCGAGCTCTGTGCTGAATCCGGGTCCGGTTTTCGGTACAGAGCTCGAGGACACAGAGAACAACTGGCGGACAGCCACCCTTTCGGTAGCTAGCTTTAGCTGCCCGGCGCAAAATCGAACCCAGAACGAACGATCCAATATTTGTGTCGCCCACCCGGCTGGCGACGTCGCTCCTTCGCCTCCTCACGTCGGCGCCTACAGGGGCGTGACCGACCGAATCCGGTGCGGGCGGTTTCACTGCAGCCCGTACCGCATCAGCATCCGCACGGTATCGCCTCGCCCGGCTGGACCGGCGGGCGCGGGGGCCCGCCAGTGTGGGACGATCCGCCCGTCGCCATGCACCAGGCAGCGGATCTCTCGGCGGTTGGCAGCCCGGCTTCATCCGCGGGGCTCGGCTCGTAGACGTAGCTCACGTTGGTCGCGGTCAACGTTCCCCAGTCCGACGCCGGGGAACGCACGATGTCCGCGGGACAGACCAGCACGCGCGGGGACTCGAGGCGGCTGCTCAGGGACTGCAGATTGGGCGGAAGTTGCCCAGGGTGTTCCAGGGTCCATGTGGTGATGGCCATTTCCAGCGACTGGAGGTTCTCAAAACACTGAAACGCCTGCACGGCTCGCACCCGCTCGGGTTGCTGAGGCAGCTCCAGACCAACGGCGCGGGCAGCCCGGCTGGCGCCGAAACAGACGCCGGCAGCCAGTTGCACGAGCAGGACGAAGAGGATCCACTGGGCAATCACGCTCGCACCCCGCCGCTCGATCCACCGGAAGTTCCGCGCGGCCCCTACGAGCACCGCCGCCAGCAAGCCCGCCGCCGACGCTTGAGAAGAGCAGCCAGGCGATCCCCACCGACAACCAGGTGCGACCGTCGGTATCGAACGGCATGAAAGCGTTCCACAACGCCGCGGTTGCCTGCCGAGCTGAGAACCGCCCCCTGACCCCAGCCGCGCCCAATAGCGCGAGCGGCACTCCCAGAGCAAGGCGCGCATCGTGCTCCCCAGGGACGACAGGTACAACCCCAGCGCACAAAGGACGGCCGCCAGCACCACCGCCAGCCAGCGGGGCCCGCAAGTCGTTCAGGATCGGTGAACGCCCCAGGCCCAGAACAGTCCCCGGCAGCGCCACCCCCAGCGCGTGAGCCGTCCCCAACGCCACGCCCACCTTGACCCGCCATTGCGTCCGGAGCGCGATGGGTAACGTCAGGTGCCAGGGCAACACCTCCGTGGCGCGGTCTTCGGCACACGCGAGCGCACCGGCCAGCAGACTCACGAGCAGCACGTGGAACAGCGTCACGAAGCTCGTCACTTCGCTGGTCAACGACAGTTCGCCCGGCCTGGGCCACGCCCACTGCAGGGCAATGTCGGTTCCACAGATCAACACGTAGAGCCCGCCCACGACGAAGGCCGGCGATTGCAGCCGCAGTTCCTTGGCCACCAGTCTGACCCACGGACGACCCCGCGAACGCTTCCTTGGTTCGGCGCGGCCGGCGGACCACGTCAACCACCGCGGCCAACGCAGCGGTTGCCCCGCTGCCGCCGTCGCTTCCCAGCGCGAGAACGCCCGGTAGCTCAGCAGGGGCCCCGCCACCCAGAGCCCCAGGGTCAGCCACACAAACCCGCCCATCCGCGCCGCGGCCGCCTCCGGCAAATCGCGTCCGTCCGCCCCGAACCACGCGGCCACCACGAGGCTCACGAGCTGCCAGACCAGGGCCGGCAAGGCCACGGTGAATACCGCCCCGGCCAACGTGCTGCGGGTGAGCAACGTCATCCACGGCGCCACCAGCAACCCGTAGGCCAGGGCCGCGACGGACAAGAGGCCGGTAAGCCCAAAGACAGTCTGGAAGGCCATCTGGACGTTGCCGCGCACCACCAGCCCCGCCAGTCGCGACCAGGATGACCGCCAAGGCCGCTCCCAGCACCGCCATCTTCCGACGCCAGATCTCCCCCCGTGCCACCGGCTGAACCAGCACCAGCGACACTGTTCTATGGCCGAACTCATGTCCAAACATCGCGGCGCCCATGGCGACGACCGCGACTTCGCCCAAGGCCCACACGGCGAGTCCCAGTTCCCAGGGCGGCAATAGCCAACTCAGACTCACCGCCAGGCTCACCAGCCAGTAGGGCAGGATCTCCCGCAGTTCCTTCGCGTATTCGAGCCGCAGCCACGGCTCCGGAGCCAGCCGGCCAACGAGGGAACGAAAGCCCCACCGTGCCGCGCGCCTTCATGCCGCCGCTTCCTGCCGCAGCGCCGTGACGAAGATCTCCTCCAGCGTCAGCGCCTCTTCAGGCCTCGGGCGAAAACGATTGCAGCCGCTCCAGCACGGCCGATCGACCGCCGTTCACCACCCAGCTCGCGTCCCTCGCGCCGCAGCACCCGCAGCGCCCCCCAGTCCATGGCTGGCGGCACGGCGCGAACCGCATAGATCGCGGATTTTCTTGAATCGCTCGCGCGCGGCGTCGGCCTCCATCGTGAGCAACTCGCGGCCTTGTTCAATGATCATGAATTCGTCAATCAACCCTTCAAACTCCGAAATCAGATGCGTGGAAACAAATACCGTGCGACTGCCAGGATCGCCGGATTGATACGCACCGATGACCGTCTCGATAAACTCACGGCGCACGATGGGATCAAGACCGGAGGTAGGCTCGTCGAGCAACAGGAGTTCCGGCTCCGGACAGATGGCGCCGATGAGGGCGAGTTGGGTTTTCTGACCCTTGGACATCGAGGTCGCTTTCTGATCCTGCTTCAGGCCGAAACGGCGGAGCAGGTCGGACTCGATGTCGCGATTCCAATTCGCCCGGAAAGAGGCGAGATAATCCAGCGTGTCGCGCACCGTCATCCACGGATAAAACGCCACCGCATCCGGCACGTAGGCGATGCGGGATTTCACAGCGACTTCGTCCTTTTGCGGGTCGAGGCCGAACACGCGCACGCTGCCGGCTGTGGGACGAAGCAGGTTCAGCAGGCATTTGATCGTGGTGGTCTTCCCTGCGCCGTTGCGACCAAAGAAGCCGTAACAGCGGCCGGGCCCGACCTGCAGACTCAGGCCGTTCACCGCCTCGGTCTGGCCGAAACGCCGGATCAGGTGGTTCGTCTCGATGACGGGAGATGTGCTTGTCATAGGTCGTCTTCCTCGCGGGTGGGTCTAGTAACGGCGGCGTTCCTCAGAGGTCGTGGGCGCCGGCCGCTCGGCGCCCGGCCGGAGGCCGGGCTTGACGCGCTGGACACTGCCATCTGCGAGCGCGACCAACTCATCGCCGTCCGGAAACCGTGCCCGCATCAGGACATCCTGCGGCCGGGCCGGGTCAGGCTGAAGCGCGACCTCCACCTCCAGCCCCGCAAAGCCGGGGAGGTCTTCGGTGCGCAGCCAACCGCGTTCGAGCAAGGCACCCAGGGACACCGTCTGCGGAACGGGTTGCCCCGCCGCCTCGAGTTCGCCCCGATACCGCTCCGATGCCGCGAGCACCTTTGCGAGGTTGATCGGCCGGGTATCCGGCCTGAACACCATGTCGAGCACGGTCCCCAGCAACACGATGGCAGCCAGGCACCCCCCCACGATCACAAGATTACGTTTCATGCTTCACCTTCACTTCGCTCGCCATTCTCTCTGCCCTTCACCCTTCGTACTTCGAACTTCGACTTTCGTACTTCGAACTTCGACTTTCGGACTTCGAACTTCGACTTTCGTCCTTCGAACTTCGACTTTCACCCTTCACCCTTCGTACTTCGACTTTCGTACTTCGAACTTCGACTTTCGGACTTCGGACTTCGGACTTCGACTTTCGCCCTTCCCCTACGTCCCTCGCTCCTCCGCTGCCTGGGCGGCTCTGGCGCGGCGTTTCTCGAAGGCATCGAGCCGCTGCTGGACGAGCTTCAGGAAATCCTCCCGACCGACCTGCAGGTGGTGGGCCTGGACGATGGCGGCGTCGATGTCCTCCGAGAGCATCTCCCGTCGGACCTCGCTCTTGAAGGGCGAGCCGTTGCCGGTGAGGAAGCAGCCTTTGCCGGGGAGCGTCTGGATGACGCCCTGGCTTTCGAGCTCGGCGTAGGCGCGGGCGATGGTGTTGCGGTTGACGCGGAGCTGTTCGGCGAGGGGGCGGATCGACGGGAGGGGTTCGCCGGGCTGGAGCGCGCCCGAGGCGGCGGCGGCCTTGACCTGGTCGACGACCTGGAGATAGACGGGCTTGCCGGACTTGAAATTGAGGGCGAGCAACATGGCCGCATCGGTTCGTTATCTGTCCTAGGACACTAGGACAGTCACCGCCCCGTGTCAAGCGTCAAGATCGTGTGCCGGCCGGTGCGCGTTCCGGGCGGCGCGTCGGGCTGGACGGAGGGAACGGCAGCGGCCAGACTGGGCGCGCCATCATGAGACAAGTCGATCTGGCCGTGTTGTTGATCTACCTGGCGGCCACCGTGGCGCTGGGGCTGTGGGTGAGCCGGCGCAATCGGAGTGCGCGGGATTTCATGGCGGCGGGGGGCCGGCTGCCGGCGTGGGCGGTGGGGTTGTCGATCTTCGGGACGTACGTGAGCAGCATCAGTTTTCTGGCGCTGCCGGGGAAGGCGTACGCGAGCAACTGGAACGTGTTTGTGTTCAGCCTGTCGATTCCGTTGGCGGCGTGGCTGGCGGTGCGGCATTTCGTGCCGTTCTATCGCAGCAGCGCGGAGGTGTCGGCCTATCAGCATCTCGAGCATCGTTTCGGGCCGTGGGCGCGGACGTACGCGGTGGTGTGTTATCTGCTGACGCAGATCGCGCGGATGGGGACGATCATGTACCTGCTGGCGCTGGCGCTGGCGCCGCTGACGGGGTGGAGTCTGCCGGTGTTGATCCTGGTGACGAGCGTGAGCGTGATGGTGTACACGTTCTTCGGGGGCATGGAGGCGGTGATCTGGACGGAGGTGATTCAGAGCGTGGTGTTCATCGTCGGGGCCGGGGCCTGTCTGCTGGTGCTGTTTCTGGGGATGCCGGCCGGGCCGATGCAGTTCTTCGCCCTGGCGGGGGAGCACGACAAGTTCAGCTTCGGATCGTGGGGGCCGGCGTTGGGGGAGGCGACGGTGTGGGTGGTGCTGGTGTATGGCGTCGTGATCAACCTGCAGAACTTCGGGATTGATCAGTCCTATGTGCAGCGCTATCACGCGGCGAAGTCGCCCCGGGAGGCCGGGCGGAGCGTGTGGACGGGGGCGCTGTTGTACCTCCCGGTGTCGGGTGTGTTCCTGCTGATCGGGACCGGGCTGTTTGCGTTCTACACGGCGCGGCCGGAGCTGTTGCCGGCGGGGGCGGCGGAGAAGCCGGACTCGGTGTTTCCGCTATTCATCGTGACGCAGCTTCCGGTGGGGCTGACGGGGCTGGTGATCGCGGCGATTTTTGCGGCGGCGCAGTCAACGATTTCGAGTTCGATGAACTGCTGCGCGACGCTCGTGCTGTGCGACCTTTACCGGCGCTACCTGCGGCCGGGGACGGGAGATGCGGAGGCGCTGCGGGTGTTGCGGGTGACGACGGTGGTGGTGGGCTTGCTGGGGACCGGGGCGGCTTTCGCGATGATGCGGATCAAGTCGGCGCTGGACGTCTGGTGGGAATGGGCGGGGATCTTCAGCGGGGGCATGCTGGGCCTGTTCCTGCTCGGGTTGATTTCGCGGCGCGCGCGGAATGCGGACGCGGCGGTGGGGGTGGTGTGCGGGGTGCTGGTGATCCTGTGGATGACGCTGTCGACGAAGGCGGGTTGGCCGGCCGCACTGGCGGACGTCCGGAGTCCGTTCCACAGTTTCCTGACGACGGTGCTTGGCACAGCGGCGATCCTGTTGATCGGCCTGCTGCTCTCGCGGGGGCGGCCGCGGCAGAACTCGGCGGCCTCGGTCGACGGCGCTTGATGAAACCTATGAATTCTCTGCTTCCCGTTCCGCTCCGCCTGCGCGGTATTGTCCCGCCGCTGGTCACGCCGCTGCGCGGACGCGATCAGTTGGACGAGGCGGGTCTGGAGCGTTTGGTGGAACACGTGTTGGCGGGCGGCGTGCAGGGGTTGTTCATCCTGGGCACGACCGGTGAGGGGCCGGCGCTGGGCTATGCGCTGCGGCGGAAGTTGATCACGCGGGTCTGTCGCCACGTGGCGGGGCGGGTGCCGGTGTTGGTGGGGATCACGGACACCGCCTTCACCGAGGCCCTGACGCTCGCGGAACATGGAGCGGATGCCGGGGCCGCGGCGGTGGTGGCGGCGCCTCCGTACTATCTGCCCGCGGGACAGCCGGAGTTGGTGGAGTGGCTCGAGCATCTGGCGGCGGAACTGCCCTTGCCGCTCATGCTGTACAACATGCCGGCGCTGACGAAGGTCGGTTTCGCACCCGAGACCGTGCAGCGGGCGATGGATCAGCCGCGGATTGTAGGGATCAAAGACAGTTCGGGCGACCTTCGGTACTTCCGGGCGCTGCTCGCGTTGCGGGCGGAGCGCCCGGAGTGGAACGTCCTGATGGGGCCCGAGGAGCTTTTGGCCGAGACCGTAGCGGCGGGTGGGGACGGCGGAGTGAACGGGGGTGCGAACGTGTTTCCGCGGCTGTACACGGCGTTGTACGAGGCGGCGTGCGCGGCCGACGCGGAGCGGGTCCAGCGCCTGCACGCGTTGATGCTGCGGGTGGGGGACACGCTGTACCGGATCGGCTCGCATTCGTCGTCGCTTATCAAGGGGCTCAAGTGCGCGTTGTCGTGTCTGGGGGTGTGCGAGGATTTCATGGCGGAACCCGCGCATCGGTTCCGGGAACCGGAGCGGCAACGGGTGGTCGAGGGGGTGGAGCGGCTGAAGCGGGAGTTGGGAGAACTGGCTGAGTAGGGGGGAGGAGACAGATGCGCGCGACTTTATGGCTCGAGCGCGCCGGTTGAGGGCAACCGGCCTACAACCAGATCGTCACGATGGAAACTACTGTGGAGGCTGTGCGTGGGCGGGAGCGGCTGCGGGTGGTCGAAGGCGACCTCACGCGGGAAGCCGTGGATGCAATTGTGAACGCGGCCAATCCATCGCTCCTGGGAGGAGGCGGCGTGGATGGGGCGATCCACCGGGCGGCAGGGCCGGAATTACTCGCGGAGTGCCGGACGTTGGGAGGTTGTCAGACGGGCGAGGCGCGGATCACGCGCGGCTACCGGCTGCCGGCAAGGCACGTGATCCACACAGTGGGTCCGGTTTGGCGGGGGGGCGAGCGAGGGGAGGATGGCCTGTTGGCGGCGTGTTACCGGAACAGCCTGGCGCTGGCGAAGGAGCACGGGTTGAAGACGATTGCGTTTCCTTCGATCAGCACCGGGGTCTATGGATTCCCCATGGACCGTGCGGCGCGGATTGCGGTGCGGGAGTGTCGGGCGTTTCTGACGCGGGAACCGGGGTTCGAGGAGGTTCGGTTGGTTTGCTTTGGCGCGGCGGCCCTGGCGGTTCATCAGGAAGCGCTGCGGGAGGTGAGGAGGGATTCTGGGGCGGGGTGAAGGGAGGCGGGGTCAACGTTGTGCAGGCTGGAAGCCCGCACCACACAGAGTCGAGTGCCGGGGTGCAGGCTGGAAGTCCGCACCACAGACGGCAGAGGACCGGGGGAGCAGGATGGAAACCTGCTCCACCCGGCGGACGGGCAACCCGGGCGGCGCGCGCGGGTTGAGGCTTGCGGGGAGGGGGAAGCGAAAGGCTCAGGAGAGCTTGGCTTTGGCGGCGGCGGGCACTTCGAGTTTGGTGGCGCCGACGTCCTTGATCTCGACGGTGGTGGTGCGGTTCATGTCGCGGTCGTTGTTGTTCCAGGTCACCGTGCCTTGGAGGTTGTACTCGTACTTGCTGAGGACCCCGTCCTTGAGCCAGATCTTGACCTGGCCGCGGGCGTTGCTGATCTCCGGACCGCTGCCGCCACCGGGACCGCCGCGCCCGAAGGTCATCAGGGATTTGGCACCTTCCTCGGTCATCTGGCCGACGTAGGCGTCCCCTTCCTTCTTGAGGTCCTTGAGCTTGGCGACCATGTCGGCGACTTCCTGAGCGGGGGCCTTGTAGTTCTGGAGGGTACGGGCCATGAAGCGGGCCGGGTTTCCCTGTCCGCCGACGCCACCACCACCACCCGCGGTGGCCTCGTCGATGGATTGCCAGCCGTCCTGGGTCTTGACGGCCCCTTTCTCACCCTTCTTGAACATCTCGATGGTATTGTCGCCGCGGGTCATCATGAGGCAGATGGTGCCGTCTTTGACGGCCTTGCCTTCGGTGGGCCCGCCCATGCGGGCACCGCCACCGCCGAAGTCGGTGGTGGCCTTCCAACTATAGCCGCTGGCGTCGGCGAGCTTGGTGGCGGCGGCTTTGACTTCGTCCTTGGCATCGGCCGCGACAAGGGCGCCGGCGGCCAGGAGCAGAGCACTGACGGTGAGGTGTGACTTCATGGTGACGTGTGGGTTTGTGGGTTTGGTGCGATGTGTACTGACGGTTTGATCTGAGGAGTTGCTACGGTACTGCCGGGTCGGGGAGCGGTTTACTTCTCGGCCAGGCAGTAAAGGGTCTCGCGGCCGCGGAGGAACATCTCGTTGCCGACGAGCGCCGGGGAGGCGTCGAAGCGGTCGTCGAGGCGGTTGGTGGCGAGGATCTCGAGCGGGTGCCCATGGCGGAGGACGGCGACGGCGCCGTTGCGGCCGGCGAGATAGACCCGGCCGGCGGCGCCGACAGGTGAGGCATAGACGCCCGCCAGGCCGTCGATGCGCTCGGCATCGATGAGGGGGTCCCCGGTCAAGGCGTTGAAGCAGGAGAGCATGGCGTTGTTGCCGGAGAGGAAATAGAGCTTGTCATCGTAGAGCAGCGGCGAGGGCACGTAGGGAGTGTTCTTGTTGTGCTGCCAGACGATGGCGTCGGTGCCGGTCAAGTCGCCGGTGCGATCCGGGCGGAGGGCGAGCAGGGCGGCGCCGCGGAAGCCGCTGATGGCATAGACGAGGCCGTGTCCGGCGACGGGGGTGGGGATGACGTTCTGGGTCATGCCACCGCACTCCCACAGGAGCTTGCCGGTGGCGAGATCGTAGCTGCGGATGCGTTCGGTGGCCGAGAGGATGACCTGGGCGCGGTCGCCGGTTTCGAGCGCGAGCGGGGTGGCCCAGGAGGTGATTTCCTGGCGGGGTTGTCGCCAGCGTTCGCGGCCGGTGGCGGCGTCGAGGGCGACCACGAAATCGTCGCCTTCATGGTCCCAGTTCACGACGAGGGTCTGGCCGACGAGGGCGGGGGAACTGCCTTCGCCGAAGCTGTTGCGGGTCTGCTGGCGGCCGAGGTCCCGCGACCATTTGAGGTTTCCCTCGAGGTCGAGCGCGTGCAGCCCGCGGGAACCGAAGAATGAATAGACGAGGTTTCCGTCGGTGACAGGTGAGCCGGAAGCGAAGGTGCCGTCGGCCTGGTGATGGCCTTCGTGCGGGACCTCTTCCCGCAGCGTCTTCTGCCAAAGGGTTTTGCCGGTTTCACGGTCGAGGCAGAGCAGGACGAACTGATGGGGTTCGGAGGGTTGCTGGGAGCGGAAACCGCCGCCGCGTCCGCCGGGGCCGCGGGCACCCTGCGCGGGCGAGGCCCCGGGTTCGGACGGTGCGGAGGCGGTGGCTGAGGCGGAGGGAGAAGCGGTGGCGCCGGCGGGGATGGCGGTTTGGACGAAGATGCGGTTCTGCCAGATGATCGGGGTGGCGGACCCGCGGCCGGGGATGGAGACCTTCCACTTCATGTGGCGCGTCTCGCTCCACTCGAGCGGCGGGTTGGCGTGGGGGGCGAGGCCGTTGGCGAGCGGGCCACGCCAGGTGGGCCACTGTTTGAGCGCCTCGTTGGCGGCGGCGCTTGGGGCGGACAGGAGCAGGGAGGCCAGGCCGGCCAGAAGGGCCGGCCAGGGCGGTCCCGCCCCGGGTTGAGGTGCGAGAGGGAAGGGACGAATCGGGCCGTGGGCACGTCGTGGGGTCGGGGGGCGGGCGTCATCATGCGGGGTCCGCGAGTGAGTGGCTGCGTGTCTTCTGGTGACTTTGTAGTTGCGACACGGCCTCAGACGCCCTCGCTTCGAACAAGGTAACAACTAATTCTGACGTTAAGACGGCCACCAACACCGGGACGGAGGTCGCGGTCCTCCCGGGCTCAGCGCCGCCAGTCGTCGGCGGGCATGATTCGCCGCATGAATTCGTCGAACAACGGCACTGTGAAGGCGGTGTCACCATGACTCGGACTCCAAATCATGCCCTTGACCATGAGTTGGCTGCGGGTGGGACCGAGAGCGGTGACCTCGCGCCCAAGCTGCTCCGCGATATCGCCCGAACGGTGAGGTCCCGGGCCCAGCTGGGCCATGGCACGCAGATACCGTTTCTCGAGGGGGGTCAGGCGGTCGAATCGAACGCGGAAGAAGCTGGCGTCCAGAGCGGCGACGGCTGCGACGGTGGCCTGTTCGACGTCCCGAAGCGTGATCGGTGAACTTTCGGCGGCATCCCAAGCGTGTTTCCCCCACTCCTGGAGGAAATAGGGGTAGCCACGGGTTTCCCGTAAGACCTGTTCCAAAGCGTCAGGCTCGTACTCGACTCCCTCGGCCGCGGCGGGCTTGGTCAACGCAAGGCGGGCTGCCTCTGCGGGCAAGGCGCCGATCTCCGGGAAGTCGAAAAGCCGTTCCGCATATGACTTGGCCCGCCCCATCTTCCCGGGCAACTGCGGCAAACCGGCTCCCATGAGCATGACGGGCAAACGGCGCTGAGCGTTGCGGTGCAGTGCCATGATCAGCGCCGCCAACTGCTCCTCCTCCACGTACTGGAGTTCGTCCACGAACATGGCCAGCGCCGTGCCAGCCTTCGCCGCCGCAGCGCCCACGATCTCCAGCAACGCCTGCAAGTCGTGATCCAGATCGCCGTTGTCCGCGAGCCCTGGCTCGGGTTCGAAGTCAAAGCCCACCTCGATATCGCCGTACTTGAGCTTCAGGGCCTTGGCAAACCCGGCCAACCCTCGCAGTGCGCGCTGAGCGAGTCCCCTGGCCAGCTCGTTCCGCGAGAGCCGCAAAAGCATCTGTCGTAACTGCGGAGCGAGCATTGCGGGCAATGAACGGTTTTCCGGCGCCTCGACTCGAATGCTCTGAATTCCCGACGCCTCCGCATCTTCCCGCACCCGGTCCAGCAAGACGGTCTTACCGACCCCGCGCAGACCGACCATCAGCAGGCTCTTCGTCGGCCGTCCTGCCTGGACGCGCGCCAACGCAATTCGCGCCGCCTGGCGCAACGCGTCGCGTCCCGCCAGCTCCGGGGGCGGCGTTCCTGCGCCCGGGGCGTAGGGGTTTCTGATCGGATCCATAGCCGGGGAGTTGTACTGGATTTACTGCGGTTTACAAGATGACCATAAACTCCGTAAACTCCACATAATCTCGCTCGACGTCGCCACTCACTCCCGGGCGGAGTTCAGGAGCACCGCGAGCGTGTGTCCCAGCCAGACGGCGGCGAGGCAGAGCACGAGGGACAGGACGGCGATGAGGGCGGCGCGGAACCACTGGCCGTCCTGGGCCAGGGTGAGCGTCTGGAGGCTGAAGGAGGAGAAAGTGGTGTACCCGCCGAGGACGCCGAGCATCAGGAAGATGCGCAGCGACGGCGGGGCCAGCCAGCGGCCGTCGGGCCCGGTGAGGGTGGCGAGGAAGCCGATGAGGAGGGAGCCGGTGATGTTGACGACCAGGGTACCGACGGGGAAGTGTTCGCCCCAATGGCGGGCGATGAACCCGGAGGCGCCCCATCGGGCGAGGCTGCCGAGTCCGCCGCCCACGAAGATCCAGAAGGCATTCCACATAGGGTCGGGCGCCCGGCCGCGCCGGTTGGGGCGGGGGGCGCTATTTCTCGATGATGAGCTGGTCGTGCAGTGTGCCGTCGAGGTCGTAGGCCCGGTAGACCAGGCGGTTGCCGCTGATGTGGAGGTCGAGGACCTGGTAGGTGGCGACGTTGGTGAGACCGACGGCGGTGTAGTCGCGAGCGGCTTGCTGGTACATCTTGGTGCCGGCGACCGAGACGACATAGACGGTGCCCTCGGCCGGGGAAGCGACCTTCTGGCCGTCCTTCAGCGGGTGGGTGCGGAGGTAGGCGTGGTCGTGTCCCTGGAGGACGAGGTCGACATGATAGCGGTCGAACAGCGGCGTCCAGTGTTGGCGGACAGCGGTGTTGTCGCGGCCGGGTGCGGAGGAGTAGGCGGGGTGGTGGTAGGCGACGAACTTCCAGGTAGCCGGGGTGGAGGCCAACTGGTGTTCGAGCCAGGCGGTTTGCTGGGCGGGATCGAGGTTCGAATCGAGGATGACGAAGAGGGCGTTGCTGTAGTGGAAGGCGTAGGCGCGTTCGGCCTCGATGGCGGCGGGACCATTGCGCGGGAGGGCGAACTGGCGGAGGTACATCGTGGGGTGGCCCCCCTGGCACTCGTGGTTGCCGATGGCGGGGACGAGGGGGCGGCGGTCAAAGACACCCCGGGCGTTGTAGAAGAAGCTGTCCCAGTTGTCGCGTTGGTTGCCCCGGTCCACGAGGTCGCCGGCGAGGACGTAGAAGGCGGCGTCGGGGCGCTCGCGGAAGGCGGTGTGAACGAGGCTGCCCCAACGGTCGAGGCCGTTCTGCACGTCGCCCATGTAGATGAAGGAGAACGGGACTCTCCCGGCAGGGGCGGTGGTGAACTCGCGCCATTCAGTCCAGCCGGTACGCGAGCCGTCGCCGATGGCGTAAACGTAGGTGGTGCCGGGTTCGAGGCCGGTGAGTTCCACAGTATGCCGGTGGATGGAGGGATCGCCGAGGAGACGCGGGTCGTTGAGGGGTTCGGTTCGGGCGGCGACCTGGCGAAGCTTGCGCGGATGGACGGTGTGGAGGTCGGCGCGGCGGCCGTAAGTGACGTAGGCCTTGCGGATCTCCGGGCGGGTGCGCCATTGGATGGCCTGGGTGGTTTGCGGATCGCCGCTCCAGGTGAGCAGGATCTGGTCGGGCCGGGTTGAACTGGGGTGTTCGGTCCAGCGGAAGATGCCGAGCAACCGGCCGTCATCGCGGCGGTTGCGGAGGGTGCGGATGAGCTTCTGTCCCTCGAAGGCCGGAGGAATCGAGGTGAGGGTTTCGTCGCGGTCGGCGTACGGAGCGACACCTGGGAGACAATCTGCGAGGCGCAATTGGCCGGGGTAGAGCTCGTCGATGACGAGGTTCGCGCCGGGTTCGGCGGGTTTGACGAGAACCAGGTAGTGTTCGCCGCCGCCGGTGAGGGAATTGACGCCGAGCCCGATCGTGCCGGCCGGGAACTCGCGTTCCCAGGCGGCGAAGCGGAGGGTGCCGCGTTCGAGGACGATTGAGGTCGGGCGGAAGCCGCGCTCGGCAAGCCAGAACGGTTCTCCGGCAAGGCGCGTGTCGGCGAGGACGGTGACCACGACGGGGGTGTTGACGCGGAAGTGGAGGTGTTGCGAAGCGAGGGTGTCGCGTTCGTCGGGGGTGAGCAGGACGAGGGCTTGGGGTGCGTCGAGCTTGCGGAGGGAGGTATCGGGCTGCGTACGGCCGAAGCGGTCGAGGATGCCGGCGACGGTGTCGTGGATGGAGGGGTGAGGGCCGACGTGGGCGTGGAGGGCGAGGCAGGCGGCGCCGGCGAGGGCGAGCCAGAGGGTTCGAGCGGTGTTTATCGCGTGCATGCGGAATGGTGATAACCCTCCAGCCGCGCGGGGTGAAGCCCAAAGGCGACGGAGGTCAGAAGGTGGCTTCGAGGACCTGGTCTTTCGGGAGCCAGACGGCGTAATCGCTCCCGAACTTCTGGAGGTCCGGGCGGTTCCAGCGCGGCTGACGTCCGCCGAAGTTGTCGCGGATGCGGACGAGGCCGTCCTGGCCGGCGACGACGCGGAGCCAGGCCGTGGTGCCGTGTTCGAGACGGGCGGAGACGCGGTGCCCGCCCTCGGCCCGGAGGTCGTCGAAGGAGGCGTGGGTCCAATGGGCGGGGACGGCGGGGAACAGCCGGAGGGGGCCGGGGATCAGGCGCTGCGCGGGTGCGTCGGGGGAAGCCGTGGGGGTTTCGGACAGGGTGTCCCAGCTTTGGAGGAGCATCTCGTGGACGGCGTCCATGGCGAGGAAATTGCCCTCGAGGGTGAAGGGACGGTAAGTGAAGTCGCTGAGCCCGGAGCGGGTTTGGTCGCCGTTGGCGTGGAAACCGTTGCGGAGGATGAAGGCGCGGGCGTAGGTGTCGAGGTAGTGGAAGGCGGCGGGGGCATCGCCGACGCGGGCGCGGAGGCAGGCCATCCAGGAGAAGCTGTAGCCGCACCAGGCGCGGGTGCCGAGGCGGTCCCAATCGCGGAGGCTGGCGGCGATGATCTGGCCGTGGGGTTCGCCGCCATCGGGCGTGATGAGGTTGAACGGGTGGAGGGGCATGAGGTTGGAGAGGTGCCGATGGCTGGCGGGGAGCGGGGTGGTGGCGTCGAGGAGGAGGGTGCCATCCGGGGCGAGGTGCCAGTCGCCCAAGTCGGCGGCGAGGCGGGCCCAGTCGGTGGCGGCGCGAGCTTCGCCGAGGGTGGCGGCCATGTCGGCGAGGGCGAGGAAGAGCATTTTGAGGCTGGCGAGGTCGTAGTTGCTGTTGGGTTCGAGGAAGGCGCGGCGGGTGTTGTCGAAGATCTCTGGCGAGCTGGAGAGGGGCAGCACGAGGGCGCCCTGGGCGTTGGGCTGGAGGAGGGCGCGGAGGCAGACGCCGATTTCGCGGCAGAAGGGGTAGGCGCGTTCGCGGAGGAAGGTGGTGTCGGCGGTATGGCGCCAGTGGAGGTAGAAGAGGTGGGCATTCCAGGCCCCCATGGTGGGCGAGAGGCTGTATTGGCCCCAGCCGCCGAGGGCCTGGCCGGCCAGGCTCATCACCCCGGGGACGGCCGCGCCGGGGGCGTGGTAGAAGTCGCGGGCGAAGTGGCGAAAGACGGGGAGGCGGTCCCAGAGGTAATCGAGGAAGCAGAGGCCGGCGTCGAAGTCGCCCGAGGTGCGGTAGGCGAGATAGGTCATCTGGGTGTTAAGGTCGTTGTGGTAATCGCCCTTCCACGGGGGGAGCCCGCCGGCGTCGGCGGTCCAGACGCCCTGCAGCGGCATGGGCGGCGCGCCCTGGCGGGAGGCGGCACCGTAGAAGTAGCGGACGAGGTAGTAATGACGGAGCAGGTGCGGCTCGGGGATGAAGACGCGGGAGCGGTTCCAGAAGGCGGTCCACCAGCGGGCGTGTTCCGCGAGGAGGGTTTCGTAGCCGCGTTCGAGGGCGGCGTGAACGCGGTCCTGCGCCACGGCCTGCGGGTTCTTCCCCGCGGTGCCGTTGGCCACAGTCACGGCCAGAAGGATGGTCGAGCCCACCCGACGCCAGCCGATCAGGACGGCGTAGGCGGAACCGTCGGCGGCCTGTTGCTCGAACCAGCGAAGGCCGTCGGTGCCGCCGGTGCGCGCGGGCGGGTAGCCGAGTTGTTTGACCGCGCCCGGCGGCCGGAGCTGGACGTCGCGAAGCTCGATGCCCGTGAGGCGGAGGAGCGCCACGGGTTCGGCCACATCGGCGGCGTTCACGAAGGCGCGGAGTTCGCTGCCCGACGCGAAGCGGGCGACGCCCTCGGCGGTGGCGAACTGGAGCTCGAAGGCGGTGACGGGCGAGGCGGGGTCGAGGATCAACTCGACGCGGCCGGCGGGGAGCTTGGTCGGGGGGCCCTGGTAGTCGTAGTTCGAGTCGAAGATGTGGTGGAACTCGTCCATGCGGTTGCTGGCGACGAGGGATTGCATCGAGCGCCAGGTGAAGCGGTCGCGGACCTCGGTGAAGCGTGGGGAGGGGCGCTCATCCCACAGGTCGCCGCGGTCCAGGGAGAGGCGCAGCAGGTTGGTTTCGCCCCAGAGCAGGACGCCCATGGTGCCGTTGCCGAGGGGCACGGCTTCGTCCCAGGTGGTGATGGGGGCGGCGAGCGGGAGGTTGAGGTCGCTACCCGGCAACCGCGGTGGGGGTTCGGCCGCGGCGTGGCTCAGCAGGGCGACGAATGACGCGACGAGAAGGCTCAACAAAGGCTTCATCGCGCTGAGCTTAGCGTGGGGAGGCGATGGCCGACAAGTCGGCGGCTGTACCGGGGACGGGTTCGACGGAGATTCCATCAGCGGGGGCTCTGAATCGGTGGAGTGAAAGGTCCGGGGAGGGGTCCCGCAGATTCAGAGCGACCGCAGATTGGGCAGGAGGGTGGACTGTACCGGGGACGGGTTCGAGGGAGATTCCATCGGCGGGGGCTCTGAATCGGTGGGATGAAAGGCCCGGGGAATGACCCCGCAGATTCAGAGCGACCGCAGATGGGTGGCCTGGCCCGACCCCCAGACCACCTTGTACCACTATGCCAGTCGTCCCAGCCATGATCAGAACGGCTGGAGGCGTGCGTCGCTGGCTGTCGCGGGCTTGACAGATCGGGCGGGAGCGGGTGGATTACGGCGCGACGCAACCTTCACCTAACGATCACGATGAAATCTTCCTTGCTCGGTCTGGCTCTTCTGGCGGCGACGGCGGCCGGTTCCGCTTCGGCGGCGGACACGCGGCTCTACGAAATGCGCACGTATTATGTGGCGCCGGGCAAGTTCGACGCTTTGAACGCGCGTTTCCGGCAGTTCGCGTGCCGGCTCCTGGAACGGCACGGGATGGTGAACATCGGGTACTGGACGCCGCTCGAGGAGAAGGATGGCGCCGGCCGGAAGCTGATCTTCGTGATTGCCCACCCGAGCCGGGAGGCGCGGGAAGCGGCTTGGAAGTCGTTCATGGCCGACCCCGAATGGCAGGCGGGCTACCGGGCGTCCGAGGTTGACGGGAAACTGGTGGAGAAGGCGGAGGTGCAGTTCTTCAAAGCCACCGATTACTCACCGATGGCGTTGCCGGAGGGGGGGACGAAGCCACGGGCGTACGAGATGCGCATCTACACGGCGGCGCCGGGCCGGTTGGGTGCCTTGAACGCGCGGTTTCGTGACCACACCCTGAAGCTCTTTGCCCGTCACGGGATGGCCAATGTGATCTACTGGAATCCGGCCGAGGGCGAGCCGGGAGCGGACAACAATCTGACCTACCTGCTCGCGCATGCGAGCCCGGAGGCAGCGCGGGAGTCCTTCGACAAATTCCGCGTCGACCCGGACTGGGTGGCAGCCCGGAAGGCGTCGGAAGAAAAAGCGGGGGGTTCCCTGACCGCGCCGGACGGAGTCAAGTCGGTGTTCTTGCGGCCGTTGGACTACTCGCCGCTGCAGTAGGCGTTGGCCTGGGGGCCGGCGCGGCGCGGGAGGTGGCGCCGGTCAGTGATGGCAACTGCAGCCGCTGCCGCAGGTGGCGAAGTCGGCTTCGGTGGGGACGCGGCCGATTTCGATGGTCTTGGTGACGTAACGCGTCACGGTATCCTGCACGCTGCGGATCCCCTCCTGGGCGTCGAGGAAGGCGCGGGCCACGGGGTTGCCGAGCAACGCCTCGCGGTGTTGCTCGTACTCGGCGATCTCGTCGTCCCCGAGTTGGACGCCCTGGTGCTGCTTGTGGTGGAGGTACTCCCCCTTCTCCGCGACGGTGCGGTAGAGTTCCTTGGCGGTCTCGTCGGCGAGGAAGGTCTCGATGTTGGCCTTGAGAGATTGGAAGGCCGGGTCGCGGACGATGGTGTCGCACAACTCGACGGTCTTGGTCAGCACGGGCCCGGATGTGAGCGTGTCTTGCATGGTGTCTGCTACGTTGCGGGATGAAGGTAGCGGAGTGCGGCGCGAGCACAAGCGCATTGGCGGAGGGGGGAAATGGGCTTGCAGGCGGGTGTAACCGAAAGGTGGCGGTCAACGTCCATCAGCAGCGACAAACCAGACTATGAAAACCTCATGCTCAAATCAGATCCGGATGGCGAGCCTCGCCGGGGGGTGTCTGCTCGTGCTGTGCGGGGCAGTGCAAGCGCAGGATTGGCCCGAGTGGCGGGGACCGAATCGGCAGGCGAAGGCGGTGGACTTCAAAGCGCCAGCCGCTTGGCCGAAGGAACTTACGCGGAAGTGGCAGGTGACAGTCGGCGAGGGGGTGGCGACGCCGGCGTTGGTGGGCGACCGGCTCTATGTCTTCGCCCGGCAGGACGGCAAGGAAGTGACGCGGTGTCTGGAAGCGGGCACGGGGAAGGAGTTGTGGCAGGAGAGCTACGATGCTCTCGGTGCGACGGGACCGTCCCAGGGTTTCTCCGGGCCGCGGAGTTCGCCGCTGGTGACCCAGGGGAAGGTGGTGACGGTGGGGGTGCGGGGGGTGATTTCCTGCCTGGACGCGGCGACGGGCAAGGTGTTGTGGCGCAAGGACGATTTCAAGGCCTGGCCGAGCTTCTTTGTGGCGAGTTCGCCGTTGGTGGTGGAGGGGTTGGTGGTGGCGCAGTTGGGCGGGGCTGACAACGGGGCGCTGGTGGCCTACGAATTGGGATCAGGCGCTGAACGGTGGCGCTGGAGCGGCAGCAGCCCGGGCTATGCGTCACCGGTGATCCTCGCGGTCGGCGGTGAGAAGCTGGTGTTTGCCCAAACCGAGACCGCGCAGGTGGCCGTGAAAGCGGCGGATGGGAAGGTCGTCTGGGAATCTGCGGGGGCGGGTGCTGGCGAAGGCGGGGGCGGTGGTCCCGGAGGAAGAGGGGGACGCGGGGGTGGTGGACGGGACTACAAAGCAACGACGCCCGCGGTGGACGGGGCGATGTTCGTGCTGACGGGGCGCGGGAACAAGGCGGTGCGGTTCGAGCGGTCGGGGGATGGGTTCTCGGCCCGGGAACTGTGGAGCCACAGCGAGAAGCCGGCGCAGTTTGCGTCGCCGGTGCTGAAGGACGGCCTGGTGATCGGGTTCAGCGCGGCGAACGAGTTCTTCTGCCTGGACGCGCAGGATGGTGCCTTGTTGTGGAGCGTGCAGATGCCGTCGCCAGCCGAGGGTCAAGCGGCACCAGCGGCGGAGCGGCCGGCCGGCCAGGAAGGCGCTCGTGGGCCGGGAGGACCCGGGGGGCGAGGCGGACGGATGGGGGGCGGTGGGTATGGCAGCCTGGTGGATGTGGGGCCAGCGGTGTTGGCGCTGACTCCCAGTTCTGACCTGATCGTGTTCAAGCCCAGCCGGGAGCGTTTTGAAGGGCTGGCCCGCTACAAGGTGGCGGAGTCGCCGACGCATGCGTACCCGGTGGTTTCGGGGAACCGGGTTTTCGTCAAGGATCGGGAGGCGGTGATCCTCTGGACCCTCGAGTAGCGAGGCGGACCTCGGCGTGAATTGAGCGCATCGGGTTTGCCGATGGGGCAATCCCTGGCAGGATCGGCGCCGTGAACAGAATGCGCTGGTGGATCGGTGGCGTTGGCAGTCTCGCGGCGGTGGTGCTGGCGCTGGCCGGTGAGCCGCCGGACACGAACTACGATGAGGCGAAGGTGCCGCCGTACGAGCTGCCGGCTCCGCTGGTGTGCTTTGATGGCCGGCCGGTGACAGAGGCGCAGGTGTGGCGAGAGGTGCGCCGGCCGGAGATCCTGCGGGCCTTCGCCACGAATGTGTACGGCCGCACGCCCGAAGTGCCGGTGAGTCTGCGGTTCGAGGTTACGGACAACGAACCGCGGGCGCTGGAAGGACTGGCCACGCGCCGGCAGGTGCGGATCCACCTGTTCACGGAGACGAACGCCCCGTGGATCGATCTGCTGCTGTACCTGCCCAACCGGGCGCCGAAACCCATGCCGGTGTTTCTCGGCTTGAGCTACGGCAACCAGGGCATCCACCCCGATCCGGGGATCCGGCCGTCGCGCGACACCACGCCGGGCCGCGGGGCGCATGCCAGCCGCTGGCCGCTGACGATGATCCTCGAACGGGGGTACGGCGTGGCGACCTTCGCCGGGGCCGATGTCGAGCAGGACCGGCACGGTTCGGGCAGCCTACAGCGGCCCGACGGCTGGAAGACCGGCGTGCGGGGGTATTGGCTGGCGCAAACGGGGCGGGCGGAGTTGGCGGACGACGAATGGGGATCGCTCGGCGCGTGGGCCTGGGGGTTGAGCCGCGCTTTGGACTACCTGGAGACCGACGCCGACGTTGATGCACGCCGCGTGGCCGTGTTTGGGCATTCCCGCACTGGCAAGACGGCGCTCTGGGCCGCGGCCCAGGACGAACGGTTCGCGCTGGCTATCTCGAACAATTCGGGTCAGGGCGGCGCCTCGCTGGCCCGCCGACGCTACGGCGAGAGTGTGGCGGCGTCGTACGAATTGTCGGGCATCTGGTATTGCCGGAACTACCGCCAGTTCGGCCGGAACGAGTCGGCGCTCCCGGTGGACCAGCATCTGCTGATTGCCCTCATCGCTCCGCGCCCGGTGTACGTGGCGAGTGCGGAACAAGATCGCTGGGCGGATCCGCGCGGCGAGTTTCTCGCGGCCTGGCATGCCGGCCCGGTGTATCGCCTGCTGGGCCGGCCGGGTCTCGAGGTGGCGGAGACGCCGGCGGTGAATCAGCCGGTTGGCCAGACGATCGGCTACCACGTCCGGACGGGGGATCACGACATCACGGCTTACGACTGGCAGCAGTATCTGGACTTTGCCGACCGCCATTTGAAGGTGCGCTGAGTCGGCGGAGGAGCGCGGCGACGAGCAGCAGGGCGGAGGAGAGGAGGACGATCACCGCGCCGCTTGGCAAGTCGGTGGCGGCCGCGATCAGGAAGCCCCCCAAGCCGCTGAGGGCGCCGAACGCGGCGGACAGGAGCAGGGCGTGCCGACAACCGCGAGCCGAGCTGGAACGCAGCGGCGGCCGGGTTGCTGATCAGGCTGTAGATCATGAGACCGCCGACGGTCTGGAAGTTCACCGTGAGGATGGCGGCGGCGAGCACGAGGAAGCCGGTCCAGACGGCGGTGGCGCGGATGCCGGCGGCCTCGGCGTCCGCGCGGGAGAAGAGGATGGCGCGGAGTTCCTTGAAGAAGACCGCCAAATACGCGGCGAGAGCGAGGGAGGCGAGCAACATGAGGCGGACGTCGGTCCAGCGGCAGAAGTTGAGGCTGCCCCAAAGGAGGCTGCGCACGTCGTGATCGCTGCGGCCCAGGATGCCGTAGAGGCCGATGCCGAGGAAGGCGAGGCCCATGGTGGTCGAGAACAGGAAGCTCAGCATCGTGTTGTCGTCAAGGCGAGCGCGCTGCGGATTCACCAGGCCGAGGGCCAGGGCGGTGAGGATCGCACCGGCGAGCGCCGGGAGGAGCAGCGCCTGACCCGTGAGACCCGCGAGGCCGCCGAACACCGCTCCGGCGAGCGCGGCGTGCGCGACGCAGACCCCGAGGAAGGGGATGCGCATGCCGACAATGAACGTGCCGAGAACGCCGCTCGAGGCCCCTGCCAGGGTGCCGCCCACCATCACCGGCGCCCAGAAAACCACGTCAAGCATGCGCCGTCCTCCGGGGCACGATGGCGTGTCTTCCGTTGCCGTGGAGCGCCTCCAACGAGTCACCGTAAAGGGTCGCGATGCGTTCGGGGGTGAACACCGTTTCCGGCGGGCCACTCGCGGCCACCCGACCGGCATCGAGCAACCACACGTGGCGGCACGCGGGAGGCAGCACTTCGAGTTCGTGGCAGACGAGCACGACGGTGAGGCGGGTTTGGGCGAAGAGCGACTCGATGGTCTCGACGATGCGTTCGCGCCAGCCGAGGTCGAGGTTGGCAGTGGGTTCGTCCAGGAGGAGCAACTCGGGTTCCTGGGCCATGGCGCGGGCCAGGATGGTCTTGCGCTGTTCGCCGCCCGAAATCTGGCTGAAGGGACGTTGCGCGAGGGGCGTCAGGCCGAGACGATCCAGCCAGGCGTCCACGGTGTCCCAGTCCGGACGGGAGAGGCGCTGACCGAGACCGGCCCGGGCGGTGCGGCCGATGGCGACGACCTCGCGGACGGTGATCGGCAACTCGCTGCGGGCGGGCAGCAGTTGGGGCACATAGCCGATGCGTCGGCGCAAGGCGGCCAGGGCGGCGCCGCGCAGCGCGTGGACCGGTTGGCCGAGCACCGAGAGTTCGCCGCGGGCGGGTGTGATCAAGCCGAGGCAGGCGCGGAGGAGGCTGGTCTTGCCCGCCCCGTTGCGGCCCATCAGGGCTTGAATGCTGCCGGTGTCGGCGCGCCCGTAGTCGAGTTCGAGGAGGGGGCGGTGCCCGACGTGGAGGTGCAGTTGGCGCCACTCGATGGCCGGTGGGTCAGTAGCGGGCATCGGCCTGCTCGAGCACCCGGAGGATGGTGTTGAAGGCATCGCGGATGTCGGCGTAGGTGCGCAGATCCACGGTGAACCGCTGATCCTGGTTGTTGCGGGAGACCACGCTGCCATCGGCATGGAGGACGTTGGCGGACTTCAGGCGGTGATGGGTGCGGGGTTTCATGTTGAAGGAGGCCAGATCCGGCGGGCTCAGGAACTGGGTGTCCAGGGCGAGGGCACGGATCGGCAGGCCGTCGCGGTTCAGACCGAGGTTGTCGAGACGAAGGTGGTCGGAGCTGGGAGGTTCCTGGGGATCGTCGAAGAGGCGCGTGCTGCTGCCGTGGCGGTAGTAGTAGCTGCTTTGCGCCTGGTGCACGCCGACGCGGGCCAGTTCGGCGGCGGCGTCGAGCGGTTGGTCGCTGCCGGGACAGAACAGGGCCCGCGGCGTGTCGCTCAGGTGATGGGCCAGCAGTAATCCGAGGCCCGCGGGTGCGCCGTTCTGGAGGGAGAGGAGGCTCGTGGGGGCGCCCGTCGAGGGGTAGAAACTCGCGGGGCTGGTGAAGGGCGGCGCCTTGGGACCGAAGGGGATGAGCCCTTGGTAGTCGGTCGAGTAGCTCCGGATGGCCAGGCCGATCTGGCGCAGGTTGTTCAGGCAGGAGGCGCGGCGACCGGCTTGTTGGGCGGAGGCCAGCGCCGGCACGAGCAGCGCCGCCAGCAGGCCCAACACCGCGATGACGACCAGCAGTTCAATGAGCGTAAAGCCGCCGCGAGCCGGAGACCGGAGGGAGCGCATGGGCGTGGCGTCCTCAGTCGAGCTGCCGGGCCGAATAGAACCGCGGAGCCGAACCCGCGACGGGCTCGGAGAAGATGACGCGACCGGTGAGGTTGGTCACGGTGCCGACCCGTTCCCAACTCGCGGGCGTTGAGGTGAGTGCGGAGGCAGCGAGCACTTCGAAAGTCTGGCCCGCGGCACCCTCCAGGTCGAACTGGAAGTGACCGTCTACCAACCGGGGATCGCGCAGCACGGTCTCCGAGGAGACCTGGAGTCGGACATGGTCCAGATCCCAGTAGCCCCCTTGCAGGTCGGGCGTTGCCGTCGAAACGAACCGCACGCCGATGGGTCGGTCTTGCCAGGCATCGGCTGGCTGCACGACCGGTGTGCGGACCTCGTAGTCCAGGAACTGTTTGGGGTTGCCGAACAAACCGGGCCGGTTGGTCACCGTGGTGGTGGCGAGGGCCGTTGGCGTGCCGGTGTCATCGCGGTAGTACAGGCTGAGTGCGAGGGTGGCGCCGTCCGCCATGTTGCCACCGCCGCCGAGGATCCCCACGATGAGGCGGTAAGAGCGGCCGGCCAGGTAAGCGGCCTCCGGGATCGTGGCGGTTCCCGTGAGTTCCTGGAACAAGCCCACCTCAGGCACGGCGAACAGCCAGGCGGCCTGGTCCCCGTGGCAGTTGAGGATGCGGTCGGCGCTGGTCGGTGGCGGATTCAGAAAAAGGCCCGTGAGCTGTTCCCACAGAAAACCGCCGCTTTCATCGTACCAAGCCGGCTTGGGCGACCGCTGCCAGCCCTCGATGATCGTGCTGACAAAGGGAGTGCTGGGCAGTTCGAAGGACGAATTCGCAAGCGCGATGTCAGCCGCCAGGAGCCCACCAAGCGGCAGAGCCGCGGTCGCGCCGGCGAAGCACGCGACCGCGCCGGGCCGACGGGTCGTGTGTCGCCGGTTCCCGCGGGCGATGGTCCACCACTTCACCATGGTCTAAGGCCGTTTCCCCGGCGCCGGAGAGCGGGGGGACGCGCGGCGTCGGCGAGCGAGCAGGAGCGCGCCCAAACCGACCCAGAGCAGATGATGCGCAGCGGGTTCGGGCACCACCGTGAGGCGGACGTGATCGGCATCCCAGTAACCGACACCCGTTCCGGAGGTCGAGAGCAGGAGAACGCCGATGTTCTGACCTTCCCAAGCGTCGCCCGGCTGCACCGTCGGCACCGAGGCGCTGAAGTCGTAGAGCGTTCGGGCGGTTGGGAAATTGGCGGGCGCGTAGGCGACCGTGGACGTGGTCACAGGCACCAGGCTGCCCGCTCCGTCGCGGTAGTAGAGGCTCAGACCGATGGTATTGCCTTCCGGGATGCCGCCTCCACCCATCAGTCCCACCGTCATGGTGTACGCGAATCCGGCTTGGTAGCGGGCGTCCAGGTCCTGGTAGAGGCCGACTTCGGGCAGCGCGAAAAGATAAGCGGCCTGGTTGAGGTGCACGTTGGCGATGTGGTCGTCCGCCCCGACGGGAGTGTTGGGGAATACCCCCGATAGCTGGCTCCAGGTGATGCCGCCCGTTGCCGCCGGATCGAACCAGATCGGTTGCGGCGTCTTGAGCCAATCGTCGATGACCGGGCTGGCGGGGAAGCCGGGCGGCGGTGCGGGCGATTCGAAGGAGGCGTTGGGCACCGGCAGGCTGACCGCGTGGAGCAGGGCCAGCGAACTGCCAGCGGTGAGCAGGAGGGCGCCGAGGCCGACCCGCGAACCAACGAGCGGACGGCCTGGCTGTGGTGACATTGCAGGTCGGGCAATCAAGAGCGGAGTGTTCGTATGCATTGTTTCAGATGATCCCAAGTTTGCTCACGGTTGGCATTGTGCAACTTTGGGCCCGGATCGCCGGGAGATCCGACGGATGCGCCGGAAAGTCTGCGCACGCCAGCGGCTTCCGATTCAAGCTGTTTCTTGCGCGTTACGGTGGCGGGACGGGACGTTGAGGTGGGGGTGAGGGCGAGGCTGGGGCACCGGGGCTCAGGGCTTCTGGCGCATACTAGCTACTGACCCCTGAATCAGGGCGGCGACGTTGCCACGTAGCAGGTCGTCGAAGCGGATCCCGCCGTCCTGCACCGATGGGAAGTTGTCCAGGACCACCACCGCGCCGCCCAGACGAGCCGCCAGCGCGTCCGCGGTCCGGCGACCCTCCGGGCGGTTGGCGATCACGAGTCGCACCGGGGCGAGCTTGCCCGCGGCGATGGCCGTCTCGAGGTCGCGGATACCGGCCGTGTCCGCTCCGCGGAACGTCGCCGCGACGTTGAGGCCGAGCCACTCGCAGAACTCGCGCTGGTGAACGCTGGCAAGAACCGCGGCCCCGCGGAGTTCCGCGCGAGCGATCTGGTTGGTGGCGTCGCGCGCGAGCTCCGTGAGACGCTGGGCGATGGTCTCGACGCGCGCGGCGGCACTCGTTTGGGTGAGCAGGCCGTGCCGGACGAAGTGATCGGCAGCCTGTCGGCACGCGAGGAGGTAACGGTCGGGTCGGGAAAGGCCACCCCCGGGCGCCACCTCCACCACGTGCGGTCCGTCGGCCGAGAGGTGGGCGAGCCGCGCGTCCAGGGACTGCTGAAAGTCGAACCGCAACAGGAGGCGGCACTGCCGGAGCTCCTGGACCTGGCTGGGACGGATGTCGAAATGCCCCGGGCAAGCGCCGGGCTCGGCCAGGCGCACGACCTGCAGATCAGCACCGAGCAGATCCTGGGCCACCGCTTCGAGATAGCTGGTGGTGGTGGCGATGCGCAGCACCGAGGGGTCGGGTTTGGCGCGCTGACACCCGGAGAGGACGAGCGACGCCGTGAGGAGGAGAAAGGCGAGCACTCGGCCTGGCGGGCACGGATGGTCCGAGACGGGAAGGGCGGCGCGGGCAGGCGGTATCATGGGCTCTTGCGCTGAAGTCCGTCACGGTCGGCGAACCGGACGATCACGCCACTGTCGCCGGCGCGGCGGTACCAGGAGTCGGCGCTCAGCGGGGCCCGGCTGCTGCGACTCTTCGGGCTGTCGGGGCGCGGCCCCAGGCCCCAGACAACCCAGCGGACCGGACTGGTGAGGGGGTCCCGATGGTACTCGCCTTCGCTACCGGCGAAGGTTGTGAGGTTGCCCGGCACCCAGAGCTCGAAGTTGCTGACGGGATCACCATTGAGGAGCTGGGGGCCGGGAGCAGCGTATTTGTAAGTGTGCCCGCGGGCGAAGGGATCTTCGAGGTTGGCCTCGCGGCCGGCCTGGGAGCTGCGGGGAAGGTAGCGTTGATCGGCTAGTTCGATGGGCAAGGGACACCAGTGCGTGGCGAGGTCCGAGTTGCAGTTGACGCGGACGGGCGGGACGCGGCCGGCGTGGTCGTCGCTATACATCTGGAGGGCGAGACCGATCCCGTAGAGTTCGGCGTGGACCTTGATGACCTTGGCCTTTTCTCTGGCCCGGGCGAGGGCCGGGAAGCTGAGGCTGGCGAGGATTCCGAGAATGCCGATGACCACCAGCAGTTCGACCAGGGTAAAGGCGGGGGACGCGACCCGCGGCTTGACCGCGGAGCGCGCCGGCCGAGCGGTACCCAGGGAGTGGGCGAACCGGGAGGTCCGGCGCCCGCGTGTCGGGCGGTCATTCATCACGTTGCACCTGCTCGAGGCGATAGAAACGACGGGAGCCAGCGTCCAGGGGCTGTTCCACCACGAGACGATGGCCCTGGAGGACGGGGGCCGGGGTGACCCGCTGCCAGGCGCCGGTCCCGAGACTGTCGGTGGACTGGAGCTCAAACTCGCCCGCGGAGACGGGCCACGACACCACCGTGATCTGGAGAGCCGGCGGGTCATGGGGGAGGACCTCCTGGGCAAACAACTCGTACCCGAACGTGCCATCCGTGCCGGAGCCGGACTCCTGGTTGAGGACACCCACGGCGTCAAACCAGCCGCCCGGAGGCGGGCCCCAATTCCCCAGGGCGGTGCGGAGCGGCAGTTGACGGCCGGTTTCATCGGTGATCCGGCACTTCCGTTCGGCCCAGCGCGTGCGGCCCCAGCCGGCGGCGTCGAGCAACCGGACGCGGTTCAGGCGCACACGGGTGCCCTGGTAGCGCTCGCCACCCGTGGCGCGGGTGGGGTCGAAGAGGTCCTCCCGCGTGGTGGGGTCGCCATCGTCAGGGCGCACGAGGTCGGCGAGCGTGATCAGTTCGGGCGCCGGCAGGCCGTGGTCGGCCCGGACGAGCGTGAGGGTGAAGTCGGCCTCGGAGCTCTGGTCGTGGGCCTCGTTGATGTTGCGCTTGCCGCCGTAGAAGAGGGAACGACGCGCGGTGACCTCGACGAGGTCGCCTTTGCGGAAGCGGTGATGGTGGACGGGATCGCGGCTGAGCCGCTGGATCTCGGCTGCCCAGGCCTCATTCGAGTAGCTCTTGGCGGAATCGCGGAGCCAGGGGAGGTTGCCGTAGTTCTGGCCCATCCAGCAGGTGGTGCCGCCGCGGTCGTCCGGATCAACCGCCTGAAGGAAGATCTGCCACTCGCCGCCCATCTGCCCGGCGCCGGCCCCGTCGTCCGAGGGGACGAAGTTCGGGGTGGCATCGAGGCATTCCTCCGGGTCATTCAGGAGCACTCCCCGCAAGGTGAAAGGGAGCGAACCGGTCCAGGCGCTGGTGCCGTCGGGATGGACGGCCTGGAGGCGGTGGGTTTCGGCGCGCGGCCAGGCGGCGAGGAGGAACAAGGTGGAAGCGGGTCCCAGAGGGCGGACAAGACGGGCGATGCGGCGCGACAGGGAGGCGGCGGGGCGGGTTGACCGGGGAAGCCTGGGATGTTACGTTCACGCGCAGCAGTATGAAGCGATACTGGATAATACGCCACAGGAAAGTTGTATGATTCATGTTTCCGCCACCGCCGATCCCCGGCAAGCGTACTTCGACCGGCTCGCGCCGGACTGGGACCGTACCGGGCCGAACCCTCAGGCCACGCTGGCCCGTCTTCGCGGGCTGGCCGGACGGTTGGGTCTACGCGCCGGGCTGGACGTGCTCGAGGTGGGTTGCGGGACCGGCCAGATCAGCGGCTGGCTCGCCGGCCAGGTGGCGCCCGGGCGGGTGGTGGCCGTGGATTTCGCGCCGGGGATGCTGGCGCAAGCCCGGGCGCGCGGGCTGGACGTTGAGTTTCGCTGTGTGGATGTGTGTGCGCCGGGTGCGTTGGAGGGGCGCTTTGATCGCGTGCTCTGTTTTCATTGTTTCCCTCATCTGCGGGATCCGGCGGCGGCGCTGGCCCAGATGCGCGGGTGCCTGACGGAGGGTGGCGAGCTGCTGGTGCTACATCTGGCGGGCAGTGCGCCGCTGAACGCCTTTCATGCACAGATCGGGGGGGCGGTGGCGAGCGACCGCTTGCCATCCGCGGCGGAGTGGGAACCGCTCTTGCGGGCGCCGGGGTTGCGGGTGGTGGAACTGGAGGACCGCGAGGAGCTGTTCCTGCTGCGTGCGGTGGGCGGGTGACAGGGACGAGGACGGTCGGACCGCGAAACACGCGAAACACGCGAAAGCGTGGGCGAGTGGGGAAGCTCAGGTGGGGCTGTCGACCATGACCTTGACGACCTGATCGCGGTAAGCGGCGTTGAGGGAGAACGCCTCCGCGGCTTGGGCGAGCGGGAAACGGTGACTGACCAGACCGGCGAGGTCCACGCGGCGGCTGAGGGCCAGCCGGATCGCGCGGGGATAGGCGTGTTTCATGCGCCGGCTCATCAGGAGCGTCAGGCCCTTGCGCCGGGCGGTCGAGTGTTTGAGCGAGAGGCGATCATCGCCCGGGATGCCGACGAGCACGAGACGGCCGCCGAGGCGCGCGAGTTCGGCCGCCTGCTCGACGGAGCGATCCCCCCAGGCCGCTTCAATGGCGACGTCCACACCCCGATCCTGGGTGGCCGCGAGGATCTGCGGGACGGCCTCCTCGGGGTTGCCTTCGACCGGCGTGGCCCCGAACCGCTCGGCGAGGCGGAGACGCCAGGGGAGAGGATCGACCATGAAAACGGGATCGGCTCCCGCGAGCTTCATGACTTGGAGAAGCAGCAGACCAATGGGGCCGGCGCCCAGGATGGCGACGCTCTGCGCGAGCCGCAGCCGGGCGAGGTCGGCGGCGTGGAGGGCAACGCCCAGCGGTTCGAGCAGCGCAGCCTCGGTGTCGCTGAGGGCGTCGGGCATCGGGAAACAGGAGCGGGCGGGCATGTGGAGCCACTCGCAGAGGCTGCCGCCATGCGGGTAATTGCCGCAGAAGGCCAGGTGGGCGCAGAGGTTGGGATGGCCGCGTTCGCAGAGCTCGCAATGCCCGCAGGGTTGGGCGGGGTCGACAGCGACGCGCGTGCCGGGGATTAAGGGCTGGAACCGGCCGTCGAGCGCGTCGGGGCCGACTTCCTCGACGACGCCGGCGAATTCGTGTCCCAGGGTGAGGGGGCCGCCGATGGGGGTGTCACCGATCCGGGCATCCGCGTACGAGTGGAGGTCGCTTCCGCAGAGGCCGGTGCAGCGGACGCGGATGAGGGCGTGGCCGGGCTTGGGCCAACCGGGGTGCGGCACGGACTCGACGCGGAGGTCGCGGGGGGCGTGGAGTCGAGCCGCCAGCATGGTGGAGGCCGGCAAGGGACGGACCGGAATCGAGGAGGCAAGGGGTTCGCGTGTCATGGCGACCAGGAACGCGAGGAGTGTGGTGGCGCGTGGTGCGACGGGTCAAGCGTCGCCTCCACCGCGTGGATCGGCCAGGCGGAGGTCAGACGCGCCCTCGGGTTCGGCTCACGCCGCGAGGGTGCTCGTCGGCTGCCCACCTGACAGGCGAATACGAACCGGCAACTGGGTTCATCCGCCAGTTGATTGGTCTGTCCCCATTCGCCTGTTCATGATCCGGCCCCTTCGTCTGTCTTGCCGCGCGGTCGGTGCACTGCGAGCCTCCCGGGCAACATGACCTCGAGGCAGCGCCCCGGCGCCCTGCTGGTATTCAACGCGGGATCGTCGAGCCTGAAGTTCGCCGTGTTTCATGCCGAGCCGGACAAGGATCTGCAGGCGCGGGTGCGCGGCCAGATGGACCAGTTCGGTGTCGCGCCGCGGCTTCGGGTCAGAGATTGCGCGGGCACGTTGCTGGCCGACACGATTTTCCCGGCGACCGAGGTGACGCACACGGGCGAGGCGGTGCGGCATTGTGCCGACTGGCTGGCGGCGCACCTCGCCGAAGAGCCGGTGATCGGGGTGGGACATCGGGTCGTGCATGGCGGGGCGGAGTTCAGCGTGCCGGTCCGGGTGGAGCCTGGGGCGCTGGAGCGGATCGAGGCGCTGGTCCCGCTGGCCCCGCTGCATCAACCGTTCAACGTGGCCGGGATCCGGGCGATGGCGGCGGGGCGACCGGACCTGCCGCAGGTGGCCTGTTTCGACACGGCGTTTCACCGCACGCATCCGGACCTGGCGGATCGCTACGCGTTGCCGCGGCGATTCCACGAGCTGGGTATGCGGCGCTACGGGTTCCACGGTCTCTCGTACGAGTACATCGCGTCGGTGCTGCCGCGGGTGGCGCCGGAGCTGGCGGCCGGCAAGGTGATCGTGGCGCACCTGGGCAATGGGGCGAGTCTGTGTGCCTTGGAGGCGGGGCGGAGCGTGGATTCGACGATGGGGTTTTCGACACTGGACGGTCTGTGCATGGGCACCCGGGCGGGGTCGCTGGATCCGGGCTTGCTGCTGCATCTGTTGAACCATCGCGGCATGTCGGCGGCGGAGCTCGAGCGGTTGTTGTACCACGAGTCGGGGTTGCTGGGGCTCTCGGGTCAGACCGGGGACATGCGGCGTCTGCTGGCGAGTGGGGAGCCGGAGGCGCGGCTGGCGGTGGACTATTTCGTGTGGCGCATCGTGAAGGAGATCGGGGCGTTGGCAGCGGTGCTTGGGGGGGTGGACGGGCTGGTGTTCACGGCGGGGATTGGGGAGAACCAGCCGGGGATTCGGGCGCGCGTGGTGGCAGGGTGCGGCTGGTTGGGTGCGGAGCTGGAGGACCAGGCGAACGCCGCGGGCGGGCCCTGCATTTCCAAACCCGGGGCGCGAGTTTCGGTCTGGGCGATCCCGACCAACGAGGAGGAAATGATCGCGCGGCACGTGCGGCGCGTGCTGGAAGCCAGGACGGGATAGAGGACGGGTGAGCTGGCTAGCGGCCGCCCGCACGCTTCGGGGAAGTGGCGAGGCGACTGAGACCCCATCCCGGATGTCCCCTGCCTCCCACGAAGCCGCGACAGACTGTAGGGGCCGACGTGAGGAGGCGTTGGGGGCCGGGGACAATACCCTTTTCGCCTCCTCACGTCGGCGCCTACAGCGAGTAAGGGACAAACGGATTAGGCCAGGATCGGGTGCAGGACTTCGCCGTGGACGTCGGTGAGGCGCATGTCGCGGCCGCCGAAGCGAATGGTGAGCTGGCGGTGATCCAGGCCGAGGAGATGGAGCAAGGTGGCGTGGAGGTCGTGGATCTGGACCTTGTTTTCGATGGCTTTGTAACCGTAGTCGTCGGTGGCGCCGTACAGGCAACCTCCCCGGACACCCCCGCCGGCCAGCCAGACCGAGAAGCCAAAAGGGTTGTGGTCCCGGCCATCGGCGCCCTGGGCAAAGGGTGTGCGTCCGAATTCGCCGGCCCAGACCACGAGCGTGTGGTCGAGCAAGCCGCGCGAGCGGAGGTCGCGCAACAGGCCGGCGATGGGCTGGTCCACGGCGCGCGCGTTGTTCTCGTGGCCGGTCTTCAACTGACCATGCTGGTCCCACCGGTCGCCGCCCGTCGAGGGACAGGTGAGTTCAATGAAGCGGACGCCGCGCTCGACGAGGCGGCGGGCGAGCAGGCACTGAAGGCCGTAGGTGCGTGTCGGAGCGAAGTCGGCGTCCAGGCCGTAGAGTTTCCGGGTGACGTCCGATTCCCCGCGGAGGTCGGTGAGTTCGGGGACGGCGGCCTGCATGCGGAAGGCGAGTTCGTAGTTGGCGATGGCGGATTCGAGGGCGTCGACGCGGCCGAGGCGTTCGAGGACGCCGGCATCGAGCTGGCGAACGAGCGCGAGCTTGCGTTGTTGGATGGCGGGATCGGGCTCGAGGGGTTGGACATTGGCCACGGCGTGGCCGGCGGGTCGGAACACGGAGCCCTGGAAGGTGGCGGGCAGGAAACCGCTCCCGAAGTTCTCGAGGCCGCCGGGCGGGATGAGTCCCCCGTTGAGCACGACGAATCCCGGCAGGTCCTGGCTTACGCTGCCCAGCCCGTAGCCGGCCCACGCGCCCATGCTGGGGCGACCGGACAGGCCCAGGCCGGTGTGGAGGAAGTAATTGGCGCTCGTGTGTTCGGAGAACAGCGAGGTCATCGAGCGGATGACACACAGCTCGTCGGCGCATTGGCCAACATGCGGAAACAGGTCGCTCACCGGCAGGCCGCTTTGGCCGTAGCGGCGGAACTCCCAGGGGCAGCCGAACGTGGTGCCGTTGTCGTTGAACTGGGTTGGTTCCATCGGCAGCGCGAAGGGCCGGCCGTGTTCGCGGGTCAGGCGCGGCTTGGGATCGAAGGTGTCCACCTGCGACGGCCCGCCGTCCATGTAGAGGAAGATCACCTGGCGGGCGCGCGGCGGGAAGTGCGGGGCACGGGGCAGAAGGTCACGGGTTGGGAGGGAAGGTTCGCTGGCGTTGGCCGCCAGCGCTCCGAACGGGCGATCGGCGAGCAGGGCCAGAAGCGCGAGACCGCCAAAGCCGTTGGCCCCCCGGATCAGCATCTCGCGGCGGTTCATCGGCCGGGGCGCGAAACGGCCGCAATGGTGTCCGGAGCTGTCAGGCATGGCGCTCAATCGAGGTAGATGAATTCCTTCACGTTGAAGAGCACGTGGCAGAGGTCGGCCCACGCCTGGACCTCCGTGGGGACGGCTTCCGCGGCATCGTCGCTCCCGCGGTACCCGTCCGCCTGGGACGCGAGGAAGTCGCGGGCCTGTTGTTGTTCGGTCCCGGTCGGGCTGCGGCCGAACGCGCGCTGGTAGAGGTGGTCGAGGCGCTCGGTGGTGGAGGCTGGACCTTCCGCCAGAACGCGGCGTGCCCAGCGCATCGCTTCGCCCTGCACGAACGGGTCATTCAGCAGAATCAACGACTGGGCTGGCACGTTCGAGACCGTGCGGCGGCCCACGGTGGTGAAGGGCACCGGTGTGTCGAACGTGCGCATGAAGGGCGAAAGGAAGTTGCGACGTACTTCCACATAAATCGACCGGCGGCCGTTCCCGTCCACGGGGCCGCTCCGCGCGGGGCGACCGCGACCGTCCATGAAATCGGTGAGGTGGATGGGCACCGACGGTCCGAACGGCACCGGATCGAGCCGCCCCGACACGGCGAGGATGGCGTCGCGGATGGCCTCGCCGTCGAGGCGGCGCAGGGGCATGCGGTGCCAGAAGCGGTTCCCGGGATCCTCTTGCTCCGCCAGGGTGTTCGCAGGCTGGCTGGTCATCTGGTAGGCGTTCGACGTGACCAGCAGCTTTATGAGCCGTTTCACGGACCATTGACCCTCGGTGCGAAACCAATCCGCCAGCCAGTCCAGGAGTTCCGGGTGCGAGGGTTCCTCGCCCAGGACGCCGAAATCATCCGGGGTCGCCACCAGGCCGCGCCCAAGCAGGTGGAGCCACACCCGGTTCACAAACACCCGCGCGAAGAACGGGTTGTCTGGGGCGGTGATGGCCCGGGCCAGCTCAAGGCGGCCGCTCCCGCTCGTCTCCAGGCCGGCGACGTGGCCCGCCAGTGCTTCGAGAAACCGGCGCGGCACGATCTCCCCAGGATTGCGTGGGTTGCCGCGCACGAAGACGCGTTCGTCCAACCCCGTTCCTTCCATCATCCCGGGGGCGCGCGGCGGGTCCGGGAGCGCGGTTTCAAGGGCGTGCCACCTGGCGAGGAGCGTGGCGGCCAGCGAATCAGGTGCGACGGTCAACCAGTCCACGCCCTCGCCCTCGGGGTCGGCCGGCGGGGGCGTTGGTTCGTCGGTGAACACGACCCTGGCGATGGCCAGGTAACCGTCCGGGCTGCTGCCAGCGTCGTCGGTCAGATCCGGCGTGCGGCCGTCGTGGAACTCGAGGAAGGCCCGGCGGCCCTGCCACGGACGAAGGTCGAAGGTGACCCAGCGCAACTCGTCGTGGTCGAGCCACCGTTTCAGGCCGCCGTAGATCGGGTCGCGGATCATGGTGAAGTTCTCGACGGGGACCTTGATCCGGCTGGAGCGACCGGCCGCGCGCACGTGGACGAAGGGCTGGGTGATCACGAACGTCGGCGACGCCAGGACCCCCTCGAGACGACGCGACGTGGCGGCGCTGTGGGCAAGGCGCTGCCGGGCCACGGCCAGTTGGTTGGTCGCGAGGACCATCAGGTGGCCCGGTTCGACCGGTCCTTCGCCGAAGGCCGTCCCTTCCGTGAACCAGCCGGTGTAGCCGTGAATCGCGAAATCGACGAAGACGGTCCCGCTCGAGGCGGGGGGAGCGGAGGGGTGCAGGCTGGAAGCCCGCACCACAAGAGGGGACGGGGGCATGGGGTGCAGGCTGGCAGCCTGCACCACAGGAGGGGACGTTGGGAGGGGGGTGGATGCCTGCACCTCCGGGGGCAGCTCGGACAAGGCCTGGCGCAGGTCGCGCAGTTCCTTGAGGGTTGGCGCCAAGGGTTCCGGCGGGGAGAGAGATTGCTGGGTGTATCGCGAGCTGCTCAAGATGCCGTAGAGCGCGTAGTAATCGCGGGTCGAGAGGGCATCGAACTTGTGGTCGTGGCAGCGGGCGCAGGCGACGGTGAGGCCGAGGAAGGTCTTGGTGAGGACGTCGATCTGGTCGTCGAGGACGTCGGCCTGGTGCAGCTTGATGTCGACCGGCGAATGCGGACGTTGGCCCAACCAGTAGAACCCCGTGCCGATGATCGACTCGTTGAATCCCTCGGTGGGATGGAGGCGCGGCGGGTCTTCGAGGTCGCCTGCGACGTGCTCGCGAACGAACTGGTCGTAGGGCACGTCCTGGTTGAAGGCCCGGATCACGTAGTCACGGTATCGCCAGGCGTTGGGGAGGGCGTAGTCGAATTCGTGCCCGAGGGTTTCGGCGTAGCGCACCAGGTCCAGCCAATGCCTTGCCCAGCGTTCGCCGAAGCGGGGCGAGGCGAGGAGCGTGTCGACCAGGCGCTCCCAGGCGGGAGGGGACGGGTCGGCGGTGAAGGCTGCGACGACCGCGGGGTCCGGTGGCAATCCGACGAGATCGAACGAGAGTCGGCGCACGCGGGAGGCGGGCGGTGCCGGGGCGGCGGGGCGAAGGCCTTGGGCTTCGAGGCGCGCCAGGAGGAAGGCGTCGGTCGGCTGGCGCACCCACGCGGCCTTTTGCACCGGGGGCGGAGGCGCAGGGCTAATGGGCCGCCAGGACCAATGGCTTTGGCGCCGGGCCTCGAGGTTGAACGTATCGTCCGCGGAGGTGTGGGGTGGCGCAGTGACGGTTTCGGGCCAGACCGCGCCTTGGCTGACCCAGGCGGTGAGGTCGGCGATCGCGGCGTCGGTGAGCCGGCCCTTGGGGGGCATTTGGAGATCCACGTTGGTGTACCGGACCGCCTCAAGGAGGAGGCTGGTGTCCGGATCCCCCGGGGTGAGGGCCGGTCCGCTGTCGCCGCCGGCGAGGAGGGCGGCGCGGGAGTCGATGCGGAGGCCGCCGCGGATCCGGGGGGCTTCGGCGCTGTGGCAGCGGTAGCAGTGTTCGACCAAGACGGGCCGGACGCGTTTCTCGAAGAAGTCGAGGCTATCGTCCGCCTGGCTGGTGAGCACGGCGGCGAGAGCGAGCGGGAGGGCCATTCCCGACCGGGCGATGATCCGAAGGCTGCGCAACGGAGCGGAGGGTGTCGGGATAAGCGCCAAAAATCACGAACATTCTTCGCCTTCCTGAGGGGTCAGGCACCAACTTAATACTTAAGGCGCGGGAGTGGTTTCTGGCGCGGGATTTTCGGGGTGTAGCGGCCACGGCCTATCGCCGGGACCCAAACCACGCTCCGGGTGGAGCACGTCGCGGAAGGGATTGGGTCGAGTCGGGCTGGACTCGGATTCGCTGTGGACGGCGGCGGCGGGGACGGCAGAATCGCGGCGTGCACTTCACCCGCTTTCCCGCCGGCGCTCTGCTGCTCGCGTCCGTGTTCGCTTTGCCGGCGCCCGCCGAACCGTCGGCTGACGTTCCGCCCCCACCGGAGCGGCGGGTCTATAGTCACCTGCTCGAACCGCGAGAACATCCCGACTACGAACGGCGGGCGGTGCGGCCGCCGGGGTGGGACACGTTCAAGCACCGGACGCAGTTCACCTGTCTGCGGGGTTTCCACGTGGAGGAGGGGCGGATCGTGCGTTACGTCGAGGAGCTCGAGCGGTTCACCCGCACGCACGAGCTGGGAGACGTGATCTGGCCCAGCTACCCGATCCTGTTTGCGGCGAATCTGGGCGACCTGGCGGACGAGATCGCGCGGCGCGACCTGTATCTCTTTGACGTCTGGGGGTACGTGCCGGGGTCGGGTCCGGGCGGGTATTGGCAGCAGTTCCGGCCGCCGCGGGAGGCGTTTGCCACGCTGGAGGCGAAGCTGGGTGACCGCTGGCTGGGGACGGACATCGGCGAGCAGGACGGCCGTTATCTCGGCGGCTACGCGAACCAGATGACCCCGGCGTCGGCGGACCGGTGGGCTCAGTATCGGAACTTCCAGCGGCACTTTGAGCGGATGGGCGACGACCTCGGCCACCGGCACGCCACGCTGGTCTCGCTGAACTTCGGTCACTACTTCCTGAAGGAGGGCACCTACACGCTGATTGGGGCCGAGACGGCTCAGGCGCTGCCGAACAGCCAGGTCTACTACGCCTTCATCCGCGGGGCGGGCAAGCAGTACGGCGTGCCGTGGTTTGGGAACGCCTCGGTCTACAATCGGTGGGGTTTCAAGGCTTACGGTTCGTCGGGCAAGAGCGACGGCTATGAGTTCGGCCCCACGAAGGGAAGCAGCCTGAGCCTGCTCAAGCGCTTGCTGTACTCGCACATCCTCTACAACTGCGTCGCGGTGGGATTTGAGAATATGTGGTTCGACGGTGATCAACTCTCGCCGCTCGGCCGGATTCAGCAGGCGGCCCAGCGCTGGGTGAAGCAAAAGGAACCTCCGGGGGTCCAGCACACGCCGGTGGCGCTGCTGCTCAACTTCGATTGCGGCTGGTCCTTCCCGCGCCACCTCTACACGGACAAGCTGTTTCGCGTGTGGGGCAACCTGCCCTATGAGGAAGGGGATCATCTCACGGATGCCATTCTGGAGTTTCTCTATCCCGGCTATGCGGACGCGTCGTATTTCCATGACGAAACCGGTTTCCTGACCGCGACGCCCTACGGAGACATCGCGGACTGTCTGCTCAGTGACGCGCCGTTGTGGGTGCTGGAGCGGTACCCGGTCATCGTCGTCGCGGGTTCGCTGACGCCGGGTCGGGAACTCGCCGCCAAGCTCACGGCCTATGTGTCGGGGGGTGGCCATCTGGTGTTTGCGGCGGCGACCGTGGCGGGTCTGCATGGGCTGGAGGTGCCTGGTCATGTTGCAGCAACCGGGGCGGGGGTGATTGAGTGGAGGCTAGGCCAGGGGCGGATGACGCAGGTTGATGCTCGGTATGGTCTGCAGGCGGAGCCGTCGGGTGCGTCGCTAACCTCGGAGATTGATCGTCCCTTGCCGCGGCCGTTCACGCTGACGGGAGCTGCGCGGGAAGGCCTGGACCGCGTCCTTCGGTCGCAGATGCTGTTCGAGGTCGATCGGCGGCTCCAGTTGGTCACGTGTCGTCAGGGGCCGGGCCGTTACACGGTGGGTGTGTTCAACAACGGGTGGCAGGCGTTGCCGCTGTCCCTGCGCTCGCATGGTGGCGAGATCGTGTCGGTGCGGGAACTCGCGCTGGATGACTCGGAGAAGGCGGCCATCGGATACACGCCCGAAGGGGTGGCGGCGGCAGGGCTTGGGCGGGGCACGGACGACGTGATCGCCGGAGGTGACGTGCGGGTCTTCGCCGTGCAGGTACGGGAGGACAACGTCCGCGAGATCCCGCATGTCCGGCCGGCCGCGCGGCCGCAGGGACGGTTCCTGCCGCTGCGCCAGCCCGCTGTTTCCATCAAAGCGGAGTTGCTCGCGCGCCCGACGTTCTTCGAGCATTTCGATGGGGCGATCATCGACTGGCGATACGTGCACGAACGCGAGGCTGGCGTGCTGGAGGCGGAGGCGGGTTGGCTGAAGCGACAGGGGTTGCGGCTGGCCGTCGATTTGAGTTCCGGCATCAACCTCTACCCGGACCTGCGGCTAATCGACAATCTGCCAGCCGACTACGAGGTCAGTACGAACGTGCTGGCCCGGTTGCTGGACAAGATGGTGATCCTGGGAGCAAAGGACCTGTTCTTCACCTTGCACCGGCATCCGGAGAACAACTTCACCGGCGAACAGACCGAGGCCGCGTTCGCGGCCACGTTGCGCGGGTTGGCGGAACAGGCGGCGGCGCGGGAAGTGACGCTGCATCTGCGGCTGGTTTTCGGCAAACCGCCGTGGGGGCTGGCCGAGGGGCTGCGGTGGATCGAGCGCGTGGGTGCGGCCAACCTGAAGCTCGCGCCGTCGACGGCTCTGCTGACCGGGCAAACGGCGTCGGCGGAGTGGGCGTCCCGGCTGGCGGGGCGGATCGGGTTCTGGTGCGTGGCCGCGGCGCGTCACGATCTTGCTGGGCAGCTCTGGGATGCCCACGCGCCAGTGGCCGGAAGTCCGGAGAGTGAACGGATCCGTGGTTGGCTGGGGTTGGTGCCGGGTGTGCCGGTGGCGCTGGACGCGCTGCTGGACGGTGCGGACGCGGAGTACCTGGAGTCGGAGGCAATGCAGAGCTTGGTGAGAATGACGCCATGAAAAGAAGTCTCGTGACCTCGACTCCTACGAGGTCGGGGGGGAAGCAGAGTCTCGTGACCTCGACTCCTACGGGGGGGAGGGTCGCGGCCTTGGTCGCTTCGCTTGGGCTGCTGGTCGGGGCGGATCGCGGGATGGCGGAAGCAACCGCGGAGGCGACGCCGGTGGCGTTGGGTTCGCGCCTCGAGCTGTTGGTGGACGATCTGATCCTGGAACGGCTGGAAGGATGCACGCTCAAGTTGCACACCCCGCAGCCGGCCGGGGTGGCGCTGCGATTTGACGCGCCGTGGGAAGGGGCCTTCTGCGGCTACGTGACGGTCTTCCCGGACGAGGACCGGTTCCGGTGTTACTATCGCGGCAATCCGACCGCCGGGCGCGACGGTTCGAGCACGGAGGTCACCTGCTACGCGGAAAGCCGCGATGGCCACACGTTCACGAAGCCGAGCCTGGGGCTTTTCGAGGTGGCCGGCACCCGGAGCAACAACGTGGTGCTGGCCGGTCACGCCCCCTTCTCGCATAACTTCGCGCCGTTCCTGGATGCCCGACCCGGGGTGCCGCCGGGCGAACGCTACAAAGCCGTTGCCGGCACGTCTGCGACGGGATTGCACGCGTTTGTATCGAGTGACGGATTGCGCTGGCAGCAGCGGGGGGCGACACCGTTGCTGACCGACGGCGCCTTTGATTCGCAGAACGTGGCGTTCTGGTCGGGAGCCGAGCAGTGTTATGTCCTGTATTTCCGGACGTGGACGAAGGGCGGCTTTGCCGGCTACCGCACCATCAGCCGCGCAACTTCGACCGATTTCGTGCAATGGACGGCGCCGGAGGAGATGACGTTCGGCGACGCGCCGCCCGAGCATCTGTACACCAGCCAGACGCATCCGTACTTCCGCGCGCCGCACGTGTACGTGGCGACGCCGATGCGGTTTATGCCGGGGCGCAAGGCGTTGACCGACGCGCAGGCCGAGGCGCTGGGGGTGAACCCGGGGTACGCGAGTGACGTGGCCGAGACGGTGTTCATGACGTCGCGCGGCGGGAATCGGTACGTGCGCCTGTTCCTGGAGGGGTTCATCCGGCCGGGCCTGGATTTGGGCAACTGGGCTTCGCGCGCGGGGTTGACGGCGTTGGGGGTGGTGCCCACCGGTCCGACGGAGATGTCCTTGTACAAGCAGGCCCACTATGCGCAGGCCAGCGGGCATCTGGTTCGCTACACGCTGCGCACGGATGGGTTCGTCTCCGTCAACGCTCCGTTCGGTGGCGGGGAGGCGCTCACGCGGCCGCTGACGTTCACGGGAAGTCAGTTGGTGGTGAACTTCAGCACGGGGGCGGCCGGTGGACTTCGGGTCGAGGTGCAGGACGCAGACGGCCGCGCGATTCCGGGCAGGACGCTGGAGGATGCGGTCGAGCAGGTGGGCGACGAGATCGAGCGGGTGGTTGGCTTGAGGACGGCAGCGACCTGAGCGCGTTGGTCGGACGCCCGGTGCGCCTGCGCTTTGTGCTGAAGGACGCGGATCTGTACGCGCTGCGGTTCCGGTAGCGGGTCGTTGGCGGGGACGGAAACGTCTGCGGCGGTCCAACTGCGTACGTCAGGCGGGCGACCAAGCCGCGGCGCGTTCGAGCGGTGGCGATGGATGGAATACAGGCGGCGAACACGGTTTTGCCATGAGTTCCCCGGTGCGGTGAGCGCGGCGATGTCCTGGCGGTACTGTTCACAACGCCGCTGGTAGCTGCGGCGGTCCTTGGTGCATACCAGCGTTTGCGGCGAACCCTTGCGCTCGGTGACATGGGTCATGTCGAGGTGGTGGTGCTCGATCTGGTGATGCAGATGTTGGCGACGATCCTGCCGCACGCGGAAGCGATGCACCTGCTCCACCGGGTCCAGGGCGAACTGCTGCAGCTCACGACAATCCGGGCAGGTGCAGGACAGCTTGACGTTCTGCCGCCAATCGCGCGGGGCTTCCGGAGGACGGCCGCTGCGCTCCAGGAGGAAGGCGGCGCAGTGTTCCCAAAGCCGGGTGCTCGCCGCGTCCCAGGCGCGCAAGGCTTCCAGGGCAGGCACAAGGACGGTGACGGGGTCGAACAGCGCGGGGCGCGTCGCGAGTTGCCGGACGGCAGCGTCCCGGAGCTTCGGCGCCTCCAATCGGGCCAACGTGTCCAGGAGACGGATGACAAGCCGGGCATCCGACGGGAGGGCTTGCTTACGGATCTGCCAGGTCCTCCAGTCGTCTCCTGGGGCGGATTCGTCGATCTGGCTGAGGCCGGCGACGATCGCCTCGGCCAACCCGCGGAGCGACTCTCGCCATTCGGCCGGGACGGACGAACGGGTGCGAGTGGTCAGGGAACCCAGCAGGTTGACGCATTCGGCAGGCAGGCAGCGCAGGTGTTGGCGGGCGAGTTCGGTGAACAGGGCTCCGGTTGTTTTCGCGCCCAGGAGGGAGGCGGCGGCCACGAGCGCCTGGTTTTCGCTGCCGTCGTAATCGCGGGTCACGACGTCGGCGATGAAGTCGTGCACCAACGTGGCGTCGCCCAGTTCCGCGAGGAGGGAGAGCATGCCATCCCGCTTGTCCGGCTGCGGGCCGTGAGGATATCCGTGGGAGGGCGTGTCCCGCCATGCGTTCACGAGCAGCCGGGCCAGGGCCAGGGCTTCCTGACGTGCAGTGGGCAGCGCAGGTTGGGCGGCGCACGCCTCGACCTTTTCCTTCAGGTAGGGCAGGGCGGCCGCGACGCCGGCCTGGAGGAGGACCTCGGCATAGCGCTCGCGCCGCCAGACGACGAGGGCGGCCCGATGGTACGAGCGTTCAAAGCTGGCGCCTTCGTTCCCGCTGGCTTCGTGGAACCGCTGTTCATCGGGTTTCTCGTCGTCCAGGGCACCGGCGGGCAGCAACTCACCGGCTTCGAGGGGGATTTCGCCAAAGGGCACGGGTTCGTCGCGCTGATTGCGCCACTGGGCCACGTAATGTCGCGCGTCGCAGACCTCGATCACGTCGAAATCGGGGCAATCGGGATCGTCGGCCTGCTCGTCTTCCTCGTCGTCCTCGATGTAGCGTCCCCAGCGGCGTCGGCGGTAGTCCTGATAGGCGGGCTCGGCGGAGCCCGATTCCTCGATGTGGACGATGCCCAGGTGGGCGACGCATCCGGCGCGTGCAGCGGCTTGGGCCAGGACCTGCACGCGGGCGGCGTCCGCCGCTTTGAGGCCGGCGAAAGCCAGGCCATCCGGGCTGTAGTGATGCTCGAGCAGCCAGGCGATCTTGGCGGGAGCGTCGGGCCCCGTGAGGTTCGCTTCCAGGAGGGCGGCGGCTTGCGTGATCTGCGGTTCGTAGGCTGGGGCGACGAGGGGTTGGGCGCGGCTGCTTGGGGCGGTCTGTTGGATCAGGTTGTAGACGAGGCAGACGCGGTGTCCGTCGCGGATGGGGCGCACCTCGTGTTCACAATCGGCATAGAAGGCGGCGAACATGACCTCGGAGACCTCCGCTCCGCTCAAGTCCACGGTGACCTCGCGTCCGCCGTGGCGGATGACGAGTTCGCCGCCGCGGTGGGTCGAGGGGAGGACAACGACGAGGGTGCCGAACATGCCGCCGGCCTTCTCGGTGTCGCGGTGGGCCAGGAAGAAGCCGCCGGGGTCGTAGACCAGGAGCTTGTAGAGCTCGGCGGCGACCTTCATCCCCTGGCAGCCCAACCCGGCGACGACTTGCTTGAGGATGCCATCAAAGCTGGCGGTCCAGGACTTGCCGCCGAGGTGGACCCGTTCCGCCGGCAACTGCCAGACTTTACGCACGGATTCGTCCAGGATGGTGGCCTCGCCACGGCCGTAGGGGGCGCGGGTGGCCTGGCGGATGACCTCCTGGATCTGCGATTCGGGGACGGGAAAGGAGAGGACGCCGGCGCCCTCGATCTCGAGGCGGGGCATGGGGATTTCGGCGGTCCCGGTGGCGAAGAAGTCGCCGGCGCGGTTGACCCCTTTCAGCAGCGTCTCGAGCGGTTGCAGTTCGTCGTGGTACTCGATGTGGATAGGATTCCTGGCCATGGCGGTGGGCTGGGGTGGCGGTGATGGGGTCAGGCGGCGGGTCGGGAGGTGTGTTCGGACCGAGGCGCGCAACTGGGCAAAGGACTGCCGTGATTCAGGTCTTGGCGTAAAGCTCGCCGCCCTGCTGGACGAACTCGCGGGCCTTCTGCTTGAGGCCGGCCGCGATGGCCTGTTCCTCGGCCACCCCTTGTTCCGCCGCGAATCGGCGGACGTCCTCGGTGATCTTCATGGAGCAGAAGTGGGGCCCGCACATGGAGCAGAAGTGCGCGGTCTTGGCGCCTTCCTGGGGCAGGGTTTCGTCGTGGAACTCGCGGGCGGTGACGGGGTCGAGGCTGAGGTTGAACTGGTCTTCCCAGCGGAACTCGAAGCGGGCCTTGCTGAGGGCGTTGTCGCGGTATTGAGCGCCGGGATGGCCTTTGGCGAGGTCGGCGGCGTGGGCGGCGATCTTGTAGGCGAGGACGCCGTCCTTGACGTCCTTCTTGTTCGGGAGGCCGAGGTGTTCCTTGGGCGTGACGTAGCAGAGCATGGCGCAGCCGTGCCAACCGATGAGCGTGGCACCGATCGCGCTGGTGAGGTGGTCGTAGCCGGGGGCGATGTCGGTGGTGAGCGGGCCGAGGGTGTAGAACGGGGCTTCGTGGCACCACGCGAGCTGTTTGGCCATGTTCTCCTCGATGAGGTGGAGCGGGACGTGGCCGGGGCCTTCGTTCATGACCTGCACGCCTTTGGCCCAGGCGCGCCGAGTGAGCTCGCCCTGGACTTCGAGTTCGGCGAACTGGGCCTCGTCGTTGGCATCGGCGATCGCGCCCGGGCGGAGGCCGTCGCCGATGCTGAAGCTGACGTCGTACGCGGCCATGATGTCGCAGATGTCATCCCAGTGGGTGTAGAGGAAATTCTCGCGGTGATGGGCCAGGCACCACTTGGCGAGGATGCTGCCGCCGCGCGAGACGATGCCGGTCATGCGCCGGGCGGTGAGAGGGATGAAGCGCAGGAGGACACCGGCGTGGATGGTGAAGTAATCCACGCCCTGCTCGGCCTGCTCGATCAGCGTGTCGCGGAAGATCTCCCAGGTGAGCTCCTCGGCCTTGCCGCCGACCTTCTCGAGGGCCTGGTAGATCGGCACGGTGCCGATGGGCACGGGCGAGTTGCGCAGGATCCACTCGCGGGTGGTGTGGATGTTCCTGCCGGTGGAGAGATCCATGACGGTATCGGCGCCCCAGCGCGTGGCCCAGCGCATCTTCTCGACCTCTTCCTCGATGCTCGAGGCGACGGCGCTGTTGCCGATGTTGGCGTTGATCTTCACCAGGAAGTTGCGGCCGATGATCATCGGCTCGGACTCGGGATGGTTGATGTTGGCGGGGATGATGGCCCGGCCGGCGGCGACTTCCTGGCGGACGAATTCAGGCGTGATTTCGCGGGGAAGGCGCTGCGGGAAACGGCGGAAGACCGACGGGGTGAACGGCGAGTCGCCGAGTTGGGCGGAGCCGGCGTGCTGCTTGTGGAGATCGTTGCGGACGCGGTCGCGGGAAGTCGCGCGGATTGGGCTGAGCCTGTACCCACAACGGAGATGCCGGACACCGGTTGAAACCTGCACCACAACGGGAGCGATGGGCGGGTTGAAGCCTGCCATAACGAGGAGCGATGGACGGCGGTTGAGAGCCGTCACGACCCTGCGCCCCGAGGGGGAGGTCTGCACGCCTGGCGACGCGGGGGAAGCGGCGGCAGGCCAGTTCTCGCGGGATGAACTCCATCTCGGGCGTGATGATGCCCGCGCGCGCATAGGCAAGCTGGGTGACCACGCGGCCGGGTTTGGCGCGCAACGGGCGGCGTTGGGCGTTGGGAGGGAGTTGCGCCGCTGCGGTGGAACCTGACTCGATTGCGGGGCCGTTGCCCGCCGCCGGGTCCGGGCGGCCAATTCCTTTGCCGGGCGAGCGGGCGCGTCCCGTTCCTCGACGTCGCCGCGACGCAGGATCCATTCATGGCGGAGCGGAGGGAGTCCCTGTTCGACGGTGCCGGCAAAGGCCGGGTCACCCCAGGGGCCGCTCGTGTCGTAAACGCGGGCCGGTTCGTTGACCTCGAGGCGACCATCCAGGCCGCGTGTGGGCGAACTGATCTCGCGCATCAGCACGCGGACATCGGGATGCAGGGCACCCGTGAGGTAGACGCGCTGGCTGTTGGGAAAGGGGTCGGGAACGCGTGCGGGGCTGGTTGCGGGAGATTCGGTGTGGGTATTCATGGGATCAGTAGCAGGAAAGTCAGCAACATGGGGAGGCGGCCTGGGGAAGGTCGCTGCGGTCCCGACGAGGGCCGGGTTGCCGGAAGGTTGATCAACCGCATGTTGACGACATAGACGCGGTTGCCGCTCGGGCGATGGGGCGATCGGGCCGGATCCTTCGCCGGCATTACCGGGCAGGTTCATCAGGTCGGCGCCATCGCGACGCCCTCAAGGCGTGGGACCCGTGGGGGCCTCACGCGGGTTGGCTCGCGATGAACGGTAGGGAGCAGTTGGCGGGGCGTCAAGGAGGGGCGGGGTCGGACCACGACAAGGTGTTCATGGGCGGAGATGAACCTGTCGTAGTCCCTGCGGAGCTCAGGGCCGTTTCTGGCGCCAGAATGAGGGCCACAACGCGGATGCCGCCACGGGGACCTAAGACCGGCGATAAGAATGCCCCGAAAAAGTGAACGCAAGGCCCCTCTGGGTGCCTGGTTTCGGGTCCAACCAGTTCCGTCTCAGCACAATCGCGTGGTCCGACCCCTGGGCCTGGGGCGTCAGACGCCGAGCTCGCGCTTGACCTTGGCGAAGGCTTCAAGGCCGCGGGTCAGATCGGCTTTCGTGTGGGCGGCCGACATCTGCGTGCGAATGCGGGCCTTGCCCTGGGGAACGACCGGATAGCTGAAGGCGATGACGTAGATGCCCTCGGCCAGCATCGCCTCCGCGAAACGCGCGGCGCACACGGCGTCGCCGAACATGATCGGGATGATCGGGTGTTCGCCGGGGATGAGCTGGAATCCGACGTCGGTCAGGCCCTGACGGAAGAAGCGGGTGTTGGCCTCCAGTTGGTCGCGCAGGGCAGTGGATTCGGTGAGGAGTTCGAGCACGCGCAACGTGCCGGCGACGATGGCCGGGGCGACGGTGTTGCTGAAGGAGGTAGGTCAGGAGCGCTGTCGAAGCAGTTCGATGATCTCCTTGCGGCCGCTGGCGTAGCCGCCACTCGCCCCCTGAAGGCCTTGCCTAACGTGCCTGTGAGGAGTCGACGGTCCATCACGCCCAGTGCTCGTGGGTACCGCGGCCTTGCCGGCCCATGAAACCAACGGCGTGCGAGTCGTCGACCATCACGAGGGCGCGGTGGCGCTCGGCGAGATCGCAGAGGGCGGGGAGGTTGGCGAGGGTGCCGTCCATCGAGAAGACGCCGTCGGTGACGATAAGGCGAAAGCGGGCACCGGCGGCGGCCTGCAGCTTGGCGTCGAGGTCGGCCATGTCGTTGTTGCGGTAGCGATGGCGCTGGGCCTTGCAGAGGCGGATGCCGTCAATGATCGAGGCGTGGTTAAGCTCGTCCGAGATGACGGCGTCCTCGGGGCCCAGGAGAATCTCGAAGACGCCGCCGTTGGCGTCCCAGCAGGAGCTGTAGAGGATGGTGTCCTCAGTGCCGAGGAACTCGCTGAGGCGACGTTCGAGCTCCTTGTGGGCGGCTTGGGTCCCGCAGATGAAGCGGACGCTGGCCAGGCCGTAACCCCACTGGTCGAGGCCGAGCTTGGCGGCGTCGCGCACGGCGGGGTGCTGGGCGAGGCCGAGGTAATTGTTGGCGCAGAGGATGAGGACGGGCTCGCTGCCGGCGACGCGGACGTGGGTGCCCTGGGGCGTGCTGAGGACGCGTTCGGGCTTGTAGAGCCCGGCTTGGCGAATCTCGGCCAGTTGGGCGGCGAGATGGGGTTGGAAGGCGTCGTACATGGCGCTGGATGTTCGCGGTGTTCGGTGCCGGTCGGGTGGCAATCCACCGGGACAGGCGAGATGGCGGGGAGTCTCCGTCCGGAAGGGCGGAGAGGCAAGGCTGCAAGGGGGAGGGTGAGCCTCCTGACGTCGGCTCTTACGGGGACAGGCTGTAGGAGTCGAGGTGACGAGACTCGGCAGAGCCTCCTGACGTCGGCTCCTACGGGGACAGGCTGTAGGAGTCGAGGTGACGAGACTCTGACTTCGAGGGTGAGCCTCCTGGCGTCGGCTCCTACGGGGAGAGGCTGTAGGAGTCGAGGTGACGAGACTCGGCAGAGCCTCCTGACGTCGGCTCCTACGGGGGGGCGGCGAAAGGGGGGGCGGGGTTTTTGCGTGTGTTTCGGTGGGGGTTCTGGCAATAGAGGCCCATGATTCTGACCACTGCTGAACTTGAGAGTCTCGTGGGCGTCCGGTTGCGCAGTCCGCACGATCTGTTGGGCATGCACCGGTTGGGCGATGGCTCGGGGGTGGTGGTGCGGACTTACCTGCCCAACGCGGCCGCGGTCGAGATCGTGCCCGTGCATGAGCCGCAGCGACCGCGCATCCGACTCGAGCGCCTGCACGAATCGGGGCTTTACGAGGGGGTGAGCCGCGAGACGGATCGGGTCTATGCCTACGATCTGGTGGTGACGGATTACCAGGGCGGGCAGCGACGGATGCGGGATGCGTACTCGTTTCTGCCCACGCTGGGGGAACAGGATGTGTATCTGTTCGCGCAGGGGAACGAGCGGCGGTTGTACGACAAGCTGGGCGCGCAGTTGCGGGAGCCGGACGGGGTGCCGGGGGTGAGCTTCGCGGTGTGGGCGCCCAACGCGCAGCGGGTGAGCGTGGTGGGCGACTTCAACGCCTGGGACGGCCGGTACCACCCGATGCGGCTGCTGGGGCCGTCGGGCATCTGGGAGCTGTTCGTGCCGGGCCTGGGGGAAGGGACGCTGTACAAGTTCGAAGTGCAGGATTGCGAGGGGCAAGTGAGCCTGCGAGCCGATCCCTTTGCGTTCCTGTGCGAGGTGCCGCCCAAGCAGGCGTCGGTGGTGTGGAACAACCGCCGGTTTGCGTGGAACGACGAGGCCTGGCGCGAGCGGCGGCGGACCGCGAACCCGTGGCGCGAGCCGCTGAGCATCTATGAAGTGCACATCGGGTCGTGGCGGAAGAAATCGGCGTTCGAATCGCTGAGCTACCGGGAGCTGGCGGGGCCGCTGGTGGATTATGTGCGGCAGATGGGTTTCACGCACGTGGAGTTCCTGCCGCTGGCGGAGCATGCGTTTTACCCGAGCTGGGGCTATCAGGTGACCGGGTTTTACGCGCCGACCAGCCGGTTCGGGACCCCGGATGATCTTCAGTACCTGGTGAACGCGCTGCACGAGGCTGGCATTGGCGTGATCATGGACTGGGTGCCGGCACATTTTCCGCGGGATACCTGGGCGCTGGCGCACTTTGACGGAACGGCCTTGTACGAGCACGAGGATCCCCGCCAGGGCGCGCATCAGGACTGGGGCACACTGATCTTCAACTTCGGGCGGCACGAGGTGCGGAACTTCCTGACGGCGAATGCGCTCTTCTGGTGCGAGCGGTACCACCTGGACGGGCTGCGCGTGGATGCGGTGGCGTCGATGCTCTACCTGGATTACTCGCGGAAGGAGGGGGAATGGGTGCCGAACCAGTACGGTGGGCGGGAGAATCTGGAGGCGATCGCGTTCCTGCGCGAGTTCAACCACCTGGTGCACACGGAGCATCCGGGGGTGCTGACCATCGCGGAGGAGAGCACGGCCTGGCCGCAGGTCACGCGTCCGCCTTACCTGGGCGGGCTCGGTTTCAGCTTCAAGTGGAACATGGGCTGGATGCACGACACGCTGGGCTACTTCAAACGGGAACCGGTCCATCGGAAGTTCCATCAGAACGACCTGACCTTCGCCATGCTCTACCACCACCACGAGAACTTCGTCCTGCCGCTGTCCCATGACGAAGTGGTGCACGGCAAGGGATCGCTGCGCGGGCGAATGCCGGGGGACGACTGGCAAGCCTTTGCGAACCTCCGCGCGCTCCTGGCCTATCAATGGCTGTTCCCGGGCAAGCAACTCCTGTTCATGGGCGGCGAGCTGGGCCAGAAGCGCGAGTGGAACGAGAACGGGGAACTCGACTGGTGGCTGCTGCAGGCGGGGCCGTTCCACGCCGGCACCCAACGGTTCGTGCAGGAATTTGAACCAGCTCTACCGCGCGCACGCCGGCCTGTGGGAAGGCGACCATGACCCGCACGGGTTCCAGTGGATCGACTGCGGCGACCACGAGAAATCGCCCGTTCGTCCGCCGGTTGCCGCTGAGCGGTGGCAGCGTGAGTTTGTCGGTGCTGGAACCTCACCCCGTGCCGCGCCACGGCTATCGCGTGGCTCCCCGGACCCGGCTCGTGGCGGGAGGTCTTTGAAGCAGGATGAGGTACGGAGGCACCGGCACCGCAATCTCGGGGCGTGACGGCTGAGGACGGATGCAGGCATACCGCCCAGCCCTGGTCGGCCCCGCTCACGCTGCCCCCTCAGCGTGGTGGTGTTTCAGAGCGAAGGTTGAGCAGTCTGAGCGCGCCGACGCCGCCGGGATTCCAGTTGGTGAAGAGCACGTAGACTTCTCGATCCGCTCCTTCGCCGCGGAGGTACCAGCACGCGTCGTGGATGTGCTGCGCGTCGCCGTAGCCGAGGTCTTCCTTGGGTCGGAGGATGCTGACGATGGCGGGCCGCTTGAGGTTGAGAATGTAGATGGGGCCGGGGGTGTTGTCCGGACCGTTCAGGCAGGGGGCGAGCGCGTAATCGCCCCAGAGATCCACGTCGCACACCGTGCTCCCCGGGGGCAGGCCGTGCACTTCCAGCCACTCTGCCTGGTGCGCGACCAGCGTCGGACCCGCGCCTCGGGTCGGCCGAAACGAGCAGGGAACGTCGCCGCAGTCGGGTGATGCCGTGGAGTTTGGGAGGCGGTCCGCCGCCCCTGTGATAAGCGCCGGTGAAAGCGAGCGGGTCGGTGGTGGCCGGCATGAAGCTACGCCCTGCCGTAGCCGTCAGCATAGACTTCCGGGGCGCGTGAAAGCGGCGTCGGTGGGCGCGAACCCGCGACCATCGGCATACGGCCCGCCCTGCGGGAGGCCCAGGGTGGTGACCTGGGCGAAGCGGGTGTCGGAGAGATACACGTGACCCTCCACGTTGTCGGTCGCGACGACGAGCGGCAGTTGCCCCGGCCGGCGCAGGAGGTCGGCACCATGGAGGTTGCCGCGGCTCAGGGCCGGGTCGCCTTGGATGACGGCAGCTCGGGTGAGCTGGTCGCTGAACGCGATCCAGCCGACCTGTTCGAGTCCCCAGTACACGATGTCGCGGTCGGGATCGACGACGAGGGTTCCGTGGGCGCCCTTGACGTGGGGTCGGGCCGTTTCGGGCACCGGGAGCAGGTCGGGGGCGGCGGCAAAGCGCCAGAACCCCTGGCCGGTGGTGCGGGGGGGCGTGCCGGCGAGGGGTGTTGGAGGCGGAACCGGGCCGCTGGCTTCGACCACGATGGGCAGGGGGGTGGCGGCAAGCGGGGCTGCGTCGGCGTGGGCGTGCGAATGGGGAGCCCCGTCATCGTGGGCCTGGAGGGTAGCGAGGCCGGTGGCCAGCAGGACGCTGAACAAGCCGCCCAAGCGGCGACCGAGTGAGTGCATAGGTTGAGCCGGGTCCGGGGTTGGGCCCGACCGCGTTCGCGCGGTCTTGGATGTCGTTGTTTGGGCCGGTTGCCGGGACCGGGGCGGCAGAAGGTCTCAGAACACGAAACCAACGCAACTCTAATTCTCGAAGCCGGACGCCTACCGGGCGGCGGTGGCAGTCGGTTCGAGGCGGTGGAGGAGGAAGGGTTCGAACAGGCCGTAGCCGACGGTGGCGTACTGGTCGCCTGGGGGTGGACCATCCTTCGGACCGTTCTGGAACATGCTGGGCCAGGCGCTGCCCAGGGCATGGCCGCCGTGATGGGGTCCGAGCGTGTTCTTGAGGGTGCCGAAGACGACCACTTCGATGGTGTTGTCGCCGGCGCGGACGGACGGCGTGACTTCGAGCTCCCACGGGGGTGCGCTGATGTAGCCGGCGAAGTCATCGTTGACCTTCACCCGAGCGACGCTGCCGTACCAGGCCGGGAGGGAAACGACGTAGCGGCCGCGGGTCGGCGGAAGCGTGAAGGATTGGCGGTAGGCCACGCCGTGGGCGTAGAAGGGGTGACCCTGCTCGTTCCAGCCCGGGCGGGCGCCGGCCAGGCCGCTGCCGTCCACGATGTACTTCGCGAGTCGCCGGTGCGTGGTGAGTTCGCTCGAGGCCTGATGGACGGTGACGCCTTTGAGGGGCTGGTCGCCGGCGGCGAGGAACACGACTTCGGCCAGGCCGACAAAGCCGTTATCCGGCGGTTCGCCGGTGGCGGGGAAGGTCACCCCGGCGTGGTTGGCCAGGCACTCGAGCTTCACATAGCGAACGCCGGCGGCCTGGAGCGGGAGTGGCTGGCCTCGCGCCGGGCCGGTCGAGCGGGGTAGCTCAAAGGTGCCGCGGGCGGTGAGCGCGTCGGGGGCGGGGCCGGTGCTGATGCGGAGGGTCTTGGTGCCGCGGCTGGTCAGGTCGCGAACGTGGCCTTCGCAGTAGTTCCAGATCTCGACGGCGGCGAGGTCGGTGGGTTGGCCGAGGTCGAGGACGAGGAAGGGAGCGCGGTCATCGGCGCCGGGGTTGAAGCCGATGCCGCCGCTGAGCCACATGGTGCCGTCGGGATTGTTGCTGTGTGCGAGGACGGGTTGGGCGGTCCCGATCGTGAGCGGTCGATCCGGGGCAACGACGAAGCCGCGGGCGGCGGGTTTCAGGGAGAAGTCACCGCGGAGATAGGCGGGTTCGAGTTCGTGGAAGATGGTGAACGGTCGGGCCTTGAGGGTGACGACGTTTTCGCCGGTGCGTGCGGCCTGGGCGAGCGCGATGCGGCCGAAGGCTTGGTCGAGCCACCAGTGCTGGAACTTGACGGCTTGCGCACCGGCGGGGGCGGGGCGGCCGGGTTGGGTGGGGGAAACTTCGGCGGCCACGACGGTGCCGTTGCAGGTGACGGTATAGAGGTCGGGGCGTTCGATGACGATTTCGAGGTTGGCGGGGACGGGGCCTTCGAGGGTGAAGCGGTAACTGGCTTCGAAGCCGCTGTCGGCGGGGAAGGTTTTCGCAATGAGCTCGTCCTTGAACTGGACGGCGCTGTCCCAGGGGTTGCGCGCCATGCTGTTCTTCTGCCAGGCAAACTGGTTGGCCGGGTAGAAGTACTGGTTGAGCCGGGTTTCGCCGCCGGCAGTGATGTCCACGTAATCGAGCGTGAGGACGTTCGGTTCGAGGCGCTGCACCTCCAGCGGGCTGGTGGCGGCGAGGGACGTCCGGGTCGCGGGCTTGGCGGGTGTGGAGCGGGTGGCTTCGTTGGGCTCGTGGGCAAGGAACAGGAGCCGGCTGCCGGAGGGGGGCAGCTCAAAATCGACGGTGAGCCCACCGTTGGCCGGGCGCGCGGCCAGGGGCTGGCAGGTGCCGGTGCGGAGGTTCCATTCCTCGACGCCGCGGCGGGTGGTGAAGACGGATCCCTTCGAGGGCGCTTCGATGCTGGTGTTGACCAGGAGGAGGATCTCGCCGTCGTCGAGGTGGCGACGGTGATGGAAGAGGATGCCGCGGTCCTGGGGAACGCGATCGATGCGGAACCCTTCGCGGACGCCTTGGATGCCGGACAGGGCCGCCACGGCGTCTGCCTGCCCGACCTTCAGGAAGTGAGCCGGGAAGCGTTTCGTGAGCGCGGCGAAGGCATCCGACGCGGCCCCGTCCACACGGGTCGGGTGGTCGCCGAGGCTCCAAACCGCCAGGCCGGGCGAGGCCTGTTTGAGCAGGGCGACGGTGGATCCGTTCAGGTTTTCGTTGTGAGCCGGGAGAAGGATGCGGTCGTAGGTGCGATGACCGATGCGGAGGGCGGGGGTTCCGCGGTCGCCGCTGACGACCTTGCCGAGTCGGGCGAGGACGTCTTCGCAGCCGAGGTCGTATTCGATCTGGGCGGCCTCGAGGGCCATGAGGAGATGGAAGAAGGCGTCGCCGACCTCGCGGAGTCGGGGTTCGTTGTCCTGGTACATCCAGACGGTGGTGGTGGGGTGGATGACGAGCAGTTTGTTGATCTGCTCGCCTTGGGACATGGCGGCGGAGAGGCGGGCGAGGTACTGCGCGTTGACGTGGTAGGCCTCCCACCAGGGTTCATGGTAGCTGAAGCTCTGGGGATGATCGCGTTTGCGGGCCCCGCGGAGGGTGATGTAGCTGAGGTGCTCGTCGAAGGTGTTGACGCCGAGAACGCCGAGCCAGTCGCCGATGCGTTTCATGTCTTCGAAGCGCAGGTCCCAGCCACCGGCGCCGTAGATTTCGACGAGGGTACGCTGGCGGCCGAGCTGGTTGGCAATGCTGGAGACCTCGCGGCAGTAGCGGACGTTGCCGAACTGGGCGTGGTTGTGCTCGGCGTACTGGTTCATGAGGGTGTCCACGCCGGGGCGATGTTGCCAGGCGGCCATGGCCATGTTGTCGGGGACGCCGGCGCAGTGGGGCCATTCATGATCCCAGTAGTGGCCGGTGAACTCGAGGCCGTTGCGGTCGCACCATTCGTACATGGGCTTGCCCCAGCGCTCGATGAAGAGCTCGTTGAGCAGGCAGAAGTAGTTGTGGCGGATGCGGCGCCAGTCACCGACTTCCAGGCGGAGGCTGGGAAGGTGGTCGAGCAGGTGGTAGCCCCAGCGTTTCTGGAACTGCTCGGGCAGGTCGGGGCACCAGGGGAAACCGCCGGCGGGGCGGATATTCGGTTCGTCGGTGAACACGCCGGGGACGCGATGGCCGAAGTGATCGCCGAGCTCGCGTTTATAGGCCTCGAGGGTGACTTCGATGAACGTCTGGGTCACGCCCGGGGTGAGGAGGTTCACGTAGCACCGGTTGCCGTGCCACGGGGAATTGCCGGCGCGCTGGATCGAGGCCACGAGGTAGCGGGCCTCGGGCAGGGCTTCGCCGGCCTTGACGCGGGCGGTGACATCGGTGGTGTGGTCGCCCTCGAGGCGATGGACGGCGACGAGGGTGTCGTTCCACGCGGGGGCGGTCTTGGCATCACGGATCACGAGCCCCATGCCGCGGGATTCCGGCATGAGCTCCGGCACCCAGCCGCCGGCGAAACCGCTCGGGTAGGAGTTCTCGTCGTAGATCCAGATGTTCATGTCGAGCCGCGCGGCTTCGTCGAGGGCGACCTTCCAGAGGCGGAACCAGTCGTCGCCGAGGTAAGGGGTCATCAGGCCGGGCCGGGGATGGACAAAGGCCTGTTTGACCTGCTGGCCGGCCATGTCGCGGAGGGTGTCACGGATCTGCTGCTCGGTGAGCAGATCGTTCCAGACCCAGAGAGGCGCCGTGGCGTACTCGCGGGGCGGGTTGGCGAACATCGGTTTGACGGTGGCTGAGCTGGCGGCGCGAGCGAGGGGTGCGGCACCCAGGCAGACAGCCGCGAGCAGGATCGACAGCCCGACGGATAGGCGGTGGACGGCGTTCATGGAGACGAGCTTGGAGGCGGGTGCGTGGTCCGCCTTGATGCGAGTCAAGTCCGTGTCAGGCTCCGAGGATGCGCTTCAACGCGGCAACGTCGAGCTGGTCCTTCTCCCGCCAGGAGGCCTCCTTGAGGCGGATGAGGTCCTGGGCGGAGAGGTAGGGGATGAGCACGCCGCTGACCGCAAGATGGCGCAGCCGCGGGCGGAAGTCCGCCAGGGTGTGGCCACGCATCCGGGTGAAGATGTCCAGCTCGAACTCCTCCATCACGCGGATCGAGCCTTCTTGGGGAGCAAAGTCCTCGAGCGTAAGTTCGCGGGCCCAGCCTTCGCCCCAGCCCGCCAGGCACGCGAGCAGCCGGGAAAGGTACTCCGCGGCGTCATCCACCAGGATGTCCACATCCACGGTCACCCGGGGGTACCCGTTCAGGATGACCGCCAGGCCCCCCACGACCGCGTAATCCACTCCCGCTTGGGCCAGAGCGACCAACAGCCTTTCGAACTGGGAAGTAGTCTGGTTCGGCTCGTGCACAGGCTTCCGGGGCATACTTCCTCATGAAGGCGGCAAGTCCCTCCACCGCGGCCAACCGGCTCGACTGCGAGGCCGGCCGCCCCACGGCCCGACGCACGGGCTGCTGGAGCACTTCACGTTGCATCATCGCGACGGAAGGCTACGTCCCGCGCCGACCCGGGTCAATCGCCGCAGAACGAACCATCGCCCGAACTGCCCGGTCGGGGGTCAGGGCCAAGCTCGCCGATGCCCGCGTGCCCTGCTGCCGTGCTTCGCCCGGGACACGCAGACCACTTCAACGTCCCCGAGTCGGGACCGGCAACCTGGACAGCAGGTCGGCCGTCGCTTCGGTCATGGCGCGGGCGTAGCGGGGGCGGTCACGAATCTCGAACTGCCACAGGGTCCGGGCGTCCGGACCGCTGGCGGGGCGCACGACGGCGTCGGCATCGACGGTGATGGCGATTTCGCGGAAGCCGAACACGCCGTGGTCGCGCTGCAGTTCTCGCGGTTCCCCGGCGGCCGGGGGACGGGCGATGAACCGGCCGTCCTGCTCGACAACGCGGCGGCCAGCGAGAGCGCCGAAGACGGCGGTGCACCAGAGGTTGCGCGTCTGGGCGAAGAGCCGGGCTTTGGCCTCGACGTCGACCGGTTCGGCGAGGAAGGGCAGCGGATCAGCGGCGGGCTTTTCGAGGGCGAAGCGGAAGAACTGGACGACCGGCGGTGAGGCGGCTGAGAGCAGGTCGCCGTGGGAGGCCTGCCAGAAGGAGGCGTGGCCGCCGTTCTGCCAAAGACCGCCGTCGAAACACGGCACCCAGGCGATGGGCAGGCCCGAGCGGAGGATGGCGATGTAGGCGGCGGGGTCGAGGCCCACGTTGTATTCGCGGAAGTCGGGATTGGCCGCCTCGCCGATGAACAGCAGGAGGCGACTCAACTTCGCGCGTAGAAGGGAGGGCTCGCGATTCCAGGCGGCCGCCACGTCGCGCAGGCTGCCGACGGCGATGAGTGCGACGGGGCGATCGGACGCACGCAGGGTGCGCAGGATGGCTTCCACGCCACCCTGGAACTGGGAAGGTTGGTCGAGGCCGGTGTCCGCGGGACCTGTCAACGGCCTGGAAAGCCCCGGGAAGCTGGGGAGGTTGCGGCCGGTGAGGTGGTTGAGTTGGGCGATGGGGAGGCGGCCGGGGCGCTGGAGCTGTGGCTCACCCTGATCAAGCACGATGCACTTCACGTCGAACTCGGGCAGGGCGTAGAGGGTGGCGAGGTCGAAGTGGTCATCCGGGTCGTCGTGCGGATGGAAGAGATCGGTGCAGTAAATGACCGGCACCGGTTGAGCCGCGGAGGTCTCCGGTGCGGCGGCGAGGGCGGCGGGGACGGACCACTGCAGCAGGAGCGCCGCGATGGAGGCGATCAGCGGACCAAGCGAGAAGACGGAGGGACGTGGCATGTCGTGAAGAGGGGCGTGCCGTCACTTGCGGAGCGAGTCCCACCGTTCCTCGGGCGAGGGCGGTTCGGCGCGGCCACCGAGGTGTTGAGCCAGGAATTGCTCGGCAGCGGCGTAGAACTTGAGGCGGTTCTCGGGGCGCGCGAAGCCGTGGCCTTCGTCGGGAAAGACGAGGTACTCGACCGGCTTTTGGTTCTTGCGCATGGCCGCCACGATCTGGTCGCTCTCGGCTTGTTTGACGCGGGGATCGTTGGCGCCCTGCGCGATGAGGAGGGGCACGCGGATCTGGTCGGCCTTGAAGAGCGGGGAACGGGCGTTGAGGAACTCGACCTCGGTGTCGACGTTGCCGACCCGTTTGTCGAACAGAGAACGCAACGGGGCCCAGTACGGCGGGATCGAGCGGATGAGGGTGACGATGCTTGAGGGGCCGACGATGTCGACGCCGCAACTGAACTCGTCGGGGGTGAAGGTGAGGCCGACGAGGGTGGCGTACCCGCCGTAGCTGCCCCCGTAGATGCAGACCCGCGCGGGATCGGCGTAGCCCTGGGCGACGGCCCAGCGTTTGGCGTCCACGAGGTCATCGTGCATCTTGCCGGCCCATTCGCGGTCGCCAGCATTGAGGAAGTCCTTCCCGTAACCGGTCGAGCCGCGGAAGTTGACCTGGAGAACAGCGTAGCCGCGGTTGGCGAGCCATTGGGCCTCGGAGTCCAGGCCCCAGACGTCACGTCCCCACGGACCGCCATGGACGTTGAGGACCATGGGGAAAGGACCGCGCTTACCGGATGTACGGGCGGTGGAGCTGACCTCTGCGCCGTGCAGACTGGAAGCCTGCACCACACCCTCGAGCGGGAGGGTGAGATAGCCGTGGATGGTGAGGCCATCGCGGGCGGTGAACTGGATGGGCTGCATCTTGGCGAGCGGGTAGCTGGCAAGGCGGGCGCGGTTGGTGAAGAGGAGTTCCGCGCGTTGGGCGGCCCGGTCGTAGAGGTAGTAGTGGACCGGACCGTCGTCGAGGACATAGGCGACGATCCAGAGGGAATCAGCGAGGTTGCGACTGATGACCTGGAGATCGCCGTCCCGGACCTGGCGGAGGAAGGCGAAGTCGGGTTGGAGGCGCGTCTCGATCACCTGCCATTCGGTGCGGGCGCGGACGAAGCTGACGGCCTCAAGGGTGTGCTGCGTGGGATGGATCATGAGGTCGGACACGTCGTAGTTCGGGTCTTCCGCAATGACGCGGCTCTGGCCGGAGGCGAGGTCGAACTGGACGAGACGGGCGGCGTTGGCATCGACGCTGGAGACGACCCAGGCGCTGCGGTTGTCGGCGCTGAAAGCCGCCACGCCGCCGAAGGTCTCGTCGGCACTCCATTTCTGGAAGGAACGCCAGGGGGACTGGGACGTGTCGCGGAGGCGGAGTTCGGTGCCGCCGTCCGGCGTGAAGACGGAGGCGACGCGGACCTGGAGGGCGTTGTCGGCGGTCCAGCCGGCGACATCGCCGGGGTTCTTGGTGTCGAGTTCGACGGCGCCATTCTTGAGGTGGATGCGATAGACGTCGTGGAGCTGGCGGTCCTCGAGGTTGAGGGCGACAAGGACCTCGTCGGGGAAATTCGGGTCCACGGCCACGACCTGGGCCTGCACGCCCTGGAACGGGGTCAGGTCGCGGGTGTTTCGGTTGCGGACGTTGGTCTGGTAGACATGCCAGTTCTCATCGCCATCGAGGTCCTGGAGATAGAGGACGTGGGCGCTGTCCGGCTGCCAGAAGAAGATCCGGATGCCGCGCTTCTTGTCGGCGGTGATGACCTGGTCATCGGTCTGGCCGAGGGTCCGGACCCAGACGTTCATGACCTGGTTGGCGTCGGGGGCGAGATAGGCAAGCCGGGTGCCGTCGGGCGACAGGCGCGGGCTGGCTTTGTCGGGGTTACCGAACAGGACTTCGCGGGGGATCAGGGGTGGTGGTTCGGCCAGGGCGAGGGTGGTCATGAACAGGCTGAGGACGAGGGGCAGGAGTTTCATAGGTGAAAGGATGGGAGCTGCATCAACGTTGGACCAGCGCGATCCAGAGGCCCGCGCGTGGGGTTTCGAGGCGGACCGTGGAGCGGCCTTCGAGGGGAGCTTCGGCGCCGTCCCATTCGCCGCGGCCAATGTCCAGCCAACGCAGGCGCCACGTCCCGGTGGGCTCGTCCATCGCGAGCGAGACCTGGCCGCCGTTGGGGAAGAAGACGACGTAGGTGTGGCCCGGTCGGGCGGCGGCGAAGGCTTCGTTGGGCTCGCGGTCTTCCAGCAGTTCGAGGTGGGGTTTGAGGTCCCAGAGCTTCGCCGCGGCTTCGAGCTGGCGGGCGGCCCGGATGCTGGCGAGGGCGGGGGCGGAGAGGCCGAGGCCGGAGTCGGGGCGGTGGAAGCGGACAGCGGCGGCCCCGCCGAGGAGGTGGCGCCACCAGCGTTCGAGGCCGTCCTGGCTGGTGCCGAAGCGGCCGCCGTCGGCGCCGTAGGTCTTGACGGTGTTGATCGGACGAGGCTGAGCAGCCAGGTGGGCGCGGACCCACTGGAAGTTGTTCCAATGGGTGTCGCCTTTCTGGTGGTTGTTCTGCGAGACATCCGCGAAGTCATAGCGCTCGGGGTGATCGAACGTGTGGCGGTGGGACGGCCCCTGGAGGTTCCAGTCGTCCCACATCTCGGTGACGAAGACGTGGCGGCCGGCTTGGGCGGCCTTCTGCTTGATGTGCTCGGCCCAGTACGCGCCCCAGGCCGCTTCGCCGCTGGTCTCGTTGTCCATGCAGTACAGGACGTGGGGATGACGGAGCGTGTAGGAAAGCATCCGGTCCACGAACCGCTGCTGGAACGGGAACACGACCTGGTTGTGGCGTTGGGCGGGCGTGGTGAAGAAGAAGGGCTGGCGGTTGGCGCCCGGGTGATCGGGGTACGCGGGGGCGAAGCCGGAGGTGGCGTAAGTGTAGTTGACGTTGTTGGTGGGGTTGTAGGGATGGGGGAGCCAGTTGTCCCGGGTGTAGTCGAACCGGTCCCAGACCTCGATCTGGACGATGATCTTGCGCTGGGCCGTGGCCTCAAGGAAGCCGGCAAACCGGTCCCAGTAGACGTCGTCCCACTCGTTGAGGTCGTAGCGGCCATCCGGCCGTTGGCGGAACGGGTAGCGCTCGAACCCCTTGTCCTTTCGGTCGCTCATGGTACAGCGAACGTAGTTGCCGCCGGCGGCCGCGAGGGCATCCAGGTGGGGGATCAATTGGTCGGGCGGCCACTGGAACGGGTTGTCGTCATCACTGCCGCCCACCAGCAGCACGGGTTCGCCCTGGAATTGCCAGTAGCGCGGGTCGGCGGGCCAGGGCTGGATCGCCTGGGGGTTCAGGGCTTCGGCGTCGATCGCGGCCGTGGGCGGATCGGCTTGCGCGGAAGCGGGCGGTAGCAGGAGGCCGAGGGCAAGGACGGTGCAGGCCGAGGCGAGGGCCGTTCGGAGGCGCACAGCTCGGAGCCGCACGCGGGCAAGGAGGACACCCGGAGAGTGCAGGCTGGAAGCCCGCACCACAAGGCGGGTGAGTGGGGGGCGCAGGCTGGAAGCCCGCACCACAGGGACGGAGGGTTGGAGCATCGGATCGTGGTTCATAACGGTGCGCCTAACTTCGCCGTTCCCGGATGGACTGCAAGATGTCAGCCACCACTTCCGCGCGGGGGCGGACGCCCTGCTGACCCTTGCCGTGGATGCGGACGGCGACGGCGACCGCGTCCTGTTCCTTCTGGCCGACCACGAGGATGTGGTGCGCCCGGGCCGCTTCGGCGCGCTGGATGCGGCCCTGGAGCTTGTCGTTGCTGAACTCGAATTCGGCCCGGACCATCGCGCCGCGGAGTTCGGCCACGAGGGCCCGGGCATAGTCCAGTTGCTGCTCGGTCACCGGCAGCACGCGCACCTGTTCGGGGGCGAGCCAGAGCGGGAAGTTCCCGGCGTAATGCTCGATGAGGAAGCCGACGAAACGCTCGTGTGTGCCCAGTGGCGCGCGATGGATGCAGAGCGGCGTCCGCATCGTGTTGTCGCGGTCCCGGTACTCGAGCCCGAAGCGGGCGGGGACGGCGAAGTCCACCTGGTTGGTCGCGATGGTGAACTCGCGGCCGATGGCGCTCCAGACCTGCACGTCGATCTTGGGACCGTAGAACGCGGCTTCGTTCGGCACCTCGACGTAGTTGATGCCGCTCTGCTGCAGGACGCGGCGGACCATGTCCTCGGTCTTGAGCCAGAGCGCGGGTTCGTTCACGTACTTCTTGCCGAGGCCGCTGGCGGCGTGGGTGCTGAAGCGCATGATGTACTTCTCGAGCCCGAAGATCTTGAAGTACTTCAGGTACATCTCGTTGACGGCCGCGAACTCGGCGGCGAACTGGTCCTCGGTGCAGTAGATGTGCGCGTCGTTCATGTTCAGCGAGCGCACGCGCATCAGGCCGAACAGCTCCCCGCTCTGCTCGTAACGGTAGCAGCAGCCGTACTCGGCCATGCGCAAGGGTAGGTCCCGGTAACTGCGCGGTTCCGCCGCGAAAATGCGGTGGTGATGCGGGCAGTTCATGGCTTTGAGGTAGTAACGGTCGCCCTCGAGTCCCTCGGCTTTGAAGATTTGGTAGGCCCGTTCGAGGAAGGTGTCGATCTTGTCCGGCGTGAGCTCGGCGCCATCGTGCAGCGCTTCCTGGAACTTCTCCCGCAGCAGCGGGCGCTTGGCCGGATCATCCCCCTCGAGCAGGGTCATGGGCGGAAACATGCTCTCGGCGTAGTAAGGCAGATGGCCGGAGGTGAGGTACATCTTCTCCTTGGCCAGATGCGGCGTTCGCACGCGGACATACCCCGCCGCGAACTCGGTTTCCTTCGCCAGCTTCTCCAGTTCCTCGACCAGCACCGTGCCGTTGGGCAGCCAGAGCGGCATGCCGGGGCCGGTGTATTCGGCGTCCATGAAGAACAGGCCCATCTCCTGGCCCAGCTTGCGGTGGTCGCGCTTCTTGGCCTCCTCCTGCATCTTCAGCCACTCCTCGAGCTGGGTCTTGTTCTTGAAGGCGGTGCCGTAGACGCGCTGGAGCTGGGGGTTCTTCTCGTCCCCCTTGTAGTAGGCGCTGGCGACAGAGGTGAGCTTGAAGGCCCCGATGTTGCCGGTGCGCATCACGTGCGGGCCCGCGCAGAGATCGAGGAAGTCGCCGTTCCGATAGTAGGAGATGGGCTCGCCTTCGGGGATGGCACCGAGGAGGTCGAGCTTGAACTTGCTCGGGTTGCCCGGACGTTCGGCCAACCCGCCGAGCCGGCCGCTCGAGGCGTCGACGACGGCCTGCTCACGGGAGACAGCGATGCGTTCGAAGACGTGGTTGGCCTTGATCTCCTGCTTCATCTCCGCCTCGATCCGTTCGAAGTCCTCGGGCGTGATGCGGTGCGAGCATTCCAGGTCGTAGTAGAAGCCGGTCTCGACGGGCGGCCCATAGGCGAACTGAGCGTCCGGCCACAACCGGAGGATGGCGGTGGCCATCACATGAGCGCAGGAGTGGCGCAGGCGCTCCAGTTCGGACATCTGGTGGCGCTGTTCAAGGGTCTTACGATCGTCAGTTTGCATAGCTGAAATGGGTTCCGCTCGTCCGTCCGGTGCCCCTCCCCCAAACAAAAAACGCCCCGGACGGACAGTCGGAGGCGTCGGCGTTCACGGGAAGGTCCGTGAACGCTACAAGGTCGTCGTGGTGCTGTTCCACCTGGAAGCCACGCGCGGAACGTACCAGAAGGCGGCGGCGGCAGGCAAAGGTTTTGTCCGCCGATTCCAGTGACCGGGAATTGAGAGGCGGAGTCTTCGGTTTCCCCAATCCCCCCTGTTCGTAATCTGCGGAGGCATCCTTCTGCCTTCGATTCCCCGCCGATGGCGAACCGAATGCTCTGGCGGTCCGCACCAAATCCCGCCAACCTTCCGCCGCACCGGCTGACGGAGCCGGCGGGCACGCGTCATGCCGAGGACGACGACCTCCACCCGAATCACGCCCCCCTCCACGGCACCGGGCCACACCCCGGCAGCCGACGCCACCCCCAGCCCCATCACCCGGGATCCCGCCGCCTGCTTCCACTGCGGCGCACCCTGCCCCGTCCACGCGCCCGCCAAGGCCGGCAAACCCTTCTGCTGCCACGGCTGTCTCACCGTCTTCGAACTCCTCACCGAGAACGGCCTCGGCCACTTCTACGACCTCGGCGAACAGGCCGGCATCCGGATGACCCGCCCCCCCCCGGGCGAACGCTTCCGTTACCTCGATGACCCCGCCCTCCGCGATCGCCTCCTCGATTTCGCCGATGACACCACCCACAAGGTGACCTTCCAGCTCCCCGCCATCCATTGTATCGCCTGTGTCTGGCTCCTCGAAAACCTCTTCCAGCTCCGGCCCGGCATCGGTCGCTCGACGGTGAACTTCCCCCGCCGGGAATGCGCCATCACTTACGACCCCCGCCGCGTCCAGCTCAGCGACGTGGCCGCCCTGGTCGCGTCGCTCGGATACGAGCCCGTCCTTCACCTCGGTACGCCGGAGAAACCTCCCGCCGATCCCCTCAGCCGCCGCCTCTGGCTGCGCACCGGCCTCGCCGGCTTCGCCTTCGGCAACACCATGCTCATCAGCACCGCCGGCTATCTCGGCCTCAACACCGCTGACGATCCCGGACTCAAAACGCTCTTCGGCTACCTCTCCCTGCTCCTCGCCCTCCCGGTCCTCGGCTACAGCGCCGGCGACTACTGGCGCGCCGCCTGGCTCACCTTCCGCCAGCGCGTCGTCACGGTCGATCTGCCCATCGCTGCCGGGCTGGTGGCCCTCTTCGCCCAGAGCACCTACGAGGTCGTCTCCGCCACCGGCGAAGGATACTTCGATTCTCTCACGGGCCTCGTCTTCTTCCTCCTCTGCGGGAAACTCTTCCAGCACAAAACCTACGACCGCCTCACCTTCGACCGCGACTACCGCTCGTTCTTCCCCCTCTCCGTCCTCCGACGCACCCCGCAGGGCGAGGAGACCGTCCCCCTGTCCCGGGTGGCCGTCGGCGACCTCCTCCTCCTCCGCCACGGCGAACTGATCCCCACCGACGCCCGCCTCCTCTCCGGCGCGGGCCTGATCGACTACAGCTTCGTCACCGGCGAGGCCGCGCCCGTGCCCAAACAGCCCGGTGATACCCTCTACGCCGGCGGCCGCCAGCGCGGGGGCGCCATCGAGATCGAAACCGTCAAGCCTGTTTCCCAGAGCTACCTCACCACGCTCTGGAGCAGCAAAAGCTTCCGCAAGACCCCGCGCGACTCCCTCGACACGCTCACCAACCGCTTCAGCCGCCGCTTCATCCTCGCCGTCATCGGCGTGGCCCTCGCGGCCGCCGCCTTCTGGTCCTGGGCGGACCATCCCCACCGCGCCCTCCAATCCTTCATCGCCGTCCTCATCGTCGCCTGTCCCTGCGCCCTCGCCCTGGCCGCCCCCTTCGCCTTGGGCACCGCCCAACGCCTCCTCGCCCGCCGCGGCATCTTCCTCAAAAGCCCGCACGTCCTCGAATCCCTCGCCCGCGTCCAGACCGTCGTCTTCGACAAGACCGGCACGCTCACCACGCCCACCGCCAGCAGCACCCGCTTCCACGGCCCCCCCTTGACCCACCCCGAACTTCAGGCCGTCCTCGCTCTCGCCCGCCACTCCACCCACCCCTGCGCCGTCAGCGTCGCTGCCGTCCTTGCCGAAACCCAGGCCCCGCCCCTTCCCCCCGCGCCCTCCGTCGAACCAGCCCTCGAACCCACCCCCGAGGTGAGGGACTTCCACGAAACCTCCGGTGGCGGCGTCGCCGGCCATGTCGGTCCACACGCCTACGCCATCGGGTCCGCCGCCTGGCTTGCCACCCGCGGTGTCGCCCTGCCCGCCGATGTCCCGCACTCCAGCGCCACCCACCTGGCCATCGACAACGCGTACCGCGGCCATTTCCTCCTCGACAGCTCCGTCCGGCCCGACGTCGACCGCATGCTCCACGAACTGCGGCGCCACCACGAAGTCACGCTGCTCAGCGGCGATGGCGAACGGGACCGGGAACGGTTCCTCGCCTGGTTCAAGTCCGACGCCCACCTCCACTTCCGCCAAACCCCCTGGAACAAGCTCGAGTTCATCCGCCAGCTCCGCCAGCCCGGCCACACCGTGATGATGGTCGGCGACGGCCTCAACGACGCCGGGGCCCTCCAGGAAAGCGACGTCGGCGTGGCCGTCGTCGAGAACCCCGGTGCCTTCTCGCCCGCCAGCGACGTCATCCTCCACGCCTCGCTCGTCTCCCGACTTCCCCTCCTCCTGCGCTTCGCCCGCGCCTCCGTCAAGGTCGTGATCGCCAGCATCGTCCTCTCCAGCCTCTACAACGTGGTCGGCCTCAGCATCGCCGCCTCCGGCCGGCTTTCCCCCCTCATCTGCGCCGTCCTGATGCCCATCAGCTCCGTCACCGTCGTTCTCTTCGCCTGCACGGCTACACGTTGGGCGGCCCGGCGCCTCGGCCTCGCCCACCTCCCCGCCGCCAACTCCCCGTCATGAGCGCCCTCTACCTCCTCATCCTCGTCAGCCTGCTCATCGCCCTGGGCTTCCTCATCGCCTACCTTTGGGCCGTCCGCCACGGCCAGTACGACGACACCTCCACCCCCGCCCTCCGCGTCCTCCTCGACGAACCCCCGCCGGCCCCACCCCTCCCGTCCAAGGCAAGAAAAGGTGCCACTTCGACAAACCACGGTGAGTCGCCAAACCCGCCCCACCGTTGACTTTCGCCCGTGGCACGACCGACAACCGCTATGAACGTGGAAACCTTCCGCTACGACAATCGCATCGTCCGCGCCTTTGCGATCGCCACCGCTCTCTGGGCCTTGGTCGGCACCGCCGCCGGACTTCTCGTCGCCTGCCAGTTGTTCTGGCCCGCCCTCAACTTCGAGACTTCCTTCACCACCTTCGGCCGCCTCCGCCCCCTCCACACGAACGCCGTCATCTTCGCCTTCGTCGGCAACGGCATGTTCACCGGCATCTACTACTCCCTCCAGCGCCTCTGCAAGGCCCGCATGTTCAGTGACACCCTCAGTTGGCTGAACTTCTGGGGCTGGAATATCATCATCGTCGCCGCCGCCATCACCCTCCCCCTCGGCCTCACCACCAGCAAGGAATACGCCGAGCTCGAATGGCCCATCGACGTGGGCATCGCCATCGTCTGGGTCGCCTTCACCGTGAACCTCATGGGCACCATCCTCCGCCGCCGTGAGCCTCACATGTACGTCGCCATCTGGTTCTACATCGCCACGGCCATCACCGTCGCCGTCCTCCACATCGTCAACTCCCTCGCTATCCCCGCCGGCTGGTTCAAGAGCTACTCCATCTATGCCGGCGTCCAGGACGCCCTCGTCCAGTGGTGGTACGGCCACAACGCCGTCGCCTTCTTCCTCACCACCCCCTACCTGGGCCTGATGTACTACTTCCTGCCCAAGGCCGCCAACCGCCCCGTCTTCAGCTACCGCCTCTCCATCATCCATTTCTGGGGCCTCATCTTCATCTACATCTGGGCCGGCCCCCACCACCTCCTCTACACCGCCCTCCCCGATTGGGCCCAGTCCCTCGGCATGGTCTTCTCCGTCATGCTCGTCGCCCCTTCCTGGGGCGGCATGCTCAACGGCCTCCTTACCCTCCGCGGCGCCTGGGACAAGGTCCGCCAGGATCCCATGCTCAAGTTCATGGTCGTGGCCGTCACCGCGTATGGCATGGCCACCCTCGAAGGCCCCACCCTCGCCATCAAGAGCGTCAACGCCCTCTCCCATTACACCGACTGGACCATCGCCCACGTCCACACCGGCGCCCTCGGCTGGAACGGCTTCCTCACCTTCAGCATGCTCTACTGGCTGTTCCCCCGCCTCTACAACACCAAGCTCTGGTCCACCAAGCTCGCCAACTACCACTTCTGGATCGCCCTCCTCGGCATGATGTTCTACGTCGTGCCCATCTATGTCAGCGGCGTCACCCAGGGCCTCATGTGGAAACAGTTCACCGAGGACGGCTTCCTCCTCTACGGCAACTTCCTCGAAACCGTCCTGCGCATCATCCCCATGCACATGCTCCGCGCTGCCGGCGGCGCCCTCTACGTCCTCGGCATCGTCCTCATGTGGGTGAACCTCTACAAAACCGCCAAGGCCGGCCAGTTCGCCCCCGAGCAGGAAGCCCAGGCCCCCGCCCGCGTCCAACACCCCAGCACCTCGCACGCCCCCGCCTGGTCCCACCGTTGGCTCGAAGGCATGCCCGTCACCTTCACCATCCTCACCACCCTCGCCATCCTCGTCGGCGGCCTCGTCGAAATCGTCCCCCTCTACCTCATCAAAAACAACGTCCCCACCATCAGCGCCGTCAAACCTTACTCCCCCCTCGAACTGCTCGGCCGCGACCTCTACATCCGCGAAGGCTGTGTCGGCTGCCACTCCCAGATGGTCCGCCCCTTCCGCTCCGAAACCGAACGGTACGGCGAGTACTCCAAGGCCGGCGAGTACGTCTATGACCACCCCTTCCTCTGGGGCTCCAAACGCACCGGACCCGACCTCCACCGCGTCGGCGGCAAATACCCCGATGCCTGGCATTACAACCACATGGAGGACCCCCACAGCACCTCCAGCGGCACCATCATGCCCCCCTACCCCTGGCTCCTCGATCGCAAGCTCGATACCGCCAGCCTCACCGCCCGCATCCGCGCCCTCCGTCGCATCGGCGTCCCTTACCCGGAAGGTTATGAGAATGGCCAGGCCCTCGAAGACCTCAAAGCCCAACAGGCCCGCGTCGTCCAGAACCTCAAGGTCGGCTCCGTCAACGCCGAGCCCGACCGCGAGATCATCGCCCTCATCGCCTACCTCCAGCGCCTCGGCACCGACATCAAGGGCAGCCCCGCCAGCACCGCCCCGAAACTGGCCGGAAACTGACACCTCATGGTCCAGAAGGTCCTCCAGCATATCGGCGGCATCGAGCGCTACGGCATCCTCTCGATCCTCCTGTTCTTCGCCACCTTTCTCGGCATCGTCTTCTGGGCCCTCCGCCTCAAAACCCCTTTCCTGAACTCCATGGCCGCCAAACCCCTCGAGGACGATCCCGCTGACCCACCCTCCGCTCCTCCCTCCGACTATGACTGATCCCCAAGATCCCCTCCTGCTCGATCACGAGGCCGACGGCATCCGCGAGCTCGACAACCAACTGCCCCGCTGGTGGGTCTGGCTCTTCAACCTCTCCATCGCGTTCTCCGTCGTCTACATGGTGTACTACCACGTCCTGGGCGACGGCCGCATCATGGTCACCGAGTACCAGCGCGAAATGGAGGTCGGCGACCGCCTCAAGTCCGCCGCCCTCGCCCGCTTCGAGCAGGCCATGCAGGAGCTCCAGCCCGGCACTGAACCCGCCACCCTCGATACCGGCCGCCGCCTCTTCAACCAGATGTGCGCCCCCTGCCCCCGCGAGGACGGCGGCGGACTCGTCGGCCCTAACCTCACCGACGATTACTGGATCCATGGCCCCTCCTTCGGCGATTCCTTGCGCGTCATCTATGACGGCGTCCCGGACAAAGGCATGGTCACCTGGAAAACCCTCCTCAAGCCCGCCGAGATCCACGCCGTCGCCAGCCACATCTACACCCTCCGCGGCACCAACCCGCCCAACCCCAAACCGCGCGAAGACCAGGCCCCGCCCGACCAGCCCAGCGAGTACGAATAGGGGTGAAACCCGATCCCGCATCCCACCACCCAACGCCCCCCGGCGGCGCCGTCCACGACGTGGACTGGCAGGACTTCCGCGATCACCTCGCCACTGCCGACGCCGCCGGCCGGCGCCTCTGGATCTTCGCCAAACAACCCCGGGGCCGCTACTACACCGCCCGGCTCTGGGTCAGTTACCTCCTCCTGGCCATCCTCTTCGCCGGCCCCTTCATCCACATCCAGGGCAACCCCCTCCTCCTCGTCAACGTCGTCGAACGTAAGTTCGCCGTCCTCGGCCAGGTCTTCTGGCCCCAGGACGGCGCCGTTCTCGCCCTCACCCTCCTCCTCTTCCTCACCGGCATCGCCGTCTTCACCGCCGCCTTCGGACGCCTCTGGTGCGGCTGGACCTGCCCCCAGACCGTCCTCATGGAGCTCGTCTTCCGCCGGCTCGAGTACTGGATCGAAGGAGATGTCGCCGCCCAGCGCGCCCTCGCCGCCGCCCCCTGGACCGCCGGCAAGCTCCTCAGGAAGGTCGGTAAGCAGGCCGTCTTCTTCGCCCTCTCCTTCGTCATCGGCAACACCCTGCTCGCCTATATCATCGGCTCCGACGCCCTCCTCCGCATCATCACCGACTCGCCCGCCAACCACCTCGTCGGCTTGTCCTTCATGCTCCTGTTCACCCTCGTCTTCTACCTCATCTTCGCCCGCTTCCGCGAACAAGCCTGCACCTTCATCTGCCCCTACGGTCGCTTCCAGTCCACCCTCGTCGACGAGAACACCATCGTCGTCGCCTATGACCACCTCCGCGGCGAACGCCGCGAACACCGCCACCGCGGCGACACCCTGGAAGCCCGCCGCGCGCGCGGCGCCGGCGACTGCATCGACTGCCGCCAGTGCGTCGCCGTCTGCCCCACCGGCATCGACATCCGCAACGGCACCCAGATGGAATGTGTCCATTGCACCGCCTGCATCGATGCCTGCGACGACATCATGGACAAGGTCGGCCACCCCCGCGGCCTCATCCGCTACGCCTCGCTCAACGGCATCGAGAAAGGCGAACCGCTCCGCCTCACCCCGCGCATCCTCGGCTACACCGCCCTCCTCCTCGCCCTCAGCGGCCTCCTCCTGTTTGTCCTGCTCTCGCGCTCGGATGTCGATACCACCCTGCTTCGCGCCGCGGGCTCGCTCTTCCAGCAAACCGCGGAAGGCCAGATCAGCAACCTCTACATCCTCAAGATCGTCAACAAAACCTCCCGCGACCTCACCGTCGACCTCAAGCTCGAAGAAGCCGAAGGGCGGCTCACGGTCATCGGTGGCCCACCCCAGGTGCCCGCCCAGCAACTCGTTCAACACTCTGTCCTGATCGAGCTTCCCCCGACCAGCCTCGTCCGCGGCCGCCGCGAACTCCTCGTCGGCGTCTATGCCGAGGGGAAACTCGTCAGCCGCGAGAAAGCCAGCTTCGTCGGGCCTCGCGACGACACCCGTACCCGCTGACATGGATTCCCCCCCGCCAACCCCTCGCCCCACCCTCTGGCCGCTGGGCATCGTGGCCGCCTTCGCCGTCTTCATCCTGGGCACGGCCAGCCTGATCGTCTTCAGCATCTTCCACCGCGAGGATCTGGTCACCGCCGACTACTACGAGCAGGAACTGCTTCACCAGGAACACATCAACCGCCTCGAACGCACCCATCCCCTCCGCGACCAGGTGCGCGTCGCCTATTCGCCCGAAAGCCAGCAGATGTTGATCGCCCTTCCGCCGCTGCATGCCAACCTTCATCCGACCGGCTCGATCCATCTCTACCGCCCCTCCGCGGCCCGCGAAGACCGCCACTTCGACCTCGATCTCGACCCGCTCGGCCGCCAGGCCCTCGACACCCGCGACCTCCCCCAAGGTCTCTGGCGCGTGCGCATCCGGTGGACCGCCAGCGGCCACGACTACGCCATCGACGAGCGCATCGTCGTCCGCCACTCCTCAGGGGTCAGTCAATAGTATTGTGCTTTTTTCAGACCGGCCCTTTCCCGGGCAACCCAGGCGGAGAGCAACGCCGCACACGAACTGGCGGGCGAAAAAAAGCACAATACTATTGACTGACCCCTGGGGAGAGGAACACGCCTTCATCCCCACTCGCGTTTGCCCAGCTTTGCTCCACCAGCAGGCCGTGCGGTTGCAGCACCGTCCCCACCCGCTCCGGGGTGTGCCGGTACGAAAAGAACAGCGCGATGCGTTCGCCCGCCTCGAACCTATGAACCCGGCCAGCCACCTCGAGAACCCGGCGGCGACGGAACACAAACCCGAACTCGTAGCGCCGCAGGCCCGAACCCTCCGGACATTCGGCGATCCGGAACTCGAGTTCCCCGTCACCCTGCGCGACGCCCAGGTCCAGTAACCCCGCACTCACCCACTGCCGAGTGGGCGCGTTGTCGTAGAGCGGGGCCATCCGTTCAACACCCGCTTCGTAGTCCGGTCCCGGCGCGAGGTTCGCGCTCACCAACAGCGCATCGCCCGGCCGCACCAACGCCGCCAACCGTCCCAAGCCCGTCCCCGGCGTGACGTTGGGCAGCATCCCGAAGAAGGTCACCACCCGCCGCGCTTCCGGTCGCAGCCAAGACGCCAGCGCCGCCGCCCAATCCTCAACCGCGGCCAGGTCCATGACCACCGGCGTACAAGCACTCTCCGACAACCCCGCCGTCACCGCCGCGTCGTGCGCCATCAGCGCCAGTCCCGGGCTGATGTCCACCGGCACAAACCGGACCGCCTCCCGCCCACACGCCAACACCCGCCGCAGCAACCGCACTTCCTTCTGCCCCGACCCGCAGCCGAGCGCGATCACCACCACCTCACCCGCTCCAGCCACCGCGCGCGCCGCCGCCTCACTGGCCGCCTCGTAGATCTCCGCGCACGACGGATCGGTGCAGGCGGGGGAAAACGCCTCATGCACCCGCAGCCAGAGCAACGCCCGCCGCGGTGTGTCGTACAGGAACGGCGGATGGATGCGTCGTGCCCGCAACGACGCCTCCAGCGCCGCCTCGAGCGCCCGGGGGAAGCAGCTTGGATGGAAGTGCACCGCGACCGACCGGGCCACGGCTCAACCCTCCTCCCCGCCCGGCCCCCCCCGGCTCCGGCCGGGACCGGCCTCCGCGCGCCAGGTCTGCGGACGTCCGAGCCGCGCCATGACTCGTCGTCCCTTGATCCGCGTCCGGTTCACCGCCGCCAACACCTCCTCCAGGCAGTCTTTGGCCACCTCGACGTAGCTCCGGTCCGGCTGGATGCGAATCGCACCGACGATCTCCCGCGGCAAACCTGTCTCCCCGGCAATGCAGCCCACAAAGTCACCCGGTTGCACCCCGGCATTGGCCCCCAGATTGAACTCGAGCCAGAACATCCGCGGCGTCCCTGCCCGCCTCGGGTCACCGTCGGTCCATTCGCCCTCGCGAACCGGCCGTGGCTCGCGCCGCGGGCGTTCCCGCCGCGCCGAACCCGGCTCGTCCTCGGCGATCCGTTCCGGGGGCCGCGCCAGCTCCGTGTTGAACAGGTGCAGCAGCGCCGCGACGATGTCCCCCGGCATGTGGCCGGCTTCGGTCAATTGACGCAGCAGCTCCTCCTGCCTCGGGTATTGGCCGGCCTCGAGCGTTGCCTGCAAGGCCTCGACCAGGCGGCCGGTGCTCTTTTGCTCCAGCTCCTCGAGCCGCGGGACCTCGATGCGATGAATCCGCGCCTTGGTGAAGCGCATGATCTGCTGCAGCCGGCCGAACTCTCGCCCGCTCACCAGGCTGATGGCTCGGCCGGACTTGCCTGCCCGCCCGGTCCGTCCGATCCGGTGCACGTAATCCTCGGCATCCCAAGGCAGCTCGTAGTTGACCACCGCCTCCAAGTCGTCCACGTCCAGGCCGCGTGCGGCCAGATCGGTGGCGACGAGGAACTCGATCTTGCGCTCGCGCAACCGTCGCATCACGCGGTCGCGCATGCCCTGGGCCATGTCGCCATGCAGCTTGTCGGCGCTGTAACCCCGCGCCGCCAGCGCCTCGGTCAACTCATCGACCTGCGCCTTCGTGGTCCCGAAGATCAGGCCGTAGCGGAGGTCGTGGTAATCGATCAACCGGGCCAACACCTCCGTCTTCGAGCGCCAGTCCGCCTCGACATAGCTCTGCTCGACGGTCGGAACCGTCATCGCCGCGGCTTCGATTCGCACCTCCACCGGTTCGCGCGTGAACCGGCTGATCAACCGGCGGATGGGAACGGGCAGCGTCGCCGAGAACAGCACGGTCTGCCGCGTGGCCGGCACGGTCTCGAGGATCTTCTCGATGTCCTCCCGAAAGCCCATGTCGAGCATGCGATCCGCCTCATCGAGCACCACCAACCGCACTCCCCCCAGCGCGAGGGTGCCGCGCTCCAGATGGTCGATGACGCGCCCGGGCGTGCCGATGACGATCTGCGGGCCCGCCGCCAACCCGCGGAACTGGCGGTCGTAGCTCTGCCCGCCGTAGATCGGCAACTCCCGCACACCCTTCCTGAAGTAGGCCAGCTTGGCGACCTCCTCGGCCACCTGCGTGGCCAACTCGCGGGTCGGGCAAAGCACGATCACCTGCACCTGGCGCGAGTGCGGGTCCACCAATTGAACCGCCGGCGCGCCAAACGCCGCCGTCTTCCCGGAACCGGTTTGCGACTGCCCCACCAGGTCGCGTCCCGCCAGGAGGGGCGGGATCGCTTCGGCCTGCACGGGTGAGGCCTGTTCGAAGCCCATTCGTTCCAGGGCCTTGAGGAGCTCGGGCGCCAGGCCCAGTTCGGCGAAGAGTTTCTGGCTCATCCCGGCGCCAGTGTGCTCCCCCCCGGCCCGAAAGTCACGCCCCGAGTCCCCCCTCCCCGGAGATGACAGGCCCCACCTGGAACCGCCCCAGACTGGAGGCGCCCGACCGTAGGCGCCCACGCGCGGAGGCGAAGCCGGGATGAAGCATCCGGGGCATCCGCGAAATCGGTGCCAGAAGGTCACGAGCCCCGCCGTGCACCTCCGATTCAATGAACCCCGCGAATGGGCGAACGAAAACATCGACCCCGCCCCCCCTTCCCAATGCCCGAAATCTGCGGAGGATTCAGGAACGAGGGTTTTCTCCGCCGTTTACGAACAGAGGGGATTGGGGAAAGCTGCAGATCGCCTCCTCCCAATTCCCGATGTTCGAAGTCTGCGGAGGATTCAGGAACGGGAGTTTTCTCCGCCGATTGCGAACAGAGGGGATTGGGGAAAGCTGCAGATCCTCTCCTCCCAATTCCCGATGTTCCGTCTGCGGAGGATTTGAGACGAGGGGTTTTCTCCGCCGTTTTACGAACGGAGAGTTAGGAAGCTTCACAGATCGCACCTCCCAATTCCCGATGTTCGAAATCACCGAGGATTCAGGAACAGGAGTTTTCTCCGCCGATTGCGAGCAGAGAATGAAGCTTCAGATCTCCTCCCAATTCCCGATGTCCGAAATCTGCGGAGGATTCAGGAACAGGAGTTTTCTCCGCCGATTGCGAACAGAGGGGATTGGGGAAAGCTGCAGATCCTCTCCTCCCAATTCCCGATGTCCGAAATCTGCGGAGGATTCAGCGGAAGGGCGACGTCTCCATTGCCTTTCGGCTTTAGGCGGGCCCGCCACGCCCGACTTCGACCTGAACCTCTGGAACGAGGCGTGTGGTCTCCATTGCCTTTCGGCTGTAGGCGGGCCCGCCACACCACTGGCCGCGAAATTGCCACCCAGGCAATCCAACGTCTCCATTGCCTTTCGGCTGTAGGCGGGCCCGCCACGAGGTCGTGCGGAAGGCACGCCGCAACTGAGGCGCGCGGTCTCCATTGCCTTTCGGCTGTAGGCGGGCCCGCCACCTTGACAACTTGAAGAAGATGATGCGCGACCGCGATGGTCTCCATTGCCTTTCGGCTGTAGGCGGGCCCGCCACGCGATCATCGAGGCGGCAGGTAGTATGGTAGATCGCCGTCTCCATTGCCTTTCGGCTGTAGGCGGGCCCGCCACCCGTTCGCTTCTTGATGGCCCTGCCTCAGAGCGTATCCTGTCTCCATGCCCTTTCTCGGCACATAGGCGGGCCCGCCACTCCGCCCCTGCAACCTGTTGCCAGCCAGGGGGCGCCTGACCCTGCAGGTCAGGACCCCTTGGCACGGGCCCCAATGGCGAGGTTCCGGGCCACCCAGAACGCGGCGGATTTTCTGCAAGTGCTTCATCCGTGTCGAGTTCGAAATCAGGTCAGGACCCCCCGGTTGCCGGGCGGTTTTGGCTCCTGACCTGGCGGGGCCGGCAGATCAAACCAGATAGCACACCACCTTCTCCGAGCACACCATGGTACCGGCGGTGAGCGTCTCCCTGGCTGATCGCGCATCGATCTTGTACGCCACCAGGCGATCCTCCGCTTCGTCGATCTGCTCGAGCAGCTTCAACCAGAAATCGGTGAACTCGTCCTCGTCCAGATGACACTCGAAGACCGAGTACTGGACCCGCACACCGAAATCCTCACACACGCGGGCCACCCGGGCGAGGCGCCGGGGCTCACAGATGTCGTAGGCTACCAAGGTCAGCATTTCATGGGCTCCCGGGGGAGGCTTCTCATAAGGGACCACCGGAAAGGCATCGAACCACCAGGTATCAACCATTGTGGGCAGGAGTTGCGGTGTCTCCACAGATCAACAGCGGCGACCCAAGCGGGTCCACCCATCGGCCGCGGGCCCTGCCGTGAGGAGGCGTTGGCGGGCAGGGGCACCGCTGGGTTTCATGCCACGCATGTCCTGCCGTCCGTCAGTTGATCAGGAACGGTTCGAAGCGGTCGGGTTGCTCGAGGGCGGCCTTGAACATCACGGCCTGGTTCTCGAGTTGCTGCCGCAAGGTCGTGCGGTGGCCCACCGCCTCGCTCAGGAACTGACGCTCCATGCGCCGTTCGTACTGCAGGAAGAACTTCTTCCGTCCTTCCTCGTTCAGGTAAACCCCGCCGTTGCGAGGCTCAAAGTGGTCGGCGCCCAGGATCTGGTGGCTGAAGAGATCCAGCGCGAGCGCCTCGACGAGCACCGGCCGGAACGGCTCGATCAGGTCCAGCGCCAGGGACCACCGGCCATCCTCCGTGGCGTGCAGGGTGCCTAAGGCCGGGTCCAGGCCGTGGGCATGGCAGAACGCCACCGCCTCGTTGTAGAGAATCGTCGAGCCGAAGCTGATGCAGGCGTTGACCGGGTTCCGCGGCGGGCGGGTGCTGCGCCGTTCAAACGGAAAGTCCGCCGGCAGGAAGCGGCTCCAGCCCTGAAAGTACCGCGCGGTGGCGGCACCTTCGTAGCCGCGCAGTTCATCCACATCCCGACTCGCCTTCACGGAGGCAAACAGGGCGTCCATCCATTGCAGGATGGCTGGCACCGGGTCGGCCTCGCCGACGGGTCCGTCCTGCTCGGCCGGGGGAACGGGAAGTGGGCTGGCACCGGACGCCGGGGGTGGCGCGGTCTGCGGGCCGGACCCGCCGCGGGAGGCGTGGAGGCGCTGCAGGACCCGGCGCTAGTTGTAGAGCTTGGCCGTGATGATGCGGCCCGCCATCGGCAGACTGAACGCAGGGTCCAGGGTTCGCTGGTACTGCCGCAGCCGGGCCAGGCCATGATGGTTCTGGGCGGGCAGGAAGTTGCCCAGGAACCGGCCCGCCCAGGAGAAGAACTGGATGGGGATCCCGGCCCCCAGCACAGCCGCCAAGGCTGGAGCGGTCACGTGGACCGATTCGCTCAGGATCAGCCGGTCAAGGTCGCGCAGCGGGATTTCCCGCAACGACTCGTCCCGGCCGGTCTCGGGCCGGCGGCAGAAAACCTCGAGCCGTTCGCCGCTGAGGCGCACGCTCACGTCGGGCTGGTTGATGATGGCGGTGGGCATCGGATTACGTGGTCGGGAGATGAATCAGTGGGCCGGGGACTTCGAGCGAGCAGCGTCCCTTCTCCGGCAGGCAGGGGGCCAGCAGCAGCGCGTTGCCGCCGGCCCGACGCAGCTTGTCCCGGAGACTCGAGGTCACCTTGCGGATGGTCTGCTCGTCCACCGACTGCCGCAGGGAATCGGCGTGGCGCCAGTCGCTGAAGTCCTTCGGCGCCCGGGCCTGTTCCTCACGAAAGCCGTCCAGGGCCTCCGCCGCCTCCTTGTAGCTGCCGAACGCCGGTTCGCCGTGCTTGGCGCGTCGCGACAGGAAAAGCATCAGAAGCTGCTCCAGCGGGGCCAGGCGGACGCGGGTGCCGTTGACCTCGATCTCGCAGCGGCCCGGCTCCACGGTGAGGCGGATCTGTTCGCCCGCGGCCCGGCGCACCTGTTCCCGGCAGCTCGCCACCAGGTACGCAAACGACCCCGCCTTGCGGCCCAGTTCGCGGACGAACAGATTCCGCAGCGGGACAAACGGCACATCGGCCAGCTCCACGCGCGCGGTGGCCGGATCGGGGGATGCGCCGGAGCTCGGGCTCGGCGCGGTGTCCGAGGTCGGCCGGTGCGGTTCCCGGACGGGTCCCCCCGGCTGGCCGGGAAAGAAGAAGTCGCGGGAGGTCTCGAAGGGCTCGTTCACCAGGACGTGGGTGAGGCGGTCGGTCTCGCGCCCCACCAGAGTCAGGCAGGCGTACAGGAGCGCCCCCATGGTCTTGCGACCGCCGGCCAGGGACGCCACCAGCCCGGTGTCGGGGTTCTCCACCACGGTGCGGACCTGTTCCAACAGGAAGTTGGCGGCGGCATCGTTGTCGGCCGGCGAGCGGAGATCGTCCAGTTCCCGGCTCCGACCGGTGGCCGGGTCCACGGCGGTGATGACGCGGATGTCGTCGGGCGTAGTACCGAAGCGGAGCCGGCCCCGGAGGTCGTGTCCCTCCCGAGCGAGGGCGTCGCGCAGCGTGTCCCAGGCGGACCGGTCTGCGAACGCGGGGTGCGGCGCGAAAAGACGGGCGACCAGGGCGTCGCGGCCGCTGGCGGTGGTGAGGACGATGATGCGGCTGGGGATCACCGGTTCGGGTTCATGCGCCAGCGCCCAGACGGTCTCGGTCAGCACGGCCGGGGACATGCCGGTGACGGCGAGGAGGACGGTCTCGCCGGGGGGCGTGAGGGGCGTGGCGGGCGAAGCGACGTCCTCGGACGGCGGGTGGTCGGGGGCGGTTTGTTGGCTGCAGGACCGGCCGGTCGGGCGTACAGCGGAAGTGGGGCGTCGAGTGTTCATCGCGGTTCGCAATCGTGGGGGTGTTATACCACAGAAAGCGGAGGGACGGGTACCCGGGACGTCCGCGGACGGTCGGGAACGGCCGCGGCGCGGGGGGGAGAAAGCCCAAAGCTCAAAGCTCAAAGCTCAAAGCTCAAAGCTCAAAGCTCAAGGGAAGCTCCAGGATTCCAGAGGCTCAAGGGAAGCGGGCTGTTCCTCCTGGACCTGCGCAGGGGCCATGAACCGGGGAGGGTGCAGGCTGGAAGCCCGCACCACAGGTTCAGGGAGCGCCTCCCTCAGCCCCATCCCCGAGGTTCCTAAACTGATCGAGAACCCCTTCAAAAGCCGGTGATGGCCGTTACTGGTGCCTTTTGGTGCCTGAATTCAAACCTGCAAGGCAGTCCGCTTAGAGCCCGAGACGGGTCTGTTCGCTGCCTTTGCGGCTGCCGTGTAGCCGCGTCTGAACGCAAAGGTCAGCGACGGGAGCCAGCCGCTGATGTCGCTCGACCCGTCCCCGAGTGAACCGATTGGCTTTCGGTCGCAGTACCGAGTCGTTGGGAGCTGGCTACGGTCAATGCCTCCAGCCATAGCCGCTGCTGAACCTGCGGACTCCAGCCGTCCGTAACCCGATGGGAATAGCGACCATCGGCCAACCGCACCACCTGTGCCTTGGATGCGGTACCATACTCCTCACACAGGCGCGCTGACGCCTCCAGAATCCGGTGCACCTCCGGGTCCGTGGCCAGTTGCTCCTGAAGAAACCCCTGGTGCAGATGCGCCTCGCGCCCGAGACGGCACTCCAGTGCGGCGATCTTGCTGGGCGTGAACTCGCCTGTCCGCGAATCCGTGGCGCCTGCGGGAGTTGAGTGCGATCCTTCGATGGACCCCTCGGTGGCGAATGCCCTCTTCTCCTGGCGCCAGAAGCGGTAACCGTCATCGAACGACAACTCCTCGATCTCGCGGATCGATAGTTCCGACCACGCAACCCGTTGCGCGCAGCCCAAAGAGGCCACCAGGACCAAACCAACCCAGACGCTTCTCATAGTTCTCGTGTCCAACGATCAGGTCACCGATGGCGGCCCGCGCCTGACGTTCGAATCGCCAAACGGCTCCGCCGGGCCGCCATTCGGTGGATCGCGTGGTTGGGTCTTGTGAGTCAGGATAGCGATCAACCCACACCCACCCTGAACGAGCGCAAGAAGCAGTGATACCGTGGCTGCTCCCCAGCATGCATAGGCCGCCCAGTTTGCGCGGAGCTTCGCGTACGGGTCTCTTGACTGCATGACCGGCCGCCCATCGGGCCGGAGAACGACGTGCCCGTCTGGACCAACCAATGCTTTGTGGTCGGCCATTGGAATCAGAAAAGCACCTCCAAGCATCGTTAGCAGGATTGCCACAAGTAGCGAGGTGATCGAGCGGCGAAGCTGGTCAGTCCAGTTCATCAGACCCAACGCAAAGGTCAGCGACGGGAGCCAGCCGCCGATGACGTTCGATTTGTCTCTGAGCGAATCGGCTGGCTCCCGTTCGCTGGACTGGATGGTTGTGCTCCGGGCTCGAAGTCCTGTGACGTTAACAGGAATCCCTCCGGAAAGTCGGCAACCGCGTTGCTGAAGTATGCGTATGCCGGAGCGTCAATCCGGTTCACAATATAGACCTCTCCCCAGCGGCTGGGTCTCAACAGCTCTTCATACGTAATGTTGGTCTTCCCCGTGTATGCCGAGGCAATCTCGTTACGGCTCGGCCAGTGATCGTCGGAAAGTTGTCGACTTTGCCTCAGGATCGTTTTTGCCTCGCCGATCACCTCCAGGTTGCGTCGTATCATTGCTCGCGGTCCAGGACCGCTACGGGCCTTCGCCTTCGTGAAGGTCGGGTAGACCAGAAGAACGGTCAACGCGATCACGAGCACGAATCCGACTCGAAGCGCGATGACTACGGAAAGTCGCATACCCTTTTAGCACAACGACCAAGGTGAGCGACCGCCGCCGGCAGATCGGGTCGGGCGCAGAAGGGCGATCCGAACGGGCTCTCAGCCTCGAGCGGAGCAGCGGGGCGGCGGTTCGCCTCGACCGAGTGGTTAGCCGTCAATCTTCTCATCAAGCAACCTCAGTAGAAGTCTCGTCTGCGGATTGCCGCTCCAACGTGCCCATGTGTAACCAATCATTCCAGCGCCGACCAAACAGCCGAGGTAAAGCTGTGGCAGGAAGCACGCGATGACAAACACGGCTGTCAGATCGGGCTCGTGGAAGAGGCGCAGTAGAATGGTAAAGGAATAGCAGACCGCTCCAAGGCAGAACACACCAACGAATAGAAGCCACCATCGCCAGCGACGCATCTGCTCCTCCCTCCGGCGAAGCCTTGCGATCATCTTCTTTTCGGTGTCGGAAAGTTGCATGACGCGCGATGACGGCTAACGATGAGGTGAGGCGACCGCCGCCGGCAGATCGTGTCGGGCGGAAAGGCCGATCCGAACTGGCTACCAACCTCGAGCGGAGCACCGGGGCGGCGGTTCGTCTCCACCGACTGGTTCGGCATTCGTGCGTGGGTGCTCACAAGTAAATGCGGGTATCGCGCTTCAACTCCTCCAGAATTGTGGCCGGCTCAGACATATCACGCTGGTGAATCAGATCTCTCAAAGTGCCCGTCGGTTTCCCAAATCGCCGGTCCAATGCGTCCTCAACCGAGTCCCGGCGGCCTGGGCTCTCGGTCTGGAAATACTCGGCGATGAGCCGGATTGCGTCATCGTCTGTAAGCTGCTGCCAATCGGCTATCGGTCCGGCACAAAGCCGATCAACAAAATCCCGTAGCGACTGTGAATTCCAATAGTGGCGAAGCCAGCCGGCATCCACAACTCGTCCAGTAATCTCCTGAAGCTTGGCGAGAGCTTCCGCCTCGGTGATCTCTTCAGCCTCGAAGCTCTCGACGATGGCTGTGACGTGGGCTTTCATGTTGCCGAACGCAAAACGCAGCCACGCCGGGCCGCTGACGCTCGATTGAAACCTAAGCGCTCTCCCGGCGTTGGCTGGCGCGACTGGTTGGACCGGCTATTCATAAACCGAACAAGACGCGTCTCCAGTCCACGCCTACCTGATCCGCGATGGCGATGAGCCCGTCCATGGGAATCTTCTGGAGCATGCCGCTTGGATCGTCGTGTAAACCGTCCACTTCCCAGCCCACGCGCTCTCCGAATCCCCCTAAGGATAAACCCTCTCGACCACAGTAATCCTGTATGGAACGCGCCAAGTCGACGGGAGTCAGAGGTGAACCACCTTCCGGAGCGCCAAAGAGCTCTATGACGGGCGTGGCCGTCGTCCGACAAAACCGCAAAAGCTGCACCGGTGAGAGACAGGTACGCCACTCGCCCTCGCACATCTCAAGATCCCACACAGATTCCGGCGTGATCTCAAGATCCCGAGCGAGCACTTCGACTTCCAATCCAGCGGCCTCACGTGCCTCTTTGAAGCGGCAGGGTGCTACGATTGGAACAGTGGTGGTCATGATACATTGGTCCAACGACGAAGTCACCGACCGCCGCGTGAACTGGCGAGGGCGTCGGCAGCGGATCCGACGCCCGAACGGCTATGGCCCGCGGCGGTTCGGTGGACTGAATGGTTGGGCATGTGTTCACCCATTAGAATGTGTCTGGTCGATGAGGCACCAGGTGTAAATCGGAGCAAACCCGACGATCTGCCGGGCAAACTACCTCCACACCGGAACCGACTTGCCGAATCGTCGGTCGGATGGTGGCTTCGCTCAATGGAACATGCCAAGGTGAGTGCCGGTTTGCGGCTCATGCAGGGTTTCCTGCCGCTCTGCGCTCACGGTGATCTCGAAAGATGCGCCGCGCACCGAGTAGTAGATATCCAACAACGAAGAAGGAAACGAGTGTTCCGGTGATGGAGCGGTGGCCTACCCACGTGTAGAGCTGTTCTACAATCACAATGCCAAGCATGAGCAGAACAGCAATTCTGCTCTTGCGGAAGATGCCAAAGGCAAGTAGGCCGCATATGACGGCAATGATGACACTACCCATGGCCAAGTCTAAGCCACCCGGCGCCTCGCGACCGTACGCTCTGGCCTGAAGCCATCCGAAAAGACCTCCGAAAATGGAGATAACCCCATATGCGATGGCGGCGATCATGGCGTTCCGAACGCTGTTGTCTCGGTAGTCATATAGGCGAGGGGTTCGCGCTTGAGGTTCATTCATGATGTGAACCATGTGCCCAACGACGAAGTCACCGACCGCCGCGTGAACCGCCCAGAACGTCGGCAGCGAATCCGACGTCCGAACGGCGGTGGCCCGCGGCGGTTCGGTGGACTGAATGGTTAGGCCACGTCATTTGAGTGTCTCCGTCCGCTGAAAGCACGAGTAGCGTGACGCTCCGTGCATGTCGTAGAACTCTCGGTCATCGCTCGGCAGCAGAATCACACTCCCCTCGTGTCTGGCCACATCGAGTCGCCTCAAGTGGCCCGTCATCATGTCCGTCTCTTCTTTCGGGGACAGAACGATTTGCTCACCATCGTGCGACCACTGACCCCGTGCTGTGCCATAGACGCCGAGGCAGCCTCTCCACTTGGCGTCGTATGAACCGTCGGGCCGAAGGTCAAGGCTGACGTTGTAGCCGAGACCATCGCCGCGGTAGTATGTGCCAGCGAGCGGTCGGAGCACAACCACATCAGTGCGCGCCTGCTGGCTCTGGCAGCCAACAAGTACGACCATCATTAGCGACAACAGACTCCATTTCATGGCGGTCCGCATAATGGCCTAACGTTGATTATGCGACTGGCGGTTCGTATATTGAAGGTGGGATTGGCGATTTATGACCACCACCCAAGCCCTCACCCGCCTGCGCGAGGTT
>JABTUJ010000016.1 GCA_015075445.1 Verrucomicrobiales bacterium
TTGTTTTGCCATTTTGACTCTTGTGATTCGCCCTTTGAAAGGACTGTCATTCTCTTCGTTCAGCGCCCAACCGAGCATCGCTGGTGCCTCGCCTTCGAGAAAGGCGAACAGAGGCTTCGGAACACCTTTCTGGGTGCTGTTCACCGTCGTAAACTCGTCCCTTTCTTCATCTTTGGTCAATCCTTCTAGCAGGACAAAATCCACTGGCCTGACATCCCCTGTCTCCTCGAACAGCGAAACGTAGCCACCAGCGCGGTGCTGGCCATCAATGATGTACGCAGCCGCATTGACGATGAGCTTCCCGTAGACAGTCTCCCCAGGCGTTGGTTGAAACTGCCACGCGTCTCGACTGGACATCAAAATGGGTGGGACAACGGAATTTGGGTTGTCCTTTAGATATTTGGCGAACTGCCTCATCCGCACCTGAGAACCCGGACGTTGATAGCCGTCCTCGGTCCGCTCATTGAGAAACGTCTTGGGGCTTGCCTCAATGACAGGCACAGAAGTGATTCCCTTGAGTTTATCAGAAGTCACGGTACCGAAGTAGTACACACGAGTTCCTACATGCTTCTTCACCACAGCCGCAATCTCACCAATTGGCATAAGACGCTTTCCTTTCGTTTGTATTCTTTGACGCCGGCAGTGCTGTTCAACAATGATGTTGCTGTTTAGCTCGTCTCTCCCTTGACTGCGAGAGTGTTAACTTCTCGAAGCATAACGACGGGAATGTTGCGGTCTTCGGCTAGGAGGGTCCAAAGCCAAGGAAACTCAGTCGGGCAGCATACCTCCTGACCGAGCTCGTCGGAGCCCCTGTCCCAGCAGATGATGAGTGCCGTTTGCTCTGGTGGATGCTGGTGAGTGAAGTAGTTCTCGAGATGGTGCTCGAACTCGACCGGAGCCCAGCGCGACAGAGCTGCGGTTGGGCTCAGTCTGAAGTCAGCCAGTGCGTCGATTCCCTGTTTCGCTGTGTATTCGAGCACGTGACACTCAAGCGGCGCTGGGAGTCTGCCTGATGCCTCGAGTTTCATGTAGAGCGCCACGAGTTCATTTTCACAGGTTGGGATGTTGCAGAGAACTGTGTTTCCGACATAGACCTTTGGAGCTCTTTGTGCCCGAGCCTGGCGCTGGGTCAGTCGTCTTGCAGCCGCAATCCGCTCAAGGCGAATGGCCTGGTTCAGAAAAGCGCAATACTTGTCGGATGGAAGGACGCAGTTGTGGACCTGTTTGACGAGTGTCTTAAGGAGCTTGGCTAGCCGGTGGTGATCGTGGGGGCCCGTGCTAGTCATCCATTCAATGTGCCCGGAATCAAGTTCGATCCTGAGTCCGTGGTGGTGTGGGTTGATTTCTCTCCAGAATCCCGGCAGAAAGACTTGAGGGTCAAACTGGCCAAACAAGGCGTGTCTTAGGACAGTGTGAGGTGACACGGTTTGAGGGGAAAACTCTAGGCGAGCCTCTCCTACCGGCCTGCCAGAACAGAGCAAAGTTGTTGATGTCACGAGGCATGGTTCCTCTAAACGGCCGGGTGCGAGGGAGCTTGGTGACACGCGGACTGGGGTCCCGAATACATCAACCGCTACGATGTAGGTGCGTGATTCGTATTTGCGGCTGCCGAGCCAGGTATTTCCTGCAAACCAGGCTGAGCAGCGCTGCGGCGCTTGTAGATCGTGAGGCGGGCGGTAACCACAGAGTAGCAGTTGGCCGTGAGCTGTCGTCTGGAGTTCGGCAGCCTCGAAATACGTCGCTCTTGAATCCGCGGTTGTCTGGCTCAGTGCGTCGACCTTCCAATGCCCCGTGGAGAGCTCTAAACGGATTTCGTCGGCTGCGTAGACGCCTGCAAAGCGACCGTCGAGTAGTCGCATGAGCTCACGGTCGGTGAGCTTTGGGCTCGGCGTGATCGCAAGGTGATTGCGGTTTTCAGCGTCAAAGGTGAGCGAGATAAGCCAGTCACGAGGGGAAACCAAGTTAGTAATTCGAAAGAGATCCCAGGGTTGGTACGATTGTCTCCTGGCTTCGCTCAGGCTTCCACGCGTGACGTTCAGCTCAATTTTCATCTCCCCAACGGTTGGATTTCGTACGGGGCGAACTGGTCCTCGCTTTGCTTTCTGATTCGAAAGCAGAGTTCGGCAAAGTGCCCTGCGTTCTTTGCTCGTAGGGGCTCCAAACCTTCAGCGATCGACTTGGCGGAAAGATACATGAGGTAGTCTAGGCCTGTTTGTCTTACGCGGACCTTCAGCACCGGGGCGTAGCCTTTGAATGTGACGATCACGGTAGGTTCTTCCAAGGCCTCAAGCTCAACCCAGCCCGTGCTGACCTTTAGTGGGGGTGTCTTTGGTTGCAGTGAGCTCATGCGGCAACCGAGATCAGGATAGCTGGCGACGGTGGCTCGCTACAGTTGGCATATCAAGCATGCTCTGGGGGCCTCGGAATTGAGTTCTAAACCGCCCAAGGTTTCGACAAGGCCTTTGTTGCCACGCTGCTTTCGAAGGCGTGCTTGGCGCTCAGCGTAGCGCTGTTTGATGGCCGCGATGTTCTTTGGCTCGCGAAGTTCGTTGAGGGGCATTCCCTGCACCCAGGTGAAGCTCTTGCCGGGATCCTCGCTGGTCTTTTCGTACTTGGCGGCTTCTTCAAATTGGTCGGGGTGTGTCTCAAGGAGTCGTACCCACTCAATGGGCGACTGGAAGAAGCAGAAGAAACAGCCGGAGTGAGTGCGGCCCCACTTCAAGTAGGGGGGCAACCCGATGCCGCTCTCGTCCAGGATTCGCATCACGCCGGCGTAGTCGATCCCGTCCTCCTTGAAGGGAAAGACCGCCTTGATGTTCGGCTTGGTGCTGATGTAGCCAACGCGGTCCTCGTCGGCGCGGATGCCGATGTAGCTCACGACCGGATCCTCGCCGACGTACTTCTCGAACGGCTCGAGCTTGAGCAGCTTGGTGCACCAGCGCATCTGCGGGGAGGGCAAGTAGCCGCCGAACACGGTGTGCCAATGATCGAATCCCGCCTTGGCGTTGAGGCGGATGATGGGCTTGCCGAGGTACGCCTCGACGCGGTTGAGGTACTCGTACGTTTCCTGAAGTTCCTTGCGCGTGTCGCAGAAGACGTACTCCATCTCGATGTGGGGACGAGTCTTGCGCATGTGAATAGCCAGGGCCGTGCTGTCCTTTCCGCCGGAAAGGCTGAGGATGTGGCGCACGGGCTTCGCTTGGTCAGGAACCTGATTCATCGTTCTGCTCCAAGAGCTTCCACAAGGTTTGCGTGAGGACTGGCAATGTAATGCTCGCTGGCGTGTCGCGAAGCAAGCTCAAAAGTGCGGTCTGGAGCGGCGAGGTGCGTTCGTCGTCGCCCGCGTCACGGTACACCACGCGGTCACGTTCCCGCCCATCGCGAGCGGTGAGCACAACGCGAAAGGCAGCCTTGTCTGTGCGCGCGTCGCTGGCGGCGAAGCGGAGTGCTTCGAACCGGCGGAACTTCTGGACCAGAACATCGAGCTTCTCGTCAAAGGTCGTTTCATCCGAATCCTTCCAGCGGGAGGGTGGCACGTTGGCGACGAAACTGCCGACGGACTCGAGCCAATCGGTGTCGGAAAGACTCGTGTCGGTGAGTCGGATGCAGAACGCCTTGAGTTCCATATCCCGAAGGTCCAGCGCCAGGTCCTCGCCGCGTTTGAGTAGTGTGGCTCGCAACGAGGCCAGCCCCGTCGCGCTTCCGGCGGCGTCGAAGGCCGTGGCAAGCCGATTGCGGACACGCTGGAGGAGGGCCGGGAAGGCGGCACGCAGGCCATCCAGGCCGGCCTTTACCCCCACCACGTATTCCTGGATGTGCTCGCGCGAGAGCTGTTTGGCCTGCTTGCCCGTGAACGGGTCCATGCCCAGGGCCTCGGGAAGCTGGCGAAAGAGCAGGGTTCCGGGTTCGTGGGCCCGCAGAATCGCGTCCCGTACCGCCCGAGGGATCAGCTCGAGCTTTTCGGTGCGGCGCGTGTACTCCGGGAGTTCGGCGACGAAGCGACAAAGCGGTCGAACCACCTTGAGGATCTCTGCTCGGGATGCCGGCTCGGTGCCCACCCCGAGCACCAGGGAGAGGCGGTCGAAAAGGTCACGCCGGACCCCTTGCACGCGGCAGAGCTGAAGCTCGAAGAGGTGTGGGACTTTCGTGAGGCGCAGGATCTCCTCGCTGCCAAAGCCGCTGAGGAAGGTGCCGTTCTCGTAGAGCGCGATCTCGTGCTGGTGGACAAGCAGCACCACGACCAGCAGGACGGGCAGAATGCCGTCGCGAACGCCAAACGGTCTGGCCCGCAGTTCAGCCAGGATACGCGGGACCGGCACGCGGGCGTCCGGCTGGGCTTCCAGGACTTGTCGGATGTGGAGGAGGGCCGGACGAATGTTGCACGGGTCTCCTCGCGGGTGAGGTACCTGGAAGCTCCATCCACTGTCTGCCTCCACGTGGAGACGGGCGCCCTTTACGAGCGAGAGGTAGATGGACATTTCCGGCGGTTTCTTCGCCGGGTCCATTCCGAGCAGGGCTTGAGTCGGAGCCGCGAACATTCGTTCGATCAGTCGCATCCGCGCCGAGGCTGCCGCCGAACTCAGGGACCGACGATTGATGATCTCGTTATGGACTGTGGGGGCGTCGGGGTAGAGCCCGTCGCAAAGTCGGGAGAGAAAGGCCACCAAGCCCTTGCCGGTCTTGAGGGACTGCTCCTTGCCGAGGTGATACCATTCGATTTGGAGCGTACCCGAGCGCGAGGTCTGGCCCAGACCAGCGTAGTGCTGAATACGCCTTTCGAGCGACTGAGTCGCCAGCGTGAGCTGCCGTGTGACCTCCTCTGCCGCATAGCGGTCTTCCTTGAGCTCCGGCGTGTGCTTCTGGACCCATGACCAGCGTTCAACCTCGTGGAGGAGATTGGCCAGCGAGCCCAGAGGAGCGGTAATACCCACCAAGACTTCGGGACGCTCGGTGAGCGCGCGGGCGAAAGCGGCCGCGAGACGCGATTCCTCGGGCGTTTCACAGAGTGGAATGACGATCCGGCCATCCGCCGCCTCCAAAGGCGCGTGCGCCGCGGATTCGAGCTCAACCAGGCTGCAGTAGACGACGTCGAAGTGGCGCAGGTTGCCAGTTTGGATGTAGTGCCGACGGGCGACGATTGGCCGGGGATCCAGGTAGTCCTTGACCCGTGCGGTGACCCGCTGCTGCTGCACCACAGCCCGTCCCGCATCCACATAGGCAGCTTCCAGGTCCACGCTCGTATGGGACCAGAGACAATAGCCTCCGGATCGCCCCCGCGGGTAAAGGACGTGGCGCTCACGGTGAAGCCTCTGGATGATCCCGCGGAGGCGCAGGAAATCATCGGAGTCGCGCTCCGCGAGCGCTGCGGCAATCGCTTCCTCGGTGGCGGTGAGCTCGCTCGTGTTCAGGAGGTTCAGCAACCCGACCGTCTTCAGGACGGCCACCTCGTCCGCGTCCTGCGCCGGGAAACTGCGGACGAGAGCCTCAATATGGTTCCAGTGGTTTCGGTAGGTCTGCAGGGTCAGCCGATGACCAAAATTGGCGGCCGCGTAATCATAGAGGTGATGGATGCGGTAATACGTGCCCGGTGCTGCAGGCTGCCGGGCGAACTCCTGCAATCCATGCGGCTCCGTCGAAAGTAAGAAACTGAACAGGGAGCGCTCGTTTTGACCGAACCGGCTGAAGAGGCGGACCAGCACGGGAATCGTCGTAGGATGAAGCGGGTAGAGTCCGGGGGCCGTCTCCTCGAGGTTCGCCTTGACCGCCCCGACGCCGTACCAGCCGAGTGCCAAGGCTGCGCGCATGGCATCACGTGCCTGGGCGGATAACCCCGGCGGGCAGGCCGTCTGCTTTATGTCCAAGGCAGACCGGATCAGGCCTGTGATCTGGTCGAGGGGTTGGTCGAACAGCAGTTCCTCGTAGCGGCCGGCAACCTTCTCCCATTCCCTCTGTGCTGCTTGGGAAAGCTGATCGGCGTACGCGGTGAAACCCTGGTGCAGCAAGCCCACTGTGACAATCGGCTCCGACCCGCTCCGCGTGGACATCTCAGCGAGTTGCTGAAGGAAGTAGATGTCCTGGCGTTCGGGGTGCAGGGCGGCGAACTCCAGGAACTTGCCGAGCTCGTCCAGGATGATCAGAAGCCCATCTGCGTGGCGACCGGCGATCAACTCCGAGTTGAGCTTCTCGATGAGCGTGACCGCAAGATCGTCCGAAGGCAGGCGTTCAGGAGACCGCACGACGGTGCGGATGGTCTCGAGAGACGGAAGGTTGGCCCTGGCCGACACTCGTTGTTCGACGGCTTGCTGGACCGCGCGAAGGACTGCAATCGCCAAGGGTTCCCTGGCGCCCACGATGAGCGCAGGGAGGAACCGGGGCCGTGGCGTCGCTGACGCCCCCAGGTCCAACGCCCGCCGCAACCGAGGCGGTAGCGGCGAGTCCTTGCCCGCAAAGAACAAGGCGAGGAAGAGCGCGAAACTCGACTTGCCGGAACCGTAGTCGCCGGTAATGCGCCAGGCGCGCTGGCCTGACGTGGGCGCGAGACCCGCGTTGATCCGCTGGAAGTGGGTGCGCGCCGTGTCGGTGACGACGTACCCGTCCAACGCGGCCGGATCGCGAAAGTCGCGCTGCAGGTGGGTCGAGCGCAGGAACCGCCGTTGGATGTTGAGCAGGCTCTGGATCTGTGGGGCGGCCATATCACGCTTAGGCTTCGTAGACACGCCGCAACAAGCGGCTCGCCGACGGGTTCTTGAGACGCACGACCTGGGCTAGCGCCGATGATTCCTGGTAGTCAAACAGGCCGTCGGAGGTCTGCCCGATGGTTTCCAGCCGGTCGCGGATGGCTGCCTCCGGCAGTTTGAACACCTGCCCGGGGCCGGCCTCGCCGACGGCCACTTCCCGGAACGGCAAGGTTTGCTCGGTCCGATGCCGGCCGCTCCAGAAGTCGTTCAGGCAGAACACAAACAACTCCGGTGAAATCTCCGGTTTGTCTTCAACGCGGAACGCGTAGATCGGCTCCCGGCGATTCGAATCGGCGGTTGTGCGTTCACCGACCTTCTGGACGAACGCCAGTTCCGTAAGCGGGCAGTCGAGGTTCTCCTCCAGGACGACCCCTTTGCCGCCCCGCGTTGGTAGGTACGTGTGCAGGAACGTGGTGAAGTGGTGATCGAGCGTCACCGCAGAGATGCGCCTCCCGAGCCGCTCCACCTCGCGCTGGAGGGCATGGAGAACCTCGGTCCGGGTGAAGTCCGGCCGGTGCCAATAATTCAGCATGTAGTGCCACCCGAAGAGGGGTTGCTGGACCGAAGTGGACAGCTTCCAATGCAGCAACCAGAGCGTCCGGATGTCCTCGAGGTAAGGATCAAAACCGTCGTGCCCAAGGATGTCGCTGCCCAAGGCGGTGATTTCAAGCCCTCCTCCCGGCTTAGGCTCGGCGACACCGGTGGCATCCACCCAGAACCGAATCGCTCGGACCATGTTCTTGCCGACGCCCAACGTCACCATGGCGCCGTTTTCGTCCGCGAACAGGTCGGGATTCTGCCGCAGATTCTCCGCCGCCTTGGGCAGCCAGGCGTAACGGCAAGGAAAGGTCTCGTGCCCGGTGAAGCGAAAGTCCGGTGCGACGGCCGGTGCGGTCTTGAGGTCCGAGGAGGTCATGGCGATGGGAAGATGCGTCGGAGATCGGTCCTCACGGCTTCAGAGTCCGCCGACGGAGCTCGGGTGCCAGTTCGGGAACCGACGTACCCTTGCCGCTTGGGAACGCGGCGGCAGCTCGGACCGCGGGAACAGCGGCAACTGTCCCGCATCGGCACAGAACTCGGCAGCCTTCTCGAGGAACCAGTCCTTGAGGGTGCTGCCGGAGAGCGCCAAAGCCGAGTAGAGTCGGCGCTTCATCTCCGGCTCGACCTCGATGACGATACGCCCTGAGTCGCCGCGTGCCATGCGTGTAATGTGTTCGATGTAATGTCACATGCAACCCGAAACTCATCCGTCGCCTTCTGCGCTCGTCAAACGATTCATAGCAAGGCGCTTGAAGTCGAGTCGGCGCAGGTGATGCCGCAGGGTACCAAGGTGGTTCCCGGACAGCGTCCACCGGTCCCGACCACGAGCGTAGGGTACCGCTCAACCGCGGAGCGTGAACGTCATTTCCCGGGAATCTCGGGCAAGCGGTTGAGGTGCCCGGCGGCCGAGGCGGGCGCTCAGGGCAGCGGTTTGTCTTTGGTTTCCGGTGCGAGCCAGATGGCGGCCAGGCCCACCAGATAGACCAGCGTCACGATCGCGCCCGCCCGGGCATAGCTGCCGCCCAGGGAAGCCACAAGCTGGCCCTGGATCAACGCCCCGCCCGCCGCAAAGATCCGGCCGAAGTTGTACGCCAACCCCTGCCCCGTCGCGCGCATCCGCGTGGGGAACAGCTCCGGGAAGTACAACGGAAACCAACCGTAGAACGATGCACTGGTCGCCCCCACGAAAAACGCCATGACCAGGAACGCGGTCCCGTATTCCCCCACCCCCCGGAAGATGACGGCCGTCGCCACCAGCGAAACCAGACACAGCAGAAAGAAGCTCGGCCGCCGCCCCATCCGCGCACCGAGCAGCGGTGCAATCAGACATCCCACAATCGCCCCGAAGCCCAGGGTCATCATCGTCAGCGCCTTGGCTGCGGGGTCGCGACCGCCGACGAGTTGATCGGCCCAGAGCGGCAACCACTGCACCGATCCCCACGTGCCGATGAGCGCCACGGAGGCCAGCAGGATGGCCACCAGCGTGCGTCCTCGCACCGCAGGCGAGAACACTTCCCGCAGCGGATGCGCCTGGCCCGCCCGCACCGATTCCCGCCAGCGCGGTGACTCGGGCACGAACAGGCGGATGAAGAAGACCAGCAAGGCCGGCACCGCTCCCACGAGGAACATCCAGCGCCACGAATCCGTCGTCACCGGCCACACCCGCGCCAGCAGGCCGGTGAGCAGAAACCCGATGTTGGCCGCAGCGCCAATCGCACCCGCCAGCAGCGGTCGGAACCGCTCCGGCCAACACTCCATCACCAGCGCCACGCCGAGCGCCCATTCGCCACCCATCCCGAGCGCCGCCACAAACCGCAGGACGCTCAGATGCCAGGGAACTTGGGCCAGGGCGCCCAAACCTGTGAACAGAGAGTAGGTGAGTATGCTCAGGCTCAAGGCGCGCACCCGGCCGATCCGGTCGCCCAGCCAGCCAAACAGCACGCCCCCCGACGCGGCGCCCAGCAGAAACGCTGCGGTGACATGCGCCATCCAGGGTCCGATGATGGCGTCGGTGGCCCCGGGAATCAGACTCGCCAACGCCGGCCGCGCCACCACGGGGAAGAGGCCGATCTCGAACCCGTCGAACAGCCAGCCCAGGAAGGCGGCCACGAGCACCATCCACTGCGCCTTCGTCAAGCGTTGGTTCATGTCAGGGGCAGTTCAACGCGGAGGCGTCGCGGCGGGGTCGCCGGGAGACGCCTGGCCAAGCGCCCAGCGAATGCCGTTCTCGAACAGGGTTTGGAAGGGTGCGAGCTCGAAATCACCGGGGTGACCGAGACAGGTGTAGAACAACCGACCGCGTTCGCGCGTGCGCGTCCAGGCCACGGGTTCGCTGGGTTGCGCCTCGCTCCACCGTCCTTCGAGCAGAACGGTCGTGTCTTCGGCGAGCGGGCGGACGCGGTAGATCCAGGCGGGGCTGTGAAAGCGCGCTCCGCCAAGGCCGCGGAGCACCGGGTGATCGGTGGCTTCAGCGACTGCCCGGATCTCGCTCCCTGTCTCGCGGGCGGCGGAGTCGTAACCGGTGTAGCGGCACCCGAGCACCTCTTGATCGAAGTCCTGCCACACGACACGGCCGTCGCCGGTCCGTTGGATGCTGGAACCTTGGGCGAACGCGGCCACGCTGACCCGTAGCGCCACGAGCGGTTTGCCGTCGCGAAGGTAACGTTCGAGCCGATCCATCACTGGCACGGTGAAGAATTGCCGGCGCAGGCTCAGCACGACGAGGTCCGCATCGGCAAGGGTGTCAGAACCGGGAAGGTCGCCTTGTCGATTCGGGGCGGCCTCGAGGAAGACACACCGGAACTCGCGCTCGAGATGGCCCCGGGCGAAGGCGGGCAGCGTCCGGGCCGTCTCGTACTCGTCGTCGCCGATCACGAACACGATCAGCGGGCGGCGGTCGCGGCCCGATGGCAGCAGGTCGGCGGCGGCGAGGAGCTGTCGGCTTTCGATGGACGGGGCGACGTGTTGTTCGAGAAACCGTTGCACGATTGCCGAGCCTTTGGCGGGAGTGAAGTTCGCGTCCGCGACCTGCCGCGCCGGGTCGAAGCCGTTGGCCATGATCGCCTCGACCAGATCGCTGACAAAGATTGTCTTCAAGCCGTACCCGCGCATCGAGATCATGCCCATGCTCCGGTAACAGACACACATGTTGCTGGCGACGCCGAGGTAGATCAGCGTGTCGATCCCACGTTCCTGACAATAGTTCAGCAGCTCACGACCCTGATTACAGTCAGCGATCAGGTCTTCGGCAGCGATCTGCAGCCCGGCCTGCTGGCGTGACCAGACTTTGCCCTTGGGACAGGGATGGTCGGGACCGCACTCGCAGTAGTCGCCCTGGGGAACCTGCGGCGGGTTGAAGGGGATGCGCACCGGTTCAGGATGACTGGGAATCGCTGTCATGGCCTGCCGCTGCGGGTAATCGCGGTAGAACTCGACCACGTCCGAGGGGGCCCAGACGATGGGCAGGCCCAGCTTGCGGGCGGCGGCCACGGTGGCATTCATGCGCGGCACCAGGCCGGCCACGCGGGCCGTGTATGTCTTGCACCAATGCCGGTCCCACATGTCGATCACCACGACGGCCGTCCGGCGGGGATCGAGCTGCAGGTCTTGCCACTGCGCAGCCCCGGTCTGGAGATGGCGCGAGTGGAGCCGCAACGGGACGGGAGCTGGTTCGGCAGCCGCCGTGATCGCGGGCAAGCCCGCCCAGGCAAGCAGGATGAAGAAGTTCAATTGGAAGTTCAAAGTTCAAAGTTCAAAGTTCAAAGTTCAAGGGAAGTTCCAGGGTGCAAGGCTCCAGGTGCAGGCTCCAGGGTGCAAGGCTCCAGGGAAGTTCCAGGGCTCAGGAGAACCAGCAGGTTCAGCCGCGGCCTGTCTGACAAGTGACGCGGCGTTTGGTGCGGCGGCTCCAGCGCCGCTTTCGTCTCGACCGCAACGCAAAGCGGCGCTGGCTGCCGCACTCGTGCGCCTGAGAGCGCACTGGAACAGCAGGGGCAAGTCCCTGACCTGGCCGACACTGTAGGCCAGTAACTGATAGCAACTGCATCGGGCGAGAACCCGGGTGGAGCAACTGAAGTGAACGGCAGTCCGTAACAACGTCTGTCCGTAAGGGCGGGCAGTGTGAACTCGATTCGGTCGGCAGTTCTGGCGAGCCGGCGAGTGCGGGCGAAGCCCGAACGAAATAGAGCGGTCAGCGTTGAGGAGTGGAGCGCGTCTGATCGAGGGCCGTCGATGGTTGGAGACAGAATGGTGGGAAGTTCTGGTGACGTGAATCAGGAACCACGGCCGGTGGCGAGAATGGAACCGGTCGGGGTCAGAGCTCTAGTAGCGCGGAAGCGGTAATGATCGTGAGCGAAGGGGGTGGAACGTGGTGTTGCGAGCAACGAGTGCCATCCCACGGGTCCGGTAGTGCCGCAAGGCTGTTCGCTCGGATGCGCCGGAACACCGGGCTTGGCATCGGATCCCCACCCGACAGTGGACCGTCCTGCGCGAGCGGGATGAGCGGGGCGCAAGCCTGCGCGGCTGGCTGGAGTCATTCTGACGCCTTGACCTCCACGCCTGGCCACCTCCATCGGCAGCCACGGACTGGAAAGCCGGATGGAGATCCGCCTGTCCGGTTTGGGAGGGAGGGGGAGTGTTCAATCCGCTCCTCCTACCCTCATCAGACGCTGCGCGAGGGCCGGGGCGCGGGACGAGCGCGTGGGGGCTGGGTGTGGGGAGCGAGGTCGGGTTTCATACAGGAACGGGGTGTTGAAGCTGCGCTGACGCAGCGGTGAGGGCGTTCTCCAGGAAGACGCGGCTGCGAGCGGCCTGTTCCCAGGTGTCGCATTCCACAGACAACACGCCTGCGTAGCCGGCGCGCACGAGGGCCTGGACCACCCCGACCACGTCCACCACGCCGTCGCCCGCCGCGACGCCGACGCGCGTGCCGGTGACTTTGCCGCGCAGGGGAAGCTGACTGGCGGGGATGTCCTTGAGGTGGACGTGGATGACCCGGTCGACCAGTTCGCGGAGCAGGGCCACGGGATCGTTGCCGGCGAGGAAGGAGTTGCCGGTGTCAAAGTTGATGCCGAGCTCGGCCGGCCCGAAACGTTCGAGGAGGCGGACGAGGTACTTGGGTTGGGCGGTCAACGCATTGTGCAACTCGAGGGCGAAGCGCACGCCGCGGGCCTGGGCATGGGCGATGACCGGCTCGAGCGTGAAGCAGAGCACGTCGAAGGCGCGGTCGAGCGGCATCCATTCGGAGGCGACCGGCCCTTCATCGGACATGACGATGGGGCAGTCGATGGCCGCGGCGAAGTCGATGGCGCGGGTGAGCTGGAGCACGGCGATTTGGGGCAGGAGCAGGGAACCATGCGCATCGGCGGCGGAGAAGCGCAGTCCCGCCCGGCTCAGGGCGGCGCGGACCGCGGCCGGATCTGCGGCGTCGGGGTTGAGATGGTGATAGGGGCTGCTGGTGTGGACGCGCTGATGGCTGTTCAGCTCGAGCTGTACCGGTGTGTACAGGAAGGGCTCGACGTACCGGAAGCCGGCCTCGGCGGCGCGGTCGATGGCGGCTTCGAATGGTCCGGCCGCGGCCCGATCGCATTCGAGCCCGACACCGCAGTGGATGCGCGGCGTGCCTGGGGCAGGCGCCGGAGGTTCCATGTCGTTCAGAGGCAGTAAGGATAACGATGGGGCCCGCTTAAGAGGCGATTGGCCAGTTCGTCGCCGACCACGCGTTCGGCAGCGCCATCCCAGTGGAGCGGGCGGCCGAGCTGATAGGAGAGGTTGCCCAGGATGCAGAGGGTGCCGGCGCGGTGGGCGGGTTCGATGTCCATGATGGGGGTGCGGCCGGTACGGATGGCTTCGAACCAGTCCACCTTGTGGTTCATGTTGTAGTCCGGGAAGCGGGTGATCTGGGGCACGTGCACGCCGCCCGTCGGGATCTCGAACTCATGGGCCTTCTTCATGGGATCCACCTGGGTGCCGTCGCGGCTGACGATGAGGAAGTCCTTGTCGCCGTGGAAGACGATGCCGAAGTCTTCGCGGCCGCGCTTGTCGCCCGGCTGTTCCCAGATGAGGGTCCAGTCGGGGTTACGGAAGGTGTAGACGACCTTCATAAGCGGCGGGCAATCCCACAGGCCGCGGGGCGGCGGAGTGCCGGTGGCTTCGACGGTCACCGGTTGTTGCTCGTCGGCCTCGAGGCACCAGCGGATGACGCTGAACACGTGGGCCCCGCGGTCGCGGATCACGCCGCCTCCGGACTCAAGGAGCCAGCGGAACGTGCCGGGGGCATAGCCGGGGTTGTAGGGGCGCCAGGGCAATGGTCCCAGCCAGAGGTCCCAGTCGAGGCCGGGCGGCGGGTCGGTGTCAGGCGCGGTGCCACCGACCGGGTTGAGGCTGTGCCAGCAGGTGACGGTGTGGACTTTGCCCAGCATCCCGTTCCGAATGTAGGTGCAGGCGGCGTGGGCGGGGCGCGCGGAACGGCCCTGAGAACCCACCTGCACGACGCGCCGGTGGCGCCGCGCGGCGGTCACCATGGCGCGACCGTCGGTCAGGGTGACGGAGGCGGGCTTCTCGACGAACACGTGTTTGGCGCTCTCACAGGCGTGGACGCACTGGATCGGGTGCCAGTGGTCGGGTGTCGCGATGACCACGGCATCGATGTCCTTCCGCTCGAGGAGGTAACGGTAGTCGCGATACGGCGTGACGCCGGGCCCCGCCTCCTGGGCGGCTTTGAGGAGGCGGGTTTCGTCCACGTCGCAGACCGCGGCGATGTCGACCTCGCCTTCCTCGCGGAAGCGTTTCATGTTCGCGAGGTGAGCGCCGCCCATGCCACCGACGCCGATGTGGCCGACGGCGAGTCGTTGATGGGCGCCGAAGGCGCGGGTTGGGATCAGCCACGGGAGGGTGACGAGACTGGCGGTGGTGGCGAGGAAGCTGCGGCGCGGGACGGCGGACGGCGGGGCCGGGAGGCGGCTTGGGCGTGGCATAAGTGCGGGCAAGATAGCCGGTGTGGCCCGGACGTCCACTCCTCTTGTGGCGAGGCTTGCGCGGTTAAGTTTTGGAAGCCTCCGGCCTTGACGCTGTCGTCGTGGGCACGAGCATCGTGTGGGTGATAAACATCACGCTCAGTGCTGATGAAAAGCTGATCGAGCGGGCCCGGTCGCTGGCCCGGGAACGGCATACAACGCTCAATCAGATGTTCTGCGATTGGCTGGAGTTGCTGGCTGCTGGTCGTGACCAGCGCCAGGCTTACCGTGGGTTCATGCAGAACGCGTGTGGCAAGGTTCGGGTGGGTGGGCGGCCTTTTGCGCGTGAGGAGATGAATGAGCGCTGAGGTTACGGGGCACCGACGAGACACAGGTGTCCGCGAGGAGGTTGAGTAAGTGAAGAGAAAGCGCATTATACGGTTAGGATGTCTACTTGGCATCGAGCCGCTTGGCGAGGGTGAGATCGTTGCCTATGCTTCGGCAAGATGTTCGTGTATCCGAAATCATACGATGTGATCGTCGTGGGTGCGGGGCATGCTGGGGTCGAGGCCGCGCTAGCCGCGGCGCGCATGGGTTGTCAGACCCTGCTGCTGACGATGAACCTCGACACCATCGGGCAGATGTCGTGCAACCCGGCCATTGGCGGACTGGCCAAGGGACACCTCGCGCGCGAGATCGATGCGTTGGGCGGGGAGATGGGGATCAACACGGACTTCACGGGGCTTCAGTTTCGGATGTTGAACACGAAGAAGGGGCCGGCCGTGTGGGCTCCACGGGCCCAGTGCGACAAGAAGGCGTATCAGTTCCGACTCAAGCGCGTGTGCGAGCAGCAGGTGAATCTCGACTGCAAGCAGGCGCAGACGATCCGAATCATCACCGAGGGAGGGGTGTGTTGCGGCGTGGAAACCAGTCTTGGGACGCAGTTCAACGGTCGGGTGGTGGTCATCACCACGGGCACGTTCTTGCAGGCGCTCATGCACTTCGGCCAGGCCAAGCTGCCTGGGGGCGATCGGGTGACGCCGCGGCCACTGGCCTGAGCGGGTCGTTGCGGGATTTGGGTTTGGAGTTGGGTCGGCTCAAGACCGGGACGCCGCCGAGGTTGCTCCGGAAAGATCTGGATTTGGAACGTACGGAAGTCCAGCACGGCGACGAACCGGTGCCCTTCTTCACGCACTGGAAGTCGGATTTGTTCCACGTGGAACAAAACGAGGGTCGGGACCAGCTACACCACTCTTGCGATTCGTATCCCCGAGGTTCTGTCCTGGCCCGCGTCGGGGCACAGCTTCCCTGTTACGTCACGTTCACCACGCCTCGGACCGCCGAACTCATCCGTGCTAACCTGCATCGTTCTCCGTTGTACTCCGGAGAGATCACGGGGGTGGGTCCCCGCTATTGTCCCTCGATCGAGGACAAGGTCGTCCGCTTCGCAGACAAGGAGCGACATCAGATCTTCCTCGAGCCCGAAGGAACGGATACCGACGAAATCTACGTGAACGGCTTCGCGACGAGCCTGCCGTTCGACCTCCAGGTGGATTTGGTCCGGACCATTGTCGGTTGTGAGCGCGCCGAGATCGCCCGGGCTGGCTACGCCGTGGAATACGATTTTGTGCTGCCCACCCAGCTCGAACTGACCCTGGAAACCAAGGTCTGCCGGAACCTGTTTCTGGCCGGTCAGATCAATGGCACCTCCGGCTATGAAGAGGCCGGTGCCCAGGGCATTCTCGCCGGGATCAATGCCGCCCGCCGGGTGCAGGACCGGCCCCCCATCACGCTGCGTCGCGACCAAGCCTACCTCGGCGTGTTGGTGGATGACCTGGTCACCAAGGGCACGACGGAACCCTATCGCATGTTCACGAGTCGGGCCGAATACCGGCTGTTGCTGCGTCAGGACAACGCCGATCATCGGCTGGCGCCCATCGGCCATGAGGTGGGGTTGCTCTCTCGTCCACGTTACGGTCAATTCCTCCAGCGTCAGCACGCCGTTGCCCAAGAGTTGGCCCGGCTCGAAACCACCCGTCACGACGGCCAGACGCTCGCCAAGTTGCTGAAAAGACCCGAGGTGACATACGCGACCCTTCCCGGGCGATGCGAGCGCTTGCCCATCGAGGTGACTCAGCAGGTGGAAGCGATCCTCAAGTACGCGGGCTACGTCGAACGTCAGGAAGTTGAAGTGAGCCGGTTCCTCGAGATGGAAACCCGCGAGATTCCCGATTGGCTGGATTTCGACCGCATTCCCGGCCTCCGGACGGAGTCGCGTCAGAAGCTCAACAAGATTCGTCCCCGAACATTGGGTCAGGCCGGGCGCATTTCCGGGATTTCACCCGCTGACCTCAGCCTCGTGATGGTTTGGATCCGCCGCGGCCGCGTACCCGCCTGAGTGGTGGTGCGAGCGACGGGGAGACCACGGGTTGTGCGAGAGAAGCCAAGTCCTCAAGCCTGGGCGCTCGAACGTTCCCGCCCCACCAGACCGTCCGCCAACCGGGTCGGTTCCGGCAGGCGGTAACCGTCGCCGCACTCGAGTACCAGTTCACAAGCCATCCCGAGGGAGAGACGATGCCCGACGCTCACGTAAACGGGCCGGCAACCACGACGCGTCCGGAGTGCGTAACCCACCAGCTCGCCCTCATGCACCAGGGGTTGGCTCGAACCACGTTCCGGCCCCGGTTCCTGGTGCTCGCCGATCAACCGACTCTTGGCGCACCCGACACTGGGGAGGTCGCAGATGATCCCGAGGTGACAGGCTATGCCGAACCGCCTTGGATGGGCCCGGCCCTGACCGTCACACAACAACACATCGGGTCGCCCGCGGAGCTTTCGCAGTGCCGCCAGCAATACCGGTGCTTCGCGGAAGGAAAGAAGTCCGGGCACGTATGGGAACAGCGTCTTCCGCCAGGCAAGCCGCTCCTCGACGACGCTGCGTTCCTGGAGGTCCCACAGGACAACTGCCGCCACACAACGATTGCCGCCGGGCGCGAACGCCACATCCAAGCCGGCTACGTATCTCAGTTCGGACTGCGGCGCTGACTCGCGCACTTGCGCGGCCAGGCGCCTTTGGATGGTGATGGCTTCCCGTGGACGCAGGTTCCAGCGATGCGGCGTGCTCGGGATCTTCACGGGAGCGACGTGGGGTCCTCGTTCCGCAGTAGGCGCTGACGTCAGGAGTATGAACTTCCTCTCGTTCTCAGCAAACGATCGTGCCTCCTTGACGTCGGCGCCTAGCCTTCGAGGGTTGCCTTCGGACGATCTAACATCTTCGGTATGAGCCTGCCAGGATTTAGAATCTTCTATGTTCGTAATCGGCGGAGAAACCTCCTCCCTGACCTCCGCCGGCTACGAACATAGGGACGAGAGAGGGGATCGCCGCCTTTGCGGAATGGATGCTTGGGGTCGTCGGAGCCCGACATCGTGCTGGTGGGAGAAGCTTAGTTGGCGAATCCGGCCCTTGGGCACGGTCCGGAAGAACTCAGACGGACTGCTGGACGAGTTGGTGCGAATTTCAGTAACTGAACCCCTCTTCGTCAAAGGTGAAACTGGATTATTACGTTTCCACTGCGCGAGATCGGCCGAGCATCCCAGGGCGAATTTCTGCTCGACACGGCCGGGCGAAGCGCAGTGGTGTCGTGACACGTGCTGCGTCGCATTCAAAGTGTTTGTATCAATGATTTCAACATCATTCCAGCAGGCGTCGGGTAACGCCTGCATGATCAAGCCTTCAACGCCGACGGTGAGCAGTTGTCCCTCGGCGCGTTGCCATCTGTAGAACGACTTGGCGGTTCGGACCGAGCGGTCGCCACTGACGCCGTTCGTGCTGGTCAGCAGGGTTCCTTGGCCCGGAGACGTAGTAGCGGTCGCCAACCTGCGCCGCGTCGGTCAGCCAGGCGGTGGTTCCGCTCGGCCCGTGGGTCCATTCGAGCCCATCTGACTGATCAGGACCAATCCGTTCTGGACCCACCGCCAGCAATCCCTCGAGTGTTGGGCGCACGCGATAGACCCAGTTCGGCGCCGTGGAAGTTCAAAGCAGGTGATGGCGTTCGTTACGTGGATGAGCCGCGGTCGCCGGTGGCGATGAATCCTCCTGACCACACGGCGCGACGGAACTGAAGTTGGGCGCTTCCGAACGAGGTATCGGTTCCACTAGTACCATTTGTACTTGTGAGTACCGGTTCCTGATCACCGACGACGACGATCAGGCTGCGCTCGCACACGCCCTGCAGGGCGTTGGTGGGGCGCGGTTTCACCTATTTTCCACACCATGCCGAGCAGGTCCCGGCTGGTCTGAACTACGACATTGGTCTGCCAGAGGCAGTCGGAGAAATCGACCAACGTATTGGTCTCGACAACGTTACCGCCTTCGCTGGCACTCCACATCAGCCGTCCATCGCCGCTGGCGACCACTTTCATCGTTGGTGCTTCCGCCCACGAGGAGGAGGGCGCTTTCCAGTTCGCTGGCACCCCTTCGCGGGTACTGGGCGATGCCAGCTGGCGCTGCTCAGTACTGTGCCGCGGTCGCCGACGGCGAGGTATTGGTCAGGCAGGGCTTTGACCTCCCAGAGCCAGTCACTGCGCGCGTAATCGAGCGTCTCAAACCAGAGCAGCTGGTCGTTGGAACCGAAGTCCGCGGCCCTCGACGAGCATATCTGTCCGCCCGGAAACGAGGAAGGTGTCGCCGTCCCATGGGTGGCGCAGTAGGACCAGGTGGCGCCGGGAGTGGGGCCGTCCGTCCTGAGCTGGTCGCGCCAGGGCCGCTGGGGCGGAGCGAGCAGCAGGGTGTTAATGCCCGCCGCCAACTGCCGCTGACGCGAGCCACCCGGTGGTGTGCCCGCCGAAGCTATAGAGACTTCCGTAAGCCCGTGGTCGTCCGCCGCCAGTTGGTCCCCGAGTTAACGCTCGTCAACAGCATGCCGGCATCGCCGACGACGACGAAGGTGCCACCGACGAAGAATACCCGATTCAGATTGAAGTCGTTCGCTGGAGCGTACTCCAGATCGTCCATCGGTGCTGGTGGCGATGTGTTCATTCTCACCGACGGCGACGAAGGTGCTGTCGCCGAAAGCCACTCCGCGCAGCGCCAGTTAGTGAAAGACAGCCGGTGACGCGTTGTTGTGCTGCCCGCGGGCGAGCGGTAGATCGCGGCGTTAATCCCCTACTGGCCACGGCGACGCTCGGGGAAACGGCCACAGCCTCGAGCCAGTCGGTCGTGCGGCGACAGAGGTTCCGACGAAACCGTCCGCCAGAACCGCGCAGAATCGTTCCCCGGCGCCGCAGAGGATCACCTGCGGATCGGCGAAGGCGATGCCGCGCGTTTGTGGTACCGCTGCCGACCAGGTTCCACTGGAAAGCGGCTGCCGCCGCGTACACCTGCCGCGGTCCGTGACCCGCCAGGTCCTGTTCCGAAAGCGCCTGGTCGTAAACGTTGTTCCTACGGGGCAGGGGTTCGACCAGCGCTAGGGCAACGGAGTGTCTGTCGCGCGAGCCTGCCATGACGGCACAGCAACAGCAGCGATGGAAGGCGGCAGAACATGGCGGGTCGGCTGGTGTTCTGCGGATGATGCTGCGTGTCGCGGGGCGAGTGCTATGGTGACGGTTCTTCCATTGTCCGGCCCCAACCGCAGGCGGAGCCGATCAGCTCCTGGGCGTCTCTTGCCCGCCGGGTCCGAAACAACCGCATCGGCAGATCCGGGCGACTTCCAGGAGGCGTTCTCATGGGGCCAATGGGTTTGGTGTAAGGCGCCCCTGAAAGTAGGGCAAGACTTGACGAATCCCGCGTGGCGGTTCCCTGAGCGGCTCTTCCGCCACAGGCACGCCCGCGAGCAGCAGCAGGCAATGCCACGGCGGCCAATTCGCCTAGCGGACAGCACTCTGGATCAGAACAGGCATACCGCTGCAAAGAGCAGTGGGGTAGCGGACAGCTGAACACGATACGGTCGTTCGACCTCCGCCTGGCGCAGCACGATCACCGCCAGGTGGACGCGAGATAGAAGGTGTAAATGACGGTCACGGCTGGTGACCGTCCACAAACGAGCCCAGGACCAGGATCAGGACGATGGCAATGGCCTGGGCCACGCTGCCGCGGTGTTCCTCGCCGGATGCCACCGGTCCAACGCACGGAATAAATCCTCGCGATCGGCGCCCATCAGTGTACGAGATCCGCGCCGGCAACACCAGGCCGTTCACCGCGCCCAGCGCCGATGCACACCAGCGCCGCGATCAGGGGCCGCCGAGGCTTGGGAGGACCTTTCACTGTTCCCGCCGCCACCGCGTCTGTGCGGCGGTCAGCCGTAGCCCAACACCCACAGGAATATGGCGTTCACGAGCAGGTAAAGCCCGTCACCGCAGCCATGCCCAGGCAGAGGGCCCTACCGATGTTGCGGCGAGCCATCCCGCCGCCACGCCGCAGGCCATTCTTGTTCCAGCCGCCGTAGGTGAAGAGCACGAAGATCAAGGTCAGGCTGAAGGGCGGCGTTACCCGGTGGCGCCATAATTATGCCGGCCGGCGGGGCGACACACACGCCGTGCCCACGATGAACAGCAATCCCAACGCCTTCGCTAATTCTGTCAACAGGTTCTGCGGTCCACTTCGTTTTCGCGCACGCCGAGGACGTTGATCCACGTCAGGCAGCGCGGCCTCACGGCAAAAGCGCCTGCTGACCATACGGAAACGACGCCGGCAAAGGGGTCCCAAACCGCCCGCGCGTAGCTCCAAAGGCGAACGCCATCACCGATGTCGCTCCGCCGCACAAATGGCAAGCTGCTGCGCTCAGTTAAACAGAAACCGCCCACGGCCCGCACGCGCGCGGTTCAGGTAGCATATGTCGCCCCCTTCCTGGGGCATGCACAGTCTGGCGTAGCTCAGCGCACCGCACAGCGACAACAGCCCGCCCAGCAAACCAGATCCCTGGTAGCACACCTTCCGCACTGCCTGCCCCGCGATGGCCGCCTGCGCCATCTGACAAATGCTTACGCTGATGATGATGCCGACGATCAGGCAGGTCGAATCGAGCAGCGTCAACGCCGGCCGTGAACGGCCTGGAGCAGACCGCGTCCGGACGCTGAATCAGGAGGGTTATCTTTCATCGACGGCGTGGCGGGCACCCTTACCAACCCGCCCCGTCGAGAATGGCAGAAACACCGCGCGCGAGGTCCGGACCGCCTGGCAGGCGCGTCAGCGCTGCGCCGGGTCAAACACGCTGTTCCACGTTGCGTTGTGCGGCTGGCCGAGCTGCCGAGCTGGGTGCGGCCGTCCGCTGGCCCCCTGACCTTCAACGACTCCGGTGCCCGTCCACCGCGACGAGGCTGACCTACCATTGTTGCGCGCTGCGGCGTGAGCGGTATCGTCGGAGCTTCATCGAACCGCTTCGTAATAGGCGTTGCCGTCGCTGGCCTGGCGTTGCTGCGCCGGCCGTCCTGGCGAACCGGAGCATCACAGATCCGAGGGGTCGAGGACGCAGACGCCGAACCGTCATGGCCATAGCTGGCTGGCAGGGGCTGTTGAGGCGTGCCCCTTGGTGTCCCTGATGGAGAGGGTCTGCGCGTCTGCAGGCTCGAACTGTGGGCGTGGAACGGGGCCACGCTGCTGGCCAAGGGTTGTTCCCGGGAGGTACCAGTTGTAGCCGCAGCTGAACGCGGTTCAGCCGTCTCAACCGACCGTCGGCCACCGTGTGCGCGCTTTTGCTCGCGCGCGGCCGCTCGTCCCGGTGAGGTTCGCTCAGATAGACGGCCCTGTTCTGGCTGTAGGATAGGTTAACCGCCCATTGCGTGCGCGGGCTTGCCCAGGGCGGTGGTTTCCCGAGGCCAGCGACGAACTGGGGTACCGGTCGGCATGGCTACCGACGTAGAGCTGCAGACCGATGGCTGTTGCCGCAGGTTGCTCAGCTGGCGATGGATTGGCGGTGGCCTTGGCGCGGTCCAAGGTTTGGCAACATCCTGGCCAGGATGCTGATGATCGCGATGACCACGAGCAGTTCGATCAGCGTGAAGCCTGAGGTCGGGCACCGCGGGCTGCGAGCAGAAGAGAAGTCGGTGCGATGTGTCTTCATCGCCGGTGAAACGCCGTATCGCCGGGATGATGCGCCCCGGTGGCTTGCTATTTGTTGTCGGTGAATTGCGCTTGTTCAGCCCGTCCGCCGGGTTGAACAGCATTGGGGAAGCGTCCTGTTCCTGCCGGACCTGCGCAGGGGCCATGCACTCTCCCCGCCGGGTCGGGGGACCCGGCCTACAGGTTGTAGGCCCGGTGCCCTCACCGGGCGGTTCATGAGGAGTCGGTTCCGGGTGGGCGGCGCGGCGGTTGCAGTCGCGGGGCGCGGGCTTAGGCTGGGACCGGCGCGGGCTGACCGCGCGACATGCACGGGACTGCCAAAGCTCAGCTTCCAACGTCTGATCCGGAACCCGCCCGGCCGCTTCCGGCCCATGGGGCGCGCGAGGGAAGGTCTTTCATTCCACTGACGGTCCGCAGCCACTATTCGTTTCTGGACTCGACGCTCGCGGTGACGGAGGTGGTGCGATTGGCGCAGGCGGCGGGGTTTCCGGCCGTGGGGTTGTGTGACCGGGGCAATCTGCACGGGGCGGTCGAATTTTCGCTGGCGGCGCGGGCAGCCGGGGTGAAGCCCGTGCATGGGATCGAGGTGCGCGTTGGCGAACAGCCGCTGTGGTTGTACGTCGAAAGTCAGGCCGGTTACACCACGCTGTGCCGGTGGCTCTCCACGGCGCGAGGGGCGACGGTGGTGCGTCGGGTCGGGGCGGGCGGGGGCGAGGAGGGTGGGAGTTCCGGGGAATCGGCACGCAGGTTCAGCGGCGCTGTAGACGAGGGGAGCAGGCAGGATGCCTGCACCACAGCCCAGAGCAGACAAGATGCCTGCACCACAACGGAGAGCCGGCGAGACGACCGCTCCACAGCGGACGTGGAGGACGGGGATGAAGCGGGCGATTCGGCGGGCAGGGAGGAGGGAGGACTGCCTGACTTCGGGCGGTTTCTGGGCGGAGCCGGGGAGGTGCCGGACACGACGGGGTTGGTTGCAGTGGCGGCGGACCCGAGGTTGGCGCAGTACTTCCCGGGCCGCTTTTATCAGGCGATCCGGACCCGCGGCGAGTTGCGGCGGCACGATCGCGCGACGGGTTTGCCAGCGGTTCCCGTGTTGCCGGTGCACTATGCTGTGCCGGGGGAGCGCGGGCGGTTGGAGGTGTTGCAGTCGATCCGGACGCGGACGCTGTTGCGGCAGGCACATCCGGAAAAGCTCGGGCCGGGGCACTTTCATTTCCGGACGGCGGCGGAGGTGGCCCGGCTGTTTGCGGGGCGGGAGGACCTGCTGGCGCACACGGTCGAGGTGGCGGAGCGCTGTCAGTTCGAGGTCCAGGTGGGGCCGCCGCAGTTCCCGGCGTTCGTGCCACCGGACGGGTCGACGGCACACGAGTTCCTGCGCCGGTTGGTGTTGGCGGGGGCGGTGCGGCGCTACCCGGCGTCCCGGCAAGCGGCGGTGCGGGAACAAATCGAAGTAGAGCTGGGGATCATCGCAGCGGTGGGGTATGAGGAGTATTTCCTGATCGTGTGGGATCTGCTGGGGGAGTGTTGGGTGCGGGGGATCGAGTGGATCACGCGGGGTTCAGCCGCGGATTCGCTGGTGTGCTATTGCCTGGGCATCTCGGACGTGTGTCCGATCCGGTTCGAGCTGTATTTCCGGCGGTTTCTGAACCAGGAACGGATGGCGCTGAACAAGCTGCCGGACATCGACATTGATTTTCCGCACGACCGGAAGGACGACGTGGTGGACCTGTTGTTTGCGAAGTACGGGCCGGAGCATTGCGCGGTGGTGGGCGGGTTTTCGACGTTTCGGGCGCGGAGCGCGTTTGCCGAGGTGGCAAAGGTGCTGGGCGTGGCGGAACGCGAGGTGCGGCGGTTCACCGAGCATTTTCCGTGGAGCAGCGGCGGGTTGGGAGGCTGGGACGGAGGGGGAAGTTCGAAGGACGAAGGACGAAGGACGAAGGACGAAGGGGGAAGTTCGAAGGACGAAGGGCGGTTGGCGGCGTTGCTGCGGGCGCGGCCGGAGACGAGCGAGTTGCCGGTGGAGGAGGAGCCGTTTCGGACCGCGCTGGCGATCGCGGAATGGCTCGAGGGCCGGCCGCGCTACGCCAAGATGCATCCGTGCGGCGTGGTGTTGTCGAGTCAGCCGCTGTACGAGCTCACGCCCACGTTCGTTTCCGGCAAAGGCTGGCCGGCGACGGATTTCGACATGGACGCGGTCGAAGCGATTGGCTTGGTGAAGATGGATATCCTGGCGCAGGGCGGCTTGGCGGTGATGCGCGATACGTGGCAGGCGTTGGCGGCCCGTGGGAGCGCAGAGAAGGGAAGGTCCAAGTTCAAGGATCAAAGTTCAAGGGAAGCACCAACGGAGGGAAGCTCCAGGTTCAAGGATCAAAGTTCAAGGGAAGCACCAAAGGACCAAGGGGAGGAGCGGGCAGGGGCTTTGGGATTGGCGCCTGGGGCTTCCCTTGAGGCTTTGAGCTTTGACCTTGGCGCTTCCGCTTCGCTCTTGGTGCCGGCAGAGGCGACGTCGCAGGAGTTCAGCGATGCGGCGGTATGGGATTTGATCGCGGCAGGGGACGCGCGGGCAGTGCACCATATCGAGTCGCCAGCCATGACGTCGCTGTGCCGGATGTGCGATGTGCGGGACATCGACACGCTGGTGGCGATTGTGAGCGTGATCCGGCCGGGGGCGGCGAACGAGGACAAGAAGCGGGAGTTCACGCGTCGGTACCAAGGCCTGCGGCCGGTCGAGTACGCGCATCCGTCGCTGGAACCGGTGTTGCGGAGCACGTTCGGGCTGGTGGTGTACGAGGAGCATATCCTGCAGATCTGCGAGGTGTTTGCCGGCTTGCCGGGCGGGCGGGCCGACGTTTTGCGACGGGCGCTGGTGAAGGAGCAGTGGCCGGTGGTGGCCGAGATCCGGAAGGCGTTCTTCGCCTGTGCCGCCCAACGGGGGCGGAACGAGGCGGAGACGGAGCGCGTGTGGGAGGTGGTGACGGGATTCCACGGGTACGCATTCTGCAAGGCGCACAGCGCGGCGTACGGGGTCGAGGCGTACCAGGCGGCGTGGCTGAAGCGGAATCATCCGGCCGAGTTCATGGCGGGGGTGCTGACCCACGGCAAGGGATTCTATCGACCGCTGGTGTACGTGCTCGAGTGCTGGCGGCTGGGGATTCCGCTCATGCCGCCTTGGGTGAACGAGCCGGGGCCCGGGTTCCGGGTGACGCGGGACCCGCTGCGGGGAGTGCCGGCGATCCGGGTGCCGGTGGCGTACGTGGCGGGCTTGACGGAAGGGTTGAAGGAGCGGATCAAACGCGAACGGGACCGGGGTGAGTTCGCGTCGCTGGCGGATTTCTATGTGCGGGTGCAACCGGGGGCGGAGGAGATCGAGGCGCTGTCGCGCGCGGGAGCCCTGGACGGGTTTGGGTCGAGTCGGTGCGAGCAATTCTGGGAGATCCAGGCGTTGAAGGCGCGGTGGGCAGGGGCGGCGACGGTGGGACAGGGGTGGCTGATGGCGCCGGGGAGCGGCGGGCCGGGGCGATTACCCAGGGTGCTGGAGGAACCTTCGCGGCTGCAGTGTTTGCAGTGGGAGACGGAGCTGCTGGGGTTTCCGGCCAGCGGCCATCCGCTCGAGCTGCATCCGGAGGTGGCGTGGGAGACGTATTGCCCGGTCGAGCGACTGGGAGAATTCGCAGGGCAGGAAGTGACGTTGTGCGGGCTGGTGATCGAGGATCGGCTGCACCACCAGGCGGGCGGGGAGCCGATGAAATTCCTGACGCTCTGCGACTGGACGGGGATGGTGGAGACGGAGCTGTTTGCGCGGACGTACCGGAGCTACGGGCGAGCGACGGTCCGCTATCCGGTGCTCGAGGTGACGGGGCGGGTCGAGCCGTTCGAGAACGGGCGCGGGCAGACCCTGCGGGTGTTGCGGGCGGGGAAGCCGTGGAGCCGGCCGGGGGCGGGGGTCAAGGCGCGCTCGTGAGCGGGCGAAGGCGGAGGTTGCGGTAGGCGACGGGGCCGTGGTCGCCCTGGAGCATGAGGGGGCCGGTGGGTTTTTCGTCGCGTTCGGCTTCCCAGACGGCGGCGCGTGTGGGGCCGGTGAGGGCGATGTTCTCGTGGATGAGGCGGCCGTTGTGGCGCACCTGGACGAACCGCGCGGGGGCAGTCTTGCGGCCGGTGGCGTCGAAGCGGGGCGCGGTGAAGGTGATGTCGAAGCTCTGCCATTCACCGGGGGGGAGGCTGGCATTGACGCGGGGGGAATGGCCCTCGAATTCGCCGCGGGCCTCGGTCCAGCGCGGGTAGATGCCGCCGCATTCGATGCCGGGGTAAGGGCTTTGGGTGACACCGAAGCTGTCGTAGACCTGGACTTCGTAGCGGCCCATGAGATAGACGCCGGAATTGGAGCCGCGGGGGAGACAGAACTCGACGTGCAACTCCACATCACCCCATTCGGCAGCGGTGATGAGATTGACGGTGCGGCTGGTGGGACCGTTGAGGAGGACGCCAGTGCCGGGGGTGGAGGTGAGCCGTTTCGGGTCGGCGGGATCGAGTTGGACGGTCTGGACAGCCAGCCAGTCACCGGTGGGGGCGCGCCAGCCGGTGAGGTCGCGGCCGTTGAACAGGGCGAGGGCGGGGGTGGGTTCGGCGGCGTGGGAAGAGGGGGTGCCGAGCAAGATGCTGGCGAGGGCGAGGAGGAGGGATGGGAGGTTCGAAGGGCGAAGGTCGAAGGTCGAAGGACGAAAGTCGAAGGACGAAGGGCGAAGGGCGAAGGGCGAAGTGGGCGGGTTCATGGGCTGGTGTGGGGATGGCGGGGAGGGTGGTCCGGGCTAAGGAGCGGGGTTGTCGGTGCGGCGTGGGCGGAGGTCGAAGCAGGTCATTTCGGAGGCGTTCCGGAGGAGGAGGCGGCCGTGGGCGAGGGCGGGGACGTTCCAGGTTTTGCCTTTGAGGGCCGGGAGTCTGTGTTTCTCGTTAAAGGCGCGCGGGGTGGCTTCGACGAGGGCGAGTTCGCCGTCACCGGCGAGGACGAACAGGTGGCCCTGGGCGAGGAGGAGCTGGCCGTACTGGTAACGGCCGTCGCGCCAGACGCGGGCGCCGGAGTCGGCGTTGACGCAGGCAAGGACGCCTTCGTCGAGGCCGTAGAAGTGGCCCTGCCAGAAGACGGAGGGGTTGAACTTGTTTTTCAGGTTGCGGTTGCGCCAGAGGGTGTCGGCTTCAAAGGCGTTGCCGAGGGCGCGGATTTCGAGGAGGGCCGCGCCGACGCCGTAGCCGGCGGAGATCATGAGCTGGTTGGTGCCGGCGAGGACGGGCATGGCGATGGCGTTGTTGTAGGGGACTTCCCAGCGGTAGTCCCAGAGGACGGCGCGGGTGTCGGGGTCCAGGCCGAGGACGCGGCGGGCGGTGGTGAGGAGGAGCTGGGGGCGACCGGCGAGTTCGACGAGCGCGGGGGAGGCATAGGCCATGGTGTCGCTGAGGGTGGCCCAAACGCGGTCGCCGGTGAGGGTGTCATAGGCGACGACGGCCTGTTCGTTGGCGCCCTGGCCGCTGAGGACGATGACGCTACGACCGAGGATGAGGGGTGAGCAGGCGAGGCCGTAAGGGAGGTTCTGAGCGCCGGTTTCGTCGAGGAGGTTGCGGCGCCAGAGGACGGTGCCGAGCGAGGCGCTGAGACAGCGGAGTTCGCCGGCGGCGCCGAGGCTGTAGACGAAACCGTCGTGATAGGTCGGGGTGGCGCGGGGGCCGTCGCCGCCCATCCACTCGCTGAAGCGGGCTTCGTAGCTCGAGGTCCAGACCTCGCGGCCGGTATCGAGCTCATAGGCGACGACGATTTCGCGGTCGCGACGCTGTTCGATGGTGAAGGCGAGGCCTTCGGCGACGACGAAGGAGGCATAGCCGCCGCCGCAGGGCTGGCGCCAGAGGCGGGGCGGACCGTCGATGGGCCAGTCGGTGAGGATGGGGCGTTCGTCGTAGTGACCGTCGCGACGGGGCCCGCGGAAGTCGGTCCAGTAGGCGGGAAGCTGGGCGGGCGACACGCTGGATGCCTGCGCGGCGAGGTTGGTGGAGGGTGCGCGGGCGGAGTCTTCGGCGCGGCGGAGGCGTCGGTCTTCCTCGAGGGCGAGGTAATCCGGACCGCTGCGGTGGCGGACGATGGAGGGACGATCGCCGCCCTTGAATTCGAGGTCGAGGAGGTCGAGGCCGATGGCGGCGAAGAGGAGGAGGGCGAGGTAGGGGATGAGCCAGAAGCCGGTGAAGATGCTGATGAAGATCTTGCGGCCGCGGGTGCGCTCGAAGTCGGTCCAGACGAGCAGGAGGCCGAGGGGCGGGAGGGCCAGGAGGATCAGGCGCTCGAAGAAGGGCGTGCGGTACCAGGGGATTTCGAGCGTGCTGAGGGGGTCGTCAGCCATGGGGTGGGGTCGTGACAGGACGCGCGTTACGGTTTCGGGACCGGCGCGGGGGCGGGTTCCGCTTCGAGCCACCACGCCAATTTGAGGACGTGATACAGGTCGGCGCGGCACCAGGGCAAGTCAACTCGCCGGGCCAATTCGGCGGCAGGGGCGGGTGGGAGCCAGCGGAGGACGCGGAAGGCGCCGAGGGCGAAGTCGGGCGGGTCGACGAAGTTCTCGCCGAAGTGGATCTGGCGCTCCTCGCCGATGAGCCACCAGGTGGGACAGAGCTGGCGGAAGGTGGTCCAGACGGTGGCCACGGCGTCGGGGGCGGCGGTTTGGAGGCGGGTAGCGACGGCGGGGGTGAGGTCGCGGAAGAGGGCGATCTTGTGGCGGTGCGGGACGATCTTGAAGGAGAGGGCGTCGCCGGAGCCGATGAAGGGGTCGAGCTGGCGCGTGTCCTGGAAGCGGGTGAGGGTGCCTTCGCGGGCGGCGCGGCGCCACCAGTTGACGAGCTCGGCGGTGGTGGTTTCGGCGAGGTTCCGGGCGGTTTCGGCGAGGGCGGGATCGTGGGCGGCGTGGGCGAGGTCGGCAAAGGCGAGGAGGGCGGCGAGGTAGCGATTGGCGTGGAGATCGCCGCGCGTGCCGTCGAGTCGCCAGCGGAGCTGCTGCCAGTCGGCGAAGCAGGCCTGGAGCTCGGGCCAGGCCGCGAGGACGCGTTCGCGTTCGCCCACGCGTTCGGCGCAGAGAACGATGGCGGGCAGGTTGCCGAAGGGATGGGGCGGGCGGTCGTGGCCGAGGCGGGCGAGCTGGTCGGGGGCGACCGGGAAGACTTCGCGGCGTTTGCCATCGTTCAGCGGGTAAACGGTGCGGGAGCTGAAAGGGGGGTGTTGTTCCCACTCGCGGGAGAGCCAGGTCCGGAGGCGGGCCTGGAGGGTGGGATCAAGGTGAGGATAGGCCCAGGCGAGGGCTTCGAAGGTCTCGCCGCTGTGGGTGAAGAAGAATTCGCGACCGGCGAGGCCGGGTTCAACGAGAAGGGGCGCCCAGCGATGGTCGAGGCATTCGGTAACGAGGTCGGCGAGGGTCCGGGCGGCTTGGGTGCGAGCCGGGCAAGCAGGAGGGTGGGGGCGAGAGGAGGCGGGGAGGGAACCGGCGCGGATCGATCGGGGCTGTTTCGGGGCGGGTTCGGTGGGGGAGGCAGGGGGACGGGCCGGCGAGGAGGCGGCTTCACCGGGAGGAGTTTGGGACTCGAGGCAGAGCACGCGGCTGCCGGTGATCCAGTAGAGGCGGGGACCGTCGACAGCGACGCCGCCGCGGGCGGGGCCGTGCCATTCGTTCCGCGCCCAGGCGGGGTTGGGGAAGCCGCCGTAGGAGTCGCGGTTACCGTGGAGCAGCGTGAGTTGGTGGGAATTGAGATCGAAGGCACTGAGGGTGCCCTGGTGGACGATGAGGGCGGTGCGATCGGCGACGACGAAGTTCTGGGATTCGTCGGCGGTGCCCCAGAAGGTGTTCCAGGGGGGCTGGGGACCGTGGGCGTGGAAGAGGGGTTCCAGCGCGAAAGGACCGGGCGGGAGGTCCAGGTTCAGGTGCTGGCTTGGGGGTGGTAGATCGGTGGGGTGCAAGTTGAGCAGGCCGAGGGCGACGAGCGGAGCGACGCCGCGGTTCCAGTTGCCGTAAGCGCTGCGGTGGAAGACGAGGAGGCGGCCGTCGGCGGTGAGGGTGGGAGCGGTCCCGACGCCCTGGCATCCGGCGGCCCACAGGATGGGGGGAGGATCGAGGCTCTGACCGGTGGCGGCGTCGATAATGAAGAAGGTCTGGGCTTCGGGTTGTTCGCGGAGGGCGGCGGTGACGGCGGCTTGTTCGCGGGTCCAGAGTTCCGGGGTGCCGCGGGCGGCGTCGCTGCGGGTCCAGGCTTCGAGTTCGCGCCAGTCGCGATCGTTGGCGCCGGCGTGGCGGGCGAGGAGGGACCGGTCGCGGGCGATGCGGTCGGCCATGTTTCGGGTGGGGTTGGTGCGGACAACCACGAGGGTACGGCCGGGGGTCTCGACGATGACCGGGTAATAGTCCCGGGCGGTCTGGCCGTGCAGGGGAGCGGAGGCCCAGAGGGGGACGCCGGAGCGGAGATCAAAGGCGCGGACCACGAGATCTTCGGCGGTGACGATGAGGCGATGGCCGGCCAGGGCGGCGGTCTGGCGGATGGGGGCGCCGACGCGGTGATGCCAGCGGGGAGCGCCGGTGTTCAAGTCCCGGGCGATGAGCCAGCCGCCGCGGGTGCCGACGCAGACGAGGTGTTCGGCGATGAGGGGGGAGGCGGAGCATCCGCCGGCGGAGGCGAGGTCGGGCTCGGCATCGAGTTGGACGGTCCAACGCGGGTGGCCGTTGGCGGTGTCGAGGGCGAAGAGGCCGCCGGTGGCATCGGCGGCGACGAGGACGTCCGGGGCAGTGGTGGGGGAATGGAGGAAGGGGGTTGGGGAGGCGAAGCGCCAGAGGGGTTCGCCGGAGGTGGCGTCGAGGGCGTAGAGGTTGCCGTGGTGGGTGGCGATGAAGACGCGGCCCTGGGCGACGATGGGTTCGAGGGCGGTGCCGAGGCGTTCGTCGGCGAATTCGGCGGCCCAAGCCAGGCGATAGGGGGGCAGGAGGGGTGTGGGTGTGAACCCGGTGCGTTGGGGGTTGCCGCGAAGGGTGGGCCAGTCCGCGAACGCCGCGGGAAGAGCGAGGACGGCGGCGAGGGCGAGGAAGGAGGAAAGTCTCCGCCGGCCGCGAAAGTGATTCATGGTCGGGGGTTCATGCAGGGTAGCCGCCGGCGATGTAGGCCTGGAGCTGGTCGATTTCGGATTTCTGGGCGCGGATGATCCAGTTGACGAGGTCGCCGATGGAGACGATGCCGACGACCTTGTCGCCCTCCATGACGGGGAGGTGGCGGACGCGTTTTGAGCTCATGAGCTCCATGCACTCGCTGACGGTGGTCTGGCGGGTGGCCTGGTGGACGACGGGGGTGAGGATTTCGCGCACGGGGGTGGTGCGGGAGTTCTTGCCGAGGAGGGCGACTTTGCGGGTGTAATCGCGCTCGGAAACGATGCCGACGAGGCGATTGTCTTCCATCACGAGCAGCGCGCCGACGTTCCTGTCGGCCATCTCGCGGATGGCGTCGAAGACGGTGGCGTCGGGTGTGACGGCCCAGACGGCGTGGCCCTTGTGTTTGAGGATGGCGTCGACGGTGACGAGGGCTTCCATGGGGGTGGGGCTAGGTTTTGAGGCCCAGGCCGATGACCTCTTTGCAGTAGCGGAGGCTGCGTTCGAGTTCGGCCTGCTGATAGGACTGCTCGGCCTGGCGGCGGTCCTGACCCTCGGCGGGACGGAAGGGGGGAACGGGTTTGCCGGCCTTGGCGAGGGCGGTGAAGGGGGCGAAATCGGCGGCGCGGGCCTGGGGCCAGACGTCCCAGAACTCGGGTTTGAGGTAGGGGAACTCGAGGTTGAAGCCGGAGATGATCTCGGCGTGGACGGCGATGCCGGGGCAGAGTTCGGCGAGTTTGGCAAAGAAGGCGCGGGCGTCGTTGCAGCCTTCGCCGATGGCGGTCCAGGCGACGCGGGCGCCGTGCTCGGTTTCCCAGATCATCGAATCGCGGATGTGGGTGCAGGCGACATAGGGGGCGAGCTTGGTGAGGCTGTCGATGGGGTCTTCGAGGGTCCAGGTGACGTTGCCGGAGTCGAAGGTGACGCCGACATAGTCTTTGCCGGCGGCCTCGATGAGGGTGATGAGTTCCCAGGCCTGCATGTCGCCGGCGTGGTTTTCGATGGCGATCTTGACGCCGGCATCGAGGGCGCGGGTGCGGACGGCGCGGCAGACGTTGACGGTGTCCTCGATGCGACGTTCGATGCCGCCGTCGGTCTGGCGGTCTTCGCGGGTACCGAGGACGCAGCGGAAGACGGGGGACCCGAGGGCCTGGGCGAGGCGGAGGCCGAGGGCGAGGTGTTCCTCGGCGGTGCCCCAGGTGTTGCGAAAGGCTTTGGAGGTGGGGCAGATGCTCCAGGAACCCAGGAGGAGATCGATCCCGCGGTCCTGGGCCCGGGCGCGGAGGTCGCGGAGGTAAGGCTGCTCGAAGCTCTCGAGGGCGTCGAGGTTGGTGATGAAGAGGGAGTCGAGGTGCTGGGAGGCGGCGTATTCGATGAGGCGGTCGGCCTTCCAGCCGAAGGCGCGGAGCGAGAAGTTGTCGAAGCCCAGGCGGGTCTTGTTTGGCTTGGGCGGGGGGGTCTGGCTGAGGGCGGTCGAACCGAGCAGGGCGGAGGCACCGGCGGCGGTGACGGTGTGGAGGAAATCGCGACGGCTCGGGAGTGTCGTGGTCTTATTCATGGCAAAAGCATGGGTCTTTTCTGCCGCAGGATGGGCGGGCGCGCAAGCGGGATGAGAGGGGGGAGGGCGGAAGGCGTGGGAGGGTTAATCGACGCGGAGGGCTTGTTCGAGGACTTGGTCGAGGTGGCCGAGGAGGGCGCCTTCGCTGACGACGAGGGTGGCGCCGGCGTTCTGGGCCTGGGTGGTGGCCTGGGCGGCTTGTTTGGGTTGGGGCAGGCCGGTGTAGGCGACGATGGGGATGTGCTGCGTTTCGGGGGCGGCGCGGAGGCCGCGGATGATGGTGGCGACGCGGTCGGTGAGGGCGCCGAGTTCGAGGAGGACGACGAGGGGAGTTTCCTGGGCGGCCTGTTCCTGGAAGGTGGCCAGATCGGTGACGACGAGGGTCCGGTAATCGAGATCGCTCATGCGGTTGAGCAACTGATTGCCGGTCAGGAGGTTTTCATAGAAGATGAGCGCCAGCGCCTTCGTCATGGCGAAAACGGTGAAACAGCCGGTCTGCAAAAGCAAAGCCTTTTGCCCGTTCGATGTCTGAGGCCGAGTCCATCCTGGTGGCGCGGTGCCGCGCGGGGGAAGCCGCCGCGTGGGACGAGCTGTTTGACCAGCAATACAACCCGGTGGGGCGGTTTCTGTATCAGCTCTGCCCGGAGCTGACGCCGGAGGACGTCGAGGATTTGTGCCAGGAGGTGTTCCTGTCGGCGGTGCGGAACCTGGCGGCGTTTCAAGGGCGGAGCGCGTTGCAGACGTGGCTGTTTCGCATCGCCATGAACAAGGCGCGGGATTGGATCGAGAAGCGCCATGCCGCCAAGCGGGGCGGCGGGCGGGCGCCGATCTCCCTGGACGCGCCGGACCCGGAGAGCGGGCGCCCGGTGGACCAGCCGGGCGAGGTGGAACGACCCGACGAAGCGCTGGACCGCCTGGAAGAGGGCCGGCAATTGCGGGCGGCGCTGGATCGGCTGGGCGATCCGTGTCGGGAGCTGATTGAGCTGCGGTACTTTGGCGACTTGAGCCATGCCGAACTGGCGCGCGAACTGGGGATCAGCGTGAAGGCGGCGGGGTCGCGGCTGCACACGTGTCTGGGCCGGCTGGCCGAGGTGTATCGGGGCACGTTGCCGGTCGGGGAGGGAGGGCCGATTCCGTCTAACCATTGAACCGTCATGAATGACGAGCATCGCCAACGGATGGAAGCCGTGCTTACGGCGTACGCGGCGCAGCGGCGCCGGGCGCTGGGGAGCCCGCTCGCGATGTCCGGCCACGTGCGGTCCCGGCTGCAGCGGGAGGTTGAGCGTGCGGCGCGCTTGGGTCGGGCGGCCGGGGTAGTGAGCGGCTGGAATTGGCTGGGGATGTTCCGCCGGCCGTGGGTCTGGGCGACGATGGTGGTGGCGCTCGTCGGGGTCGGGGCGTGGTGGTGGCGGGCGAACGAAGTGCGCTTCGAGGTGGCGGCCACGCCTTCGGTCCCCGCAGAGCCGGGGATTCTCATGGAGGAATTGAGGGGTCCCGCGAGGACGCCGGCTCCGGCGGTGACGTTGGCGGCGGGTACCAGCGATGCACCGGCCTCTCCCACGCGAGCGGCGGGAACTCCGGGTTCGCCCCGCGCGGATGCGGCGCGTCTGGGTGCGGGTGAGCCGACGGCGCTGTCAGCAGCGACGCCGGTAGCCCCATCGGTTCTATCGCCAGCAGCCAAGCCCACGGGTGCAGCCTACCGGTTTGGGGTACCGGAATCGGCGGTGCGGGTGCATTTCAGCCAGCGGGCTGCAGGGCCGACGTTGCCGGCGCTGAATTCGTTTCGGTTCGAGCAAACGGGGCGGGAGCTGCAGATCGTGGACGAGGACGGCTCGGTGTACCGTGCGGAACTGGCGGTGCCGGAGACGCCGACGACGACGCTGACCCAGGCACCGCTCCCGCGATCGGCGCCGACGAGCCCGGTGCCGGCCAGGGAGTCGTTGCGGGTGACGCGGTCGGTCAAGGTGCAGGAGCGGGAACGTGAGGCAAGCGCGGGCCTGCCGGTGCCGCCGGTGGTGGGGGTGACGGCGCTGGGGACGAATCGGGGCCTGCAACAGCAGGTGCGGGTGACCGGGAATCTGCTGGTGACCAATTTCGTGGGGGCGCCGGTGCTCGAGCGGCAGGCGGGACTGTTGACGAATCAGGCAGCACTGCAGTTCCTGTTCAGCAACGCCCGGTTCGAGGGGCAGGTGACGGTGGGGGCGACGAACCAGTTTCCGCTGGTCGCAGTGCCGAGGGAGCCGTAGGGGCGAAGGGAAATAGGAAGTTCGAAGTTCAAAGCTCAAAGTTCAAAGCTCAAGGGAAGTTCCAGGATCCCAGGGCACCAATTCGGCCCACCATGACCGGCCTGTCACACAGTTCAGCGCAAGCGGCCTGTTCGTTGCGGACCTGCTCTGGGGCCATGAACTGAGCACGATGCGCGCCTCTTCTGCCTTCTGCATTCTGCCTTCTGCATTCCGTGTCGTGCGCAGCTCACGTGCGGCGGTGGAGGCGGAGGCGAGCGACCAGGCCGAGGGCGACGACGGCGACGCAGGTCCAGCCGAAGACATCGCCGTGGCGCCGGTAGAAGGTCGCGGGGCGTCGGGCGTCGGGCGGACCCAAGGGGAGGCGGACACTGAGAAAGCCGGGCGCGTAGATGTTGCCGTCGGGCCCGCCGAGGGCTTGGCGGAGGCGGCCCCGTTCGTCGATCCAGCAAGTGAGGCCGTTGTTGCAGCAGCGCACGAGGGGCAAACCGTTCTCGATGGCGCGGAAGACGGCATTGGCGGCGTGCTGGTACTGGGCGGCACTTTCCCCGAACCAGCCGTTGTTGGTGAGGTTGAGGAGGAGGTCGGTTTCCGGAGTGACGTGGTGGCGGGTGCCGCGGGCGAAGACGTCCTCGAAGCAGATCAGGACGGAGAGGTTCACGGGCGGGTTGGTGAGGACGAACGGGACGGGGCCGGGGCCGGAGGTGAAGCTGCCCTCGATGGGGGTGAAGTGCTTGAGGAACGGCAACCAACGTTCGAGGGGGATGTACTCGCCGAAGATCACCAGGCGCTGCTTGCGGTACGTGGTGAGGTACTGGCCCGTGGGATCGAACAGGAAGGCGCTGTTGTAGGAGTCGAAGCCGCCTTCGGGACGTCGCTCGGCGTCATCGGCGCCGAGGATCATCCAGACGTGGTGATTGGCGATGAGGTCGATGAGGGCGCGGTATTCGGCGTCGCCGAGGTTGGGCAGGGAGGCTTCGGGCCAGACGAGGAGGTGGGGCTGAGCGGCGAGGGCGAGGGAGCTGAGATCGAGGAGTTGGCGGAAGCGGTTGGTGGCCTCGCGGTCGTCCCAGAGGAGGCGTTGAGGGATGCTGGGCTGGACGAGGGCGAGGCGCAGTTCGCGCGGGTGGTCGACGGGGCTGACCAGTTGGCGAGCGCCCCAGAACGTGACGGTGAAGACGGCGAGCAGCGGCAGGCCAAGGTCGGCGAACATCGGCAGTCGCAACGAGGCCAGGGGGCCACCCGCGCTGGGGGGGAGCGCGGACGGGAGCACGGCGCGCGTCGGGCTCGAAGGGAAACCCGGCGAGGAAGGTGAGGCGACGCGAAAGGCGAGGCGCACGGAGGCGAGAAACAAGGCCACCGAGGACCAGACCACGAGGAAGGACACACCGGGAACGCCGGTGACCGACGCGATCTGGAGGAGGGGAGTGAGCTGGTGTTGGGAGACCCCCAGCGGCTTCCAGGGGAAACCGCTGAAGAGGTGGTCCGCGATCATGTCGGTGGTGACCCAGGTGGCGGCGCAGAGCAGGCCCCACAGAAGGCGGGAAATCCAGGGGAGGACAGCGACCGGCTGCAAGGGGACCAACCAACGCGGGAGGTCGTCCAAGGGAACCGGGGCTGGGGAGGCCGGGGGGAGTTCGTGGTGCGGCAGGAGTCGCCAGCACAGCCAGACCCACAGGGCGGGGTAGAGGGCAAGGTAGGCGCTGAGGGCTAGCCACCCGGCGCCGGCGCCGGCGGGGAACGGGATGTGCAGCAGCCAGCGCAGGGCGACGAGGTTGTGGCAGAGGCCGGCCAGGTAACCCAGGCGGAAGGCGCGTCCACCGCGAGTGCCGGCGGTTGCGAGCAGGAGGAGGCCCGGGGCGACCCAAGCCAGCCCGGCCCAGCCCGGCAGGGGAAAGGCCAGGGCCAGGGCCGTGCCGGCCGCGGCGGCCAGGAGGGCACGGCCAGTGCACCCTTCATTGCGAACCCAGCGCAGCAAGGGCGCAGCTTGGCGCAGCGGGGACTCAAGGCAAGCCGTGAAAGGCTGCGGGCGGGGGCGAGGTGGCTGCCGAGCCATGGCTCAGGAGGACCTTCGCTCCGCCGCCGTTCGGCAGGACAGACGAAGCACCCGGATGGTGAACAGGCGAATGGGGACAGACGAATGGACAGGATGGAGAGCCCATGCCCATTCGACTGTCCTCATTCGTCTGTCAGGGACCGGCCGACGACGCGGTCCGTCGGGACGTGCGGCGGCAGCGCTACTCGTGGCGGAGGGCCTCGATGGGATCGAGGTTGGCGGCGGCGCGGGCCGGGTAGAGACCGAAGACGATCCCGACGGCACCCGAGATACCGAAGGCCAGCAGCACGGACCAGGGTGTGACGATGGTGGGCATCTTGGTGAGGTGCGTGACCACGACCGGGGTCACCACGCCGACGAGGACGCCCACCAAGCCACCGCCGACGGAGAGGACGACGGTCTCGACGAGGAATTGGGTGACGATGTCGCGTTTCTTGGCGCCGAGGGCGCGGCGCACCCCGATCTCGCGGGTGCGCTCGGTGACGGTGGCCAGCATGATGTTCATGATGCCGATGCCGCCGACGAGCAGGGAGATGGCGGCGATGGAGCCCAGCACGATGTTGAACGTGCGTTTGGTCTCCTCGGCGGCGCGGAGCAGTTCGAGAGGCACGATGACCTCGTAGTCGTTCTGGTCGTGGAAGCGGTCCAGGACGGTCTTGATCTGGGGATCGGCGGTTTCGACGGCGGCGAGGTTCTCCATCTGGACGATGATCCGGTGCAGCTCCACTTTCTCGGCCTGGAAACTGCCGGCGGAGCGTCGGATCAGGACTTCGCCGAACCGGACGCGCGAAGTGGAGAGTGGGATGTAGACGTTGTTGTCGAGCGGTTCGCCTTCCATCTGGCTGGTCTGGGGTCGCTGGTCGGCCGCGCTGGTCTCCTGGATGATGCCGACGACGCGGTAGTAGAACTCGCCGACCTTGACCGCGTGAAGGAGCGGATCTTGGTAGGGGAAGAGCCGGCGCGAGAGGCCGGCGGTGATGACGCAGACATTGTTCTGCCAGATCTCGTCCATCTGACACAGGAAGCGGCCGCGGAGGAGATCGACGCGGGTGACCTCGGGATAGAAGGGGAGGGTGCCGATGACCTGGCAGGGGACTTCGTTGCGACTGAAGCGAACGCTTTCGCGGATGATGCGCATGGGCAGGACGCGTCGGACGCCGGGGATGGTGGACTGGAGGCGGGCGCCGTCCTTGTAGGTGAGTCCGTAATCGATCTGGAAGCTGCGCATGGAGGCGCCGGACTGGGCGGCCTCGGCGGCCGGTTTGAGGCTGTTGATGAGGACGTTGTTGCTGCCGAGTTTCTTGATGCGTTCCTGGGCCTCGTAGGAGGCGCCTTCGCCGATGGCGAGCATGGCGATGACCGAGCAGACGCCGAAGATGATGCCAAGCATGGTCAGCACCGAGCGCAGCTTGTGGAGCAGGAGGCTCTTGAAGCCGAGCTTGACGGTGCTGATGAACTGGATGCGCAGCATGGGTCAGGCAGCAACGGGGGCGGCGCGGTTGACTATCTGGCGGTCGATCAGGCCGTCTTTCATGTGGATCACGCGGTGGGCGCGGGAAGCGACCTCGTCGCCATGGGTGACCAGGATGATGGTCTTGCCGCTTTGGTTGAGGTGGTCGATGAGGTCGAGCACTTCGGCGCCGGTGCGGGAGTCGAGGTTGCCGGTGGGTTCATCGGCGAGGATGATCAGCGGGTCATTGACCAGGGAGCGGGCGATGGCGACGCGTTGCTGCTGGCCGCCGGAGAGCTGGTTGGGACGATGGTCGAGGCGGTCGCCGAGGCCGACGAGGTTGGCGAGCTCCAGGCAGTGCTCGTGGGTATGGGCCAGGTTGCGGCCCTGGTAGAAGAGGGGCACCTGGATGTTCTCGAGGACGGTGAGCTGGGCGATGAGGTTGTAGGACTGGAAGATGAAGCCGATGCGGCGGCCGCGCACCTCGGACAGCGCGTCGTCGTCCATGCGGGACACGTCCTGGTCGCCCAGGAAGTACTGGCCGGCGGAGGGCCGGTCGAGGCAGCCGAGCAGGTTGAGGATGGTGGACTTGCCCGAGCCGGACGGGCCCATGATGGCGACGTAGGAGCCCTGGGTGATTTCGAGGTCCACGCCGCGCAGGGCACGAACGATGTTCTCGGCGCTGAGCACGTAGGTCTTTTCAAGACCCACGGTCCGGATCATCGGGCGGGGTGCTGGGGGCGAGCCGTTCACAGGGGCAGGGTGTGAGGCGCCGGTTATTCGGACGGTGGACGACTGCGACCGGCACCGGGTTCGGCGCCTGCACCGCCTTCGCCGCCGCCGAAGCCTCCGCCCGGGCGGTTGCCGCGGCCGCCGCCTCCGCCCTGGCCACCGAAGCCGCCCCCGGCGCCTGGACCGCCTGGGCCGCCCGGACCTCCCTGCCCGCTGAAGCGCTGGCGCATGGCCTCGCGCATGGCCTGCTGTTCCTCCTCGTTGAGCTGGCCGTCGCCGTCCTTGTCGAACTGTTTGGTGAGGGCCTCGCGGTCGAAGCCGGGGGGGCCGCCCTGGGCGGCGAAGCGCTGGCGCATGGCCTCACGCATCGCCTGCTGCTCCTCCTCGTTGAGCTGGCCATCGCCGTCCTTGTCGAACTGGCGGGTCATCGCCTCGCGATCGAAGCCGGCGCCACCGCGCTGGCCGCCGCCGCGGCGGCCGGCTCCGGCACCGTCGGGCGCGGCGCCGTCCGGGCCGGCAATGGCGTTGGGCGGGGGGTTGCCGGCGAAGGCGGGGGGCGTGGAGCTGCCTGCATTCGGGGAACCGGTGGGACCGCTGGGGCCGCCGGCGGCTGGGGGTCCGCGAGTCGCCGCCAGATCTGGCGCACCGGTGGGGGCTCCGCGACTGGAGGTGGTGGCGGGTGGCGGATTGGTGGCGGTGACGCGGGCGCGGTCCTCAGCGGTCAGGACGGTGCCTTCGAGGTCGCGCTGTTCGGCGTCGAAGGGCGGCGAGAGGAGCACGCGATCGCCTTCGTTGAGGCCGGAGACGATCTGGATGAAGCGGGTGTTGAAGAGGCCGACTTCGACGGGGACAGGTTTGGGCTGACCGCCTTCGAGGCGGTAGCAGACCTGTCTTCCTTTCAAGGTGGTGACGGCCTGGATGGGGACGGAGATGGCATCGGCGATGGTGGTGATGATGATTTCGGCGCGGGCGGAGACGCCGGGTTTGACGTCGGGCAGGTGGTCGTCGATGTGGATTTCGGTGTTGTAGACCTTGAGGTTGGGGTTGCCGAAGCGGCTGGTGGTATCGGGCAGGAGGGCGACGCGTTCGACGCGGGCGCGGAAGGCCTGGTCGGGCATGGAATCGAGGACGACGAAGGCGGGCTGATTGGGGCGCACCATGTTCACGGTGGACTCGTGGACCTTGACGGTGACCTTCATCCGGGCGATGTCCGGGAGTTTGATCAGCTCCTGGCGATTGCGGACGGTGGCGCCCTCCTCGACCATGGCGTCGCTGCGGAAGCGCATGTCATCGGACATGGGGTAGACGACGAGGCCGTCCTGGGGGGCGTAGATGTGGCAGGCGTCGAGGTTCTTCTTGTCGCGTTCGAGCTTGCGGGCATTGAGGACGAGGGTATTGGACTGGGTGAGCAGGTCGGCCACGTACTGGGCGATGCGGCGTTCGCTGGTGGCCATGACGCGCTCGAGTTCGTTCCGGGCCTCCTCGAGGTCGGAGCGGTATTTGGCGGCGAGTTTTTCGTGGTCGAACCGGGTGAGGATGAAGATGGAGTTGGTGGCGCTGATGAGGGAGTTCTGGCTGCTCATGACCTTGAGGCGGTCCTGGTCCTCGCGCTGTTTGGTTTCGTAACCTTTGGCGGTCAGGTTGGTGGTGTTCATGTAGTCCTCGAGGCTGATGGCGAGGTTGGCCTCGGCCTGGAGGACTTTGTTACTGGCTTCCATGGACTCGACGGCGCGTTGCCCCTGTTCGAACTTTTTGAGATCCAGCTCGGCGAAGTAGACCTTGAGCTGGGCGGCGCTGATGTCGCTGTTGGTCTGGCTGCGCTGGATGTCGAGGGTCAACTGGGCGGCGATGAGGGCGTTGGTGGCTTTTTCGAAGTTGATCTCCTGCTGGTTGACCTGGTCCTGGGCCTGAGCGGAATCCAGCTCGACGAGGAGGTCGCCCTTCTTCACGTACGTTCCCTCCTTGGCGATGAAAATGATGCGGGCGGTGCCTTCGACCTCGTTGCGGATGCTGAGTTCGCTGACGGCGGCGAGGGTACCGCCTTCGACGACGGAGACGGTGAAGTCGCCGCGTTTGACGGTGTGGAAGGCGGTGGCGGTGGTGGTGGTGGCGGAGGAGCGGAAGAGCAGCAGGAGGAGGAGGCCGAGGGCGACCACGGCCACGCCCAGCAACCACGGGCGCTCGCGCAGGGGCGCGGGGAGTTTTTGCAGCAGGGGGTTCATAGGACGGGTTCGAGGAATTGGTCAGGGGGGATGAGCTTGTCCTCGGGCATCTCGAGGGGGGGGCGGCCGCGCTGGCTATCGAGGAGCACGCCGGCGAGGGGATCGCTGAGCCAGAAGCGGTCGCGTTCGGCGATCAGGAGGCCGAGGTCGAGGAGGAGGGACAAGCGGTTGTTCTGGTAGGCGACGATGGCGTCGGTGAGGGAATTCTGGGCGGCGATGAGGTCGTCCTGGGACTGGCGGAGGTTGATGATCTGCAAGCGGCCGGCGCGGAAGAGCAACTGGTCGTTGTCGGCCCGGCGCTCGGCGACGCGGAGGGCTTCCTGGCGGCTGACGTAGTTGAGGCGTTCGCGTTCGAGGTTGCGCAGGCCGGTCTCGATGCGGTCGCGGGAGTTGTCGAGGGTGGTGACGAGGCTGCGCAACTGGGACTCGAAGGAGATGAGGGTGGAGCGGTAGGTATTGCGTTCCCGCAGGCGGTCCACGGGCAGGTCGAGAGAGAGGCCGGCCGACCAGCGCAGCTTGTCGAAGTCGAAATTGGTGTAGTCGTAAGGTTCCTCGGACTGCCAGTTGGCGTTGCCGGTGAAGTTGAGGCCGGTCCGCAACTGGTCGGCGGCGACGCGGACCTTGCGTTTGCTGTCCTCGAAGCGGTCGATGGCGTTGAGGAGGTCCATGTGTTTTTCCACGGCCATGCGGAAGGCGGCTTCCTGGCTGATGTCCACCCGGATCAACCCCGCCTGCTCGAGCTGCCCCAGGTCTGCATCGGCCAGCGCCAGGACCTCGGTGATGGGCAGGCCCAGGCGGATCTTGAAGGCGTCGAGGGCGTTGAGGTAATTGGCGACGGAGTTGACGTAGCCGATCTGCGCGCTCAGCTCGGAGTTGCGCATTTCGTCGACGCGGCTGCGGCTTTCGCGGTCGACGGACCGGGCCTCGACGTACTCGCGGGTTTCCACGCGGCGGAGGTAGTTGGTGTAATTGTTGCGGACGTTGCGCTTCTGGCCCAGGAGGGCGAAGTAGGCGCTGACGGTGTTGGCGGCGAACTGGTTCTGGTACAGGCTGAAGCTGCGGATCGCGTAGACGACGTTGCGTTCGGCCTGGGTGAGGGCCTCGACGGTCGGGTCATTCCGGCCGAAGCCGCGGAGCAGCGGCTGGGTCAGGTTGACCGAGAGGAGGTTGATGGCCGAGTCATTTCCCAAGGCCACCGGCGAGTCCCCTCCCGAGAACCGGGCGGTGAAGATCCGCACCAGGTCGTTGCCCAGGGCGAGGCTGAGCCGGCCGCCGCTCTTGAGCAGTTGGCTGACGCCCACGCTGCTGCGGACCGAACCCGACTGGGCGGTATCGCCCGTGCCGGAGATGCTCGCGGTGGATTCCGCGAAGAACTGCGGGGAGAAGGCGTAGCGGGTACCGGTCAGGCTGAGGGCGCTGAGGTAGAGTTGCTCGCGCTGGGTCTGGTACTCCCGGCTGTAGGTCTTCGCCAGCCGCAGGGCCTCCTCGACGTTGATCAACCGCCGGTTGGTGGCCTGACGATCCTCGATCAATTCCGCCGGTAACACCGACTTCGGGTCCCGGCCTGAGTAGGGCGTGTCGATGCTGAAGCTGTTGGTGTGCCCGAAGACGGCGCGGTCGTACTCCTCGATGATCCGGTAGACCTCCGTGTCCGCGGACTTGCGGTAGTGCGCGCTGGAGCAGCCGGCCAGGGTGGCAACCAAGCCGGATAGCAACAGAACCGGCCATCGGAGCCGGTTCTGCCCTTTCGTGGTGACTCTGAACATGTGGGCCAAGTCCAGCCTCTTGTGACGTCCGTGGGTGCGGGTTGGTTACACGGGCCCCGTCTCACGGGGCTCCCCTCGCCCCCGGGTCGTCGTTTCACGCGCGCGGGTCACCGGCAGGCTGACCACGCGGATTCTGCCTTCCGCCGGAGTCTTCGGCAAGCCGCGGGAAGCTCAAAGCTCAAAGCTCAAAGCTCAAGGGAAGTTCCAGCTCACATTCTGGCGCAGATCTCGGCGCCTTTCGGGGGAACGCGTCGGTTCCCGAATCCGACACGCGACGCGTGGCTCCTGCTCTTGCTCTTGCTCTTGCTCCTGCTCTTGCTTTCCACCCCGGCCTTGGTCGGTCGTGAGTTCCTTGGCCACCTGCACGTCGAAACAAGCCGGACACTCAAAGGCAGCGCGGCGCACCGCATCAACATAGCAGCGGCAGTCGGAGGTTTGAGGTGGGTTCAGGCGGGATCGGACTGGAGCGAGAGCGAGAGCAAGAGCGAGAGCGAGAGCAAGAGCGAGAGCAAGAGCGAGAGCAAGAGCAAGAGCAAGAGCGAGGTGCAGGGGCAAGAAGCAGTCGTGGTGCAGGGGCGTTGCTCCGATCTCGCCCATGACTTTGCGCGCAGGGGATTGCCGGCAATCAGGACGGCGGCCCCTGCCAAGCGCCGGGCGCGCAGCTTATGGACCGGTCAATGCCAATCGATCCGGAGGACTCCGTAGTCGCCGAGGGGGAGGAAGATGTGGGGTCCGTCGATGGCGACGCCGGCCGACAGGTCGGGATAGAGACAGCCGTCCGGGACCGCGGTGGCTTGCCGAATCAGCCGGGCGGGGTCAGTGGCGTCGTAGACGCTGACTTCCTGGGCGGTGTTGAGGAGCAGGAGGGGAGCCGCATGGAGCAGGCCGTTCGGGTAGCCGGGCTGCTGGGCGAGGCCGACCTGGGTGAGGACGCCCGGGTCGGTGAGTCGCCACGTTTCGAGGACCGTGGTCTGCCGGGACGACTCGTAGCGGGCGAGGACGAGGTGGTCGTTGATGGCGACGGACTGGGCGGCGCCGTCGGAGCCGAGTTTCTGGCTGGTGATGAGGGAGGCTTCGACGCCGTCGTAGGCGAGGACATCGAGGAACGGAGTCCAGTCGGTCTGTCCCTGACGGTCCCAATGGGGTCCTGTGGTGTAGAGGACGGCACCTCCGTGGCTGAGAGCAGCGAGTTGGCCCGGCAGGTTGACAGGAGGGCGGACGGTGGGGACGAAGGGGTCCGTGAAGTCGAGCACGCTCAGGTAATGACGGCTGACCCACTGGCCGCGGATCTGATCCGGGCTCGCTCCGGGGGGATGCCAGGACTCGATGAAGTCGGAACGTTGATGGCTCACAAACAGGAGTTCACCCGCCTGATGCACGGTGCTGAAGCCCCAGGCGTCGGCGTCCTCGGCGAGCCGCGTCAGGGAGGCGAACCGCGGGGCAGCCGGGTCGCGGATGTCGAAAGCAAAGAACTGGCCGCCGGCTCCTCCACCCCACCAGGGCCACAGGCCGCGGGCATCGAGCGCGACACCGCCCAGCCAGGGCCCGCGCCACCAACCGGAGGCGCCGCCCGCCCAGACCAGCACGCCCGGGCGGGGGGTGAACGCCTGCAAATCACTGAGCCAGCCGCTGTTCTCGAGCGCGACTTCGGCCGTACCCACGAGGCTCAAGGCGGGGAGAGCGGCGAGGTCGAGCACGGTGAGGAAGAGATTGGGAACGGGAACGGGCGGCTGGTCGGGGTCTTGTCCGCCTTCCGGGACGGCGAAGAACCAGGAGGTGGCTTGTGACTGGAGCACGTAGAGGTGGCGGCCGCTGCGGGTGGCACCCACGACGTTTTCGGGCCGGGGCAGGGCCAGACGGGACAGGATGGTTTCGGGATCGGCGGTCGCCACGACGCGGACGGTGGGGGAGGGCTCGTTGGCCCAGGAGAGGCCGCGCTCGATTTCGACGAGGTGATCGTCGAGGGCGAAGAGCCGGTCCACGGGCCAGGCCAGCTCGGTGGTGTGGGTGACTTCGGGGTGATCCCGGTCGGTGGCGTCCACCACGAGCAGTTCGCGGCCGGAGAGGGAGAGGATGCGTTCGCCGTGGAGCGTGGCGCGGCGGGGCTGGAGGGCGTGTTCGATGACGCCGCGGGCGGTGAGGGTATCGGAGGTCAGCTCGATCAACTGCACGCGGGAGGCGTAGCCCTGCTGCGTGTAGCCCTGGTAGGGCACGAGGATGAGGCCGGCGTCCGGGAGCACGGTGAACGCCTTTTCGTCGTAGTTGGCTTCGCTCCAGGAATGGTCTTCCCCGAGGGGGACCTTCGCGAGGAGGGCCGGCTGGGCGGGGTCGCGCACGTCGAAGAGGGAGACGGCGACCTGCCAGTTGGTTTCGGAGGCGATGCCGACGGTGACGAGGCGGTCGCCGAGCGGCTGGATGTAGGTGGACCAGCCGGGGACCTCGAGTTCGCCCAGCAAGCGCGGGTTGGCCGGGTCGCGAAGGTCCACGATCCAGAGAGGATCGACGCGTTCGAAGGTCACCAGGTAGGCGCGGTCGCCATCGAACCGGGTGGCAAAGAGCGCTTCGCCCCGCCCGACGCGGATCTCCCCGAGGCGGCGCGGTTGGGCGGCGTCGGCGAGCGAAAAGGTCTCGAGGACGCTCACGGTTTCGTCACGGCCGCCCCAGCGCCAGACGTGGGAGATGACGGTGAAAACCTCCCCGTTGAGGTTGAGCTTGAACTTGTCGGCAACGCGGCCGGCCGGGCGGACGGTGGCGGTGGGGACCATGGTGCCATCCGGCGACGCGATATCGAGGAGGCGGATCTCGGTCTGCCACCAATTATTCGGGACTTGGAGGCCGACGAAGAGGAACCGGTCGGTGGCGGCGACGACATGCCCGTAGCCGGGATACCAGAAGGTGCTGCGCGCGACGGGGGCCGCCGGGTCGCTCAGGTCGAAGGACGAGACCTGGGAGCCATACTCCCAAGACTCGCTGGCCGTGCCCCGGCCGTCGTCCGGTTGTGGCGGGAGGCTCACCGCGCGGTAGGTCTGCGAGGCGACATAGAGGGCGGAGCCGACGAGGCGGCTTTCCTGGATGTGGCCGGGGACCGGCAGCGACCGGAGCAGACGCGGCTGGCCCGCGACGACTTCGAGGAGGAGGACCTGACTGCCCTGGTCCGGGCCCCAGGTGCAGCCGGCGCGCGCCAGGAGCACCAGGTACCGGTCGCCGAGCACGTACATCTGCTCACCCGCGGCCGGCAGGGGAAACGTGCCGGTAACCACCGGGTGGTCGGACGTCGTGAGGTCGATGATCTGGAGGCCGCGATACTGGTTGAAGAAGTACAGCGTTTGGCCGCGGATCACCCAGATATCTGATTCCACGACCTCGCGTGAGGCGGTTCCGCCGCCGCCCGCTTCCGGGGCCGCCGGACCGTTGGCGTCGAGCATCCGCCAAGTGGTGAAGGGCGACTGGCCGGCGGTGCCTTCGCTGGTCTGGCCGTTGAAGGTGGTGGGGCCGGAGTAATAGGCGGCGGGCAAGGGCTCTTCGGCATCGCCGCGGACACGCAGCAGCTCCAGGGCGGCCGAGTGAGCGAGCCGGAACACGAGCTCACCACCCTGGCCGTCGAGGCGCTGCACGGCGCGCGGGGTCCAGTTGCCGGCGCCGAGGCGCGGGCGGGATTCGAGGGTGACCTTCCGCAAGCCGTCCGGCACCTGGACGGTCACGATGACGTCGTGGGTGTCGAACTGGATCGACGTGATGTGAGGCCGCGCCTCGGGGGCGGGATCGGCCTTGGCCGTCCGTCCGCCCAGCGGGGTGGCGAGCAGGACACTGGTAAGGGTCACGAGCCAAAACCAGTTGCAGCAGCGATTCCTTTTCATAGCCGTCAAGTGTCCAGCCGGGTCGCCGGTTCCGGGCGGCGGGTGCCGCCCAGCTCTGAACCGTTTAGACCATTGAATCGAAGTGCTGGGAAAGCAAGTGAGTTATTCGCGAGGAGGTGGTGGGGGGCGGTGGGCTGGCCGGTGGGCTGGTTTGGGCCGGTTTCTGGCAGCAGGTGGGGGACACGAACGCCGGGGTGGGGCGGCGTGGGGGCGATGGGGTGATGGGGAAATGTGCCCGGGTTGACCGGCTGCGCGTGCGGCGGCATGCTCCGGTCGCCAGGCGTCGCCGGCTTGCGCCGGGAGCGGGGTGAGCCTCCTGACGTCGGCTCCTACGGGGCGGACGGGCGAGGTAGGAGTCGAGGTGACGAGACTCGGCCTCAGAGTGAGCCTCCTGACGTCGGCTCCTACGGGGCGCGAAGTAGGAGTCGAGGTGACGAGACTCGGCCTCAGGGTGAGCCTCCTGACGTCGGCTCCTACGGGGGGTGGGTGAGGGAAGATGTCGGTTAGCGAGCACATACGCAGCAAGCTGTCGCAGGTGTCCCACCGGCCGGGCGTGTACCTGATGAAGGACCGGTTCGGGACGGTGATCTACGTGGGGAAGGCGCGCGATCTGCGGCGGCGGGTGAGCCAGTATTTCCAGCCGTCGCGACGCCGGGGGTGGGACCTGAAGTTCCGGGCCTTGGTCGAGGCGATTCACGATTTCGACGTGCATATCGTGAAGAGCGACGCGGAGTCGGTACTGCTCGAAGGGCGCCTGATCAAGGAGTTCCGCCCGCGATACAACATCAGCTTCCGGGACGACAAGCGGTTCCTGCTGGTGAAGGTGAACCTGAACGATCCGATCCCGCGGTTCACGCTCGCGCGGCTTGAGACCGACGACGGCGCGCGCTATTTCGGGCCTTTTGCGAGCGGGGGTTCGGCGCGGCGGACGCTGGCCCTGATCCGACACCGGTTCAACCTGCGGGGCTGTCGGCCGCTGACCCCGACCGAAGCCGACTACCGGCACTGTCTCTACGCCCACCTCAAGGTGTGTACGGCGCCGTGCATCGGGAATGTGACCCTCGAGCAATACCGGATGCAGGTGCACGCGGCGGTGGATTTCCTCGCGGGCCAGTGCGGGGAGATGGCCGCGGAACTCGAGGCGCGCATGAAGGCGGCGGCGGCCGCCCTGGATTTCGAACAGGCCGCGCGGCTCCGCGATCTGCTGGCGGACCTGCAACGGACGACGCAGCGCACCGCCAAGTTCGAGCGGGTCCCGTACACGCTGCCGGTGACCCTGGATCCGGAGGGCGAACTGGAGGCGTTGGCCACCGCCCTCGGACTGCCGCGTCCGCCGGATCGCATCGAGGGCTTCGACATTTCGAACATCAGCGGCACGTTCAAGGTTTCCAGCCTGGTGAGTTTCTGGCGGGGCCGACCGGACCGGGCGAACTATCGCCGTTACCGGATCAAGTCGGTGGCTGGCCAGGATGACTGTGCGTGCGTGGCCGAGACGATTCAGCGGCGGTACCGCCGGTTGTTGGCTGACCTGGCGGGGTGCGAGGGGCCGTCGGCGCCCCGGAGCAACGGGGCGAAAGCGGGGGCCGCCGAAGGGGGGGCGGCGAGTCCGGGGGATCTCCAGCGCGCCGTGGACGATGTGAGCGCCCGGTTTCAAGGTCGCCGGCGCCAACCCGACGAGGATGCGGCGGCCCTCAAGCCGGGACCGGCGCGGGCCGGTTTGCCAGACCTGATCCTGATTGACGGCGGGAAAGGCCAGTTGAACGCCGCCTGTGCGGAGCTGGCGCGGTTGGGATTGACGGAGGTCCCGGTGATCGGGTTGGCCAAGGAATACGAGGAGATTTACCGGCCGGGCGGCGGCGAACCCTTGCGGCTGGGGTTGGACCATCCGGCGGTCAAACTGCTCCAGCGGGTGCGCGATGAATCGCATCGCGTCGCCAACAGCTTCAACGCGCAGCTCCGGCTGCGACGCATCAGCGAGAGTCTGCTGGATGAGTTTCCCGGGATCGGGGGGACGCGCAAGGCGGCGCTGCTGAAGCGGTTCGGTTCGGTGCAACGTCTCAAACTGGCGACGGTCGAGCAGATTGCCGAGGTGCCGGGTTTTGGGGGTGAGATGGCGGGGAAGCTGCGGGCGTTTCTCGAGGCGCGGTCGCGCCCGGGGGGAGCTGCGGCCTCAGCGCAGTCCGCCGACGCGCCGACACCCTGAACGGATGAACGAAAAGCGCCGTTGGAAGTCGGCGCACTCCAAACGCTTCGCGCGTACCGGGCGGGGGGAGGGATTTGCGGTCGCGTCTGGACCCGTGGGGGCGGTTCACCGCCGCGTTCGAGGGAAACAAAAAGGCCGGCCTGCAAGGCAGGCCGGCCGGTGAAGGGGAACTGGGGGGAGGAACCCCGATCAGGAGCGCAGGCGGCGGTAGGCGGCGAACCCGGCCAGGCCGAGCGCGAACAGGCCGACGTAAGTGGTCGGTTCCGGAATGGGAACCAGCGCGATCACTTCCTCGGTGGTGGTCCCCACCGCGGTGACGGTCCGCAGCGTCCAGGAATCGAAGGGCGTTTGGACGGCATGCCAGGAGCTGATCTGCGTTTCGAGGACTGGGCTAAGGCTCCAGAAGAAGGAGATCGCCGAGCCGGCATTGACGCCCAAGCCCGAGAGCGCGCCCGTTCCGGCGGCCTGGTCCACGGTGACGGGGCCTGCCGAGGGCACGGGGACGCCGAGCGCAATCAGCGGGACGCCGTCGGGTGTTTGGTCGATGTTGGCGATGCGATACCAGAAGGTAAGCGCTGAAGGGCCGAAGCTGTTACCGACGGTGACGGCCGAGTCGATTTGGGCGGTGAAGTTCCCGGCGTCATCCGGAGTTGCGGCCGAGCTGTAGAACTGAATGGGATCGCCCGAAGGTCCGGCCGGCAGGGTGGCCGGCATGGCCCCGGGGGCGTCTCCTGGGTTCAACAGGAGCGCGGCGCTGACGGCGGCCGGGGCGCCGAGGGCCCACGCGATCCCGAAGACGGTGCTACGTGATGGTACTTTCATGGTGCTTGCGTACTTTGTCTGCTCTGCTTGTTTGACTCCGCGGTTCTCGGAACCGTGCGCGGCCAGATTACTGCGGATCTGCCGGATGTCAAGGGACCGGAATCACTTGGCCCTGTGGGTTCAAGCAAGACACCGAATGCGTACGATCCGGGTGCGCTATGGGATCGGTGGTCGGAGCGGCATGCGCGGCGTTGGCTAGAGGGGCCGCTCAAACCCGCGGGCAAGCGCAGCGGGCGGGGCGAGGGGTAAAGCAAACGGCCGGTCTGCGGGGCAGACCGGCCGTTGCGGAGGGGATGAGTCCGGTACGGGACCGGCTCAGCCGCGGAGGCGGCGGTAGGCCGCGAAACCGGCGAGACCGAGGGCGAAGATCCCGGCGTAGGTGCTGGGCTCGGGCACGGCGGGAATGAGCGCGGCGACGTCCTCCGACGTGCCAGCGATGACGCCGACGGACTTCAGGACCCAGTTACTGAACGGGGTTTCGATCGACTGCCAGGCGCTGATCTGATTTTCCATGACGGGGTTCGTCGTCCAGTAGAAGGAGATCGAACCGCCGGTGTTCATGGCGAGGCCGGACAGGTTGCCCGAGCCGCTCAACTGATCCAGGTACACCGAGGCGGACCCCGGCAGCGGCACGCCCAGCGAGAAGATCGCGGCCCCGTTCGGGGTCTGATCCACGTTCATGATCCGATACCAGAACGTCAGCGCATTCCCGCCGAAGGTGTTGCCCTTCGTGACGGCGGAGTCCAACTGGGCCGTGAAGTTGCCGGGCGGGGGCGTATCGGGGGTGGGGGCCGAGCTGTAGAACACCACACTGCCACCTCCCGGTCCGCTGCCGAGCGAAGCCGGCATGGCCCCGGCGGGACCGCCGGGGGTCAACAACATCGCGGCGCTGACAGTGGCTGGCGCACAGATCGCCAACGCGATACCCATCCCTAATGCCCTAGTGGGCGTTGGTAGTTTCATAGTGCTTTTCTGTCCCTTGGTAAGGACCCTTTCTCGACTGTGCGAGGGGGACTGTAAAAGGAGAGGAAACACTGTCAAAGAAAATCCCCGGTAAGAGAGTAACTCGGTTAGCTAGTTTGCCCTGCGTAGCGGTCCCCAAGAAGACGGCCGGTCCACTGTGACAGCGGACCGGCCGATGACAGGACTCTTGGCTGTGCGTGCGCGCGGGGCTCAGGCGCGGAAGCGGCGGAAGGCCGCGAAGCCGGCGAGGCCCAGGGCGACGAGCCCGGCGTACGTCGACGGCTCAGGGATCGGCACCAGGGCCGGGACATCCTCGGCCGTGCCGTCGATGACGCCGACGGTCTTCAGCACATAGGAGGTGAACGGGGTCTCGATGGCCTGCCAGGAACTGACAAAGCCTTCCTTGATCGGATTCTGGCTCCAGAAGAAGGAGATGGCGCCGCCGGTGTTCATGCCGAGCGCGGAGAGGACGCCGGTGCCGGCGGCCTGGTCAACTCGGACGGGGCCCGGCTGCCACATGGGCACGCCGAGCGAGACGATGTCGAGACCGTCGGGCGTCTGGTCGCTGTTGAACACGCGATACCAGAACGTCATGGCCCCCGCGCCGTAGCTGTTGCCCACGGTAACGGCGGAGTCCACCTGGGCAGTGAACATGCTGGGCGGCGGCGTATCCGGCGTGGGAGCCGAACTGTGGTAGGCGATCGCGGCACCGCCCGGACCGGCCGGCAGCGCGAACGGCATGACTCCCGCGGGATCACCGGGGTTCAGCAACAGACTGGCGTTGAGGGTTACTGACGCACCCATCGCCAGTGCGATCCCAAAGGCCTTAGCAGGCATTGGTACTTTCATGGTACTTCCTTGCTCCTTGTTTAGTCACTCCTTACAGACTGTGCGCAGGCAGACTAGCTCAGCCAGGACAAGTGTCAAGAGGTATTTTCCTGAAAGTGAGCGTGTCCGGCGAAAGGAGAGGACCAGGGAAGGATAGTGATCCCTGCAAGTGAGACGGCGTAAGGAGAGTGCAGAGTGGATATGAGAGATAGCACGTAAGAAGTGTCAGGTAGCCGCTTCCCGTGAACCGCCCGGTGAGAGCACCGGGCCTACCACCTGTAGGCCGGGTCGCCCGACCCGGCGGGGAGGGTTCCCGGCCCCTGAGCCGATCCAAGAGAACTGCGTCCTTTCTCCCATCCCCGATGTTCGTAATCGGTGGACGAACTCCCCGTCTGGGAGGCTCCGCCGATTGCGAACATCGGGGATGGGCTGAGGGAGGCGCTCCAAGAACCGGTGGTGCGGGCGTGTCGCCTGCACCCTCCGTGGTTGAAGGTTCCCGAGCAGGTCCGCGAGAAACAGAACGCGTCCCATGACCGTGCCCCGGCCGGTGGGGCGAGGCGAGGCCCCGGGGGATTGCCAACCCGCGCCCGGCGGGCGCCGCGGGCGGGCGCGAAGCGGGCGGCGTGTGCTTGGTCAGAAGTCGCGGAAGTCCGCCTCGGGAGAGCGACCGCCATTCTTACGGACGGCGACCAGTGTATGGACCTGAGGTTCGGGCAGCGGTTCGGGCGAGACCTTCACAGCGTCCGGCGTCCACGCGGCCGGGCGGGCGGGAACGGACCGGGTCGGGCGCGGGAGGACGGAGCGAATGCGTGCGCCTGCGGGGGTGGCCGCGGGAGCGGGAGCGCGTCCGGCGAGACGGAGGAGGTCGGCGACGGCTTCGCGGAGGGACTCGGCCTGGGCGGACATTTCCTCGGCGGCACTGGCGCTTTCCTCGGCGTTGGCGGCATTGGACTGGGTGACCTTATCCATCTGGGCGACGGCGGTGTTGACCTGGGCGATGCCCTGGCTCTGTTCGTGGGAGGCGGCGGCGACCTCGCCGGCCATTTCGTCGACCTGGCGGGCTTTGGCGACGATGTCCTGGAGGCTCTGGGCGACCTGGTGGCAGATGGTGGTGCCGTGAGTGCTCTTGCGGACGGCGTCCTCGATCTTGACGGCGGTTTCACGAGCGGCCTGGGCGCAGCGCTGGGCGAGGCTGCGGACCTCGTCGGCGACGACGGCGAAGCCCATGCCAGCCTCGCCGGCGCGAGCGGCCTCGACGGCGGCGTTGAGGGCGAGGATGTTGGTCTGGAAGGCGATTTCGTCGATGGTCTTGATGATTTTGGCGATCTCGTCGCTGGCGGCCTGGATGGCGCTCATGGCGTGGGTCATTTCGGCCATATCGCGGACGCCGGCGTCGCCGGCCTGGCGGGCCTGGGTGCCGAGCTCCTTGACGCGGGCCGCGGTGTCGGCGTTGCGGCGGGTCATGCTGGACATTTCCTCAAGGGACGAGCTGGTCTCCTCGAGGGAGGCGGCCTGTTGGCTGGCGCCCTCGGCGAGGGACTGGCTGGCCGCGGAGACCTGGGCGGCGGCGGCGGCGGTCTGATCGGCGCCGGCGGAGAGGGTGTCGGCGAGGGTCCGCACGGGGCGGCTGATGGAGCGGGTGACGAAGAAGCCGGCGGTGTTGCCGCCGAGGAGGGCGAGAGCGAGGCCGCCGAGGAGGAGGGTGTAGCCGCGACCGAGGGAGAGGGCCGTGGTGGTGGCGGTCTGGCTGACGTTGGTCAGGCCGAGTTGGGCGAGCGTCCGGGCTTCGTCGAGGATCTGCTGGGCGATCTCGGTGCGGGTGCGGGCGATGGTTTCCTTCTCGAGCCATTCGGAGAGGAGGTGATTCACGGCCTGCTCGTAGGCCGTCAGGCTGGCGGTGATGGTTGCGAGCTGCCGCTGATGGGCGTGCTGGCGGACGAGGGGTTGGAGCTGGGAGAGGGTTTGGTGGAGGGCGACGAAGGTCTCCTGGGTGGCGCGGATGCGTGCGGGGTCCCGGTCGGCCTGGGCACGCCAGACGGCAAGGCGGCACTCGTCGGCGCCCTCGATGACGGTGTGGAGGCGGTTGATCTTGAGCAGGCGTTCGGCCAGGGCGGGGGCGGGGGCGTTGGTGGCGAGCTCAGCCTGGAAGGCCGTGTTCTGGTCCGCCAGAAAGGCGGCGCAGGCCTGCGAGAGGGATTGGGCGGCCTGGTCAAGCCGCTGGCGTTCCTGGCGGATGGCCTGGTCTTTAGCGACGGTGCGGCCGACGAACTGCTCGTAGGTGGTGGCGTGGGCGCCGGCCTTGTCGAGGGCCTCGCGGAGGTGGGTCAGGCGCGGAAAGCGCTCGACGTGGGAGCGGGCGGCGGCGAGGTGTTGGGTGACGCTGGCAAGGTGGGCCCGGCCTTCGGCGAGGAAGGCTTCCTCCTGGGTGTAGGCGTAGCCGCGGATGTTGTACATGGTGAGGAGGGAGGCGCGTTCGATCTCGTTGGCGAGACCGATTTCGGGGAGCGTCTCGACGAGGAGGCTCGCGGCCTGGGTCTTGACGGACCACATACGCCAGGCGGCGAAGGCGCCCAGGAGGAGGGTGAAGAGGACGAGGAGGCCGAAGCCCGCACGGATACGGTGGCTGATGGTCCAGGATTTCATGAGCGGGGTATCAGGAGGCCGGGGTGGTGGGGTTCAAGGAGACGGGATCGGAGTGGCCGAGGATGCGGTCGAGGTTGAGGAGCATCTTGACGGCCCCCTTGACCTTGGCCATGCCGAGGAGGCAAGCGGTGTCGAGCTGGCTGCCGAAATCCGGGGTGGATTCGAGGTCGGCGGCGCCGAGGCTGAGGACCTCCTCGACGCTGTCCACGAGGAGGCCGGTTTCGCGATGGGCGGCCGGGCCGGCCGGGGTGTGGACGACGACGACGCAGGTGTGATCGGTGGGCGGGGCGGGGGGCAGCCCGAACTGGATGCGGAGGTCGACGACGGGGATGATTTTGCCGCGGAGGTTGATGACACCTCGGATAAAGGGGGGCATCTGGGGCACGGAGGTGATGCTGGTGAGGCGGATGATCTCGCGGACCTGGCGCACGTCCACGGCGTAGGATTCCGTGCCGATGGCGAAGGTGAGGTACTTGCCGGCCAAGTGGGCGCTGGGGGCGGGGGCGAGCGGGGTGGCAAGCGAAGATGTCATGAGCAGGTCCTCTTGAGCTGGCGTCAACGGGGAACGCGTGGAAGCGCCGACGAGTCCGGGGACGGCCGGGGAGCCTCCGTCTCTTGTTATCGGCGGTGCGTGCAGGTGCTTGAGGACAACTTGTGGCGGGGGAGCACCCGGCCAGAATGAGCGATGTCGGAAGGCAGCGAGGGTCTGGGGTGCGCCGCGCTAGGGGACGAGGGCCGGGTCGGGGAAGGCGGCCGAGGGGACTGGCGGGGCGAGGTGGATTTGGGCGGCGCGGATCAGGTGGCTGGCTTCGCAGCGGAGGTGTTCGAGGAGGGCGACGAGCCGGGCGACGTGTTGGGAGCGGATGTCGTAGGGGGTGTTGTCGTTCTGGAGGGTCGGGAGGGTGTGGCGGAGGGCGTCCTCCATGCGGGCGAGGGCTTCGGCCAGCGGGCGGGCGCCGAGGTGGGCGCAGGCGCCGCGGAGGGCGTTGGTCTCCAGCAAGGCGGTCGGGAGGGTGCCGTCGCCGAGGGCGGCGCCGATGCGAGTGAGCGCGGGTTCGAGGTCGGCGAGGAGCTCGGCGAGGAGGGCGGCAAAGTCCTGGCGGGAGAGGCCAAGGCGCTGGCAGCCCTCGTCGGGATCTGCGAGGGCCTGGTGGGCCTGGGTTTCGCGATAGGCCTGGAGGACGGTTTGGCGGACGAGTTGGGCCTGGAAGGGTTTGAGGATGTAGTGGCGGGCGCGGAGACGGGCGGCACGCTCGACGCACTCGAGTTCGCGGGAGGAGGTGCAAAGGATGACGGGGAGGCGGGCGAGCTTGGGTTCCTGACGGATGCGTTCGAGGAGGCTCAGGCCGGTGAGGCCGGGCATGACGTTGTCGAGAATACAGAGGTCGGGTGGCGGGGGTTCGTTCAGCAGGTTCCAGGCGGAGTGGCCGTCGGCGGCCTCGACGAGGGTGCAGTCCGGGAGGGGGAGGAGGATGCTGCGGAGGAGCAGCCGGGAGATGCGATCGTCGTCGGCGATGAGGAGTTTCATGCGTCTGTGGGGGAGGCGGTCACGGGTCGCGGAGCCGTCCCGAGGACTCATCGGCAGGGCGGCGGCGAGGCTTTAGGGTCGGCTTCCAGCGGGGCTTCTCATTCCGCTGCCCCATCGCTCTGACGACTCCGAGATGTGCCATTAATGCCCATATCGAGCACGGAAATGAACCGCATTACTGTGCCAATAATAACCACTCTAAGATTTCAAATGGCGACGGTGTTTGATCGATATCTTACTACACACAAACATTTTGTGGATTGAGAATCCATCCGGTTCGGTTTTGGCATCTGGCAAGCTACGTCTATAGAGGCTGATATGATTGGAAACCCAAAAGAGAAAGGCATCAAGATGAGATTGGTACGCTACACCCGACCGGATCTATGGAGTCTGTCGCCGTTCGAGCAGATGTCGAGTCTGCGCGACGAGATCAACCGGTTGTTCGAGGCGCCCTTTGGCGATCTGGCCCGGCCTGGTGAGTTTTTCAACGGTTGGGCGCCGGCGCTCGACCTCCGGGAGGACAAAGACAACCTGATCGCCACGGTCGAATTGCCCGGCATGCGCAAGGAAGACATCCAGGTCTCCGTCCAGAACGGGGTCCTGAGCCTCTCCGGCGAGCGGACGCGTTCGAGCGAAGGTAACGAAGCCGGCGTGCACCGCACCGAACGCAGCTACGGCCGCTTCCAGCGGACCGTGACCCTGCCCAAACCCGTCGAGGTGGCCAAGGTGAAGGCCACTTACAAGGATGGCCTGCTCACGGTCACGCTGCCCAAGACCGACGAGGCCAAGCCGAAGCAGATCTCGGTGAACGTTGGCTGAAAACCAGCCCGTCGGCCGGCGGTCCCCGGACCCCGGCACGACGGGAGGAGGAACCTAACATGAACCCTGTGAAAACAACGGAACGGAATCGCGAGGCGGCCCGCGTCGAGCCCACCTACCTCGCCCCGGAAGTGGACATTCGCGAAACCAAGGACGAGTACGTGCTCGAAGCGGACATGCCTGGCGTGAGCAAGGACGGACTCGAAGTGCTGCTCGAGGGGAACGAACTGACGATCACCGGCCGGCGGCGTCCGGCGGCGGAGGGCGAGGTGCTGCACCGCGAGATCAGCGGCTGCGATTACCGTCGGGCGTTCGTCCTCGACCCGCTCGTGGACGCGGCCCATATCCGGGCCAGCATCGAGCAAGGCCTGTTGCGCGTGCACCTGCCGAAAGCCGAGCGGGTCAAACCGCGACAGATAGCGGTGACGGACTAACCGCGTGGCGGGCCAGGGCAAGCTGGCCTGCTGCCCCGCACGGCGGGGGCTATCAGGTGCGCCACCGGGCGTGCCCGAGCCGGGTAACCGGCGTCCGCGCGGGAGCTCGCCTCTCCTTCCAGGCCGACGGGACTTCCCGTCGGCCTCTTGCTCGGGGGTGGGGCCGAAGGAGGCGCTCCGCGAACCTCTTCCGTGGAATCGAGTCGGTGCAGCCCGGCTCGTTACGGACGTCATTTCCCGGCCGGGAGATTCTGCCTGACGCCGTGATCGGCCGCCTGCTAGCGTCTCGTCTCGATCGCATGAGCAAGCGTGGTCTGTTGCTGGTGAACCTGGGGTCCCCGGACTCTCCCGCGGTGGGGGACGTCCGCCGGTATCTCCGCGAGTTCCTCATGGACGGTCGCGTGCTCGATGCGCCTTGGCCGATCCGCTTTGCCGTCGTCCACTTCGCCATCCTCCCGCGCCGCCCCCGCCAGTCCGCGGAGGCCTACCACGCCATCTGGACGCCCGAAGGCTCGCCCTTGATCGTGACCAGCCGCCGCGTCCAACAGGCCTTGCAGGCGCGCGTGCCGATGCCCGTGGTCCTCGCCATGCGGTACCAGAATCCCTCGATCCCGGCGGCGGTCGCCGAACTCGCGGCGCAGGGGGTCGAGGATTGCCTGGTTTTCCCGCTGTTCCCCCACTACGCGATGTCGAGCTTCGAGACGGCCGTCGAGCGGGTGCGGGAGGTGGCGGCGCGCGCGGCGCCGGCGATGCGGCTGCACATCCAGGCACCTTACTACGAGCACCCGGACTACCTGGCCGCCCTGGTGGCGAGTGCGGCGCCCTACCTCGCCGAGCCCTGGGACCACCTGCTGTTCAGCTTCCACGGCATCCCGGAACGGCATCTCCGGAAGTCGGACCCCACCGGCCGCCATTGCCTGCAGAGCCCGGACTGTTGTGAGCGTCCCAGCCCGGTGCATGCCCGGTGTTACCGCGCCCAATGCCGGCGCACGGTCGCGGAGTTTGTCCGGCGGGCCGCCCTCCCCCCCGACCGCTACTCGATCGCCTACCAGTCCCGCCTGGGCCGGGACCCGTGGCTGAAGCCGTACACGGACTTTGAGCTCGAGCGCCTGGCGCGGGCGGGCGTGAAACGGTTGCTCGTCCTCTGTCCCGCCTTCGTGTCCGATTGCCTCGAAACCCTCGAGGAAATCCGGATCCGGGGCGCCGAGACCTTTCAGGCTGCCGGGGGCGAATCGCTTACGCAGATCCCCTGTCTCAACGAACATCCCCGCTGGCTCGACGCGCTCGAAGGCTTCGCGCGGCGTTTCCTCGGAGAACCGGCGGCGTGAGACGCATCGGCCTGTTCGGTGGCTCGTTCGATCCCGTGCACACGGGTCACCTGCTGGTGGCGCGGACCGCCCTGGAAGGCCTCGCTCTGGACCGGCTCTTCTTCCTGCCCGCGGCCCAATCCCCCTTCAAGCCAGGTCAATCGCTCACGTCGGGCGCGCTGCGAGCGCGGCTTCTGCGGCTCGCGCTGGCCGGGTGGACGCAGTGCGAGGTGGACACCGGTGAACTGGAACGCGGCGGCGTTTCCTACACCATCGACACCGTGCGGGCGTTCACCCGGCGCTTCCCCGGGGCGGCGTTGTTCTGGCTGATTGGAGGAGATCATCTTCCGCTCCTGCCCCAGTGGCGTGAGGCGCATGCGTTGGCGGAGCTGGTCGAGTTCGCGGTCGTGCCCCGACCGGGTGTCGCGGTCGGGCCCGGGCCCGGTGCACCGTTCCGCATCCGGGTGCTGGCGGGGTCGCTGAGCACGATTGCCGCGTCGGACATCCGGGCGCGGGTGCGGGCGGGGCAGTCGCTGGCGGGTCTCGTGCCGGCGCCGGTGGCCGAGGTGATCCGTAATTCGGGCCTTTATCTCTGAACCCCGATCCCGCAGGGTGAGTCACTGACAATGGACTCGAAGCAACTAGCGCAACGATGCCGTCAACTGGCCGAGAACCGGAAAGCGGAGAAGGTGGTCGTCCTGGACGTGCGCAAGCTGTCCTCCGTCACCGATTTCTTCGTCATCGCCACCGGGCTGAACGAGCCGCATGTGCGGGCGATCGTCGAGGAGGTTACCGAGAAACTGGTTGAGGAAGCGGCCTTGCGACCTCGCGCCCAGGACGGTTCCTGGAAACAGAACTGGGTGGCGCTGGACTACTTCGACGTGATCGTCCACGTCATGCGTCCCGAAGCCCGAAGTCTGTACGCGCTCGAGAGCCTCTGGAACGACGCTCCCCGTGTACGCCGTCCGCCCCGGCCCCGCGCGCCCCGTACCCTCCCTGCCTGAGCCCCTGACCGCGGCCTCCTTCGCCGCGGAATCGCCCTGCGGCTAATCGACCGCCGTCAAGGCCACCGGTTCCCCGTCCTCACCGGCCGCGGCCGGCGTCTCCAGGGGCGTGGCCTCCGACAGCCGGGCAATGTCCGTGAGGACCCGTAGGAGATCCCCCAAACCCGGTGCCGGAACGATGATCGTGTCGTGGCGACCCCCGACATCCTCGGTGATGCGGAGGAACCGTCCCCGGGGGTTTTCCCGCAGGGACAACGTGAAGGTCTTCCGCTCGATCTGAATGCGCTCGCTGTGCAGCAAGCGCTCGTCCGCCCCGCCCGGTGAGGAAAAAGAGGCACCATGTGAGACGTACCCATGCGCGGCCCGCTGGCTTGGTGTCATAACAACCTTGGATGAAAACCTGTACTGCGCGCGCATTCTCCATATTCAGTACTGCTTGTCAATCCCAGATTCTCCACACTCCGCGCATGCACGCTCCTGCCACCCCTATCCGACGCGCGCCGGCCGGCGTCTGGATCGCGGTTCTGACGCCTTGCCTGCTGGCCGGCGAACCCCTGCCCCCCACCCCCCGTGGCGGGGCGGTTCACGACGTTCGTGCCTACGGGGCCGTTGGCGATGGCATCACCCTGGACACCGCCGCCCTGAATCGCGCCGTCGCGGCCTGCGCCGACGCCGGGGGCGGGCAGGTGCGTTTCCCACCGGGGCGCTACCTCTCCGGCACCGTCCATCTCCGCAGCGGGGTGGCGCTCTACTTCGACCTGGGCGCCCGGTTGGTTGGCACGACGAATCTGACGGAATACCAGCACCCCACTCCACCCGCGTTCCTGCCCGAGGCGAAGTGGGGCAAGTGGCACCGCGGCCTGCTCGTGGGCGAGAACCTCGAGGAGGTCACCCTGGCCGGACCGGGCGTGATCGATGGCAACCGCGTCTTTGACCCGACCGGCGAGGAGCGCATGCGCGGTCCGCACGCCCTGGTGTTCGTGAATTCCCGGCGCATCACGGTACGCGACCTCACGTTCGTCGACGCCGCGAACTACGCCGTGTACTTCCAGATCAGCGACGACGTCGAGTTCCGGCAGGTGAAGTTCGTGGGCGGCTGGGATGGCGTGCACTGGCGCGGCGCACCCGAGCGCTGGTGCCACAACGTGCAGATCATCGGGTGCCAGTTCTACACCGGCGACGATGCCATCGCGGGGCGGTACTGGGACCACACCGTGATCGCGGATTGTGTCGTCAATTCCTCCTGCAACGGTCTCCGGCTCATCGGTCCGGCCCGGCGGCTGATCGTGGACGGCTGCCTGTTCTATGGCCCCGGGCTCGAGCCGCATCGCACCTCGCGCGAGGCGCGCCGCACCAACATGCTTTCGGGCATCATCCTCCAACCCGGCGCGTGGGACGCCACCCGCGGCCCCCTCGAAGACGTGCTCATCGCAAACACCACCATGCACAACGTCGCGTCGCCGGTGACCCTCTGGATCAAGCCGGGGAACACCGCCGACCGCATCACCGTGAACGGGCTCCGCGCCACCGGCGTGTACCGCTCCGCCCTTTCCGTCGAGAGCTGGGCCGAGACCCCCATTACCAACGTGGTGTTCCGGGCGGTGCACGCCGAGTTCGGCGGCGGCGGATCCGCCGCCCTGGCCCACCAACCCGTCAAGGGGCCGGGCGTGGATGCGCGTCCGTTGCCGGCCTGGGGTGTTTACGCGCGTCAGGTCGAGCGGCTCACCCTCGAGGATGTCCGGCTCAGTCTCGAACACGACGACTTCCGCCCCGTGATCCGGGCCGAGGCCGTGCGCACCCTGACGCTGGACAACGTCCGCTACCCGCTCGTGAGCGCCGTCACCGAGCCGCTCAGCCTGACCAATGTGGTCGAGCTGATCCGGCGCCCGGCGGAGCCTGGCCCGCACTGAGCGCCACGCTTCCTGTCCTCCGGGTCGGGCCAGCGGTCGGTGGGGCGCAGCACGAAGGGAAACCTCACAGATCAAAAATCAAAAATCAAAGATCAAAGATCAAGGGAAGCCCCAGGGCTCCAAGGAGCCGAAGGGGCCCGGCAGGGCCGGCCTGCCAGGCGGTCATGAACCGCGGAGCGTGCAGGCTGGAAGCCCGCACCACAGCTTGCGGCCAAGAGGGTGATCACTTACGCCAGCTTGTAGTCGCCGGGCATGGGCACCTTCGGGAACGGCAGCGGCCCGAACTCGTAGCGGTCGGGGCCCCAGACTTTCTGCGAGTTGAGGGCTTGTTCCCACTCGATGGGCTGGCCGGTGTAGGCCGATTCGCGACCCATGATCGCGGTGAGGGTGCTTTCGGCGAGGTTCCGGGCCTCGTTCAACGGCGTGCCGGCGCGGATGCTGGCGATCAGGTTCTGGTGTTCCTGCTGGTACGCGTTCACTTCCTGGTCGCGGAACCGCCAGAAGGGACCTTCCTTGGGCCGGATCCAGGTCGCGCCGTTGCTGGTGCCCTTGGTCCCGACGACCCCTTCCTCGACGCGGCCCTCGCAGTGGTTCATCTGGCGGGCCTGGCTGAACATGCGGACGCCGTTGGGGTACTCATACTCGACGGCGAAGTGGTCGTAGATATGGCCGTGGATGGGGTGTTCGCGAGCCTGGCGGCCGCCCATCCCGTAAGCCTTGACCGGGTGCGTGCCCATGACCCAGTTCATGACATCGATGTTGTGCAGGTGCTGCTCGACGTAGTGGTCGCCGCCCAGCCAGGTGAAGTAGTTCCAGTTGCGGAGCTGCCATTCCATGTCGGACATCTGGGGCGAACGCTCGATGACCCAGATCACGCCGCCGTTCCAGTAGCAGCGCAGGCACTGGATCTCCCCGATCATGCCGTCGTGGATCCGCTTGATCGCCTCGTTGTAGCCACGCATGTGGCGACGCTGCGTGCCGCTGGCAATGCCCAGGTTCTTCCGCTTCGCGAGCTCGTACGCCTCGAGCAGCAGCCGTACGCCCGGTCCATCCACCGCCCCGGGCTTCTCGATGAACAGGTGTTTGCCCGCCTCGATCACTGCCTTCGCGTGCGCGGGCCGAAAGTGAGGCGGCGTGGTGTGGATCACGTAGTTGATCTCGTCCACTTCCAGCAGCTTCCGGTACCCGTCGAAACCGTCGAAGCACCGGGAGTCCGGGATCTGGATGCCCAGCTTGCGCAGTTGCTCGCGGCAGGTGTTCAGCCGGTCCCGGAACACGTCGCACAGCGCGACCACCTCGATGTCCGGGTGCGCCACCGAGGCGCCCGTGGCGACATCCTCGGTGTGGTAGCCCGCCCCGGGATAGATCACTTGCGTCGCCGCCCCGAGTGCGTCCAGCACCGCGCCCGTCCCGCGCCCGCCGCAACCGATGACCCCGATCTTCACCTTCTCGAGCGCCGCCGCGTGGGTGGTGAGGACGAACGGCGCCTGGCTCAGGACGGCCAGCCCCGCCGCGGCCGTCGAGGAGTGCTGGAGAAACGTCCGACGCGACAGCGCCTCGGCCGGGTCCGAACGATCAGAGGAAAGTGGTTTCATGTGGCACGCAGATTAGTGCCGGCCGCCTCCAAGGCGAGGTCAAAATGGGGCCCCCTGGCCCTGGGCTGGGGTTGCGGACGAAGGGGACTGGCGAATTCCAGGTCAGGGAGACAGCGGCTTCCCGCCCCGGGATCCTGCGCCGATTCCGGACCTCGGGAATCGGGGCGCCCCTTCCTTCCCGGTGTGGTGCAGGCTTGCCGCCTGCGGTTCCGCCCACGGCCCGCCGCGACCGCCCGTTCGGCTGTTCGAAGTCCAGCCACAGCTTGCCAGAAAGGGCCGCGGCGCGTAGAAGATCTCCCGTCAATGATCCTATGCACCGCTAATCCTCCAGCCGCCGTATGCGCCCGGGGATCGCACGCGGTTGCCTCGCTGGGCTTGCTGGTCTGGCTCACCAGCCTTGTCAGCCTGCCCCCCGCCCGCGGCCACGAGGTCTTCACAGGCTTCGTCCAGCACCAGGTGCGCCTGGTCGCGGGCGCCCGCCACCTGGACGTGACCCTGGATCTGACCTTCTTCGAGGACGGCTCCGAGCACGAGCGCGAACACCTGGATGCCGACGGCGACGGGCGCATCCGGCGTCCCGAGATCGACGCGTACCTCCGGCAACTCGAGCCCGCGCTCACGGAGAAGGTCCGCCTCGTCGTGGCCGGCCAGCGCGTGCCCCTCTTGTCCCTCGATGCCCCCCGACTGGATCTCCTCGGCAACGACCGCACCGGCCGGGGTCACCATCGCCTTTCGGTGTTTCTGTTCGCACCGACGCCCGCCGCGCTCCTGCCGGGTGACGAGGTGGTCATCGAAAACCGTCTCTGGCCGAACCTTCGCGCGCTGGGAACCCTGGCGGTCGAAGGGAAGGACGGCGCCCGGTTCGAGGTGCGACCGCCGGCGGATCCGTTCTTCCCGCCGACCCGGCCAGGGGAAGCCCGACGATTCACGGCCCGGTGCCTTCAGCCGCCCCGGATGCCCGTCCCAAACACTCCGACCAACGTCCAGCCGAAGGACCACTCCCCGCCATGAACCCCATCGCCGAAAGCCGAACCGCCACTTCGCCTCCGCACGTCGGCGCCGACCGTCCAGCGCGGTATCATCCCGGTCGCAGGATATCCTGGCCGGGGTCAGGGCGGCTGGGGGTGCTCGTCTTGACAGCGGTGCTCCCCTTGCCGGGGGCGCGCGCCGCCGATGCACCGCCCCCGCTGCCGCCGGGCATCATCGAGTTCGCCGGACGCGCCGCTCACCAGCACTGGTATCTGTTTGGTGCCGAGAACCGCTCCGCGCTGGACGGCCTGAACCGCGAGTTGCGCGAGGCCCAGAGCCAGATGGAACGCGCGGGGGACGACGCGGGTCGGCAAACAGCAGCGGCGCGGGGCGCCCGGGCCGCAGGTCGGTTGCTCGAACTCACCCGATCCTGCCCGCCCTTGCTTCGCCTGGACCTGACCGCGCAACCGGCGGTCCTCATACCCGCGGGCCCCGCTTCATTGCCGGGCGACACCGGGGCCCTCCTCGTGGAGGTGCGGTCGGGAGGCGAAGGACTGCGTTTCAGCACGGGCACCAGCGACCTCGCGCTGCCCGCGGGGGAATCGAGTCTCGTGCCCATCGACGTGGCCGCCGAGGGCGTCACGTACGTCCTGGTCGGGCTCGAACACGTCCCGTTCCACCGCACGACACTCCGCCTCGAACTGCGCCGTCCCGGTCAGCGCGCCGTGTCGCAGCCGGTCGATGTGGAGACACCGCCCCCGGGCCGGCTCAAGCTCACCGTGCTCTCGGCCGATTCAGGGCGGCCCACGCCGGCCATGGTGCGCTTGATGTGGCGCACCGACGGACTGCAGCGCCGACCGGCCAACGGCATCGAGTTCGCCCCGCAGTTTGACCGTCAGGGCCACGCCAGCGGCGTGCGGGCCGCCAATCTTCCGGGGCCGTTGGGCGCGCATTTCTGGTGCGTGCCCGGCCCCTTCGACATGGCGCTTGCCCCGGGGGTCTGGCAGATCGGCGTCCGCCGGGGCGTCGAGCACGAAGCCGTCTTTGTGGATGTCACGGTGCGGTCGGGAGAGACCGTTGAACAGACCCTCCGCCCGCGACGCTGGGTGGACATGCGGCAGGAGGGCTGGTGGTCCGGAGACGACCACGTCCACACGCGGATCCTGAGCGACGACGATGCCCGGAACGTGATGGCCTGGGTGCAGGCGGAGGACGTTCACCTCGCCAACATCGTCAAGATGGGGGACATCTACCGCACCTACTTCGAACAGCGCGGCTTCGGCCCGGCCTACCGCGTCGTGGACGGCGACCACGTGCTGGTCCCCGGCCAGGAATGCCCCCGCACGCATGACCAGATCGGCCATACCCTGGCCATGAACATCACCGCCATGGTGCGCGACCCGGAACGTTATTTCCTCTATGACACCGTGTTCGACGCTGTCCGCGCCCAGGGTGGCCTGACCGGATACGCCCACGTCAACTCCGGGATGTTCCACGTCCACCGCGACATGAGCCTGAATGTCCCCCGCAACAAGGTGGACTTCGTCGAGATCCTCCAGTTCAACCAGCTCGGCACCGACCTCTACTACGACTTCCTCAACCTGGGCTGCAAACTCACCGCGTCGGCCGGCTCGGACGTTCCGTGGGGCGGCACCATCGGCGAGGTGCGTGCCTATGCGTACCTCGGCCGCGAACCCTTCAGCGCCGACCACTGGTTCCAGGCCTTCGGGCGGGGCCGCACGTTCACCACCAGCGGGCCCATGCTCGACCTGCGCGTGGACGACGCCTTCCCCGGCGACGAAATCTGCGTGGCCGACAATCGCCCGCTCCGCGTCCGCGCCCGCGCCTGGGGCGATCCCCAACGCATGGCGCCCGTCGCCCTCGAGATCGTCCGGCATGGCGAGGTCCTGCGCTCGGCGGTCTCGAGCGACCCTGACGCCCCCGATGTCCGGCTCGACTTCACCGTGGAGGCCGGCGAAGGCTTCTGGATCGCGGCGCGCGCCCGGGCTGGCGACGGCACCAGCGCCCACACGACGCCGGTCTATGTCGTGCGCGAGGGGCTGCGGTTCTGGAAATACGACGGTCTTGACACGCTCCTGGCCAAGCGCCGCGACAGCCTGCGGCAGATCGAGCAGATCGTTGCCGAGGCCCAGCGGTGGGAGGCCGAAGGCCGCCTGGCCAACGACCGCTACCGTCAGATGTTGGCCCGTCAGGGTCCCGCGCTCCTTGAACGCGTCACTCAGGCGCGACAACTCTATGAGGAGCTTGAACGCACCGCCGCCGCCGAACGGAGCCGACGCCGGAGGTGACTGCCGCTCAGCGGTTCCGTTCCGTGACGGCGTGGGAGGAACACGGGCTCGACACGGAGACGGCGGAGCGTGTCGTGCGGCCAGGAGCGGGACAAGCGATGCCGACAAGGCCGGGACTGGGCAACCGGCCACCGCGCCATGCCTTACAGTGGCTCATCGGGCTCCAGGTGGTGTGGAACCGGTACGCTCTGCCCGGAAGTGCCTGGTGCCAACGGCCAGGGAGAGACCATCGAGGAAACCAAGGAGAGCCTGAAGGCGGCCATGGAATTCGTGCTGGAAGACCGCCGGGCTGACATGCTGAGGGGGACTCCCGGCGGACGCGATTCAAGCCAAGGTCGTTGTCGGATGAAGCGGCGTGACCTGAAGCGTCGGTTGCGAATGGCAGGACTTCGGAACCTCAGTGCGGGTTGTCCCCACCCTGGTTGGCGAAGATGCGGGCTTCCTGCTCGGTGATCCGGCCGTCGTGGTTGGTGTCGCAACGGCGCACGGCAGCGTTGAACGCGGCGTTCTGGCCGCGCACCACCCGGGTCTTGTGCTCGAAGATCACCGGGATGTTGATCTGGGTGCTGGACTCGGAGCGGTCGAGCTTCCGCTCCGTCTTGCTGAGGGCCTCGTAGAAGATGCGGCCCGCGGTTTCGTTTTCGAACTCGACGCCCACGCGCGGTTCTTCCTGGTACACGGTCTCTTGGTGCGAGATACAGCCGGTCACGCAGAGCGCGGCGACCAGCAGGAACAAGGCGGTCAGCCGGGAATTGGCGTTCATAGAGGGAGGATCATCAACCTGAAGGACGAGGCGGCGACACGTGACAGGGCGGGAGCCGCCGGGAGATGGAGCCATCGAACCACAAGCAGAGACGAGGTCCGAATGTGTCACGTTTCGATAGACGCGGGGCGCTGCCACCGTCTTCAGGCACCTCGGCCCGGAGTGGCCCGGCGGCCAGGCCGCACGTTGGCAGTCCTCACGGGGCACCCGGCCCAAGGGCCCGCAAGGCTTCCGGCGCCACCCCGCGCTCGCGCCAGACCCGCAGACTCGCGGCATCATGCCGCTTGGCCAACCGCCGGCCCACCGCATCCGTCACGAGCGGACAGTGGAAGAATTCCGGGGCCTCCCAGCCCAAGGCCCGGTAAAGCAGAAGCTGCCGCGCAGTCGACACCAACAGGTCCGCCCCTCGCACCACCTCGGTGATACCCATCGCCGCGTCGTCCACCACGCACGCAAGCTGATACGACGGCAGGCCCTCCGGCCGCCACACCACAAAATCTCCGAAGTCCTTCCCGGCCACGAACCGCTGCGGACCCTGGCCACCGTCTTCAAAACGAACCTCCTCACCGTCGCCCACGCGAAACCGCCAGCACGGTCGCCCCCGCGCCTGCCCGGGTGACTCGCAAGCCAGCACCCGACCCCCAAGTTCGTTGCTTCTGCATTCTGCACTCTTCCTTCCGCCTTCACGTTCCGGGGCCGGGCGGCACGTTCCCGGGTATACGGGTTCCTCGTCCCCGGCATGGGGCGCGGTGAGGGCGTTGCGGATATCACGACGCGAGCAGGTGCAGGGATAGACCGCTCCCGCCGTCCGGAGCCGCTCGAAGGCCACCCGGTACCGCTCGAGGCGTTCGCTCTGGTGGTAGGGACCGCAGGGTCCGCCGACGTCCGGTCCTTCCTGCCAGACCAGTCCGAACCAGCGCAGGTCCTCGAACATCGCCTCCACGTACGCCGCCCGGCAGCGCGCGCCGTCCAGGTCCTCGTTCCGCAACACCAACACGCCCCCCGCCGCCCGACAACGCTCCTGCGCGATCCAAAAAGTCCGGGCGTGGCCGAGATGCAGGAGGCCGGTCGGGGAAGGCGCCAGGCGACCGCGGTAGCCGGACGCCGGCGACAAGGGGAGCGCAGACGACATGGCAGCGAGATTCGGCCGTCCGCCCGCGAGCCCAGGTCAATCCTCCTCCCACGCCGCGGCCGTGCGGCGGGCGAGTTCCCGGAGCCAGTAGGACGCCTTGGCACGCGCTTCGTCGAGCGTCGCCAACTCAGGCACAATGCCCGCCACCGCCGTGAACGGCCCTGTCCCCGCCTTGCCCAGGTTCACCGAGCCGGCCAGCCCGAGACACGGCGTCTTGAGCCGGCCGCACAGGCGGGCCACCTGACCCACGCCTTTCCCCATGCGCACCGTCGTCTCATCCAACGCCCCCTCGCCGGTCACCACCACGTCGGCCCACTCCACCCGCTTCGCGAAGTCCGTCTCCCGCGCGAACCGTGCAAAGCCCGGCTCAAGTTCGCCGTCGAAAAACGCGCTCAACCCAAAGCCAAGCCCGCCCGCCGCACCCGCGCCCGGCGCGTTGGCCAGGCTCCGCACCGATCGCCGGCCGCTGGCCAGAACTTCGACCAGCCGCGCCAGGGCGTACTCCGCCGGGCGCACGTCCTCGGGACGAATGCCCTTCTGCGGCCCGTAGATGCGGGTCGCCCCGCGCGCCCCGAGCAGTCCGTTCTGCACATCGACGGCCACATGCAACGTGGGGAACCGCGCCGGCAACGAACCTTCGATGACCCGCTGCAGACCCGTCAGGTCGGTCCAGCTTGTGATCGACTTCCCGGCCGCATCCAGGAAATCCCACCCCCACGCGCGCGCCAGCCCGAACCCGGCGTCGTTCGTGGCACTGCCGCCAATGCCGATCAGCAGGTCCGCCGGCCGTTTGGCCGCCGCCGCGCGGATCACCGCCCCCAGACCGAACGTGTCCAGCTCGAACGGATGAAACCGGCCCGGCGGCAGCATCGCCAGCCCGATGACCCGCGCCGCTTCAATGATGGCCAGGCGCCGCTTCGGCTCCCACCACCACCGCGCTCGCACCGGGCGCCGGGCCGCATCCACCGTTGGACACACCATCTCTTCGGCGTCGTGATGCGCCCCCAACAGTGCCCCAAACCCGTCGCCGCCGTCGCTGATGGGCAACAGCTCGACCGTGTCGTTTGGCCGCACCCGCCGCCACCCGGCCGCGAGGGCCTCGGCCGCCTCCGGAGCGGTCAGTGTCCCCTTGAACTTGTCCGGACACACCAACACGCGCCGGACCTCAGCCTTCGCTTGGACGTTCTTGCGCCTCACTTTTGCCTCCTCGTGTCTTCATCACTCTGCCGCCTCGGTTCGAGGACTCCCGGCCTGGACCGCCCCTCCCCCACCCCGGGCCAGGCAGGCCGCCTTTACCGGTGCCAGGGAGGCGTTTCCGGCAGGCTGGCGTTGAACTCGCGCAGCAGGGCCACCTCGTACTCGCCCGCAAACTGGTCATTCAGGAAACGGTCAATCCCCTCGTCGTACAGCCGCTGCCACCAGGCCTCCTCCTGCCCCGGCACGATAGGAAAGAACAGCGCATGGTTCGCCTTGGCCGCTTTGAAGTCGCCCGGCGCATCCCCCACCATCAGCACATGCCGCGGCGCGTACTTGCCGCCGGCCGCCCACTTGAGGTGCTCGGTCTTCGTCCCCAGCTCCTGGCCCGCAATCACGCGGGCATGACCCGCCAGCCCGTGCTCGGCCCACTCGCGCTCCAACGCCTCGGTCGGCGTCTGGGACACCACGATGACATCGGCCGCGCCGTCCAGCCGTTCGAGCGTCTCGCGCACCAGCGGGAAAGGCGGGACGCCGGAGACGAGGTCCGCGATGGCGGCATTGACCGCCAGGGACCAGGCGAGCACGGGCTCGAGAACCGTGTTGCCGGCGGCGATCTCCCGTTCGAGCGCCGCGTTGCTCAGCGTGGTCTCGCGCGCCAGCCAGTCATCCAGCGGGTCGCTGCGCCACGGCACGACCCCGCGGGCCTGGACCTCCGGCCGCTCGGCGAGCAGGTTGAGCGCGTTGGAGAGGGCGGGAAACCGGTTCACGCCCCGCGTCTTCGAGTACAGGTTCACAAACTCCCACACCTCCCGGGCGTACTTGCTGACGGCCTGAAGGCGGAAGTGCTTGATGAACATCGGGGTGAAACACTCCTTGTGCTTGATCTCCATCGAGTCAAACACACAGCCGTCCGAATCGAGACCCACCAGGTACTCCCGGGCCGGTTGGAACCCCTGCAAGACATGGGAAGCGTCGCTCATAGCTTGAACTGAAAGGCGTTGAAATTGGCGGGCAACCCGGCGCCAAGTCAACCTGTTTGACCTCGTCCCCGTTCTTGAGGGTGTGCGACACAAATCTTCGGATCGTTCGTTCTGGGCTCGATTTTGCGCCAGGGCACCTGGAAAGCGAGATACCGAAAGGGTGGCTGTCCGCTGCGGTTGTTCTCTGTGTCCTCCGGAGCTCTGTGCTGAAAAACCGGACCCGGATTCAGCACAGAGCTCAGGAGGACACAGAGGATCAGGCGACGAGGCAGCCGGAACCTTGTCTCACGCCCGGTTGACGCCGGAGGCGTCACAGTCGACGCCGGAGGCGTCCCAGACGGTAGCCGGAGGCCGCCGCCCGGCGGCGACCTCCGGGCCCCGCGGGCCAAGTCGTAGGCACCCCGGAGGGGGTGCCAGATGTCGAGGGTCACCGCGCCTGGCATCCCTCCGGGATGCGCCCGACCGCGCCCGACCGCCTCCGGGGGTCTCGCTCGCGAACTCGGCTCGACCGCCTCCGGGGGTCTCGGCGCGAACTCGCTCGACCCCCGGCTACCGTCTGGCACGCCGCCGGCGTGGGCTCGCGTTCCGTGCCCAGGTTCATGGGAAGCCACCTGTTCCTTTTGGACCTGCTCAGGGGCCATGAACCGGGGGGGTGCAGGCTGGGCCGAGGGAATCTCCGGCTCCCCGTAATCCCCTATGTTCGCAATCGGCGGAGAAACCCCCTGCCCTCTGGATCCTCCGCAGATTTCGAACATCGGGGATTGGGGAAGTGACGTGGTCATCTTGGATCGGCTCAGGGCCATGAACCCTCGCCGCCGGGTCGGGGGCCCCGGCCTACAGGTGGTCGGGGGCCCCGGCCTGCGGGTGGTCGGCCCGGTGCCCTCACCGGACGGTGCCTGGGAAAGCGGGCGCGGACGTTCGGCGCCACAACCGCCATGACTAATCTTGTACATTAACGATCTGGAAAACTGCGCCCCGCCCGCGCTGCGGGCTTGTCGGACGGCCCGAAGCTCCCTAAAAGAACTTCGCTTCTTTTGTTGTGAGAGGCGCAAATTCTGTGGGGTCCTTCTCACGCCGTGGGTCCGACCCAACGGTCACCCGGGGGCACAGCGGCTCCGGGTTGTCGTTGACGCCGGCGCGGGGGCAGGGCTCACTTTCGGCGTTTTTGCATGTCGGACATCTTTCCGAAATGGACCAATAAGCTGCCCGGGTACGTGATCCTCGGCGGCGCGCTGTTGGGCACCGCGGTTGTGGCCGGCACGTGGTACTACTTCACCCCGAAATACACCCGCGTCGGGTACCAGCCCCTCCAGCCGGTCAGCTTCTCCCACCACATCCACGTCGAGCAGCTCGGCATGGATTGCCGCTATTGCCACAACGGCGTCGAGTCCTCCTACCACTCGAACATCCCGTCCAGCACCACCTGCATGAACTGCCACAACCAGGTGCTCAAGGACGATCCCAAGCTCGCGCTCGTGCGCGAGAGCGCCGCCGCCGGCAAGCCCATCCCCTGGGTCTGGATCCACAAGACCCCCGACTACGTCTACTTCAATCACGCCGTCCACGTGAACCGCGGCATCAGTTGCGTCGAGTGCCACGGGCAGATCAACCTCATGGACGAGGTGCAGCACGCCCAGCCCCTCAGCATGACGTTCTGCCTCGACTGCCACCGGCACCCCGAGGCCTTCCTCCGCCCGCCCGAGCAGGTCTACAACCTCAACTGGAAGCCCGACGACCCCACCCGCCAGCTCGCCCAGGGCCGCCGCTTCCTCGAGGAATGGAAGGTCGAACGGCTCGAGCATTGCTCCGCCTGCCACCGATGAAGACCGCCCCCGCTCCCTGCCCGACCCCGGAGACCGGCCCGCCGTACTGGCGCAGCCTGGAACAACTGGCCGACACCCCCGGCTTCCGGGAATGGCTCGAGCGGGAGTTCCCCGACGGCGCCAGCGAGCTCAAGGACCCGGTCTCCCGCCGTCACTTCGTCCAGATCATGTCCGCCTCCTTCCTCCTGATGGGAGTCGGACTCACCACCGGCTGTCGGCGCCCGCAGGAGACCATCCTTCCCTTCAGCAAGCTCCCGCCGGGCTACACCCACGGCGTGCCCCAGTACTTCGCCACGGCCATGCCCCTCCGGGCCCACGCCGTGCCCGTGCTGGTCAAGTCCTACGACGGCCGGCCGGTCAAAATCGAAGGCAACCCCGACCACCCGCTCAACCGCCGCGGCGACGGCGAACCCGCCCGGCCTCATGGCGGCACGGACGCCCTCACCCAGGCCTCGCTGCTCAACCTCTACGACCCCGACCGCGCCCACCGCTTCACCCATCAGCGCGAGAACGTCGCGCGCGAAAAGGCCCTGGACGCCCTCGCCGCCGTCGGTCAGGCGGCCCGCGCCAACCAGGGCCAGGGTCTTTGCTTCCTCACCGGCCGCAACCTCTCCCCTTCCGTCGTCCGCCTCAGCCGCCAACTGCGCGAGAGCTTCCCGCGCGCCCGCGGGTTCATCCACGAACCGGCGGACTTCGACGTCCTCCGCGAGGCGGCCACCCTGGCGTTCGGCACTCCCGTCCAGCCCACATATCACCTGGACCAGGCCCAGCGGATCCTGGCGCTGGACTGTGATTTCCTGGGGACCGAGGAGGATGCCTGGCATTGGACCCGCGGCTTCGCGCGGGCCCGCAAGCTCGCTTCCGCCCAGGCCGGCATGAGCCGCCTCTACGCGGTCGAGAGCCTGATGACGCTGACCGGCACCAACGCCGACCATCGCCTGCGTCTGCCCTCGAGCCAGGTGTTGCCCTTCGTGGCCACCCTGCTCGCCGAACTGCTCAAGCGAAACCAGAACGCCACCGTTCCCGCCGCGACGGAATTCGGCGCCGTCCTCGCCCCCCTGGCCGCGGCGCTTCCGGCCGAGGCCCGGACCTGGGCCATTGCCTGTCTGGAAGATCTGCTCGCGCATCCGGGCCAGTCCGTGGTCCTCACCGGCTACCGTCAGCCGCTGGCGGTCCATGTGCTGGCCCAGGCCCTCAACTTCCATCTGGGCGCCCTGGGCAAAACGGTGCGGCTGGTTCCCGAACCGGACCTGGGTGCGGGCACGTTGGCAGACCTGGCCCGGGCTCTCCAGGCTGGCGAAGTGGAAACCCTGGTGATCCTGGGTGGCAATCCGGCGTTCACGGCCCCGGCGGATCTGGAATGGCCCGCCGCCCAGCGCCGCGCCAAGACGGTGATCCGCCTGGGCTTTCACGAAGACGAGACCTTCGCCTTCTGCGACTGGCACCTCCCGATGGCGCACTACCTCGAGTCGTGGGGTGACGCCCTTGCAGCGCAACGGAACACTGGTGCCCATCAGCCGCTCATCGAACCGTTGTTCAGCGGATTGACCGACCTCGAGGTGCTCGCCCGCATCGGCGGGCTGCCGGCCACCCGGCCCTACGACATCGTCCGCGAGACCTTCCGCGCCGCGCACGGCGAAGGTTTCGAGGAAGCCTGGAAGCGCTTTCTGCACCAGGGTTATCTGGCGGACAGCGCCCCGGCCGAAGTGTCGGCGGCAGCGCTCCAATGGCCGGCCATCCGGACCGCCGTCCAGGCGGCGGCACCTCTCGCCGCTCCGAGCGCCCAAAGCCTGGAGGTGGTGTTCGTGCGCGACGCCAAACTGGACGACGGCCGGTTCAACAACAACGGCTGGCTCCAGGAACTGCCCGAACCGGTCACCAAGCTGACCTGGGACAACGCCTTTCTGGTCAGCCCGGCCACGGCCAAGAACCTCGGTTTCTACCGGGTGGAGAAGAACTACGTGGGCAGCGCGACCGCGCTCAAGACCCGCGTGCCCGTGGCCCGTCTCACGCTGGGCGGGCGCACAGTTGAGGGACCCGTCTGGGTGCAGCCGGGCATGGCGGACAACGTCGTGGGCCTCACCCTGGGCTACGGCCGCGTGCGCACCGGCCGCGTGGGTCGCGGCGCTGGCTACAACGCCTACGCGGTCCGTAGTTCGAACGCGCTGCACCTGGCGGCCGGGGGTCAACTGGCGGCGGCGGGCCGGGATTACGAGCTGGCCACGACCCAGAATCACTGGTCGATGATGGGCCGCCCGATCATCCGTGAGGCGACGCTGGCCGAGTACGAGAAGAACCCGCGGTTTGCGCGGGCGATGGACACGCCGGAGCCGAAGGCCGGCATGCAGCCGCTCTACCCCAACCCGCTCGACAAGCTGGCCGCGACCTCGCACCACCAATGGGCGATGTCGATCGACCTCAACGGGTGTGTGGGTTGCTCGGCCTGCGTGGTTGCCTGCCAGAGCGAGAACAGCATTCCCATTGTCGGCAAGGAACAGGTCAGCCGGAACCGCGAGATGCACTGGATCCGGCTGGACCGGTACTACGTCGGGGGCGAGGACCAGCCGCAGATCGTCCAGCAACCGATGCTCTGTCAGCACTGCGAGGCGGCCCCCTGCGAGAGCGTCTGCCCGGTGAACGCCACCGTGCACGACCACGAAGGCCTCAACGTGATGGCCTACAACCGCTGCGTGGGCACCCGCTACTGCTCGAACAACTGCCCCTACAAAGTCCGCCGCTTCAACTTCTTCGACTACAACCGCCGCCCCCTGGACCAGCTCTACCGCAGTCCCCTGGTGTCCTTCAACGACGGCCAGTGGGAGATGAAACGCTGGTTCCAAAACCCCGACCGCGGCAGCAAGGCCCAGGACGAATGGGACCTGCTCAAGCTGGCCCGCAACCCGGACGTCTCGGTGCGCATGCGCGGCGTAATGGAGAAATGCACGTTCTGCACCCAGCGCATCGAGCAGGGCAAAATCGCCCAGAAGGTCAAGGCCGGCGCCTCGGGCGACGTCGTGGTTCCCGATGGCGTCATCCGGCCCGCCTGTCAGCAGGCCTGCCCCGCCGACGCCATCACCTTCGGCAACCTGAAGGACCCGGACAGCGAGGTGAGCCGGGCCCGGGCGCACGAGCGCACCTATCTCGTGCTCGATTACCTGATGACCAAGCCCCGGGTCACCTATCTCGCCCGTGTCCGCAATCCGAACCCGCGCATGCCGGACCCGTACGAAACGCCGCTCAGCACGAAGGAATTCCTCGACCACGGCGGTATGCTGCACGGTCACCCGGCCGATGCCCACGCCGCTGACAGCGCGCACGGCGCCGCGAAAGGAGATCACTGATGGGCGCGACGGCCAAACTCGAGGTGCCCTGTCCGGTGCCGCCCCCGGAGCTCGAACGCGTCCCGCTCGTCGCCAACACCCGGTCGCTGGGCTGGATCTCGGACGCTGTGGCGGGCGTGGCCGAGGGCAAGACCCCGAAGTGGTGGTGGCCAGCGTTCCTCATCAGCCTGGTGATGATGTGCCTGTGCTTTGCCATGATCACCTACCTGATGTCCACGGGCGTGGGCGTCTGGGGGCTCGGGCACCCGGTCATGTGGGGCTGGGCCATCGTCAACTTCGTCTGGTGGATCGGCATCGGCCATGCCGGCACCCTCATCTCCGCCATCCTCTTCCTGCTTCGCCAGCGCTGGCGGACCGGGGTGAACCGCGCCGCCGAAGCCATGACCATCTTCGCCGTCATGTGCGCCGGCATCTTCCCCGTCATCCACGTGGGGCGCATCTGGCTGGCCTGGTGGCTGTTCCCCATCCCGAACGCCAACAGCATCTGGCCGCAGTTCCGTTCCCCGCTCATGTGGGACGTGTTTGCCGTCTCGACCTACTTCACCGTCTCGGTCCTGTTCTGGTACATGGGCCTGATCCCGGACCTGGCCGTGATGCGGGACCGGGCGCGCACGCGGCTGCGCAAGTTCGGTTATGGCCTGTTCGCCCTGGGCTGGACCGGCTCCAACCGGCATTGGAGCCACTACGAGAAGGCCTACCTCATCCTGGCCGGCCTGAGCACGCCGCTGGTGCTCTCCGTGCACTCCATCGTCTCCCTGGACTTCGCGGTCTCCCAGTTGCCCGGCTGGCACACCACCATCTTCCCGCCCTACTTCGTCGCCGGCGCCATCTTCTCCGGCTTTGGGATGGTGCTGACCCTGCTGATTCCCATCCGGAAGCTGTGCGGGCTGGAGGACCTGATCACGATGCGGCACGTGGATCTGATGTGCAAGGTGACGCTGGCGACGGGCTCGATCGTCGGCTACGCCTATGCCATGGAGGTGTTCATTGCCTGGTACAGTGGTAATCCCTACGAGCGCTACGCCTTCTGGAACCGCGCCTTCGGCCCCTACTGGTGGAGCTACTGGATCATGATCGCCTGCAACGTGGTGATCCCGCAGCTCTTCTGGTTCAAGAAGGTCCGTCACCATCTCGTGGTGGTCTGGATCATCTCCATCCTGGTGAACATCGGGATGTGGTTCGAACGGTTTGTGATCGTGGTCACCACCCTGGCGCGCGAGTTCCTGCCCGCCAACTGGGGCTATTACACGCCCACGTGGGTGGACATCTGCACGTACCTCGGCACGTTCGGACTCTTCTTCACCTTCTTCCTGCTGTTTCTGCGCTTCCTCCCCATCATTGCCATTGCGGAGGTGAAAGGGGTCACGCCGCAGGCCGACCCGCATCACCCGCTGGGCGGCGCCAAGAAAGGAGGGCATTGAACGATGGCTGAGCCCGCCAAACCCTACGGTCTGCTGGCCGAGTTCGAGACGCCGGCCGACGCCATGCATGCCGCCGAACGCGTGCGCGACGCCGGGTTCCGACGCTGGGATGTCTTCACGCCCTACCCGGTGCATGGCATGGACAAGGCCATGGGGTTAAAGAACTCGGTGGTCGGCTGGTTCTCCTTCCTCGGCGGCGTCGCGGGTTACACCAGTGGCATGCTGCTCATCTGGTGGATGAACCACTACGACTATGCGATCCCCGTCGGCGGCAAACCCCTGTTCAGCCCCTTCTCGGCCTTCCCGCCTTCCTACGAGCTCACCATCCTGTTCGGCGCGTTCGGTGCCCTCTTTGGGATGCTGTTCCTGAACCGCCTGCCGCGGCTCCATCATCCGCTCCTCAAACACCGCCGCTTCGCGCTCGCCTCGCACGACCGCTTCTTCCTTGTGATCGAGACCAACGACCCGAAGTACCGGGACACGGAGACCCGGCAACTGCTCGAGTCCGCCGGCAGCCGGCGCATTGAAATGGTGGAGGACTGACCATGCGCTATTTCCTGCTCGGCTTCCTCCTGCTCGGCCTGGTTGTGGTCAGCGTGGCCGGTTTCCGGGGCGGCATCACTCGGCGCCCGCCCATCGAACTGTTTCCGGACATGGACCGGCAGGCCAAGCTGCGCCCGCAATCCGCCCACGGGTTCTTCCCGGACGGTCTGGGCTCGCGGCTGCATCCGGACCAGACGATCCCGCGGAGCCAGCCGGTGCTGGTGGCGGGCACGCCGGTGCATCCCTTCGAGGATCATCCGTTCAACACGGGCTACGAACCCGGGACCACCAACTTCGTCCAGCACAGCCCCGTGCCGGTCTCCGAGACGCTGCTGGCGCGCGGCCGGGAGCGCTTTGCCATCCACTGCCAGCCCTGCCACGGCGCGGCGGGTGATGGCAAAGGGCCGACCACCAAGTACGGGATGGTGGTGATTGGGAACCTGCATGACCCGCGCATCGTCCAGCAGCCCGACGGCGAGATCTTTCACGTCATCAGCGAGGGCAGGAATCTCATGCAGGGCTATGCGGCCAACCTCACCGCGGCCGATCGCTGGGCGATCCTGGCCTATGTCCGGGCCCTGCAACTCAGCCACCTGGCGACGCTCGAAGAGGTGCCCGAAGGCCTGCGAGCCACCCTCAAGTGATGCCTAGCCTATGAGTGCCCTCTCCGATCTCCGCGCCGCCGCCGACCGTCCGCTGGACCTTTCCCGCTGGCGCAAGGTGCCCAACCTGCTCATCGGGATCGGCGCCGCGGGCGCGCTGCTCGGGCTGCTGCTGGACCGCGTCCAGTTCGGGTATTCCTGGCTGGTGGCGTTCATGTTTTTCCTGAGCCTGACGCTCGGGGCCTTGTTCCTCGTGCTCGTGCATCATCTCTTCGATGCGGGCTGGTCGGTGCCCATCCGGCGCTTCTGCGAGCATATCGCCTCGCTGCTGTTCCCCTGGATGGCGCTGGCGTTCATCCCCATCGCCCTGCTCGCGCCCTGGCTGTACGGCTGGATGCAGGTGCAGGATCCCCACGCCGACCACGCGTTGCACGCCAAGCTCCCGCTCTTCACCAAGCCCGGTTTCTATCTGGTAACGCTGGCCTGCTTCGGCATCTGGTGGTGGCTCTCGCACACCCTCCGGCGGCTCTCGCTGGCCCAGGACCGGGACGGGGCGGCCCACCACACCTATGCCATGCGTCGCGTTGCGTGCCTCGGCATCTTCCTGTTCGCCATCACCCTGACCCTGGCCGCCGTGCTCTGGATGAAGGGCCTGATGTACGAGTGGTTCTCGACCATGTACGGCGTGTACTACTTCGCCGGCAGCGTGTGGGTGACGCTGGGCACCGTGTACCTGATCACCATGATCCTCAAGCGCAACGGCACCCTCGAGCCGGTGCTCCACGAGCACCAGTTCTACTTCATCGGGTCGCTCCTGTTCGCTTTCACCGTCTTTTACGCCTACATCCACTTCTCCCAGTACTTCATCATCTGGAACGCGAACATGCCCGAGGAGACGTTCTGGTACGTCGTGCGCGAGAAGGGCACGTGGTGGTACGTCGGCATGGTCATCATCTTCGGCCACTTCTTCCTGCCCTTCCTCGCCCTGCTGCGGATCGATCTCAAGCTGACGTTTGCCTGGATGATCCCGCTGTGCATCTGGACGTGGCTCATGCATTACGTGGACCTGGCGTTCAACATCCATCCCTACCGGCACGCCGCTGGCTATCCCTTCCAATGGGCCTGGCTGGACCTCGCCTGCAGCGCGCTCATCGGCGGCCTCCTCATCAAGCAGTTCCTGAACAAGTTCGGCAGTCACCCGCCGTACCCCCTCAAGGATCCCCGCCTCTGCGAGGCCATGGGCCATGTGCACTTTCATGCCTCCGCGATCTCGGGAGGTGAGATTGACGAGACCGACGAACTGGCCGACGGGCCGGAAGTGGTGGGAGGTGGCCGATGAAGCTGTGGGCGTGCTGTCAGGATTTGGATCGGGCGCGGGTCACTGCCTGGTTCCTGGGCATTGCGGGCACCTTCCTGCTCGTGGGCGGCCTCACCTGGTGGGTGATCCAGCGCACCCAACCCCCCGGCGTGGACACGGTCCGGGCGGCCTTGCGTTACCAGAACTTGGCGGAACTCCGCGCCGCCGACCACGCCAGCCTCACCACCGCGGGCATCATCGACGCCAATAAAGGTCTTTACCGGATTCCCATCACCAACGCCGTCGCGTTGTTCCTGCACCTCTGGCAGGACCCGGCCGCCGGCCGGGCGGACCTCCTCGCCCGCGTCGAGAAAGCCACTGCCAAACCGCCGGAGGTCCCGAGCGAATACGAATAGCCCGGCGTGCCGCCGCGCCACCTGTCCCGCGCCACGATGAGTTCCCCCGCCCCCGCCCCGCCCCCCGGCGCCGTGCCACCGCCGGCCGCCGCGAGCCTGGCCCCGGCGTTGCCGGCGGACCTGGACCGGTCGTGTCGGTGGCCGGTGCTGGTGCTGGGCGGATTGAGCGCGGGCTGGCTGGTCTTTGCCGCTGTGCTGGGCGTCCTGGCCGCCATCAAGCTGCACGCGCCCGGGATGCTGGCGAACGTCGACTGGCTCACGTACGGCCGGGTGCAACCTGCGGCGTGGAATGCGTTGGTGTTCGGTTTCGGCGCCCCGGCCGGTCTGGCCCTGGCGCTCTGGCTGATGGTGCGGTTGAGCGGGGTGCCGCTGGTCGGAACGGGAACCATCCTGTTCGGCGCGGCGGTCTGGCAGGTCGGCCTGAAGCTGGGGGTGTTGGGGATCCTCGCCGGCGACAGCACGGGCATCGAGGGCTTGGAGCTGCCGCGGTACGCGTCGCCGCTTCTGCTCGCGGGCTATCTTCTGATCGCCCCCTGGGCCTTGGTCGTGTTCGATCGCCGCCAGCCCCGCGAGAGCTACCTCTCCCAATGGTATCTGGTCACCGCTCTGCTCGTCTTCCCTTGGTGCTTTGCGAGCGGTTACGTGCTGACGTCGTTCCTGCCGTTGCGGGGGGTGTTGCAGGCCGCGGCACAGGCCTGGTATCTGCAGCAGCTCTGGGTCTTGTGGTTTGGCAGCCTCACCCTCGCGACCGTGTTCTACTTCCTGCCGAAGCTGACCGGGGCGGCGGTTCCCAGCCGCAGCCTGGCGTTGTTCGGCTTCTGGACCTTCGTGGTCTTCGGCGGTTTGGGCGGGCTGACCCGCTATGCCGGCGGTCCTTTCCCGGCCTGGATGTTGAGCCTTGCGGTGGTGGGCAATGTGCTGACTCTGTTCGCAGTCTACGCCGTCGGGGCGAATCTCCTGCCGTCTCTGCACGCGGCCGTGTCGCGCCTCAAAGGCAACGTCGTGCTGTGGTTCCTGGGGTTCGCTCTGCTGGCCTGGCTTGCGGCCAGCGTGTTGACCGCCCTGAATTCGCTGGTGACCGTGCGGCACCTGACTCATTTCACGCTAGTCACACCGGGGCTGGATCAGCTCGCGTTGCTGGGCGGCTTCGGCCTGGCGGCGCTGGGGGGGATGTATGGGGTCGTGCCCCGCTTGTTGGGGCGTGACTGGCCGTCGCGGTTCCTGGCCACGCTGCACTTCGGCTGTGCGGCGGGGGCGGTCGGGTTGTTGGCGGTGGCCTTTCTGATTGGGGGGCTGGTGCAGGGTGCCGCGCTCAACAACACCGATGTGGCCTTCCTGACCGTGGCGAAGCGCTACCTGCCGTTTGCTTCGACCGGCACGTTGGCGCAACTGCTCTGGCTGGTCGGCAGCGGAGCTTTTGCGGTGAACTTGCTCTGGTTGCTCGTGGCGTGTGCGCGAACCGTTTGCGTGCCGGCAGCCCGGGCCTTGGTCGAACCTTTGCCGGCGGAGGGGAAGGCGTGAAGCACGGGCCTTTGCTCTTCCTGGGCGTGTTCACGGCGGTCTTCGCCTCGTGGGTGGCTGGGGTGCTGGCGCCACATGTCCAGATCGGCGGACAGTCGCTGGTCCAGATCGACGAGCTCGGCATCCAGTATCCGCTGGATCGGACCGGCGAGGCCAAACAGGGCGCCGAGATCTACCGGGCCCAAGGCTGCCATTACTGCCACACCCAGCAGGTGCTTCAGGAACCGCTGCTCTCGCGGCTCACCTTGACCGACGCCGGCACCAACATCGCCGAGGTGGTCGCCACCCTGCGCAAGGTGCGGCGTGACCTCGATGCCGACACCGCCGCCGCGCTGGTCAGCCGCCCACCCCAAGTGGTGTTGGCTCATGCCGGTGCCTCCGCCACCGACCAGGCCACCCGCCTCCTGACCAACGCGGGTGCCCAGGTCGAATCCACGATTGCCAACCTCGGCCCCGATCTCCGCCGCGGCTGGGGCACCCGCCGCACCGTCTCGCGCGATTACCTCCGCGACGAACCCGTTTTCCTCGGCCAGATCCGCCTGGGACCCGACCTGGCCAATCTTGGGGCCAGGCAGACGAACACCACCTGGCTGTTGCGGAAGCTCTATAACGCACGGATCGAGCTGCCCGGCTCGACCATGCCGCGCTATCCGTACCTCTTCACCGAACGCCGCCTCCGCCCCGGCCAGGCGCCGTCACCGGATGCGCTCGCACTGCCGCCCGAATTCGCGCCGCCCCCCGGGATCGAGATCATCCCCACCCGCGAGGCGCGGCAGCTCGTCGCGTACCTGCTGAGCCTCCGCTCCGACGCCCTGTTCTACGAGGTCTTCCCGCCGAAACCTCAGACCACCACCACCAACGCCGTGTCCGCGCCGGTCGAAGCCACGAACGCCCCGCCCACCCAAACCTCCTCCCTCGACCTTCGCCCTTCTGACTTCCCCCTTCGAACCTCGGACTTCGACCTTCGACCTTCGGACTTCGACCTTCGACCTTCGGACTTCGACCTTCGACCTTCGGACTTCGCCCTTCGGACTTCGCCCCTCGCCCTTGCCTCCCCATGAAGCCGGTGTCGCCTGCACGCTCCCCAGCCGCTGCCCGCGCCGCCCGCGCGGCGGGCAACGCCACCGGCGCGCTCGGAGCACCTGACCTCGATTGGGCCCCGCCCGCCGTCGGCACCGGGGCCACCACGCCGCTCTGGTTGGTGGGCCTGTTCGGCGTGATGCTCTACTGGGCCACCATGTACCTGGATCGGAACGGCGGCGGGTTCAACCCGCTCGTCTTCAACCAGGGGGAACTGCTGGCCGACCTCGAGGCCCGCGTGCCGCGCTCCGAGGCGGATGCCCTCCTGGCCCAGGGACGCAGGGTCTACAACGTCTACTGCTCGGCCTGTCATCAGCCCAACGGCCGCGGTACTCCCAACCAGTTCCCGCCTGTGGCCGGTTCGGACTGGGTGCTGACCGAGGGCCCGAATCGGATCATCCGGATCGTGCTCAATGGCATGCAGGGACCCATCACCGTCAACGGTAACCAGTACAACAACGTGATGCTCCCCTGGCGCGATCAACTCTCGGACGAGGACATCGCCGCCGTCGTGACTTTCATCCGTGGCAATGCCGAGTGGGGCAACAACGCCGGACCCGCCACGCCCGCGCAGGTCAAGGCCATCCGCGACGCCACCGCCAGCCGTAGCACGTCCTGGACTGCCCAGGAACTGCTCGGCATCCCGGTCAAGGACTGACCCTCCTTACAAAAAGCGGCGGTCAACCGCGCGCACTCCATACGCTTCGCGACCGCCCCAGCCCCCGGACTTTCGCGGAGCGTTTGGAGTGCGCCGACTTCCAGCAGCGCTTTTCGTTCCTCCCCTCCCAAAGCGGCGGTCAACCGCGCGCACTCCATACGCTTCGCGACCGCCCCAGCCCCCGGATCTTCGCGGAGCGTTTGGAGTGCGCCGACTTCCAGCAGCGCTTTTCGTTCCTTCTCCCAAACCGGCGCTCGACACTTCCCGCCGGCCGTTGCTATAGGCCACCCATGACACCTCCTCGCCACCTCGGCCGGTTCCGTCTTGTGGTGCAGGCGTCCCGCCTGCTGCTGTTGATGCTGGCGCCCGCCCTCTCCGCCGCCACCTACGACGTCGTCGTCTACGGCGGCACCTCGGCCGGCGTCATCGCTGCCGTCCAAACCGCTCGCATGGGCAAGTCCGTGATCATCGTCTGTCCGGACCGCCATCTCGGGGGCCTGTCCAGCGGCGGTCTGGGCTTCACGGACACAGGCAACAAGGCGGTGATCGGCGGCTTGGCCCGCGAGTTCTACCACCGGATCTGGAAGCACTACGACCAACCCGCGGCCTGGAAATCACAGCCGCGCGAGAGCTACGGCAACCGGGGCCAGGGCACGCCGGCCATCGACGGCGAGCAACGCACCATGTGGATCTTCGAACCCCACGTCGCCGAGCAGGTCTTCGAGGATCTCGTCCGCGAACACGCCATCCCCGTTCATCGGGACGAATGGCTGGACCGCGCCGCGGGCGTCACCAAGGCCCACGGCCGCCTCACCACCATCCGCACGCTCAGCGGCCGCAGCTACGCCGGCCGGATGTTCCTCGATGCCACCTACGAAGGCGACCTGATGGCCGCCGCCGGGGTCGAGTACCACGTCGGCCGGGAGGCCCGGAGTGTTTACGGCGAAAAGTGGAACGGCGTGCAAACCGGTGTCCTCCATCACCGCCACCACTTCGGCGCCGTCCCGCAACCGATCAGCCCGTACGTCGTGCCGGGTGACCCAACGAGCGGGGTGCTCCCGCGCATCAGCACGGATCCGCCCGGCGAGTACGGGGCGGGGGATCATCGCGTGCAGGCCTACTGCTACCGGATGTGCCTGACCGATCACCCCGACAACCGGCTGCCGTTCCCGAAGCCGGCGGGCTATGACCCCGGCCAGTACGAACTGCTGGCGCGCATCTTCGCCGCCGGCTGGCGCGAGACTTTCGACAAGTTCGATCCGATCCCCAACCGCAAGACCGACACCAACAACCACGGGCCGATGAGCACCGACAACATCGGCTACAACTACGATTACCCCGAGGCCTCGTACGAGCGCCGGCGCGAGATCCTCGAGGAACATCGCACCTACCAGCAGGGCTGGCTCTACTTCATCGCCCACGACCCGCGCGTGCCACCCGAGGTCCGGGCCGAGATGCGCCGCTGGGGTTTGCCCAAGGACGAGTTCCAGGACAACGGCGGCTGGCCCCACCAGATCTATGTGCGCGAGGCGCGCCGGATGATCGGGCAATTCGTCATGACCGAGCATGAACTCCTCGGAACCCGCCCCACGCCGGATTCGGTCGGGATGGGCTCGTACACCATCGACTCCCACAACGTGCAGCGCTACATCACCCCCGAGGGCCACGTACAGAACGAAGGCGACATCGGCGTCGGCCTCCGCGGTCCGTATGCCATCGCGTACGGGGCACTCGTCCCGAAGGCCGGTCAGGCGGACAACCTGCTCGTGCCCGTGTGTGTTTCCAGTTCCCACATCGCGTTCGGGTCCATCCGGATGGAGCCCGTGTTCATGATTCTCGGCCAATCCGCCGCGACCGCCGCCGTCCTGGCGCTGGAAGCGGACGTGGCCGTTCAGAAGGTTCCGTACCCGCGGTTGCGCGAGCGTTTGTTGCGGGACGGGCAGATCCTCGAAGTGCCAGCCAGGCGGCCCCAGCCGGCCGGGTGATCCGATCCGGGGCGAGGCAGGCGCACCCCATTGGGAAGCGCCCCGTTCCGCGCCGCGGGGTGGGCGGACGCCGGAATTACGAAGTTCATCGTTGACAGTTACGACATCGTTCGTACATTGGCGCCGTTATGGCTGCCCAATCCCGCTCCTTCGCCCTCCCCAAACCCACCGACGCCGAGCTCGCCATCCTCCGCGTCCTCTGGCAACGCGGCCCCAGCACGGTCCGCGAAGTCATGGACGAGCTCAACCGTGTCCATGACACCGGCTACACCACCGCCCTCAAGCTCCTTCAGATCATGACCGAGAAAGGCCTCGTCCGGCGGGACGAGTCCACCCACACCATGTGTACGAGGCCGCCCGCCCGCCGAGAAACCCGCAGCAACAGCTCGTCGCCACCTCCTGGATCGTGCTTTCGGCGGCGCCACGCACCAGTTGGTCATGCAAGCCCTCGCCGCCCGCCCCGCGGCGCCCGACGAACTCGCCGAGATCCGCCGTCTACTCGATCAAATGGAGGGGAGGAAGCCATGAACACCTTGCTCGCCGGCCTCACCCAGCCGTGGGCCGAACAGGTCGGTTGGACGCTGCTCCATTTCCTGTGGCAAGGCCTGTTGATCGCCCTCGCCGGAGGCTTGGTGCGCGCGGCCCTCCGCCGCCATTCGGCCAATGCCCGGTACCTCGCCGGGTGCCTGACGCTCCTCGCGTTGGGCCTCGCCCCGATCGCGACGTTCATCCATCTGGACCCGACTGCGCCTACGGGCTCGTGGTTGTCCCTCGGAGGGATCCCGGCCGAAGCCGCACCGACTTCCCCGATCACCAGCGTGGCACCAGCTTCGACGTTCCGCGCGTCGCCGGCCGGGGGGTTGGCGGAAGCGTTTGCCGAACTGGCCGCGGCGTCCGTCCCCTGGCTGACGGGGATCTGGCTGGCGGGGGTGACGCTGCTCTCGCTGCGATTGAGCGCAGGGTGGGTGAAGCTCCGGCGGCTCCCATGCCTGGCGAGCCCCATTCACGAACCGGGGATAGTGAAGCGTTTCCGCGAGTTGTGTGTCCGGCTCGAAGTGAGCCGGCCGGTCCAGTTGCTGAATTCCGGGCTGGTGCGCGTGCCCATGGTGTTGGGTTGGTTTCGGCCGGCCATCCTCCTGCCGACGAGCACGCTCACGGGACTGAGCCCCCGGCAGATCGACTTCATCCTGGCGCACGAGCTCGCGCATCTGCGCCGCGGCGATCATTGGGTGAACCTGTGCCAGGTGCTGCTCGAGACCGTGCTCTTCTACCACCCCGCGGTCTGGTGGGTGTCGCGTCACGTGCGCGAGGACCGTGAGCACTGCTGCGACGACCTCGCGCTGGGGGTGTGTGGGGACGGGTTGGCCGGGGCCCAGGCGCTGGCCGCCCTTGAGACACTGCGCCAACGGGGTGGAAGACTTGCTCTGGCGGCCAACGACGGCTCGTTGCTGACCCGGGTCCGGCGCCTGCTGGGATTGGCGGCGGGCCCGGGCAACTGGCGACGATCGGCCGGCAACGCGCTGATCGGCGTTGGCCTGCTGGCCTTGATCGCCGGGATCCTGGGCATCGCCACGTCCCGCCCGATCTACACGGCCACTTGTCGCGTTCTGCTCAGGTCGTCGGCGCCAGGGGGGGCGATCGAAGGCGGGATCCTCGGCAGCGGAGTGTACGACCCCTATCGACTGGCCACGGAGGTCGAGCAGATCCGGTCGGCGCCGGTGCTGTCGTCGGTGGTGAAGAGGTACCGGTTGGTGGAGCGGTGGGGCTTGGTGCCTTCCCCGGACGCGCCCGATCCCGAGACCGAGGCCCTCCTCCGCCTCCAGGCGCGACTCGAACTGCGTGCGTTGCGGAACACGAGCTTGATCGAGATCCGCGTTTCGGTACCTGACGCGGAGGAAGCAGCGGAACTCGCGAACGCCATCGCAACCGCCTACCGCGAGCGTCGCTTGGCGGATCACCAGGAGAAGGCGAGTGCCGGTCTCGGGATGCTGAAAGCCAGCTTGGACCGGCACACTGAGGCGGTTAACCGACTGCAGGCCAGGGTTGATGATCAGCGCTCGCGACTGGGGGTGAGCGAGACGCCGGAGCCAACGTCGCCCGCCGAGACAACGATCCTCAGAGAAACAGCCTCTTCGGTGGGCCATCAACTGGTCTACGCGGAAGCGGAATACGTCCTCCATAAGACAAAGCTCGATGGCCTCCGCCGGTTGGAAGGAGCGGAACTCCGGCGGGTGATCCTCACAGTCTTGCCAGACGAGCAGCTTCTGCCAAAGCAGTTGGAAGACCTCGCATCCGTGCAGCAGAAGCTCGCCGGACTGGTTCAAGGCAGGGGTGAGGGCCATCCGGAATTGGTCCAGACACGTGCGCTGCAAGCGGAGCTTGAACGACAGGTGCAGGAGCGGATTGCAGGGATTATGCTGGGCCTCGAGCACGTGACCACGGCTATGGCAGAGCGGCGTGCCCACCTTGCCCAGATGCTGGACGAACGGCGCGATCAGTTGGTCCGCGAGGTAAAGGGACACCAGGAACTCCTGCGTCTCAAGCGCGACTTGGAGAGCGAGCAACGCGTCCGCGACGCCCTCTATCTCCGGGTGCTTCAAGAGGAAATCGACGGGAAGATCACCCAGGCTTCAGAGGTCGGCCTCGAGATCATTGACCCGGCAGCCACCCCATTGCGGCCGTCCCGCCGCCCCGCGCCGCCTTGGGCCATCACCCTCGGCAGTTTCGGGCTGGTGAGCTGTCTCAGCGGCGGGGTGCTGCGTTCCCGGGCAGGGGGTGGCCCGTGATCCGCTGGTAGGCCTCGAGGTATTTCTCCTGTGTCCGGGCCACGATTTCCGGGGGCAGCGCCGGTGCCGGCGGGGTCTTGTCCCAGTCGAGCGTCTCGAGGTAGTCGCGCACGAACTGCTTGTCGAAGCTGGGCTGGCCGCGACCGGGCTGGTACTCGCTGGCCGGCCAGAACCGCGAGGAATCCGGCGTGAGCACCTCGTCGATCAGAATCAGTTGGCCGTCGAACAGGCCGAACTCGAACTTCGTGTCAGCGATCAGTATGCCCCGCTGACGGGCGTAGTTCCGGGCGTCCGAATAGAGCTCGAGGCTGAGCGCGCGCACCTGCTCGGCCACCCGCGGGCCCACGATCTCGGCCGCCCGCGCAAAGGGGATGTTCTCGTCGTGACCCGTCTCGGCTTTGGTGGCCGGCGTGAAGATGGGCTCCGGAAGTTCAGCCGACTCGGTCAAGCCGGCGGGGAGGGAGACGCCGCAAACCGTCCGGCTTTGGCGATATTCCTTCCAGCCGGACCCGGCGAGGTAGCCGCGCACGACGCACTCGATGGCGAGGGGTTGGGCCTTCTTGACGATCATGCTCCGGCCTTGGAGTTGGGCAGCGAAGGGTTCGAGCCGGGCGGGCAACGGATCCGCGGCGCGGGCGAGCAGGTGGTTGGGCACCCGGCCGGCGAATCGTTCGAACCAGAAGTGGGACAGTTGCGTGAGGACCTCGCCTTTGCGCGGGATGCCGTTGGGCATGACACAGTCGAAGGCCGAAATCCGGTCGCTGGCCACCAGCAGCAGGGCGTCGCCCAGGTCAAAGATCTCGCGGACCTTGCCGCTCTTGAGCTTGGAAACGCCCGGGAGGTCGAGGGTCAGGATCGGGTCAGTTGTCATGGGCGCGAGTATGGCGGGCCCGCGGTCGGCTGCAAGACCGCGACCGAGCGTGGACGCGAGCTCCCGTAGGCGCCGACGTCCCGTAGGCGCAAGCTCCCGTAGGCGCCGACGTGAGGAGGCGAAGTTCCGTTGCCCCTCGCCCACGACGCCTCCTCACGTCGGCGCCTACAGGCGGGTGGGAAGCTCCGTTGGCCTCCGCGGTCTTGCCCGGAGACCATGTGCCCTGGCAGCGCAGGCGGGACGCCCGCACCACCAGTGCATGGAGCCCCTCCCCTCAGCCCACTCCCCGATGTTCGCAATCGGCGGAGGAACCAGGACGGGGGTTTTCTCCGCCGATTACGGACATAGGGGATCAGGGGAAGCCGGCGATTCTCTCCCCCCCCAATTCCCGATGTTCGTAATCTGCGGAGGAACCAGGACGGGGGTTTTCTCCGCCGATTTCGAACAGAGGGGATTAGGGGAAGCCGGCGATTCTCTCCCCCCCCCAATTCCCGATGTTCGTCATCTGCGGAGGAACCAGGACGGGGTTTCTCTCCGCCGATTACGAACATCGGGGATGGGGGAAGTGACGTGGTCCTCCGCCAAACGGAGGCTACTTGCCGAGCAGATGCTGCAGCCGGTCGCGGTGGCTGCGGCTCAGGCTGAGGCGGGTCCCGTTGCGGAGAATGACTGTGTAATCGCCGTGAAACATCGGCTGCAGCTCCTTGATCCGCTCGAGGTTCACAATGGTCGAGCGGCTGATGCGCAGAAAGAGCTTCGGGTTCAACCGGCTCTCGAGCGCATTCATGGTCTCGCGCAGGAGATGGGTCTCGTTGCCGACATGCAGACTGACGTAGTTGTCCGCCGCCTCGATCCAGTCGATGTCCGCCGCCTTGACCAGCACGACCTGGCCGCTGGTCTTGACGACAAGCCGATCCACGATTGTCGGAGCGGGGCGCATCTCGGCCAGCAGCGCGGTGAGCTTCTCGTTCAACGCCCCGCTTTGCTGCTGCCGGTGTCGCTCCCGTGCGCGGTCCAGGGCCAACCGCAGGCGGTCGCGGTCGAATGGCTTGAGCAGGTAATCCAGGGCGTGCACCTCGAACGCCTTCAGCGCATGCTGGCTGAACGCTGTCGTGAAGATGACTACCGGCGGCCGCGCGGGACGGGCAGCCTCGAGGACCCCGAAACCGTCCAGCTCCGGCATCTGCACGTCGAGGAACAGGAGGTCCGGCTGCTCGCGTTCGAGCACCTCGATGGCTTCCGCGCCATCGCCGCATTCGCCGATGATCTCGATATCGCTTTCCCCCGCCAGGAAGCTGCGGAGGCGTTCGCGCGCCAGGGCTTCATCATCGACGATCAGGGTCCGCAAGCTCATGGGTGACCGGGTGTCGCCGGCGCAAGATCCACGGGGTTCACGGCGAGCGCCCGGCGGATCTCGGCCTCGAGTTCCGCGCCCCGTTTGGAGCTGCCCGCGGCGATCGCGGCGGCCAGCGCCGAGGCATTCGCCGTGGCCGGTGAAGTGCCGACGATCACGTACGGTTGCCCCCAGAAAGACACATAGCTCACCCCGGGCGCGCCGACGTCCACGAAGTCTCCATAGTTCGCGTACGGCGCCACCTCGCCGCGTCGGTTCAGCGCGGTCACCGCAATCACCTCCGGGTAAGCCGCCGGGAAGGTCGGCGAAGCCACCGGTTCGTTGCCGGCGGCGGCGAGGAACACCACGCCCTGCTCGCGGCCGGATCGGATCAGGTCGCGCAGGAACGGGCTCTCCTCGTGGCCGCCCAGGCTCAAATTGACAATGTCCGCCCCGCCACGGATCGCCGCGTGGATCCCCAGCGCAATGTCAAACGTCGTGGCGCTGGGCCGGTCGCCGTACACATCCACCGGCAGCACGCGCACGCTCGTCCCCTCCGGCTCGCCCGCGAGTTCCGACAACCCGCGCAGGAACGTCGCCGCCATGCTGGTTCCGTGCGCCAGTTCCTCGCCCGGTAGGCTCGCCGGACCCGCCACCGAGACGCCCGGCAGCAGGAACTCGCTGATGCCCGCGGCCTCGCCTTGCACCGCCGTGTCCACCACCGCCACCACCACACCCTCGCCCGCAGCGGTGGGTCGGGCCTTCAGATTCAGACCCGGCGCCGTCAGAGGCAAAGACGCGCCGGCGGCGTCCGGACGTTCGACGAGGTAGTTCGTGTCCAACCGGGCGCCACCGGGCTCGTCTTCAAGCTGGCGCCGGGCCCGTGCGGCCGCCTCGGCGTCGGCAAACTTCAGGCGGTAAGCGCCGAGTTCGTCCGAACGGGCGACGATGCTGGCTCCCAGGCGCCGGGCGAGTTCTTCAATGCTCTCCTTGCCGTCGCGATCAAGCCGCACGATCAACTCGTCGTCGATCCGGCGGCCGCGGGGGTCATGACCCAACGGGGCTTCGATCCGACGGGTGGCAGCGCTGCGCGCGTCGCGAAAGACGTACAGCCGGGGGGCAGCCTTGTCCGCGGGAATCAGGGCATAGTTCAACGACCCAAGCAGCCGCCGCAACGCCTCGCCGGGGGGGAGCTGCGCGAACTTCGCAAACACCCGGTGCTCGGTGCCGGGCTCCACGAACACCTGCCAGCGGGTCGCCGCCGCGATGGCCTCGAGCGTCCGGTCGAGGCTCCAGCCATCGATCTGGGCGCTGACCCGGTTCTCCGCCACGCGCCAATCCAGCCGCCCGGCAGGTCGGGATGGAGTGGTCCGATCGGCGGCCGCCGCCCCTGTTGCCAGGAGCAGCCCGGCCAAGATCCCCGCATAAACCGGCCGCAACACGGGCACAATCTACGCAAACACCGGCCCTTGGCAACGGTTGCTACTCCGGTGCCGGGAAGCCCACCCGATCCAGGAGGCGCCGCTCGCGTTTGGTGGGGCGCCCGGTGCCTTTGGGGCGGTGGAACAGCGGTTCCAGGTGCGGCGTGCGCGCGCGTTCCCGTTCGGCCGCGGGCGTGAGATCCTCGAGATACTGCGGCACCAAGCTCGCCCCGACGCGGCGGTCCAACAGCTCGCGCACGCGCACGGTTCGCCGGACCTCCCCCACCAGCGCCTCGATCTGCTCCCCGGGGTGGACGGACCGGGCCGGCTTGACGCGCTGGCCATTGATCTGGACGTGGCCCGCAGCACAGGCCTGGGCGGCCAGGCTGCGCGTCTTGAACAGCCGGACAGCCCAGAGCCACTTGTCGATCCGCACTTCGGCCGTCGTCGCGACAGCCCCGCGCGAGGAGGTCGTTTCCACAGGGGCCAACCGTAAACCGGCCGGTCCGCGAGGTTCAAGGCCGCGCGCCAGCAGAGCGGGCAAATTCCGGAGGGATCGGACAGCCGCGCTAAGTATTAAGTTGGTGCCTGACCCCTCGGGCGGTTGGCCGTGAGACGAGCCGGCCGGCGAGCCCGTCGTCACCCTCCCCAGTTGGCGGTGTCCCAGTCGCGACAGGCCTTGGGTTCCAGTTGCGTGAGGCCGCTGCCGGACGGAGGCGGAGGGATGCGCACGAGTTGATGACACGCGGGGCACTCGATCTGGCGTCCGGTGTGTTGCACCTCGCACTTCAGCGGTTGATCACAGTGCGGGCAGTAGAACTTGATGACATGCGTTTTCATGGCTTTCCTCCAGACAAGCGCAAAGCGGGCGCCGAGAGTCTCGATACTTTTACAACTGCGGTGGGAAGGAAGGCGGTGCCGCTCCAAGGGTCAGGGGAGCGCGGCCGCCTCTGATCGCGCGCGGTCCCATGTGGGCGTGCTCCCGGGGTTTCTGCTTTTGCCAGCCCGCCCGGCAAGATAGAACTCCGGGCATGCCGCACCGCTACTGGCTGGTGAAACAGGAACCCGCGGACTACCCGTGGGAACGCCTGGTCGCCGACCGCCGCACCGCGTGGACGGGCGTGCGAAATTTTTTGGCGCGAAACCACCTCCGGGCCATGCAGGCCGGGGACGCGGTGTTGTACTACCACAGCGGGCAGGCGCGGGAGGTTGTGGGCGTTGCCCGCGTCACCAGACCGGCCTTCCCCGACCCGACCGCGACCGAGGGGGATTGGTCCGCAGTGGAACTCGAGGCGGTGCAACCCCTGAGCCAGCCGGTGCCGCTGGCAACGATCAAGGCCGACCCCGCCCTCCAGGAACTGCCGCTGATCCGTCAGTCCCGCCTCTCGGTGATGCCGGTGAGCGCCGCGGAGTTCCGGCATCTGCTGCGGCTCGGACAGACCGCCTGGCCCCCCGGGAACGCATGAAGCCCTTCCAGGCCGTCATTTTCGACATGGACGGTGTGATCGTGGACAGCGAGCCGTGGCACGAGCGCGCTTTCCGCGAGATCTTCCAGGAACTCGGCTACGGCGACACCCACGGCATCGATTTCCGCGCGTACATCGGCCGCTCCGACCGCGCGTTGTGGCTGGATTTCATCGAGCGCCACGACCCCCCGCATCCACTCGAGGACCTGCTCCGGGCCAAGCAGACGCGCCTCATCGAAATCCTCCGCCGCGAGCAACCCATCTTCGAAGGACTGCCCGAACTGGTGGATCGCCTGGCGCGGCATTACCCCCTGGCCGTGGCCTCCGGATCGAATCATCCGGTGATCGACGAGGTGCTCGCCATGAAGCAGCTCCGCCGCTACTTCCCCGTCGTCGTGAGCACGCAGGATGTGGGCAAGAGCAAGCCCGCGCCGGACGTGTTCCTGCAGGCGGCGAAGCTGCTCGTCACATCGCCGGCGGACTGCTGCGTCGTCGAGGATTCCGCGGCGGGGGTGACGGCGGCGCGCGCGGCCGGGATGGCGGTGATTGCACTGACCCACTCCCTCCCGCGCAGCGAGCTCGCCCACGCCACGCACGTCGTGGACACGTACGAAGAGGTCGAGCAACTGCTCCTGCCCGCCTGATGCAGAGCGCCCGGGAGCCGGTGTGGCTGCCGGCTGCCGCGGGCTTGTGTGCTACCGCTGGACGCGCGCCCCGCCGCCTTTGACGAGCTTCTCGACTTCGTCGCGGCTGGCCATGCTGGTGTCGCCAGGGGTGGTCATGGCCAGGGCGCCGTGCGCCGCGCCGTACTCAACCGCCCGCTGGGGATCGCCCGTCGTCAGCAGACCGTAGATGAACCCGGACGCGAAGCTGTCGCCACCGCCGACGCGGTCGAGGATTTCGAGGCCCGGGTACTTCCGACTTTCGTAGAAGCGGCCGTCCATCCAGGCGATGGCCGCCCAGTCGTTGCGGGTGGCCGTGTGCGCGGCGCGCAGGGTCGTGGCCGTGGCGCGGAAATTCGGGAACGCCTTCACCGCGGTCTGGATCATCCGCTGGAAGGCGGTGACATCGAGGTGAAGCAGGTTCTCGTCCGCACCCTCGACCTTGAACCCGAGGCAGGCGGTGAAGTCCTCTTCGTTGCCGATCATCACGTCCACGTACTTCGCAATCTCCCGGTTGACCTCCTGTGCCCGCTGCTGTCCGCCGATGGATTTCCAGAGGGACGGACGATAGTTGAGGTCGTAGCTGACGATCGTGCCGTGAGCCTTGGCCTGCCGCACACATTCGATCACCAGCGCGGGGGTCGTGTCGCTCAACGCCGCGAAGATCCCGCCCGTGTGCAGCCAGCGCACGCCGCGCCGGCCGAAGATGTGGTCCCAGTCGAAATCGCCCGGCTTGAGCTGGCTCGCCGCCGTGTATCCGCGATCCGGGATGCCCACTGCTCCCCGGACTCCGAAGCCGCGCTCGGTGAAGTTCAGGCCGTTCCGCGTCACGCGCCCCACGCCATCGAAGGGGCGCCATTGGACAAACTCGGTGCTGACGCCGCCCTGCAGGATGAAGTCCTCGAGCAACCGCCCCACGTCGTTGTCGGCAAACGCCGTGGCCACCGCCGTCCGGAGCCCGAAACAGCGCCGCAGACCGCGCGCCACGTTGTACTCGCCGCCGCCTTCCCAGACCCGGAACTCCCGCGTGCAGCGGATCCGGCCTTCCCCGGGATCGAGGCGCAGCATGATCTCGCCCAGGGCGAGCAGGTCGTAAGCGCAGGCCTCGGCCGGCTTGAGCGTCAGTGTGGACATGAGAACAACGAGGTTAAGCCTGGAGAATACGCGGACCCCGCCAACGGCGCGCACCGGTGCGGGGTGAACCTCCCGTTGGGCGTCAGGGCTTCTTCGGGCCGATCAGCTCGATGAAGTTGCCGTCCGGATCGCGGACCACCGTGATGTAGGTTCCGCCACCGAGATCGAGGGGCGTCTCGCCGATGGGCGAGACCTTCGCCGCCCGCAGGCGTTCAAGCGCCCGATCCGTGTCCTTGACGAACAGGGTGAGGTAGCTCAGCCCCAGCGTCGAGTGGATGGTCTGTTGATCCGGGGCCTTGCTCGACGCATTCGGGAACGCCAGCACCTTCAGGCGCGTGGCCTGCTCGGCGTCTTCCAGCGCGAACACGCGGATCTGAATGGCATGCCCTTCGATGAGGCCGATCTTGCGGCCCAACTCGACGCTCACCGGGAAGCTCGAGAGCTCCTTGAATCCGATGGCATTGGTGAGGAACGCCGCGGTCCGGTCCGCGTCCTTCACCACCAGTCCGATGTCAATCGTGGGTTTCGTGAATTCGCCCGTGGACTCCGCCGCGCGGGCGGGCAAAGCCACGGCCAGCGCCAGGCCGAGGAGAGCGAAGCAACACGGTGCGAACCGTACACGCCAACAGGAGAGAAGGCCGTTTGTCATGGCGCGACAATAGGGAACATGCCCGGCCGGTCAAGACGGGCACGCTCCAGACCAGCAGTTCTCATTCTGGCTCCAGACGGGCGCGCCGCTACGACTGCCGAATGCCGACCGCCCGACGCCTCCGCGTGGGTGCGTCAGTCTTTGGAGTCCTTGGAGGTGCGGCCGCCGTGGTCGGCGATCAACAACCACCGGTCGCCCTGTTTCTTGAGGATGTCGGTCCAGCGGCCTGACTCGTTCTTCTCCTTCCCTTCGGAATCCCGGTAAATGCGCGTCCAGTAGTAATGCACGACTGCAATGTCGCCGTGCACCTTGATGCCGACCGGCTGAACGTTCTGAACAAGCACCTTGGTGGTCTTGAGGAAGTGCTCCACGAACTTCCGGACGGTGGCCTTGGTGGTCGGCAGGGCCTCCTCGACCGACCACCCCAGGTAGTCGTCGTGGAAATAGCCCAGAAAACCCTCGACGTCCCGCGCGGCGTCCAGGGCCCAATAGGCCTCGACATTCTTCCAGACCTCCTTCTGGGCGGCCGACCACTCCTGGGCACGGAGCGGAGACGAGGCAGCGAGTAACAAGAGGAGCGCAGGCAGAAGGACGAAGGTTCGGTTGAGGCGTTGCATGATGGGCAGTGCGTTGTCTGGGTTGATGGGGCCGCGTTTCAGCGTCTTGCCTCCGCCGCCGCGACCCCGCTTTGCGGTCGGAGTGGCTAATCGGTAGCATTACCGACTGGTCTGTCAACCCGCGGGTGCCGCCGCGCGGCGATCGCTCGAGGATTGCCAACCGCCGTCTGCCCGTTTCGAATGCTCCCGTGAACCCTCCCTCCTGCCTGCCTGGCTCCTCAGACCGCCGGGCCGTCCGTTCCCGATCCGCCGGATGGGCCGTTCGCCTGAGCCGCGTCCTCGGCCGCACCCGCCTGTCGCCGAACGCGATTTCCCTGCTCGGTCTGCTCTTCGCCATGGCCGGGGCGGCTGGCTTGGCCTGGGTGCATTGGGGTGGTCCCCCGACCGTGCTGTTGCCAGCGGCCGCAGTCTGCGTCCAGGTGCGCCTGCTCTGCAACCTGATGGACGGGATGGTGGCGATCGAGGGCGGGAAGGGATCGGCCACCGGCGCCCTGTTCAACGAGGCCCCGGATCGTCTGGAAGATGGGCTCCTGCTGACCTTTCACCCTCCCCGCTTGTCGGGAAGTCATCGCCCAACGGCCGCCGGGCCCTGATCGCCTGCGATTGGAGTCTCGATCGCCGGCCCCCCTGGCCAGAATTCCTGGAACGACTCGCCCTGCCGGACACAGCCGGCTTCGTCTGGGACGCACGCAGCGTCTTGCGCGGTGATCCGACGCGCCGGCGCGGGCCTTCGGTGGGAGCGTTGGCACGCGCGCTCGAGGCGTTCGTGCGCCAGGTGACGGTCGAACACCAGCGGGCGGTCGAGGACGTCACGGTCCTGGGGCACGGCGTCGGGGCGGTGATCGTGGCCACTTGGGTGCACGACTATGCGCCGCGGGTGCGCGCCATGGTGCTGGCCGCGCCCGGCTTTCGCGACCCGATCCCGGCCAGCGTCCTGGCGGATCTCCGCGGCACTTCTGACCGCCTCCTCGCAGACGCCGCCGCCATCCACGCGCCTACCCTGTTGCTGGACACGACCGCCGACCGGCGCTCCACGGTCGTGGCGCGAGACGTTTTCTTTGCCCGACTGGCCTCGGCCCGCAAGGTCCGCCACCGGCTCGAAGGACCAGGGGCCTCCCTGCTGGGTGAACCGGCCTGGACACAGGCGGCCGACGCGATCCGGCGCTTTTTCAACGAACTCAAAGCGAGTCCCGTCGCGAACCCGAACCTGTTGGCGGCCGACGCTTCCGGCTACACGTACGAGGAGTTCCGCCGGCTGCAGGCCCCCGGCGGCCCGCAGTTCGCCGGAGTGCGGTGGATCATGCAGACTCTGGGGAGGTTGAGCCGCGGCATCGCCCTGGGTTGGCGGACCGGTTTCGATTCCGGCCTGAGCCTCGATTACGTCTATCGCAACCAGCCTGCGGGCAGGCTCCTGGTGGGCAGGTTCCTGGACCGGGTTTACCTCGAGAGCGTCGGGTGGAGCGGCATCCGGCAGCGGCGCCTCCATCTGGTGCGGCGACTCGGCGAGGCGATCGCGGAGATCGCCCGCACCAAGCAGCCGGTTGAGATCCTCGACATCGCTGCGGGGGGAGGTCGCTACGTGCTGGAGACGGTGAAGCAACATGCGGACATCCCGGTAAACGCCTACCTCCAGGATTATCGCGAAGAGAATCTTGAGGCCGCCCGCGCCCTCCGGGATGCGTGGGGACTGCCGGGAATCGAAATCGCCCGCGGCGACGCGTGGAACCTGGACCAAGGGCTGCCCGGCGAGCGGCCGTTCGACCTCGGCGTGGTCTCGGGTTTCTATGAAGGCTATGGACATCGACGACGCCGGCATCTTCAGCGTCTCCGTCGCCCGCCGGTAACCCGCGGATCCCGGTCCGTCATGGCGTCCCTCCCGTTATGGGCAACGAGTTGCTCCGCCGACCGCCCGGCCCTACACTCCAGACGTGGCGACGCTAACGATCACTCTGCCGCCCCAGTCGGTCCAGACGGCGCTCAACTTGCGCCGGTGGGACGAGTTGCTGGCCGACACCGAGCTCGCCAAGGTCCAAGGTCGTATCGAAACCGACCGCCACGGCCACATCCTCATGAGTCCCCCCCCCGCCGCCCGGCACGGCAGTTTTCAATCGGAAATCGCTTACCTCCTCCGCACTTTGACGGGCGAAGGGCGGGTCCTGACCGAATGTCCGATCTCGACGGCGGACGGGGTGCGGGCGGCCGATGTGGCCTGGGCATCACCCGAGTGTCTGCGCGCCCTCGGCAACCGGTCGTGCTTTCCCCGGGCGCCGGAGGTTTGTGTGGAGATCCTGTCGCCCGGCAACCTGGCCGCGGAGATTCAGGAAAAGTTGGCCCTCTACTTCGATGCGGGTGCGCGGGAGGTCTGGCTGTGCGACGCCGCCGGAGCCATGCAGTTCGTGGCGTGTCCGCCGGGCGGGGTGCTCGCAGCGTCCGAGGTCTGCCCGTCGTTTCCGCGGCAGGTCGAGCTGCGCTGAGCTCGGGTCAAATGGCGGCCTTCGGTCTCTCGCCCGGCGCGGGGGACAAGTGCTCCCAGTCAAGTCCGTGGGCGGCAAACACCGCGAAATCATCGTCGCGGGTGACCCATTGGCATCCGTGCTCGATGGCCACAGCGGCGTGCTGGGCATCGGCAAGCTGTTTACCAGTGGCGCGGGTTTCCCGACAGAGCATGGCCGTAAGTGCCCAATGTCGGGCACCGGGCAAAAGCCAGCGGCAGCCAGGCGCGTCGCGGAGACGGTCAACCGTGTCCAGCGCCAATCCCAGCGGGGTCGGAGGGTCGCCAAACCGTGGGTGAGTCACGATGCGAACAAAGGCGACTGCCACCAACCCCGACAAGCCAAAGGGCGCACCCGAATTCACCAGGCCTTCGATCCAGTCCCCATAAAAATCATGATGGAGCTCGTCCTGGCGGTGGGCGTACGCGAGGACGTTGACGTCCGGCATTTTCATCGGCCCTGGTCACGCAGCTCGGCGAGCTGACTGGCTGACGTGTCATGCTTGGGCCCGACGCCGAAGGTTGGGATGGAAAAGCGGGCTTGCGGCGGGGGGTCATGGCGTTTCCTGAGGACTTCGCGCAGAGCCAGTGTGGTCAGTTCGCTCACGGTCATTCCGGTCTCGACAGCATGCCGCTTTACATCCATAAGCACATGGTCATCAATGACAAGCGTGGTTCGCATACAAGCGAGCATACGTATGCACTCACTCCTTGTCAACCAGGCGATCGCCCGATCAATAGGCCCGTGGTCTCTCCCTGAACCGCCCGGTGGGGGCACCGGGCCTACAACTTGTAGGCCGGGTCCCCCGACCCGGCGGGGAGAGTGCATGGCCCCTGCGCAGGTCCGGCAGGAACAGGACGCTTCCCCAATGCTGTTCAACCCGGCGGACGGGCTGAACAAGCGCAATTCACCGACAACAAATAGCAAGCCACCGGGAGCGCATCATCCCGGCGATACGGCAGACTCACCGGCGATGAAGACACATCGCACCGACTTCTGCTTCTGCTCGCGTCCCGCGGTTGCCCGACCCTCGGGCTTCACGCTGATCGAACTGCTCGTGGTCATCGCGATCATCGGCATCCTGGCCGGGATGTTGTTGCCGGCCTTGAGCCGCGCCAAGGCCACCGCCAAATCCATCGCCAGCCTGAGCAACCTGCGGCAACTGGCCATCGGTCTGCAGCTCTACGTCGATGACCATGCCGACCGGTACCCCGGACATTCGTCGCTGGCCTCGGAAACCACCGCCCTGGGCAAGCCGCGCACGCGGTGGGCGGATTACATCTATCCCTACATGCAGAACGAGGCCGTCTATCTGAGCCCGAACCTCACCCGGGACGAGCGGCCGCGCATGAGCAAAGCCTTTGCCCACACGGTGGCCGACGGTCCGGTTGAGACGGCCCAGACCCGCTATTTCGGCGGCTACGGCTACAACTACCAGTACCTCGGGAACAACCGCCAGCCCGGCGGCGTGGCCCCGTTCCACGCCCGCAGTTCGAGCCTGCGGGCCCCCGCGCAGACCCTCTCCATCGGGGACACCAAGGGAGCACGCCTCGGCAACCCTGCCAATGACTATGGCCATGACGGTTCCGGCGTCTACGTCCTCGACCCCCCCCTCGGATCTGTGATGCTCGGTTCGCAGGGCAGCCGGCGCAGCAGCGCCGAACCCGGCGACGGCAACGCCTATTACGAAGGCGGTTCCGATGGCTCCGATGCCCACCGCTCCACGCCCGCAGCGCGCAACAATGGTCGGGTCAACCTCGTCTTGGTGGACGGGCACGCGGAGTCGTTGAAGGTCGAGGCCTTGGACGGCCGCAGCTCCGGCGGCTCCGGCCAGCCGCACAACGCCTTGTGGAACGGCGTGTTTGACCCGGCGCAGCGCTGACGCGCCTGCCAGGCGGTCCGGACCTCGCGCGCGGTGTTTCTGCTGTTCTCGACGGGGCGGGTTGGTAGGGTGCCCGCCACGCCGTCGATGAAAGATAACGCCCCTCCTGATTCGCGTCCGGACGCGGTCACCGCTCAGGCCGTTCCACGGCCGGCGTTGACGCTGCTCGATTCGACCTGCCTGATCGTCGGCATCATCATCGGCGCCGGCATTTATCAGATGGCGCCGGCCATCGCGCAGGGCGCAGGCAGTGCGGAAGGTGTGCTGGGGATCTGGTTGCTGGGCGGGCTGTTGTCGCTGTGCGGTGCGCTGAGCTACGCGGAGCTGGCCACGGCGTACCCCAAGGAAGGGGGCGACTATGTCTACCTGAACCGCGCGTACGGGCCGTGGGCGGGTTTCCTGTTTGGCTGGGCGCAGCTTGCCATTGTGCGGCCGGGCGACATCGCGGTGATGGCGTTCGCCTTTGCGACCTACGCGCGGGCGGTTTGGGACCCCTTTGCCGGCACGTCGTTTCCGTATGGTCAACAGGCCTTTGCCGTGGGGGCCACCGCGCTGCTGACGTGGATCAACGTCCTCGGCGTGCGCGAAGGCAAGTGGACGCAGAACCTGTTGACGGGGGTGAAGGCGTTGGGATTGCTGTTCATCGTGGGCACGGCGTGTGTCGCCCCGCCGGCCGGCGCGGAAGTGGCGCCCGCCCAGGGCGCGCCGCCCTTCAGCCTGGCCTTGATCTTCGTGCTCTTCACCTACGGCGGCTGGAACGAAATGGCCTACGTGGCGGCGGAGGTGAAGGATTCTCGCCGCAACATCGTGCGGGCCCTCTGCCTGGGCATGGCTGCGGTGACGGGGCTTTACCTGCTCGTGAACGCCGCCTTCCTGTGGGTGTTGGGCTACGGCGGCTTGACCGCCTCAGACGCGGTGGCGGCGGAAACAGTGGCGAAGGTCCTCCCAAGCCTCGGCGGCCCCCTGATCGCGGCGCTGGTGTGCATCTCGGCGCTGGGCGCGGTGAACGGCCTGGTGTTCACCGGCGCGCGGATCTCGTACGCGATGGGCGCCGATCACCGGTTGTTCCGTGCGTTGGGCCGGTGGCATCCCCGGCGAGGAACACCCGCGGCAGCGCTCGTGGCCCAAGGAGCCATTGCCATCGTCCTGATCCTGGTCCTGGGCTCGTTTGTGGACGCGGTCCTGTACACGGCGGCCGTCGTTTACACCTTCTATCTCGCGTCCACCCTGGCGGTGATCGTGCTGCGCCGGAAGGAGCCGGAGGTCGAGCGACCGTATCGTGTTCCCGGCTATCCCTTTACCCCACTGCTCTTTGCAGCGGTATGCCTGTTTCTGATCCAGAGTGCTGTCCGCTACAAACCCGAGGTGGCCGCCGTGGCGTGCCTGCTGCTGCTCGCGGGCGTGCCCCTGTGGCGGAAGAGCCGCTCCCGGGAACCCGCCACGTGAAGGATTCGTCGCAAGTCTTGCCCACCACTTTCGGGCGCCTTACACTACGACTCCATTGGCCCCATGAGAACATACTCCTGGAAGTCCGCCCGGTCTGCCGATGCGGTTGTTTCGGACCCGGCGGAGCCGGAAGACGCCCGGGAGCTGATCGGCTCCCGCCTGCGGTTGGGGCCGGACAATGGAAGGAACCGTCACCGCTAACAGCGCTCCTTGCGACACGCAGCATCGCCCGCAAGACTTCCTTCGACCCGCCATGTTCTGCCGCCTTCCATCGCTGCTGTTGCTGTGCGTCGCCGGCGGGCTCGCTGCCGACGAACCTCCGTTGCCCTGGCGCTGGTCGAACCCACTGCCCCATGGGAACAACGTTTACGACCAGGCCTTTCGGAACGGGACCTACTGGCAGGTCACGGACCGCGGCCAGGTGTACGCGAGCGGCAACCGCTTTCAGTGGAACCTGGTCGGCAGCGGTACCACAAACACCTTGCGCGGCATCGCCTTCGCCGATCCGCAGGTGATCCTCTGCGGCGCCGGGGGAACGATTCTGCGCGGTTCCCTGGCAGACGGTTTCCAAGTAGAACCTCTGTCGCCACCCACGACCGACTGGCTCGAGGCTGTGGCCGTTTCCCCGAGCGTCGCCGTGGCCGTGGGGGATAACGCCGCGATCTACCGCTCGCCCGCGGGCGGCCCCTGGCAACGCGTCACCGGCCTGTCTTTCACTAACTGGCTGCGCGGAGTGGCTTTCGGCGACAACACCTTCGTCGCCGTCGGTGAGAATGGACACATCGCCACCAGCACCGATGGACGATCCTGGAGAACACGCTCCAGCGGAACGACTTCCAATCTGAATCGGGTGTTCTTCGTGGACGGCACCTTCGTCGTCGTCGGCGATGCCGGCATGCTGTTGACGAGCGTTAACTCAGGGACCAACTGGCAGCGGACGACCACGGGCACCACAGGAGATCTCTATAGCTTCGCGCAGGGCACACCACCGGGTGGCTCGCGTCAGCCTTGGCAGTTGCTGGCGGGCGACAACACCCTGCTGCTCCGCTCCGCCCCCAACGGCCCCTGGCGCGACCAACTCGGAACGGACAACCCCCTCCCAGCGCCCACCTGGTCCTACTACGCCACTGTCTGGGACGGCGACACCTTCCTCGTTTCCGGGCGGACGGGTATGCTCGTCGAGAGCCTGGACTTCGGTTCCAACGACCAACTGCTCTGGTTTGAGACGCTCGAGTCGCCGCGCGACTGGCTCTGGGAGGTCAAGGCCCTGCCTGACCAATACCTCGCCGTCGGCGACCGCGGCACGGTACTGAGCAGCGCCAACGGCATCACTTGGTACCGCGAAGGGGTGCCAACCGAACTGGAAAACACCCTCCTCCTCGGCGTGGGCGGAAGCACCAACTTGATAGTGGTCGCCGGCAGCGATGGACGGCTGATGTGGAGTGCCAGCGAGCTTGTTAACGTTGTCGAGACCAATACGTTGGTCGATTTCTCCGACTGCCTCTGGCAGACCAATGTCGTGGTTCAGACCAACCAGATGGACCTGCTCGGCCTGGTGTGGAAAGCCGTCGAGCCGCGCCCCACCACCAACACCCTGCAGGGCGTGTGCGAGCGCGACGGCCTGATCGTCGTCGTCGGTGATCAAGGAACAGTACTCACAAGTACAAATGGTACTAATTGGAACCGATACCTCGTTCCGGAAGCGCCCAACTTCAGTTCCGTCGCCGTGTGGTCAGGAGGATTCATCGCCACCGGCGACCGCGGCGCCATCCACGCCAGCGAAGACGCCATCACCTGGCACCCCCGAACTTCCGGCACAACGAACTGGGTCTATCGCGTGCGCCCAACACTCGAGGGATTGCTGGCGGTGGGTCAGAACGGATTGATTCTGATCAGTCCAGATGGGCTCGAATGGACCCACAGGCCGAGCGGAACCACCGCCTGGCTGACCGACGCGGCGCAGGTTGGCGACCGCTACTACGTCTCCGGAGCCCAAGGAACCCTGCTGACCAGCACGAACGGCGTCGAGTGGCGACCGCTCCCGGTCCAGACCGCCAAGTCGTTCTACGGAATGGCAACGCGCCGAGGACAACTGCTCACCGTCGGCGTTGAAGGCTTGATCATGCGGGCGTTACCCGACGCCTGGAATGATGTTGAAATCATTGATTACAAACACTTTGAATGCGACACAGCACGTGTCGACTTCCTGCGCTTCGCCGGCCGTATCGAGCAGAAATTCGCCCTGGAATGCTCGGCCGATCTCGCGCAGTGGAAACATGTGTCAGACTTCACCTTTGACGAAGAGGAGTTCAGTTACTGGCTCGTTCGCACCAACTCGTCAGCGATCCCGTCTGAGTTCTTCCGGACCGTGCCCAAGGGGCCCTGATTCGCCAACTGCGCCGACTTCTCCCACCAGCGTGTCAGGCTCCGACGACCCCAAGCATCCATTCCGCAAAGGCGGCGATCCCCCTCTCCCAATCCCTATGTTCGTAATCGGCGGAGAAACCCCCGCCCTCTGAATCCTCCGCAGATTTCGAACATCGGGAATTGGGAGAAGGGAATCTTCAGCTCCCCGCAATCCCCTATGTTCGTAATCGGCGGAGAACCCCCGCTTCGCTGAATCCTCCGCAGATTTCGAACATCGGGAATTGGGAGGAGGGGATCTCCGGCGTCCCCTAATCCCCTATGTTCGCAATCGGCGGAGAGACGTCCCGTCTCGTCGCTTGACCCCCTTCAAGTTCCGGTGGACAAGTAGCGCCATGGAAGCCCGCCCGTCCCCAGGCGAACCGCGCCTCGCGTGTGAACCCTGACCGACCCTCACCCATGCTCCCTCCCGCCGGTTCCCCTCCTTGGTTCCGTCGGCTCTCGCGCGTCCTTCATCCCGTCAGTGGGCTGCTGCTCTTCGCTGGGGCTGCGTCCGGTGAGTTCGAGTTCACGACGTCGTTGCCGGAATCGGCCGACGCCGGGCCCCGCCCTGCGCCGGCACTCGCGAACGCCGGGCCCGCGGCATCACCCGCACGCCGTCCAGACTTCGAGGGGCCCCGGCTCTGGGAATACAGCGCGCCGCTGATCGGGCCCGAGGTTCGCGACCGCGAGCCCAGCCATGCCCAGAAAGATCCCAGCGTCGTTTACCACGCCGGCCGCTGGCATGTTTTCATGACGGTCAAGCTGCCGGGGCGATCGGCCATCGAACACGTCTCGTTCACGCGCTGGGAGGAGGCCCAGGCGTCCCCGCGAACCCTACTCGACGTGAGCGACAGCGACTACTTCTGCGCCCCGCAGGTCTTCTACTTCCGGCCGCATCAGCGGTGGTATCTCGTGTACCAGATGGGCGTGCCCGGTCGCGACAAGATGTGGGTGGCCTATTCCACCACCCCCGACCTCGCTGATCCCCGCTCCTGGACCCGCGCCCAGCCGATGCTCGACGGCGGTCCGGATGATCCGCGCCAGGTGGGGGGGCTGGACTACTGGATCATCTGCGACGGCCAGCGAGCCTACCTGTTCCTGACCAGCCTGGACGGCCGGATGTGGCGGCTCTGGACACGGCTCGAGGATTTTCCACGCGGCTTCGACCACTGGACCCTCGCCCTCGAGGCGCCTGTGTTCGAAGCCAGCCATACCTACCGGCTGAAGGGACTGGACCGCTACCTGACGCTCATCGAGGAGAACGGCCGGCGTTACTACAAGGCTTACCTCGCCGATCGTCTGGACGGCGCGTGGGTGCCGCTGGCCGATACCGCCGAGCGGCCTTTCGCCGGTTGGAGGAACATTCGCCCCGCGGCCGGCGTGGAACCGTGGACCGACAACGTCAGCCACGGCGAACTCATCCGCGACGGGTGCGATGAGACCCTCACCGTGGATCCCACAGATCTCCGGTTCCTCTTCCAGGGCATGTGGGACAAGGACAAGTCAGGCTCGGCCTATGGCCAGTTCCAGTGGCGGATCGGGCTGCTGACGCCGGTCCCGTTGCGTTGAGTCTCGTCACCTCGACTCCTACGTCGCGACCACCGTAGGAGCCGACGTCAGGAGGCTCTGCCTGCGGGTTGAGTCTCGTGACCTCGACTCCTACGGGGCGGTTTTAGAACTCCAGACGCGGCGCCTGCCAGGTCGGCGGCTCCTCGCGCAGCGGATCGCTCAGATCGAGGAATCGCCCCGCGCGATCATGGATCCCCTCCCACTCGCAGGTGCAGGAGAGCCGCTGCCCCACCAACTCGCGGATCAGCCGGCCCCGTACCCCCGCCCGTCCGCGCGCCGGCGCCGTCTGCATCGCGTCGCAAACACTGGCCTCGCTCAACTCGCCCTCCAGCCGATGCGACAGCAACCCTTGCGCGTCGAGTTCCCGGAACACACCGCCCGGTCCGAGTTGGGCGAAGCGGATCTCGAGCTCGGCCAACTCCGCCCGCACCTGCCGGTAGAACCGGATCTGGTCGGACGTGAACCCCTCGGGATCGCGCGGTGGCTGGGCGCCCCGGCTCGCGCGGTGTTGGGCCATGGCTTCCAGCATCGCTTCGAACGACGCCGCGCGGGGTGGTGGCAAGGACGGCGGCCGTGCCTTGGTGGCCTGATTCCAGCGCTCCAGCTCGCCCGGTTCACAACCGCGCTGCCGCAGATGTTCGGTGTGCAAAGCGCGTTTGATTGCCCAGTCCAGCACGCCCGCAACCGCGGCAGGGCCACGCTCGAGCTGAGCGAGTGTCTCGGCCCAGAGCTGGCAGAGCCGCGGCGCCCAGGCCGGCATGAGCGGGTTTTCGAGATGTTCCCGTACCAGCCCGAGGTAATGGCGCTGCAGATCGAGGGCGGTCACGCAGCGACCGTCGTGCAACGGCACCGTCACGCGACCTTCGACATCGAGGTTGAACGCCTCGAGCGCTGCGAGCGGATGGGCAAGCTGGACCCGGCCACCCGGCTTCAGCCCGGCTTCGGCCAGCGCCACCACCAGCGCCGTCGTGCCCAGCTTGAGCACTGCGGCCCGATGCGAACAGAGGCTTTCGCCGGCCAGGACATGGAGCCGATGCCAGTCCGGACCCGCCAGGCTTTCGTCCTTGAGATGGAAGATCCCGCGGCTGCTGGTCGATTCGCGGGAGATCTCAGCCACGAGATGAGCGGCACGCGGCGAGAGACAGAACTGGATCGTTTCCCCGCCCGGCAGGAGCCCACCGGCACCCGTGTAGACGATGCGGGAGACCAAGTGCGGCACCAGATCGGCGGGCAGGTGCCGGGGATCCAACCGGTGGCCGTAAGATTCGTGGCAAGCCCAGGTGGTTCCGGTGAGGTAGTCCACGTTCGACTTGAACAGGAACATCCGCCAACGCCCGCCCGCCGCAGCGGAACAGTGGGCGGCGGCTTCCTCGAGGAGCCGGTCCCCGGCGAGCTGGTAGCGGACGGCGTCGAAGGGGTTGTCCACCTCGGGCGTGGCGAACTCGGGATGCAATCCGGCATCGATGTACATTCGGGCGCCATTGGCCAGGAACCAGCCGTTGCCGTTGGTGGGCGGCAGACAGGGGAGGCGCTTGGGCAGGCGATCCAGGAGCTTGAGCGCGTAGGGCTCGAGGTCCGGCTCCGGCGGACTGGGCAGGATGGCGAAGCCGTACTCGGTTTCGAGACCCTGGAGACGGGTGGTCACGGACAGCTCTATTGACCGCCGGCTTGGCGGGTGGCGCGGAGGAAGGCCTGGCTGTCGCCGGAGAGCGCGGCGTTGATGACGGCCTGACTGGCCGCCGCCAACGCACTGGCTTGCTGCGCCATCTCGGTGAGCGGCGCCGCGCCCGCGGCGGGTTGAGGACCCGGCCCGGCGGCGGGCCGCAGTTCAGATCGGGTTCGCTGTTGTTCTTGCATGGGAGGATGAAGGGGTGGGGATGACGGTTGAGAGAGGGGTCTCGATGCTGAAGGTGGCGTCGAGGGCGTCGAGGGCGTCCCAGAGAGTGCCCGCTTCGGGCAAGAGCGGCGCCGTCTCGGCGCGGGTCGCACCGAGCGGGTCGGGGAGGTCGAGCGTCCAGTAGACGGGCCGGCCGTTGACTTGGAACCGGAGTTGGTCCCAGTCCAGGTGATCGACCGTGGTGGGGTCGGCGAGGCGCAGCAGCGTGGCCCGGGTCCAGGCGCGGGTGTCGGTCGGGGGCTCGGACATCAGCCGGGTGATGCGGCTTTCCGGGACCAACCGCTCCACCAGCCCGCTGCGTTCGCAGGCCCAGTAGAGCCCCTCGGCCGGATCGAGACTGCTGTAGAGATGGTCCAGATGCTTGAGCGCAGGCGAACTCCAGTCGAGGTGCGGTTGCTGGGCGAGGGTCTGTTCCAGGAGCGTGAGTTTCAAGACCCAGTCCAGCCGGCGGGAGAGCGGTTCCCAGCGCCGGGCTTCCAGGTGCGCCAACGTGTCGGCCCAGTGTTCGAGGATCAGGGTGGCGTCGGGCACGATGCCCTCGCATTGGCCGGCATCGACGAACCGGCGCGCGGCTTCCAGGAACCGAAGCTGCAGCTCCACGGCGGTCACCTCGCCGCCAGCCAACAGCGGTGCCCGGGCCCGCAGGGTGGGGTCGTGGCTCCAACGAATGGCCGCGTCCAGCGGTTCCTCGAGCAGCAGACTCGGATCGACGTGATCGGTCTCGATCATGGCGAGCATGAGCTGCAGGACGCCGACCTTCAGGAACCCGGCCGCATGGCAGAGGTTGTGGTCGTAGAAGATGACGTGCAGCCGGGCCAGGTGGAGGGCGGTCAGGGACGGCGCCAGGATCGAGGGGCGCGCGCCGCAGAGCGGTTCATCACGCGTGTTGAGCAGGGGTCGCCGGTAGGTGGTCTGCAGGCCGGTGACCGTCTCGAAGAAGTCGGCGCGCTGGCTGAGCTGGAAGTGCACGCGGGGCGCACCGTTCTCGGCGCCGATCTTGCCCAGACCGGTGAAGACGAGGCTCGAAGCCTCGTAAGCCGCCAGGAAGCCCTGGTAGTGCAGCTTGCGATGGAACAGGTTCACCCACGCGCGGCGGGTCACCAGGAGGTTGAGGTGACTACCAAAGCTGTTGCCCAAGCCATCGGAGTTGGTGGCCAGGACATGCAGGCGCCGGCCCGGCAATTGTTTGGCGTTGGCTGCCGCGCAGGCCGCGTGGGCGAGACGGTAGACGGCGTGGGTGGCGGCCAGATGATCCAAGGCCGATCGCACCTCCGGCAGACACCCTTCCAGGTGCTGGAGATCGATGTAGAAGCAGCCGCCGTTGAGCAGGAACTTGCGGCCGCAGTCCTGCGAGTACGGCGAGAACGTGTCGGTCCGGGCCGCAGGGCTGGTGGTCGAACCGGAGCCGGAACCGGGCTCGCTGCTGGCGTCGCTGTCCGCGTTGTCTTTGCCGTTGCCCTTGCCGGCGGCGGGCAGTCCCTCGATCTCGGCCAGCAGTGCCGTGGCGGTCTCGAGTCCCGTGCCGCCGGCGGCTTCGATGCCGGTGGTGAAGTTGGCGAACTCGAGATCGCCGCCGCAGAGCTTCGGGACCATCTGCCGCTCCCGCAGCAGCGTGAACCAGGCGGGGAGATGGTTCGGCATGGGAGTCACTCGAGGTTGATGAACCGGTGGGCGGCGGCGACGCAGGGCCGCGACCGTTCCACGTTCACGACGTCGGTGTCGTAAGGCAGGTCGGCGAGGAAGCTGCGGCAGTTGGCCGGAGTCAGCGCCTCGGCCGCCGTGAGGAACTCGCGGTCGATGGCCTCGAGGAGATCGTCGCGCGTGAGCCCGAGCTCGCCCGTGGTGTGGTAGCGCTGGCAGGCGCGTTCGCGGGCGGCCCGGCCGATGTTGGCAATCACGGCGCCGGAGACCAGATCCGCGCGCAGCACGCTCCGGCGTTTGCCGTCGCGAAAGGTGATCGCAGCGAGCTCGGCCGCGGCGTTGGGGGCGTAGATCCGGGAGACGGCGGTCTCGATGAGCTCGGTGCGCGTCGCGGCAAGGTCATCACCCTGGCCGTTGCGGGCGTATGGGATTTCCGCGGGCAGATGCTTGGCGAAGATCTGTCGGGCCGCCTTGAGGTTCGGGCGGGGGATCTCGAGGATCAGGTCCCCCAAACGCCCGGGTCGCAGCAGGGCCGGGTCCAGGGCCTCGCGACGGTTGGTGGCGGCGATGACCAGGAGGTTGCCGCGGCGAGTGAGGCCATCGAGCTCGGTGATGAACGCGGTCAGCACGGTGTCGTGGACTCTCAGGTGCGAACTGCCGCGGACGACGCCAATCGCGTCGACCTCGTCGAAGAACAGGACCACGGGCACCGAGGGGTCCTGCTCGCCCACCTCGCGCGCGACACGGAACACCTCGCGGTACTGGGCCTCGGACTGCGAGTACCACATCGAGTGGAGGGCGCCGGGCTTGATGTTCATGAACCGGGACCGGCCGCCGGCGGTCCGCTCGCCGAGGGCGCGGGCGAGGGCTTTGGCGAGCATCGTCTTGCCGTTGCCCGCCGGCCCGACGAGCAGGACCGCACCCTTCCGCGGCAGGGCGAAGAGCCGGGCCGCTTCGGGGTGGCGCCAGTGCAGCTCGAGGGTGTCCAGGATTTCGCGGGCCTGGCGGTCCAGACCGCCGATGTCCGCGAAGGAGACATCGGGGATCTCCTCGAGGAAGAACGCGCTGTCTTGGGTGCGGTGGAGCTTCTCGATCGCCACCAGCGCTTCGGGATACCAGCGCAGCAGGTCGCCGGGTTGAAGCGCGCTGGCGACGAGCGCGGGCGGGGCGTTGACCAGGAAGGCTTCGTCGTGGGACTTCACCACGAGCCGACCGTCCGGGGTCTTGCGCTCGAACAGACAGGTCGCACCGGAGCGCGGCCGGTCCGGATCGGCGCGGGCCATGATCACGTTCTGTTCGTGGCTGAGATAAACCTCGTCACCGGGGACCAGCAGCTCGGACGACAGATCGTGGCGCAGGCCCACGACGCGCTCGCCGTTTCCGTGCCGGACCAGGACGCGCGCGTCGCCGTTGTGGCCGAGGCGGGCGACGACGATGGCCGGGTACCAGGGCAGGGCGGTGAGCTTGTCCACGATGACCTGGAGTTGCCCGACCTGATGTTGGGCGGTCTGCAGGCCGCGGCACAACATGTGGACGCGTTCGAGCAGGGCGGCGTCCACCTGCTGGCTGGTCTCGGGGTCGGCGCGCAGGGCTTCGAGCTGGGCCAGGCGCCGGTCAAGGGGCAGGCTGGCTCCCTCCGGGCCGAGGAGGGCGTGGAGGACTTCGGCGTTGGACAGGTTCTTCTTCACGGGGGATCTGCGGGTTGACAGGTGGCGGGGCTTTCGCGAATGGGCGTGTGGGTGGGAGCCGCGGCGGCCTCCGCCGGGGGTGAGGTGGGGAGTGGGGCGGATCCCGCGACCGTGGGCGGCGGGCGGGCGTCGGTGGGGTCGGGCAGCAACCGGAAGCCCCGGCGCTGGACGACGCCCTGGTTCCAGCCGTAAAGGGCGTGGTGACAGCCCTCGTCGGCGTAAGTCACCACGAGCGCGAGGTGGAAGGCCTTGGCAAAGACGTTTTCGTGCAGGCTCAGGTCGTCACTGCTGAAGAACCCGCGCTGTAGGCTGCACGCACGGCGCGTCGCGGGCGAACACGCCTTGTCCTGACACCAGAACCGGGCCGGGTGACTGTGCCACCAGCCGAGGATGATCTCGCGGCTGCGCCGGAGCCGGATGGCCGCCTCAACGGCCGCCCAGGTCTCGGGCGTGAAGGTGAGCTTTTCGGCCTCGCCGACGGCGTGGCGGGCGGGGATCTGGGCGGTGACGACGGCCCCGATGTCCGGCAGGGCCGGGTCGCGCTGGAGATGACCGAGTAGGAGGCCACCCACCTCCCGGGCCCCAGCGGCTTCGACCAGCGCCTGGGCTTCGGTAAGCACCGCTTGCGGCAGGAACACCGGGTAAGCCGAGGAACCGTCGGTTTCGCCCATGGGCATCGTGGCCGCGAACAAGGGCGGCAACGGTGCGTTGGTGACCGCGAGAGGACGGGTTTCCTCGCCAACCTCGAACGCCAACGCGGCCGACTGCGCCGACGACTCTTCAGGTTGCTCAACGGCGAGGAGCCGGTAGGAAAACGTGTCGCCGTCACGCAGCTTCTTGGCCGCCACCAGCGCGGCCGAACCGCGGCGGGCGTCCCGGGCGAAGTACGTGACCGGGAACTCGCACGGGGGCGGTGCGGGGTCGGCGCCGTCCAGCTCGACGCGGAAACCGCTGAGGTAAGGCAACCCCAGGCGCGGGTCGGCGACCGGGACAACGCGCCCATGGGGCGGGGTCTCACGGCCACCGGCACGCAGGGCGGCGAAGGCGGCCCACTCGACCGCCGGCTCCCAGTTGGGAGCCAGCGGCAGTTGGCCGAGGACCGGACCTTCCGGCTGCTGGAACAGCAGCAGGAAGCGATGATGACAGACGATCATGGGAGCCGGCCCGGCGCGGGGAGGGCTGGTCAGCCGGCCACGACGCGCGGGTGGAGGACCAGGTGATCGTCCGGGAGCAGCGCATCGCCCACCCGTTCGGTGCGGTGGAGATGGCGTTCCTCGCGTTGGAGCCGGGCGTCGTAATGGACCGGCTGGCCGGAGCGGTCGAGGGAGTTGAGGCGCAGGCGCGGCAGCAGGCCATCGACCAGCTCGCCGATGGAACCATCGACGGGCACGTTGCGGGCGCGGGCGTGTTTCTGACCGGTCACATCGGACGCGGTCACGCTGAGGGAGGCGAGTTGGACCATAGGGACTAGGTGTTCGTATCGGGGTTGTGGTTTGCGGTTTCGGTGTCGGGGGGTTCCCCACCCATCACGGCGAGGTAATGCCGTGAAAGCTCCCAATCGTTGAGGGCCTCGGCGGCGGTGCCGGCGAGCCGGCAGGCCACGCTGAGGCTGCTGAGCACGGCCGCGACCTCGGCCTCGGAGGCGGCGTCGTGGCCATGGGCCTCGAGCACCACGGCGGCGGTGTCGTCCTGCCCAGCCACGCTGGCGCGGGCGCCGCGGACGGCGGCGTTGAGGCGGAACAGGAAGAAGGCCAGGGCGCGCTGGGCGAGGGGCGTGTCGAAGCGCTCAAGCTCGAGCAGGTGCACCGTGGCGCGAAAGGGCTGGGCGATGGAGCCGGAGAGGGTAGTCGTTGCGGTGCCCACTTCCCGCCGGCTTGCCGGGGGATCATCCTCCTGGGCAGGGAACGAGGAAGCCGCTACTGGCTCGGGGATCAAGACCGCCGACCCGGAAGCCCCGCCGGGTTCGAGGCTGACCTCGAGCGAGCCGTCCGGACGTGCGCGGGCCGGCCAATCCGAATCCGATTGGGGTCGCATCTTAACATTTAACATTCGGCTGCCGGGACCGCTGGGATCGGCCGGTGCGGCGGGGGGTGCAGGCGAGACGCCCGCACCACAAGGGACGCGGGACGTGGCAGGCGGGACGCCTGCACCACAACGAACGGCAAGGACAACGAGAGCGGCGGCGAGGGCAGCGAGGGTTTGCTGAACCTGCGCGGGGTCCGGGCCTGACTCGGGCACGAATAGCTCAGCGCGAACTTCGAGGACCGCCGGCGTGCCAGGCACAAGGGCGAGCTTGATCGCGCCCGGCCACCCGGCCTGCACACGGAGCAGGTCGAGGGTCGGGGTGCCCGCAGCTTCGCCGTTCGCGACAGCCCGCACACGAAAGCAGAGCCAATCGGCGGCGCGCGTTGCCGTCGCTTCGCTCGCGATTCCGGGGAGAACGAATCGTGAGGCACGCGCGGGCGCGGCCGGGCCCTCCGTCAGCCCGGCTGCCAACGGGGCGCCGACCAGCAAAGGGCCCAGGTTGGGAATGGCCTCAGGGACGATCATGGTTGGGACGCGTTGTTGGCCGGGCGCAGCAGGGGACGCCGGTCCAGCGGGAAGCGATCGGGGTTCTGGTGGCGGGCCCATTGGGCGGCGGCCCGGTTGAGACCGTCGTCGCCCACGCCGAAGACATTCCAAGTCAGCAGGTCATGCAGCGTGTGGAGCAACTCGACCAGCGGCGTGCCCGGGCGGACGTCCACGCACACGAAGGGCGGACGGAAGTTGGGATGCCAGATGTCCGGCGGCCCCAGGAAGGTGAGGACCTCGGCGACGTGCAGGCGCGAGCGCAGGTAGTTCTCGGGAAAACGGATGCCGACGGCCCAACGCTCGTGCTCCTCGATGCCGCCCTGCGGGTTGCGCGACAGGCCGCGGCAATGGAAGCGGGCGACATAACACCAGGGTGGATCGCCGTGGAGGGGTTCGAGCGCGACCCGGTCGCTGCGGCGGGTCAGGGCCAGACCCTGCGCAAGCTGCGCGGCCAGGAAGGACTGGAAAACAGGGTCGTTCATCGGTTCTCCGGGATCTGGAGGTAACGGGTGCGGCGGCCGGACTCGACGGCCAGCACATCGCCGGCGCGGAATCCGACACGGCGCAAGGGCTGGCGGAGCAAGGCGGCCGGCAGATGGTGGCCTACGCAGTCCACGACCTTGAACCCGACCACCGCGAGCGCGCCTGTCTCGCAGTGCGGGCAGGTCCGCGGACCACCGCGGTCGACGACTTGGAAGCGCTCGACCATCGCGCCGCAGGCAGGGCAGTGCAGCGCCTTGGCCAACCGCTGGCCCGGCAACCGAAACGTCACCTCGGCCGACCGCGGTATCATCCTGCCCTTGCCGGTGAGCCTCGCCCCACCGGGGTCCTTCCCGTTGAGCCGTTCCGGGAAGGGCCGGTGGTTCCCCACAAGATCGCCGGCAAGGCGGAGGGCATCGGCGAGCGAGTTGTCGATGGTCAGCCCCGCGAACGGCGTGATCGTCCAGGCCCGGTGATCGAAGCGGCACGCCGGGTTGCGGGCCCGCCGGGAAACGAGCAACCGGCCGGTGCGCGTCTCGAGAAGCACTTCCCGGCCGGCAAGGCTCGGGTCCGGACGGCCGCGCAGCAGCCGTTCGCATTCGAGGGCGAGCCAGGCGGCTGCCAGGCCGCCGAGGGCAAAGGAACCGTTGGTGGCCGGGACAGGGACCGGACCCGCGCAGGGATGCACCGCGCCGAGAGCCGCGTAATCCCTGTCGTCGAGCCCGCACGCGAAGCACGGACGGTCGGGGCCGGGGAGGAAACAAGTCACGCGGGCCAGGCCGGAAGCGGGATCGACGCCCGCATCGAGGAAAGCGCTGCCCACGCGCCAGGCCCGTTCGCCGAGGGCTTGGCGCGCGTGGAGGGAATCGAGGCAGCCGGCCACCAGCGCGCCGCGCCACCGGCCGAGCGGGAGCGACTCGAGGTCGCCGGCAAACGTCTCGACCTGCAACTGCGGATTGAGCTGGCGGAGCCGGCGGGCCTGAACCATAGCCTTCGGGCGGCCGACGTCGCGGGCGGAGACGGCCTGCGCGGAAAGGTTCGCGGGTTCATAGACATCGCGGTCCACCAGCAACACGTGCGCGAGGCCGGGAAGGCGGGCGAGGTGATCCACGAACTGACTGCCGATGTTGCCCAGCCCAACCACGCACAGGCGCGGCGCAGGCGCGGCGACCACGGGTGCGACGGAGGCAACCGCACGCCGTTCGCCCCTGCGGGGGCGCTGCGAGGCAACGACGAACGCGGCGGGCGAACCAGCGCGTCCATTCGCCTCGCGTGGCTGGCGGGCTTCGCCTTCGTTGCTGGGGAATCGCGGCTTCATTTCGCTCAGGCGTGGGCTTGTTCGGGCGTCCAGGAGAGCCCGGCATCGAGGGCGGTGGGCTGCGGGCACAGGGCGCAGCGGGCGTCGTACGACCAGCAGGGAAGTTGGTCGGACTGGTGATGCCAGGTCTGGCAGCCGGGGCATTGGACCGCGAGGTGGCCCGGCTCGATGAGCTGGTGGCAGCGCGGGCAATGGACTGGACGCGGCCCACCGGGGAAGGCAACGATCTCGGCAAGGCGCTCGGCGCTGAAGAAGAGGCGCTCGCCGGGGCCGGCCTGGATCTCGTCGTGGTCTTCGAGGACGCGCAGGCCGAGGCACACGGGGTCGCCGTTGACGCGGATCCCGTGCGGGGGCGAGCAGAGGGCCCAACGTTCGGCGCCGGTGGGGGTGCGGCTGCCGACCAGGCGCGCCTGGAACGAAGCGTGGGTCCCGGCCCGGGCCCGGCGGACCAGCGGCTGCGAGCCGGGCGTGATCACATACGACCCCAACGCGAGCCGGGCCACCGCCCAGCCACCCAGCGATGGGGCTTCAAACCAGAGAAAGGCCATGATCAACCTCCGGGGGCGCGGCGAGGATTCCTGGAATCAGCATGCCTCCCTTATACCCCTCACGGATCGGCAAAACCGTACAACCTGAAGAGAATTTGGCGCAGGGGGCGCGATCAGGGGCGAACCGGGAATTCGCCGCCAATCCGGATTCGTGGCCAGATGACAGACTTCCACGGGACGACTAGAATCCCGGCATGAAGCCCAAGACCGGGAGAACCCCTGGGGGCGAACTGCCCCGCGGACGGGTGTTTCGCCTCACCTATTCAAACGCGCGGCCGGACGATGATCCGAAGCTCTTCCGCTGTCGGGACGCGATGGCGTTCTGCGAACTGGCCGCCGCACTGCCGCGGGAGCGGTACGACTACGGCACGACGATCCACTTCTACCCCGATGACGATCGCGGGCTCGTGGACTTTCCGCCCTTTGAACCCGCCGACGTGCTCGTGCTTACGACACGGCCGCCCCTGCACGACAAGAACAGTCTGATCCCGCCGCGGCGGGTGATTCACGCGACCAAGACCGAGCTCGAGGCGGTGCTGTTCGAGGAACTCGGCAAGTACTTTGCGTTTTGCTCGCGCAAGTTCGTCGATCTGACGCCCCACGCCGTGGCGTGCCTGAAGGTGGCGGAACCCCAGAAGTGGGCCAGCCTCGAGCTGTTCGAGTATGGCGGCGCCAACATCCAGCGGCACCACGTGGGGCACGCCGGGCTCCGGCCGCAAGCGAACCACGATTCCACCATCGTGTTCTTCCTGCGCGCCAACCACCTCCCCAAGATCCAATGCGATTTCGTCGCGAGCTTCGGCATGGACGGCTACGCCACGTTGATCTGGAACCGCCTCATCCGCCACCGCTTCCCCGAGTGGCTGGACGGGCCACGGTTCGTCATGGCCGAGCTCGTGTACCGCAAACCCATCCCGGTCAAGCCGCTCACGCCGGCTTTCGCGGACGACCCCGACGCGGTCGAGGTGCGGGTGCTGACCTGATCCGGTCGCGCGACGTCGTCATCGATCCGCCAACGCGTCCACCGCCGCCTGCTGAAACGCCTGCCGGTGCGGGCTGCCGTCGCTGTTGCCGATATCCGCGCGCTGCAACATCAGGATGAACGCCACGCCGCGCACCGGATCCAGCCAGGCCTGCGTGCCCCAGGCGCCGCCATGGCCATACGTGCCGGGCGAAAGCATGGCGGCCACGCCGGGGTGCGGCTTGCGCAGGATGCACGTGCCCAGGCCCCAACCATAGTGGGCCCCGCGGTCCCCAGCGTCCCGCGATTGAAAGAAGCCTGTCGGCAAGTCCCCCGTCTGCACGGTCGTCAGCCACCGCATCGCCGCCGCGCTGAGATAGCGCTTCCCCTCCCGCGTGCCTCCCGCCAGGAGCATCTGGCAGAAACGCGCGTAATCGGGACCCGTCGAGAACAAGCCTCCGTTCCCCAGCGGCGGGCGCCCTTCCGCGCCGTAGTTGCCGGGTGCGGACGCGGGTTCGAGCGCGCCCGTGGTCCGGTTCTTGACGTAGGCAATCGCCCGGTGGGCGGACGGCTTGCGCGCCGGGTAGAAGGTCGTGTTGGACATGCCCAGCGGCGCAAAGAGGCGTTGCTCGAGAAAGACGTCGAAGGGCTGGCCGCCCACGACTTCCACGACGCGACCCGCGGTGTTGATGCTCGACTGGCAGTAGCGCCACTGCGTGCCCGGCTCGAACTGCATCGGCGCCGCCACGAACACCGGGATGAGCTCGGCGAGCGTTCGCGCCTTGCCCACGGCTTCGCGGTCGCCTTCGCCCAGACCCGAGGTGTGGGTCATGAGCTGCAGGATCGTCAGGTTCGCTGGCTGGCCCGAGGGCGTTTTCAGGCCGGTAAACTCGGGAAGGTACTTGGCGACCGGGTCCGTGACGTTGAGCTTGCCCTCGTCCTGCAACATGAGCAGGGCAACCGCGGTCACGGGCTTGGTCATCGAGGCGATCCAGAACATCGAGTCCGGTCGCATGGGCTCCTTCCGGGCGAGGTCCGCCAGACCGGTCGCCTCACAGTGGAGGACCTCGTCGCGGGTGACGACGACGGTGACGGCGCCGGACAGATCGCCGGCGTCCACCGCGGACTGCATCGCCGCGCCGATCCCGGGCAACTGGGGCGAGGCAGCGGAGACGAGCAAGGGCACGGCAGTGAACATGGGGACGAGGCGCGAGGTGAGCGACATAAACCGGGTTGGTTGGCGGACGGCTCTGGTTCCAATCGCTCCGGGTAGTCGAACCACGAGAACGCACGTTCGTCGCCGCGGCATTCGTTGTCCTGCGGAGCGATGCGGTCCGGTGTAGCGCAATGTTCGTGGCACTGCACGCGCAAAAGCGTTGTCGCTCCATCCCCGGGCTTGCCACCTGGCCGCCGGTTGCGGACGATCTGATCCCGCTCATGAAAACCGCCGTTCTCGCCCTGGACCAGGGCACCACCAGCTCGCGCGCCATCGTTTTTGACCCGGCCGGTGGCATCCGCGCGCAAGCCCAACAGGAGTTCCGGCAGATCTTCCCGCAGGCGGGCTGGGTCGAACACGACCCGCAGGAGATCTGGCAGAGTCAGCTCGCCACCGCGCGCGAGGCGCTGGCCAAGGCCGGGCTGAAGGCCGCGGACCTCGCTGCCATCGGCATCACCAACCAGCGCGAGACCGCGGTGGTGTGGGACCGCCGGACGGGCGCGCCCATCCACAACGCCATCGTGTGGCAGGATCGGCGCACCGCCCCGTTCTGCGATGCCCTGCGCCACGCCGGCCACGCCGACCTCGTGCAGCAGCGGGCCGGCCTCGTGATCGACGCCTACTTCGCCGGCAGCAAGTTCCGCTGGATCCTCGACCACGTCCCGGACGCCCGCGCCCGAGCGAGCCGCGGCGAACTGGCGTTCGGCACCGTGGACTCGTGGTTGCTGTGGAACCTGACCGGCGGCCGCGTGCACCTCACCGACCGCACCAACGCCTCGCGCACCCTCCTCTACAACCTCCACACCGGCGATTGGGATGAGGACCTCCTCCGGCTCCTCGACGTGCCGCGCGAAGTCCTGCCCGAGATCCGGTCCTCGAGCGAGGTCTACGGCGTCACGGCCCCCGGGGTGTTTGACGCGCCGGTCGAGCTCGCGGGCGTCGCGGGAGATCAGCAGGCGGCGTTGTTCGGGCAAAGCTGTTTCCAGCGCGGCCTCGCCAAGAACACCTACGGCACGGGCTGCTTCATGCTGATGAACATCGGCACGCAACCCACCCCGTCGCGACATCAGTTGCTCACGACCGTGGCGTGGCAGGCGGGCGGACAAACCGAGTTCGCCCTCGAAGGCAGCGTGTTCATCGGCGGCGCGGTGGTCCAGTGGCTGCGCGACGGGTTGGGCCTGGTGAAGTCCTCGGCCGACATCGAGGCGCTGGCCGCGACCGTGCCCGACTGCGGCGGCGTCTATCTCGTGCCGGCGTTCGCAGGTCTGGGCGCACCGCACTGGGACCAGTACGCCCGGGGCACCATGACCGGGCTGACCCGCGGCACGACCGCGGGCCACGTGGCGCGCGCGGCGCTCGAGGGCATCGCCTTCCAGGTCGCCGACGTGCTCGCCGTCATGCGCCAGGACTCGGGGCTCGCCATGAACGAGCTGCGGGTGGACGGCGGCGCTTGCGCCAACAACCTCCTCATGCAGTTCCAGGCGGACATCCTGCAAGTCCCCGTCGTGCGGCCGCGGGTCATTGAAACCACCGCCCTCGGCGCCGCGTACCTGGCTGGCCTCGCCACCGGCTTCTGGAGGAACCGCGACGAAGTGCAGCGGAGCTGGCAGGTGGACCGGACCTTCGAGCCGCAGATGGGCGCGGACGAAGCCGCCCATCGCTGCGCCCGCTGGGTCGAAGCCTTGAACCGCGCCCGCGACTGGGAAGAACACTCGAGTGTCAAGCCGCCTCCGCCCGGCGGCACCGGCGTGAAAGCCCCGTAAACCCAAGCCCCATCACCTCCTCCGCTCCAGCCCATGAAACCACTCACCCACCTCGTACCCAGCCTCCGGAAACCCCGGTTGGCTCCGCTCCTCGGCCTGTTGCTCCTGGCGACTGCGCCGGCGCGTGCCGCCGACGCCGCGCGGCCCAACATCCTCTTCATCTTCTCCGACGACCACGCCGAGCACGCCATTACCGCCTACGGCTCGAAGGTCAATCAGACCCCACACATTGACCGCCTCGCCCGCGAAGGCGTGCGCTTCAGCAACTCGTTCGTCGTCAATTCCATCTGCACCCCCAGCCGCGCGACACTGTTGACCGGGCAATACTCGCATCGCAACGGCGTGCCGGTGTTCAACCGCTTCGACGGCACGCGCGATCACGTGGCCAAGCACCTGCAAGCCGCCGGCTACCACACCGGCATCGTCGGCAAGTGGCACCTGGGCTCGGACCCGACCGGCTTCGACCGCTGGATCGTGCTCCCCGGCCAGGGCGCCTACTGGAACCCCGCCTTCCTCGTCCCCGGCCGCCGCCTCACCCTCCAGGGCCATTGCACCGACATCACCACCGACCTCGGCATCGAGTGGATCCGAACCCGCCCGCCGGACAAGCCCTTCTTCCTCATGCTCCATCACAAGGCCCCGCACCGCGCCTGGGAGCCGGACACCCGCCACCGCGCCCTGTTCCAGGACAAGGTCCTCCCCGAACCGGACACGCTCTGGGACGATTACGCCACCCGCCCCGCCGCGCTGCCCCGCAACCAGCAGACCATCGCCCGCGACCTCACCCGCAACGATCTCAAGCTCGAACCGCCCGCCGACCTCCAGGGCCCCGCGCGCAACCAGTGGCTGCAGCACAAGCCGACGGAAGTGACCGTGAACGGCCAGACCCTGACGGGCAAGGAACTCGTCCGCTGGAAGTACCAGCGCTACATGCAGGACTATCTCGCCTGCGTTCAGGGCGTGGACGACGGCGTGGGCCGGGTGCTCGATTACCTGGACCTGACCGGCCTGGGCAGGAACACCGTGGTGATCTACTCGGCCGACAACGGCTGGTACCTCGGCGACCTCGGTCTCTACGACAAACGTTTCATGTACGAGCCCGGCCTCCGTGTGCCCCTGCTCGCCCGCGGCCCCGGCATCAAGGCGGGCCACGTCCCCGCCCAGATGGTCGCCAACATCGACCTCGCCCCCACGTTCCTCGACCTCGCGGGTCTGCCCGTCCCCGCCTTCATGCAGGGGCGTTCGCTGCGGCCGCTTCTCTTCGGGGAAACGCCCGCCGACTGGCGCACCAGCGTTTACTACCGTTACTACCACGATCCCGGTCATCACAACACCGCCGCCCACCTCGGTGTCCGCACCGCCACCCACAAGCTCATCCACTACTGGAAACAGGACGCCTACGAGATGTTCGATCTCCTCCAGGATCCCGCCGAGCAGCACAACCTGCTCCATGACCCGACCGCAGCCGCGCAACCCGCGATCGCCGCCCGGTTCACCGCGCTGAAGGCCGAGATCACCCGGCTGCAGCAGGAGTACGGGGACGACGGCCGCTATGCCGATCCCGCCACCTGGCCACCCGGCAGTGCCGACGGCCCCTTCGAAGGCAAGCAACCCAGCGGGATCAAGACGGTCACCGAAGCCATCGCCCTCACCGCCGGCGATTGACCCCATGACCAACCGCATCCGTCCCTGTAGGCCGGCTGCCCTCAGCCGGCGTCCCCCCTCCCCCTCGGCGCCTCCGTCGCTTGCATCGGGTTTGGCCCGACCGCGACGGGAACATCTCCTATCTCCTGACGCTTTGCGTGGAGCATCGCGCCCGCGTGCTTGCCGCCGACGATATTCTGGATCGGCTCGCGGCCTTCCTGCTCGACAGTCCCGTGCGATACGGCTGGTTTGGCCGCCGGTTCGTGATCATGCCCGACCATCTGCACCTGATCGCCCACCAGGGCCCCAACGCCATTCGTCTCGGGCAATGGATCAGGGCGTTGAAGGTCGTGGTGGGCGGGTTGAAGCCACGAGTCGGGCAGCCGGCTGGCGGTCCCGCGTTGACCCGCATCGCTCGCGCCTGGCGTTGGCAGGAGGGCTTTCACGACCACAAGCTCCGCACGCCTGAAAGCGAGACGCGGAAGTGGGCGTATGTGTGCCTGAACCCGGTGCGATACGGCCTGGTCCAGCAGCCGGAGGAATGGCCGTACGGCGGAGAAACCTATCACGATGAACCGGGTGGGCCGCGATTCGTGCGCGGAACGCCCCCACTGCTCGAGGCCGGGATGCTGATCCAGGATGACGACCCGCCGCGTGGGGGCACGCGGCCTACAACCCGTTGAGCCCGTGACCGACCCGCCCGCTCCGGTACGCCACCTGAACCGCGACGCGTCGCTCGAACGGTTGCGCACCCGCACCGAACCCTGGGACCTCGCCGTCGTGGGCGGCGGCGCCACGGGCATCGGCATCGCCGTGGACGCAGCGTCGCGCGGCTATGCGGTGGCGCTGCTCGAACAGAGCGACTTCGGCAAGGGCACGTCGAGTCGTTCGACCAAGTTGGTGCACGGCGGCGTGCGTTACCTCCAGCAGGGCAACCTTTCGCTGGTGATGGAGGCGCTCAAGGAGCGCGGCCTCCTGCGCCAGAACGCCCCGCATCTCGTGCACGACCTGCCGTTCGTCGTGCCGAACTACCAGTGGTGGGAGGCGCCCTTCTACGGACTCGGCCTCAAGGTCTACGACCTGCTCGCCGGCCAGTACGGCTTCGGCCGCTCGAAGCTGCTGTCGCCCGAGGAGGTCCTCGACCGCATCCCGACCCTTGAGCGCGAGGGCCTGCGCGGTGGCGTGCTCTATCACGACGGCCAGTTCGACGACAGCCGGCTGATGGTGAACCTGGCCCAGACCGCAGCGGAACACGGCGCGTGTCTGCTCAACTACGCCGCCGTCACCGGGCTCGTGAAGGACACCGAGGGGTTTGTCACCGGGCTCAGCTTCCACGACCTAGAAACCGGTCAAACAGGCACGCTTGCGGCCCGCTGCGTGATTAGCGCCACCGGCCCGTTCTGCGACGCGCTGCGCCAACAGGATGACCCCGACGCGGCGCCGCTCATCGCCCCCAGCCAGGGCGTGCACTTGGTGTTGCCGCGCGAGTTTCTCCCCCGCGACGCCGCCATCATGGTGCCTCACACGCGCGATGGCCGGGTCATGTTCGCGATCCCGTGGCACGACCACGTTGTGGTGGGCACGACCGATACCCCCATTCCCGCCGCGACCCTCGAGCCACGCCCCTTTGAACACGAGGTCGCGTTTCTCCTCGACACCGCCGGCGGCTACCTCACCCGACATCCCGCGCGCGCGGACATCCGCAGCGTGTTTACAGGCATTCGACCGCTGGTGAAGGCCGGCGAGGCCACCCGCACCGCAGCTCTTTCGCGCGACCACACGGTTCAGATCTCGAAGTCGGGTCTCCTCACCATCACCGGCGGCAAATGGACGACCTACCGCAAGATGGCGGAGGACGCGGTGGATCATGCCCTCGTGCTCGCCCGTTTGGCCGAGCGCCCCAGCGTGACACGGAACCTCCGGGTGCATGGCTTCCATGAGCAAGCCGCGCAGTTCGGCCCCCTGGCCGGCTACGGAGCGGATGCCGTCGCCATCGAGGGACTGATGCGGGCGCACCCTCAGTTGGCACGACCGTTGCATGACCGGTTCCCGCTCTGCGCAGCCCAGGTGGTCTGGGCGGCCCGGCACGAGATGGCGCGCACGCTCGAAGACGTGTTGGCCCGCCGCACCCGCGTGCTGTTCCTTGACGCCCATGCGGCGCTCGAACTGGCCCCCGCTGTGGTGCGGGTGCTCGCCGCCGAGTTGGGTCGGGACGACGCCTGGCAACAGCGCCAACGGGCGAGCTTCGAAAGTCTCGCCGCCACCTACCTCGTCGATCCCTGTGCCCATGGGGTCAAACATTGACATTTGACATTTGGACACGCCGGCGCGCGACCAACCCGATCCCCCCGCGGGGCAGCCAGGGAATTGTCAAATGTCAATGTTTGACCCCATGGCCTGGGCGACGGCGCAAAAGGAGGTTGTCCGAACCGCGGTTCCTCCGTAGAAATAACCCATGAACTCCCCCGCGCCTTGCCCTCATCCGTCGCGACGTTCCTTCCTTCGGCACACCGGCACCGCGTTCCTCACCTTGCCGCTGGTGGGCTACGGGCGACTCGTCGGACAGACCGACCGGGCGCCGGCCAACAGCCGGCTCGGCATCGGCTTGATCGGCACGGGACGCCAGGCCTTTCACGCGAATCTCCTGCCCTTCCTGGTGTCGCCCGACACACAGGTCGTGGCCGTCTGCGACGTGGACGCCTGGCGGCGCGGCCGGACGCGCCAGAAGGTCGAGGACTACTACGCGACCACCGCGCCGACCGGCGGGTACCGCGGCTGTTTCGCCACCGGGGATTTCCGGGAGATCCTGGCCCGGCCCGACATCGACGCGGTGATGATCTCGACCCCCGACCACTGGCACGCCTACATGGCCGTGGCGGCAGCGCAGGCGGGCAAGGACATGGCGCTCGAGAAGCCCATCACCCTCGCGGTGCGGGAAGGCCGGGCGATCAGCGACGCCGTGAAGCGGCACGGCCGGATCTTCCGCACCGACACCGAAGTGCGTTTCGCCAACGAGTTCCGGCTCGCGTGCGAGGTGGTGCGGAACGGGCGGATTGGCCGGCTGCAGCGGGTTCAGGCCGGGGTGCCCCAGGAACAGCCGGCGCTGCCACCCGCGCCGGAACAGTCCGTGCCCGCCGGGCTCGACTATGCCCTCTGGCAGGGACCCGCTCCCGCCCGGCCGTACGCGGAAGCCCGGGTTCATCCCCTCGAGAATCTCAACGGCCGGCCGGGCTGGATGCAGATCCACGATTACAGCCTGGGCATGGTCCTCAACTGGGGCACCCACCTGCTCGACATCGTCCAGCAATAACGACACCGAGCGCACGGGCCCGGTCGAAGTCAGCGGCCGCGGGACGTTCCCCACCGGGATGCTCTACGATGTGCTGCAGGACTTCGACGTCCAGTACCGCTACGCCAACGGCGTTGCACTGCGCTACTACATGGCCGGCCGCCCGTACGTCCGCTTCGAGGGCACCGACGGCTGGGTCGAAGCCGAATGGTGGAAGGGGGTCCAGGCGAGCCGCGACGAGATCCTCAAGACGAAGCCCGGCCCGGGCGAGATCCAGCTTCCCCTGATCAATGAGAAGGTCGATTTCATCCAGGCCCTGAAGACGCGCCGCGAAACCCTGATTCCGGCCGAAGCGGGCCACCGGACGGCGAGCCTCTGTCAATTGGGCTGGATCGCGATCCGACTCGGGACGCGGCTCCGTTGGGATCCGGCCGCCGAGCGCTTCACCAACTCGGACGAGGCCAACGCGCTCCTGGCCCGGCCGGAACGCGCGCCCTGGACCCTTGCGTCGCTGGAAACCTCCTGAGCCGGAAATCTCATACCCGCTGCCGTTCGCGGAGCGCGGCCTGGATGGCGACGTACTCGCTGAGGTTCTCGACGGTCAGCAAGCCCACCAACCGCCCCTCGCGCACGACCGGGAGCAGTTGCAGGTCCTGCGCGCGGCCGCGGGCCAGGGCGTCTTCGACCAGCTCCTCCGGCCGGGCAACATCGAATTGGAAGGTCATCACCTCACGAACCGCGGTGGTGGGGCTGCGCTGGGTCAATGCCTCGATCAGCCGCCGCCGGGTCAGCACCCCCACGACCCGCTCCTGATCGACCACCGGGAAGTCCTGCTGGGCCCCCGCCAGAATGAACTGGACCGCGCGCCCGAGGCTGTCGTCCGGCTCCAGCACCCGGAAGTCGGTCATCATGGCGCGTTCGACCGCGACGCCGCCAATCGAGGACTTGAACTCGGCCGCGCCCGCTTCCTGGCCGGCGCCGATCCACACGAACAAGGCGATCAGCACCAGCATCGGCTGCGGCAGCAGCAACCCCACGAGCGCGAACAGAAACGCCATGCCCTGCCCCAGCCGCGCCGCGATTCGCGTGGCACGGGCGAACCCCAGGCGCAACGCGAGCAGCGCCCGCACCACCCGGCCGCCGTCCATCGGGAAAGCCGGGAGCATGTTGAACAGCACCAGGAAGACGTTCAGCACCAGCAGGCGCTCGGCAAAATGCCCCCCCGTCGGCGTCAGGTTCTCCAAGGGTTGCCACGCCCCGCCGAGGGTCAGCAGGAGCGCGAGCCCCCCCGCAATGACCACATTCACGGCCGGTCCGGCCAGCGCGATCCAGAGCTCCTGCATCGGTTCCTGCGGAATCCGTTCGAGGCGGGCCAGCCCTCCGATGGGCAGCAGCGTGATGTCCCGCGTCTTCACGCCGTAGCGCCGCGCCATGAGGGCGTGGCCGAACTCGTGCAGCAGGACGCACAGAAAAATGGCCAGGAAGAACAGCAGTCCTTCGATCACGCGCAGCACGTCCTGCTCCGCCTTCCAATAGACCACGGCCAGAAATCCCAGCACCAAGACAAAGGTGAAGTGCAGGTAAACGTCGATGCCGAAGTATCGACCGATGCGAAAGGACCAGCTCATAGCGGCGAGCGGCGCGGGGTGACGGGCGGTTCCGGGACGTCCCCCCCGGCGACGCAACGCCCCCTCTATCGCGCAATTGCGGCCCCCGGTCCAGCCGCAAATCCGGCGTCACCGGACGACCGGACGACGCGCGGCGTGACGAACATGACGAGCTCCTTCTTCTGTTTGGCGTCGGTCTTGCCCTTGAACAGGTAACCCAGGATGGGAATGTCGCCGAGGAGCGGCACCTTGCGGACCGTCTTCGAGCTCGCCTCCTGGATGAGGCCGCCCAGGACAATGGTCGTCCCGTCCGGCACGCGCACCAGCGTCGAGGCCTGCTTGATGTCGATGACCGGCGCTGTCGCCGTCTTGCTCGGGGAAATGACGGTGTCGGCCAGCGAGCTCAAGGTCGGCGAGATGTCCAGGGTGATCCAGCCGTTGGAGGAGATCTGCGGGGTCAGGGCGAGAATCGTGCCCACGGTGATGGTGGTGATCTGGTCGCCCGTGGTCTGGATCGTGTTGCCCTGGTCCTGGAAGAAGGCCGAGGTCTGCGAGAAGAACGGGACGTCCGTCGCCACCTTGATGAGCGCAGTCTGGTTGTTGACCACCCGGACGCGGGGCTGGGAGATAACGCGCACCTCGCCCTGGGTCTTGAGGGCCTGGATGACCGCGTCGGTCTTCAGGGCGGCGGAGGTGCCGGACACGGCGTTGCCGTCGGCATCGCGCCCCAGCAGCCAGGCGTTCTGCGACGTCATGTTCAGCGCGTCGGGCAGCAGCTTGAATCCCCCGCCCGGCTGCGGCGCCAGGGTATCGACAAGGATGCTCTGTGTGCCGAGGTAAGGGGACGTCCGCTTGGCGATCTCGGCGACCTGCTGCCAGTTGACGCCCCACTGGAACTGGTCGCCCAGGGTCACGTCGAACAGGCGCACCTCGATGTCCACCTGGCGCTCGACAATGTCGTCCAGGGTGTCGAGGTACTCGTCCACCCGCCGGTGGGCGCTGGGGCGGTCGGTGAACTGGATGATCCCGGCGGTCATGTTGATGGCGAGCGTCTCCTTGCCCTTGGAGGTCAGGAGCAGGCCGAGCTCGTCCTTGATCTCCTTCCAGAAATCCACCTCGTTGTCCTGCTCGAGGCTGATCGAGGACCCCTGGCCACCGCCCGCCCCCCCATGCCCCCGCCCGCCCCGCCGCCGCCCATCGAACCGCCCCCACCCCGCCCCCGCCGCCGCCCATGCCGCCGCCACCGGAGCGGCGCTCGAGGCCATGGTGGCAGAGCTCTGGCCCTTGCCTTTGCGGCTTAGGCGCAGGTAATCCACCTGATAGGTCCGGGTTTCGGTGCTGCGGATCCGAATCAGGCCGCGGTCCTCGGCCCACGAGCAATCGTTGGCCTCGAGCAGCGCCCGCATCATCAGTTCCAGGGGCAGATCGTTCACGGCCAGCGTCACCGTCCCGCTGACGTCGTTGTCCGGGACGATGTTGAGCCGGTTGGCGCGGGCAAACATGGCCAGGGCCAGCTTCAGTTCAATCCCTTGCGCCTCGAAGCTGTAGAGGCGCTTCCCGTCGGTGTGCGCCTGAATCGAGTCGACCACGGCAACGCCCGGGCCCGCCACCGTGCCGGCACCCGCGGCGGGGCCGGGAACCGCGGCGGCCCGGGGGGCGGCGACGGGTTCAGGAGTCGGGTCCGGCGCCAGAGGCTGCACCGGCGCCGACGCCAGGCGCACGGCCGGTGCGGCGGACGGAGCGGGATCCTCGAGGATGTAGTCCGGCGGCGCCTCGGGCTGCGCCGCGAAGGCAGCACCCAGCCAGAACACCGTGCCAAGCACTCCGAAGGTCCGGACACAGCCGGGACAAACCGCAAAGGACGGGACGTGGATTCTCATAAGGCGGATCGGGTTGGGTCAGCGACGAAGCGGTCCAGGAACGTCGTCCGAGTCGAGGTGCGGCGGCGGTTGGCCGCCCAGCCGAGTACCCCAAAGCTAAGTCCACTCCACAAAACCAGGTCGCCCGCCATTCGGGGGACATCCACAACTTGGACCCCCTCCAGGTGACCCATCCCGAAGGCCAGCGGCGTGGCCTCGCAACCGGGGAGGATGCCGGCCATGGGGAATCCTCTGGCCCGGCCGTTGTGGCAATAGGCGTAGGGGAAGAGCAGGGTCAAGAGCGTGACGACACTGCCGAGGGCGAGGCTGAGAACTCCGAGTTTCATAGGCGAGGTCATTTGTGGGCGAGGTAGATGAAAACGACACCGTGACGCGTTCCCCCGGAGCCGTCGTACATGTCGTACTTCACGCGGCCGAGGCTGTCGTAGAAGGCCCAGTTGGTTTGCATCGGACCATCGATGGCAAGGCTGAGCCGATAGGCGTCCTCCACCGCGACGCCCTGCAGCACGACCTCGACGACGATGGCCGGTGTGCTGGCGTTGGGAGCCAGGATCTGCGTACGCGCGCCCGGATCGTTCCGTCGGGTCGCACCCGTGCTGGTGCCAAAACCAGAGGGCGGCACGGGCCAACTCGCGGGTACCGGATAGCAGCACTCGAATGGCCCGGTTCCACCGGTCCACCCGCGGAGGAGCCCACCGAGGCTGGGCCACCCGGGTTCCAGCAGCGGAGGACCCGCGCGTTCCGCGGGGGTGGACACGGCGGTGAAGACCGGGGCAACCGAGGAAGCAAGCTGGGCTACGCCCAGGGTCGACAGATAGCCCAGCGCCAGTCTCCCACTGGGCTCGCACGGGACGGTCTGAGCCAGCAGAGACTCCTCGGCTCCCGCGCCTCTCAGGCTGGCGTAGTCCTGGGTCAGATTGTAGTAGCCGTTGTTGCCGTTGAAGCCCGGGATGCTGCCGATCTGGCCCCGACTGGACAGGATCAGGGTCGAGGTGCTGGTCGTGGTGACCCGGACGAGACGGACGAACGCGTTGGTGGCCAAATGCGAACGCAGCGCCGTTTCGATCAGGCTGCCCCCGAGCAAAGTGGTTCGGTCCCAGGACTCATGGGCGTTGTAGGACCACGAAGCGATCGGCGCTCCGTCCGGGCCAGCAAACCTGCCGTACCGCTCGAAGTAGGCCAGCGTGGCCGTCCGCAAGGCCTCGATGCTCTTGACGTCTGCGGCAAGCCGGGCGTTGTCCAGCAGACGGACGACCGCCGGCACCAGCAGGCTGGTTAGAATCGCAATGGCCGCCAGGACACCGACGACCTCATGCAGGGTGAATCCGCGCGCTCGCGCGGGCGTTGAACGAGTGAGTTGCATTGGAATCCCTGGGTAACCCCCTACCGCCAGTCGCGCAGCCCCTCAGGGGCCCACCTCGGCACCCACCCAGAACTTGAGGGTGGCCACGGCGCTGCTGACGGAGTTCGAGCCGCCGTGGACCTGCAGTTCCACAAGATCGACCCGTCTGGACTGACGACCCAGCTCGCCCAGGAAACGCAGCAACCGCTCGTACGCGGGCCGCACCCCCTCGACCTGCAGCTTCGGCTGGATCCCCAGTGACAAAGTGGCTGGCTCATAGACAGACGCCACGTTGGTCCGCCCCGGGACCTCCGGCGTGAGACGCGAGAACTCCGGCGTGGTGTCGAAGGCCAAAGGCACCGCGTGCGCGCGAATCTCCTGCAGCCATTCCGCCAGCGACTCCGGCGTCGAGAAGAGCAGTTCGATGGCGCCGCGGTACTCCGCGGCCAGTTGCTCGAGGTCCGCCGGGGAATAGCGGCCCTCCATGACGGCGATCTCGGAGGACAGCCGGCTCACCCGGCTGCTGGCGTCGCGCAGACGTTGCTGGGCCGGCACCAACTGCTGGAAGGTCCAGAGCAACAACCCCACGGAACCCGCCAGCAGACACCCCGCCACCGTGCGCCAGACCCAGTCCCGCAGCGTCAGGGGAGGCCGGCGTCGACGCGCCTTGCCGGCCACCACAGCAGGGGAAGGGGCTTCGCCCGCCGGCGCCGCCGCCTGGTGGACGGTGGCCGGGCGAGGCGCGGTGGCCGCGAGGCTCAGTCGACCCGCGCTGACCGGGGGGGATTCGGTGGCAGTCATGGCTGGATCACGCCTTCGAGCGAGAAGACGCGGTGGGCGGTGGGACGGGTCGGCTTCTCCGTATCGAGCTTGGACAGCCAACTGGCCAGGGCCCCGGCAGCGCCGGGACCTGACGGGGGAGCCGTGGGCGACGGTGCGGGCGAATCGAGCTGGACGCGGAACGGACCGGTGACGAGTTCATTCGTGAGCGAGGCAAGGGCCTGGGCAAACCGGGCCGGGGTGGCGTTGGTGTCGTCCGGTTGGGCCGTGCCCGCGATGACCAGCCGCCAGCCCGCCTCCTCCTCGCGCACCACGAGGTTCGTGACCAGCAGTTCGGGAGGAGCGGCCGTGCTGAGGTAACCGAGCACCCACAGGGCCACCGGCGGCGGCTGGTGCAGCGCCACGGCGTCCACGAAATCCCGTCGCCGCGCCAGATCGGCGTGCAGGTCCTGAAGCTCGCGGTGCCGGGCTTCGAGCGCCGCCGTCTGGGTGCGAACGGACTCGAGATCGCGTCGCGCCGTCCGCCCGAGCTGGGCAAAGTAGGCCGAGAAACCGAGACACCCGAGCACCATCAATGCGGTGGCCACCCCGACGGCCAGGCCCAGCCGGCGCCGCTGCGGGGCCAGTTGCTGCTCGCGGCTGACGAGGTTGTGGGAGCTCCCCTTGAGATGCCGCAACGCCTGCGTAGCCCAGTAGTCCTCAGTGAAGGCGGTCGGACTCGGCCGGGTCGGCAGACCCACCGGCTCCTCCAGCTCGGCCGCCCGCGCCGCGGCGTCCGGCCCGAACAGGAACAGTCCCTCCACGTTGACCCCGTGCTGCTGGTTGACGAACAGCATGGTCCGCCGCAGGTCGGTCGCCAGCGCGGCGGGGTTGTCGCACCACGTCCCCGCGAGGGACCGCACCAGCACCAGCCGGCCGTCGCTGCGGCCGACCAGCACGGTGGTGGAACCGCCGGTGTCCCCGGCCAGCATCACCACCTGGGAATCCTTGCTGGGCAGTTCCTGGAGCTGACTGTGCAGCACCGCCGCGGGGTGCAACACCGCCGCCAGATGCAGCCCCGCCCGTTGGGCCCCGGCGCACAGCTCATCCAGCAGCGGCTTGGGAAAGAGGCTGAGCAGAAACCGCGCGGTGCCCTTCACCGATTCGGCCGGCTCCGCACTCCAGGCGACCGGCCCCGGAAAGAGGCTGCGCGCCTGCTCCTGCGCCAGCCGTTCGAGCACCTTGCGCAGCGCCGGTCCCTTGGCCGGCGGCGCGTCCACGAACTGATGAGCCAGCCGCGAATGCGCCAGGACCAGGGAAACGGTCGTTCCCGTGTAGTGCGTCTGCGCCACCGCCTGCTCGAGCAGTTCGCCGAACGTGTTCGTGCCTTCCGCCGGCTCGGGACACTCCCAGGTCCCCTGCACCTGGCCCCGATGCAACGCCAGGGCGCGGAACTTCCGCCCCAGCCAACTCACGCTCAGGGTGGTTTGCTGGGCCACCGGGTGGCCATTCGAGCCACGTCTGCGCGATTGAATGTTCAGCATGGGCGCACCCTGCCAATCAGGAGTTGTTGAACCGGATCGGCGTGATCCAGAAGTAGTTCGCCGACGCCCGCGGCACCCGCGGCGGGTTGACCGACCACTGCACCGCCGGCCAGATGATGGAGCTGAGCACATCGAACGCCGATACCAGCATCACCGGCCGAATGGCCAGGTTGCTGCCGTCGAGCAGCTCAACCACCTGCGGCGGATCCGTGTTCAGCAGCCGATAGTTCTTGGGCGCACTCCGGTCGATGATCACCTGCCAGAACGGCCGGCCCGCCGGGTCCACCCGGAAGATCATGTGGCGCGGCGCCGCCTCCGCCAGGAACTGCGCGCTCAACCACCAGCCGTCCGGCGAAACCGCGCTGCCCGTGATGATCTGGTTGCAGTCCAGCCGGTGCTGCGAGAGCACCGCCCCGGCCGAGCTCACCAGCGTAAAGTAGTGACGCGTTTCGGGCGGCGAAGACCAGTACACGCTCGAGACGACGAAAATGGACCCGGCCGTCGCCTCAAGCACCCGATGGTCCACGTACCCGCCTGCCCGGTGCGTGGGCAACGGCGCCTCGAAGGGCGCCCCCACCGTGAGGTCGGCCCCCAGGGTCGCCAGCCGGATGCCATGGGTCGTCCGGCTGCCCAGATCCACCAGCCAGGACCCGGCGTGGCTCTGCCAGTAACCCTCCGGGAAATCCACGCTGATCGTGCCCTGGAACTCCATGTTCGTGCTGTAGATCGACGCGTTGGAGCCATACAACACGTACAGCCGATCGTTCTGAATCACCGTCCGGCTGGGATCCAGGTAGGGCAGACTCCATTGCCCGACGCGGGCCGGAACGCCGTTGGTGTTGTCCAGGAAGTACCAGCGCATGGTGCTGCACCACAGGGTGTGGGTCTTGCTGTAGAGCACCACCCGCGCCAGCTCCCGCTCCACCGGCAGCGGCGTCGGCGGTGTCCACACCCACACCTGGGTGCCATCAGCCGCCCGCCGTTCCACAATCGAGCTGTCCACGGTATCCCACACCGCCACGTACCCCCCCCCGTTGAACGGCAACAGACAGTTCAGCGAGTTCGTCCCCGACGGGTTGGGCACCGGCAACACCGTGCTGCTGAGCTGGCAACCCATCAGAAAGTCGCCCAGGTCCACCTCGTCGTCCGCCCAGCCGTGCGGGACACTGGTCCACAGGCCCACCAGGAGCAGGCCGGAATAGAGCTTCGTTTTCATGGTATGCAGGGTCAGGTTTGAACCGCCGGTCTCAGAACAATCTCTCCCGCTCCGGTCCCAGCCAGACCCCGCCGACATTGGTGGGCACCCAGCTCGTCTTGGGAGCGTCCGGTCGATACGAAGTGAAGGTGATCTCCTCGACACGCTCCCGTCCCTGCACCAGCACCTTCGCTGGCTCGATCCGCATAATGCGGTACCCCACCAAATCGTCCCCTTCCCGAAACACCTTCTGGTCAATCACCGCCAGCCGCGCCCCGGTCTGCAGCCAGGTCGCCCCCAGCCGGAACTGGCCCACGGACGACTCCGGCGCCGGCCCTTCACTGACCGACGGACGCACGGGCTGAAAGGGATCCCGCACCGGATCGACCACCCAGCGCGGTGCCTCCCGACGCAGCCGTTCCGTGTCCATGCGCACCCGCGCGACCTCCGCTGGGCCATGACTGGCCGCTTGGGCGGCGGCGGAGTGGGTTGGACGGGCGGCCTCCGCGGACGCCGTGGACCCCGCCCGCTCGCGGGGCGACGCGGTTGACCCCGCCGCCCCCAAGCCCCAACTGATCGCCGCCACCGAAAGCAGCCCGCCCCCCACGATGGCTCGGAGTGTCTTCATCCCTCAGTTCGCCCTGGCTTTCTTGTTGCAGTAGGTGCCGAGCTGCGAGGCCATCGAGCTCTGGGCGGTGGTCACCGCCGCCTTCTTGCTCGACGCAAACCCGCTGTCCGCCCACACCACGTAGTTGCTCATGTAGACATACATGCTCCACGTGACGCTGGACTGGTTCACCCCGCCTACCTTGTACACGTTCGGCGGGCCCGACATGAAGATCTCATACGCCGCCTGCAAATCCTGGCCCGCCCGCCGCGGCGGCGGCAGACCCATGAACAGCCGCCCCCGCCAGAGGTTCTGCTCGTAGACATACGACGGCAGAGAGGAGTAGGCCCGGTTGCCCGTGTCCGCCGTCAGGTCCCCCACCACCTGCAACACCTGCAGATCGCCCGTGTGACTGTGCAGTCCCAGCCCGGTCCGGTTCAGATAGAACGCCGCGTGCAGCGGGGCGGGCAACGGCACCGGGGCGTTGGTGTTGTCGATCGAGTATCGACCCAGGTTGAAGGAGTTGTTGTTCAACACCACTTGCGTGAACAACGGACGCAGATTCACCCGCTGCACCAGCAGGTCGCTCCAGTTCCCGCCCCACGTCCAACCCGCGGGCTGCACCCCGTCCGGCGTGTCCCAAATCAGGTTGAACACCGTCGCGGCGTTGGTGCCAGGCTCCATGATCACCCGGGGCAGCGCCCCTCCCAGGCTCGAGAGCAAGAGCACGCGCGCATTCGCGACGCTGGCCACTCCCGCCGCCCCCTGCACATACGGCAGATTCGCCACGGTGTTGCTACCCAGCCGCAGACCCGGATCCATCAGCAATACCCGGGCATTCCCCATCGCATTCGACGCCGTCTCCGCCAGCGGCCAGCCTAACGTCGTCGCCAGATCCCCAAACATCGTCGCCGGCGCGGGCAGACGCCGGTTCGCCAGCACATGCTCCGCCAATCCCTGGCCCAACCGGCTCAGCGCGTTGACCTCCCGTTCCCGCGCTGCGGCCCCGATCTGGCTCAGCAAACTGGGGGTCACCGCGGCCGCCAGAATCGCCAGTACGCCCAGCACCCCCGCCAGTTCCAGCAAGGTGAAGCCTATCTCCTTCCGTCGAGCTTCCGAACCCGCGCCTCGCGTTGCCAGTGTCACACCCCCGTACCACCGCGTCCGGCAGCGTGGTGGTGCGGGCGTCTCGCCTGCACCGTCACGGCGCAAGGTCGCCAAGCCCGGCCGCGTGCCCCGGGACGGCGTCAATGGGAGGGTTGCTGGAGCTTGCATGGCCTGGCCTCAGTTGGCACTCGCCTTCTTGTTGCAGTACGTCCCCAACTCCGACTCCATGGCCGCCTGGGCCGCCGTCACCGCCGCCTTCTGACCCGATTGAAACCCTCCCTCCGCCCAGACCACATAGTTGCTCATGAAGAGATACATCTTCTCCGTCAGGCTCCGCTGGGTCACCGAGCCGACCTTGTACACATTGGCGGGGCCCGACAGGAAGAGCTCATAGGCCCATTGGAGGTCCTCGCCGCTGTGCTTCTGGGCACTCGTGCCCTTGTAGTACTCGCCCCGCCACTGGCCGTCCTCATACACGAACGTCGGACAGAGATAGTGCGGCGGGCCGTTGGTCACACTCACCACGTCCTGCAACACCTGCTGGGCCTGCAACTGCCCCGTGTGACTGTGCAGGCCGATCAGCGTCCGGACAAAGTAGAGCGAACTGAATGCCTGACTTGGGAGGGCCGCCTGGTTGTTGGTGCTGTCAATCGAGAACCGTCCCGTCTGTGCAGACTGATTGCGCAGGATGACCGGTGAACATCGGCAGCAGACTCAACCGCCCGATCTTCACGTCCGCCCAGTCCCCCCCCGTCCATCCCGCCGGCGCGACACTTTCACCCGCGTTCCAGAGCATCTCGAAGACGGTCGCGGCATTCGTGCCTGGTGCGGTGACCGTCGTGGGCAGGGGTTGTCCCAGACTCGACACCAGCATCACCCGGCCCCCCTCGACATTCGTGACCCCCAGGAACGGTTGCACAAACGGCAGCGTCGCCACCGTGTTCGTCCCCACACGCAGCGCCGGATCCACCAGGTAAACCCGGGGATTCCCGCGCGAGTTCGTCTGCACCGAAGCCAACTGCCAGCCAATGTTCCGGGCAACGTTCGAGAATACAGTCCCCGAGCCCGGCAGTGAACGACTGTCGAGGATGTGGTTCCGCAACCCACCCACCATGACGCTCAACGCCTCGGTCTCCTTCTGCCGCGCAGCCGCGTCGATCTGCCTCAGTTCCGTCGGCATCAGGGCCAGCGCAAGAATGGCCATCACCGCCATCACCCCGATCACCCCGAGCAACGAGAAGCCGGCCGAACGTGGCGGTCCCCGCCGCCGAGCACTCGCGCCCGGCGCACGGCCGCGCGCCGCCGCCCCCCCCGCCGGTTCCGTGCCGGCCGGGCGACAGACGACGACCACCCTCCAGGATTCCGTCTCGTACCGCTTCAGCGGTACCGGCGCGGCGCTGGACCACACGCCACCCGCCACCGGGATGGCGATAGGGCAGGCAACGGGCAGGTGTGGTCCAGCATTCATACCGCGCCTCAATTGTTGATCAGTAGGTCACCCGAGTAGTCGCTCAAGCCCGTGGCCCCGGCACTCGATTGTTCGTAGCCCGGTATGTGCGGCCACGGCGGTCCCCCATAGAAGTAGTCCAGGGACCACTGACCAAAGTTGTAGAGGAAGCCGTACATGGCATCGATGATCCATTGCTGCGTCGAGTAGCGTCGCGTGCCCCCCGGGGGCGGCGGCGCGGCCAGGAAGCGATCCACCATCTCGCCAAACCATCCATTCGCCCGATTCGGCCCATAGCGCAGGTATCTTCCCCACCGGCCGTTCTCAAAGGTGTAGCTGACATCCTCCGCCAGATACTCCCGCGCCTGCAGCGAGTTGTCGGAGAAGTGAAAGTTCAACACCGTTCCCCGCAACAACCAGAAGTCCCGGCGACTGCCCGAGGCGATTGCCGTCAGCGTGTTGGTCGTCTCCACCGAGTAGGGCGCAGTCCGCAAAAAGTCCACGTTCTCCAGCACCACCCGGCAGAATAGCGCCCCCAGATCCACCCGCTGGATCCTCAAATCGTCCACGGCCCCCTGCCACGCACCCTGCAGACACGCCGGCACCCCGCCCGCCGCACTGGTCCACATCGATTCAAACTCCGTCGCCGTCGGCGCATTCGTGCGCACCGGCAACGGCGCCCCCACGCTGGATACCAGCACCATGCGGACCCGACTCGGCTGCGCGCTCCCCGCCGCCGTCTGCACATAGGGCAGCGTCGTCGGTGTCGCCCCGACCAGACACGCTGGATCCGCCCACACCCAGCGCGGGTTGCCGCCGGCCGTTCGCTGGACCCGTTCGAGCGCCACGGCCATCTCCGCCGCCAGCGTCGTCGGGACGTTCGTCGCCGCCGGCAACACCTTGCTGCGCACCGCAAACTGCTGCAGGGTCTGCGACATCGTCGCCAGTGAGTTGGCCTCGGCTGTCCGTGCCGCCATCCGCATCCGGGTCATGATGTTCTCCGCCACCACCGCCGCCAGCACCGCGATAATGGCCAGCACGGCCACCGTTTCGATCAGCGTGAAGCCGCGTGCGTTGCGACCCGCTGGCAACTGACGCAGGACCGACGTTGGCTCGGGGGATTGGCAGAAGGAATTCATGGCTCGACAGGGTTCACTTGATCGCCCCCAGCATGCCCACGATGGGGAGGAAGATCGCCACCGCCACAAACCCCACCACGCCCACCAGGAACAGGATCATGGCCGGTTCGGCGATGCTGAAGATGTGCTTGATCTTCCGCGGGACAACCACGTTGTAGTACTCGGACACGTTCTCCAGTGCCCGGTCCAGGTTCCCGGTCTTCTCCCCCATCACCACCATCCGTTGCAGCAACGACGGAAAGACCGGATGCGCCGCCATCGCTTCACTCACCGTCTGCCCGGTCTCGACCCGCCGGGCCACATCCTCGATCACCAACCCCAGCCAGGTGCTCCCCACCAACCCCACTGTCATTCTGAGCGAATCCACAATCCCCACCCCCGAGCGATACATCACCGCCAGGTTCTGGGCGAACCGGGACACCGTCAGCATGTGCACGAGATCACCAAACAACGGCAATCGAAACCGCAGCTTGTCATAGGCAATGGCAAACTTGACCGAGCTCCGGTTCCCGACCTTAAGTCCCACGGGCACCCCGATCAGGAGCAGCGTCCAGATCCACCACGTCTGCTTCGCAAAGTCGCTGATCCCAAACACGATCACCGTCGGCAGCGGCAGGTCCACCTTGGCAGCCGTCAGCAGCGTCACGAACCGCGGCACCACGAAAGTAAAGAGGATCAGAACAAACGCACACACCACCACCAAGACCACCGCCGGGTAGATGGTTGCCTGCCGTACGTCCGCCAGCACCTGCTCCTGCCACTCGAGGTACCGGCGCAGCTCCCCGAACGATTCCGGCAAGGTGCCGCTGCTTTCCCCGGCCTTGACCAGGCTGGCGAACTGACGCGAGAACACCTTCTGCCGCACCATCGCCTCGTAGAGCGTCGCCCCGGACTCCACCTCCTCACGCATCTGCCGCAACACGTCCCGGAAGGCCGCGCTCTCACAGTCCTCCGCGACCACGTTCAGCGCCGTCACCATCGGGATGCCCACGCGCAGTTGGAAGGTCATGAGGATGCAGAAGTTGATCAACTCCCGTCGCAGGCCCCCGCCGGAGAGACGCCGCCCGCGCTTGCCCCCCGCTTTCGCGGTCCGGGCTGTCCGCGCTTCCACCAGCCACACGCCCCGACTCTGCAGCCGACTCTCGAGACTCTCCTCGTCCGCAGCCGCCAACTGCCCGGTGACGCGACTTCCGTTGCTGTCGATCCCGACATACTCGTACGCCGTCATGCTGCTGCCGTCTGTCATGCGTCCTTTGGTCGGTATTTGCGTCTCCGTTCGCCTTGGTACGCCGTCCGTGGTGTGCGGCCGGCGCGTGACGGATCGTCGGCTGTTGGCTCTACCTCATAAAGTCTGGATCAATCCCCTTTTCTCCTTTGCAGTATCTCTCTAGTCATCCCCCCGTAGACCTCACCCTGTCCTCACCATCCTGCAGCTCCCGTCCCGTGTTGAACGTTGAACGTTGAACGTTGAACGTTGAACGTTCCCATTGAGTCCCGTCACCTCGTCTCCCACCGTCCCACCGTCCCACCGTCTCACCGTCCCACCGTCCCACCGTCCCACCGTCCCACCGTCCCACCGTCCCACCGTCCCACCGTCCCACCGTTCCACGGTCCCACCGTCCCACCGTCGCACGGTCACACCGTCTTCACCGTCCGCAGCACCTCTTCGAGCGTGGTTTCCCCGGCAAACACCCGGCGCAGGCCGTCCTCGTACATCGTCTTCATGCCAGCCTCCCGCGCCAGACGCGCGTACTCCTGGGCACCCGCCCGGTGCACGATCGCTTCATGAAAGCGCCCGTCCAGCAGCATGAGCTCGAAGATCCCCACCCGGCCCCGATACCCCGTCTTCTTGCACGCCGGGCATCCCACGGCCCGGCGCAGAGCCGGCACCGGCCCGTCCGGCGGTTCCACGTCCAGTCGGCTGAACACCGCCGTCGGTTCCGGCACCGGCTCCTTGCAGCGATCACATAATCGCCGCACAAGCCGCTGAGCCAGCACCCCGATCAGGCTCTCGGGTAACAGGAAGGGCTCCACGCCCATATCAATGAGACGCGGGATGGTTCCAGGCGCGTCATTGGTGTGCAGCGTCGTGAACACCAGGTGTCCCGTCAGCGCCGCACGTACCATCAACTGGGCCGTCTCCGCATCCCGCGTCTCCCCCACCAAAATGATGTCCGGGTCCTGACGCAGCAACGTCCGTAACCCGGCACTGAAAGTGAGACCGATCTCGTCCTTGATTTGCGTCTGCCGGATGCCTGGCATCCGGTACTCGATCGGGTCCTCGAGCGTGAACGTGCTCACGTCCGTCCCCGACACCTCCCGCAAAATCGCATACAGCGTCGTGGACTTGCCGCTCCCGGTCGGGCCCGTCACGATCACCACCCCGTACGGCCGCGCGATCGCTGCCCGCAACTGGGCCTCGCTTTCCGGCGTCATCCCCAACCCGCCCATGCTCAGCAACTGCGCGCTCGAGTTCAGGATCCGTACCACCACGTTCTCGCCGTAACACGTCGGCAGGCCCGAGATCCGCAGGTTGATCTGCTTCCGCCCCACGTACACCGTCGCGCGCCCGTCCTGCGGCAGCCGCGTCTCCGCCACGTCCATGTCGCCCAGGATCTTCATCCGCGTCGTCACGGGCGATTGCAGGGACTTGGGCACCAGCACATCGGGATACAGCACGCCATCGATGCGCACCCGGATGCGCATCATCTTCTCCTCCGGTTCGAAGTGGATGTCGCTGGCCCCAATGTTCACGGCGCGAACAATGATCTGGTTCACCAACCGGATGACCGGCGCCTCGTCCTGGCTGGCTGCCGCCAGGTCCACCTCCTCCTTCGTCACCAACCGCGACCCAACCACATCCTCGGCAATGATCTGATCGATCGACTCCTGGATCGTGCCGCCTTCCTTCTGCAACCGGTCCAGGTAAGTCAGCACGTCCTGGTCGGTCGTCACTACCGCCTCGATGTGACAGCGCGTGACGGCCGTCAACAGATCCACCGCCAGCACATCCAGCGGGTCCGCCATCGCTACCATCAACGTCCCGTTCACCCGCCCCACCGGCAGCGCCCGCAGCTTGCGACAGAGATCCAGCGGCACGAGCTCCAGCAAGGAGGGATCCGGACCCACCTTGGTCAGATCCACCACCCGCGTGCCCGCCTCCTCGGCCATGAACCGCGCCAACTGCTCGCCACTCACCAGCGCGAGATCCACCAGGATGGCGCTCAGCGCCCCGCCCCGACGCCGCTGCTCACGCTGGGCCAGATCCAACTGCCCTTCCGTGATCAGTCCGCCCGCGATCAGGCGTTCACCGAGACCGGTCGCCATGCGGGCTGGGGCTGGGGTTTGGAGAAGCATGTGTCAGCGGGTGGGACGGTGCGACAGTGCGACGGTGCGACGGTAGGAGTCGAGGTGACGAGACTCAAGCAGTGCGGCGGTGCGGCGGTGCGACGGTAGGAGTCGAGGTAACGAGACTCAGCCAGTGCGACGGTGCGACGGTGCGACGGTAGGAGTCGAGGTGACGAGACTCAAACGGTGCGACGGTGGGCATGTTAGTCGCTGTGGTGGAAGCTACTGGCCGGCACACACCTTGCTGATCATCCTGGTAGCGGCACAAGGCGGGGCGGACATCGGAACCCGAGCCGCCCGCCTTGATCTGCGATGATCAGTCTGGGGTGCGCAAGCGACGAGCGTTTACACGGCCACTCTATTTGTGGGCGATGTAGACGAAGACGTCAGTCAATCCAGTGCCCGCGTCCGGCGCGGCATAAATGACACGCCCTAGGTCATCAAGCGCAGTCGCGTTGGCGGCCGACATAGCCGTGCCATCAATCCGTTTGCTCAGCTCCAGCGCGTCGGCCCCAGGAACGCCCGCGATCTTGCATTGAATCACAATGCCCGATGCCGCGACATTTACCGTCCCATCCAGCTTGCTGAAGCGGTTACCATCGACAACCCCGGCAGCCGCAGCCAGTAAGGCGTTACATTCCCAGCCGTTGCCAATCCGCGTGGCAAAGGGGCGTTCAAGGTCTCCATTGCTGATCAGCCGGTTATCAAACTTGGTAGCTCCAGCGTCAACCGTGAAGGCCCCTTTCTGGGCAAAGTAGTTCATGGTCGCCGCCTTCACGCCGTTCACACTGGCTATAGCGTTATTGTACCGGGACTCCTCGATGGCCGAGAAAATCTTGGGGACCAGAATGGCGGCGAGGATGGCAATGACTGCCAACACGCCCACCATTTCGATGAGGGTGAAGCCCGTGGGTTTCTTCCGATGGTTGAGTCTCATACTTGACTGCGTCTTTCTAGGTGCGATTCAGTTGCCGCGCCCCGAGGGAAACGTACCCCGCATGACCATCCAGCCACCGGGGTCGGGGCGCCGCCCGAATCGTCAGCGCTGGTCAAGCACCGGGGGTGCCAGCGAACGTGGAGAGGAATCCCAGGCCCAGCGACGGATGATCGGGACCGGGAAGGAAGAGGTCCTGCAGTCCCCGGCTGAAAGTCTTCTCTGCTAGTTGCTTCCATCGGGGGGGGCAATCAGGCTGTAGGGAGTAGCAGAGGGATCGGGTAGGAACTCTCGCCTACGCAACTGCACGGAGGCATTCGCAGGCTGTCAACGCGCAGTTCTGTCCAAACCCTGGACAGCTCTGTCCACGCCCACGAACCTCGCGCAGCGTCTGGAGTGCATGCGGTTGACCGCCGCTTTTCGTAACACGCACGGCGAACCAAAAGCGCTGCTGGAAGACCGCGCACTCCACACGCTCCGCGCCCACCCAAGGCCCCGCTAAAAGTCCCGGCGATAGCGCGGCCGCCGCTCCATCACCGCCTCGACATAGGCCCGCGTCGACTCGAAGCCAATCGCAGCCCGGAACGCGTCGCTGTGTGTCCTTGCCGGTCCCTGCATCCAGCGGAGCACATTCCGCCGACCGGCGTTGTAGTCGGCCAGCGCGTACGGCAGCGGGTCGTCGGTATCCGCATAGCGCCGCAAGAGCCGGCGCAGATACCAGGTGCCGGCCAGCGTGTTTGTGCGCGGATCAAGCAGGTGCGTCTCGGGCAGCGGATACACCCCTTCGGCTTCCGCCCATTCCTGCGCTGCGGCGTCCGTCAACTGCATCAGGCCGATCTCCCCGGCCCGGCCGCGCGCGGACGGGTTGAAACGGCTTTCGCGCCAGACCACCGCCTTGATCAGCGCCGGGTCCACCCCGTAACGGCGCGCCGCCGCCAGGATCACCCCATCCTGACTGTGTTCGAAGCCGGCCCATCGCTGGTAGCGCCGGCCCAGCCACCCGAACAGCACGGCGAACCCGAGCACGACCGGCACAAGCCATCCCACCCGGCGCACCCACTGCTTCGGCCACCGACCCCGCCGGGCGTCGAACCCGCGCGGCCTTCGCGACTGACCCTTGCGTCGCCTCATCGGATCCGCCGCAGCCGGGCGGCAAACGGGCAGTAGCGCGTGGGCAGGAACCGCAATGTCAGCATGACCACCATCGCCTTTGTCAGCGAGTGGAACCGGATCACCCGGGCCGGCTGTTCCCCGCCCCGTGCATGCGCGTTCACCGTCACGGCGCGATGCTGGTTGAAATGGGCGATGGTGGCAAACGCCTGCTTGCGCCGCACCCAAGTCGGCCTCTGGACCGGCAGCCCATGCCCGAGGGGCTTCGCCGCACAACGGGCTAGTCCAACGTCTGTCGATAGCGCTTGATGCCCACCGTCAACACCACCGCAACGAACAGCGCCAGCGCGCCCAGTTCAGGCGCGATCTCCGTCAACCCATTGCCCTTGAGCAGAATCCCGCGCGCAATCCGCAGGAAATGCGTCAACGGCAGAATCTCCCCCAGCATCTGCGCCCAGCCCGGCATCCCCCGGAACGGAAACATGAACCCGGACAGCAGAATCGAAGGCAGGAAGAAGAAAATGGCCATTTGCACGGCCTGCAGTTGGTTGCGGGCAATCGTCGAGAACGTCACCCCCATCGCCAGGTTCGCCGTGATGAACAGCAGGATCACCGCCAGCAGCAGCCCGAGGCTCCCCACCATCGGTACCCGGAACACCACCCGCGCCAGCACCAGGATCAAACCCACCTGCACGTACCCCACCAGGATGTACGGCACGATCTTACCCACCATCACCTCGGCCGGCCGTGCGGGCGTCGACAGCAGATTCTCCATCGTCCCCCGCTCGCGCTCCCGCGTGATCGCCAGCGCCGTGATGATCGTCAGCGTCATCGTGAGCACCACCCCCAGCAGGCCGGGCACGACGTTGTACTGCGTGATGATCTCCGGGTTGTAGTGCCGATGCGTCCGCATCTCCACCGGCCCCGCCCGCCCTCGCAACCGCGCCAACGGCCCCGTCAGATCCCGGTCAAACACCCGCCCCACCAGCGCCTCCAACGCCGCCACCGCATAGCCCGTCGCCGCCGGATCCGTGGCGTCGGCCTGCACAGCACGCTCGGCCGCTCCCGCGCAGCAGCCGCCGCTCGAAGCCCTCCGGAATATGCACCACGAACTGCACCGCCCCGCGCGTCAGCAGGTCCGCCACCTCCGCCTCGCTCCGCGCCTCGCGCACCAGGCTGAAGTACTCGCTGTTCCGCATCGCCCACAGCAGCGTCCGCCCGAACGGGCTGTGATCCGCCAGCAGCACCGCCGTGGGCAGTTGCTTCGGATTCATGTTGATCGCGAAGCCGAACAGGATGAGCTGCATCAACGGGATGCCCACCATCATGCCGAACGTCAGCCGGTCCCGTCGCATCTGGATGAACTCCTTCACGACGACGGCCCAGAACCGGGCGGGACTGAAGAGGTGATTCCTCATGGACCAGGCACCCCCCCCCTCAGCCGTAGTTGTCGCGGGCCGTCTGCATCAGGCTGATGAAGACATGTTCCAGCCGCGTCTCGACGCGTTCCGCCCGGTGCGCGCCGCGCAGGAACGGCTCCAGCGCCCGCCGTAACCGCGCGTCGTCACGGCCGCTCGCGTGCAGGGTATTGCCAAACGCCACGACCTGCTCGACGTCCGGCGCCGCACGGAGCGTGGCGGCGAGCGCGGCGAGGTCCGGCCCGCTCACTTCCCACGTGCTGAGCCCCGCCCCTGCGATGACCTCGTCCACGCTGCCCTGCGTGAGGAGATTGCCGTACGCCAGGTAGGCCAAGTGATGGCAACGCTCGGCCTCGTCCATGTAGTGCGTCGTGATCAACACGGTCAGCCCCCGCGCCGCCAACTGGTGGATCTCCTCCCAGAAATCCCGTCGCGCCTTCGGATCCACCCCCGCCGTCGGCTCGTCCAGCAGCAGCAGTTCGGGCTGATGGATCAAACACGCCGCCAGCGCCAGCCGCTGCTTCCACCCGCCCGAAAGGGCCCCCGCAAGCTGTCGGCGCCTCTCCGCCAACCCCAGCGCCTCCAGGCTCCGGTTCACCGCCGCCTTTCGCCCGGGCACCCCGTGGATCCGCGCCACGAAGTCCAGGTTCTCCTCCAGGCTCAGGTCCTCGTAGAAGCTGAATCGCTGGGTCATGTAACCCACGCGCTTCTTGATCTCTCGCGCCTGCGTGCGCAGGTCCCAACCCAGACAGGAGCCCGTGCCGGCATCCGGCGTGAGCAGGCCGCAGAGCATCCGCAGAAACGTCGTCTTGCCGCTGCCGTTCGGCCCGAGAAACCCGTAGATCTGCCCCCGCGGCACGCGCAGGGCCACATCGTTCACCACCACCCGGTTCCCATACCGCTTGGTGATGCCCTGCACCTCGATGGCCATCGCCACGCTCACGGCAACCACCTGACCTCGGCCGGCTGTCCCGGATGCCAGCGCGCCGCCACCTCCGCGGGCGGATGCGCCTCGACCATGAACACCAGCTTCGCCCGGTTCTCCCGGCTGTAGATCACCGGCGGCGTGAACTCAGGCTGCGTCGACACGTACCGGATCGTCGCCTCCACCGGCGTCGGCTCGCCGCTCAGCGTCACCGTCACCTTCGTCCCGACCTTCACCCGCCCCAGCTCGGGCTCGGGCACGAAGAACCGCACCTTGACATGCCCGGGCGGGAGCAACGCCACCACCGGCATCCCCGCCGCGACATACTCGCCCGGCCGATAAAGCGTCTCCTGCACGCCCGCCGCCTCGGGAGCCGACCCCGGCGGCTGATCCAACGCCCAACGCGCCCGGCCAGCGCCGCCACCTTGATTCCGCCCGCTTCCGCCGCCTGGACCGCGTCCCCGCCTTCAGCCGGCCGTCTCAACTCCGCCCGCAACGACGCCAGCAGGGCGGCATCCGCGTACGCCGCGCCACCGCGACGTCCAGCTCGGCCGGCGCAATCACCTGGTCGTCCCGAAGCTGTTCCTTCCGGCGCAGCTCGATCTCGGCCAGCGCCAAGCGCGCGGCCATCTCCTGCACCCGCGCCTCGAGCACCGCCAGTTCCGACGGCCGCCGCCCCTTGCGGAGGTCCGCCAACCGATGGTCCGCTTCCGCCAACCGGCTCTCCGCCTCCTGCACCGCCGCCGTCTCGACCTCCGACTCGAGCGCGAACAGCGCCTGCCCGCCGGCCACCTCCGCCCCCCGCACGACCTCGAGCCGGGTCAGGTGCCCCGCCAGCGGCGCGGCCACGTACACGAACTCGCCCTCCACATAGCCGGCGTGGACCCCCTCCTCCGTCGGGGCACAACCCGACAGCAGCAGAAGGACGGCCCCCGCCGCCGCCCGGCGGACCGCCGGACGAGCTGCCGGCAACCACGACCGGCTGGTGAACCAGGTGAACCAGGTGAACCACATAATCAGGGTGCGAACCACCGCGACGGGCGCGAGACAACAAGAATGGGGTTGACGTGTCAAACAATTGTTTGAAACATCCGCTTCAAACATGACGACTGCCGCCGCCGCCCCGCCCCCCGCCGCCACCCGCGCTGCCCTCCTCGCCGCCGCCGGTGAGGTGTTCGCCGAACACGGCTACCACGCCGCCACCGTCCGCGACATCTGCCGCCGCGCCGGCGCCAACGTCGCCGCCGTCAACTACCACTTCGGCGACAAGGAACGCCTTACGTCGAGGTCCTGCGCCACGCCATGGCCCGCGCCAACGCCCGGCACCCCTTCGACGGCGGCACCGACCCCGCCGCCCCGCCCCGAACGCCTCCGCGCCTTCATCTTCCACTTCCTGGGCCGCTTCCTGGACACCCACGCCGAATCCTGGCTCGGCCGCCTCATGGCCAAGGAAATGATCGATCCCAGCCCCGCCCTCGACCTCATGATCGTCGAGCGCATCCAACCCATGGCCGAACAGCTCCGCGCCATCGTCCGCGCCATCGTCGGCCCCGACTGCCCCGAGGAATCGCTCCGTCTCTGCGGCTTCAGCATCGTGAGCCAGTGCCTGTTCTACAACCACTGCCGTTCCGTCGTGACGCGCCTTTTCCCCGACCGCCCCCTGTCCCCGCCGCCCCTCGACCGCCTGGCCGACCACATCACCCAGTTTTCCCTCGCCGCCCTCCAGCATCTCCCTCTCCACCGTCCCCGCCCGCTCCCCGCTCGCCGACGCACCTCCCCGAAGTCGCCCGCTCGAACCCAAACCCCACGCCGCCCTTCCCCCCACCGCGTATGAAACCGCTCGCCCTCTCCCTTAACCTTCCCATGAACCTGTGGTGCGGGCTTCCAGCCTGCACCTTCTGCGGTCAATGGCCCCTGAGCAGGTCCGGCAGGAACAGGCCGCTTCCCATGAACCTGTGGTGCGGGCTTCCAGCCTGCCGCCCCCTCCCGCCACGCGCCACGGGAAGCCGACGCACTCCATACGCTGTGCGTCCCTTCCGCGGCTGCGGCTTCTCCATCGCCTGGCATCCCAACGAGACTCGCGCCGGCCGTGCCCCCTGGCATCCTGGAACTTCCCTTGAATTTTGGCCTTTGAGCTTTGAGCTTCCCCCTTCGTCCTCTGCCCCACCCCGTCCGCGGTCGCCCGACAAGGTCGGCACCCCAGGACTCCTGCGCTCCCTCCTCTGGCTGGCGGCCCTGCTGGGAGCGATCGCCGTCGCGGCCGCCGAACCGCTGGCCCGGGCCGCGCCCACCAACGCTTTGCCCTGGCCCAACCGGCCGCTCGCCCTCGCCGACTGCCTGGAGATTGCCGGACAACAGAACCCGGCGGTCCTCAAGAGCCAGCAGGACCTCGAGATCGCCCACGGCATCAGCCTCCAGACCCGCGCCATCGTGCTGCCCAAGCTGCGCGCCGCCGGCGACTACGGCGTCCGCGGCGACAGCGCGGTCGACCGGCTCGAGATCCCTCCCGGCTTCCTGTTCCCGGAAGGCATGCCGGTCATCGACCCGGGCACGGACAACTGGACCGTGGGGGTCCGGCTGGTGCAATCCGTCTTCGAAGGCGGGCGCATGCGATCCTCGCTGCGTGCGGCGCGGTTGTTGCGGGAACAGGCGTTGGCCCAACACCAGGCCGTGCTGGCCGACACCGCCGCCGAGGTGCGGGTGGCCTTCTACAATGCCCTGCTCGCCGAGCAGGAGATTGCGGTCAGCCTGGCCTCCGTCGAGCTGCTCGAGCGGGAATTGGCGGATAGTGAACGCCGGTTCCGGGCGGGCACCGTGCCGCGCTTCAACGTCCTGCGTGCCGAGGTCGAGCTGGCCAATGCGCAACCCCGGGTCTCGCGTGCCCGCAACGCATATCGCATCGCCAAGAACGTGCTGGTCAATCGCCTCGGCTACCGCGTACCGCCGGAGATCTGGGACGACCTGCCGTTGGAACTCGCCGGTACCCTCGATCTGCCACGCCTCGCCATCGCCGTGCCCGACGCCGTGGCTCGCGCTCTGGAACGTCGCCCGGAACTCGCCGCCCTGCGCCACGCTGAAGCCCTCCAGCGCGAAGGCGTCACCAGTGCCCGCGCCGGTTACCTGCCCCGGCTCGAGGGCTATGTGGGCTACGGGGCACGCAAGTCCGTGTTCTCGCCCGATGTCGGCGACGAGGTGCACGGCTGGGAGGCCGGGGTGCAGGCCGTCTGGAACGTCTTTGACGGCGCCCACACGCGCGGCAAGGTCGTCGAAGCCCGGGCGCGACTCGAACAGGCCGAGGTCGAGCGCGACGACGTGGCGCGCAACATCGAGCTCGAAGTCCGCACCGCCTACTCGTCGCTGGTCGAGGCGTGGGAAGTCCGCGAATCGCAGCAGAAGACGGTCGAGCAGGCGGAGGAAGCCCTGCGCCTGGCCGTGTCCCGCGCCGAGGCCGGCGCCGGCACCCAACTGGACGTCCTTGGCGCGCAGACCGCGCTCACCGAGGCGCGGACCACGCGCATCCGGGCCTTGCGCGAATACGCCGTCGCCCGCACCCGCCTCGAACGGGCCATCGGCGCCTACGTCCCCACCATGGTCGAGGAAGGCACCGCCTCCGCTTCCCCTCCATGAATCGGAATGCAGAAGGAAGAATGGAGAATGCAGAAGCGCATCCCGCCGGGCTGGTTCGCGGCCCCCGAGCAGATCCAAGAGAACCACCTCACCTCCCCCATCCCCGATGTCCGTAATCGGCGGAGAGACTCTCCGTGTTGGATCTTCCGCCGATTACGAACATCGGGAATTGGGCTGAGGGAGGCGCTGCCTGAACCTGTGGTGTGGGCCACCATCCTGCCGGCGCGCTGGGGCAAGGGTGCTGTCGTGCCCCATTCGCCAGGTTTTCCGGGCGCAAAACTCCCGCTGATTGCCAAGTTCGCTCCATGAGCGTCGAGCAAATCGTGCAACACATTCAAGGGTGCCAGCCAACGATCTCCTCCGGTTGGGCCGGTGATACCCCTGTGGAATGCTGGAACTTCCCTTGAACTTTGAACTTTGAACTTTGCGCTTTGAGCTTCTTGGCGTCCTTTCGCGGGCAACCTCCCCCCGCCGCGCCCCCCCGGAAAACCCATCGTCAACCGCCGGGCCTTGCGCTAGCCTCCCGCCCATGCGCGTTCTCGCCCTGGACCATGGCACGGTGCGGATCGGCGTGGCGATCAGCGACGAGTTGGGCATGATTGCCAGCCCGCTGGAGTTCATCCCCGCCGAACCGTTCGCGGCTTTCCTCGACCGCCTTAAAGCCCTCCTCCGCGAAAAGCAAGTCGAGCTCATCATCGTGGGTCTGCCGCGGAACATGGACGGCAGCTACGGCCCGGCGGCGTTGCAGGTGCAGCAGTTCGTCGCGGTGCTCAAGGAAACCCTCACCGTCCCGATCCAGACCTGGGACGAGCGGCTCACCTCCGCCCAGGCCAACCGTTTCCTCGTCGAGGGCAACGTCCGTCGCGACCAGCGGAAGGAGAAGGTGGACAAACTGGCCGCCGCCCTCCTTCTCCAGAGCTGGCTCGACCACCGGGGCTGAACGGCGGCGACCTGTGGCCCACGCCGTCCCCCATCCGGTGCGACTCCGGCTGACCCTCGCCTTTGAAGGGACCCACTATGCGGGCTGGCAACACCAGGCCTCCGGCGTGGCGGTTCAGGAAGTCGTCGAGAAGGCCCTGGCCCAATTGTTCCCCTCGCGCCCCCGACTCCAGGGATCCAGCCGCACCGACAGCGGCGTGCACGCCCTCGGCTTGGTAGCGCACTGCGACGTCCCCCGCACCGAGTTCCGCTTCCCCGCCGCCAAACTCCTCCTGGCCTTGAACGCCCACCTGCCGGAGGACATCCGCGTCCTGGCCGCCCGCCGGGTCCCCGTCGGCTTCCACGCCCGCTTCGACGCGCGCGGCAAGCAATACCGCTACTTGGTCTGGAATCACCCCGCCGCGAACCCCCTCCAACGCCACCTGACCTGGCACGTGCCCCGCCAGTTGAACCTGGCCGCCATCCGCGACGCGGCCCGCGTTTTCCTCGGCACGCATGACTTCCGCGCTTTCACCGCCAACCGCGGCGTCCCTCTCGACGATGCCGTCCGCACGCTCACCCGCTGCGACGTGCAGCGCCGCGGTCCGCTGCTCACCTTTGTCATCGAGGGCAACGGCTTCCTTTACAAGATGTGCCGCGCCATCGTCGGCACCCTCGTCCAACTCGGCCTGGGCCGCCTCACGGCCGCCGACCTCGAACGTATCCTCGCCAGCCGCGACCGCCGCACCGCCGGCATGACGGCGCCCGCCCACGGTCTCGTGCTGTGGCAGGTGCACTACGCCCGCGGCAAACGAAACACCGCCCGCCCCGCAGCCGTCCCCGATGCACGTCGTCCTGCTCGAACCTGAGATCGCCCCGAACACCGGCAACGTGGCCCGACTCTGCGCCGCCACGCGCACCACCCTGCACCTCATCGAACCGCTCGGCTTCCGTCTGGACGACCGCCGCCTGCGCCGCGCGGGCATGGACTACTGGCAGCACGTCGACTGGCACCGGTGGCCAGGCTGGAGCGCGTTCACCGCCTCTTTGCCCGCCGCAGCGCGCTGCTGGTTCATCGAGCAGGGCGGGCCGCGGCCCTACGCCGAAGTCGCCTTTGCCGCCGACGACTACCTCGTCTTCGGCCGCGAAACCGCCGGTCTGCCCGCGGCGCTGCTCGAGGCCCACCGACCGCGCTGGCTCCACATCCCGATGTTCCACCCCGACGCGCGTTCCTTGAACCTCGCGAACTGTGTGGCGGTGGTCGTTTACGAAGCCCTCCGCCAGCAGGGGTTTCCAGGACAAACCGGCGGCCCCTGAAAGACGCGCCCGCGCGTTCCACCCCGCCTCCATGGGCAACCGAACGCGCAGTTGTGCCCCGCCCGCTCCTTTGCTAGCTTGCGCCCTTCGCGCGGGCCCTGCACCAGCCATCGGCTCGCCCGCGGATCCCCGATGCCCAACGCATCGGCGGCAAGGACCGTAACACCGCTGTATGCCAGTGACCGAAACAAAGCCGGAGACAGCCCCGCCCCTCCCCGCGGGCGAGGTGGTCGTGACCGTGCGTGGACTGACCAAGGTCTTCAAGGACTTCTGGGGCCGGCCCAAGGCCCGCGCCGTGGACAACGTCGAGTTCGAGGTGCGCCGCGGCGAGGTCTTCGGCTTGCTGGGGCCGAACGGCTCGGGCAAGTCCACCACCGTCAAACTCCTCCTCGGCCTCCTCCACCCCACCCGCGGCTACATCGAGGTCTTCGGTCGCCCCCCCCGCAACGTCGCCACCAAGGAACGCATCGGTTACCTGCCCGAGGAATCTTACCTCTACCGCTACCTCGACTCCGCCGAGACCCTCGACTTCTTCGGCAACCTCTTCCACCTCCCCCCCGGCGAACGCGCCAACCGCGCGCGGCAGTTGCTCGAAATGGTCGGCCTCAACCAGGTCCGCCGCCGCACCGTCGGCGAGTTCTCCAAGGGCATGCAGCGCCGCATCGGCCTCGCCCAGGCCCTCATCAACGACCCCGACCTCGTCATCCTCGACGAGCCCACCTCCGGCCTCGACCCCATCGGCTGTCGCGAGGTCAAGGACCTCATTCTCGCCCTCGCCCGGCGCGGCAAGACCGTGATCCTCAGCAGCCACCTCCTCGCCGACGTCGAGGACGTCTGCGACCGCGTGGTCATCTATTACGGCGGCCGCATCCAGGCCATGGGCTCCCTCCGCGAGCTCCTCGCCACCCCCGACCGCCTCCGCATCACCACCCCCGCCCTCCCGCGCCCCACCCTCGAACGCGCCCTCGACATCCTCCGCCAGGAAGCCGGCGACCGCGAGGTGCTCCTCGATACCCCCACCCAGAACCTCGAGAGCTACTTCCTCGGGGTCGTCGAACGCGCCAAACAAACCGAACTCACTTCCGGCGCCATCTCCGGCGCCCGCGGCCGCCGCTGCGCGGCGGCGCTTGACACCGCCACTCCCGGGCGATAAACTCCTCGAGCGCCTGGCCCTGCGCCGCGCCCGCTGAACCCACCCTCACCCCCGTCCACCCCCGCCCCCGCCGTGGACGAGGCCAAACTCGCTGCCCTCGAAAAGCCCGCCTCCGCGCCGCCACCCACCGCCCCCAGCCCCACCCCGGCCGCCCCTCCCACCCCGAAAGCGCTCGAGGCCGCCGATGCCAAACTCGCCGACCTGCTCGGCGGCAAGCCCTGAAGCCTGCCCCGCGCCGCCCCCATGCAATCGCTGCTCGCCATCGCCCGCCTGACCTTCAAGGCCGCCTTCCGGTTCCGGCTGGTGCCGCTGCTCGGCGTGGCCCTCATCGGCTCGGTGTTCCTCCTGCCGGCCGTGATCAAGGACGACGGCACCGCCCGGGGACTCACCCAGATCGTCCTCACCTACACCCTGGGGCTCACCACCGCCGTCCTCGGCCTCACGACCCTGTGGCTGGCCTGTGGCACCCTGGCACGCGACATCGAGGACTTCACCATCCAGACCGTCGCCGTCAAACCAGTCGCGCGCTGGAAGATCTGGCTCGGCAAATGGCTCGGGATCATGCTCATCAACGCCCTGCTCCTCGGCCTCTCCGCCACCGTCACCTATTTCCAACTCGTCTGGCGGGCCCAGCGACTCCCCGCCGAGCAGCAACAAATCCTCCGCAACGAGGTCTTCGTCGCCCGCGGCTCCTTCCGCGAACCCTTCCCCAACCTCGAACCGGAAGTCGAACGCCGCCTCCAGGAACGGCTCCGAAACGAGCAGGTCGCCGCCATGGACCGCACCGAGGCCCGCCGCATCATCCGCGAGCAGATCAAGGCCGAACTCCAGGTCGTGCCCCCCGGTCACCTCCGCGCCTGGTCCCTCGACCTCCGCCGCGTCGCCAGCCAGGTGCGCGACCAACCCCTCTTCGCCCGCGTGAAGTTCTTCGCCAACGAGAAATCCCCCACCGGCAATTACGCCGCCGTGTGGGATGTCGGTCCCCTCGACTCCCCCAACCGCCAGCGCACCGAACGGCTCATGGCCGCCGAAACCTTCTACGAGATCGAGCTGCCCCCCAACCTGCTCGACGACGAAGGCCGCTTGCACGTCGAATTCCTCAACCTCAACGACACCGCCATCCTCTTCCCGCTCGAGGACGGCTTCGAGGTCCTCTATCGCGAAGGCGGGTTCACGCTCAACTACCTCCGCGGCGTCGCCATCCTCCTCTGCTGGCTGGCCGCCCTGGCCGCCCTCGGCCTCGCTGCCGCCAGCTACCTCGCCTTCCCCGTCGCCGCCTTCGTGTCGCTCTCCCTCCTCATCGTGGTCTTCTCCACCGGCACCATGAACACCATCATCGAGCAGGGCGGCATCCGCCCCGTGGACCACAACACCGGTTTCATCGATTCCCCGGGCCTCTTCGATCACCTCACCGTCCTCTTCTTCGCCGGCCTGCGCGGTTTCATCAACCTCGCCCGGGACTTCTCCCCCGTCGAAGCCCTCAGCACCGGACGCAGCGTGACCTGGGGCACCCTGACCCGGGCCGTCCTCCAGGTCGTCGTCCTCATCGGCGGCCTCCTCGCCGCCCTCGGCATCACCATCCTCACCAAACGCGAGCTCGCCGTCGTCTCCGGCAAGGGCTGACCCCATGAATCCGTCCCGCGGCAAATTCCTGAAATTCGGCTGCCTCGCCCTCGCCGCCGTCCTCCTCGTCGCCGTCTCCTACACCCAACGCGACCTCAACCGCGTCCGCCGCGACCTCGGCCTTACCCGCGTCGAACCCCTCCAGAACGCCCCCCCGGTCCTCGTCTTCACCACCGTCGTCCTCGGCGGCTTCCGCGGCCTCATCGCCAACGCCCTCTGGGTCCGCGCCATGGAACTCCAGGACGAAGACCGCTTCTTCGAGATGGTCCAGCTCGCCGACTGGATCACCAAGCTCCAGCCCCGCATCCCCACCGTCTGGACCGTCGTGGCCTGGAACATGTCCTACAACATCTCGATCAAGTTCTCCAGCCCCGCCGACCGCTGGGGCTGGGTCAAACGCGGCATCGAGCTCCTCCGCGACGAAGGCCTCAAGTACAACCCCCATGAGGTCGAGCTGTACCGCGAGCTGGCCTGGCATTTCCAGCACAAGATGGGCCACAACCTCGACGACGCCCACCTCTACTTCAAAAGCGTCTGGGCCTCCGAAATGCAGGAGGTCCTCGGCGGCGGCCGACCCAACTGGGAAGAGCTCATCCACCCCCAGACCGACGAGGCCAAAGCCCGCGTCCAGCGCCTCCGCGAGGTCTACAAGATGGACCCCGTCAAAATGCGCGAGACCGACGAGCGCTACGGCCCCCTCGAGTGGCGCCTCCCCGAATCCCACGCCATCTACTGGGCCAACCTCGGCCGCCAGATGGCCAAGACCAAGGACCAGCTCATCAAACTGCGCCGCAATATCTATCAGTCCCTCTACCTCGCCTTCCACCGCGGCCGCCTCCTCGACAACACCCCCGACGGCACCGTCATCTTCGAGCCCAACCTCGATATCTTCGCCAAGGCCCACGCCGCCTACGAAGAGATGATGGCCGAGGACGAGGAGATGCGCACCCACATCGGCCGCGCCCACCGCAACGCCCTCCTCGACGCCATCTACTTCTTCTTCGTCCACCAGCGCCTGCGCGAGGCCAACGAATGGCTCGAGGTCGTCAAACGCCTTTACCCCGAGAACTACCCGCCCCAGCTCACCCTCGAGGATTACGTCCTCCAGCGCGTCGGCGAAGACGTCGGTGAAACCGACATGAACAAGACCATCTCCAACATCCGCGGCGCCCTCACCCAGTCCTTCTACAACCTCGCTATCGGCGAGGACGACCAGGCCCAGGGCTACCTCCTCCTCGCCCGCAACATCTGGAACCGTTACATGGGCAAAATCGTCGGCGGCCCCTCCGAAAAACGCGTCGGCCTCCCCCCGCTCGAAACCATGCGCGCCGAAGTCCTCACCAACCTCCTCTCGCGCTTCACGCCCCCCATGGCCGGCGCTCTCCGCACCCGCCTCAATCTCCCCACGCCCGCTGCCCCTGCCCCTGCTCCAGGCTCGTCCTCCCCGCCACCCCCCGCGTCCGCTCCCACCGCACCTCCCGCCGCCGCCCCGCGCTCCTGATTCACATCCCCCACACCCGGACCAGGTAGCCGCCAAACGCACGTTCTTCCGCAAAGATCCGCTCGCTCCAGCCCACGCCCGGCCGCCGCTCGAACAGCAGGAGGTGCGCTTCCTCCGCGCCGCACCGCTCGGCATAGGCCACCGTCTGCTCCAGTCCCTCCGTCAGCGTCGCCTCGCGGGAATGCCGCACCACCTTGAGCTCGATCACCGCCTTCTGCTCCCGGGCCTCAGCCCCGCGCCCCACCGGCCACCGGACCAGCAGGTCGACCCGCCGCCGACCCAGCGCATACTCCCGCTCAATCCGACCCCCGCTGTTGAGAATGCGTTGGAGAAAGGCCTGCAACAACAGGTGCGGTCCCGCTTCCCGGTAGTTGAAACGTTCCAGCCAGGCCTCGGAGTTCTCGCGGAAAAACGCCTGGAACGCCGCCAGCAGCTTGACCAGATCCAGCCTCCCTTCCGCCCCCACATACCAGCCGGGCTGCTGGTGAAGCCCGCTCTGGGTGTCGGCCGTCAGCTCCCGCGGAATCACTTCGTGGTAGATCCGGTTGGCGATGCTCAACGCCCCGTTCACCTCCCGGCGAACCAACCCCAGATCCACCGTGTACTGGACATCGTCGGGCTGAAAATCCCCGGCGGCGGTCTGTCCCGACAGCATGGGCTCGATCACCCGCCGGACACGCTCTTCGCGCAGCTTGTCGGTGAGCTGATCCAGGTGCGTTTCCCGGCGCAGAATCAGGTTCTCCCGTGCGGTCTCCAGGACGGCGAGCGAGATCGGCTGCGCGCGGTCCCGACCCGCCGGCAGACGGAAACAGGCTTCGTAAGCCAGGGCATTGACCAGCCAGGGCTGACCACGGGTCTGTTCCCAAGCCCACGCGAGTGCCTCGGCCGCGAACGCCTGCCCGGTGGCGGCGGTGTGTTGTCTGTAGAGCGCCTCGAGATCGTCCCGGGTGAAGTCGCCCAACCGCAGCGATTCCGCCTTGACGTTGAACGCACTCCCGCCGGTGATGATCTCCTGGTGCACGCTCGAGTGAATCCGATAATCCCGCACATCCCGCACCCCGCACAGCACCACCGTCTGGGGGAAGCCCTGCGGCCGGTCCGCGTAACCCGCCCGCAACTGGCGCAGCACCGAGATCAGCGTGTCCCCCACCAGCGCGTCGACCTCGTCGAGCAACAAGACCACCGGACGAACGCTGCTCCGGGCCCAGCGCGACAGCAGGATGTGCAACGCCCCTTCCGCCCCCGTGGACTCGATGACTTCCTGGTACCGGTCCAACAGGAATGAATCACCCAGCAGCGTCGCGGCCCGTTCCGCGAGCGTCGCCAGAATCACCCGCAGGCCCGCGGCCACGTTCCCTCGCGCCGCCTGCGCCGCCTCCACGTTGCCATAGAGCGCCCGCACCTCACCCCGCCGGTTGAGATGCTCTTCCAGCGCCAGCAGACAGGTGGTCTTGCCCGTCTGCCGCGGGGCATGCAGGACGAAGTACTTCTGCGCCGCGATCAGCGATTCGAGCTCCGACAGGTTGACCCGCACCAGCGGCGGCAACACATAGTGAAGCTCCGGTTTGCACGGCCCGGCGGTGTTGAAGAACTTGTCCATCGCAGGCCGCAGGCTCGCACGCCACCGAACAGGAGAAAAGGGGCTTCTGCGACCCCCCAAGGTTTGGCTGGCCGTCCCGCCCCTTTCCCGACATGGTGTCGCCCACCAGCACGACACGATAGCTCACCGCGCGCCATGCCTCTCCATATCGATCGCCACTTGACCCCCCGCAAGCTCTTGCCTGCCATCGATCAGGTCTTCGAACTCTCCGGCCGCAAAATCCTCAGCCTCGAGCGCACCTGGAATCCCGCCCAGGGCGCCCCCGTCTTCACCGTGCGGGGCCGCTACACCACCCGCGGTTGGACCGAATGGACCCAGGGCTTCCAGTTCGGCGCCGCCTTCCTCCAGTTCGACGCCACCCACGACGAGGCCTTCCTCCAACTGGGCCGCCAGGGAACCCTCGCCCACATGGCCCGGCACGTCTCCCACACCGGCGTCCACGACCATGGCTTCAACAACGTCTCCACCTACGGCAACCTCTGGCGGCTCCTCCTCGAAAAACGCCTGCCCGCCAACCCCGACGAGCAGAACTTCTGCGAACTGGCCCTCAAACTCAGCGGCGCCATCCAGGCCGCCCGCTGGACCCGGCTCGCCGACGGCACCGGCTTCATCCACAGCTTCAACGGCCCGCATTCTCTCTTCGTCGATACCCTCCGTTCCGGCCGCGCCCTCGCCCTCGCTCACCTCCTCGGCCATGTCCTCCTCGGGGAACAGGACGCCCGCATCTCCCTCCTCGACCGCCTCCTCGAACACACCCTCAACACCGCCCGCTACAACATCTACTACGGCACCGGCCGCGACGCCTACGACGTCCGCGGTCGTACCGCCCACGAAGCCGTGTTCAACACCGCCAGCGGCGCCTTTCGCTGCCCCAACACCCAGCAGGGTTACTCCCCCTTCAGCACCTGGACCCGCGGCCTCGCCTGGGCCATCTGCGGCTTCGCCGAACAACTCGAGTTCCTCCGCCACTTCCACCAGCCCACCCACACCCCATCTCCCACCAACTCGATCCACCCCGCCCACCCCCACGAAGCCACCCTGCTCGAAGCCGCCCGCGCCACCGCCGATTTCTACCTCGCCCACTGCTGCGCCGACGGCATCCCCTTCTGGGACACCGGCGCGCCCAACCTCCACCGGCTCCCCCCGGATCACCTCGATCAGCCTGCCGATCCCTCCAACCGCTGGGAACCCGTCGACAGCTCCGCCGCCGCCATCGCCGCCCAGGGCCTCATCCGCCTCGGCAACTACCTCGCCGCGTCCCCCCACCCTTGTGGTGCGGGCTTCCAGCCTGCACAGTCCCTAGGTGGTGCGGGCTTCCAGCCTGCACAGTCAGCATGTGGTGCGGGCTTCCAGCCTGCACCACCTCGCCGCCAGGCCGCCGTGCGGATCCGCCCCCGCCCCGCCCCGCCCTACAAACAGGCCGGCCTCACCATCGCCCGCACCCTCTTCGCCAAACCCTATCTCTCCACCCACCCCCGCCATCAAGGTCTCCTCCTCCATTCCGTCTATCATCGTCCCAACGGCTGGGATCATATCCCGCCCGGCACCCACGTGCCCCACGGCGAAAGCTCGATGTGGGGCGACTACCACGCCCGCGAACTCGCCCTCCTCATCCGCCGCGAAGCCCGGGGCGAACCGTACTTGACCTTCTTCGCCCACTCCCGCTAACACCCTCCCCACCTGACCATGATCCTCTCCGACCTCGCCCAAATCGAAGGCCGGCGCTACCCCGCCCGACGCCGGACCCAGAACGTCGTCGGGGGCGCTGCCCCCATCCAATGTCAGCACTTCTGCCTCGGCCACGTCACCCTCGACCCCCGGGGCGGCCAGGTCCCCTGGCACAACCAGGAGCAGGAAGAGGTCTACTTCATCCTCGAGGGCACCGGCGAAATGTGCCTCGGTGAGGAACGCCAGACCCTCACCACTGGCCAGGCCGTCTACATCCCGCCCGGTGTCTTTCACCAGCTCACCAACCTCGGCGACACCCCCCTCCGCATGCTCTATTGCTACGGACCCGCCGGCGACGTCGCTCACTGGCGACAGGAACTCGCCGGCACCCTCCCTCGCGCTGGTCACGAAGCCCCGCCCCTGCCATCCGGCGCCCAACCTCAATGCACCGACCGCCCCGCATGAAGACTCACACCCTCGGCATCATCATGAACGGGGTGACCGGCCGCATGGGCACCCACCAGCACTACCAGCGCTCCCTCCTCCCTCTCATCGAACAGGGCGGCCTCCAGCTTCGCGACAACGAACGCGTCCTTCCTCACCTCCTCCTCGTCGGCCGCAACTCCGCCAAGCTCGAACGCCTCGCCGCCGGCCACGGTCATGTCCGCTGGACCACTGACCTCGACGCCGCCCTCCAAAACCCGGACTACCCCGTCTACTTCGACGCCCAAACCACCGGCCGCCGCGCCGAAGCCGTCCTCCGCGCCATCGCCGCCGGCAAGCACGTCTATTGCGAAAAGCCCGTCGCCACCAACACCGCCATCGCCTGCGAGCTCTACCAGCGCGCGCAACAGGCCGGCATCAAACACGGCGTTGTCCAGGACAAGCTCTGGCTCCCGGGCCTCCGCAAACTCGAACGCCTCATCCGCCTCGGCTTCTTCGGCCGCATCCTCTCCGTCCGCGGCGAGTTCGGCTACTGGGTCTTCGACGGTGAGGTCATTCCCACCCAGCGCCCCTCCTGGAACTACCGCAAGGAAGACGACGGCGGCATCATCGTCGACATGCTCTGCCACTGGCGTTACGTCCTCGACAACCTCTTCGGCCCCGTCGAAGCCGTCTCCTGCCTCGGCACCACCCACATCCCCCAGCGCCGCGACGAGTCCGGTCGCCCCTACGCCTGCACCGCCGACGACGCCGCCTATGCCACGTTCGAACTCGCCAACGGCGTCATCGCCCACTTCAACTCCTCCTGGTGCGTCCGCGTCCGTCGCGATGACCTCCTCACCCTCCAGGTCGATGGCACCCACGGCAGCGCTGTCGCCGGGCTCCGCGACTGCGTCGTCCAACACACCAGCACCACCCCTCGCCCCGTCTGGAACCCCGATCTCCCCAACCCCATCCCCTTCTTCGACACCTGGACGCCCGTCCCCGACTACGCCCCTGCCGAGAACGCCTTCAAGGCCCAGTGGGAACTGTTCCTCCGCCACGTGATGCTCGACGAACCCTTCCCCTGGAATCTCCTCGAAGGCGCCAAAGGCGTGCAACTCGCCGAGAAAGGACTCGAGTCCTGGGCCCGCCGCACCTGGGTCGAAGTGCCGCCCCTCGCGCCCTCTCCTTGAAGCGGAATGCAGAAGGGAGAATGAAGAATGCAGAAGGGGCACCCGGCCTGGTCGGTTCATGGCCCCCGGGCAGGTCCGGGAGCACCACGTCACTTCTCCCATCCCCGATGTTCGTAATCGGTGGAGGGACTTCCCGGCCTGGATTCTCCGCCGATTACGAACATCGGGGATGGGGCAGAGGAGGGGGCTCCCTGAACCTGGGGTGTGGGCGTCCCGCCTGCACGTTCCGCGGTTCATGGCCCCAGGGCAGGTCCGCAAGGAACTTCCTTTGCACCTGGGTACCGCACACGAGCGCACGCCCGTGGCGTGCCAGATGGTAGCCGGGGGTCGAGCGAGCCAGCGAGACCCCCGGAGGCGGTCGCGCACGAGCGAGACCCCCGGAGGGATGGCAGACGCCGTGAT
>JABTUJ010000017.1 GCA_015075445.1 Verrucomicrobiales bacterium
TGGTGTTGCCCCCGGCCGCCGACGCCTCCTCACGTCGGCGCCTACAAGCGGGACCGAGTCTTCGGCGCCTACGGCGGTGCGAGGCGCCCGGCCTCGGAAACCGCACTTTCCTCTTGGACCCGGCCGGTGCGCCGGCATGCTTTCGGCATGCGTTTGTTGCCGTTTGGGGAACTGCCGCCGTATCAGCCGCGCCGCTTTGTGCCTGCCCAACTCGATTTGGGCGACTGGCCGGCGGTCGCGCCCTGCTTCGACCAGCTCGAGGCCCGCCTGGCCCAGGTCGCCGATGCCGCGGCGCTTGAGGATTGGCTGCTGGATTGGGGTGAGCTGACCGCCGCGTGCGATGAGGAAGGCGCGCGGCGTTACATCGCCATGACCTGCCACACCGAAGATCCCGAGGCCGAACGCGCCTACCTCCACTTCGTCGAAACGGTCGAGCCCGAGCTCAAACCGCGTCAGTTCCGGCTCGAACAGCTCTATCTCGAACACCCGCTCCGGCCGGCCTTGAACGCCACACGCTACGGCGTGTTCGACCGCGTCACCGCCGTCCACGTCGAGCTCTACCGCGACGCGAACGTCCCGCTGGAGACCGAGGAAGCGAAGCTCGGCCAGCAGTACCAGAAGCTGACCGGCTCGCTCACGGTCCGGTTTCGCGAACAGGAACAAACCCTGGTCCAGATGGCGCGTTACCTCGAGGAACCGGACCGGGCCTTGCGGCAGGCGGCGTGGGAACTCACCACCGAACGGCGCCTGCGGGAAGCGGCCACCTTCGAGGACCAGTTCACCCGGCTCTTCGCCTTGCGCCAGCAGATGGCGCAGAACGCCGGCTGTCCGAACTACGTCGGGTACGCCTTCCGCCGGATGTGCCGCTTCGACTATACGCCGGCCGACTGCCTGGCGTTTCACGCGGCCATCGAGCAGGTGGTCATGCCGGTCGTGCGCGAACTGCAGGCGGAACGCCGGGCGACGATGGGCCTGGACTCGCTCCGGCCCTGGGACCTCGCAGTGGATGCGCAAGGCCGGCCGCCGCTGAAACCGTTCCAGGCGGCCAGCGAGTTGATCGCCCGCACCCAGGCCGTCTTCGACCAACTGGATCCGGTTCTGGCCGCCGACTTCCGCCGCTTACAAGAGCTGCGCTTGCTGGACCTCGAGAACCGCAAAGGCAAGGCGCCGGGCGGTTACCAGTACTCGCTCTCGGAGGCCCGGCTCCCGTTCATCTTCATGAACGCCGTCGGCGTGCATCGGGATGTCGAGACCCTGCTGCACGAGGGCGGGCACGCGTTCCATGCCCTCGCGACGCAGGGCGAACCGCTCTATGCCTATCGCAGCGCTCCCATCGAGTTCTGCGAGGTCGCTTCGATGGGCATGGAACTCCTCGGCAGCGAGTTTCTCGGCGAGTTCTATCCGGCCGCCGACGCCGCCCGCGCCCGACGCGAGCAGTTCGAAGGCATTCTCAAGACCCTCGGTTGGATCGCCCAGGTCGATGCTTTCCAGCACTGGCTCTACGGCCAGCCGCAACACACGGAGAGCGAGCGCGACGCGACCTGGCGGCAACTGTCCGACTGTTTCGGCGGTGCGGTGGACTGGCGCGGCTACGAGCCTGCCCGCGCGAAGCAATGGCATCGCCAGCTCCACATCTTTCTGCACCCGTTCTACTACATCGAGTACGGCATCGCGCAGCTCGGCGCGCTGCAGGTTTGGGCCAATTACCGTCAGGACCCGCGTCGTGGTCTCGCCGCCTACCGTGCGGCGCTCGCCCTCGGCAGCGCGCGGCCTTTGCCGGAGCTGTTTGCCACCGCCGGATGCCACTTCGACTTCAGCGCCGAGACGCTGCGACCGCTGGTCGTCCTGGTCCGGGAGGCGCTGGACCAGCCGTGACGATACCTCCCCCGTAGGAGTCGAGGTGACGAGACTCACCCCTGGCAGAGCCTCATTCCTCTGTGGCTCTCGTGTCTCTGTGGTGGAACGGCTTGGCTTCGGTAGCACAGAGGCACGGAGGGCACAGAGGGAGGTTGGAGGGTGAGGTTTCGGACATCCAGAACGGCCCCGGCCTTGGACCGCGGATGACCCAGATGGCGCGGATGCAGATTGGGCTGGGCGCTCTGGTGGTTTCGTTCTTAGCGCCCGGCGGTTACGGCATCGGGAATCTGGCCGTCGCGTCCCTGTGGTGGAACGGCTTGGTGCAGGCCGGAGGCGGGACGCCCATTTCGCAGGCCGAAGGCCTGATGCCATCGTAGCCGCGGGCCTCGCCCGCGGAACCGGGTTCCCCAAACGATCTCTCCACCCCGAAGGGGCAACCCAAGATGGGTAACACGCCTGCGACCGACCTGGGTGGGCCTGCCCTTACAGGGCGAGGGGGATTGCGGGGGGGCCGGGACCGTGGGCGATGCCCACGTCTACGATGGCCGGCGCCCTTCGGGCGGGATTGTACCAGAGTGCGATGGTGAACAGCAGGTTGGGATCGGATTGCGAGGCGCGGTTCCCTCCGGCGAGACGTCCGTTCTGACCCCGGCAGCGCGGCCTTCCCGCCTCCGCCCCCTCTGTGTCCTCCGCGCCTCTGTGCTGAAAAACTGGACCGGGATTCAGCACAGAGCTCGGGAGGACACAGAGGATCAGCCGACGAGGCAGCCGGGGTTTTGTCTCACGCCCCCGACTCACCGACTCACCCTGCTCCCTGGTCCAGGTTGACGGTTCTGGGGAGCGCACCTATTCTGCCTCACGCTTCAACGAGACTACTGCCCCCCGGGCAGAACAGGACCAAAACCTATGACCAATTCCCGAACCCGAATGCCCCGCGCTGCCGGACGCGGCGCTCCCGCACTCCTCGCGGCCCTGGGCTTCGCCATCCTCGCTGCCCCCTCCGCCTCCGCCCAGTTGGCGCCCAAGTGGGTGATTGAATGGACGGATCACACGGCCAACCCTGTGGACCTGCAAAGCCCGGGCTCGCGCGCCTACATGCCCTACGTGCTCTACGATGTTTCCTGGCCGGCCGCGTCGCGCTTCCGGGTCTGGTACGACACCGAGAGCATCAACGGCATGGCCTACTCGACCAGTGCCGATGGGATCACTTGGACCCCTGGCCAGGCGTTGGTGGGCCTCAATACCGACGGCACCTCTTCCAACGGCCGGCCCGTCGTGTTGTATGACCCGGCCTGGGCCAAGCCGTACCGTCTCTATTATTACGGCAACCCGGGAGGCGTCTGGCAGGTGCGCGTCGCCGAGAGCGCCGATGGTGTCACGTTCGAGAATGACCAGGTCGCTCTCGAAGGCGGACGCCTCGGGACGTTTCCGGACGGACACGCCGTGGTGCGCATCCCCGGGCGCACGTCCGACCCGACCGACCCGGCGGCCGAGCAGCCCTTCCTGATGTACTTCCGCGCAAACACCGGCATCGCCTACGCCACGTCGCCGGACGGCTACTACTTCACCGAGGCCCTGGACGACTTCTGGACCGAGGAGCGCGACGAGGGGCTGATCACCATCACGGGCCTCCCGGAAGGCACGACCTACAACGGCCAACCGGTCCAGGTGCTCACCCTTGCCCAAAACGATTTCCGCATGCTGGCCTTCACCGATAACACGGCCAACCAGTACTTGGTCTCGGCCAACGGCCTGACGTGGGAAGTCGCGGAGAATCCGCAGGCCGTCGTCGGGGGCCTGGGGGAAGCCGGTTCGTGGAACGACCAGCGGAATTACTACGCGAGCATTGCTTATCTCGGGGAGGGGCGCTTCTTCCTGATGCGCGGCGGGCGGGACAACGCCACTGGCCTCTACCGCACGGGCGTGGCTTTCGGCCAAAGTCCCTTCTACGCCGCCAACGACCTCGGCACCTGGGCCGTCTACTCCCCGTTCGACAACTTCGAAGCCGAGGGCTGGACCGCCTTCAGCAGCACGGACACCCTCCCCGATGGCGTGGTCACCGCTCTGATCCAGAATCCCGACGGGACCGTCTCGGTCCGCGACCGCAAGGAGAGTGGCAACTTCTATCTGGTGCGTGACGCCGCGCTCGTCGTGCCCTTTACCTTCGAGTTCCGCGCCCGCCTCGATGACGCGATCGGGACCGGCGGCGACGCCGACTATCCGAAGTACATGGTCGGTGCCTTCCAAACCGACCCGTTGCATCCAGGCGGCGAGGCCTGGCAGCCCGCTTTCGCCGCGTCCCGCTTCGGCGGTTGGGCGCTGGCCACGGACCCGTCGGCCGAAGCGGACAACCAGCAGTTCCAGACCTACACGGTGGTTTGCCGCTTTGACGAATACGCGCGCGCCCGGCTCGTGGTGAACCCGAACGACGCCGCGGCCAACGTCGACCTCTGCGTCTTCGACATCTACCTCAACCGCGATTTCAGCGCCCCCAAGGTCACCTTCCACAACACCGGCTTCTTCGGCTGGGATTCCGTGGATGCCGACGGCCGCATCGACATCGGCTTCCCCGGGCCGAGCGCCGGTCAAGTGACCCTCGATTGGATCCGCTGGGGCAACGGCGTCATCCTCGATTCCCAGGATCCCGGCCCCGCTGCTCCCACCGTCCTGTCCGTCTCCCGCGACACCGGCGGCGTCACGCTCGGTTGGACGCCCGCAGGTGGCAAACTCCAATCCGCCGAGAGCCTGGGCGGGCCGTGGACCGATGCCGGCACGGACAACCCCGTCACGGTGCCCGCCGCGGGCAACGCCCGGTTCTTCCGCGTGGCTCGCTGAGCCACTCAATCCTTCGTCGGAATGCCGCCGTCCGAGCCGCGGACCGGACGCAACCTCCGCGCCGCGCCTTACAAATAGCCCAGGTCTCGATAGCTGCAGGGGCCGTCGGAAACGCCGATAACCTCCGCCATCGGACCGGTGCGCCGTCCGGCGGAGCTCCATGAAACGTCCGCGTGGACCAGAATCCGTCGTTGCCGGCGGCGCCAGAAACGCAGTAGAAGAAGCAACGCTATGAGCTACATGCCGTGGTTCGTCGCCTGGGCACTCGTGGGCTGTGTGGTGGGCGCGGAGGTCCATCCCAACGGCGGGTCTCCCAACGACGGGGTCGCCCTGGCGGTGGTGTACGACACCTCGGGCAGCATGAACGAACCGGTGCGCGATGAAGCCGGCAAGCTGACCTCCAAGCACATCATCGCCCGCCGCGCCCTCCAGGCCGTCGTGCAACGCCTCGATGCCTTCGTCGCCAGTGCCACCCCGGAGAACCCTCGCCGACTGGCCGCCGGCCTCTACCTCTTCCGCGAGGGCCGGGCCCGCGAGTTCCTCAAGCTGGCCCCCTTCGAGCCGGCCACCCGAGCCGCCTGGAATCGCGACCTTCCTGCGCCCTCAGGCGGCACGCCGCTGGGTCAGGCCCTCGAGCTCGCCAGCCGCGCGTTGCTCGACTCTCCGCTCTCGCGCAAGCATGTCCTGGTGGTCACCGACGGCCAGAACACCGTCGGCCCCGATCCCAGCCGGGTGTTGCCCGCGCTCAAACAGCAGGCCGCGGACAAGGGCGCCGTCCTGGCTGTGCACTTCATCGCCTTTGATATCGAAGCCAAGCTGTTCGATCCGCTGCGAAAGCAGGGCGTGACCGTGGTGGGCGCGGCCGACGAACCGCAGCTCAACGCCCAGCTCGAGTTCATCCTCGCCAAACGCATTCTCCTGGAAGACGAAGAACCGCCCCAAACCCCCTAAACCCGAAAAGGACTCCTATGTTCCGCGCCCTCAAACGAGTGTTCATCTGGCTGGGGCTGATGGCCGAGAAAGCCACCGAAACCGATGCCATCAACCAGGCCGTCGTCGAACGCGGCATCCGCGACTCGAAGCTCAAGGCCGACAAGGCCCATTACGCCAACGGCCAGCTCGCCGGTCAGATCGCCATGCTGCGCGACCAGGTCAAACGCCAGGAACGCCAGCGCGAGGACCTCCAGGCCACCCTCCAGGCCGCCGCCGCCGCCAACGACGAGGCCAACGGCAGCCATTACGCCGAGGAACTCGCCACCCTCGAACAGGATCTCAAGGACAATCAGGCCCAACTGCAAAGCCTCGAGGACCTCTACCAGCAGAACACCAGCATCATCGCCGAAAGCCTCCGCCAGATCCAAAAGTTCCAGCGCGAGTTCGAAGCCACCAAGGCCCGCGTCGCCATCGGCCGGTCCCTCGAAAACCTCGCCGGCATGATGAAGAGTTCCATCACCGAGCTCCAGGGCATGATGGGCGGCGAAATGGCCCAGTCCATGCAGCAGCTCCGCAAGTCCGCCGCCGCCGGCGAAGGCCAGATGCGCGCCACCCTCGACCTCGCCAAGGAGATGGGCTCGGGCATTGCCCGCCAACAGGAGGCCCGCAAGGCCCGCGGCAAAGTGTTGTTCGAAGAGTACAAAAAGAAGATGGGCATGGTGCAGCCCGAGATGGCCGCCGCCTCACCCGCCGCCACCAAACCGGCCGAACGCCAGAAGATCGCCGAGTAACCCGGTCCGCTGACCGTTCGGCGTGGCGCTGACACCGCAAACCTCAACCTCGAATTCGCTATGACTGCTCGTGGAAAAATCGTCCTCACCCTCCTCCTGCTCGGCGTGGTCGGCTTCGGCCTCTACCGCTGGAAGGACAAGATCATGCCGCCCCCCCAGTCGGCCCAGCGCTCGATCAACCCCGACGAGATCAAACGGCAGCTCGACGCCGCCAAGCCCACCCCGCCCGCCTCCACGGCCGTCGTGACGGCGCGACTGCTCGCCGGCACCAACGCCGTTTCGCTCGTCGACGGGTCTGCAATCCCGCAGGTCGCCGGCGTCAGCGATTACATCGCCCCCACGAAGGACGGCAAGCTCATCGTCCAGTTCCCCATCAACATCTGGCCCGGCTGGGCACCCATCATCGTCGCCAACAACGGCCTCGCCGCCAACGACACCAGCCTCTTCACGAAGAAATACGGGTTCTACCTCCAGCTCTCCATCGTGGATGACCCCGTCAAGGCCCGCGACCTCTTCGCCAGCGGCCAAAGCCACATCCTCTGGGGTACCCTCGACATGATGGCCCTCTTCGCCCCCGAGCTCGTCAAGGATTCCCGCACCGTCCCCGTCATCTGCCAGCAGGTTGATTGGTCCGCCGGCGGCGACGGCGTCGTCGCCCGCGGCGACATTCGCACGATCAACGATTTCCGGATGCAGGCCGGCAAGCGCAAGAAAGTCGTCCTCGCCCAGAACTCGCCCAGCCACTACTTCATCATGTCGCTGCTCATCGACGCCGGCATCGACCCCGCCGAAGTCGAGTTCAAGTGGGCCGCCGACGCCCCCGCGGCCGCCAAGATTTTCGTGCAGGACCCGTCCTTCGATGCCTTCGTGGGCTGGGCCCCGGACATCTACACCGTGTCCGAAGGCGTCGCCGGCACGCGCCTCGTGGTGAGCACCGCCAGCGCCAACCACCTCATCGCCGACGTCTGGGCCGTCCGCAACGACTTCTACCGGGATCATCCCGATATCGTGGCCGGTCTCGTGCGCGGCATCTTCGAAGGCATCGAGCAGGTCCGGAAAGATCCCGCCGCCGCTGCCCGCCTCCTCGCCGCCGCCTACCAGCTCCCCGTCGAGGATTGCGAGGCCATGATCGGCAAGGACGGCGGCGTCGCCGAGGGCGATGCCCACCTCACCAACTACCGCGAGAACGCCAACTTCTTTCTCGACCCGTTCAACCCTGCCAACTTCGAAACCGTCTGGAACCGCGCCTCCACCATCTACCAGTCGCTCGGCGCCATCGATGCCCCCGTGGCCCCCGCCAAGGTCAAGGCGGCCACCCTCCTGTCCAGGCTCGCCGAGGAGTACAAGGACTCCCGTGACCTCTCGCAGCCGACCTTCCGACCTGGCGCCCTCTTCCGGAACGCCGAGGCCGAGGTGGGCCAGATCCTCACCAAGGCCGTCATCATCTCCTTCGAGCCCAACGCGTCGGTCCTCAATCCGCAGTACGACCCCACCATCCCCGACACCCTCACCGAGATCAGCCGCCTCGCCGGCACCTTCGGCAACGCCTACATCGTCGTCGAGGGCAACACCGACGCCAGCCGCAAAGGCGTCGTCCCCGCCGATCTCGTCCGCCAGCTCTCTTACGACCGCGCCGACGCCGTCCGCCGCTCCATCATCGAGAAGTACAAATTCGACCCGAACAAGTTCAAGGTCCTTGGCAACGGCTGGGACAATCCGCTGCCCAACTGCACCGACCCGAGCAACCCCGATCACAACAAACGCAACCGCCGCGTCGAGGTGAAGGTCTTCCCGCTCGAGAACGAATAGGCCGGCCATGCTGGGCTTCTTCCTCTTCGCCGCCGGCTTCGTCGCCGTCCTCACGCTCGTCGTGCGCCTCGGGGGTCTGCGCGTTCGCCACGCACTGCCCGATCCCCGGGCCCTCGGACTCACCGTCGGGTTCGTGGCGGTACTGCTGCTGGGCTGGTGGTTCCTGACCCGCGGCGCCACCATCGAACAGCGGGTGCTGTCGCCGATGATCCTCCCCAGCCCCGTCGAGGTGTTGCGGGCGTTTCCCAAGCTCCACTTCGAACAGGGCCTGGTGCGCAGCGCCGGCGTCTCCTTCCTGCGCGTGAGTGCCGGTTTCCTGCTCGCCGCCATCGTCGCCGTCCCTCTGGGCGTGTACATGGCCACCTTCCCCCCCATCGCGGCCTTCTTCCGGCCGCTCGCGCTGCTCGGCGCCTACGTGCCCATCGTGGTGTTCATCCCGCTCACCCTGGCCTGGTTCGGCCTCACCGAAACCCAGAAGGTGGGTTTCCTGTTCATCGGCTGCTTTGTGGCGCTGCTGCCCCTGGTCATCAAGGAAATCGCCACCGTGCCCGCGGCCTACCTGGACGTGGCGGTCACCAAGGGCGCCTCCCAGTGGCAGCTCGTGCGCCATGTCCTCTTCCCCGTGGCCCAGGCCGGCATCTGGGGACACCTGCGCGGCGTGTACGGCGTCGGCTGGGGCTGGATCATCCTCGCCGAGGTGGTCAACGCCGAGCGCGGCCTCGGTTACCTGATCGACCTCTCCAACCGCCGCGGCCATACCAACGCCATCTTCGCCGTCATCATCGTGATCGTCGCCATCGCCGTGGCCTGCGATCAGTTGTGGCGCCTGGGCGGTCAATGGCTGTTCCCTTACACGAAACAGAAGTAAGTCATGGACGCCTCTGCCCCAGCCTCCGCCCCTCCCGCGGAGCCGCCGCCGCCCGCGGTCCCCGCGCCCGCACCGGGATCCACGGCGCCCTCCGCCTCCACCGTTGCCCCCGCCGAACTGCCCGAACTCGTCGCCTTCGAGGGCGTGACCAAGACCTTCGGCGAACCGCCCCACGCGAAGGTCGCCATTCAGGACGTCTCCTTCGTCGTCCGGGACCTCCCGAACCTCGGCGAACTCATCGCCCTGGTCGGTCCGTCCGGCTGCGGCAAGTCCACCATCCTGCGCATCATCGCCGGCTTGGGACCGCACTTCCCTCCCACCCGCGGCCTGGCCCGCGTGTTCGGCAAGCCCATCGGTCAGCCGGGCGCCGACCGCGGCCTCGTCGACCAGAAATACTCCCTGCTCCCGCACCTCACCGTGGTCGAGAACATCGCCTTCGGCCTCAAGCTGCGCGGCGTCCCGCGCAAGGAACGCCAGGACCGCGCCCGCGCCTGGATCGCCAAAGTCGGCCTCGAAGGGTCCGAAGCCAAGTACCCCTCCGAACTCTCCGGCGGCATGCAGCAGCGTGTCGCCATCGCCGCCACCCTCATCCTCGGCCCGCGGATTCTCCTGATGGACGAGCCCTTCGGCGCGCTCGACCCCCGCATCCGCCTGCGCATGCAGGAACTCCTTGTGCAGTTGTGGCGCGAGCAGCAGGGCACCGTCTTCCTCGTCACCCACTCGGTCGAGGAAGCCGTCTACCTCGGCGACCGCGTCTTCATCATGGCCGCCAACCCCGGACGCCTGGTCGAAGTCCTCGAGGTCCCGCGCCCCGACGATCCGCCCGAGCACGCCCGCCGTCAGCGCTGGTTTACCGAACTCACCCAGGAACTCCTGCGGCGGCTCGAACGTAACGAGCCGGCGCCCGCCGATCACCAGGTATGAACTGAGCCGAACCGAGCCCACCGATTCCGCGCCCCGAGCGCTCATGGAAGCCCAATCACGCAATTACCACCGCGAGTTCCTCAAGAGCCCGCACCACGGGGTCTTCGGCTTCCTCACGCTCGGGCTCGGCTTCATGAGCGGCGCCTGGCTGCCCCTCATCGCCGGCGGAACCCTCTACGCCCTCGGCTGGATCTACCTCCCGGACCTGGGCTTTTTCCGCCGTTGGGTGGATCGCCGCGCCGAGACCGCCCGCCAGGCCGAGGAGGCCCGCAAGGTCGCCGCCTTCGTCCAGCGCCGCGAAGCCCTCCTCGCTTCCCTCTCCCCCAGCCGCCGCGAACGCTACCGCCTCCTCGCGGACGTCTGCCGCGATATCGAGTCCGCCAGCACCGACAACCCTTTCGCCATCGCCACCACGGCCGGCGACCCCCGCCTCCGCAAGCTGGACGAACTCATGTGGACCCAGTTGCGCCTGCTCGGCATCGAGGAATCCCTCGAACGCTTCCTCGAAATCGAACGCCTCGAAAACCTCCCCACCCTCGTCGCCGATGGCGAGGCCGAGGTCGGTCAGCTCGGGCTCGAGATCGAAACCCTCAAAGCCCAGGGGCCCAGCCCGCTCCTCGACACCAAACAACGCTACCTCAGCTCCCGCCTCGAACGCCTCGAGGTTCTCCGCAAACGCCAGCAACGCCTCGAACAGGCCCAGGCCAACCTCGCCCTCGTCCGCTCCGAACAGGAACGCCTCGACCAGCAGATCAAACTCATCCGCGCCGACGCCGTCGCCCGCAAGAACGCCGACGCCCTCAGCGCTCGCATCGACGCCACCGTCGAGCACCTCGATCAGACCAACAAATGGCTCGCCGAAATGGACGAGTTCAAGGATCTCGCCGGCGACCTGCCGCCCACCGAAACCCGCCTCGGCTACGAATCGCCCGTTCCCCCGCGCCTGCCCCAACACGAAACCGGCCCGCGGACCCGACCCGTCGCCGGTGCCCGCCAGCGCTGATGCAAACACCTGTGCCCAGCCCGCGCTCCACCCTCCCGCCCCCGGTGCGGCCCGCGCACGAGCGTCTGGAGTGCGTCACGCTTCAGCGCCGCTTTGCGTGCCCCCCACCTCCCGACGCGGCTTGATCCCCCGTACCCATGCCCAAACGAACGCCTGCCCGCCGCGCCGTCCCAACCCCCTCGGTTCCCCCGCCTCCTGTTCCACCCCCGACGGAGACGGACAATGCGGTGCCTTCCCCGACCCCGCCCTCCCGCCTCCCCCTCCGCGGCTGGGCCCTCGAACTCGCCCGCCGCTGGAACGCCGGCACCTACTCCCTGTTCGTCCTCCACGGAAACATCTTCGACCTCTACCCCGTCCAGGAACCCGCCGGCCCGGCTTACGTGCCGCTCAAGACGTTCCTCGCCCGACGCCTCTTTGCCGAACGCGGCTGCCTCCTGTTCTACGATATCGCCGACGGCCTCACCTTCGGTTCGCCGGAGATGCAGCGCCGCTTCTTTGAATGGCTCGAGGTCTTCGACCAGGTCGAACACACCAACTACCGCCAGACCGGCCCCCCGCGCGAGTTCGTGCGGCTCACCCCGCTGTTGCGTCGGTTCTTCCTCAAGATCGCCGACGACCCCGGCCAATGGAAAGGCGTGACGCTCATCCTCGACTTCCCCGAAAAGCTCGTGCCCGCCCAGGAGGAGGCCGGGTCCTCGAACGAAGAGCGCATCAACCTGGTCACCTTCCTCAAGTGGGCCGCCGCCCCCGAGTTGGCGCACCTGGATGTGGGCATCCTCCTCGTCACCGAGTCCGCCAGCGCCCTGCACGCCAGCCTGCTCCAAAACCCTCACGTCGCCCAGGTGCGCATCGAACTGCCCGACACCGACGAACGCCTCCGCTTCCTCGAATCCGGCGGTCCCGAACACCTGGCCGACCGCCGCCCGCTGCGCGAGTGGATCGACCTCGCCGCCCCGGATTTGGCTGCCCGCACCGCCGGCTTGAACCTCCTGCGCCTCCAACATTTCCTCGCCGAAACCGTCCGTAACGGCGCGCGCGTCACCCTCGACAACGTCGCTGCCAGCAAGAAACGCCTCATCGAGGAGTACTGCCAGGGCCTCGTCCGCTTCAAGGATCCCAGGCCCGGGGTCACCCTCGACCGCGTCGCCACCCACGCCGCCGCCAAACAGAAGCTGCGCGAGCTCGCCTGGCTCATCCGCAATCACAAAGGCGACGTCCTCGAACGCGGCATCCTCGTCCCGGGCCGCGTCGGCGTCGGCAAGTCCTTCCTCATCGATTGCTTCGCCAGCGAATGCGGCCTGCCCGTTCTCGAAATGGGCGATTTCCGCTCGAAATGGGTCGGCGACACCGAACGCCAGCAGTCGCGCATCCTCATGACCATCCGCGCCCTCGGCCCGGTCATCGTTGTCGTCGACGAGGCCGACGCCGTCTTCGGCACCCGCGAGGCCGAAGGCGACAGCGGCGTCTCCGGCCGCGTCTTCGCCGCCTTCGCCGCGCACATCGGCGACTCGACCCTCCGCGGACGCGAGGTCTGGGTCGCCATGACGTCCCGCCCCGACCTCCTGGCCATCGATATGAAACGCCAGGGCCGCTTCGGCCTCTGTCTCCCGCTGTTCCCCGCCCAGGGTCCGGAGGACGTTGCCGAGCTCTTCACCGTCGTGGCCCGCGTCAAGGGCATCACCCTCACCGACCCCGTTCAGGCGTTCATCCGCGAACAGCTCGGCACCCAGCCCCTCACCGGCAGCGACGTCGAAGCCATCCTCACCCGCGCCAAGGAACGCGCCGTGCTCGCCAGCCGGGATCAAGATGTGCAGAAGGGCGATCTCGAGGAAGCCGTCCACTCCTTCATCGACCCCCTCGATCCGCAATTGCTCGCGCTGCAGGAACTCGCCGCCGTGCTCGCCTGCTCCGACCGGCGCTACCTGCCGAACCGCTACCGCGAGGCGGACCGCGCCCAGTTGCTCGAAGAGTTCACGCGGCTCAAACACCGGCGTTGGTGAACTCCGTCCCAACCGCGCCCGTCACGCTGCGGTTGCGCGTCACCGCCGCCGCGGAATCCCGCCTCCGCACCGGGCATCCCTGGCTGTTTGCCGACAGCGTGCGCGGGTCGAACCGACCCGGTCGCCTCGGCGAACTCGCCGTCATCTTCGACCGTCACGACCGCTTCCTGGCCATCGGCCTGTTCGATCCCGACTCCCCCTTGCGGGTCCGGGTGTTGCACGCGGGAAAACCCCAGACGCTGGACGCGCCCTGGTGGCGGACTCGCCTCCGCACGGCGCTCGAGCGGCGCGCCGGCCTCTTCGACGCTCAAACGACGGGTTACCGGTTGATCCACGGCGAAAACGACCGCTGGCCAGGTCTGGTCCTCGACCGCTACGCGGCCACTGGTGTCCTCAAGATCTACACGGCCGCCTGGCTGCCCCGCCTCGGGCTCGACGATGCCCCGCCTGCCGACGCCGTCCTGCCGCTCCTGCACGCCGAACTGCCCGAGCTTGAGACATTCGTGCTCCGGCTCAGCCGCAACCTCCAGACCCTGGCACGCGAGCGGTTCGGCCTCACCGACGGTCAGGTCCTTTCCGGACGCGATTCCGCCCCCAACGTCCGCTTCCTCGAAACCGGTCTGACCTTCGAAGCCGACGTGCGACGCGGGCAAAAGACAGGGTTCTTCCTCGACCAGCGCGAGAACCGCCTCCGCATCGGCACCCTCGCGCGAGGTCGGGCGGTGCTCAATGTCTTCAGCTTCTCGGGCGCCTTCTCGGTCTACGCCGCCCGGGGCGGGGCGACCTCAACCACCGACCTGGACCTCAGCCCGCACGCCCTCGAAAGCGCCGCTCGCAACCTCGCCCTCAACCGGCACCTGCCCACCGTGGCGGCCTGTCACCACGAACGCGTCCAGGCCGACGCCTTCGCCTGGCTGGCTCAGCACCCCTCGCGGCTGTTCGACCTGATCGTCCTTGACCCGCCTTCGCTCGCCCGCCGCGAGTCCGAGCGTCCGGGCGCCATTCAGGCCTACGGCCGCCTCGTCGCCAGCAGCCTCCGCTGGCTCGCGCCCGGGGGTGTCCTCCTGGCCGCCTCCTGCTCCGCTCACGTGTCTGCCGACGAATTCTTCGGCACTGTTCGCACTGCCCTGCGCGGGACGGGCAGGCGGTTTACCGAACTCGAGACCACCGGTCATCCGCCTGACCACCTGGCCACGTTCCCGGAGGCGCATTACCTTAAGGCCATTTACCTCCGTTGCGAAGGCCTCACCCCGCCCGGCCAAACACGGCCCAGCAGACGGCGACCGACGCGATGACCCCCGCCAGGTCCGCAATCAGTCCGGCCGGCACGGCATGCCGCGTGCGTTGGATGCCCACCGCGCCGAAATAGACCGCCACCACGTAGAGCGTGGTCTCCGTGCTCCCGAGGATCGTCCCCCCCATCCGGCTCACCAGGCTGTCCGGCCCATGCACACTCACCAGTTCGGTGAACAGGCCAATCGTCGCGCTGCCGCTCAGCGGCCGCATCAGCGTCATGGGCAGCAGTTCGGTCGGAAATCCCACCAAGTCGAGCATCGGCCGCAGCCCTTTCGCCAGCAGGTCGATCCCGCCCGCCGCCCGGAACATCCCCACCGCCACCAGCATCGCGACCAGGTACGGTATGATGCGCACCGCCACCTGAAACCCCTCCTTCGCACCCTCGACGAATTCCTCGTAAACCGGCACCCGCCGCAGCGCGGCGTACAGCGGAAAGAACGCGAGAAAGAAGGGGATCGCGAGCAGCGACACCGCGTTCATGAACTGCACGAAAGCACCTCCGGAAACGCCTTCGGCCGGTGCCCCGCTGAGCAGCCGCCAGAGCAGCCAGACGAACAAGATCAGCAGGGCGACGAGGACAATCCCCGCTCCGCGGATGGCGGGTGGCGGGGCGACGACGTCGACGTCGTCCTCGTCGTGCCGGGCGTCGGGCAGCGGGGCAGGGGGGGGGGGGAGGCGGTAGCCGCGCAGGCGCTCGAGCGACTTCACCGCGATCAGGCCGGCCGCGCTGGACGCCATCGTCGCGAGCAGGGCGGTGCCGACGATGGCGGTCGGATGGAGCGAGCCCGCGGCGGCCATGATGCCGATCGCGGTGGTAGGGAGGAGTTGGACCGACCCGGTGTTGAGGGCGAGAAACGTGCACATCGCGTTGGTGGCGGTCCCGGGATGCCGATTGAGCTTCTCGAGGTCGTTCATGGCCCGGAGGCCGAGCGGAGTGGCGGCGTTGGTGAGCCCGATCATGTTCGCCGAGAGGTTCATGAGCATTGAGCCCATGGCCGGGTGCCCGGCGGGGACATCAGGAAACAGCCAGCGCAGCACCGGCTGCAGCAGGCGCGCGAGGCTCTGGACCATGCCCGCGCGCTCCGCCAACCGCATCACCCCCAGCCACAGCGCCGTGATGCCGATCAGGGGCAGTGCGATCTCCAGCACGGCGGTCTTGGCCGCGTTGAAACTCGCGTCCGTCACCTCCTTCAGCCGGTCACTCAACCCGCCGAGAACCACGGCGGCGAGCACGAGCCCGAGCCAGATGTAATTCAGCATGCGGCGTGTTTACACCCCCGCCCCCCGCGCGCAATCGGGAACAAACCCCAGGGGTCAGCCCTTAATTTAATACTTAACGAGCCCGGACCTTCTCCCGGCCTACCCGAACACCCTAGCGCTCGCTCTCGCCCCCGCCCGCGTGGGAGGTTCCCGGTCAACGGCGCCGCCCGACGGGGAATTGTTAAATGTTGAGATCTGACCCCAAGCCAGGCGCTTCGCCCCTTGACGGCAACTGCCCGGCCCGTTGGACTCCTCGCAGCCTATGCACTCTCCCTGGCTGCTTCCGATCCTCCTGTCCCTGGCCTGCACGGGGGCGGTTCCCGCCGCCCCCTCACTCCACGCGGCCGAACCGGCCGCCGATCCTGATGCCCTCCGCCAGAAGAACGAGGAGATCGAACGGCTCCGCCGCGAGTTGGAGCGGGCCGAGCGGGAGCGCGACCAGCTCCAGCGGGACAACGAACAACTCCGGCGCGAACAGCAGCGCGCCACCTCCCCGGCCCCGACCCCACGCCCCGCCCGCAAGCCGGTCACGCCTATTGCCGATCGCCCCCCGCTGACCGCCGACACGCAGGTCGAGGTCGACGAACTCGTGGGGCACTTCACCGCCGAACCAGCCACCGCAGCCAACCGCTACACCGACCAGAGCTTCCGCATCCTCGGTCAGGTCGAGCGCTTCAGCCGCAGCATGGTCGCCCGCGAATTCGTGGTGTTGTTGGCTTCACCGGACCCGAGCCTCACCGTGCGGTGCCGCTTCAACTATGTGGACCGCTACCGAAGCGTCTTCCTCACCCGCGACGGTCGGCAGTTGACCGCGCGCCACAACAACGGACGCGAGGAGGTCCTGCTGGAGACCGGGCAGAACGCCACCCTCACCGGCCGCTGCCAGGGACTGAAAGACGGCACAATCACGTTCACGCACTGCGCCCTCGTCCCGTGAGGCCCGTCGAGAAGGCCCCGCCGGCCCTGCCGGTTTGACACCCTCGGAGTCGCTCTCTAGTGTCGCGGTCAATGACTGGCTTGCAGGCTTCCCTTCTCGAACTCATCCGCCGCACGTCCGCCGAGATCCCCGACGACGTTCAGCGGACGATCCTGGTCGCCCTGGAACGCGAGAAGGCGGGCACGATCGCCGCCTCCGCGATGGAGCTCATCCAGCGCAACATCGAACTTGCCCGGAAGAAGTCCCAGCCGATCTGCCAGGACACCGGCAGCGTGCTCTTCTACGTGGATTGCCCGGTCGGCTTCGACCAGATCGCGTTCGCCGAGACCGCCCGCGAGGCCGTCCGTCAAGCCACCCGCAAGGGCTACCTCCGCCAGAACTCCGTCGATGCCCTCACCGGCAAGAATTATGGCACCAACATCGGTCCCGGCGCGCCGACCTTCCACTTCCACGCCCATCCCGGCGCCGACGTGCACGTCCGCCTGATGCTCAAGGGCGGGGGCTGCGAGAACGTGGGCGCCCAGTACTCCCTTCCCGATGAGGCCCTGGGCGCGGATCGCGACCTCGCCGGCTGCCGCAAGGCGATCCTCGATGCCGTCCTCCAAGCCCAGGGCAAAGGGTGCGGACCGGGCGTGCTCGGCGTCTGCATCGGGGGCGACCGCGCCACCGGGTACGAGTTCTCGAAACAGCAGCTCCTACGCACGCTTGACGACCGCAACCCGGTGCCGGAGTTGGACGCCCTCGAGCAGGACATTCTCAACACGGCCAATGATCTGGGCATCGGGCCCATGGGCTTCGGCGGCAAAACCACCTTGCTCGGAGTCAAGATCGGCACCGCCAACCGTGTGCCCGCCTCCTATTTCGTCAGCATCAGTTACATGTGCTGGGCCTACCGACGTTTGGGCGTGACCCTCGACGCCCAGGGCCACCTCCAAGACTGGCTTTACTGACCCGCGACCGCCATGACCACGCTCACCCCTCCCATTTCCGACGCCCAGATCCGCGCCCTGAAGGTCGGCGATCCTGTCGAGGTCACGGGAACCCTGTTCACCGGTCGCGACGCCGTCCACAAATACCTTGCCAAGGGCGGCGCACTCCCCGCGGGTTTGGATCTCCGCGGCGGCATCCTCTACCACTGTGGTCCGGTCGTGATCAAGGACGAGGCCGGCCGATGGAAGGTGGTTGCCGCCGGGCCCACCACGTCCACCCGTGAAGAACCCTATCAGGCCCGCATCATCGAGCAGTTCGGGCTCCGCGGGGTGATCGGCAAGGGGGGCATGGGCGAGCGCACCCTGGCCGCCTGCCAGGCGCACGGCTGCGCCTACCTCCACGCCGTGGGGGGCGCCGCCCAAGTCCTGGCGGAGTGCATCACCGCCGTGCGCAACGTCTACTTCCTCGAGGAGTTCGGCTCTCCCGAAGCCATCTGGGAGCTCGAGGTCGAACGCTTCCCGGCCGTGGTCACCATGGACGCCCGTGGTGGCTCGCTCCACCGCGATGTGTTCGAGGCCAGCCGGGCTGCGTTGGCGGAACGGCTTTGAAGTGAAGCGGGTTCGCCGCCCGAGCCTGCCCGAAAAGCACAGCGTCGGGCCTGAAGTCGTCCCTGGGAGACTCCAGAGCGATTTCACAACTTCCTACTACGCAACAGCTCCGGCGATCGAGGGGGCGGCTGTCTTTCGGAAAAAAGCACAATACTATTGACTGACCCCTGGGGAACGCGCCCGGCCCGCCCGGCCCCGCGGGTACTTCCCCGGCCCGGCCGCCGGTCGCACCACCGTTGTCGTTCCGCCCTGCCCACCCCCGGCGCCCTCCCGGTGGCGCTGCAGTTCGCGAATCTGATCCCGCAGCAGCGCCGCCTTCTCGAACTCGAGCTGGTTCGCCGCTTCGAGCATCTCCGCCTCGAGCTCGCGCAGCGTCTCGACCACGTCGAAGTTCCCTACGGCGTCTTTGAGGGCGTGGGCCGCCGCGGACTGGCCCGCCTGCCGCACGACCAGGCTCGCCTCGACGGCGCGGGTGACGCTGCGCGGGGTGATGCCGTGTTCGCGGTTATAGGCAAGCTGCTTCTCGCGGCGATAGTCCGAGATGGCGAGGAACTTCTGGATGCTCTGCGTCCGCACGTCGGCATACAGGATCACCTCGCCGTTCAAATGGCGGGCGGCCCGGCCGGCGGTCTGGATGAGACTCGTGGTCGAACGCAGGTAACCTTCCTTGTCGGCATCCAGAATGGCCACCAGCGACACCTCGGGCAGATCGAGCCCTTCCCGCAGCAGGTTGATGCCCACGAGTACGTCACAGTCCCCCTGCCGCAGGGCCCGCAGGATCTCGACGCGCTCGATGGCGTCGATCTCGCTGTGCAGGTAGCGCACGTTGATGCCGATGTCGCGCAGGTAGTCCGTCAGCTCCTCCGACGTGCGCTTTGTCAGCGTCGTCACCAGCACCCGCTCCTTGCGCTCGACGCGCCGGCGGGCCTCCTCGATGAGGTCGTCGATCTGTCCGCGCAACGGCTTGACCCGGACCGGGGGATCCACCAACCCGGTGGGCCGGACGATGAGCTCGACCTGGTGCTCTCCTGACCACGCCAGTTCCTGGGGGCTGGGGGTCGCGCTCGCGTAGATCGTTTGTCCCTGCAGCGACTGGAACTCCTCGAACTTGAGCGGGCGATTGTCCAGGGCGCTGGGCAGCCGGAAGCCGTAGTTCACCAGCACCTGCTTGCGCGCGAGGTCCCCGGCCGACATTCCCCCGATCTGGGGCACGGTGGCGTGCGATTCGTCGATGACCAGCACGTAGTCGGACGGCAGGAAGTCCAGCAGCGTGCAGGGGCGCGAGCCAGGCGGACGCTGGCCGATGTGCCGCGAGTAATTCTCGATCCCCGAGCAGAACCCCATCTCCTCCATCATCTCGAGGTCGTACTCGGTGCGCATCTTGATCCGCTGCGCCTCGAGCAGCTTGCCGCGGGCCTCGAACCAGGCGATGCGCTCGGTGAGTTCCCCGCGGATGGAGAGGACGGCGCGTTTGATCTTGTCGGGCGGGGTGACGAACTGCTTTCCCGGATACACCGTCACGGCGGCGAGGTCCTCGAGCGGGTGCCCGGTCAACGGGTCAAAGCGGGTCAGCCGCTCGATCTGGTCGCCGAAGAACTCGATCCGCAGGGCGTCCTCGGTGTATGCGGGGCAGAGTTCGAGGGTGTCACCGCGCACCCGGAACTGGCCGCGTTCGAAGGCCACGTCGTTGCGGTTGTACTGGAGTTCCACGAGGCGGTGCAGGAGCGGTTCGCGGCTCATTTCCTGGCCGACGCGCAGGTGCACCACCATCTCCTCGTAATCCTCCCGACTGCCGATGCCGTAGATGCAGGAGACGCTGGCCACCACCACGACGTCGCGGCGGGCGAACAGCGAGCTCATGGTGGAGAGCCGCAGTCGTTCGATATCGTCGTTCCGGCTCGAGTCCTTCTCGATGAACGTGTCGGTGCGCGGGATGTACGCCTCGGGCTGGTAATAGTCGAAGTAGCTGACGAAGTACTCGACGGCGTTGCGCGGGAAGAAGCCCTTGAACTCGGCGTAGAGCTGGGCGGCCAGCGTCTTGTTGTGCGAGAGCACGAGGGTGGGCCGGTTCACCTGGGCGATCACGTTGGCCAGCGTGAACGTCTTACCCGACCCGGTGACGCCGACGAGGGTCTGGTGGCGGACCCCCTGCCGGAGAGCAGCGGTCAACTTCTCGATGGCTTGGGGCTGGTCGCCCGCCGGCGGAAAAGGTGAGACAAGTTCAAACATGCATGGTCTGGCCGTACGCCTCGCGACCGGTTCACTGCGGGAGGTCCGGCGAAAGCCTGCCCAGCTTCGCCACCGCCCGGAGCCCCGTCAACCGGCGTGAGGCTGCCCCCGACGTTTGGCCGCAAGACAGAATCCTCCCTCGGACGACCGCTGGCTGTGGCCCGGCGTGCCCGTCGTCGTCGTCTTCGCTCCCTTCGTTTCCTTCTGTGAATCGGGGGTCCGCCCTGTTCATCCCTCGGGATTTCACCGCCGCGAGGCCGGTTCTCGCAGAAGGTGACGAAGACAACGGAGCATCGCGGGCAGGGTGGACCCGCAGGCGAGCGGCGGTACCTGGCCGTCTTGGTGCAAGACCCTCCCGGATCAAGGTCGGTCGGCTTCTCCGAGTCATCTCTCGGGCACCCGGGCCGATCGGGCGTTTCTCGCCGCGCGTTTCACCTTGCACCAGGTGCCCACGCCGACCATGCTGCCCCGCCAACATCTAATCCTTATGAACCCAAGTCGTTACTCCCACCTGCGCTTGCTGGCGCTCCTGCTCGGTTGCTGGGGCGGCGTGGCCGTCGGCCAGGCCGAAATCACCCCGGTGCTCGACTACCGCCTCGGCGAGGATGATTCCCCCAACACCCTCGGCGGACCCGCCACCGATCCGACGCGCGCCCAACTCGGCGATCAGCACCTGACCCGACGGGGAGCGCCGCAGTACGTCCCCGGCTACGCAGCCATTGGCTCGACCCATGCCATCCGCCTCACCAACGGCCCCGGTCTCGCCCCTCAGTCCTATGGCACGGATTTTAATTTCGACCCGATCGAGTCCGGCCAGTGGGGCTTCAGTTGCTGGGTGAAGTTCGATGCCTTGCCCGACCCGGACAACCAGCCCGAGGTCGCGATCATGCACATCGGCGACATCAACGCGGGCTCGATCATCCTGCAGACCTTCGCCCGCGACGGCCGGATCGTGTTCGGCACCCACGCCCCTGGCATCGCCATCAACGTGGGTGAAACCGAAGCGCACCTCGGTCGCTGGACGCACCTCGCGGTCGTGTTCGACAACGGCGGTCGCCTGTACGTGGACGGCTACGATGAAGCCCCCGTCGGCGGCGGACAGAATCCGCCTGCCGGCATCACGCTGGGCGCCATTCGCTCGACGGCCACGAGCTTCGGTTCCCACGCCAACATCACCATCGATCAGGTGCGCGTGTTCGAGGTTCCCGTGTGGGGATTTCTGGTCAGCGACCTCGAGATCCCGCCCGTCACCGGACCGTACATCGTGTCAAGCACCGGTGGCCCGTTCGGCTTCACCCTCGAGATCTCCGACAACTTCCCCGCCACGCTCGACCCCGCCACGCTGAGCCTCAAGGTCAACGGCGCCGACCTCACGCCCACCTCCGTCACCAAACCGGGCAACACGCTCGTCGAGTACCAGCGTCCCCTCGACAACCCCTTTCCCGCCGGCGTCTACGGCATCGAGATCGCCTATCGCGACACCGCCGGTCAATCCTACAGCGACGCCCGTTCCTTCCGCGTCCGGTCCTACACGCTCCTGCCAGCGGATTTCCTCACGGCCGCCGGCTCGGTGAACAAGACCCAGCCCGGCTTCCGGATCCGACCGCACCAGGTCGCGGCCGGCCAGCCCAACAGCCTCAAGTGGACCGAAGAACAGTTGGCCGGGGTGCACGGACCCAACCTCGCCAACCTGACCGGGGCCGTCGGTGGTTACTTCGCCTGGGACAGCGTGGTCGACTTCAAGAACGAAGCGGGGCAGACCGCGAACTTCTTCAATGACTTCCCGTTCTCGGTCATCGGCATCCCTGGCCCGACCCTCGAGAATGAGGACAACGCGGCGCTCGAGGTCCTCACCTTCCTCGAGTTTCCGCAGGTGGGCTTCTACAGGCTCGGCGTGAACAGCGACGACGGCTTCCGGCTGACCACGGGGCTCAACGCCCGCGACCGGCTCTCCGTGGTGCTGGGCGAATACGACGGCGACCGTCTGGCGGCGGATTCCATCCTGCGGATCTACGTGCCCCAGGTCGGCATCTACCCGTTCCGCCTCATCTGGGAGAACGGCACGGGCCCGGCGTCGCTCGAATGGTTCACGGTCCTGGAAGACGGCACGCGGGTGCTGATCAACGATACCGCCACACCGGGCGCCGTCCTCGCCTACCGCGCCGGGCCGAACCCGGCGTATGTGTCCGCGGTCTCCCCCATCCCCGGCGAGACGGCGGCGCGCGCCGATGCCGCGATCACCGTCGAGATCACTGACGGCGAAACGACGGTGGCCGAAACCTCCGTTCAACTCGGCCTCAACGGTCCCGCCGCGGCGCCCACCAGCGCCACCAAGACCGACGGCATCATCACCGCCACGCTGGTGCCTCCCACGGCGCTTGCCGCCGGGTCCGCCAACACAGTCACTTTGGTCTATGCCGACAACACCGGGAAGAACTTCACCCACGAGTGGACGTTTGTGGTGGCCGAAGCGGCGGGCGGTGTGCAGCTCATCACCCCTTCAGGCATCACGCAGAAGGCGGGCGACACACTCGGCGGATTCCCAGTCGCCAACCTCATCAACAACTCCGGTTTCTCGACCCCGCCGGATGCCGGGAATTACGACACGACCAGCCACACGGCTTCCGGCAACACCTGGGTGACCGCGACGGCCGCGAACCCCAACTACTTCACGGCCGGCCATCCCGCCCCGCAGTTCGACCTCACCTTGGGCAGCCTCTTCGACCTGAGCCATCTGGTCGTCTGGGGCTATGGCGGCAACAACAACGAGGGCACCGACTTCACCGTCGAGTTCTCCACCGACGGCGGCGTCACCTTCGGCGGCAGCGAGAACGTCCAGACCAGCGCCCTCCTGGGCGGGAACTCCGAAGCGCTCGAGTTCACGCAGAAACACACCGCCAACGCCGTCCGCATCACCATGACCAACAACGGTGGCGGCCGCGGCTTCGGCGGCGCCGGCACCGGTGACCGCGTCGGCTTGGGCGAAATCAAGTTCCTCGGCCGGGCCGTGTCCCTCATCAGCCCTTCGGGCATCACCCAGAAGGCGGGCGATACACTCGGCGGATTCCCGGTTGCCAACCTCATCAACAACTCGGGTTTCTCGACTCCGCCGGATGCCAGCAACTTCGCCACGACCAGCCACACGGCCAGCGGCAATACCTGGGTGACCGCGACGGCCGCGAACCCCAACTACTTCACGGCCGGCCATCCCGCGCCGCAGTTCGACCTCACCCTGGGCGGCCTCTTCGACCTGAGCCACCTGGTGGTCTGGGGCTACGGCGGCAACAACAACGAGGCCACCGACTTCACCGTCGAGTTCTCCGCCGACGGCGGCGCGACGTTCGCCGGCAGCGAGAATGTCCAGACCAGCGCCCTCCTGGGCGGCAACGCCGAAGCGCTCGGGTTTATGCAGAAACACTCCGCCAACGCCGTCCGCATCACCATGACCAACAACGGCGGCGGCCGCGGCTTCGGTGGTGCCGGTACCGGCGACCGCGTCGGGCTCGGGGAAATCAAGTTCCTCGGCACGGCCCAGGTCGTCGAACCGCCCGATCGCCCGACCCTGTCGGTGACGCGTGACGGCGGCAACGTGACCTTGTCGTGGCCCGCCAGCGTAACCGGGTTCACCCTGGAAACGAGCGAGCGCGTCCCGGCCGCCACCTGGACGCCTGTCCCCGGCGTGGCCAACAATTCGGTGACCCTGCCGTCGACGGCAGCCAGCAGCTTTTACCGGCTGCGGGTCCGTAACGGAACGACGCGCTTAGGAAGCAGACTGCGGCCGCCGGGAATCCCAGGCGGCCGCTTCGTTCTGCCGCGTGGCGCCGGTCCGCGCCGGTCTGCCATTGCCCCGGTCCCGGGGCACCGGGGAGGAGTCAGTCCTCGCCGAGCATCACGCAGTTGAGGATGAAAGCACTCGGCCGCGACGCCACCGGTTCATTGAGGCGGAAGGTGCGATAACGATGAGCGGGAGAAATCGCGGGCAGTCCTTCGTCGAGGGCGGGCACTACCTCGAGCAGACCGAACCCTGGCAGACGAGATCCCTGAACGTCCAACGCCGGCGCGAAAACGTCCGCGGCGGCATCCGTCCCTCCGCGAATAGACCCTGCAGCGGTGGAGCGGTAGTCGAACCGCGCCGGTGTGGCCACCGTCCAGGCGAGGTACCGGGCGCCGTCGGCCTCGACGACGTGCCAGCGCGACTTGGCCGACCCACCGGCGCCCCTCGGGTCCGCGTCCCGCAAATACTCGATGAACAACGGTTCGCCGTCCTCGTCCGCGTCCCCCCACTCGTCATAGTCCCTCAACCCGCGCGACAGGCCCCACTGAAGGTACTCGCCCACGGTGACGCCGGTCTTCCCTCGTCCGGTCCCGGTCGCGAACACCAGATCGTACTGACCCCAGTTCAAGTTCTGTATCGGCCCGCCAAAGGGGTTCGGCAGGTACCCAAAGGCCCGCCCGCCTGCATAAAAGTCATGCAGCCGCCCTCCCACCCACGCCGGGTAACCACTCACATGCTCGACGCGACAGTAATAGGTGGCTCCCGGCGTGACGGGGACGGATTGGGGGAAGCTGAAGATCAACCAGGCCGTCGTATTCGAGGGAATCGCGACTGTCTCGCTCTCGGCCAGCAACCCGCTCAACGCACCCTGGGTTGTCTCGAGCGACGTGAAGAGGCTCACGCGCAGCACGCCGGGGCCCGGGGTGGTGTTGGGTTGGGTGTGGTTCTGGAACACGAAAGCCACCCAGTCCACCGTCGGCTGCGTCGGGCGGAAGGACTGGCCCATGAGGGTGGCGGGCGTATTGAACACCTGCCGCACACCGTGGGGACTCGTTCGCTGATCGGCGATCAAGTACGATGGCAGCGGTGGGTTGGGGAGGATCCCTTCGAAACCGATCCCAGGGTCGAACGGTGGAACATCATCGTCGTCATCCGCTACGCTCGCGAAGACGGCCAGCGCCGCCAGACCCACAAGCAGTCCCATCCGCCGCCTCCTGCCGGGAGGCAGATCACGTTCCCGCGCTTCCCACCCGTTGACCGCAGATGTTCGGATTGACCGAGTTACCATCGTTCGCCTCCAGGGACACTCCGTTTGGCCTTCGGGATAAGACTCGAGGAACGCAGGGTAATCCGCGTGGGTGCTTCTGCAAATCGGCCAGGCAGGTTCACACCGCAATCCCGTGACATCGGCCCCGTCAGGCCGTGCCGATCCGCTTGCTCCCCCGGTCGCCGACGACTAGCCTGTCGACCCATGAACCCCGCGTGGCTGCTCGTCGTTACTCTGCTGGCCGGATCGGTTCTCGGGAGCACCCAGGTTGCCCCACGCCCCAACGTGCTCTTCATCCTTGCGGATGACCTGGGTTACTCGGACCTCGGCTGTTACGGCGGCGAGATTGCCACCCCGAACCTGGACGCCCTCGCCCGCAGTGGCTTGCGCTTCACCCAGTTCTACAACACCGCTCGCTGCTGGCCTTCGCGGGCCGCGCTGCTGACCGGTTACTACCCCCAACAGGTGCGTCGCGACGCCCCCTACCAGGCGAAGGGACAGTCGGGTCAGGGCAAGCGTCCCGCCTGGGCCCCGCTGCTCCCCGCCTTGCTCAAGCCGCTGGGCTATCGGTCGTATCACTCCGGCAAGTGGCACCTGGATGGCCCACCGTTGGCCAACGGCTTCGACCGCGCCTACACGCTGGACGACCACGACCGCTATTTCTACCCGAAGCAACACACCCGCGACGACCAACGCCAGCCGCCCGTCGAACCCGGTACGGATTACTACGCCACCACCTTCATCGCCAGCCACGCCATCGAGTGTCTGCGCGAACATGCCCGCGATCACCCGGGCCAACCCTTCTTCCACCACCTCACCTTCACTTCGCCCCACTTTCCCCTCCACGCGCCTCAGCCGGACATCGACCGCTACCGCGCCCGCTACCTGGCGGGCTGGGAAGTCCTGCGGACGGAACGCGCCGAGCGCCTGAAACGTCTCGGTCTGCTCTCGGGTCCCCCGGCCGCCATCGAACGCGAACTCGGCCCGCCCTACCACTTCCCCGCCCATCTCGAAACGCTGGGCGACGGCGAGGTCTTCCGGCCGCTGCCCTGGGAAACACTCACGCCGCAGCAACGGGAGTTCCAGGCCACCAAGATGGCCATTCACGCCGCCATGGTGGATCGCATGGACCGCGAAATCGGGCGGGTCCTCGCCCAACTGAAGGCGATGAACGCCTTCACCAATACTCTCATCCTCTTCGCCTCCGACAACGGGGCCAGCGCCGAAATCATGGTGCGTGGGGATCGGCACGATCCGCAGGCCCCGGCGGGCTCAGGGCCGACCTTCCTGTGCCTGGGACCCGGTTTCTCAAGCCTGGCCAACACCCCCTTCCGCCGCCACAAGACCTGGGTGCACGAAGGCGGCATTGCCACTCCCTTCATCGCGCATTGGCCTCAGGGGATCCAGGCCCGTGGCGAGCTGCGCCATACCCCCGCACACCTCATTGACATCGTGCCCACCCTGCTGGAACTGGCCGGCGCCGAGCCTTGCCCTCCCACCACCGACAAACCCGCCGCTCCTCCCTCACCCGGACGCAGCCTCACCCCGGTCTTCACCCGGGACGCGGGACCCTTGCACGACGAACTGTGGTTTTGCCACGACGACCACCGCGCCATCCGCGTCGGCGACTGGAAGCTCGTCGCCCCGAACCACGAATCCTGGGAGCTCTACAACCTGCGCAGCGATCGCGGCGAATCCCACAACCTGGCTGCCGAACAACCCGAGCGCGTGCGCGAGCTCGAAGCCCGCTGGCAACGCCTGGCGGCGGCCTTCGCGCAACACGCTGCCACCCCCTGACATGACCCGTCTGACCTGTTGCCTGGCGGCCGCCCTCCTCGGGACCGGTGCCCTCGCTTCGCTCCCCGCCCATGCCGCGTCGCGACCGAACGTCCTGTTCTTCCTGGCGGACGACCTCGGCCAGCGGGACCTCGGCTGTTACGGCAGCACCTTCTACGAGACCCCGCACCTCGATGCCCTGGCGCGCGATGGCGCCCGGTTCACCGACGCCTACGCGGCGTGTCCCGTCTGCTCTCCTACCCGCGCCAGCCTGCTCACCGGCCAATGGCCCCAGCGCACGGGTATCACGGACTACCTCGGCGCCCCCAGCCCGGAGCGCTGGAACCGCAACACCACCCTGCTCCCCGCCCCGCAGCAAGACCGTCTCGCCCTGGAGACCGTGACCCTTGCCGAGGCGCTCAAAGCCTCCGGCTACGCCACCTTCTTCGCCGGGAAATGGCACCTCGGCCCGGAGGGTTGGTGGCCGGAAAACCAGGGCTTCGACCTCAACCGCGGCGGCATCGACCGCGGCGGGCCTTACGGCGGCAAGCAGTACTTCTCGCCCTACGGCAACCCGCGCCTCAGCGACGGTCCCCCCGGCGAGCATCTCCCCGACCGGTTGGCCACCGAGACCGTCCAGTTCATCGCCGCCCATCGCGACCGTCCCTTTCTCGCCTACCTCGCCTTCTACTCCGTCCACACCCCGCTGATGGCCCGCGAGGATCTCCGCCAGAAGTACGAGGCCAAGCGCCGTTCCCTCAGCCCCCCTCCCACACCCGCCTGGGGCCGCGAACACACCCGCGACGTCCGGCTCGCGCAGGACCACGCGATCTATGCCGGCATGATCGAGGCCATGGACCTCGCCGTCGGCAAGGTCCTCGCCCAACTCGACACGCTCGGCCTCCGCGAACGCACGCTGGTCCTGTTTACCAGCGACAACGGCGGTCTCTCCACCAGCGAAGGCTGGCCCACTTCGAACCGGCCCCTCCGCGCCGGCAAGGGCTGGCTGTACGAAGGCGGCATCCGCGTCCCTCTCATCGTTCGCTGGCCCGGCGTGGTCCCACCCGGCCGCGTGCTCGGGACGCCCGTCAGCAGCCCGGACTTCCTCCCCACACTCCTGGATGCGACCGGCGTACCCCTTCCTCCCGATCAACCCCGCGACGGCCTGAGCCTCCTTCCGCTCTTTCGCGGTGAACCCCTGCCTGAACGCCCGCTCTTCTGGCACTACCCGCACTACGGCAACCAGGGCGGCGCTCCCGGTGCCGCCATCCGACGCGGCGACTGGAAGCTCATCGAGTGGTTCGAAGACCGGCGCGTCGAGCTCTATGACGTCGCCGCCGACCTCGGCGAAACCACCGACCTTGCCCATCAGGATTTCGCCCGCGCCGATGCCCTGCGGGCGGAGCTCCACGCCTGGCAGCAACAGGTGGGCGCTCGCTTTCCCACGCCCAACCCCGCGTACGATCTCGTCAAGCCCAGCGGTCGCTTCGCCGCCCGTCCCCGTCCCTGACCTCTTGGCCTCCACTCATGCAATCCCTCGCCCTCGCTCTCGCGATTGTTGGCCTTGCCGTCGCTCCGGCCACCACGGCCGATGCAGCGCCACCCAACATCCTCTTCCTGTTGACCGACGACCAGTCCTTCGAAACCGTCCGCGCCTTCGGCCACACGGACATCGACACGCCGCACCTCGATCGTCTCGTGGCCCGTGGCACCACGTTCACCCACGCCTACAACATGGGTTCGTGGACCCCCGCCGTCTGCGTGGCCTCCCGCACCATGTTGGTCACCGGCCGTTCGCTGTGGCGCGCCCGGTCGATCTACCCGGCCACTGACCGCGAGCGCGAGGAAGGCCGGCTCTGGCCGCAGCTCATGGCCAGGGCGGGCTACTTCACCGGGTTCACCGGCAAGTGGCATGTGAACACCGAAGTCGCCAAGGTCTTCCATGAAGCCCGGCACATCCGCGGCGGCATGCCCGGCGATACCCCCGAAGGCTACCTCCGCCCGCCAGCCGACAAGCCCGACCCCTGGAGTCCGTCCGACCCCAAGTTCGGCGGGTTCTGGGCGGGCGGAAAACACTGGAGCGAGGTCACGGCCGACGATGCCGTCGCCTTCCTCGAAGCCGGGCGTTCCCCGGCCCAGCCCTTCTTTCTCTACGTCGCCTTCAACGCTCCGCACGATCCCCGCCAGTCGCCGCAGGCCTACGTGGAGCGTTACGCCCTCGATCGCATCGCCGTGCCCACCAACTTCCTCCCGGTCTACCCTTACCTGAACGACATCGGCTGTGGACCGGACTTGCGCGACGAGAAGCTGGCGCCCTTCCCGCGTACCTCCCACGCCGTGCAGGTTCACCGGCAGGAGTACTACGCCCTGATCACCCACCTCGACGCCCAGATCGGGCGCATCCTGGATGCCCTCGATCACTCGGGTCAGGCGGACCGCACGTGGATCTTTTTCACCGCCGACCAAGGCCTGGCGGTAGGGCATCACGGACTGCTCGGGAAACAGAACCTCTACGAACACAGCCTGCGGGTGCCGTTCGTCGTGGCCGGACCCGGCGTCCGGGCCGGCGCCACGATCCCGGCGCCCATCTATCTGCAGGATGTCATGGCCACGGCCCTCGATCTCGCCAACATCCCCAGGCCCAACACCCTCGAGTTCCACAGCCTGCTGCCCCTGCTGCGCGGCGAAGCCTCGCCCGCCGCCCGCGAAGCCATCTACGGCGCCTACCTCGATCTGCAGCGTGCCGTGATCCACGGCGGCTGGAAGCTCCTCCTCTACCCGAAGGCCCGAGTTGCCCGCCTGTACCATCTGGCCGTCGATCCGGGCGAAACCCGCGACCTGTCCGGCGACCCCGCGCACGCTGCCCGCCGCCAGGCCCTGTTCCAGCGGCTACGCACGCTGCAGCAAGAACTCGCCGATCCCCTCGACCTGACCGCCGCCTTCCCGCAACGATGAGCCGCCGATCCCTCTCGCTGAACCTGTGGCGCGGGCGTCCCGCCTGCGGCTTCATCCCACAAAGCGTCGCTGGAAGCCGGCGTGCTCCAGACACCGCATGTCATGCAAATGTCATTGTGCTCCAGATGTTTAAGCAGGCCAGCCACCGTTGGACGGGTCTGGCCTCTTGGAATCCTGGAACTTCCCTTGAGCTTTGGCCTTTGAGCTTTGAGCTTCGCCCTCCGCCCGTTGCCCCGTCGGCTTCATGGCCCCACAGCCGTTCCCGGAAGAAACGGCTGCTACCCCTGAAAGCGGTCCTCCTGGCGGCGAGCCTGGCACCGTTGGCAGCGACGCCCCTGGCGGCCCAAGACACTGTCCGGCCCAACGTGATCCTGATCCTGGCCGACGATCAAGGTTCGGTGGACCTGGGCTGTTACGGCGCGCGCGATCTGCACACGCCACACCTGGATGCCCTCGCCGCCCAGGGGGTGCGGTTTACCCAGTTCTACGCCGCTGCTCCGGTCTGTTCCCCCTCCCGCGCGGGCACGCTCACCGGGCGCTGGCCGGTCCGGGCCGGCGTCCCCGGCAACTGCGCCTCGCAGCGGGGTGCCGCCGGTGCCCTGCCGCCTGCCGAGGTCACCCTGGCCGAAATGTTCCGGGCGGCCGGCTATGCCACCGCTCACATCGGCAAATGGCATCTGGGCTACACGCCGGATACCCTTCCGCGCGCCCAGGGCTTCGATCACTCCTTCGGTCACATGGGCGGATGCATCGACAACTGCTCGCACTTCTTCTACTGGAGCGGCCCAAACGTCCACGACCTCTGGCGCAACGGCACGGAGGTCTTCCACGCGGGGGAGTACTTCCCCGACCTCATGGTGCAGGAGGCCGTCCGGTTCATGGAACAACACCGCGAACGGCCCTTCTTCCTGTACTACGCCCTCAACACCCCACACTACCCCTATCAAGGCGATGCGAAGTGGCTGGAACACTTCCGGCACGTGCCCTACCCCCGCAACCTCTACGCCGCTTTCCTTGCCGCTCAGGACGAACGCCTCGGCCAGTTGTTCGCGGCGGTCGATACTCTCGGCCTGCGTTCGGGGACCGTCATCGTCTTCCACAGCGACAACGGCCATTCAACCGAAGAACGCGCCCACTTCGGAGGCGGTAGCTCTGGGCCCTACCGGGGCGCCAAGTTCAGCCTCTTCGAGGGCGGCATCCGCCTGCCGGCCATCGTCTCCTGGCCGGGCAGGATTCCCCAAAACGAAGTCCGCGACCAGGTCGCCCATGCCTGTGATCTCCTCCCGACCCTCGCCGAACTGACGGGCGTGTCTCCGCCTCCCGTTCGCCTGGACGGCCGCAGTCTCGCCCGTGTCCTCGCGGACCGCGGCGCTACCAGCCCGCACGCCCAGCACCCGCTCCACTGGCAGGTCGGTCAGGGACCGAATGCCGAGTGGGCGGTGCGTGAAGGGGACTGGAAGCTCCTGGGCAACGTGCAGGACTTTGGCGCCGACGGCCGCTCGCGGGGTCGCGTCCCGCTCTTCCTGGCGCACCTTGGCGAGGACGTCGGCGAGACCACCAACCGCGCCGATCAACACCCCGACATCGTCGCCCGCCTTCGCCGCCTCCACGAGCAGCACCTGGACTGAGCCGACCTTCACGGCCGTTCTTCGGCCTGCAGTTTCTGAAAGGCCTCGTCCCCGAGCAGCGTGCGCAACGCGGCGAGCCTCTGCTCGTACAGCTCCGCCAGTCGCCGCGTCTGCTCCTCCGGCGGCAGGGAACGGTCCGCGAGCACCCGCGACCGCTCTTCGCTTGCCACCTGGTTGACCTGGTACAACGGCAGCAGCTTCTCCGCCGCCACCCCCGCGCGCTCCGCCGCGGCGTACGTCTGCTGAAACACCTTGTCCTGGCTGAGCCGGTGCCGCAGATAACGCGCCGGCCCGAGCTCCCGCTCGTACGCCTGCTCCAGCTCCAGTGCCAGGGCGACCCGCCGGCGTTCGGCCACCGGATCGGGGGCGTCCCCCAGCTCGGCCAACTGAGCTTCAAACGCGTCCGCCGCCCGGAACAGTTGACGGAATTGGTCGGGCGTTGCCTCGAGTCCAGCGAGTTGCTCACGCAGACGATCGGCTGTGGGCGAGGCACGGAGCAAATACTCCTCGAGTTGCTCAGGATCGAGCACGGCCGCCAGCTCCGCCCGGATGGCCCGCTGTACCCGGGCTGCCTCCGCGTCCGAAGCCGGCGTCCCGCGCGTCTTGGCTTCCTCCGCCAGCGCGGCCAGCCGCTCACGCCCGCGCTGTTCGATTGCATGCACCCGACGTCGCGCCTCCGCGGAAAGGCTGCCCAGAATCGGGCCGTCCAGGTCGCTGTCCGGGATTCCACCCGCGGTGGCAGGAAGCCCCTCCTCCCAGGCGGGCCCAAGCAAGGTGGTCAAGAGTTGATGTCGCTCAGCCTCCAGTGCGGCCTGTCGCGCCTGCACCTCGGCGACCAAGGTGGCTTCGGGCTCACGACGCCACCATTGCTGACGCAGACTGGGGACCTCGGCCTGGCGTCGTCGTTCAAACCAAGCCCCCACATCGGCCACGATGATGTCGCGAATCGTCTCCGGCGGGCAGCCGATGTTCCGCAGGTTCCGGATGTAAGTGGGGTAATCCTCCGATTCGAGGTCCTGCCAGTTCAGAAAGCGCGGCTGGAGCACCAAGTTGGTGCGGATCGGCCGCAACAGGTTGGTCACGACGGGACGACGCACCACCTCCCGCGCGGGGGAGGGAACGGGCCGCAGTTCCCGCAGCCACGCCACCAGCAACACGCCGTTCAGCGCCAGCGATACCGTCAGCCAGATCAGCCACCAGCGGGCTCGCATCCCGTTATTACTGGGGCCGAATCCATCCCGCCGCAAACTCAAAAACACCCCGCTCCCGACGGGTGCCGGCTCAGAGCGGTTCCTTCAGCAGCGCAATGAACTGCTTCATCGCCGTGGACAGCACCTTGTTCTTCTTGTGCAGCACGGCCAACGGACGCGCCAGGTCGCCGTCGTCGATCTTCACCGCCGCCAGCGACTTCTCCTGCACCTCCTCCTGCACGCACACCAGCGGCACAATCGAGATGCCCGCGTCAATCTCGACCGCGCGCTTCACGGTCTAGACGTTGTCGAACTCCATCACCGGCACCACGTGCACCCCGTGCTCGCGGAACACCTTGTCCAGCGCCCGCCGCGTCGGAATGTCCGACTCGAACGCCACGAACTTCTGCCCGGCCAGCGCGCTCAGCTTCACGGTCTTGGTCCGCGCCAGCGGGTGGTTCGGGTGGCAAATCAGCGCCATCGGTTCCTTCCGCAGCGGCACGATCTCGAGTTTGGGATCGCGGACGGGGTACGACACGATGCCCAAGTCCACCACGTTCCCCAGCACATCCTCGTACACCTGGTTGGCCCGGCGGTATTCGACATGCACATTCACCGTCGGGTAGCTCTTGAGGTAGCGCTTGATGTACGGCGGCAGATCGTGCAGCCCCACGCTGTAGATGGTCGCCACCCGCACGGTGCCTGAGATGATGTCCTTGAGCTCCTGCAACTGGCTATGCAGCCGCTCGTAGGTCTGCACGATCTCCTTGCTGGCCTGATACAGCAACTCCCCTTCCCGCGTCAGCCGGAACTTCTTCTTGCTCCGCTCGATCAACAGGGCCTTGAACTGGCGCTCGAGGGAGCTGATTTGTTGGCTGACCGCAGACTGGGTGATGTGGTTGATTTGAGCCGCTTTCGTGAAGCTCTCGGTCTCGGTCAGATCGCAATAAACCTTCAAGCTCTCAATTTGCATGAGCAAGGATGAACCGATGTTTGACCGGTAGTCAACACCTTTAATGGGGAGGTCCCGCGACTCGCGGCTTCCCTTTCCGCCGCCGCTCCGCTCTAGTAGCGGCAGAACTTATGCTCAAGACCGCGCTGCTCTTCGCCGGCCAGGGCGCCCAGACCGTGGGCATGGGCCAGGACCTCGCCGCCGGGTCCCCCACCGCCCGTGCCTGGTTCGACCAGGCCAACGCCACCCTGGGCTATGACCTCGCCCACCTCTGCTTCCAGGGCCCGGAAGCCGAACTCACCCGCACCGAACACGCCCAGCCCGGCATCTTCCTCGTCGGCTGGGTCGCCTTCCAGTTGCTCCGCGAGCGGTTGCCGGACTTCCCCTTCCACGCCGCCGCGGGACTGTCGCTCGGCGAGTTCACCGCCCTGACGGCTGCCGGGAGTCTGCGCTTTGACGACGCCCTCCGCGTGGTGCGCCAGCGCGGTCGCTTCATGCAGGAGGCCTGCGCGGCGACCCAGGGGGGCATGGCCGCCGTCATCGGCCTGGAAGAAGCCCCGTTGCGCGAGGTCTGCCAGGCCGCCGGGGTCACCCTCGCCAACCTCAACTGCCCTGGCCAGCTCGTGATCTCGGGCCCGTCCGACCGGATCGCCCAAGCCTGCGAAATGGCCCGCGCCAAAGGGGCCCGCCGGGCCCTCCCCCTGGCCGTCGCCGGCGCCTATCACTCCCCCCTGATGGCCAGCGCCCAACCCCGATTGGCGGCCGAGCTTGCCGCCCTCCCCATCGCCGCACCGGCCGTGCCCGTCGTTTCCAACGTGACCGGCGAGCCCCACGCCGACCCGGAGAGCATCCGCACGCGGCTGGTCGAGCAGGTCACCGCCCCCGTGTATTGGGAACGGTCCATCCGGTACCTGCTCGCCGAGGGCTTCACGCGCTTCATCGAGCTGGGCCCCGGCACCGCCCTGACCGGCTTCCTGAAGCGCATCGACAAGAACGCCGTGGCGCTGAACATTGCCGACCAAGCCAGTCTCGAGGCCACCCTGCAGGCGTTGCGCTAGCCCGGACGTTTCCTCCCCCGCACGCCACCGCTACCGACCGTAGGCGCCGACGTGAGGAGGCGTCGAGATGGAGGGGGAGTCGTAGGCGCCGACGTGAGGAGGCGTCGGGGGGAGGGCAGTGCACCTCCCGCCGCGGCGGCTGGCCCTCAGCCGCGCCGCTCGATGAGCTCACGGAACTCCCGGAACAGGGGGGTCGAATCGTGTGGGCCGGGCGAGGCCTCCGGGTGGTACTGGACGCAGAAAATGGGTTTGGTCTTGTGGCGCAGGCCCTCGACGGTCTGGTCGTTGAGGTTGATGCGGTTCACCGCCACGTCCGGAGGTAGGGATTTCGGATCCACCGCGTAGCCGTGGTTCTGCGAAGTGATTTCGACCCGGCCGGATTCGAAGTCCTTGACGGGCTGGTTGGCGCCGCGGTGGCCGAACTTGAGCTTGAAGGTCTTGCCGCCCAACGCCTGGCCAAGGATCTGGTGCCCGAGGCAGATCCCGAACAACGGGATGCCGTGCCGAATGAGATCGCTGATGGCTTCGACCGCGTAGGGCAGGGCGGAGGGGTCCCCGGGCCCGTTGGAAAGGAAGACACCGGCCGGTTGCCGGCGCAGGACCTCCGCGGCGGGTGTCCACGCGGGCACGACATGGGCGCGAAAGCCGTGCTGCCGCAAGCGGCGCAGGATGTTGTACTTGATGCCGAAATCGTAGGCGACGATGGGGATATCCGCCGGCGGGAGGGAGGCGCGGCCCGGCGGCGCCTCGGGGGATTCGTGGGGTCCGAACGCGAGTCGGAACCGGGCACTCTGGCGGTCCTCGGGATCCCAATCGAACGCCTGGCGATGGCTGACCTCTTTCACGTAATCGACGCCCGCCAGGCCGGGCCATTCGCGCGCCCGGGCCACCGCTTCCTCCGCGGCGAGTCCTTCGGTTGAGATCAGTCCGTTCAGGGCGCCTCGGACCCGCAGCCGTTTGGTCAGCGCGCGCGTATCCACGCCGGCAATCCCCGGGATGCCGTGGCGGCCGAGGTAGTCTGCCAGGGTCGAGTCCGCCCGCCAGTTGCTGACGACGGGGGACAACTCGCGGACGACGAAGCCGCTCACATGGGGCTGCCACGACTCGACATCGACGGCGTTGACGCCGTAGTTGCCGATGTGGGGATAGGTCATCGTGACGATCTGGGCCTTGTAGGAGGGATCGGTGAGGATCTCCTGGTAGCCGGTCATCGAGGTGTTGAAGCACACCTCGCCGCAGGCGGTGGCCCGCGCCCCGAAAGCGCTGCCCTGCCAGACCGTGCCGTCTTCGAGCGCCAGAATTGCCTTCATCGATGCCGCCATGTGCGGTGCGATGCTAAGGCGGGGCGATCCGGGGTCAACGGGAAAGCCGAACCGTCAGAACCAGTCGAGCTGCAGCCGGGTATCGGCGTGCTGCCAGGCGGTGTCGAACTGGCGTCGCACCAGGTCTGCCGACTCGGTCTTGCCCTGGCCGCGCAGGCTGGCCTCGAGTCCCAGCAGACCCCAGGGGTTCCGCGGGAAACGCTCGAGGTCCTGCCGGAAGACGGCCTCGGCCTTCGCCGGTTCGCCGGTTTGCAGCCACGCGACGCCGAGGGTGGGACGCACGGGGATGGGCCAGAAGGTCGGTTCCATATAGGGCAGGGCGTCCTCGGCAGCCACGGCTTGTTGGAGGTGCTGGATCCAGCCCGCTTTGTCGTCGCGGCCGCGGGCGACTTTGGCGGCCAGCCAGTGTTGGGGAACCGCGAGGGTGCTCGAGACCGGGAAGATCGGGGAATCCAGTTTGCGCACCGCCTCGCTCTCGGTCCACTTCACGAGCGCCGCGTGTTCGTGGGCGGCGGCCTCCGTCTGTCCCGTAGCCACCAGCGCCAGACCGCGCGCGAAGTGCCAGAGGACACGGTCCACGAGGAAATCGTCGTTGGCTGCGGGTTCCGGCACGGCCAGCAGTTCGCGCCACTGGCCGAAGCGGGCGAGGGTCAGCCAGGGCAGGTGGCGGAGTCGCGGGGCCTCGATGGCCTTGTTCGGACCGCAGAAATTGTCGCTGGCGTAACGGGCTGCCTTGCGCGCCGTGCGCAGGGCTTCGGCGCTGCGGCCCTCGAAGAGTTGGGCCCACCAGAGAAAGTGGAGGTTGTGCGGGTAGTAGACGCCCGGGTAGAAGCCTTGGGCGCGACAACTGCGAATGTAGTCCTGGTCAGCCTGCACGGCCCTTTCGTTGGCCAGCGTGGCGTCGCGGTACTGCCCGACGCGCATGTAGATGTGCGAGGGCATGTGGACGAGGTGGCCGGCGCCCGGGGCAAAGAAGCGCAGGCGGTCGGCCGCCGGGAGACCCAGTTCGGGTGTGGGACCAGCCTCCACTGCGTGGATGAAGAGGTGGTTGGCCCCCGGATGATCCGGGTTGCGCGCCATCACGTGACGCAGCGCCGCCAGGGCCTCTTCGGTCTCCGGCTTGGGCGAACGATCCCCGGCCCAGTAGTCCCAGGGCATCGTGTTCATCAGCGCCTCCGCAAACAAGGTCTGGGCATCCAGATCGTCCGGATACTGCTGCACCAGGCCGCGCATGGCGTCGGCAAAGGCCCGGTCCAATGCCGCCCGATCCTCGGTGTGTTCGGCCTGGTAGCGCTTTTCCAGAGCGGCGATGTAAGCCTGTTCGCGCGAACTCGCCGCGGATGCCCGGCTCACCGCTTCGCGGAGCGCGGCCCACGCCGCGGCAGTGTCTTCCGCCGTCATCGGGCGGTTGACGTGGGGCCCATGGGCGTAGGCCACCCCCCAGTAGGCCATCGCACACCCTGGATCCAGATGCGCGGCGGAGCGGAAGGCCCGGATCGCCTCCGGATGGTTGAACCCGTATAGCAGGATCAATCCCTGGTCGAAGTACTTCTGGGCCCGGCTGGACGTGGTCGTCACGGGGTGATGCAGGGAGCCAAGGTCCGGCAGGAGCGGTCCGGGGAGTTTCTCCCGAGCGGCGGCGCCGGCGTCCAGAGCCAGGAGGAGGGAGGCGGCAAGTATCAGTCGTTTCATCGTTTGCTGTTAGTCTGCGGCCCGGTGACCGGGCCTCCGCCGCACCTGGCTGCCGACCACCGTGCCGGCGCTCGGTCCGCGCGGAAGAACGGCGTTTAACTTGGGCCACGTGCTGGTTTTGTCAATGAGAGTATTGCACAGTGTCCATTCTTTAGCCTCATTCTATGGTTCTCGACCGTTCCCTCGGCGTCGGGCGCCCTTACTCACGGTTCGGAAGGCGGTAGGCGGGGGACGATTCCGCTTGGCGAGCCGATCAGAACCGCCTTTTCTTTCCGCATGAACCACACTTCTCCGCACGCCGTGCACCGCTTGAGCCCCGTTGTCGTCGCGGTGCTCCTCACTCTCCTCGGGCTCCGCACAGGCTTGCCGGCGCGCGCCGCGGAGCCGCTCGAACCCCCTTCACGCGCGGGGACGAACTTTCTGGCGACGACGGTCTATTCGGCGGAGGCGGATGCCGCGTTACTGGGGCTCTTCGAGGGCTTGCGGGTGGCGGACGTGACCGACGGGCTGGACGCGGTTGGGTTGCACAACATCGGGTTGATGGACCCGGCCATCCATCCGCTGTGGCGCGATCCCGAGCGCTACGGCCATCGTTTCATTGGGATTGCCGTCACGGCCCGCTATGTGCCCACGCAACTGCCGCCGGCCGGGACCCGACCCGTGGTTGACTACGACCGCTGGGCGGGGGACTGGTACGGGCAGAGATCGCCCGAACCGTTCGTGCCCTTGCTGCGGCCCGGTTCCGCCCTGGTGATCGAGGATGCGCCCGAGGCCGACGTGGGGTCGATCGGGTCCAACAACATTCTGAGCTGGAAGCTCCGGGGCTGTGTCGGCGTCGTCACCAGCGCCACGGCGCGGGACACGGACGAGATCATCACCCAGAAGATCCCGCTGTATCTCCGGCGTCCGGGTCGCGGTATCCGTCCCGGCCGGAACGAGATCGAGTCCGTCAACCGCCCCGTCGTGGTGGGTGGGGTGACAGTCTTTCCGGGGGACGTGATCGTGGCGGACGGGGATGGCGTGGTGGTGGTTCCGCGGGCGCGGGCCGCCGAAGTGGCGAAATACGCGCAGGGCATTCTCGCGGGCGACAAGGCGGGGCGTCGCGATCTGTACCAGAAGCTTGGCCTGCCCTCGGACCCTTCCGTGGAGTAGCAGGAAAGAAACAGGGCGCCCGAAAGCGGGCGCCCTGCGGGATCGGAGTTGGGACGAGCTGGGAGAAATCAGGCCCGGCGGAAGCGGCGATAGGCGCCGAAGCCGAGCAGCCCGAGGCCACCGAGCAGAGCGAAGTCGGACGCTTCAGGAATGGGGGTGTGAACGGCCCCGACCGAGAGGGCGAGCGGGAGGAAGGCCGCATTCCGGAACATGCTGGCCGTCCAGCTATCGTAGCTGGTCCCATCGTCCAGCAGAGCGCCATCGCCATCGAAACCGATGCCAACCGTCGGAACCGAGAGCGTCGTGCTAAAGGTCTGACCCGCTGGGATCAGATGCGTCCCATTGAACTTGGCGGTCACCGTCCCCGGCGCCGTGATGTTCTTGTCGAACGTCACATCCCAAGCCCAGAAGGCGTTTCCGCCCGAAGTCGCTTCGGGGTTGGGCGATTCGGGTGACCAGTTCAACGTGAGCGCCAGAGTCGTTGGGGTCAGGTTAGGGGTCACCAAGATCCCGGCGTTAGCACACACACCGCCCACCAGCGCCGCCACCGTCAGTGTCAGTTGTTTCGAGTTCATTTTCGCCTAAGGGAAATCGTTATATCATCCGCGAACGGGGCGGAAGGTAGTGCGGCACCGCAAACCTGTCAAACGCGAACTCACGGTGATGCGCATTTTTCTGGCCCGCTTAGCAGACGTTCCGGAGTCGCGGGAGAAGAAACGGCGTCGGGGGCGAGGTTCCCAGGAGGGCAGGTGTCCGAGGGGCCGGCAGCCACAGGGCTGTCTCTCAAGCCTGACCCGGACGACCGTGCAGGCGATGTCGCCGGGGGCGTGTCGAGTCCTTGTCGCGCTCCGCGCCGGCTGCCATTCTGCCGCCATTGAATCCATGCATGCTTGGAACCTTTGGGATTTCTCCGGCTGGTTCGTGGTGGTCGTGGTGGCGCTGCTGCTGTTCGGGTTGCTGCCCGGGTGGGTGATTCTCCGGGCGATCCGTCGGGCCCGGCGGAAGCATCTGGTGGGGGGCGACGCAGGGCCCCTTTCCGCGCAGTCGCAAGGAAGCTCGAAGTTCGCGGTGGTGTTCTTCGCCGTGTTCGGTCTCGTGGGCGTGGGAGTGCTCATTCCGCTGGTCGTGGTTCCCGTGGTGAAGGCGGCCCAAGCGCGGTCCTGGGTGGCGGTGCCGTGTGAGGTGACCTCCAGCCACGTGGAGATGCAGAGCGGTGAAGACGGAGCCACCTACCGGCCGAAGATCGTGTACCGGTACGAGCACGGCGGCCGGGCCTATGAGTCGGGCCGCTACGATTTCCTCGAAGCGTATTCGAGCGGGCGGGCGGGCAAAGAGGCGGTGGTGGACCGTTACCCGGCGGGGTTGCGGACGAACTGCTGGGTCAATCCGCAGGCTCCCGAAGAGGCGGTGCTGCACCGCGGGATGCCCGGGGGGATGGTGTTCGGGCTCATCCCGCTGGTGTTTGTGTTGATCGGCGTGGGCGGGGTGGTGGGATTCTGGCGGAAGCCGCGATCGCGCAGCGCGGACCCTCGGGGCGAAGCCGCCTCCCTGGTTGAGGACGAGTCGGAGCGGGAGTTGCGTCCGGCGCACACGCGCACGACCCGGGCCTTGGGGGCGGGAATCGTGGCCTTGTTCTGGAACGGCATCACCTGGGCGATCCTGGTGTCGTGCTATCGCGACCGGGAATGGGCAGGCGTGGCGTTTCTGGGGTTGTTTGCGTTGATCGGGTTGGTGCTGCTGGCGGCGGCGGTGCACCAGGGGCTGGCGTTGGCGAATCCGCGGGTCAGCCTGCGCGTACGGCCCGGGCGATTGAAGCGCGGGGCGACGCATCGCCTGACGTGGCACACCGAGGGGGCGGTCCACCGCCTGCGCCGGCTCCGGATCACGCTGGAGGGTCGGGAATCCGCGACGTATCGGCGCGGGACGTCGACGACCACCGACCGCGTGACGTTCGCCCGCGTGGATCTGGCCGAACTGACGGCGCTGCTCGAGCTGCGGCAGGGTGAGACGGTGTTTGCGTTGCCGGCGTTCGCCGTTCCCGGCTTTCAAGCGGCGAACAACAAGATCGAGTGGGTCCTTCGGGTGCAAGGAGAGGTGCCGTTCTGGCCGGATGTGGATGACGAGTTCGGGGTGGAAATCAGCGGCATCGACGAGGAGGCGAGTCCCGCCGAGTGGCCGGCTCCGCCATCGGAAGACATGACCCGAAGCGCCGATGGCGCGCTGGCCTTGCGCACTGAGCAGGGGCAGGTCGCGTTTCGACCGGGCGCGACCATCGTCGGAGCCGCGGGTTGGTCGTTCCCCTCGCCCCCGCGAGTGGCGGAGGTCCGGCTGTTCTGGTACACCAGCGGCAAAGGCACACGCGACGTGACGGTGGTGGCCAGCGTTCCCTTTACCCAAGCGGCCAGCCAGGAAGTGCAGCCGTTCACGCTGACGCTACCGACCGCGCCCTGGAGCGTGGATGGCCGGCTGGTGTCGGTGAGTTGGGCCCTCGAATTGGTGGTTCAACCCGGCGAGCGCAGTGTGCGTCGCGAACTCGTGGTCTCACCCGACGGACGAACGGTAGTGTTGCCCGAGCCCGTGCCGGAGCCGACCGGCCACGCGTCCGGCTGGCGCAAGTTTCTAAAGAACCGTGGTTGAGGAGAAGCCCACCGGCCTGAGGGGGTGTCCGGCCCGCGAGAACCCATTCCGCGTCGAGCGCGTGGAAGCGCTGCGGTTCCGGCTCGGGGAACGGGGCTGGGCGGAGCTGATGGACCGCCTGCAGGCAGCGTCGGGGCGGGGCGCCATCGTGGGACCGGAGGGCTCGGGCAAGACCACGCTGCTGCTCGAGTTCGCCCAGCGGCTGCGCGCCACGGGGCGTGAGGTGAAGCTGTTGTGGGCGGACGGATCGGAGCGTCTCTCCCGGGAATGCTTTGGCAGCTGGTTGGAGGCGGCACATGGCAGCCGGGCCACTTTGTTCGTGGATGGGGCCGACCGGCTTGGGCCAGGACAGTGGTGGCGATTGCGTCTCGCCACGCGTCGGGCGGGCGGGCTGGTGACGACGCAGCATCGGGTCGGACGGCTGGCCACGCTATATCACTGTACGACGAAGGCCGCGTTGTTCCGCGAACTGGTCGCGGAGTTGCTGGCCCCGACGGGGAACGTGGCTTGGCTGCCTTCGGCCGAACTCGACTGCTTGTTCAGCTCCTGCGGCGGGGACATCCGCCGTGCGCTCCGCGCGCTGTACGATCGCTGGGCCAGTGCGGGGCATCACGGTTGAGCATCCTATTCATGCTGCGATTCAGGGGGAGGAGAGAGATCGGTCCGACAACCGCACGAGGCGCAGGTGGCGCGGACGGTCGTCGTTCACGGGGAGGTTATAGGTCCGGCTCCAGGACCGGGTCACGGGGTCGAAGTCGGTCTGCCAGAAGTCCTGACCGTGAACGCTCTGGTCGACCGGCAGGTCCTCGCAGAGCAGGGCAAGGTCAAGTGGGGAGGAAAGTCCGGTGAAGGTGATGGGCACATAGCCGAGGCCGCCCGTGAGGGTGAACGCAGCGGCGTCGGCAACGGTCTGCACCTTTACCGCGGGATAGCGGGCGAGCAACGTGCCAGACGCCATGTCGATGCGGCGGTCGTTGCCGACAGCCTCGCGGTGGATCAGGCGCCAGGTGTCTGCGTGGGCCTCGAGAGCGGCTCGGAGAGCCGGGTTGGGGCCATAGTAATCCGCGGCGAACTGGGGCAGGACCAGGTGTTCGAAGATCGCCTCGACGTAATCACCCGGGAGCAGGCGCGTGAGCTCAGGGGGTGGGAGGATGTCGAGCGTCGAGGTGTCGGCACCGCGTGCGTTGACGCCGTACTCCCCGACCCACGGGCGGGCGGGCCGGCCGCCGAGTCGCGCCTGCCAGGAACGGATGACGATGCCGCGGTTGGCCCAGGCACCGGGGGCGCCTGACTGACCGCGGGCGCGCGCTTCTTGTCCGGCACGCGAGACGGCTTCGTGGAGGGAGAGCCAGGGCACGCGGCCGGTGCATTCGTAGGGGGTGGTGCGGTAGCGCCCGCCGCCCCACTGGGCGGGCCATTCGCGGACCAGGCCGGTCTCGTCGCCCACCGCCAGCTTCCGTTCGCCGGTGTAGCTGTAGGTGTCGGCACCCACTTGAAAGATCACGAAGCGCGAGAAGTCGGTGGGCTGACGGACGTCGAGTCGCACGTGATAGGTGCCGCGCACGAGGTCGTCGGTGCGGGCCAGGCTGACCGTGACGGCGTGTTCGAGGCCGTGGCCGAGTCGGCCAGCGTACGTCACCTCGGTGAGGCAAGGGCCCTGGCGTTCGTAGGCGGTGCGCATGGCGGCCGGCAGGACCCGTTTGCCGGCGGGGTCGAAGAGACGGAAGTAATCGCCCCCGCCGACGTTGTGGGTCCACTGCCAGGGCTGGTCACCGGCCATGGAGCGGACCATAAGCGGCCGGACGTCGAGGATGCCGGCGGCGGCCTGGACCTGGTCTGGTTCGAAGCAGATGCTCTCTCCCCAGGCGCCCAGAGCGCTCTGGTCCCAGAGCTGGTTGCTGCCCCAACCGATGAGACAGAGCTGGGCATGGGAGGCAGCCGCGACACCTCCCCAGTGGCCGTAAACCAATGCCAGCTCGAGTTCGACCTGCGCGTGGGGAGGAAGCCGGACTTGCGAGAATCCGTGGAACCACGTGCCCGCATAGACGCCCCCCGCCGGCCGTGTGTGCCAGTTCTTGCTGAGCTGGACGGGGATGCCCGTGGGCTGGCCGTCCGGGTGGCGGAGGATGGCCGACATGCCGGTGATGGGCGAGCCGAGGCGCTGGCGGATGCCGGGGCCGTTTTTCTCGAAGAGGAGGCGGGCGGTCTGTTCGCGGTCGGTCGGGTTCGCCAGCAGGAGTTGCACACGCTCGAGGGCATCATTGTGGCGACCGGGCTCGTCGCCGGCGGGCACGGTGGGTTCGATGCCGTCGAGGTTCACGCGATGCCAGCCCCGGGCGTCGTCGTAGTGGACGGGCAGCGGACGTTCGGCCGGCCGTTCGGTGGCTTGAACGCTGAGGGGGCTCTGGGCGTCGGCGATCCGGAAACGCTCCGAAAGCGAGTCGAGGGGCAGGGCCATTTCGTGCCAGTCGTGCCATCGCCAGCTTTGGCCGGGGGGCGACTCCCAACGCCGGTCCCAGGCGGCCTCGCTGCTGCGGAGGCTGATGGCCATGGCCGCGTTGGTCCAGGCCTCGCTAGGCCGGGCTGCGAGCGCTTGGCCCTCCGGCGTGAAGCCCCAAGCGGCAACGGCCTTGACGGAGGCTGCCTCAGCTTCCGGCTGCAGAAAACGCCCGCGAACCTCGGCGGGCGTTAGGGCGCGGGGGTACAGGCGGATCTCGTCCACGGCGCCCCGGAAGTGATAGCCATCGCCGTCGTTGTCCTGGCGGCGACCGAAGGCCAGGCCACCGCGACCCGGCACGCGCGGCCGGTCGATCACGCGTTCGCCAGCGGGCTCACCATTCACATAGAAGCGCAGCGTGTGGCTGTCATAACTTAAGGCGAGATGATTCCAGGTTTCGGTACGGAGGGTCAGGTGGGGGGGCGCGTGCACGGAGAAACGGTTGTCCCGGCCACCGCCGATGTTCAGGCGGGCCTGGGGTTGGCCGTTCTGGAGGGTGATGCCGTAGTTGCCGTCGGCCTCTTCGTGCCAGTTCTTGCAGACCACCCAAGGAACCGCGCGGGTGGCCTTCTCGCTGTCCGACGTCACATACACCCAGAGCTCCAGGGTGAACTGTTCCGGGTCGAGTTCGGGTCGGTGCAGGACCTCGAAGTGATTCGTGCCCGTGAGGCCGAAGCCGCCGCCCACGCGCCCGAAGCACTCCTCTCCGGGCGGGAGGGGTCGCAGCCCGGGCCGCGCGGCCAGGATCAGAGCCAGCCGGGTCGGCCAGGCGACCGTCTCGAAACGAGCCTCGACGTTGAGGGACGTCCCGTCGGCAGCCTTAAAGACAAGATCGGTGACGTCGGCCCGCTGGAGAAAGCGACCTGACTCGACCAGGCGGGGTCCGGTGAACTCGGTCCACTGGCCGCCCGCGGTGGCGCGATAAGTCCGGCCGTCGGCGGTGAGCGTCAAGGCGAGCTCGGCGGCGGGCAATTCACGCCACAGGCCCCGCCCTTCACGCGCCGCCTCGGCGTATCCGACGGGCGCTTGGATCTGACCGAAGTGGGGCACCCGGAGGGTCGCGGTGTCGAACACGAACGCGTAGCCGCCGGTTTGGATGACGCGCCACCACGGAGCGGAGGGCGTGTGCCCGGGAAAACCCTCGGCCCACCACATGAGGGTGTAGTCCGGGACCTGCGGCATGAGCGCGTGGACCGTCAGCGGGTTCTCCGGACGCAACGCGGAGTCAGTGGACGCCGACGATTCGCCTCCGAAGGCCGACGGCAGCCAACCGGCCAGCAGCGCGCCGAGGGTGATCACGCGCGGGGTTGGGAGACGTTTCGGTGCCCGCTGGAACTGGACATGCATGGTTCGGCGGCAGGGTCATCGAACCACGCGGCGGACACAAGCGCGCGGGTTGCCGCCGGTGGAGACGTGGACACGTCACGGTTCGCGGAGCTCCACCCGGCTCGGGAAAGCCGGGCAAAGGCGGGATTGGCGGAGCGGCCGGCCGGTCGACGCCGTCAGGAACTTCAGATCGCCGCGCGCGTCACACAGCCAGACCTCTTGCGCTCCAGCATCGAAATACAGCCTCACCTTCTCCTGGATCTCGGCCTCGGTGTCCCCCGGCGACAGGACCTCCACGCAAAGCTCTGGCGATCGCGGGAAACACGCCCGGTTGCCCAGTTCCCGCAGACACTCGGCCGAGGCCCACGCCACGTCCGCGGCTCGGACGCCGTCGGCCGTCGAGAGGGGGCACTCAGTCAACACCCGCCCGTGGGGCATGAGTTGTCGCAGCCAATAGCCGATCTCCAGTTGGTAGCTGCCATGATGGGGAGCGGGGGGAGGGCTCATGAGGATGTGACCATGCCGGTCGGTTTCGATGCGCCCGGCCAGCTTGGCCAACCCGGTGTCGGCCAGCACTTCCTTCCAGCGGCGAAGGTTGAAGGCCGTTTGCGCTGGTTGCGGTGGCAGCGTGATGGTCAGCCTGCTCACGCCCGCAGCGTAGCGCCGGGGAAGCGGCTGAGCAACGGACGATCCGCGGTTCGCTTCGCAAGCTGACCGTGGGCCGTCAAACGCACATGGGCCGGGCGCAACGACGATTTTAGATTGGGACGGACTTGGCCCCAGTCCGTCAGGATTGCCGCGCCGCGCCGGCCCGCTCGGCCCGCTCGCATCGCGGCCACACAATGCACATGAAGACCAAGACCTGTCTCTTTCTCTGGTTGGCCCTCGGCCTGGCCCCGCGTTTGCCGGCCCAAGTCGTGATCAACGAGTTCCTCGCCGACAACGGGAGCGGGTTGCGCACGCAAGCAGGTGACGCAGCGGATTGGATCGAACTGGCGAACGTCGGTGCCGAAGCCGTGGACCTGAGCGGCTGGTACCTGACGGACCGTGCGTCGGACCTCACGAAGTGGCGGATCCCGGACGGTACCTCGATTCCGGCGCACGGCTATCTGGTGGTCTTCGCGGACAGTTCGACCAACGCCGTGGTCGGGGGGGAACTCCACGCCAGCTTCAGCCTGTCGCGCGACGGGGAGTATCTGGGGTTGGTCCGGCCCGACGGCACGTCCATTGCGCACGAGTACGCGCCGACCTTTCCCCCGCAGTTGCGCGACATCTCGTACGGACTCGGCACGCCGCCGGAGCAGGAACTCATCGGGGCGACCACGCCGGTGCGGTACCGCGTCCCCGCGGCTGACGGCCCGGGTCCCTGGCGGGAAGGCGTGGGGTCGCTGGGCTTCAGCGGAAGCAGCGGCGGTTTCACGGTGAGCTACTATGAGATGCGGCAGGCCATCGGCAATGTGGACGCCGCGGAGGCCATGGTGGCCAACCCCGGTGCATGGCGGACGGACGTCGCCTACCCCATCGTGGGGGAGTATCCGACCGTCAACTTCCACGGCACCTCGAGCTCGGGCGTGTTTGCGGATGACGAGCTCTTTCCCAACCACGCCTTTGCCGGTCAGGACCGGGATCGCTTCGTGGTCGTGGCGGAAGGCGTGTTGCTGGTGCCTTCGCCGGGGCTGTGGACGTTCGCCGTGGGCAGCGACGATGGCTTCCGCCTGCGCATCGCCGGTCACGGCGTCGAGTTTGTGTCGGAATACGCGACGGGCCGCAGCTTCGCGACCACGCTGGCCGGCTTCGCTTTCCCGGTCGCGGGCGCCTATGACCTGCGGCTGATCTACTACGAGAACAGCGGCGGGGCCAGCGTGGAACTGTCGGCGGCGCCCGGTTTTCAGGAGAATCTGACGCCCGGGGTCTTTCACCTGGTGGGGGATCCCGCCGGCGGTCTGCTGCACGCCGGCGCGATCGGGGCGTTGATCGAGACCGATGTGGCCGACGTCCTGTGGGGTGTCAACACGCGGTTGGACGCCGAATGGAGCTTCACCCTGGAGTTCGCGCCCGAAGCGTCGGACCGCTTCACGCTGTGGGTGCGTTGCGCCGATGGGTTCGTGGCCACCCTGAACGGCGCCCCGATGGCTTCGCTGAACGCCTCGGTCACCCTGAACTGGGACAGCCAGGCCACGGCGGCGCGGCCGGTGGTCGAGGCGGTGCGATGGCAGGCGTATCCGGTTCCCGCCGGGTTGGTCACCGCCGGGGTCAACACGCTGGCGGTTACGGCCCTCAACGATGCGCTCGCCGACCCGGAGTTCCTGATGGCGCCGCGGCTGACGCGGCGTGATGGGATGGTCTCGCAGGCGTTCTTCAAGACGCCGACCCCCGGGGCGGCCAACGCCGAAGCTTTTTCCGCTCCCACACCGGTCGTGACGGCCAGCGAACCCCGGGGCTACAAGGGCGCGCCGTTCAGCGTGACGCTCGCCTGCCCGGACCCTGCCGCCGAGATCCGGTACACGCTTGATGGGAGCGTTCCTGGTTCCGCCTCGCCCCGGTATGAGGGGCCGCTCTCGGTGACGCGGACCACGACCTTGCGTGCCTCGGTGGTTGAACCGACAGCGATCCGGCAGAACGTGACCACCGTGACCTGGCTTTTCCTCGAGGACATCCTTCAGCAGGGCACGACGACGCCGCCGGGTTGGCCGGCCAACCGACAAGTCAACAATCACGTCATGGAGTACGGGGTGCGGCAGTCGATTGTGACCAGTGATGGCGCGCGGCTGCGGCAAGGCATGACCAATGCCATCGCCTCCCTCTCGCTGGTGACGGACCTCGGCCATCTCTTCAACGCCCAGCGCGGCATCTACGTGAATCCGGGCAACGACGGCATCGCCTGGGAACGGCCGGTCTCGGTCGAGCTGATCGACCCGGTCCAGGGCAGCGCGGGCGAGTTTCAGATCGATGCGGGCCTGCGGATTCGCGGGGCCTACAGCCGCAGCTCGGGCAATCCCAAACACGCCTTCCGGCTGTTCTTCCGTTCGACCTACGGCGAAGGGCGGCTGCGCTTCCCGCTTTTCGGCGACGAGGGGGTGTCGAACTTCGACAAGGTGGATCTGCGCACCTCCCAGAACTACTCCTGGGCCTTCGAGAACAGCACCGGCGAGACCTTTGTGCGGGAGACCTTCTCGCGGGATTCGCAGCGCGACATGGGGATGCCCTACACGCGGAGCCGCTACTATCACCTGTATCTGAACGGTCAGTACTGGGGGCTCTTCCAGACCCAGGAGCGGGGGGACGCCGACTTCGCGGCGAGCTACCTGGGCGGGAACAGCGACGACTGGGACTGCATCAAGACCAGCCAGCCCGGCTACACGACGACGGCCAGCGACGGCACCTTCGACGCCTTCTATGCGCTGCACAACCTGGCCATCACCCAGGGGTTCACGGGAGCGAACCGCGACAACTACTGGCGGGCCCGCGGCCTGAACCCCGACGGCACCCCCAACCCGGCCTACCCCGTCTACCTGGATGAGGACAACCTGATCGTGTACATGCTGGTGGCGTATTACACGGGCGATCCGGATTCGCCGGTCTCGATCTGGGGCGGCTTTCCCAACAACATGTACGGCCTGTTCAACCGCGTGACGCCCGACGGCTTCAAGTGGTTGCGACACGACGCCGAGCACTCGCTGGGGGCGCATGGCGGCTACCCGGTCACCGCCGACACCACGGGCGCCGGGGCGAACTTCACCTCCCGCAATCAGTTCAACCCCGCCACGCTGCACCAGCGGCTTTGCCAGCATCCCGAGTACCGCCGGCGTTTTGCCGATCTCGTGCAGAAGCACCTCTACGGCGACGGCGCGCTCACCCCGGCCAACGCCCGGGAGCGATTCCGCAGCCGGATGGACGAGATCGACCTGGCCATCATCGGCGAGTCCGCCCGCTGGGGGCGCGGGAAGACGCGCGACGCGACCTGGCTGCCGGCCTGCCACGCGGTGCTGAACACCTACCTGACCCAACGCCGGGACATCGTGATCGGCCAGTTCCGCCAGCGGGGCTGGTTTCCGTCCCTGGATGCGCCGCTCTACTCCGTGATGAACACCGAGGTGGCACCGGGCCAGGCGGTGCGGCTGGCCGGCACCAGCACGTTCTACTACACCACCGACGGCGCGGACCCGCGCCTGCCTGACGGCGGCATCCACCCGGCGGCCGTTGCAGTCACGGCCGCCAACGGTCCGACGGGACCCCGGACGCTGGTGGCCCGCGGCGCCCGCTGGCATTACTTCGACGCCGGGCGTGAACCGGAACCTGACGGCCCGCGTACCTGGCGCGATCCGGAGTTCGCGGATGCCGCCTGGCCTGAAGGTCCGGCGATCCTCGGCTTTGCGGGCAGCGCCACAGTGAACCCGGTGGCGACCCGCACCCGGCGCTACGTGACAGGCGCGTCCGGTCCGCAGGTCACGACCACCTACTTCCGGCACACCTTCACGCTCGACGCGACCGAGGGGGTGGACCAACTGCTGGTGGACGTGCTGCGGGACGACGGCCTGGTGGTTTATCTGAATGGCGTGGAAATCCTGCGCGACAACATGAACCCCGGCGTGCCCACGTACGACACCTACTCCGCCGGCGTGGTCGGCTCGCCCGACCAGAACACCTACTCCACCCGCACGGTCGAGGCGGGGTCTCTCCTGCGAGCGGGTGCGAACGTCCTTGCGGTCGAGGTTCACCAATGCAACGAGACCAGCTCCGATCTCTACTTCGACCTGGCGCTGACAGTTCCCGGCAACCCGGCCAGCGTCGTCGCGGAGGTGATCGTCCAGGAAGACCTCACGCTCAAGGCCCGCGCCTTTGATGGCACGGAATGGAGTGCGCTGTCCGAGAGCCGTCTCACGGTCCCGCGGCCGCCCATGGACTACGGCGCGTTGCGGATCGCCGAACTCATGTACGCCCCGCCAGCACCCGACCCCGAAAGCCCTTACGAAGCCGACGACTTCGCCTGGCTTGAGCTCGTCAACATCGCGGCAACGCCGCTCGACCTCGCCGGGGTGCGGTTCGGGAGCGGCATCAACCACACGTTCGCCCCGCTGATCCTGGCGCCTGGCGCGCGGCTTGTCCTGCTGAAGAACCTCGAAGCCTTTGCCACGCGTTACGCCACCAATCAGATCACTGCCGTCGTGTGGACCGGTGGCAACCTGGCGCGTTCGGGCGAGACCCTCTCGCTCCTCGATCCGGAAGGGGACAACCTCCTCACGTTCACCTATTCGCGGCAGTGGTATCCGGAGACCTTTGCGACAGGGGTCTCCCTTGTGGCGGTCGATCTGGCCGCGGCGGAGCCGCTCTGGAGCACGGCCGACAACTGGCGGCCCAGCCGGGTGGCGGGCGGCACGCCGGGATCGCCCGAACCAGCCGACCTGCAACTCCTCAACCCGCACCTCATGGCCGATGGGCGGTTTGTCGTCGAGACCGTCGGGCTGGAGGGTCCGGCGGAACTTTGGTTTTCGGAGGACTGTCAGAGCTGGACACTCTGCGATCCCGCCGCCTGGTCGGTGGTCGAGGGCGTGCTCAGCGTCAACCTGGGCCATCCTTCGCTGCCGTCCACGGACCGGGCCTTCTTCCAGGTCCGCCTCGGCCCCTGAAGGTGCGCCAACACCGTTCCGGGGATCGCCCGCTTGGGGTTACCGAGGTGAGGCCTCGGCGAGGATCCGCACGGGGCCCAGAAGGCCCGAGGGCAGCAGAGCGGCGGGCTGGCCGGTGCGCCGGCGTTCCTCGCACGTGGCGCAACCGAAGGTGCCGCTGGCCAGCGTGTCGTAGGTGCGCACGTTGGTACGGGTGAAACGCTTCTCCGCCGGCAACGCGGCGTCACCGATCAACCGGTTGGGCCACAGATTGGCCACCTCGATCTCGAGGAGGTTCGTGCCGGCCTTGACCGCACTGCCGATCTTGGCTCGCCAAGGCGCGGTCCAGACGATTCCGACCTCCTGCCCGTTCAGGCGAACGCGGGCGACATTCTTCACCACGCCCAGATCGAGGAAGAGCGGTGAAAACCCCGCCGCGGGCGGGGCGAGCTCGAAGTTCGTGCGGTAGGTGGCGATGCCGGAGTAATGGCGGATGCCGTCCTCGGGGTGCGTGCTCCAGTCCTCGAGCTGGGGGAACGTGATGCGCTCGGGTCCTCCCCACCGCGGATCGAAGCGGAGTTCCCACGGACCGACGATGGCCTGCACGGCCTGGATCTCCGGAAAGTTCGGTGTCGATTCGACGGCCGGCGGGCTGGCTTCGCGGCGAAACACGAAGAACCAGCTCTGGCGGGGGGCGAACTGCAGCGGGACGACGGTGCGGCCCTGCTCCTCTCGCCAATCCGGGAGATCGCGGATCTGGCCGGTCACGGCGTCCCAGAGCTCGGGTTGTTTGCCGGCGACGCGGAAGACCACCCGGGCGCGGGCGTCGTCGGCCGACTGGTTGCTCAGAAAGTAGACGTCGATGGTCGCTTCGCGCCGATGGATCCAATCAAACCGGGCACTTGTTGAAGCGTCGCGGAACTCGACGTCCGGGGCCAGGCCATCGCTCCGGGTCACGGCGTCCAGGGGGCCTTCCCGCATCCCGGACACGGTTCCCGCCAGGCGGGGCGGGCCAATGACGGTCACACCGGCCTCGGCCAACTCGTTCACGCGGCGGAGGGTCGCCGGCGAGAGCAGAGCCTCGGGCTGGTGGGGCAAGACGAGGTAGCGGTAGCTCATGCCGTCAGGCAAGGTGAGTCGGCGGTCGCGGGCCGTGGTGCGGGTCAGGAGCACTTCGGCATTGAGCACGTCGTAATCGAAGCCGGTCGGCCGTGCGGGTTGCTGGTCCGGCCGGGGCGCGAGGAAGCCCGGGATGGTCTCGTCCTGCAGGTAGGCGAAATCCGCCACGAACCGGCCTTGGCGAAGGAGGTGCTGGCAACGGGCAAGGTAGGTCAGCCAGGCGCCGCTCATCGGCCACCAGGTGAGGTGGGAGTCGAAGTGAGTTCCGACGTGCGCCCATTGGTAGCCCGGCCGGTCGTCCGGCCTGGGCTGATGCACCCAGAAGCACAGAACGTTGCGGGTCAACCCCTCGCAGAACGCGGCGTCGCCGATGTCCTTCAAGCTCCACGGATCCTCCATCCAGTCGTCTCCGAACGAGGTGAAGGCCTCGGCCTGGCAAACCGGCTTGCCGTAGATGTGCGCCGCGGAGGCCGCTTGTTTCAGGCTGGGGTTGTGCTGGTGGGTGATCGGCCCGTCGGGCTCGCGGTTGCGCTTCCAGAACTCGCCCATCGGCACGTCGTTGATACCCGCGCACTGGAGCGCGTCGATCCAGTGGGTGAAGAAGGGGCCGCCGGATTCCGGGTGGGTGCCGCGCAACCCTCCTTTCAAGCTCAGCTCGCGCAGGCGGCCGTAGTAGTTCGCGGCGATGAGATCCGCGGCGGTCCGGCGGTAGTCCTGCAGGAACCGACGCGTCTTCGCCGGGCTGTCCACCGTCCGCCCCAGCACGGCCGGCAGCCACGGGAGCGGGTCGTAGCCGCGTCGCTGCCGGAACTCCTCGCGCATCCGGGGCGTCCAGGTGGGCTGGCCGAGTTCCCAACTGTCGATGTGGAAATACTGGAGCGTCCGGCCCACCCGGTGTCCAGCGTCGGCGATGAGCTTCGCCCCGGTCTCGGCAAAGTGCGCGTCCATCGCCGCAGCGCTCATGGGGTCGAGCTCCCATCCGGTCGGCCCGCTGCCGACGCACTTGATGGCGTTGCCGTGCAGGGTCGAGCCGAGGCGGAGAATGCGCCAGTTGCCCGCGGGCGCGGCCCACTCCAGACGTCCGTCGACATTGAGGAACGGGGTGAGTTCGACCACCCCGTCACGATGCCAGGCCGCCCGATCGGGCGGTTTCCCGCCGGCGAGTTCGGCTCGCGTAAGCAGGGCGATCTCCGCCACCTGGACATTCCAGCTCGCCCCGTCGTGAAAGGGGTGGGCGGATTGGAACACGACGCGAAAATGCCGGGCGCGCACTTCGTCGAAGGCGATGGTCACGGCTTCCGTTGGCGACAGGGTTTGCTGTTGGAGCGGCCGGAAGCTCTGCCCGTCGTCCGAAGCCTGCACCTCGATATCGCGGGGCCCGCAATCCGCGTACGGCTTCAGGTACACGCCGGCGGCGGCGCAAGGCTGGTCGAAATCGAACTGCAGAAACTCAGGCCGGTTTGCGGTGGGACCCTGGCCCGGACGGTCACCGTTCGAGACCCAACGCGATTCGTCGTTGCCGTCCTCGGCCAAAGTGGGGCCATAGTGCTGATACTGCGAACTGGCGCGGAGGCGGCCGATGGCCAGCGTGTCGTCCGCCAGGGGCGCGGCGAGGACGGCGATGTCCCGGTAGAAGCCCTCCACCGCCGGCGGGGCGGGCAGCAGGACACTGACCGGTCCGGGTCCGTGGACGAAGGCCTGGCTGCAAACGAGCTGCTTGGCGGCGTGCTCAGGCGTCACCCAGGGACCGCCCGCATTCCACCCGCTGCACAGGTTGACGCCGAGCGCGATGCCACACCGGTCGGCCTCACGCACGGCGTGTCGGTACAACTCGCGCCACTCGGCGCTCATGAAATGCGGCCCCCGCGGCGCTTCCGGCCCGGCCTCGCCGGCGTCGAAGAGCAGGGCGCCGGCGATTCCCTGCTTCCGCATCTCCTCGAAGTCGCGGGTGATCCCCTCGCGACTGGCTGCCCCATTGAGCCACCACCAGTAACACCAGGGCTGCGATTCCCGGGGGGGCTGGCGAAAGTCCTGTTCCAGATCGCCGGCGACCAGCGCCTGACTGAGCAGGAACAGGGTGGCGAACCACGGGCGTCCAAGGCGGGTTCTCATACTCAATGCGTGTTGTGCCGGAAACCGCGACGGAGGTAGGCGCCGACGTGAGGAGGCGAAGGCGAAGCGGCGTTGCCCTGGCCCACGCCGATCTTCCCCCTCGCGCCAGTGACCGGGTCAGGTCTCACAGTCAAAGTCCGTGGGCAGATCCGGCTGACGATGATGGTCGAACATCCGCCTCACCTGGGCGGGCGTGACCCGGGTCAGGGAAAGGTCCGGGATCTCCCGCTCCCCGAAAAAGTCGACCGCGTCGGTCTCGATGCCGGGCTCTGGGGTTCCCCCCGTGAGGGCGCAAAGCAGGAAGAGCTTGTAGACGTGAAAGGCAAAAGGCGGTTCGTGCGGGTGCTTGCTCCGGTCAAGGACGGCGAGCACCTTCGTGGCGCGGACGGCCAGTCCCGATTCCTCGTGCACCTCGCGCTCGACATTCTCGGCGGGGGAAGCGCCGACATCCGCCCATCCGCCCGGCAAGGTCCAATGGCCGTCGCTCCGCTCCCGCACCAGCAGGAGTTTGTCTTCGCGAAAGACCACGCCGCGCACGTCCACCTTGGGCGTAGCGTAGTCGGTCTCCCGTTCCAGGACCTCGAGAACCAGGGACGGATCGAGCATGGAACCCGCCGCCAGTATCTCGGCGGCGATCGACCGAAGCGCCTCGTACCGCTCCCGGTCGTAGGGATCGCGGGCAAAGGTCAGCCCGTTCTGGGCGATGGCCTGGATCCGCTGGCTCCAGGCCAGCCAACGCGTGTCTGGGAGAGACGACATGATGTCCAACGATCCGCGTCACGGCGGATTCGGCGACCGAGTGATCAGCCAGCCAAGGCAGGCGCCAGGGGATCCGTCGCCGCGGTCCGGCCGGCGGCATCGACGGTGACCACGCGGTAGCTCGGACGGTTTTCGGACTGGAGCGTCTCCTCGAAGACAAACGGGGCCTTCGTCGTCTGTGGTCGGTGCTCGACGGTCGCGATGGCCTTGCCGTCCCGCTGGAGCTCGTAATGGCGGATGGGCTGATCGGCGGCATACGCGGTCTGCCAGGTCAGTTGAGCGGTGCGACGACCGTCCCGGAGCTCGATCCGGGCGGCGGCCTCGCGCGGCGCGCCGAGGGCGGCTTGCGCCACCTGGAACCAGTTCACCCGCCCCTTGCCCGCGGCGTCGGCGAGGCTTTCGATCTCCTGGCGGTCGGCTTCGCCGAGGCCCTGGGCGCGGATTTGGGCGGCCGACAGGTTCTGTTCAAGCTGACAGCGGCGGGCGTCGGCCGCGACCTCGCCGATGCCGATGATGAGGGTGCCGATGCCCGGGGTGGCGAGGCTGTACTCGATGAGGGGGCGACTGGGCAACCGGGTGTCGCCGACCGTACGCACCACGTCCGCGGGGGTCTGTGACCAGCGCGGTTCCTTCGTGTACATGGCGCCGTCGGCGAAGGTCTTCATGGCCACGATGCCGACGTTCTTGGCAGCGGCGACGGGGATGGCGTTGAACTGGTGACTCTGGTACCGGCGGTCATTGGCGTTGATGGCGATCAGCATGGCGTCGATCACGTCGGAGTGATCCCGCTGGAGGCACTCCATCATGACGGGGGAGGAGAAATGGCCGCTGATGCCGATCCGGCGGATGCGCTTCTCCTCGCGGGGATTGAGGCCCGTGAGGTTGGAGCCGTCGCGGTAGTCGCGCAGCACCGCGAGGGCACCCAGGCGGTCGGCCTTGGGGTCGGGGCGGTCCAGTCCCTCAAAGATGGCCTCGACCTCGGCCAGGGTGTTGAGGTTGTGGATGAAGAACAGGTCCAGGTACGCGTCGTCCGGATACCCACCGCGGCCGTCGCCAAACAACTGGGACAAGGAGCGCTTGATGTCGTCCGCCGCGCGCGACCCGGGCGGGCCGTCGGTGCGGTCGTGGACCTCCGGGTGTGATCCCCGGGCGTGGCGGACCATGGTCTTGCTGGCGAGGATCAGCGAGCGGCGGCCCCGTTCGTCGTAACCGGGTCGGTCGGGCACGAGATGGCGGGCGCGGAGGGCCTTGCCGAAGTTCATCTGGCTCGGGCCGTAGGCGTTCGACGTGTCGAAGTAATTCACGCCGCGCTCGAGCGCCTTGAGGATGAGGGCCGTGGGGTCCACATCAGCCGGGGTCCACTGGATCGAGGCCTGGCCGCCCAAGCCCAGCGTGGTCACCTCGAAGCCGGTCCGGCCCAGGACGCGCTTCATGGGTCGGGTGACGCCGACGTCGCCCAGACAGAGGCTCGGGGCGGCGAGCGCGCCGGCGGTGAAGGTCGTCGAGCGCGCCAGGAAATCGCGACGGGAAAGGGGAGTGGTCATGGCCGCTGACTATCGGCGCGGCCCGGGCGAGTACAAGCCGATTCAGCAGCCGGCGGCTACTCCTTGCGGAGGCGGAAGAAGCGGACCGGGCTGGTGGGTTTGAAGCTCACGACCCATCGGTCGCCCTCGGCCACAGGCGGGATGACGACGGGGAGCCATTGGGGTTCGGCGAGGCGGTCTTTGAACTCGAGGCGGTAATCGGACGCGGCGAGCGGCCAGGACAAGGCGAGGCGGCTGGGGTTCCGATCCACCGTGAGCACGGGAGTCTCGAAGATGCCGAGTTCGAGCCGGTTCGAGGTATTGGGGTTGGTGCGGGCGGTGGCGGGGGAGAGCACGCTGGCCTGGCTCACAAAGAGGCCGACGCGCGTGGGACGCAGCGTGACGGTGAGGCGGGCGTGCGTTCCCGGAGGCAGATCGCCCAGGTTACAGACGACGCCTGGCGGGGCGAGGTAGTGGTTGCCGCGCGAGAGCTCCGAGCCCAGGAGCTCGACGTTGAGGGAGAAGGCGACGAGCATCTCGACGCGTGGGGCCAGAATGATGCCGCGGTTGGTGACGACCACGGCGATGGTGACCTCGTTGCCCACGAGCAGCGGCGAGAGCGGTTCATGGTAAACCAGCAAATCGGCCTCGCTGAAGGTCTGACCGGTAAACGTCACCACGTTGTTGGCGAGGACGGGATCGAAGGTGGGCGAGTGGACCTGGGCGGTGGCGTTGAGCGCGCCCGGCTGTTGCACGATCACCGTGAAGATGGCCACCGCCTCCGTCCCGGCGGGCACCAGCCCCACCCGCCAGGAGACCTGGCCCGACGCGGACTCCCAGCTCCCCACGTTGGCGTCCACGGACACGAGCACGGCATGTTCCGGGAGCCGGTGGGTGACGGTCACCTCGGCTGCGTCGGCGGGACCCTGATTCGCCGCCACGACCGCATAGCGGAACTCGTGACCGACCAGGGCGTCGTCCGACTCCGGCCAGAGAGCAACGGCCAGGTCGGCACCGAGGCGGGTGTCGTTCACGAACTCGGCGCGGTTATTCTCCGGCCGAGGATCCAGCTCCGCCGCGGCCACCGCGGCGCCGAGGACGAGCGCCCCTTCGGCCTCCGGCGTGACGGTGATCCGAAGCGTCGCCAGCGCGCCCGGGGCGAGCTCTCCCAGCCGGACGTTCAGCGTATCGCCGGTTCGGTCCCAATTGCCCTGGCTGATCTCGAGCAATTCAAAGCGGACGAGTGCGGGCAACGTGCACTCGAGCTGCACTCCCGTCGCGAGGTGCGGCCCCGCATTCGTGACAGCGACGAGGTAATCGAACGGCTGTCCCAGTACGGCCACCGCAACCGAGGCTGCGAGTTGCACCCGGAGATCGGCGCCAAGCTGCACGTCGGTTGACGCCGTGGCCTGGTTGTTCGCCGGGTCCGGGTCACCCTCGTGAGCGAGGGCCTGCGCGGTGTTCGTCCACCCCCCCAGCTTCAGGGGGCGCAACAACAGGTCCACGCTCGCGCTGGCTCCGGGGTCGAGCGGACCCGGTTCGTAGACGAAGGTGTCGCCGTCGCGGCGGAAGGAGCCCCGGGACGGCTCGGCGGTCACAAACTCGGTGTCCTCCGGCAGCGGGTCAATCACCTGCACCTGCGTGGCCCGGCTCGGGCCGAGGTTGGCCACGGTCAACCGGAACCGGGCGGGCTGGCCCAACAGGGCGACCGTGTCCAGGAACTCCTTCGCCAGCTCCAGGTTGGCGCCGGGAAGGACCTCGACCGCGACCGGCGCCCGGTTATCGCCGGGGTGGGAGTCGAGCGAATCCGTTGTCACGACGGCGAGGTTGGTGCGCCAGCCCAGTTCCTGGGCGGCGAGGCGGAGCCGGGCGGTGGCCTGTGCGCCGGCTGCGAGACTCCCCAACACGAGGACCGGCCGGTTCTCGTTCGTGACGAGTTGTCCCTGGCTCAAGTCGGCTTTGGTTAGCGTGAGGCCGGCAGGCAACCAGTCGCTGAGGCGGACCTGGCTGGCGGCATGCGGACCGGCGTTCGTCACGACCAGTTCAGGCACGGCAGACCGGCCGACAACACTGCCCAGGGGTGACGATGCGAGGACAGAACCAGCGACATGACCCGAAGATCTCAGCGAAACTCGACCGTGTTGTCGTCCGGGGTGGAGTCCACCAGCGAACCACTGACCGAGGCGGTGAGCATGACGCGCGCCGGATCCCGGGGTGTCACGACCACATCGAGTGTGACCGTCGCGCCCGCGGCCAACTCGTCCAGGCGCCACTGCACCTCCTGCCCGGTCAGGGCGGCCGTCCCGGCGCTGGGTGTCAGGGTCGTCAACTCGAGGGCCGGCGGGAGGGGATGGCGGAGCAGGACCGCCGTGGCCGGGAGTTCGCCACGGTTCCCGATGGTGAAGCGGTACGGGACAGGTTCCCCGAGGATCAAGGGCGGGGCGGGCGCGTCGACGGCCAGCGACAGGTCGCCGGTCCGCTGCACCTCGGTAACCCGCGCGACGCTGTTGTTGTCGGGATGCGCATCCGCCTGGTCGGCGACCACGGTGGAGCGGTTGGTGATGGCGCCGAGCTCCGAGGCCTGCAGGACGAGGTCGAGCGTGGCGGCCGCGTGAGGCTCCAGCGTGCCGATCTGCCATTGCACCCCGGCTGTCTCCAGCCGCCAGAACCCCTGGCTGGGTGTCATCCGGAGGATCTCGAACGCCCCGATCAAGGTCTCGTCCAACTGGACGCCGGTGGCGCGGTCGGGACCCCGGTTGGTGACGGTGAGGAACAGGCGCACGGGCTCCTCCAGAATCGCCGGGTCGGGAGAGACGCTCTTGGTCACCTGCAGATCGGCGGCCGGCACGACCTCAGTCTGGCTGTGGCACTCGTTGTTGGCGTCGTTCTCGTCGGGCTGGGTGGAGCTGATGCGAGCGGTGTGGCTGGCCAGTCCGCTGACCGCGACCCGCACGGTGAGCGTCATTGTCGCCGTGGCGCCCGCCTCGAGGCGGCCCAGGAGGATCTCGACTGTGTCCGGAGCGCTCGCGGACCATTCGCCCTGAGACAACGCGACGTCCTGAAGGAGTGCCTCCGCAGGTAACTGGCTGACGACCCGGGCGGCTTCGGCGGGACGGGGGCCTTCATTGCGGGCCACCAGCGTGAGGCGGAGTTCCTCCCCGTTGAGCACGACCGCAGGCTCGGCCGTGCAGGCGAGTGCGAGGTCAGTGTCACTCGCGGCGGGGACCTCGAGAGGCACGTCGACCGACTGGTTGGCCGGGTCGAGGTCGGACTCCACGCTCGTGAAGGCGACGGATATGATCTGCGTGCCGCTCACGGTGGGCCGCAGAATCAGCGTGATGTCGACGCGGCTACCCGCCGGGAGTTCACCCACGTGGCAACGGTGACCGGTCGCCTCGACCGTGCAGTCGCTGGCCCCTTCGACCGCCACCAACTCGACGCCGTGGGGCAACGCATACACGAGGTCCACCCCGGTGGCGGGCTGCGGTCCACGATTGCGCAGCGTCAGTTCCACCCGGGCCTCGCGGTGGGGCGCGGCTGGAGGAACGACGCTCCATTGGGCGAGTTCGAGGTCCACGGCCGGCAGGACCTCGAGGCGCACGTCGGCGGCGTTGTTGTCAGGCGCAAGGTCGGGCTGGGCGGCAGACACGTAGGCGGCGTTCGTGTAGACGCCCGGTTCAAGGGTCAGCACCCGCACGCGGCCGGTGGCGGTTTGAGCGACGGCGAGGTCGCCGAACTCGAACGCGATCGTGCGCCCCTCCGCCACGGCCTTCCCCTGGGACGCTTCCACCGCCTCGAGGGTGAGCGGGTCGGGGAGCACATCCGTGGCACGGACGCCGGACGCGGCATAGGGGCCATGGTTGGTGACGACCAGCGTGTACCAGACCGCCCGGCTGGCGAGGACCTGGTCTGGCGCCACGCTCTTCTTCAAACCCAGATCCGCGGGTTCCTCCACGAACCAGGTGACCTCGATCGCTTGGTTGGCGGGCACCAGATCGATTTCGAAACCGCCGGCCTGGAGCCGATGCACGGCGTCGCCCGAGACCCGGGGCGTGGCTCGTATTTCCAGCGAGGCCACGGCCCCTGCCGCTAACTCGCCGCACGCCACCGTGAGGCGGTGGTCAACCTGCGTGGCCGTTCCCTGGCTGGGGACGGCTTCCAGCAGTTCCCAGCCGGCGGGCAGGTCGTAGTCCAGCTCGACCGCGGTGGCCGCACTCGGGCCCCGATTGGTCACCGTGAGCATGTACCTGAGGGGATGCCCGACGATCACCAGGGCAGCAGGGGCCGGCATGCCTACCGCAAGGTCGGCCACCGGCCGGGCCTCCACCGCGCCGGCGGCGACGTTGTTTTCCGGCTTGGCCTCGAACTCGAAGGCACTCGCCGTGGCGACGTTGGTCAGCCAGCCGGGCTGCGTGGGGCGCAGTTCAAGCGTCAGCTCCGCGGTGCCTTCCGCGGCGAGCGACCCGACCGACCAGGTCACGAGGTCGTCAACGGCCTCGGCCGTGCCCCGCGTGGCCACGGCGGCGACCCATTCGAGACCCGGGGACAAATCGATGTTGACCGAGACCCCGGCGGCACCGGCCGGTCCCCGGTTCGCCAGGAGCAGCACTTGGTGGAAGGTGTGCCCTACCGCCACGGGCTGGGTCAGGGCCTGCCAGCCCACCTCGAGGTCGGTGCGCCGACGCACCGAGGTGACGGCTGCGGCGGTGTTGTTCGCCGTGGCGGGATCCGGATGTGCCGCGGTCACCGTGACGCGATTGGTCAGCATCCCGGCAACCTCCGGCACGGTGGCGAGGGACCACACCACGGTGTCGTCCACGGCCAGGTTGCCCAACTCCGCCAGAAAGACCCCTGCCTCGTACGTCCATTCCCCCCGACTCGAGGTGGCGCTGACGAAGCGCAGGCCGGCGGCCAGTTCGCTGCGGACGACTACGTTGCTGGCGAGAAACGGCCCGTGGTTGGTCACCCCGAGCGTCAGTTCGAGCGGCTCCCCGACGGGCGTCGGGTCCGCCGCGGCCTGGTGGGTGATGGCGACGTCGGCCGTCTCGATCACCCGGATCACCAGCGAGGAGGCGTTGTCCTTCGGCGTGGGTTCAATCTCGCCGGAGCGGACGGTGACGCGATTGGTGTAAGCGCCCGGCGTCTCCGCCCGGCCGGTCCAGGTGAGCACGGCGCTGCCGCCCTCGGGCATCGGCTCGAGCTGTCCGACGATCGCGGCGTCCTGGACGGTGACCACCCCGGCGTTGAGCTTGGCGGTGAGCAGCTCGACGCTGGGTGGGATCAGGTTGGTGATCACCCCGGACCGGGCCTGGTTCGGTCCCAGATTGGTGACCGTCACGGTTACGGTGAACACCTGCCCGTGCCAGGGATTGCGCGGCGAGACCCGCTGCCGCACGCTGAGGTCGGCGGTCGCGGCCTTCACGTCGATCGTCACCGTGGCCGGCGCGCTGCGAGCGACCCCGTCATCCACGTCGAACGTGAATTGGTCCGGCCCCTCATAGTCCAGGGCGGGGACATAACGCACGGTACCGGCCAGGGGATCCCAGTCCTCGAGCGTGCCGTGGAGCGGCGGCGTCACCAGCCCGAACAGGACCGGGTCTTCGTCGGGGTCGTGGGCGCCCAACACCACGGCGTCGGGTCGGTTCCAGTAAAAGACCGCAGACTGGCCGAGGGCGACGGGCGGGCGGTTGAACGGCTCGCATTGGTAGCCCTGCTCGGCGAACTCGAGGGGCATTTGCCAGCACAACAAGGTGCCCACGTCCTCGACGTTCACATCCGCTATGACCAACTCCCACTCACCCTGCAAGGGGCGATTGAGCAGAGTCGCGAGCGGCTGGTGCGGACGGAAGGCACCGGCGAGGGGCGCGACCCCGCTGGTGATGGGCGCCGCGGCGGCGTCATCGAAGCGGGTCCACACGACGTCTGGTCCACAGGCGCCCTGGCCCAGGTTCTGGCCGAAGAACACGCCTTCGGGGAGGAGTCTCACGGCGGTGCCATCGGGGTGTTCGAGCGTCACGCGCAGATCGTCCAGCCAGGAGTGGTCGAGCCGGACTTCCACTTGCAGGTCCTTCACCACCCCGTCCCGGTCGATGAACAACGGGGCCCGCAGCGTGCCCCCGTCCGGAATGGGCCGGGGAACGGCCGAGGCCACGAACACCTCACGCGCCACGTTGGTCACCTCGAGCCGGCCGACCACCCGCGGCACCTCCTGCTGGAACGGCACCTCCCCCACGGTCGCAACCACCCGCAATTGAAACGCGTGGCCGCACGGGGCCGCTTTGCTGACCCGATAGCGGAGCGGCGTGGTGTTCCCTGCCGCCGCTCCCGGCCGGATGTCGGTATAGGTCGCGGTATCCACCAACAGGTGGACGTAGGGCGACTCGGTGCTGAGCTGGGCGGTGACGTTCACGGCCGTTGGCCCGTCCGTGTTCCGCAGCACGATGGTTTCCTCGATCTCCTCGCCGGGATCCAGGAAGCCATTGCCGTTGCCGGCAGCCACGTCGCTCGAGGTCGCGCTCTCGAGGACCAGCAGCGGGACGCCGGGTGGGGTGGCCGGTGAGTAGAGCAGCGTGAATTTCTGGGATCCAGCGGACGGGATCTGGCTGCCCAGCACCGTCAGGGTCCAACGCCCCGGCCGCACGCCCGTGCTGACCCAAACCTGTTCCACCACGTTGACATGGTCCGGGGCGGTCCGGACGGCAGGCGCGCCCGGGTTCGCCGGATCGAGGGTCCACGGAAAGTGCCGGGTCCCGTCGGGATCGGTCACGACGAGGTCGAGGTCGTTCACGAGCGCGCGGGCGGCGTTTTCCGCGGCGGGCACGTCGTCCCAGACGAGCGTGACCTTCACGTTCGCGGTGTCCGCGGGTACGTCCAGCGGATAACTGACCCCGGTTCCGTGCGTGACCTGACCCACGAGCCAGCCTCCCCCTCGCAGATGATCCACCGCGTCCCGGACCTGCACCCGGCCGTAGCCCGACGCGTAGTCGGGTCCGGGGTGGAAACCCTGCGCGGCGTCGGTCAGATCCGCCGCCGTGTGGATCAGCAAGCCCTTGACCGTGGCTGGAAGCGGGGTTTGCCCCTCGAACCGCTGCCGGTAATCCTCGATGAGCAGCGCCACCGCACCCGAAACCGCCGGGGCCGCCATCGACGTCCCGGCCATGACCCCATAGGAGGTGGTGGGGAGGGTGGAGGTGACGCCGCCATCGCCGCCCACCTCATCACCCGGCGCAACGAACTCCGGCTTCACCCGGCCGTCATCCGTCGGTCCCCAGCCGCTGAAAACGGTCATCGAGTTGTCATCCGAGTTCACCGCCCCCACGGTGAGGATGTTCTTCGCCGTGGCCGGAACGCCGACCGTTCGATAGCCGTCGGGCGAGGGACACCCGGTGCTGTCCCGCCGGCCGCGCGCGTTGCCCACGGCAAACACCACGTGGTACGGAGCGCCATAGAGCCCGGTGACCAGGCGGTCGTAGTTGGGGGCGTCGCCGGTGTAATCCCCCAGCAGATGGCAGTTGCCAAAGAACGCATCGAGGGTGATGCCCCACGAGTTGTGCGAGATTACCGCTCCGAACCGTTCCCGGGCGTCGCGATGCTCCTCGATCAGCGGCCCCGTGCTCACGTCGTAGGAGACGACCGTGGCCCCCGGGGCCACCCCCCGCCACTGGCCCGGTTGACCGCCGCGATCGGCACTGGCCCGGCCGTCGCCTGCCAGTGTCCCGGCGACGTGCGTGGCGTGTGCCTGGTTCTGGTGCGGAACGTTCACCTCCCCGGCCTGAGCGCGACCCGTGAAGTCCGGATGGGCGAAGTCCAGCCAACCGGCGTCCCAGATGCCCACGACCACCTGGGCGCCGGAGAGGCCGTAGGGAGGGTCCCCGATCGCCGTGACCTGGAGATTCGTGCGCAAGCCGTCGTTGAAGGTCTGCATCGGCGGAGGCACTTCCTCGATCCAACGCAACGCGTCCAACTCCGCCAACCGCGACACCGCGTCGAGGGGTACCACGACTTCGAGCGACTCCGTCGAACCGGAGGCCGCCCGTACCGTCGCGCCCACTTGCTCGACCTCGGCCTGGGCCTCCGCCAGCGGCACGTCCTCAAACACCCGCAGACGCAGTTTCACCCCGCCGTCCGGCTCGACTGCCCAGACGCCCGGTGCCCCGGCAAGAAGCGTCGGCGAGAGTTTGTCCTCGGGATAGAGCCGGCCCAGCCAACGAACGCCCGCCGCCGTGACCCGTTCCAGATCCGCGTCCCGCGCCAGTGAGGCGAAGTATGCCTGGTCCGGCACGAAGCCGAGCAGGGTCAGACCGGCCGCCGCCAGGCGGGTGCGTTCCGCCCGATCGGGAAGGCGATCGAATTGGACCAAGACATGCCGACGGTGGGTCCCCGGAGCCCCGTCAAACGCCGCCTGGGCGTTGGCCCCCAAGGCGCCCACGCCAGCGAACGTTCCGGACTTCAGCCGGACGGGCCGCAACGCGGATCGTGCTGCCAGCGCCCGGCCGCCTGAGGACGGAGTGGACGCGGTCGGAACGACTTCCCACGGGCTGGCGAGGAGCGGCAGGCGATCCGCGCGATCCGGGGCTGGTTGGGCGTCGGCCGGCACGCTCAGGGAACCGAGGCTGAGCAGTGCGAGGACGACGCGGAGAAGTCTGGGCTGGCGATCCGGGAGGACCTCCCGGGGATGGGGCGACGCGGTCGCACGCTCCGCCGACGAGTGCCCCGTCTGAGCTGCGACGCCTGTCCCCGTCAAACTTGCCGTCACGCCACTAGCTATAGCCTTTCGTCGGGGGAAGGGAAGGTGGAACTTGCTCGCCGGGCGGGCGGCGCGATCGCGGGCCGCCCAACCACACGTCGGGATCGGGGTCATGAGCCCCATTTAGAAGCAAGACATGTGCCGGGACGCCGGCGAGTGCTGCCCGACAGGCCCCGGTGGGCGCACAAACGCACAGGGAGCGTTCGGCCGGAGCCCACGGCGCCCCAGCCCGGGATTCGGTTGACCCGTCGCGACCGGACCCGGCGATGGTGGGCAGCCGTTTTTCAATTCGCCCCCCGTGCACCCGGGCTGCTATATAGCGCGGTACATGAACCGGGGCACCGGCCGGCGCGCCGGTTCACCACCACCTGATGCCGTGAATCACGAGATACCATTTCCTGGGGCGGTCGCCACGACCGACCCACCGCGGCCGCTGTGGCGGCGAGTTCTGCGGCGTGGCGAGGAAGGCGTCGTCGTCGTCGCGCTGGGCCTCATGGTGCTGCTGCTGTGTCTCGAGGTCACCCTGCGCAAGTTCTTCCAGTCCGGTCTGCCGGGGGCGGCGCCGGCGGTCCAGCACCTGGTGCTGGTGGTGGGCATGCTCGGCGGGGCGCTGGCAGCGCGCGAAGGACGGCTGCTGTCGATTTCCACACTGACGCACTTCCTCAAGGGTCGGGCCCGCCTGTGGGCACAGGTGTGGAGCGGTGGGGTGGCGGCCGCCATCAGTGTGTTCCTGGCCGTGGCAAGCCTCGAGGTGGTGGCCGGCAGCCGGCGGTTGGGGCGGACCTTCGCGTATGGGATTCCGATCTGGGTAGCGCAACTGCTGCTGACTCTCGGCTTTGGGCTGGTGGCCTGGCGGTTGATCCGGCAGGCCGGCACCACCTGGCGCTGGCGGCTGGCCGCCCTGGGGCTGGCCGCCCTGCTGCTGGTGATCGGCGGTTGGCCGGGGTGGGCGGAGCGATGGGAGTGGCCTTCGTTCGCGCCCGAACATCTGCGCTGGCCGGCGCTGGTGTTGCTGGTCTCAGCCATCGCGCTGGGGGCCCCGGTGTTTGCCGCGTTGGGCGGGGCGGCGCTGATCTTCTTCTGGACGGCCGGCGAGCCGGTCTCGGTGGTGCCGCTCAAGCACTACACGCTGACCGTCAATCCCACGCTGCCGAGCATCCCGTTGTTCACGCTGGCCGGCTATTTCCTGGCCGAGGGCGGGGCGGGGCGGCGTTTTGTGCGGCTGTTCACGGCCTGGTTCGGCCATGTGCGCGGAGGACCGGCCCTCATCACGGTGATGGTCTGCGCCTTCTTCACCTCCTTCACGGGCGCATCGGGGGTGACGGTGCTTGCGTTGGGAGGTCTGCTGATGCCGGTGCTGCTGGCCGCCGGATATCGGGAGCGTGACTCGCTGGGGCTCCTGACCGGAGCGGGCTCGCTGGGCCTGTTGTTCCCGCCCTGCCTGCCGCCGATCCTCTACGCGATCATCGCCAGCACGAGCACGGACGCCCGGATCAGCATCGAGCAGATCTTCCAGGCGGGGCTGTTGCCGGGATTGCTCCTGATGGGGTTGGCAGGCGTTTGGGGCATCTACTGCGGACCGCGCCGCGTGGGGCAGGAACGCCGTTTCGACCGGGCTGAGGCGTGGGCGGCCCTCAAGGAGGCGAAGTGGGAACTGCTGGTGCCGGTGATCGCCATCGGGCTGCTGTTCACCGGGTTGGCGACGCCGGTGGAGACGGCCGCCGCCACCGCGCTCTACGCTTTCATCACCGAGACGTTCATCTATCGCGATCTGCGGTTGTTCCGGGACGTGCCGCGCGTCATGAGCGAGTGCGCCTTGCTCGTCGGCGGGGTGTTGCTGATCCTCGGCGTGGCCCTGGGCTTCACGCATTTCCTGATCGATGCCCAGGTGCCGGACGCCGCCGTCGAGTGGGCCACCGCGACGCTGAAGTCGAAATTCACCTTCCTGCTCGCGGTGAACGTGTTGTTGATCGTGGTGGGCTGCCTCATGGACATCTACTCGGCCATCGTGGTGGTCGTGCCGTTGCTCGTGCCGGTGGCCAATGCGTTCGGCGTCCATCCCCTGCACTTGGGCATCATCTTCCTCGCCAACCTCGAGTTGGGTTTCCTGACACCGCCCGTGGGCATGAACCTGTTCCTCTCGTCCTACCGGTTTGGCAAGCCGATGCCGGAGGTGATCCGGGCCACCCTGCCCATGCTCGGTGTGCTCGCGATCGGGGTGGTGCTCATCACCTATTGGCCGTCCCTCACCCTCATGCTCCCCAACTGGCTCAAGCCTCCCGGCTGAGCGCGATCGCGCCCGGCACTGGCCCGTGTCCCGCCCGGAACCGGCAAACCGCGCCTGATGTCGCCCGCCATGAGCACGCGCACCCTGCTGCCCTTTTCACTCGGCTTGAACCTCGTTCTCGCCGGGCTGATCGCCGGCACGTGGATCGCCTCGGGCCCGCCGACCCCCGGCCCGGATCCCGTCGGCGAACTTCCCGCCTCCCCGCCTCCCGCCCCGATCCCCCCCGGGTTCGACCCCCAGCCGGCTTCCACCTCCCCACCGCCACGCTTCCATTGGAGCCAAGTCGAGTCCGACGACTACCGGCAGTACCTGGCGAACCTGCGGGTCCTCGGCTGCCCCGGCCACGTAGTCCGCGATCTCCTGGTCGAGGACGTGACCTCGCTCTACGAAAGACGCCGCGCCGCCGTGCCACGATCCTCGCTCCCACCCTGGGCCGGCGCCGACCCGCGGGCAGTCGCCGCAGCCGAACAGGCACGACACCACGAGGCCCTCGAGGCCGAACAACGCGCGGTGCTGACCGAGTTGCTCGGTTTCCCTTGGGAATGGGAGGCGATCCAGACCTGGCGCAACGAACCGGTGGCCTGGGCCCTGTTGGGCTTCCTGACCGATGACCAGGCCGTGGGCGTACTGGGGCTCGTCGAATCGCTCACCGGCGAAGCCCGCCGCTACCGCAACCGCGTCGATGGCATCCTGCTCCCTGAAGATCGACTCGACCTCGCCGCGCTCGCCGACCGGTTGGATGCGGACCTGGCCGGCTTCCTGACCCCACAACAGACCGAGGAACTCACCTTGCGCGTGCAGGCCCTGGGGATGGCGTTCGGCAAAGGCGACCTCCATCTCGGGGCCGCCGGCCTCACCGGTCTCCAGGCCAGGGATGTAGTGCGCCTCTCCCTCCGGGTCGGACATTTCCTGCGCAATGAACTCGTCGGCATCGACCCCCCCGCCGAAGAACGGGCCGCCCACCAGGCGCAATTCGAGGCGGACGTGGCCGCGTTGCTGGGTCCCCAGGCCCAGGCCGAGTTCGCCCGGGCGCAGGATCACCGCTTCCGCGAGGTGCTGCAATTCGCCCAGGAGCACGGCCTGTCCCGCCAGACCGCCATCGCCGCCTTCGAAGTCCGTCAACTGGCGGAGGAGGAAAGCGCCCGCCTGAATGTGGCGCCCGCGGAGGACCCGGTGGGCCGGCAGGCGCGTCTGGAACAGCTCCAGCAGACCGCGGCCGCCGCCCTTGCCACCCTCCTCGACCGCCCCAGCCTTCAGGCCTACCTCGAACGCGACCACGGCGAGTGGCTCCATGCGCTGTCACCCGACGCCGCTCCCGCCGCCCCGCCCTCCCCGCAATGAACTCGCGCCAGACCACCCTCCTCTCGCTGGGCCTGAACGTCGCCCTGCTCGCCGCGTGGGGCTGGCTCCTCACCCGACCCGCCGCGCGCACCATCCCCGCCCCAACCACCTCCGCCGCCCCGTCCCCAGCCACGCCTTCCCCTTTCGCGTCCGCGACCGCCGACCCCACCCCGCCGCCGCCCGTTCCGCTGCCCGACGTCCCCTTTCACTGGAGCGAGCTCGCTTCCACGAACTTCTTCCTCTACCGCGATCGGCTGCGCGCAGCCGGCTGCCCGGAACCAACCCTGCGGGTCATCCTCGAATCGGAAATTGCCGCCCACTTTGCGGAACGGCGACGCCCGTTCGTCGCAGCGCTCCAACCCCGGTTTTGGACAGCGCTGTCCAGTCCTTCGGACGACGCCTTCGAGTCCATCGAGCAGGAGTTCAGCCCGCTCAAGGAGGCGCAGCAGCGGTTGATCGACGAGGTGCTCAGCAACGCCCGGCCGGACCGGGCAGCGGAATCCTCGGACCGCCGGCGAGGCTTCGAGCAGCGCTTCGAATGGGCACCGCCCGAGCTGCGCCCGCGGCTGGTGGAGCTCGAGGAACGACTCTGGCAGCAGGAACAGGCCCTTCAGGCGGAGGTCGCGCAACGACCCGATCCCCACTGGACCCCGGCCGACCATGCCCGCCGGCTGGAGTTGCACGAGACCCACCAGCGCGAGCAACGCGAGTGGCTCGGTGTTTGGGCCGGCGAGTTCGAACTCCGCCAGTCTAACGCCGCCCAGTGGACCCAGAACCTCGTGGGTTTTGAAGTGACCGAGGCTGAATGGCGCACCGTCGCCCAGACCCTGAAAAGCACGGACGCCAACCCCCACGACCCCGCTCAGCTCGCCGACACGATCCAAGCCACCCTCGGTCCGGATCGCCACGCGGAATACCTCCAGGCCAGCGACGGTGACTACCAGCAAACCCGGCGCGTCACCCGGCGACTGGGCTTGAGCGATGACACGGCCCAGGAAGCCCGGGAGATCCAGCGCGCCGCCCAAGCCGCCGCCGCTCAACTCCGAGGCCAGATCTCCCTGGACGCCGACCGTCAACACCACGCCCTCGCCGAGGTGGCAGCCGAAGCCGCCCGGGCCCTCCACGCCACCCTCGGCGACCGCGGTTGGTCGGTTTACCGGGAGTATGCGGGAGCGTGGTTGAAGGACCTCACCCCGGCGCCGGGCAACTGACCTCGGACGCTCCGCCGCACCGCTGGTCTGGAAATCTCATACCCGCTGTAGGCGCCGACGTGAGGAGGCGAAGGGTATTGCCCCTGAGGCGAAGGATATTGCCCCTGGCCCACTTCGCCTCCTCACGTCGGCGTCTACAGTCTGTCGCGGTCTCATGCGGAGCATGAAACTCCCGGGCTAGACTGTGCATCCGGTGGGGCGCCGTCGCCCCACCGGGAAAGGGCAGGGTCACGCAGCGACGGGGCGCAGCCGCCGCCAGAGGCCGAACCCGCACAACCCCAGGCCGGCAACCCACGCGTAGGTCGCGGGCTCCGGGACGAGTGCGAGGAACCCCCGAATCTCCCCGCCGGGGTTCGCCTGCGTGTGGATATTCACGTAAGCCCTGCCCTCCAGCATCGCCGCCAGGAGTCCGGCCTCGGCACCCGCCACGGTGCCGCCGTTCAGGGTGAGAAAGCCCCCCGTGTAGGTCGCCAAATCCGTCAGGTCCAGCGTGTGATCATACACCCCGGCCATCACGCCGGCCGGGAACCCGGGGAAGGTGCCGGGGTAGACCGCCACACCGATATTGCCCGCGCCGGGCACCGCCGTCGGCGCGTGGATGTGCGCCACGCTCGTGGGGCTTTCAAGATCGCTGAAGGTGATCTGGACGCGCAGGGTCTGCGCCACACCGTTGTAGGTCACCGTGGCGGATCCGGTGCCGGTCGTGACCACCGGCGGGGACTCGCTGGCCCCGTCGAGGTGCGCGGTGAAGACAGCGGCCTGCGCCGCGCCTCCCAGGGCGCAGAGGGACAGCAGGACCAGCTTGGTAGGCAGAGGGATCGTTTTCATCGTGGTGCTCGGCGGCGCCGTCCACGGGCGGTGGACCGTTGGCCGCACAGGTAGTTTTGTTAAGGTGTTTAATTAATCAATCTACCAATCGCCGCGGAACGTTCCGCACGAGTTGCGCCCTGTCAAGGGGAGATGAGGGCGAGACGGGGGGACGGGGGGACGGGGGGACGGTGGGACGGTGGGACGGTGGGACGGTGGGACGGTGGGACGGTGCGACGGTGGGACGGTGGGACGGTGGGACGGTGCGACGGTGGGACGGAGGGACCAGGGGCCACTGGGCGAGAGCCGGCTCACGGAGAGCGTGGCGCCCCACGCCAACACGGTCAGCGCGCCACCGGGGGGACTTCCCTGTGCCAGTCGGTGGCCGCCTGAAACGCTGCGCCCAGACGAAGCAGGGTCGGTTCCCCCAACGGCCGGCCGAGGAACTGCAGGCCGATGGGGAGGCGCGGCGTCGCGGTGGTAAAGCCGCACGGGACGCTCAGCCCGCAGATCCCCGCCAGGTTGCACGACAACGTGAAGATGTCCTCGAGATACATCCGCAGCGGGTCGTTGGCCTTTTCGCCGAGACGGAACGCCGGGTGCGGCGCGGTGGGCGTCACGATGGCATCCACGCCCTCGAAGGCTTCGAGGAAGTCCCGCCGGATGAGTGTCCGCACCTTCTGCGCGCGGAGGTAATAGGCGTCGTAGTAGCCGCTGCTCAGCACATAGGTGCCCAGGACGATGCGCCGTTTCACTGGCCCCCAGCCCCGCGCGCGCGTCCACCGTACATCGCCACGGGATCCGCCCCTCGATCCGGTGCCCAGCGCACCCGATCGAACCGCGCCAGGTTCGCGCTCGCCTCGGCGGGGGCGATGACATAGTAGGTGGCCAGCGCGTGGCGCGTGTGGGGGAGGGAGATCTCCCGCAGTTCCGCTCCCAGCATTTCAAGCTGTTGGACCGCCCGGTTCACGGCCTGCTGCACCTCCGGGTCGATGCCGGGCCCGCGATACTCGCGCGGCAGGCCGAGCCGCACTCCGCGCAGGTCCCCCTCAAGCCCCGCGGCATAGTCGGGCACGGGTTCCGGAACGCTGGTCGAATCCCGGGGATCGTGCCCGGCGATCACGCGCAGCAACACGGCGGCATCCGCCACGGTGCGGGTGAGGCATCCGATTTGATCCAGGGAGGAGGCGTACGCCACCAGCCCATAGCGCGAGACCCGGCCGTAGGTGGGCTTGAGCCCGGTCACCCCGCAGAGCGCCGCTGGTTGCCGTACCGACCCGCCCGTGTCGGAGCCCAGGGCGGCGGTCACCTCCTGGCTCGCCACGGCGGCGGCCGACCCGCCCGAGGAACCGCCGGGTGTCCGCTCGAGGTCCCAAGGGTTCCGCGTGAGCCGGAACCCAGAATTCTCGGTCGAGCTGCCCATGGCGAACTCGTCCAGATTCAACCGCCCCACCAGCACCGCCCCGGCCGCCCGCAAATGCTCGACGACGGTGGCATCGTAAGGCGCAACGAAGTCCGCGAGGAACCGCGAACCGCAGGTCAGCGGCTGGCCGCGCACCGCGATGATGTCCTTGAGCGCCAGGGGAACCCCGAGCAGCGGGCGCTCGGCATGGGTTGCCCCCCGGTGCAGGGCCGCATCGGCGGCCTCGGCCTGGGCCAGCGCTCCGGCCTCGTCCACGTGCAGGAACGCGCCTACCTGCGGGTCGATGCGTCGGATCTGATCCAGGCATGCCTGGGTCGCCTCCCGGGCCGAACAGGCGCGGCGCGCCAGTTGGGCCGTAAGTTCGCCAAGAGACAGCCGGTGGAGCATGACGCTGGTCGGGGCGGCGTAGCGAGGGGAGTTACTCGACGATCTTGGGGACCTGGAACAGACCGTCGGCCTGGGCGGGGGCGTTCTGCAGGGCCTCGAGGTGCGGCAGCGAAGGACGCACGGCATCGGCGCGCGTCACGTTCACCCGGGGCAGGGCATGGGCCATGGGCTCGACGCCGCTAACGTCCACGCCCTTGAGCTGCTCGAAGTAGGCGAGAACCTCGGCCAATTGGGCTCCGAACCGATTCTCCTCCTCGGGCGTGAGTTCGAGGCGCGCCAGGTGCGCTACGTAACGGACATCCAGGTGCGGCGTGGCCATGAAACAGCGGGGGTCCAGAGGGGAACGCCGGCGGGTCAATCCTCGTTGAACTTCGAGTCCACGAGCGACTCAATCTCGTCGAGGGCCGCCGCCGCCTGGGCCCCCTCGGCGCGCACGCGGATCCGTGAGCCCGGGCCGGCGGCCAGCATCATGAGGCCCATGATGCTCTTGCCGTTCACCGTCTCGCCGTCCTTCTCCACGAACACATCACAGTCGAAGCGGTTGGCGAGGCGAACAAACATGGAAGCGGGCCGGGCGTGAATGCCCAGCTTGTTCACCACCGTCATCTCGCGCTCGACGCGTGTCTTCTTGGCGCTCATCGACGGGGCGCAGCGTAAGCAGATGGCCTGCGGATGGCCAGAAAAACTGCTGCCACCGCGCCCCCCGCGCCTCCGCTCGTGGAAGCGTGGAAGCCCCCCCCCGCCTCCGAGCATTGACTTTCCCATCGGACTCCGGCGGTATTCCGCTGACCGACCCACTATGAAATCGCTCCTCGTTCTCACCGCCACACTCCTTAGCGCCGGCTGCCTTGGTCTGCCCCGGGCCCAGGCGGCGGACGCCGTGAACCCGGCCAACGACGCGCGTTGCGACGCCGTGTTGCAGAAGTTCGTCCAGGCCTTGGGAGGCCGGGAGGCCCTCGAGAAGATCACCAACAGCCTCGCGAACGCCACGGTCACGATGGCGGGCATGGAGTTGCCGTTGGAGCTGTACCGGGCGGCGCCGGCCCAGCAAGCCACCCGGATCGAAATCCCGGGCATGGGAGTCGTGCGGGAAGTCTTCGATGGCCAGCGCGCATGGTCCGTGAATCCCTTTGCCGGCGACACGGAGAAATCGGGCGAAGAACTGGCCAAGACCGCCCGCGACGCCGCGTTTCATCAACCCCTGCGCATGAAGGAACTGTTCGCGCCACTGGCCTACCTGCGGGCCCAGAAGCTCGACGGTCGCGAGGCCGAGGTGCTTGAAGCCAGGATGGCCGCCGGAGCCGTGGAACGCTTCTACTTCGGTGCCGACAACGGGCTGTTGGTGCGTCGGGACTCCGAGTTCGCCGCCGCTGCCGGGCGGGTGAAGACGGAGAGTCTTTTTGAGGACTACCGGGTGGTGGACGGCGTCCGGCAGCCGCACCTGATGCGCTTGAAGATCGAGGCGGCGGACCAGGCGCCGATGGAGTTGCAGATCAAGATCACGGCACTGCGCCAGAACGTGACCCTGCCGGCGAACGTGTTCGCGAAGCCGCAGTAGCGGCCGTCACGGGGCCGTCCAACCGTCCAGCGCAAGGATCCCGGGTGCGGGCCGGCCGGCGGCGCGGGAGCGGTGGGGCAGGGGGATGGCTCTGCCGTTTGGGGACCATTCAGCGTTTGCGTATCCGATGCTTGGCATTAGCCTCATCCGCACATGAGCATGCCAATCAGCCGCGTCGCCACGGTGGTTCCCGTGGGTCAGGGCCGGGTCTTGCGAGCCTTTGGGGAGGAAGTGCGTCTGCTTCTGACCGGCGAGGAGACCGGAGGAAGCCAGACCTTGTGGACGGAACTCACGCCTCCGGGAGGGGGACCGCCGCCGCATTACCACGTCAATGAGGACGAGACGTTCTTCGTGCTGGAGGGGCGCGCCAGCTTCTTCCAGGACGGCCGGTGGGAGGAGGTCGCTCCGGGCTCGGTCGCGTACATGCCTCGCGGGGTGGTCCACACGTTCAAGAACGTGGGTTCGGGCCCGCTGCGCATGCTGGTTTCCACGTCGCCGTCGGGTTTCGAGCGGTTCTTCGCCCGTTGCGCCGAGGCATTTGCGCAGGCGGGCGGGCCGGACATGGAGCGGATCGTTGCCATCGGAGTTGAACACGGCATCCACTTCTTGAGCCCGTAACTCCGCCGTCCGATCGGCAGCGTGGCACTCTCCCCGCCCCGCTCGACCTCCTCCACTGGGGCCGCAGCTTAACGTTGGAGACGCCGGCCACCTCGGATTCGTGCAGGAGGATCAGGCGTGCCTCGACCGGCCTTCCGACCGCCGCCGAGACATAGACGCTGGGCACCGAAACAGCGGCCGAGATAGAGACACTGGCCACCTCGGCGCCCGCCACGCAGATGGCTTCCCTGGCGATTTGCGACGGGAGCTTCAGCACCCCGCTCTCGCTGGCTTCGCTCAGCCCCAACGGGTCCGTGCCGTTGAGCGGGTTGTTGTTCACATACCCGTACAAGTTCGGGTCCCCGCCCGCGAACCCGATCGGGTCTTCGCTGATGAAACGGCCCAGGTCGGGGTCGTAGTAACGGGCTCGGTTGTCGTACAGCCCGGTGTTCGTGTCCCACTCACGGCCGGCGGGCCGGGATCGTCCCGCCGCACGTGCGTCAGCCGGTTGCGATGGTCCCACGTGTACGCAAAGGCGACGCCGGCAGCGGTTGGTTGGTGGCCACCCCGTGTGCGATCCGCTCCCGAGTTCGACCGCTTGGCGTCACACTTGGCCGCCCGGTCCCAACTCGGGCCCGAGTTCAACGTGCTCGAGTTCCGGCGGGATGAACTCAAGGTCTCGTTCCTGTTGCCCGGTCAGGCCCCGGCTGGCGAGGAGGTTGTGTAGCGGTTGTTCCGAGCCCCAGTCGCAAGTCGGTTGGAGGCTTGCGCTCACTTCAACCCCCCGATCCGCGCCATCCCCCCCCGTCGCACCCCCGCCGTCAGGTGACACCACGATAACCGCCACGCGCCCTTGACGTGATCCTCCGGCAGACCCATCGCCGTCAGCACGTGGCTCGTGATGTAGTTCTGTGACGCCGAACGCCAGAGGCGTCAGCAGCAAACCGCATCACTTGCGCCGCGATTCCGGGTCCACATAGCGCAGCGCGGGAAACACCGAGGGCAGCAGTTTCTGCCCCCCACGATCGAGGTCCACCCCCAGCACCAGTTCAAACGAGTCCACTGGTTTCCACTGTTGGAGATCAGGGGATACCGCCAGCCGGAGGACCTGCCGCGCCCAGTAACCGGAGGCGTGCTGCCGGACGGTATAGAACATGAGGTATTGCGCCCCATCCCGGACCGTGCAGCCGGTCCAGAGGGACTCGTTCGAGTCGCGACCGCGGAGGATACCCCACCGCGTCGGGGAGAACTGCCGGAGATCGGTGCTGGTGCAGTAGCCGATCTCGGAATGTTCATCATGCTTCTCCGCGGCCTTGTGGTGCGGCTCGCAGCCCAACCTGAACACATGAAAGCGGCCGCCGGGCTCGTGCAGATGCCAACTGTCCCACGTGTAGTGCGGTGCCGGCTGACCCGGTTCCGCTTCGGTGTCCGGAAGCAGTCAGCCGGTGGCGGCTCCAGAACAAACAAGTCGGGTTCGGGTTCGGCCCTCAGCTCCGGCTTCCCCTTCCCTGCGTGTCGTGCTGCTGACGGCTGCCGCTGACCCCGGCTGCGACGCTCGTCCGGTTCCCGACCGCGGCTCCTTCCCCGGTGAGCAGCTTGCCGATCTCGATTTTGAACCGATCGAGGGTGGCATCGGTTCCGCCCGGTGAAGCGCCCTTGTTCGGCAGCGCTGAGCGCCCGGCTGAACACCGCCACGCCGCCAATCCAGCCGGTGAAGCCAACCGTGCGCGAGCTGTGGATGACCCGTCCGATGGTGAACGGACCGCCGCTGCCGTCGTTGGGGGGCGTGTAAAGGGCGTGCGGGAACCACCAGGGGTTCAGGCGCAGGGCCACCAGCTCCCGCGACACTTCCTGGCCGTGGCGCAGCATGACCTCGATCCGGGTGTAGCGATACTCGCGCCGCTCGACACGGTCGCCAGCCTCCTCGCGGAGGACTTCCACGGTGAGCGGCTCGCCCTCGGGCGGGTTGTCGTATTGGTCCTTGGGGAAGGTCTCGTCCTCGCCCTCCTGCACGCCGGGGAGCCGCGCGAAGTGGCCCTGCATGGAGGCGTTGTACGCAGATGAAATGAGGTAGTCCTGCTTGGGGTTCTCGAGCCAGCGATCGCCGGCGACTCCATTGAGCCAACCGGTGAGTTCCTGGCGCTCGTGGTCGAAAGTCATGGCAAAGCACTGCCAGGCACCGTCAAGTTCCTCGGCTGACGCGTCGGCGGACACCGCGGGCGAGATACCCGCGGAGTTGCACTTGGGCAGCGCGACTCGACATCGTCGGCGGGATGGCGATGCTGAGGCCGAGGAGGAGAAGCGGCTGCCACTTCATGGGGAGCCAGGGGTGTGCTCTTGTTCAATCCGGCGCGGCGATGGCCTCGCACTTCAGGGCGTTGACGTCAATCACCTGGCCAGCCAGTTGCTTCGCTTGTTCGGCCGCATCGAACGTGCCGTAAAACAGGGCGTTGGCGTCCATCCACGTGGACAGCCGCTCCGCGTCATCAGGCGTCAAGGTCACATTGCCGTGGCCCTCGTCCAACAGTCTTGCCAGCGGGCTGGCGGCCGCCCCGAAGCGCAACGGAGGGGTCAGCGGTTCGAAGTTCTGCTCGGGACGGCCCCAGGCCGAGAACGAAACGCGGCTAACCAAGGCGTGGTAGGATTTCGTGAAAGGGCCTTCCGGCTCGCCGGTCAGCACGGGGCGCCCGGGTTCTTTGCCGTCATGGCATGGGACGCAGTGCCGATCGAGGACGGGCTGCACCAAACGCGGATAGCTGAAGGGAAGCGAGCCGTCGGGGCCGCGCTGGATCCGGGAGGGCGCGCGCCGGAGGGCCTGCGGAGGCGCGCCGGGGGCCACGGCCTTGAGGCGGTGTTCGTGGCACCCGGCGCAACTCTGATGCTCCCCGGGCTGCAGGTACACGAGGCTGCGCATCGTTTGGACGGCGCGCCCCTGCGCGTTGAGGGCCTGGAACAGCACCGGCGTCCGCGCCGGCGCTTCGAAGAACGCCGAGCCGTCCGCCTCGACCGGCACGGTTCCCAGCACCTGCTTGCCGGGCGCGGCAAACGCGGCTCCCATGCGAGGAGAATCCGCGTTGGGGGTGGTTTTGAGCAACACCTGGACAATGCGCAAATGGGTGATCGCCGCGGCGTCGGGCAGGGCGGGCCAGCCCTCCCGGACATTGGCCAGGAAGAAGGTCCCGGTCTCCTGGCCGGCCGGCGGCACCTGCCCGGCCCACTCCGGGGGCGGCGCGCGCCGGGCCAGGGGCCGTGCCCAGAGACTGGAGATCGCCGGATCGCGGTAGATGAGTTCCTTGTTGCCAAACGCATCGGCGAAGTAGAGGCCGAACATGTTGGGCAGATTGGGCCCGGGCTCGCCCACCAGTTGGTCAAAACTGTACGAAACGATAAAGCACGTCTCGGAGAGTGGCCACGGTGACTTGTAGCAGTGCCCCGGCCAGCGAAGCTCTTCTTCGGGGGCGGTCTTCTCCCTCCCCGGTTCCACCAGCGGGCTGCGCCAATACTGCGTGACCGGCGTGTCAAAGTCATGCGCAGTCGCCGGGTTGGGACCGAAGGCCAGCGGGACCTCGGACTCCGGGAACCGCACGTCCGGCGTCAGACGAGCCAGGGGCTCCGGGCCATCCACCCCGCGCGCGGGGTCCAGCCGGATCACCGACCCGGCACTCATGCCGTGGTGCGGGGCGGCGAGGGCCATGATGCAGGAGCTGCCCGGGATCGCGCGGGCCTCCCAAATGCCGGTCGGATTCCAGGTGTTGTTTCCGTAGTAGATCCGCGCGCTGCTTCCATCCGGGAGCGCCGACCAGAGCTGCGCGTAATGCACGGCGTTGCGATCCACGTAGTCCCAGCGCGTGTAAACGACGCGGCCGTCATTCAGGAGACACGGGTCCCATTCATGGGTCTCGTGGAACGAGACGCTGCGCGGGTCCCGCCCATCGGCGCCCATGCGCGCCAGCGTGTAGACAAAACACGGACCCCGGCCGCAGCGGTGGTACCCGCCGCGTCGGGTCGAGACGAACAGCACCTCTCCTCCCGGCAGGATGACGGGCGAGAAGTTGTCGGTGTCGCCCTGGGTGAGCGGGCGCACCGCACCCGACCCCAGGGCGAGCTCGTAGAGGTGGTACCGCAAGTGCCGGGTCTGATCGTTGAAATCCCACGTGCCCGGCGCTTCCCTGACCGGGCAGTAGGCGAACAGCACTTTCGCGCCATCGTAGGAAAGCTCGGGCGTCATGAAGTTCCCGGGCGGGAGGGAGGCGGGCGTGAGATCGCGTGTCCGCATACCCACCCCGGGTTCGGTCAGCTCAAACAAACCGCCGCCTGGCCGGGCACAGTAACCGTAGACTTGCGTGAGTTGATGGCTCATGACCGAGGGGACGTGCTTGACGAACAGCAGGGCACGGTGCTGGAAGAGCGGGTCGGCGAGCACGATCTGGCGGCGCAAGCGATGGACCTCGAGCCAGCGGGCCTCGCCGGCCACGACATCGTCGGTCGGGGACAAAGCGGCCGCACGCAGCGTCGTCCAGGCGGCCCGTGGCTCCGCGCCGAGCGTCCCCAGCCTGAGCCGCTCGGCGACGAGGCGATCGGTCTGGCGTACGACCTTCTCCACGGCCTGGGAGTAGCTACGAGGTTCACGCGGGGTTTGGATACCGTCCTGCATCCGCCAGTCCCATTCGACCAAGGCGTTGGCGATGGCCGGGTGCGGATCAGGGGAGGCGATCACAGGGCCACGCGAGAACGGGCGGCGCGTGGGGGCAAACGCGGCCGGGACGCCCTCCAGGGTGAGCTGGGTGATGCGCAGCGCGCCCGCACCCGCGACGGCCCGGAGAACCAACGCGTTCGTCTCGGCCCGGCATTGCAGGCTCACCGGAGAGAGCGCCTCGGCCCGAAACTGGAGCTCGGGCAGTACGCTCCCGTCCGGGACGAGGGAGAGTCGCACCTCATCGCCGCTGCCGAGCACCGCCGTCATCCGCCAAGAACCCGGCACGGTGGCGTGGCCGGTCAGGAGCACCTGCGCCCCGCTCGCGCCGGCCGCATAAAACCAAACGCCCGCCGCCGAAGCGGGGGCGGGCGGCACGGTCTTCCCATTGATTGCTAACGACACGTCGACAGGTTTCCCGACAAACGAAACGTCGCGCGGCGGGCCCGCGCGCGGGAGCGCGGCGACGCAGAGGACCAGTGTGGCAGCCATCCGCCTCTGCCAACGCGCGGTCAGAGAGCCGGAGCTCCTTGCCCAACCGCCGGGCCGGGTCATTGGGTTTGGAGTCACACGCGCGAGTCTAGTTGCGACCGGCGCGGCTTCAACCTCCATCTATGGCTGCGGAAGATCGGAACCGGCTCGGCAAAGCCCTGGCGCGGGTCCCACCTGACGCCGGAGGTGCGGTGGAGGGATGCCGTGGGCCGAGTCCTGCGTCCCGAGGCGCCTGTCACGGGCCGACGCAAACAAGTTAGAATATAGAATCTGTTTGGAAAGATGAAGTGATCTGTAAGTTACGGCTTGCCTCTTTGAGGCATTCCGTGAATGCTCGCGGTCCAGCATGGACACCTAACCAGCAGGACTCAACCAATGGAGTTCCTCATGCGACAACGACGACGCTTCCAGGCAACCCAGGCGCTTCAGATGGGGCGGGCGGTCGTGGGGCTCTCCGGGATGATCCTTGTCGGCACCAGTCTGGCCCAACCCGAACAGTGGCTCGAGTATCACACCACGCCCGAGCCGCAAGGGTACCGGTGGCTGGAACTCAGCACGAACGCCCCGCCGGGCGTCCCGTTGCCCAAGCTGCAGACGACCGCGTACTACGGCCGGTGGACCAACGGCTTGGAGGACGCCGGAGGACGCTGGTTCTGCCTGGATCGCTCCCGCAGGAGTGGCCCTTGCGACCGGATCTTCTTCGACGCCAATGGGAATGGCCGCCTGGACGACGAAACGCCCGTCACGGCGAACCGGCGCGACGAGAACATGGCGTACTTCGAGGCGGTCAAGGTCGTATTCAAAGGGGAAGACGGCCCCATCAGCTACCACCTCCTGGCGCGGTATTTCCAGTTCGATAAGGAGGATGCCCGGCTGCTGGTCGGTGCCGGGGGCGAGTACGGTGGCAACGTGATTTTGGGCGACAAGAAGCGGCGCATCCGGCTCGTGGACAACACCGTCAACGGAACCTTCAACGACGTGGGTACCGACCCCGACGCCAGCGACCGCATCACCATCGAGGGTGAGCAGGGATTCAGCCGCTACCTGGGGCGTTACGTGGAAGTGGACGGACGGTTGCTGCAGCTCGAGGTCGCCAGGGACGGGGCTTTCCTGAAGGTGAAACCGGCGGAAGGCGTCACCTTCGGGACCGTGCGCGTGCCGGAAACGATCTCGGAGTTCACGGCCGTGGGCGAGATGGGGCACTTCATCCGGAAACCGGACCAGGGCCAGTTCAAGCTGCCGGTCGGCAAGTACCGAGCCTATGCGTGGGAGATCGGCCGGAAGGACGACAAAGGTGCCGGCTGGAAGCTCTCGGCCTACAGCGCGGGGCCGGCGGGCGATTTCACCGTCGAGTCCAGCCAGGCGACCCCGCTGTCGGTGGGTGAACCCGTGTACGCGGCCGTCGAAGTTGTCGAAGCCAAGAGGGATCTTCAGTTCAGTCTGCGGCTCCTGGGCCAGCTCGGCGAGAGCATCCAGATTCTGCGCGGCACGGAACGACCGCGCGCGCCGCAGTTGCAGGTCGCCGGGGATGGTTTCCAGGCCACCCGCAACTTCGAGTATGGCTGAGGCGGGGTTTGTTCGCTCTCATGGCGAGAGCCCAAACAGGCGCAGCGTCCCCTGGTCGTCAACCTGGATGTACTTGGCCCGTTCCAAGTGCTCAAACCGCCGCTGACGCTGAGGCCCAAGGCCACGGCGCCGGTCGGCGCGGGAGGGACCGGACCGGTGGCGTGGTGGAAGCTGGACGAAGCCAGCGGCGCCACGGTGGCCAACGCGGCGGGTACAAATCTCACCGGACAACTCAAAGGCCAACCGCGTTGGGCAGCGGATCAGGGTCGCTTCCAGGGCGCCCTCGAGTTCGACGGCGCCAGCACCTGGGTCGAGTGTCCCGATAGCACCGATCTGGGCTTCGGCGATGGCTTCTCCCTCTCCTTATGGTTCAAGGCCCCACCGGACGGCAGGGGAGGTAGTACCCTCCTGGCCAAAGGCAGCGCCTGGCAACTCGCCCAGCGGCGGGGAGAGAAGCCTGAGCTCGAGTTGATCCTGGCCGGCCCGCAACCCACCGGCAAAACCGAAGGCCCAGTCCCGCGAACCATCTGCCCGGCACCGACGGATGGCCAGTGGCATCACCTCGCGGGCGTGTATGACGGGACCAGGGCCGTCCTGTACCTGGACGGCGTCGCCACCGCCTCAACGCCGCTTTCGGGCCCCGTCGCATGGAACAACGTGCCCGTTTCCCTGGGCGGCGACGCCACGCACCGCGACCGCCCCTGGAGCGGTTGGCTCGATGACGTGCGCCTCTACGCCCGCGCCATCAGCGCCGCGGAAGTCAAAGCGCTGCAGTCGGGGAACGCCGAAGTGCGCGTCCAGTCGCCGTAGCGCGGGAGGAGCCAGCGACGGTGCGGGACGTTGCGACCCCCGTCGTTCGGCCTCCCGGGACGCCCGCAGCATCCAGGTCAGTCTGAGCCACAGTCAGAATCGTCAGCTATGAGAGCGATCCTCCCGTTAGCGCTACGTGGGGTTGTTGCAGTCCTCACGGTCAACACCCTCGCCCAACCCGCTGCCGGCAACCCTGATCCGCTCAAGGGCACCGTGGTGGACGCCGCCGGTGCACCCGTCGTCGGCGCGACCGTCGGACTCTATTCCTCAGCCGCGTTCGGCTTCGCTCCCGAGGGACTGGAACTCGAGGACCGGGTGGTCACGGACGCCGGTGGCGGATTCGAGTTCTCCGGCAGGCCCCGGTCGGGTTACGTCAGCATGGTCGCCCGGCAGAACGGGCTTGCCCCCGCTTGGTCGAGCGTGACGCGACGATGGCGATCCCAGCCCATCCGATTGGTCCTGACCCCTCCAGGAACGCTGGCCGGCACGGTGGTGGACGAGCTCGGCAAACCCGTCAACGAGGCCCAGGTCAGCGTCGCTTTCGCCACGATCGAACTGGCTTTGGAAGGTGGGGGGCGCGACATGGCCATCCTGGCCGGGTCGGCGGCGCGCGAGTTGTTCACCAGCCACACCGATGCCGAGGGACGGTTCCGGATCGAGGGTTTTCCCACCAACGCGACGGCCTTGCTCGACGTGCGCGTCCCGGGCAAGGCGTTGCGGCCGCCCACGGAGCGGTTGGATTCGAACACCTTGCCGTACGAGGCAGGACAACCGGACATCCGGTTGGTCGTCGAACCCGGGGGAACCGTGGAGGGCCGGATCACCCTCGCGGAAGCAGGGACCGCGCTGCCCATCGCGCGGCTGAGCTTGCGCTCTGACGCGGAGGGCCTGGCCGGTGTGCTGGGTGTTGCGGAGGGAACGCTCTCGAAGAGCGACGGCACCTTCCGTCTGGCCGATGTTCCGGCGGGCAGCTACCGCGTTCAAGCGAGCTTCGGGACGAATCTCCCGCCCGACTGGGTGGCGGCGCCCGCGCGCGTGACCGTGGACTCCGGGCAGGCGGTTCGGGACCTCGAAATCCCGGCCATCCGCGGGGGCTTGCTCGAGGCTCTGGCCGTGTCCACCGAGGACCGCCAACCGCTCGAGGGTGTGATCATCAATGCCTCCCGCGAACGCGAGCAGTCGGCGGCCACGACCGGAACCGACGGGCGCGTGCTGCTGCGCTTGCCGCCCGGCGAGTATCACATTTTTGCCCAGCGCGCCGGCGTCTCGACGCAGCAAGCCCAGGCGACCGTCGAGGCCGACAAGACCAACCGGGTCGAGCTTGAATTGAGCGGCCCACGCAGGCTCGAGGGGGTTGTCCGCCGTCCCGATGGCGAGCCTGTCGCGGAGGCGCTGGTGCGTTTGGTGGGGGGGTATATGCCGGACGCGGGGACGACGAAGACCGACGCGCAGGGGAAGTTCCTGATCGAGTGGAACCCCCAGCGGGCCGGCGGGCTGGAGCGCTCCTACTGCCTGCTCGTCCGCGACCCGGACCGGGGCCTCGCCGTGGCGCAGGACGTGGACGAGGAAACCAGCACCCTCGACCTGCGGCTCGAACCCGGCTTGACCATCGTCGGGCGCGTGGAGTGGGAAGGCAAACCCGTCACCAACGCCACCGCCGCGCTCGTGTTCTGGACGGGCAACATGGGAATGCATCTTCCAGGGTTGACCACCGGGACGAACCTGCCTGGGCAGTTCGAGATCACGGCACTCCCAGTCGGGCGCCGCTACGGGCTGCAAGTGTCTGCCCCTGGCTACGGCCAGCAGTTCGTCCGTGAGGTGGCTGCGGACGAGGCGAAGCGGGTGGAACTGGACCCGGTCGAACTCAAGCCGGCGAGGCTCCAGCTCGCCGGCCAGGTCGTGGATGCCGACGACAAACCGGTCGCCGGGGCCCATGTGAACCTCCAGGGCGACGGACAACCCAACGCCTCCGTGCGTACCGACCGCGAGGGCCGGTTCACGTTCACCCAGGTCTGCGAGGGACCGGCGCGGTTGTTCGCGAACGCCTCCAACACCTACGGCAGCCTGTCGGCTGAAGGCGGCGACACGAATGTGGTGCTGCGTCTGGGCGAGTCGTACTCCAGCGGCGGCGAAGGCACCACGCGCAAGCTCAAGGGCGTCGTGCACGACCCCGAGGGCAAGCCGGCGCATGGCGCCGAGGTGTCCGTGTTCCCCTTCCACCAGCCATCCCGCCGCAAGACAGACGCCGACGGCGCCTTCAACCTCACCTTCACCATCGAGCCGTGGCAGTTGCAGTCCGGCGGCGATCCGTGCCTCGTCGTGCGCGACCTGGTCCGCAACCTCGCCGCGACCGAGGATCTCCCGGAGGAAGCCACGAACCTGACCGTTCAACTGCAGCCAGCCCTCACCCTCACGGGTCGGGTCGAGAACGCCGAGGGCGTGCCGCTGAGCAGCGCCCAGGTGGGGATGTGGTTACTCGCCGGCAACACCTACAGCCAGCTCAACGAACAACCCGTGAGCGCCGATGCCAACGGCGCCTTCGCACTCCCAGGCGTTCCGCCCGGACGCAAGTACATCGTCTTCGCCAGCGCCAAAGATCACGGACGACAACAGCAGTCGATCGAACCCGATGACGAGGAGAGCACGGTCGGACTGGAGAACTTCGTCCTGAAGTTCGCCGACCAGGACCTTGCCGGCCAGGTCGTGGACGAGAAGGAACGCCCGGTTTCCGGCGCTCACGTTTCGCTCTCCGGCGAAGGCCAACCCGAAGGTTCGATCACCACCGACAGCAAGGGGCGTTTCCGGTTCAAGGTCTGCGATGGCGCAATCCGGCTCTTCGTCAGCAGCCAGACCGGATACGCCAACACCAGCGCGGAGGCCGGCGACACCAATCTCCTGGTCGTCCTGAGCCGCCCCGAGATGGGGCTGCGCCAGGCCTCCCCGCGCGCTGGCCTCCAAGGCAAACCGTTGCCGGACTTGTCTACTGTCAACGTTGCTGCCGACGCGCTGCCAGCCGGCCGACCGCGCCTGGTCTGCCTGTTCGACGCGGAGCAACGGCCCTCGCGCCGCGTCGTGCGGCAACTCGCCGAGCAGCACGCGGCGCTCGCCGGGAAAGGAATCGCCGTCGTCGCGGTCCAGTCCGTCGCCGCCACGGATGAAGCCTTCGAGGAGTGGAAGGAGGCGAATGCGGTCCCCTTCCCGCTGGGTCGGCTGACGGAGAAATCGGCGAAGACCCGGTGGGCCTCCACCGCCGCATCTCTTCCCTGGCTGATCCTGACCGATGCCGAGGGCCGGGTGACGGCGGAGGGCTTTCCGCTGGAAGAACTGGACGCGAAGCTTGCTGGCTTGGCCAGGTAGTGGACGGATTCCGCCTGGACCAGTCTTGCCTCTTGCCAAACCCACCTTGCTCCGTCACAACAAGGTCCATCAGCGATGCGCTCGTTCCAGAACATCGGGTCCCTTCTCCGGAGCGGGAGGGCGGCAGCTTCGAGTTGGAGGTGGTCGGCGGCCTGGTTGGCGCCCCTGGTCTTCAAAACCAGTGTGGGGTCTGAAACGGTCCCGGGTGGGTTCGATTCCCATCCACCTCCGCCACACGAATCCGCCGCCCATGAACCGATCAGGTTCCGGTCTGCCTCCTTGGCCACTCCGTGAGGTGCAACATGCCCCGGACACGCGTGCCCCAGCCCCCCGTGGTTCCGCAACAGCGCGACCCGGAACACCACGCCTTCTGGCCAGGCTTCGTGGTCGTGGTCGTCGCTGTCCTGTTGCTCTTCGTCGGCGCGCTGAACCTCACGGTGGTGCCGACCGAGGACGATGAGTCCGCGCGGGAAACGCAGCTCGTGAAAGCCTTCGCGCGCGGCGGCCTCCAGTTCCGGGAGGCCCGCGTCCGTCTCGACCCGGCCACCCTGGCGGACCCGGGCCGCGCCGCGTCCGCCATGGACCAGGCCGCACGCATCGCCGACTTGCCGCTGCGCGAACGCTACCGGGTGAACCCCAACGCGACGGATCCGTGTCCCACGTGAATACGCTGATCCGCGGCCACAGGGGTTGGCCGAAGCAAAGTCCGAAGTCCGAAGTCCGAAGTTCGAACGACTTCGGCCTTCTGCCTTCGAACTTCGACCTTCGAACTTCGACCTTCGAACTTCGACCGTAACGCCATGAGTGCGGAATGCGCCGAACGCCCGCCGGCGGCCCTGGGTCGCCAGCTCATGCGCGTCCGCCCGTGGGTGCAGGGGGCCTTGCTCGCGGTTTGGCTGGCGCCCTTGGGGCGTTGGCTGCATGCCGTGCCGGGCTGTGTGTTCCACTGTTATTCCTGTCCCCTCTCCTCCTTCGCCTGTCCTGTGGGGGTCGCCGCCAACTACGCGGCGCTTTTCCCCGTCTTCTTCGAGGTGCCTTACCTCCTGTTGGGCGTGCTGATCCTGGCGGGGATCGCGGTCGGGACACTCGTCTGCGGCTGGGCGTGTCCCTTCGGCTTCCTGCAGGACCTGGTGGGCAAGCTCACGCGTTGGAAGCTGGGCGTGCCCGGCTGGTTGGGGTATTGCCGGTACGCGGTGCTCGTGGGTTTGGTGGTTGCGCTGCCGATGATCCTCGGAGCGCGAGGCATCCCTTACGAACAGCAGGCGCTTTCGATCTGTCGCCTCTGTCCGGCCGGCGCGCTCGAGGCTGGGTTGCCGTACTCGGTGCAGAGCGTGAGTGCGGGCGAGGGTTGGCTGATGAGCGGCTTGAAGACGGGAGTCTTGGTGACGTTCCTCGCCGCCGCCGTGGTGATTCACCGGCCTTGGTGCCGCATCTTCTGTCCGTTAGGGGGCTGGCTGGCGCTATTCAACCGCTGGAGTCTCTTTCATCTCCGGTTCAAAGCCAGCGCGTGCGTCACGTGCCACCTCTGTCGCAGCCGCTGCTCCTTCGGAGTGAAGGTGGACCAGCAGGTGAACGTGACGGGGTGCGTCCGGTGCCTCGCTTGCACCACCTGCGGCGCGATCCAACCGGCCTTCGCGTTGCCCGGGGCACGGCAGGCGCCGGCGGGAGCTGCACCGACGAGTCCCGCGTCGCCGCGCGACTAGTCCCGCCGAATAGTAACGTCGCGCTGCGCCGTCACCTTGCCGTAGAGGTCGGTGTCCCCTTCCGACAGCACCAAGGCCGAATGCGGCGCATCCAACCGACCGGTGATGAGGTAGTCGTTGCCCAACCGCTACTTCCTGGACTTGGCCAGTCGCTCCTCCACCGACAGGCACAGGCGCTCCAACCGCATCCAGGATTCCGGTGCACCCTTGAGCTCCAGGAGGGGCTCCAGTTCCGTTCTCACCAACTCAAGGTCCAGCTTCCTACGTTGGCGAACCAGAACCGAGTCCACGTCGGCCCAATCCCGGTCCCGCCCGGCGAACACCTTGTGAACGATGAGGTCCTCGGCCGAGCACGTAATCAAGAGCGCGCCCTCGGTCCATGTCCAAGGAGAGGAACGAGCCACGCAACGCTCCTCGAACGGCAGCGCCCCCAAAGCAATGTCGAGATCAACTCCGCTCCGACTCCTCGCGAGCACCACCCGGTTCGCCAGCGCAAACTCGCGCCCATCGGGCCGGCGCGGCGCAAACGCCTCCAGTAAGCAGTCCACGTATCGCTCCTCGCCTCCGAAGCCGGTCAGGATCGTGAGATCAACATCCTGCGTCAGCCGGGGTTGGCCCCAACGTTGAACGGCGACGCCGCCAATGCAGCAGAACCGCCAGCCTTGACGCTCGCAGAAGGCCTGGACTTCAACCGCCGTCGCCAGGACGCCCGGCAGGTGTGCGATCATGGCCGTCGCCGGTGGAAGATGGCTTGCTGCTCCACCAGGCCTGACCAGTCGGGGCGTTCCCGCCAAACAGCAACGGCGCCCAGGGACTGGATCATTTCACGCGCCCGTTCCTCGGTGAGTTCCGCCAACTCCCGAGCACGCACCGCCTCGACCGCTTCCCAGCGGTTCCGAAGCGCGGCCAGGCTCCGCTCCTGAATCTGAAGCTCTCCCGACATGCGTTCACACTAACAGCCGGCCGCGTGCTGTAAAGCCGACGGCCGCCACACCGTCAAACCATGGGAGGGGTCAGCCCATGACATGGTGCTGTTTGGCGTCACTTCCCACTTCCCATCTTCCTCTGGCCTTTGAATCTCTGCGGCCGCGTCGTTGTACTCTGGCTGGTCCCCTGACCCCTCACACTCGTCCCCAGCCCGCCGAATCCGGCGCGCCCCACCGATGGTCGGGAGAACGCAAATCCGCGCCGTGGTGAACGCGGCGCCTTGCTCAGTTCGTCAGCAGGCCTTCGAGTCGGGCCAGTTTGCGCGTCTTCGCGTCGAAGCTCCAAAAAGCGTCGCATCGCAAGACGAGCGCGGAGGAGACGTGCAACAAGTCGTAAGCACGGAAGCCGTGTTTGGCGGTGTGCCGCCGCGCGAGAGTTTCAAACATGCGGCCGAGGTCGGGCAGCGAGATTTCGGTCATGCGCAAGAAGGTGGCGCAGTTCAAATCCTCGCTGAAGGCAACCTGCGCGCACGCCGCATGCTCGGAGGTCACCCGCGGTCCGCCCCGCGTACGGCTGATGAACACCGACTGTTCGATGGCACAGATGGTTTCGAGCCGCAGCAGCCACGTCACCGGCAACGGAGCCGAGGCCTGGGGCACCGATAAATCAGCCGCCGCGGAATGCGGCCGCTGGATGTACAAGCTGACCAGGAAATTGGTGTCGGCGTAAGGGACCATTTACTCTCCCGCGATGGCGCGGTCCAGGGCCTCACTCGCCACCGGCCCCATCGTTTTCATGCCGGCTGCGCGGCGCCGGGCGGCGAAGTCTGGCACCGCGGTTGACTTGGCTTCCCCCGATTCCAACTTCAGCGCGTACGTCCTGCCGGCGCGGGAGCGGATGCGTACCGCGCCGAACCGGTCGCAAGTTTCCAGCACCTTGCCCAGATGTCGGTTCAGGTCGCGGACAGTGAATGTCGCCGTCTTCATGTCGGACATCATGCCCGACATTTGGACAACGTCAATTCCCCCCACCGCGAACGTGAGGCGAATCGTCGGGAAAGCCTGCAAGCCGTCGGCCGCGGTGGTAGGCGATGTTCTGGACGCCGGCTCACCACCGCAACCTGGGCTTCGTCCTCCGCGAGTGGGAGTTGGTCATCGTCCGCCTCGGGCTGCGCGTGGGGTCAAGCCAGAGATTGTCCTGTTTGGCATCACCTCCCACTTCCCATCTTCCTCTGGCGTTTGAACTGCTGCAGCCGCGCCGTTGTCCTCTGCCTGGTCCCCAGCTCCAGCCGCGCCGCGATCCACCCCAACGTCAGTGTCGTCTCCCCCCTGCAAGTAGAGGATCGGTCGCTGAATCCACTGGCCCTGCGGGCCGCGGACCTTCTCGACGATACGCCAATAGCAGTGATCCTTCCCGTTCTTGAACCGGTGATGCGCGTGCAAATATGGCTTGCCCATAGCACCAGCAGGCAGGGTACCAGTGCGGCGCGCTGGGGCGGAAGAGGGTAGGCTGCACCAAACGCAAATCGCGGGCCAGACCTTCGGATTTCCTAGGAAACTCGCACCCCACCCTCCTCAAAATCCCCGAACTTCATCGCGAGTTGCGAAGGTCCGGTTAGACGCGCGGTTAGGACCGTGTCACCCTTTGCTCACTTGGTTCCGGCACCAGTAGAGTATTGCTGCAACGCCAAGGTAGATGATGATGCCCACTCCTGGGACCGCGATCACCGCGATGCCGACCAGCAACCAAATCGCAAATAGCATCTCGTAAACCTGCTCCTGTCCGTGGCGCGATCCGTCACGCCATGCTCGTCTGCGTTCCTCTCCCGTGAGCCCTCTCGCCCGTTCCTCAGCATCATTCCGGTGGTGGTCCTTCTCCGCCTGTCGTCTCCGCCGCTCGTCTGTCTGCCAGTCCGGAGTATCGCTTGCCAATCGTCGGCGTTCTTCTGGGTCGGGTTGAGGCTGCGATGCCCGCATGATCAGCCGTGCACGTTCCGCAGGGTCAGCCGGCAAGTCGTTCACGGATGGCGGCACCTGTAAGCCCGGTCCCGGCAGCGCCGGACCATCGGCTGCCCGTTGAATGTCAGGTCCCCTGGCGGTGGCATCTGAGCTGTCCACGATGCGATGCGCTTGGCTTGCGCTTCTGGGCTCCAGCGCTTCTGGGGCTCGCGGCTCGTCCACATCCCCCTCACGCTCCGTCACCGCAGGGTGCTGCCCCATCCGCCGCTTGGCCTCTTCGACGACGGCGGCAACCCGACGTTGCTGCTCCAAGTAGAGCTCCTGGACAGTCTTCATCACGATTTGGCACCTCTAGCCGCGCTACGCCTACGCATCGTTGACTTTCAGGTCGCGGAGTAGGTGTCCGATAGCGTTCTGGTAGGCGTCGCGGTTCTTCCAGCCCGTGAAGTCGCCGATGTGGCGTTGGAGGCGCAGTTCGTAGGCCCACTGCTGCGTCGTCTCCTTCAAGGCATCGTCAAGCTGGATGGGAGAGAGCACCGGTTGGCCCTGCTCCTTCTCCCTTTCCAACGCTTCTCTGACCTCATGTTCTACCCAGGCGCTCCTCAACGAATCCGCTGAGAGCAGCAGCAGTAGCTTGTCGTGGAGCCGAATGGCCCGGTCAACTTCCGTGCTGAACTGATCCCCGATCTTCAGATCCTCGGGCGCGAACCAGCACCGCACACCTCGCGCCTGCAAATCTTTGTGCAGCCGCTTCGCGAGTTCCTGATCCTTCGACGAATAGCTGATGAAGACGGAGCAGAATGCAATGGCCTTGCCCGCGAGCGAAGCAACGTATTGCAGGAAGATGTCGGGCACACCGCAGCCGCGGAGGAAAACCTCGGGAATCCTGCCTCGGGACGCGCGGAGAGTATCCAAACCGATGGTGGAGGGACCACGGTGCACAACCTTCTCCAGACCCACGCACGCACGCAGGTCCACGAGAGCGAAGATGGTCGCGTGAAGTTCCACCCCGGTGAGGTCCGCCCCCTGGAGATTGGTCCCCTGGTGAATGGCCAGTCCCAGCCTGGCCCCGGTGAGGTCGGCCCCGGTTAAGTTGACCCCGGAAAGACTGGCCCTGCCGAGGTCAGCCGTCATGAGCCTGGCCGCGCTGAGATTGGCCTTGCTGAGGTCGGCCATCGTAAGGGCGGCCTCCGTGAGGTTGGCCCGCTCAAAGTTGGACGCATGGAGGATGGCGTGCCCAAGCTCCCGGCCTCGGGAGGTCAGAGAATACTGGTTTGGCTGAGCTCGGCTTGATGAGGTTGGCCCAGTGAGGTTCGCCTCGTGAGGTCGGCCCCGACCAACCCCACTCGGCATAACTGCGCCCCCGTGAGGTCGGCTCCCAGGAGCATGGCCTCAGTGAGTTTGGCTCCGGTGAACTGCGCCCCCCTGAGGTCGGCATCCACGAGGACAGCCCTGCTGAGATCGGGAGTGCTCTCGGGATGCTCCTTTCGCCACTCGTTCCACGCTCTCACTCCCTGCTTGAGGATCGCCACGTGTTCCGGTTTTGGCATACGACGTATGCGGTCATGGTGTCTGCACGTTCTTCCGCAAGCAAACCAAATCCGTTCCGTCATCGCCTCCTCGGACAAGGCAACGGCTTGGGCTGGCCGAGCCTCGCCTCGGGCAGGAACCGGGCGAGCCGTTCGAGCGCGGCCTTCCGGTGGGCCTCGGTGCCGCCCAGCAACTCGATCCGCCCGTCGAGGTGCTGCATCAGGCGGGCCTCGCCGAACGCCCCGAGCGAGAGCACAGGGTTTCACGGAATTACACCGGGCTGCGGGATGACAGCGGGCCTGGAACGGACGTGGATTGGCCCAACTGCTCGCAGACGCGATAGAGGAAGTCCAGAACCGCCTCGGGAAACTCGGTCGCGAGGAACACACGTTGATGTGCCATAAGACCCGCGAGTTCCCTGTAATGAGGACTGTTCTTGTCGCTCAGCATGCGCGTTAACTGTTCTACCCAAAGCGTCCACGCCCTGTCGCCCTCGCTGAATGGCACATCCGGGGCCCCACGCAGCGGCCTATCCAGACCCAGCTTCTTCTTGAGTTGCAGAGCCGCCTGAATCGCAGGGATGACGTAGGTGGAGCTTGGCGGAGCATCTGATGGTTCGATCTTCTCGGCCCTTAGCTCCGGTGGAAGCGCCCACGGGTTCTTGCGTTGATAGAATGAGATGAGGTGCCATCGAAGATTCCCAAGGCCTCTCTCAGACGCCGTCACCTTCCGCCAGGTGGTTGTGCCGAAAGGGGACCGGTACTCCACCGTGACCGTCGCAGAGGCGACCTCTCGGTATCGGAAGCGATGGAGTGGCGCGAGCCAGGTCCCCTCGACTTCCGGCTTTAGCAGGATGAAGTTAAGATACTCGGGTTTCAATGTGCCTCGATAGACGAGTTGCAGGTCCCGTCGTGGCCCGTATCCGTTGGCTTCAAACTCCAAAAACACTGAACGGACGACGAGGTCAATCTTCGTCGAATTCTTGATGATGTAACCTACCTCCCAGTCACAGCTCTGCGAGTCTTGCGACTTCACGAACTGTTCGCTGGTCTCATTCACTGCTGACAGTTGACTGCGGATCGCTCCCCAGACTTGCAGGGCCCTAATCGCGTTGTACACGAGCACCAGAATGGCCCAGATAGCAGCAGCACCAACCCCAGCCGCCACCCCGGCGCCGATGTCCTGAAGGAGTTTCGTTAAGTTCATGAGTCCTAGCCGGCAGATCCCATGGCGATGGGCATCGGCGTGATGTTGCCGCTGCGTCGAGACCTCGGGCAAGTCCCGATACGGGACCGGGCATCCGCACCGCCGCGTATCAACGAACCGCCGCTTCAACCGCTCCCAGACCGTCAGCACTGAGCAACTCGGCCTTGCGTAGCCGCCAGGCGCGGCTCAATTGGCGCTCGCCAACGCGGTCCCGCTTCGAGGCGTTCATCCGCTGGGGGATCAGTTCGAGGTTCGCGATCAGATTGCCGAGTTCCGGGACCACGGCGAGGGGCACGATGTGGTCAACGCTCAGTTGGTCGCCTGCGTAGGGCCAGGCTTCACCGTTGCCGCCTTCCCGCGGCGCATCTCGGCTCGTGGTTCGGCGTCGAGTGAGGGGGCAACCCATCACATTGTCCTGTTTGCCATCACTTCCCGCTTCCCCGCTTCCTCCGGCGCTTGAATTCCTGCAGCCGCGTCGTTGTGCCCTGCCTGGTCCCTATCTTCCGCCGCGCCGCGATCCACCCCAACGCGAGCGTCGTCTCCCGCCGGCGGGGCCGAAGCCGCTCTCGCCTAGGCGTAGCCTCCGGCGCAGCCCGGGTCGGCACGGCGAACGCTTGTCTCAGACGCTCCGCCAACGCCAACTTCCTGCATCGCTCTTGCGCCGCGCTGCCATACCTGTACCCGTCCATCCCTGCCGCCGAAGCTCCTCCGCGATGATCCGCTCTCGAATTCATGACGCCCTTCGGCCGTGTCCGCCCCAACTCCGCCTTCGCCCATCAAGTGATCCAGGCGGATCCACTCCGGGGAGATCAAGTCGCAGTCGGTGGGGCCCGGGCAAACCTCGGGCGCGGTAGCCTCGCCTGACAAGAACAAGACAATGTCATGGGTTGAGCCTCCCACCGTTCTCCAGGTTTGCTACCGCCCGAAGGGCGCCGGCCATCGTAGCCGTGGGCACCGCCCACGGACCAAGGACCCACCGCAAATCCCACGCCCTGTAAGGGCACACCGATCCGTGTCGGCGGTCGGTGCGATCAGGATTCTGGGTTGCCATTGCAGGGCCTAGAAGGCGTTTGGGGATGCGGGTCCGCGGGCGGTGCCCGCGGCTACGATGGCATCCGGCCTTCGGCCGGGAGGTATCCGGCCTTCGGCCGGGAGGTATCCGGCCTTCGGCCGGGAGGCATCCGGCCTTCGGCCGGGAGGCATCCGGCCTTCGGCCGGGAGGTATCCGGCCTTCGGCCTGGAACACCACGCACGTTACGCTGCCCCGCACGTGAGGCAATGAAACCGCGTCAGCGGGATACTCCAACGAAGCTGCGGCCCAGAGCGACCATGGGCTTGAAAGCGAACGAAGGACACGAGGCGCTGGCCGGCTTGCGGCCCGCCTCGCTAGACTCAGGCTCCCATCGCCCCCGGCTTCCGCGCTGCCTCGAGGGATTCCTGGTAGAACATCTTCACCGGCGCGCCCCCCATCGCGATGGCGCACCAGGCGGCCTCGTCGAGTTGGGCTGGCGTGAGGCCCATCGCCAGTGCCTTCTGATAATGCGCGGCGAAGCACGGCGCACAACGGCTCGCCACGACGAGGCTGAACAGGATGAGTTCCTTCGTCCTGACGTCGAGCACCCCCGCACCCTGAACAGCGCGCATCAGGTCGCTGAACGCCGTCTGGGATCGGGCGGCGGAAGCGGGTGGAGAAGCGGTGGCGAAGGCGTCCGCACAGCAACCGGGTTGATGCGCGTCGGGGTTGGAGGTCGGTTCCATGGTGTGGGAGATCGTGGGGCGCTCCGTGGGTCGCGCCAACTCGGTCGAGGTGCGGCTGGTGGGCACGGCTGCAGGGGTTTCGCCCGCGCCCCCTGCTGTGACGATGATGCGTCCGCTCGAGCGGCCGGCCATGCGCCCAATCACGGAGACGTGACAGCCCCGATCTTCGAGACCGCGTTGGAGTCGCTCAAGGCGGTCTGGCGGAACGGCGATGAGCAGACCGCCCGAGGTTTGCGCGTCCAGGCCCAGGTTCACCCGCGCGGGATCCACGCCGGGTTGGATCTCGAGGTCCGCGCCCACGAATTCCCGGTTCCGTTCGAGCGCGCCGGGGATCACATCATTCCGGAGCGCCTCAATCACGCCGTCAAACGCCGGCAGCGCGTCGGCGGTTACGCTGGCGGTGAGGCCGTGTTGGCGAAGCATCCGGATCAAGTGACCAAAGAGACCGAAACCGGTGATGTCCGTGCACCCGGACGCGCCGGCCTCGCGCATGGCTTCGGCGGCGCCCCGGTTCAGCCGCGCCATGGACTCGGCCGCGGCCGCCAGCCCGGCCGGGTGCGGACGGCCCACTTGCTGGGCGAAGGTCAGAATTCCGGTGCCCAAAGGCTTGGTCAGCACCAGGAGGTCGCCCACGCCGGGTTGATCCAAAGCCCGCGCGACCGCCGGATCGATCACCCCGGTGATGGCAAAGCCCAGTTTGATCTCCTCGTCCTTGATGCTGTGGCCGCCGATGAGGGCAACCCCGGCCGCGGCCAGCGTCTCCATCGCCCCCGCCAGCATGCGATACATCACTTCGCCGTGCAGCGTTTCGGCCGGGAACGCCAGCAGGCTCAGGGCGGTGCGGGGTTCCCCGCCCATCGCGTAGACATCCGAAAGACAGTTCGCGGCGCAGATGCGGCCGAACAACGTCGGATCATCCACACAGGGCGTGAAGACGTCCACCGTCTGGACCAGGCAAACGTCGTCGGCGAGGCGATAGACCGCCGCATCGTCCGCCGCCGCGAGGCCGGAGAGGACCCGTGCGTCGTTCACTGGCGGCAGGCGGGAGAGAACCGCCTCGAGATCGGCAGGCGCAATCTTCGAAGCGCACCCGGCATTCCGCACGAGGTTCGTCAGGCGGAGGTTCGCCAGGTCCACCGGGTCAGGACGCTCGCCAGCGCACGGACACAGACCTTGCTCGCGGAAGACATCACAAGGGCAGGGCCGCCGGGGCTCACAAATGATGTGCCCCAGGCGGAGGCAACGTACCATCACTTCCCGGCGTTTGGCGGGCTAACTTCATGGAGGCAAGCTGGCGCTTCGCTTCCGCGCCCGGGGTGCGATCATGACCGGAGCGGACGGTCACGCGCGACCGGTCCAGATGATCCAGGAGCGGAACCGCAAACTTGCGGCTGACCCCGAGCGCGTCGCGAAAGGCCATGGTGGTGAACGAAGCGGTGCGGCGGAACAGCGCCAGCGCGGCTTGCTTGCCGGCTTCGACGGCGTCGCGATGCATGACCACCCGTTCGTCCAACCGCACCAGTTCACCTCGACCCAGCAGCAACTGCACGAGGCTGGCGGCACGGCTTGCCGGGATTCCGAGTCTCGCCCCGAGTTCGTCCAGGGTGGGCGGCGCCCAGCACGCCTGTCGGAAGCTTGCCGCGACCTGTTCGCTCATCGCCTGGTCAGGGTCGGAAACGCGCGGGCGCCAGCCGGGGCAGGCAAGCACCGTGCCGTTGTCCGTGAGTCGTCCGCTGGCGATAAGCGAGTCGAAGGCGAGGGCCAACAGTTCGGCGTTGCCGCCCACCGCCTTCGCCAGGGCGTCGCGTGCAACGCCCGCGTGCTGAGGTTGGGTCGCATGATACGACCGAACGACCTCCACCGACCTTGCCGCCAGTTCCTCGACCGCCGCCGGGTGCGCGAACGCGCCCCCGGCGACCTCGACCAACCGGCACGTGGATCGGAGCTCGGCCACCAATCCGTCGGCCTCGTCCGGGCGCAGCAGACACCGCCGTGCGAGGTCGGTCCGCCGCAGCGGCGCAGGGCCTTCTCGCACCATCAACTCGGCCCATCTCGCCGCATCGTCGAGGGCTTCATGGCGGGCCCGCAGACGGGCCAGGGTCCAAGGCTTCTGCCGGCGAAGCCGGACGTTGCCCGTCCCGAGGACCCGTCCGCCCCCGATGGTGGTGAGGCCACGGTGACCGCCCGCAGCGACGTTGGCCCGCAAGACGAATCGTTCTCCGGGCGCCAGCGCGAGCGGTTCGACGAGGCGCAATTGCGCCCACACCCGCGCCCCGGGGTCCAGGTGCCGGGTCTCGAGCAAGGCCAACCGCGCCAGGACCGACGCCGTGCCGACATGAAGCTGAAGCTCGGTCCCATCCTTGATCGGCGACGGCAGCGTCTCGAGCGCGCGGATCTCCGCCTCGAGCAAGGACCCGGGCTCGAAGGCGTCCCCGGCGCACAACGCCATGCCGCGTCGCACCGCGTCGTGGTCAAGCTCCGGCACGTTGAGCGCCACACACTCGCCGGCGCGGCCCTCGGTGGCGTCCTCTCCATAGACCTGCAGGCGGCGGACGCGAGCGCTCTGGCCAGTCGGCAGCAGCGTCAGGGCATCCCCCGGGCGCACCCGTCCATGCGTCGGAATCCCGGTGACGACCGTGCCGGCACCGCGGATCGTGAAGACATCCTCGACCCAAACGCGGAACCACCCACGGCACGGACGGCTCTCGCACGCGGCTACGACCTCGTTCAGGGTCTCGTAGAATTCGCCGTATCCTTCGCCGGTGAGATTCGACAGGGGGCAGATCGGGGCGTCGGCCAGGAAGGTGTTGGCCAGCAGGCGGCGCAGTTCCTGAACCACAAGCTGGCGGCGGCTCTCCTCGACGAGATCCACCTTCGTGAGCGCCACCAGGCCGTGTCGCAGTCCCATGAGGGTGAGGATGTGCAGGTGCTCGCGCGTCTGGGGCATGATCCCGTCATCGGCGGCGACGACGAGGATCACGACATCAATCCCGTGGGCGCCCGCCACCATGTTGCGGATGAAATCGACGTGCCCCGGCACATCCACGATGCCCACGACGCGCCGGTCCGACAGGCGGCAGGGCGCGAAGCCGAGATCAATCGTCAGGCCACGCTCCTTCTCCTCAGTGAGGGTGTCGGTGTCGCAGCCCGTGAGCAGCTTGACCAGGGCGGTCTTGCCGTGATCCACGTGCCCGGCGGTGCCGAGCATGATGTTCTTCCGAGCGGTCATGCGCTCACCCGCGCCAGGGCCGCCGCGATCGCCGGGATTTCCTCGTCGGTGACGGTCCGCATATCGAGCCGCAACCGGTCGTCTTCGATCCGGCCGAACACCTGCGCTTCATCGGTCCGGAGGCCGCGCGCCAGAGTCTCGGCGCTCAACCGGTTCGTGGAAACCGTCACCATCACGCTGGGGATGGCCTCGGTCGGGAGCGACCCGCTGCCGAGGTAAGCGACAGTTTCGCCGGCCGCGGCGTGGAGACTCGGCGCCTGTGCGGCCAGCGCGGCCACCAAGTCACGGGCCCTCCGGCGAACCACCTCGATCGGCGTGGTGATCATGCGGTAGAGCGGATGCTCCCGTCGCAGCCGGTCGGGGTCGCGGAACAGGTGCAGGGTTCTTTCGAGGACCATGAGGCAGGTCTTGTCCACGCGGACGGCGCGCATGAGCGGATGCTTGCGGATGGTTTCGATCAACGCCTTGCGCCCGACGATGACTCCCGTCTGGCTCGCCCCGATCAGTTTGTCGCCGCTAAAGAGGACGACGTCGGCGCCGGCCGCAACGGACTCACGGGCCGTGGGCTCATGCGGGAGACCGAATGCCTCGAGGGGGAGGAGGGCACCGGCGCCAAGGTCATCCAGGATCAGCGGATGCAGTGGGTGTTCGCGCGCCAACTGGACCAGGTCGGTCAAGGCCACTTCGTGGGTGAAGCCGACGACCCGATAATTGCTCGGGTGAACGCGCATCAAGGCGGCCGTGTCCGGCGTGATTGCGCGGCGGTAGTCCTTGAGGTGCGTGCGGTTGGTGGCGCCGACCTCGACCAAACGCGCGCCGCTTTGCGCCATGACCTCCGGGAGGCGAAACGAGCCACCGATCTCGATCAACTGGCCGCGGGAGACGATCACTTCCCTGCCGGCGGTCAAGGCTGCCAGCACCAGGAGTGTGGCCGCGGCGTTGTTGTTGACGACGGTCCCGGCCTCCGCGCCGGTGAGCTCGCACAGGATCGGTTCGACCAACTCGTCGCGCTCGATGCGCTCGCCCGTCGCCGGCTCGGTGGCGAGGGTGCAGTAGCCTTTCAGCGCCGGGGTGATCGAGTCCACGACGCTCTCGGGAAAGACCGCCCGTCCGAGACCGGTGTGGAGAATGACGCCGGTGGCGTTGACGGCCCGACGCACGCGGGGGGCACTCATCACCCCGAGCTGTCGGCCCGCGCGGGCGAGAAGGAACTCGGGCGCGGCGGCTAGCCCGGAGCTGCCGGCAAGGACTTGCGCACGGGCTTCAGCGAGGACGCGCCGTAGACAATCCGTGATCAGAGATTGCGGGAAGCGGCCCTGCCAGCGCCGGACTTCGGGACGCTTGAGCAGCTCGGTCATCGAAGGAAGCCGCTGGAGGAGACTCTGTCTGTCGTCCGCTGCCATGGATCAAGCGTGGCCGGTGCGGTCGCCCGCGAATCGGCGTAACGTGGGCGAGCATCGCGGAAGGGGTGGGGAGGGTCAACCGTTCACGCGAAGTAGGCACCACCTGCCCCCGGCGCATCAGCCGCCGGTCAAGCAGGCCAGCGCCCGGGGGAGAGCCTCCTGGGGAGTTGCCAGCGCCCAGCCGCGCTCTCCCCGGCGTCGGACGAACCCGCGCGCGGCCAGCTTGGCCAGATGGCGGGCCAGGGCGAACCGCGAAATCCCGGTCGCAGCATGGAGTCGCTCCGGAGTCTGGTGCCCGGTCCCTAAGGCGCGATACAGCGCGATCCGCCGCGGGTGCGTGAAGGCCGTGGCCCAACGGAAAGCCTGCTCGGCGAATCCCGGGTGGTGCCGGAACCCGTCGCGCAGCGCGTCCACCACCGGCTGGAGCCGGGTGGGTTTGCGCTGCGGCGACAGGCGGTAGGAAACGTGACGGCCCCGACGGTGCGCTTGGAGAAAGCCGCGCGCCTCGAGCGCGCGCAGGTACTGGCTCGCCACCGGCAGGGGCAGCGGGAGTTGTTGGGCCACGGCAGATACCGTGAGTTCCGAGTCGTCGGCCAGCAGTTCGAGAATGCGCAAGCGCCGGCGGTTGGCCAGCACCCGGCAGGACCGCCAGAGAGTGGGTTGGAGCGGGGACGCGGTGCTCATCGAGCACACTTTGCAAAGTCTGCTCGACCTCCGTCAAGCCCCCACCAGAGCTCCCCGACCAGCGGGCGCACGATCGAACCCAAGCATCCCGCGCCAAGCCGTCCCAGCCATCCGCCCGCCATCCTCACGACATTGGCCTTGAACCCGCGGCGTCGCCGACCAAGACTCGCGCAACTCAGGCCCTCGTCACCTTGTGAACGCCGCACCTTCCGAACCGGCTGTTGATCCCCTGCGGGAGGCGTCGGCTTATGGCCAGGCCATGGTTGACCGGTGTTACGATTACGCCCAGGCCGCCAAGTCCGCGGGGCGCCGCATCGTGGGCATCATGTGTGAGTTCACCCCGCGCGAGATCATCCTGGCGGCCCATGCCGTCCCGGTCTGCCTATGCGGCGGGTCCGCCGCCACGATTCCGGTCGCCGAACAAGTCCTGCCCACGAACGTTTGCCCGCTGATCAAGTCCACCTTTGGGTATCATCTCACGGGCAAGAACCCCTTCCTGGAGTGGGCCGACCTGGTGGTGGCCGAGACGACCTGTGACGGGAAGAAGAAGATGTTCGAGTTGCTGGGCGTCACGCGGCCCATGTACGTTCTCGAACTCCCGCAGAAGGCCGAGGACACGGAGGCGCTCGAACGCTGGACGAAGGAGGTCCGCAAGTTCGCCGCGCACCTCGAGGCCCGCTGGGGCGTGCAGATCACTCCGGAGGACCTGCATCGCGCCATCCGCGTGATGAACCGCGAACGGCGCCTCCGACGGGGGCTCGCGGACCTCATGCGGCGGGACCCGCCGCCGTTGACCGGTCGGCAGTTGCTCGAGTTCAAGAGCATCATCTCCGGGATCGAATCGGACCTGCGACATTACGAAGCGACTCTGCACGTCCTGGCCGACCGGTCGGGCACACCCCCTTCCGTCTCGAACGGACCGACCCGCGTTCTGCTGACCGGCGTGCCGCTGGTCCACGGGGCGGAGCGGGTGCTCGAGTTGGTCGAGGAGGCGGGCGCCGTGGTGGTGGCGATGGAGAATTGCACCGGGCTCAAGCCGATCCTCGAGGACGTGGACGAGCATGATCCCGACCCAATTCGGGCGATCGCCCGCAAGTACTACCACCTGCCGTGCTCGGTGATGACGCCGAACACCCATCGCTTCCGCGTGCTGCGCGAGTTGGTGACCAGGTTCCGCCCGCACTGCGTGATCGAGTTGGTCTGGCAGGCCTGCCTGACCTACGACATCGAAGCCAGCCAGGTCCGTCGGTTCGCCGAGGAAGAACTGCGGCTTCCCTACCTGAAGATCACGACCGACTACGCTCCGGCGGATTCAGCCCGCATTACCGCACGTGTCGAAGCACTCTTCGAGACGGTGCGAGCCCACCGGCGGGCCGAGGGTTGCTGATGAACCCGTCCCTGGCTGGCCATCCCGTGCGTCCCGGCGGCTCCGCCGCCCAGGATCGCCCCCTCTCCTCGCCCCTGACCGACGCCCACGATACCCCCCCGACGATCACGACCACCGACCCATGCAAACAAACCCCGACGTCCATCTGACCCACGTCCAATCGGTGTATGCCGGCCCTGAAGGGCGGTTGTGGGAGTTGCTCATGGGGGAACAGATCCACCTCGGCGGTCTCGGGTCTTCACTGGATCTTGCCGAGCGGGCGTCTGTCCCTGCGCACTCCCACGGCGTGGACCTGTGCTGCGCCAGCGGCGCCGGCATGCGCTTCCTGCTCCGCTTCCGTGGTGTGGCGCAGATGACCGGTGTGGACGCCACCCCCGCCATGCTCGCCCTGGCCCGCCAGCGCGCCGCCGCCGAAGGACTGGCCGACCGGCTCAGGTTCGTGCAGGCCGACGTCTGCGCGACGGGGCTACCCGCCGCCGGGTTCGATTTCGTGTGGGGGGAGGACGCGTGGTGCTACGTCGAGGACAAGGCCCGGCTGATCGCGGAAGCCGCCCGCTTGCTCAAGCCGGGCGGGATCGTGGCGTTCACGGACTGGATGGAAGGCCCGACCTCCATGACCCCGGCGGACGTGCGACGCTACCTCACGTTCATGAAGTTCCCGAGCCTCCTTAGCCTCGCCGACTATCGTGCGCTGCTGGAACAGAACCACTGCGAGGTCCGTCTGGCGCTCGACACGGGGCGTTTCGCCAAACACGTGCCGCTCTATGTGGACATGATCGAGAAGCAGCTCACCTACGACGCGCTCAAGATCATCGGCTTCGACCAGGCGCTGGCCACCGCGCTGCTGGGTGAGATGCGCTTCCTCGGGGAACTCGCCCAGGCAGGTCAGACCATCCAGGGTCTGATCGTGGCGCACCGGAAAAGCTAGCCGGACGCATGGAGGTTCTGGTCACCAGCCCCTGGGTGCCGAGGGAGTGGATCCGGGCTCACGGTCTCGAACCTCGCGGCGCTTGGTTCGCCCAACTCGACCCGTCCGGCGCCTTGCCGGAGGGCGTGTGTGCGTTTGCGGGAGCCATGGCCAGACTCCACCAGGCGCAACCGCACGCCGGCATCGTGTTCACGACAGCCTGCGACCAGATGCGCCGCGCTGCTGATGCCACGGCCAGCAGCGGGGGGAAGCACGCCTTCCTGTTCTCCCTGCCGGCGACCTGGCAGACGTCAGCGGCCCGAAAGCTCTATCACGCCGAGGTGGCCAGGCTCGGGAAGTACCTCGAATCCCTGGGCGGCCACACGCCAGGTGAGGAGGAGTTGATGAGGGAGATTCGCCGGTCGGAAGCGCAGCGCGCGCACCGGCGGAGGATCCTCGAAGCCGGGTCATCGTCAGACCGAGGCGTTCCGTTGGCCCTGGTCGGCGGTCCGCTGCTTCCCTCGCAGTGGTCCCTCTTCGACGCCGTGGAAGCGGCGGGCGGCCGGGTGGTGTTGAACGCCACGGAACCAGGCGAACGCTCGGTGCTGCCGCCCCTGCCGCCCATGGCCCCGGGCCAGGAGGCGGTGATCGCCTTGGCGGACCACTACTTTGACCACGCGGTGGATGTGTTTCACCGGCCCAACACGCGGCTCTATGCCTGGCTCGGCGAGCGGTTGCAGGCCCGAGGCGCGCGCGGCATCCTGCTCTGGGCGCACCTGGCCTGTGATCTCTGGCGCGTGGAAGCAGCCAGCCTGCGCGAGGCCTTCGATTTGCCGGTGCTCGTGCTCGAGGCGCACCGAGTCGGAACCGGCGGTCTGCGCGACCGCCAGCGGCTGGGCGCCTTCATCGAATCACGGCGATGAGGGAGACGCCCCGCCAGATCTGCCTTGAAGAATGGGACCAGCGCCAGGCCACCTTGGCGCGTCAGGGCGGGGGTGAGCCTTCGTATGGCGGACCGCTCGGCCGACACGTCGAACGCGAAGGCAACGGGCGCCTGCGACAATTGCGCTTCGACAACTCGACCGCCGCGCTGCGTCTCTGGAATTTCCTCCTCACGGAGAACCAGCGGTTGCGCGCGGCCCGCGCCCAGGGCGAACGGTTGGTCGGCGCCATGAAGGACCTCGGCACGGTGCCCGTGATGGCGTACGCCCTGCCGCGCGTTCGGGCGTTCTACCCGGATGGCGCCTGGTGGACGCCCTGTCTCATGGAGTGCACCGACCGGTTGTTGAACCAGGCGGAAGCGCTCGGGGCGGACGCCACCACCTGTCCGGTGCGCGCGATGCTGGCAGCCTTCCAGAACGGCGAGCACTTCCCCCGACCGGACTTGCTCGTCTGCAGCGCGGGGGCGATTTGCGATGATTTCTCGGCCATCGCCCAGCGGCTGGAACGGTTGGGCAGCGCCGTTCTGTGGTGGGAGATGCCGCGGCGACGCGAACCGGAGACGGGAGAGGCTTCGTGTGCGCTGCCCGGCGGCCTGAGGGCGCCCGCCGATCAAGTCGAGTGTGTGCGTGACGAACTGCGTCGGGTGGCGATCGCGCTCGGCCGGTTGGTGGCCACGGAGCTGACCGCGGAACGGCTGCGGGACGGTATCCAGTCGGCCAACGCCGTCCGCCGCGAGCTTCAAGCGCTGCGGGAGACCGTGTATGCCGCCGCGGGCGCACCGTTGCCGGCGCTCGAGATGTTGATCGCCGAGATGCTCGCAGTTCATTTCTGCTCGGACCGCGACGAGAGCCGGGTGGTTCTTGGCGGCCTGGTGCAGGAAGCCACGCGCCGCGTGGCCGCGCGGCAGTCGGTCGTGGACGAGACCGGCATCCGGGTGTACTGGGTGAACCCCGTGGCCGATCTGCGCGCCATGAATCTGCTCGAAACCTGCGGCGGCCAGCTCTGTGGCAGTGACTTCATGTTCACCCACGCCCTCGATCTGATCCCGGAGGACCTGCCTCCACTTGAAGCGCTGGCGCGAACCGCGCTGGCGGATCCGATGGTCGGTCCCGTGCAGGATCGCGCACGTCGGATCGTGCAGGAATGCCGGCGCTATCGCGTGGAAGCTGTCGTCGTCTCGCGGATCCCCGGTGCCAGCCATTGCGCCTGGGAGGGCGCGTATCTCCGGGAGCATCTCGCTGCGGAGTTGGGGGTGCCCGCCGTCGAGATCGAAGTCCCGCCGGTCTGCGATGCCTTGCTGCCGGCGCTCAGGACGCGGTTGCAGGCTGTCCTCGAGATTGCCCAGAGCCGGAGGAGGGCATGATTGGCGCGGGCGTTGACGCGGGTTCGCGACGACTGGCGTGGTCCTTCGATTCCTGGCCACATCCCGCATTCTGGGGCAGAGCGGATGGACCAAGGGGCTGGCAGCCGCGCGCCTGGCGGAGGCTGTTTTACGCCGAGACCTAGCGGATGGCCGGCTTGGACGGGGCGGCGATCCAATCGGTGGTCGCGACGGGATACGGACGCAACCGGGTGCCCTTTGCGGCGACCACCATCACGGAGATCACCTGTCATGCCCGGGGAGTGCACCACCTCGATCCAGCCGCTCGCTCGATCGTCGAGATTGGCGGGCAGGACAGCAAAGCCATCCGGCTCGATGAGCATGGCCGCGTCCGCGACTTCGCCATGAACGACCGGTGCGCCGCGGGAACCGGCCGGTTCCTCGAAATGCTGGCTTCGCGCCTCGCGCTTGACTGGTCCGGCCTCGACGAGCTGAGCCAGCGGAGCCAACGCCCGGCGGTCATGAGCAACACCTGCGTGGTGTTTGCCGAGACCGAGATCATCGGGTTGCTGGCGGAAGGGGTTGCGGCGGCGGACATCGCCGCCGGGGTGCAGCATTCGGTCGCCACGCGGGTGGTGGCCATGGCCGGACGGGCTCTGGATCCGCCCGTGGTCTTCACCGGCGGCGTGGCCTTGCAGCCGGGGATGGTCCGGGCCCTCGAAGGCGTGTTGGGCTGTCCGGTGCGGGTGCCTGCGGACCCGCAATTCACGGGTGCCTTGGGCGCCGCGATCCTCGCCGGCGGAATGGCTTGAGCCAGCTACTCTGCTTCGGCGATGCACCAGAGGCGCGCGTGAGTCCGCAAAAAGACCGCGCCATCGGAGACGGCCAAGGACGCGTTCATGGGTTCGCCACCGATCACGTTGGTCGCGAGACATTCGAACTGTGGTGCCGCCCGCACGACGAATACGTCGGCGTTCTGGTTGGGCAGATAGAGTCGGTCGCCCGCCAGAACCGGGGATGACCATGACGAATGACGCGCCCCGGATCCGGCCAGGCGCTCCTCCCAGACGGTTTGGCCGGTCTGGAGCTCCAGGCACTGCGCGAAGCCCATGTAAGTCATCTGGTAGAGATGACCGTCGTGGATGACCCCGGAGCCGATGGACGCCTGGCTCCGCGGGAGTGTCCGGCACCAAAGCCGGTGGGTGGCACTCACCTCCTCCTGGCCGCCAGGACGCACCGCCATGACGATGTTCGTGAAGCCGTTGGCGGTGATGCCTATGACCTCGTCCCCGAAAAACGGCGAACTGTAGACTCCGATGTTCGGGCCGCCGCAGGTCCAAAGGGTCTGGCCCGTTCGGGGCGCCAACGCGATCACCCGAAGCGGACAGGACAGGATCAGTTCCTCCCGGGTGCCGTTGCGCACCACGAGGGGTGTGGCCCAGGAACCCGAAGCTTCGGACACGGTGCCGTTTGCCGGCGGGTTCGAGTTCGAGGGCTGCCCACCGAGTTCCTCCCAGGCAGCCCCCGCCGCGACTCCCGGCAAGTCATGCTGCCAGAGCGTCCGGCCGGTGCGTTTGTTCAGACCGATCAGGAAATTGCGTTCGCCTGGCCCGAAAGGGACGATGCAGAGCTCACCGTGGAGAACCGGCGAAGCCGCGTAGCCCCACTGATGCGACTGGCGTCCCAGATCGCGCCGCCACAACTCCTTCCCCTCGAGGTCGTAGGAGAACACTCCCGCCGAGCCAAACCAGGCCACCACGCGCTCCCCGTCGGTGGTGGGTGAGGACGAGCAAGGCGGGTTGTCCTCGTGAGTTCGTTCGGCTTCGGTCCACGATGGACCCGCCTGCCAGAGCGCCGTGCCGGTGTTCCGGTCGAAGCACATCACCGTCCGGCGGTCCCCAACGGCCTGGGTGATGAACACGCGATTGCCCCAGACGATGGGCGTGGAGTTGCCCCGCTCGGGCAAGGGCACGCGCCAGCGCACGTTCTGGTTGGCGGTCCAGCGGAGGGGTAACCGCGTTTCCTGAGCGATGCCATTTCCCGAGCCTCCCCGCCATGCCGGCCAGTTGTCCGCCAGGGCCGCCACCGTTGCCGTGAGCGCCGGAATCAGAGCGAGCGCGGGGATTCTCACACCGGGCAGCCTAGGTTGAAGCGGCCAGGCGGGCAAGCATCCTGCAAGAGGCGGTCGTGTGATGCCGTACGAGGGATCATGGTGACAGGGAGGAGCCATCGGCAGCGTGATCGGGAAGGCGATGTGGGCGCCAGATCATGCGATGGTGCGGTGCGATCTCGCCGCGTGGCTGTCGCTGCCAGCCTGCTCCCGTGGCGGCACCAATCACTGCGCACTCACTTTGCGCCCATCATGCCACTGCCACCGAGAACGTCCGGCAGATCGGCTTCGAGGCTGGCAATGTGGCGACCAGCATCCTCACCCACTACCGAGTTCTGGCTACCGGGCCGAAAGCAAGGCGCGGTTCGCCCTTCACAGAGCCCCATTCGCTTTGCTTCATCGCAAGAACGACCGCCAGTCGTCGATCGCGTGCGAGTTCCGAAGGAGCGCCATCGCGGGCAGTTCTTTGGGAACGCACGGGACGGCCAGGAGCGTCACAGCAGCCTCCTGCGGCACTCGATTGCCCTTCCGGGCGTTGATCGCCTGCCAGTTGCGGTTCAGCACCCGCACGGTCGCCTTGTTCAAGATGTCGCTCATGCACCTTCTGTCGGTGTTTGGTCTCTGTTGAATGGCGCAGATTGGTAACCTCGCCGGGAATCGCACCCGGACCTTCGGTGTCAGAGACCGACGCACTGCGGGTTATGCAACGAGGCCATCGTCAACCCCACTGCCCTGTATTCCGGTCGGGAAGATCGGCGTGCATCCCTCCACACGTATGCCCGGATCATGGAATCCCGTACTGGAGTCGCACCAGTCTCTGCGGTTTGGCAGGCTGCCGCCTGAACTGCTCGGCCAACGGGATGGCAACAGCGGCGAGCACGAGCGGATGTTCTCGGCACCCGCCCGCGCGCGTTCACCGTCCTGGCTGTCCCTGAACCGTCCGCGAGCGGCGGTGATTCACGCCCGGCGGATGAAGTCCGAGATCACGGCCGGAACCGTGGTGTCGAACCCGACTACGTCGAGCATCCCGCGATCGTTCGGGTCGGCCAAGGTGAAGCCGTTGGAGGTCATCCCCACCACGACCGCCTTCGCGTCCCCAACCAACTCGCGCCGATACTCACGCAGGGCCTGCGCCGGGTGGATGTTCCCGGCCCAGGTCTCGCTGTCGGTGTAAGTCACAAAGCCCGACACCGCCAGCTTGTTCCGCCGCGCCCACACCATCGGCAGGGCGCAGTCCGTGCCCCCCATCGGGATGGCACTGAGGCGCTTGATGACGTCGTCCAACCGCATCCGCGGCGAGAGGGCGATCCGGGTGATGCCTGATTCCCCACCGCCGTGCATCCCGCCGTAGCCACCCTTCGCCGGAGCCGAGAACGCGATGATCTCGCAATTGGGCTCCGTCGCGGCGGTGACCAGCGCCATCGCGGCGCTGGCTTCGCGGGCCGTGAGACACGAACCGGCGATGCGCGAACCGTCCATCGAACCGCTGACGTCCAGCGCCAGGAGCACCGGCTTGCCGCACGGTTCGACGTGGCGGAACGTGGCGTAAAACGCCGCATCCAGGGCATCGACGATCTTCGCCACCGGCTGCCACCTGAGATCGCCCTTCTCACCGTGACCCTGCGCGTACACCTTCTCGGCGATGAGCATGGCCAACGGGTGGATTCGGGCGCGCTTGAGTCCCTTCCCGTCGCTCAGCCTGTTGACCACGAGCTTAGCGGCCTCGCTGAGTGGCTGGATCAAGCCCAGGGAAGTCATCTTGCCCAGGTTGCGGATCAGAGCCGTCATCGGCATGCACGGGAGCAGGGCCTCCCAAACCTCCGGCGCATGGAGCCATTGGGTCGGAACAGCCTCCCGCGGCAGGTCATGCTCGGTGATGAGCTTCACGATCTCGGCCTTGGTGGATGCCTTCTTGGCCTGTTCGAAGGCGGCGATGAGCCCTGGCAGTTGGCCGGCGGCGGCGTACGTGGCCACGCGAGACTCACCCTTCACACGCCGGGTCACCGTGCGTTCGCCGAGGCCATCCGCGCCGGACAGAATCCAGCGGAAGAGGGCCTCGTGATCACGGCTCGGCGCCTTCGGGTGCGCCAGGCGGAGCAGGTCGCCATGCGACCAGCGATCCCGCTGCTGGTACTTGACGACCTGGAGCGCCAGATCGTCTGCCTCGCGGTCAACGTACCAGCGGCCCACGGCGTTGCGCAGGCCCCGACCCCAACCGCGCAGGGCATTGACGTACTCGGCGAAGTGGAACAGGTGCGTGCCGATGCGGCAGACCTTGCCCAGGTTTTGGAAAGCCAAGGCCTTCGTGGCCGGACCGCCGTGTGCCGCCACCAATGCCAGGGCGAAGATGGCGGGGTCGTTCTTGGGCGCGCGACCGCTGTCGCTGATCTCGACGATCCGGTTCACGGCGCGAGCGCCGTCGGTCCGGATGCAGCGGACGAGGGCGTCATGGTTTTCCTTCACCAGGTTGCGCTGCGCGATGTAGTAAGTGCCCCCCTCGGCGCCGAGGATCAGGAACCGGTCAAGCCGGGTCCAGTCATCGACCTCCCAGGCGTAGCCGCCGGCCGAGTTGGGCACCTGCGTCGAGCCCGGGATGGGCTGCGACTGCGGGGTGGCGCGACGGTGGAACCAACGGGCGTAATTGATGGCCATGGGGCCTCCTTTCCTCTTGCGCGTGCCGCCAACTCTCGGCACGGATGGTTTCGTGGGTCTGCGGACAAGTTGGTGAACCTGGGATTGCTTCGTGTTCCAAACGATAACCCATGCTCTTCGGCCCGCAGAAAGCGCCGACGGATAAGAATCGAACTGGGAATGAACGTGCTCTACCGCTGAGCTACCCCGGCGTCTGGAGCCGGAGGCGGGACTCGAACCCGCGACCACGCGCGTTTGGAGCGATAACCCAATCCTGCGACCCGTCGGAAATCCTCGATGGGCAAGGGACATGCAAGACGGTACGCCCTCCTGGGTGGAGGATAACCGATCGACTGCGGCCCATCGAAATTGGGGTGACCAACCGGACTTGCACCGGCACCGACGCCCTCACAAGGCGTAATGCTGCTGTTACATCATGGCCACCATGAAAGCGGGCGCTCCCACGTGGATTTGCACCACGAACCTCCGGCTTCGCAAACCGGCGTGCAGTCTGATTGCACCTGGAGAGCGTGGCGTCCGTGGTCGGACTCGCACCGACCAAGACCGGCTTGGAGGTCGGGGAAGCCGGCTGCTTGTCGCACCCCGTCCAGGCGGGCACAGGCGTAGAGTTGGCGCACGGCTTCGCCTTCGATCCACGCGCCCGGTGAGGCGAGGAGGCGCACGGGAGCTTCAAAAGCGGATCGGGAGGCGCGCGCGAGGAACGCCTCCCGATGATGGGTTGAGTCGAGGAACGCCACGTTGGCCATCGTGCGGCTCTGGGTCTCCGTGTTTATCAACACCCGATGCCAGAACGGCAGCGTGATGGTCGCATGGTCTGGGTGACGCACCGTGCCCCGGGCATACACGCCCGCATCACGCACCATCACTCGCCACCCCAGGATTCGGATCGGACCGACGCGGCTTGGGCGGAACTTGAGCGCCAGACCGCGCGATGTGGGTTTGCGTTGGGCGTTCGGCTGGAACGTCCTCCGGACGCGTAATGGGCTCGGGAATCGGATGATGGACTTGAGCATAGGGTTTCTTTCGTTGGAGGTTCTCGATTGGCGGAAGGCGCGGGTAACGCTCCCGCATCGGCCTGCTTGCCGGGCAGGTGCATCTCGGACTTCGGACGTCGGATTGGCAGGTCGCCTCGGTGCTGCCCCGAGCGGGCTGGGTTTTGGAGACCCGGCTGCGCAGGCTGGCGCGCGACCTAAAGCTGGTGCGGCTGCCGGGAATCGCACCCGGACCTTCTCCCTGGCAAGAAGATGTTCTGCTGATAAACCACAGCCGCGGAAATTGAAAGGGGCCGGGAGCACGTTGTCACACCCCGGCCCGCGCCCTTTCAACAAAGATCAAACCTCTTGGCGATCCTTCGATCCCAACCCGCGGTTTCACGGCGGTTGTTTCGGTGTTTATGGGCACACCTCCTGGGAAGCCCTTTGACTGCAAATCCGGGCCAAACTCACGTGACGTGCTGGATGGCGACCGGCAGGCGCACCCCACCGGCGGAGAACCTCGGCTCTCCCACGTCTCAATTCGTGTTGGCGTCTCGGACATCCGCTAGATGTCGCGTCTGCTCTCACAGACCATGTCGGTCCTTTCGTTTGTCGGCTTCGGTTTCCCTGGTGCCTAGGGCAAACAAAAAACCCCGCTCACCATCGGTAAGCAGGGCTGGTAAATCGTGGTCCTCGCGGGACGCTCTATACCTGCTTACCTTCCTCGATCCGGCCGGGGGTTATGTCCCTGGCCTTGATCGCAACGAAGGCGGAACGCATAACCGCTCGACCATGCACGACGTGTCGTCTCTCGGACGACCATCGCCAGTCGTTTCGCGGCTAAGATGTTCATGCAGGTTCGCATCGAATGTGGGAGACGTTTAACACAAGCGCGCGGTTACCGTCCACTGATACTCGCGGGGGGAGGGTCATCTTAAATCGGAATATGCGGATGGATGAATGGATGATACCGCAGCTCTCGGAACAACTTCAGCCAGTCGAAACGGCTCCGTATTTCGGCGATCGCCACAGGCAGAACCGCAACCAGAGCCAACTGGTCGCAACTGCCGTCATCGAATCGCAGGCTCCAGCGCCTTCGCCGCCCTCGGGCGGGAACGCTTGCGGGGCGGTGACTCAGAGTCTCGTGTCCAATTCCTGCCGTGTGGCGATGGGGACGTGGCCGACACGAAGGCCGGGCGGAGGCGTGACGATGAGTGCGTGAGGTCTTCGTTCCAGCGAAGGCCACGCGACAGCGGGTCTGGCGCCGTGAAGGTGGCGAAGGACTTCCACGCCACGGTGCCGGCCTCCTGGCGCGGAACTTCAGGAAAGCAGCCCCGCTTGAAAAGCCCGCCCGGGATAGTGATCCACCCACGGCCATGCCGCCGCGAAGAGCGAGAAGCCGGCGTTGAATGCCTCCGCCACCCGACCGCCGCCAGGAACCCTCCGACGTGCTGGAGCGTGGCCGCGCCCGTTGACGTTGTTGCGGGGGGGTGTATCGGGTTGGCGCTCCAGGGCGCCGGATCGTACGTGGTGTAAACAGCACCCACTCGACCCCGACGTGATCAGGATCGTCGGCCGACCCTGCCACTCGAAGGAATGCGGGTTGTCGGGGTGCAGGTGACCGGCGCCCCGCGATTGTCCCAGCAGGAGCTGTTCCATGGGCGTTGTAGAACTTGATGCCGTCCCAGCCGGTCCGGAAGACGACAGGACACGGTGTTCATGGGGAGTAGTAGTTGTGGTATTGCTTCAAACGGCCGTAGTTTCGGTCGTTCCACAACCGCGGTTCGTCGGGCCGTGGGTTGCCTGCGGTGTTCTCGTAGATGTGCAACTCATCGGCGGTAACCACCAGGATCTCCTCGCGCCAGTCGCCGAAAACATCCGCGACGTAGAGCCGGTCGGCCTGGGTCTTGAACCGCGCAACAAACCTCCCGGTCAGGGGCTCGAACACGCACACGTCACCGCGTTTGTGGCGCTCCTTGGCGCAAGCCAATTGGTGACGTTCGCCGGTCCAGTCAATGCGGTGGATTACCTCGACGCCGCTCTTCGTCCAGTCCTCGGGGGCCACCGCATCCAGTTCGTAGTGCGAAGCCAGGTTGCCTCTCGAATCGAACACGAACGGTTTCTGGTGCTGAGGGTGGCGTGAGCGACACCAGACGAACAGTTCCTCCGAGCCTGGCTTGAAGCGCCCGACGGTGGCGTTCTGCGGCTCCTGCCGCTGATGATGCACGCGCCAGAGAACTCCCCCCAGACCGAGAAGTTGGACATGATTCGAACCTTCCTCGAGCAAAACGACCTCCAGGCCGGGTTGGTCCGGTCGGACATCGGCTACAAACACACTGTCCATGTGACCCTGGAACGGCGCCGCCTCCACCAGGACCCGCCCCTGCGAGGACAGAAGGGTGGCGCCCAGCACCTCGTCCAGACCGTCCCCGTCAAGATCAGCCAGGCGCGCCCCGTTGTGAGCGCAGGAGCCAAACCGGTCCGTCGTCCAGAGGGGTTCCTTGCCGGCCAGCAGATCAGCGATCCGGTAGGCCGCGAGGAACTGTCCCATCCGATACCCCTTCTCGTTGGTGGCCTGCAGCACGATGTCCCGGTTTGCCTCCCCCTGGAACGTGGCGATCACGGCCAACTCCCATCGGGCTGCCCCGGGCGGAACCGGGGGTTTGGCGGTGGCCTTCTCTCTTCCGGTGGCGCCCTCCACGATATGCAGCACCGAGTCCTTGGTGAGGAACACCACCTCCGTTCGACCGTCGCCATCCACGTCCGCCGCTGCGACACCGGGACCATGGTGCCCCGGCAAACCCTGGCTCTCGCTCTGACCCCCCACGGCAATGTCCACCGCCTTTCGCCAGAGCACTCGACCATCGTTGGCCAACACCACGAGCTGGCCGGGAGCCGTGATGAGGAAGTCCATCCGCTGATCGTTGTCCGTGTCGGCCACGATCAATCCCCCGGCGCTGTCTTCCGCCTGGTCGCCGAGCGAGAATCCAATCTTGATAACCGTGTGGTTTGCGCCCGTGTCAGCGACGGGACCTCCCGCGAGGCAGGAGAGGGCGAGAATCGCCCAAGTCATGGTGACGTTAGTGTGTTTCATGGTTGAGTCGCAGGTCAGCCTCGCCCAGGCGCCGGAGATCGTCCAGGGCGCGGCTGATTGGGGCAAGGACGGTCTTGCTTGGGGCTTCCGCGTAGAAATCGCTCATCACGATGCTGTGGTTGTCACGCAGATAAAGCCCGTGCGACACGATCGTCGCCAGCCGGGTCTGGAAGCCCAGCAAACCATCGCGCGCCTGGTCCCTCCCTTTGACCACCACCGAGCCTTCGTAGCTGCAATTGGCCGCCACGGTCGCTCGCCCGCAGTTGACGAAGCGGAGATTCCCCTGCACATGCGGCAGGACCACCACGTCCTTTTCGGTGAGGTTGGTGAACCGCAGGCCTTGGCGCAGGGGCGCCTTCTGATACATCCCAAAGACATAGACGCCATCGTAGGTCATGTGGGAGGCGTTGGCAGAGCCGACTTGCTCGATGTCAATGCCGTTGTGCATCGCCCCCGCGTCGTGGGCACCTTTCATGAGATCTTCGGGAGTGAATCGCTGGGGATCAGCTCGGCGTACGGGCTGTCGTAGGGGCGGGTGCTGGTGAGCTTTTGCTCCCAGCGCTCGAATACCCAAGTGCATGGGCACCGGAAAGTGCGGCTGCGGTTCGAGCGCATCGGTCGGTTCGGCCCGGCATTCCCACCGGGATGGCCACGGGAAACCCACTATCGTCCGCAGCACTTCTTGTACTTCTTCCCGCTGTTGCACGGGCACGGCGCATTGCGCCCTGTCCCGGGATACTTCTCTCCGGACACGGGCGGTGTCCTGGAGGATGGCGTGGCCGCCCGGACATTCCTGTGGGAGTCCCCGGTCGAGCCTGGCCCATGCATGTGCGGGAACATCTCCTCATGCCGCCGGATCATCGGAACGACGACGGTGCGCCGAAAGGCCTCGAACTCGTCCGCCCCCATCTTCAGGCTTGGCCCCATCTCGCGCAGCGCCTTGTTACGTTCTTCCTCCGGCATGAGGGCCAGATTCCAGCAGACCATGGCCAGCGCGAGCGCATGGTTGATCTGCTCGCTCGAACCGTCTGTTCCATCGAGCAGCGGTTGCGCGTACGCCGTCATCGCTTCTGCCATGGCTCCCATATAATCACTCCATTCCGTCAGACCGAACACCTCACGCCAGCCATTGCCGCTGGCGGGTCAGGTCGGGCGCAGCAGCATTCATAGCGTTGCGGCACGGCGATGTCTCGGCGGACGAACTGCAGGTATCATAGAGAAGACGTACGTGTCGTGATCCGTGACGGGAGGGGCAGAGCTTGGCTCCCGGGCTGGAACGTGTCGGGAACGGGCTCGATTGAAGCCGGCAAATCGTGGAAGGCGCGCGCAGGGCGAGCCACCCGGGGGCAGTGACCGAAGCAACGCGCGGCGGACCCTCGGCCGAGACCTCGACCGCTGCATTGTGACTGGGCGTGCTGATCAGCATGCGTGATTGGGGCCGACGTTGTTGCGGATGCGAGCACCAAGTCAAGGGCGGTTTCCCTCCCCTCGGAACTGCTTCCAAGCTTTACGGTGACGGACGGATCGACGATAAGACCCGCGATGAGCACGCGAGGACTGCTGGAAACGCAAGTTGCCGGCCCGAACCCATGCGCATCTCCATCGAAAGCACGATTCCGAGCTACGTGGTGGCGCGCCCGGCCCGCGATCTCCTGCAGGCGGCACATCGCCAACGCGCGCATCCAGGCACGCCTGCGGCGGCTGGCTGATGCAGCCGGCTTCACCCTGCCGGTGATCTGCACCCCGGAGGAACTATTGGAGAACGACAATGAGCAAGACGACTGACATTCGGGCATCCAAACCCACTGGCGACGTGGTGCTGAAAGAAATCTGGCGCATCAAGGACACGCTCTCGGCCTCGTACGGCCACGCCGTGGACCGCCGCTTCGCCGAAGCCCGGGAGCGCCAGAAACGTTCAGGCCATCCGGTCGTGAACCTCCAAACAAAGCGCCGCAAGGCATGAGGGCAAGAGGCTTCCATTCGGCCTGCCGAGCACCCGCTGGAGAGGCATTCCCCAGGGTGAATAGCCCCGTGACGGGGCTGCAGGCGCTCTAGGTTTCACACTGTGTAACCGATATCCGCGGGGTCCGGTTCCGGGTGTGATCCGGGAAGGCGGGCTGTAGCTGGCGCGCATCGCTCCTCGCTTGCTTCCCCGACGGACACTACGTCACTGTCTTGTTCCATGAACCGTTGGTCTCCCTGGCTGCTGGCAATCGTTACCTCCTGGGCTGCGGAAGCGCTCGGTTCCTCGCAGCGCGAGCTTCAGGTGCCGGCTGCCCCGGCTGCAGATCGGGTGCTCGAAGCTCCAAGCCATGCTCAGGACGCGGGCGATACGGCAGCCGTGCCGCGGGGCAACCCGACCGTGCCCGCTTGGTTCCCTCGGGCTCCGTCGCTGCCACCGCCTCGCGGCGAGGTGCTCCACGTTGCCACCGTCTCGGAGTTGTATGAGGCGGTCGAGCGGGTCGGAGTGGGCGGCACGATTCTGTTGGCGGATGGGGACTACCGACTGCTTCGCCCGGTGGTGTTCGACGGCAAGCGGAACATCGCGCTGCGCAGCGCCTCGGGAGATCCCGCCCGCGTCACATTGCGCGGCCAGGGTTGGCAACACCAGCCCTCAGGGGATGATCTCGTCCACATCGCCCGCTGCGCCGGAGTGACCCTCGCCGACCTGACGTTCGCTGACTGCCGATCTTACGGGATCAAGGTCGAAGCGGAAAACGCGCCGCGGGACATCCACATCTACCACTGTCGGTTCCGGGACATCGGCGTCCGAGCGATCAAAGGGTCGGCGGGCAAGGACCCGGAGGTTCGGGCGGTGAACGGGTCGGTGCGCTACTGTGACTTCGAGAACACCCGGATTCCCCCGGCCGAGTGGCTGTTCGGCGGCGACTACATCGCCGCGATTGACATGATGGCGCTCGAGAACTGGACCTTCAGCGACAATGTCTTTCGCCACATCCAAGGCCGCCGCGGAGGGGGACGGGCGGCGATCTTCATCTGGGTGCGTTCACGACAGATCGTGGTGGAGCGCAACCTCGTCCTGAACTGCGACCGGGGAATCGCGCTCGGCAACCCGGGCGAGTCCACGGCGAACCTGGCGGGAGAACGGCTTGTCTATGTCGCCGACGCCGTCATCCGCAACAACTTCATTGCCGGCGGGCCTGATTGCGGCATCGAGCTCTGGCACGTCGAGCGGGTCCAGGTGCTGCACAACTCGATCTGGCGGCCGGAGCGGAACTGGAGCCGGGGCATTCGCGTCGGCACGGGCACGACGCAGACAGCGCTCGTCAACAACCTGGTCCACGGCGAGATCCGCTTCGAGGGTGGTGAAGCCGAGGCGACCAACAACCTGGCGGGCCGGCTGGACGGATACTTCGTGGACCCGGAGACGGGTAACCTGGCCCTCACCCGGAAAGCGACCGGAGCCATTGATCAAGGCGCCGCGCTCCCGGAGGTGCCTGAGGACATCTCCGGTCGAGCTCGCACAGGGCTTGCGGACCTCGGCGCGTGGGAATGGCGGGAGGACCTATGAAGCCTGGCTCGGCAGTGCTGGCACGCTTGATCCATCTGCTGATCGCTGTCCGCGGCGCATCGAGCCCCGCGGACGCGACGGCCCGGGTTGGCGGGAGCTCTTCCGGAACGGTCTTCATCGTCCGCAACGGCTACGTGATCTGCGCCGGACCGCAGAGCGATGGCGAGCATCTGATCTACTCGGCCACGAAGTCCTTCGTCAGCACGGTGCTCGTCCTGCTCATCGAGGACGGCAGGGTCTCGCTCGACACCCCGGCCAAGGAACTCGAACCCGCCCTGGCAGAGCACTACCCCGGCGTCACCCTCCGCCACTTCGCCATCATGACCTCCGGCTACGACTCGGCGGGCGGCTGAATCGGCTCGGATCCGCTCCGGCCTCCGCGGACCCCGTCAGCGCGGTCTGCGCTCCGAGGTTGGCGGGCTGCCTCGCCGGACCAACCACTCCTTGAATTGCCGACCCGTGGCTGCGAGAAACCCGGCGTCCCAGGCATTGCCATGCACATTCACACCTCCTTTGATCACCGACCATCGGGGCCACGGCGGGCGCCCCGTGGTGGGACATGTGGGACTCGCGGGTCCACTCCCGCATGGACGAGGTCGCGCGCGAACAGATCTTGCCCTTGCGCGACGACCTGCGCGTGATCGGGTGCTACAGCGACAACGAGATCGGGTGGTGGGACGCCATCTTGTTCAAGGCCACGTTCGAGCAGGCGCCGACCAGCGGCCAGCGCCAGCGGCTCATCGGGTTGCTGCGACAGACCTACCGTGATCAACGGTCAGAATTGCTGCGCGATTTCGAGCCCGCCCCGGACCTGAGGAGCGGGGAGGAACTCGAACAGCATGGCGTGCTCTTCCTGCGCCCGGGCGGCCGCGGCATCCAGGTCACGCGACGTTCTGTCACGATCCTGGTCGAACGCGCGGACTGGTTCCAGTACGACGACGAACCGACGCACGGGCGGTTCGCTGGTGAGAATGTTCGCCTTGGACTGGTGGACCTCTGTGACCGTCCTTATGAGGACCGCCTCGCTCGTGCTGGACATCGACCTCGATGGCGTGAACGACTTTGTCATCACGGAACGTACCAAGGCCCCCGCCGTGGTCTGGTATCGCCGCCACGCGGGCTCTACGGCCTGGGCGGACGCCAGACCGCGCTGGATCCCCAATACGGCGATCCGTTCGATCACCAGGCGGTCGTCTTCGAGGACGACAACGGTGTGCGCGTCTTTGGCTTCACGCGCGACCAGCGGGAGTGCTACCGCGACACCAACGATTCTATGTTTGCCGACTGGCTCCAGCGGTGCCGCGAGCAACTGGCCAAGCTGGGTATGGACGTCAAGCGCGAGCTGTGCTTCACGGGCTTCGACGCCTACCAGAAAGTCATGGCCCTGCCTGAGGTCAATTACGTATTGCTGGCCACGCCGCCCTTCTTTCGCCCCGCCCACCTGCGGGCGGCGGTCGAGGCCGGCAAACACGCCTTCCTCGAGAAACCAGTGGCCGTGGACGCCACGGGGGTACGGTCGGTCATCGCGTCAGGCGCGATCGCGCAACGCCAGGGTCTGACCCTTGGCGCTGGCACGATGCGCCGCCGCGAGAACGGGTCACGCGAGACCATCCGTCGCCTCCATGAAGGCGCCATCGGCGATCTGGTCGCGTGCGAGGCGATTTGGAGCGGGGGCGAATTGTGGCACGTCGAACGCCAAGCCCCGTGGAGCGACATGGAATACCAGTTGCGGAACTGGCTTTACTACACCTGGCTCTCCGGCGATTTCATCGTCGAACAATTCGTCCACAACCTTGACATGATCAACTGGGGTGTCGGGGAGCATCCGGTGCGCGCCTTCGGTTTGGGCGGGCGCCAGGTGCGAACCGATCCGAAGTTCGGGAACATTTTCGATCACTTCGGAGTCGAGTTCCAGTATGCCAACGGCGTCCGGTGTTTTGCCTTGGACCGCCATACCAACGGTTCCGATGGCCGGGTCGAAGAGATCTTTCTCGGCGCGAAGGGCACCGCGCGCGTGGGCCTCTTTGGCGGCTGGGCCATCCAGCCGAAGGGCGGCGCGATGTGGCGCTACCGCGAGCCCAACAACAACCCGTACCACCAGGAGCACGCCGAGTTCATCGCCAGTATTCGCGAAGGCCGCGGCCTGAACGAAGCTCGACAGGTCGCCGAATCCACCCTCACCGCGATCATGGGCCGCGAGACGGCCTACAGCGCGAAAATGGTCGAATGGGACGACGCGCTCAATGCCAAGCAGGACTTGTCCCCTGCCAAACTGGAACTGGGCCCGATGCCCGTGCCGGTGGTGCCGAGGCCGGGCACCTATCGGCTCAGTTGAACGCCAGGACCTGATCGGTGTTCGCTATCGCTCCAACTGCCAACGCCGGAATACCGGTGGCTGTTGCAGGTTCTCCAACACAAACTCATCGTGGTTGTCCAGCAGCGGCACCACCGCAATGCGGCCGCGTGTGCCGGGCGCGTGGCTGATGCCCCGGGACGTCACCGTCGGTAGCATCACGATCCCCCCGCGGCGACCGGCGAAGACCGCCTTGTCCTGATTGAAGTCCAACGGTGAGTCGCTGCTGAACTCATACGCGAGGCCGTTGGCCCGGGTCTGCCTACGCACGCCCGGGGCCACCTGCGCGATAGGGCCATCCGTCTCACGCAGTGAGAAGGTGATCGTGCAGACCGGAGCGGCCACGTTGGCCGTACCCGCAACTGGCAGCAGGGCTTGACTGAGTCACCGCAACAAACTCCCCCACCACCCGCAGAGCGCCCTCGTCGGCCTGCTCGGTGACGATGGGTGCATAATCCGGGTTCAGCGGTTGAAGCTCCATGCGGACATGCCGGAACACCGGGCCGTTGCGAATCGCGTCCGCGATCCGGGACACCGCTTTCCGGTGCGCGGTCGCCGCGGCGGGCGCCAGGGCGTTGCCCCGGTACTCGACCGAGAACCGGCACAGGCCGCCGGTGCCCCGGTAGAGGTTGATGAGGTCATTGAGTTCAGCGCGGAACATCACCGGCTTGAGGCAGCCGCGCTTGTCCCCGCGCTTCTGCGGGATGAACGACGGCGACTCGAACAGCGGCCAGAAGTACTCGAGCCATTTATCGGCGATCAACCGCAGCGGAATGGCCACCCGCCCGCTCGGCAGAGCAGGCCGAACTGGAGAACTACATGCGCGTGGGCCGGCTCTTGGAGCTCTTCCAATCGAAGGCCCGGCTTTCGCTTCAGGGTTCGGCAGACTGAACATCGACCGCAGCGTGGCTGCAGCGGTCCTGGCCATCCTGCTCCGGGGACTCCTCGGCTAGGTGGCCAATGTCCGCGAACGGTTGGAGGAGTTGCATTCCACCGGCGCTGCCGCCCGAGGGGGTGCACCTCCTCCCTGCAACGGGGCCGCGCGGTTGACCCCGCGTTGATGCGTGGTTGGTGAACCGAAGGCCGATCCGCAACGGCGAGAGGCACCATGGCGCAGGGGTGAGGGCCGGTGATCGTATATCACCGGCCTTCTGACGGCGTTCCCTCCGTCGTGCTTTTCGGCTCTTGGGCGCATCGGGACACCGAGGGAATCGAGAGGACAAATTCCTGACTGCAAGGTGATTCCGGCGTGGCGCCGCTGGCCTCAAGCCGACCAGTGGGGGCTCAATTCCGGGCCATGAATATCCAACGGCAGTAACCAATGGCGGTTGCAGGGAGCCGCTGGAGATTCGGGGAAGAGGGAGGGCGAGGGTCGCGCCCGCGGCTGGGCTGTCACGGGTTCGCGGGCTCGGGGCCGGGTTGGTTAGGTACCCGTCATCAGCATCGGCAGGCAGCGCGGCCGCACGATCACCACCGCGATCGCTGGGAACAGGTCCAGCAGTCCGTCGAGGCCGGGGGTTCCTCGTCCGCAGTCAAGGGGCTTCCCTCGCCTTGGCCTCACGGGCTCGTGAATGGGGTCGGCTCAACGGCACGTCGGGCAAACCGGCCAGCAGGATCATGTCCTGTCGGTGGTTCACGTAGGCCTCGAAGACGTAGTCGTTCCAGTAATTCGCCGACAAGCCGTACTTCATCAAATGCGAGTACGCCTGATCGGCCTCGGTGATCCCAATCCTGAAGATCGTCCTGGCGAAGAACGCCTCCCATTCCTGCGGGTCCGCAAACATGAAGCGACCTTCCTGTTCCCGGCACATCACGTAGGGCGTGGTGAACACGACCGAGTAGCCCAGACGCATCGTCTCAAAAGGCTCGGGTAACACCCTGACGAACCAGATCTCCCCGGGTCGCCCGCGGTAGCCGGCCGGCACCACGCACCGGTGTTGCGTCCCCGTGACAAACTCGCGGAGGAGCACGTGATCCCCAACTGCGCCCTCGAGCGTGTAAAGCCCCATCCGCGACTCCTGCATGCACTCAAACAGCCGAACGAGACTCGGCTCCATCCCCAGTCGTCGGCACAGGTCGATTGCCACCGTGCCCAGGGTCTCCTTCTCCGGCCCCACGTGCGAATCGAAGACGGCCCAACAAAAGAAATACGATATCGTGAGCGGGCTCATCGGCGGACCGGAAGGCAGGTATTCCTCCTCAGCAGCCGAGTAGGCATCGGCAAGCGGCGTGCACATCGGAAGTTCCGCCAAGTCCTCGACCAAAACCGACAACTTGTTCTGGGCGTAGGTGTACACTGCATGAAGCGGGTCCTTGCCTCTCAGGCTCTCCTCTGAGATCACCCCTCGCTCCAATTCCTCGGCTCGCTGAGCGCCCAACCTGATTGCTTCGAAGTCGAGGACTTTCCGGCGGAGCTCCTTGTCGAATGCCACCAGCACGCTCCTCGAAATTGGGCCTTTCGGATGGTCAGAATCGCGCATCATCCCCCTTGGTCATCACGAGGTGTCCGCCACGCCGAGCTACCGCTTGGTCAAGGACTGCTCCAGCTCCGCCTTCCGGGCCTCCAGGCCACGCAACGCCTTGTTGAGCGCCGCAATCGCTTTCTTGATCTTCCGCAACTCGGCTTGATCCTTCGCGGATGACAAGTACCGCTTGCTCCGCTCCTCGGCGATGAATGCCTCAACCTGACGTCTCAGAACTCTCAGGTACGGATTGCCCCAGATCGAACCCTCGCGGTATTCGAGTTTGCCGCATCCGATCCCTTTAATCGTGGCTTTCATTCCTATTCTCGATGGACGAAACAATATGAACCCTGGGCGGCAGGGACTTGCCGCGTCTTACGGTGGTTCCGTGCTTCTGATTCATGGCGTCGGCCGCTCTTTCGCCTCCGGGCGAGCGTCCCTCCGGTTGCGGAGCCTGTCCAGCGCCTTGTGCCGAGGCACGCAACCCCCGGCGACTCTGAAAAATGAAACCGCCTTCGAGTTCTGCCCCAGCGCCTCCTGCGCAAAGCGCTCGGGATACCCCGACTGCTTCGCCCGTTCTGCCCAGGCGTAGCGGTACGAATGAAGCGTCACGCCCTGGATCCCCAAGGGGGCGCAGCGTTGTTTGAACTCGGTCGCACGATCGCTCGCACGCACCCTCCGCAGATAGGGAAACAACGGTCCGGTCCGGGGCAGGGCACGGAGGATCCCGGCGGCCTGATCGCCGAAACGGAGCAAGGCGACACTACCCGTCTTGAGGCGTTGATAGCTGATGACCTTCTCTCTCCAGTCGATATCCTCGGCATTGAGCCTCGCCAGATCTCCCTGCGAGGCGCCCAGATGCCAGGCCAGTTCGTCACGGCTGATTCATCTGGAGTTAGCGGGCAAGGTGGTGCCGGGGACGGGATGAGAAACCACTGAGCAACCGGCGCCTTTTCCTCCACCCTCGCCGGATGGTCATCGACGATCCTCAGGGCGAGGCGGGTGTCTTGCGCCGCCTGCAGGTGCGGGAACTGCGCGAGGAAGAGCGCGCCGAGTTCGATTGGCGACTCCAAACCCAACACTACCTGGCCAGCAGCGTGTTGGTCGGTCCGACGCTGCGGTATGTGGCCGAAATCGAGGGGCAGTGGGTCGCGTTGATCGCCTTTAGCGCACCGGCGCTCCATGTCAAAGGGCGCGAACGTTGGCTTCGCTGGAGTCCGCGGCAACGGGCCCGACGCCTTGGGTTTGTGGTCAACAACAGCCGCTTGTTGGTGCTGCCGGACCGGGTGCGTTATCCCAACCTGGCTTCGCGCGTGCTAGCCCTGTGTCTGCAGCGCTTGGCGGCCGACTGGCAGGCGCGGTGGCGCCATCCGGTGTTGGTGGTCGAGAGTTTCGTGGACGAGTCTGAGTGCCGGGGCACGTGCTACCGCGCGTGCGGCTTTGAGCCCGTGGGCGCGACGGGCGGCTTTGCCCGGGTGAGCCGGGACTTCTATGAGGCCCATGGCCGTCCCAAGCAGTTGTACCTGCGGGCCCTGGTGCCGGAGGCCCGGCGGTGGCTGCGGCAGGGGCGCTTGCCGGCCGCCTTGGCGCCGTACGAAGCCGAGTGCAGCGGACCCTGTCCGTTCCGGGCGCCGGCGCTGGAGAGTCTGCTGGAGCGCTTGGGCGCATTGCCCGACGCACGCCGCGGGCATGGGTTGCGTCACCGGCAACGGTATGTCGTGGCCTGCGCGGCGGTGTCGACCTTGATGGGCGCCTGCGGCTACCGCGCCTTTGAGAACACGAGCCACAAGTTCACCCAGCGCCAACTGCGCGCGCTGGGGGCCAAACCGGACGAGGCAAGCGGTCGCTACGCTCCCCCGAGCGACTCGACCTTCCAGCGGGTGCTCAACCGCCTGGACGCGAGCCGCGTCGCGACGATCGTTGGGGAGTGGCTGGCCGAGCAGGAAGTCGGCGCCCTGGCCCGGTTGGCCCTCGACGGCAAGGTCCTGCGCGGCAGTGGGCGGCATGATGGCAAACCGCTCCAACTGCTCTCGGCCGTCACGCACCACCTGCGGCTGACGCTGAACCAGATCGCGATTGAGCAGAAGAGCAACGAGATCCCCGCCCTCAAACCGCTGCTGCGGCGCGTCGCGGTGCCGCCGGGCACGTTGGTCACGGCCGACGCGCTGCACTGCCAGCAGGAAAGCGCCCGGTTCATCACCCAGGAATGGGGCGGGGATTACCTCTTTGGCCTCAAAGGCAATCAGAGCGGCATCGAAGAGAAAGCTCGTCACCTGCTCACGCAGCAGGGTTTTCCCCCCTCAGGGCCAGTGGGAAAAGGGCCACGGACGGATTGATCACCGGCGCCTGGCCCGGGTGTCAGCGGCGGAATGAAACTGGGGGAGAGCAGGCGGCTTGAAGTTCCGTCTTCTTCCGGTGGCTTTTCTTCCCGCTCTTCCACCTAAAGCTTTTCTTCCTTCTTCCGGTCTGGAGTCGGTTCGGTTGTTCTTTTTCGTTTTCTTCCCGGGCGTGCGTCTCCGAAGTGGCGCGGACGATGAACCGCCCTCCGATCCGACGCAAATGCCGCTGTTGCAGCAAGTTCTTCACTCCCGATCCCAGGACCGTCGATCGTCAGCGCTACTGTTCGCAGCCGGCCTGCCGCCACGCCAGTAAGCAGGCCAGTCAACAGCGCTGGGCGCACAAGTACGGCAACGGGGACCACTTCCGCGGACCCGATGAGGTCCAGCGTGTTCAAACCTGGCGGCGCAGCCATCCCGGTTACTGGAGGAAGAAGACCCCGTCGTCACAAGGCACTCAACCTGTTGCCTCCCAACAGGCTAACCCCGCTCAGTCATCTCGTAACGCAACCAGAGGAGTGCCGCTTGCGTTACAAGATGACTCGCTGACAAAACACCCAGCGTTTATCGGGCTCCTCTCGATGGTCACCGGCACGACGTTACAAGAGGACATCGCCACCACCGCCCGCCAACTGCTACTGCGAGGACGCAACATTCTGGGGGGCGGTCTCCCGGAAACAACGTCAACGACTCCCGCACCTTGAGTATGATGAACAAGCATCCGTTGCGGCCTGATCGGCTGCGCCAAATCCCTCCCAGCTTCAGTTGGGTGGACCACCGCTTGGTCCGCCACCATTACCTGCGCCGCGCCGAACCGCGCGCGTGGGCCTTGTATCTGTTCCTGGTCACCGTCGGCGATGTCCACGGCTTGAGCTACTACTCCGACGCCGCCATCGGCCGCCATCTGAACCTCGACGCCGCGGCGCTCGCCGCTGCCCGCCAGCAACTCCTCCAGGCCGACCTGATCGCCTACCAGAAGCCCCTCTACCAGGTGTTGGCCCTGGCCGAAGAGGACCACGGTGCTACGTGTTGCTTCGGCAAGCGTGCCGGTGCCCAAAATTTCCAGGCGCGGGGTCTGAAAGGCCGCACGCAGCGGGCGCGCGGGCCATGGCAGGTCGATGGCTCTGGACGCGGGGGTGGCGGGCGACTCAACTGGAGTCGAGGGCCTGGAGGCTCTGCTGGTAGTTCCAAGGCAGCCAGGCCGCAGGGTGGTTGAGCACGGCTTTGGCGTGGTCGTGGAGGGCCTGGAAGTAGACGAAGGGGTTGGCGCCGGCCAGGCGGCAGGTGTGGATCAAGCTCATGAACAGGTCGCCCACGCGGGCCCCGTTCTGCGTTTTGTAGCCCAGCGAGTTCTTCCGATGGAGGATGGCCGCCTTCAGCGCTCGCTCACAGATGTTATTGGACAGCGGGGCTCCCGGCTCCCGCAGGAACAGGGTGAGCGGTTCCCAGCGCTTGAGCATGTAATGGATGGCTTCACCGAGGCCGGAGTTGGGTTCGACCACTTTCTGCTCCAGTTGTTCCCGCATCCATTGTTTGAGGCCCTCCAGGATCGGCGCGCTCTTTTCCTGGTGCAGGCGTAAACGATCGGTCGCCGAGAGTTGCTGCTCTTTGGCCTGGGCGTCATGCTGGAAGACCAGCGCGAGGTCTTCCAGGACCTTTTGGCACTGCTCGGGAAAGTTCTCCTTCACGTCGACGAAGGTCCTCCGTCCGTGCGGTAGGCAGTTGGCCAGCAGGGCTTCGAAGTCTTTAGGCAGGTTGCGCGAGAGCCCGTCACACATGTGAATGGGCTTGGCCAGCCCGGGGGCCCGGTGTTGGAGCAGTTCGGTGAGGTTTTCCCCGGCGTGGTTGCCGCCGGTGAAATAGAGGGCGATGCAGCGATCCTCGACTTGGCAGAGGATACTGGTGGTGAAGATGCCCGTGCGCTCGCATCCCGCCTGGGCGCGCTCCCGCTTGAGGCTCTGGATGCGCATCTTGGTGTCATCATTGTGGATGAGCTGCGCCTGGGCGGCCAGCCGGGTGAGTTCCTGGTGAGCCGGCTGCAGGTCGCGGGCGGATTGTTCCATCAACTCCCATTGCGTGGCGGCCGGCAAGGGGATCCCCAAGTCCTTTTGCAGCTTCTCCAGTCGGTAATGCGGCATACCCCCACCAAAGCGCAGGATCCCGATCATCAACCCCACGTTGGGATCGTACTTGGTGGTTCCCGCCTCCGGCGGCGCCGGGGCCGTAAAGGTTTTGCCGCACAGGCAACAGCGCAACACCTGCAGGGCGAAGACCGTGGCCTGGACTATCGGCTGCGCCACAATGCGCACAATCCGGCTGGGGGCCCGTTCCCGCAGCCGGGCCTTGTCGTTACGGCACTCCGGACAACGATCTCCCGGTTGCAGGCTGGGATGGGCCACCTGGACGCGCCCTGCGCCCGCATACTGGCTGGCCCCGTTGCGACCGTGCCCGCGCACCGGCCGCTTGGGGGGAACCGCTGGGCTCGTGCCACCCTGGCCGGGAAACACGTTCCGGGTCTTTTCAGTCTTGGCCCCAAAGATCAACCGCTGCAACCGCCCCACCGTCGCGTTCTTCTTCTCGATGACTCCCATCAGCCACTGCAGCGTGCCCAACAAGGCCGCCACCGTCTCATACAAGGCTGCCGGCAGGTGCTGCTGGAGCTGGACCAGCAGCTCCTGCAATTGCCCCCGATCGAGCGAAGTGATTTCCGGCGCCCGGGTCTTACTCATGACCCTGAGCCCAGGCGGGCGCGAAAGTCACCGCCCAACGGGTAGACCCACAGCTCTTTGCGCGGTTGATCCCGTCGGCTGGTGCGGGCGTTGTGACCGCGGCCCGTGGTCAGTCCCAAGCAGATCCAGTTGGCGGCGCGGTAACAGCTCCCCTGGAAACGGGCCGGGTCGATGAACGTTTCCAACAGATGAATCGGATGGGCGTAGAGCGCTCGCCAGTCCGCGGAGATCCGGCGCGCGATCCGCCCCAGGAGGTGGCTGGCCAACCGCGGCACCTCCAGCCAAGGCATGATCAGGAAGCGGGTATTGTAGCCGATGAGGTGGAGGTGCTGGCGGCGCACCTCGGGCCGCCAGCCGATGAACCGGTCGCGCGCGGCCAGGTGGCGCGGCGCCGACGACCAGGCCATCGCCGCGATCGGCTCGCTGCCGGCCAACACGAGGTACTTCAAATGTTCCCCAACGGGCTGGGTGTAGCGCAGGTAGTGGTGGGTCTGCATCAACTGACCAAAGAGGGGCTCTTGGGCCGTGCGCCGCACCTGGCGGATCTCCAGGGCGCCCAGTTCACGCAAGCGGCATTGCCGCGGCCCTTCCCACAGCGGCAGGACGGGAGCGGGGGGCCGGCGCTCCACCACATTGTTGGGTGGGGACATCCGTTTGGCCGGCAACTCAATCAGCCCGGCCCGATGCAGTTGCAGTAACAAGCTGCGGCAAACCATGTCGCGCAACGCGCCGTTGGGCTGGATCCAGTTCCAGGCCCGGCACAGCTCGGCCGAGAGCCGACGGCGACTCCAGAGCGGGTTCTGGGCGATCAGACCCTGGATGAACGCAGTGTCTTCAGCGCGGATTTCCCGGCCACGGTAGCGGAGCAAAACCAACGACATGCCCCGGAGTGTAAGGGGCCAATCCTGGAACGCAAGGACGATCGCCGGTTTTCGGTTTACCCGGCCACCGGCACCGCGCGCCACAGCGGCGCCGCCACCGCACCGGACGGATCGCCATTCCAGAGCAACAGGTGCAGTTGATGGGGCTCCAAGCGCAGGGCGGCACTGGCGCCGGGCTTGGGCCAGCCACCGAAGCGGCCTTGCGAGAGTCGTTTCTGGCAACACCAGTAGCCTTGGCCGTCATAGGTCAGGCACTTGATGGCGTGGCCACGCCGCGACCGGAAGACGAACAGCGCCCCGGTTTGCGGGTCGCTACCCAGTGCCTGACGGCACAGCGCAGCCAGGCCATCGATGCCGCGGCGGAAATCCACCGGTTCGACGGCCAGCAAAATGCGCATCTGCGGGGTGATCTGGATCATGCTCGCCTCCAGAACGCTTGGGCCACCCCCACCACCGTCGCCGGATCGCACGGGAACTCCAGCGTCATCTTGGCCCCCTGCCGATCGGACAACTCAATGTGGCACCCGGTGGTGACTTGGGGCGGCCGCTGGCGGGGGCTCAACTCGACAAAGGTCGGCGGTGCGCTGGACCACCCGCGAGGGGATGCCTGGGGCAACTGTCGTTTCAACTTGCTGTAATCCAGACGCAGGGCACGAGCCACCGGCCCCACCCCGTGGGTCGCGGCCAAAGTGGCCGCCGAGCTCCAGAGGGCTTGGGGAAGTCGCGTGGCTCCAGCTTGGGACTGGCGCCAACGGTCTAACTGGTCGCGTAGCTCAGACAGATCGGTCGACGAGAATTTCGTTTGTGGCATAGGTCGGTTCGTTGCGGTTGTCTGCCTCGAACCGTAGCCGCGGCGGTTTTACCCTTCACGCACTCTTGCCGAAGCAACACGACCGGCCAACTCCGGAGCCTCGGCGAGATCCTGCGCCACGCCCTCGAAGGAGGTGCCGCATGATCGACTACGAAACCTTCTGCCGGTTGCGCCAACTCCACGATGAAGCCGGATTGAAAGTCTCCCAGATCGCCGCCGAGCTGCATCTGGACCCCAAGACCGTCGAGAAGTGGATCGACCAACCCACCTATCAACCGCGCCAGGGAGTCCAACGCCCCAGCAAACTCGACGCGTTCAAGGGGCAGATCACGGCGCTGCTCCAACGCCATCCCTACACCGCCCAGCAGATCCTCCAGCAACTCCAAGCCCAGGGCTACGCCGGCGGCTATTCCATCCTCAAGGAGTTCGTCCGCCAGGTGCGCCCCGTCCGCAAGCCCGCCTTCCTCATGCTCGAGTTCGCTCCGGGCGAATGCGCCCAAGTCGACTGGGGCAGCTTCGGTTCGATCAGCGTCGGTTCCACCCGCCGCCGCCTGAGCTTCTTTGTCATGGTGCTCTGCTACAGCCGCTTCCTCTACGTCGAGTTCACCCTCTCCGAAGCCATGGAGCAGTTCCTGACCTGCCACCGCCACGCCTTCGAGTTCTTCGGCGGCGTGCCCGAGAAAGTCATGATCGACAACCTCAAGGTCGGCGTGCTGCGTCATCCCCTCGGCCAACCGGCCCTGTTCCATCCCCGTTACCTGGACCTGGCCGCCCATTACGGCTTTCGGCCCGTCGCGTGCGCGGTACGCCGGGGAAACGAAAAGGGGTAGGTTTCATACTGCGCTTGATAGGGATGGTGCAGAAGAAGGGGTCTTCCAGCACTGTCGCCGCTGTCGGCTTTGGATCAGCTCGATCACGGTCGGAGTCGGTCGGCGGTAAAGCCGGTCATCTTTATCGCTGAACTTGATGCTTTCGAGCAAGCCCGCTTTGCGCCAATGGTTGATACCGCCCCATCCACAATGGAGCAACGCGGCGACTTCGTGGACGGTCAACCACCCCTGCTGGCGGAGCCGTTGCCGCCGGCTCTTGAGCCGGTAGCGCCCTTTGAGGTGGTTGACACTCTGGAAGCTGAAGGCATTGCCGGTACTGGAATGCCAACCCCGCTCGTTGAGGAGGTGGGCGATTTCCCGGACGGTATGGTGTTCGAGGAGCCGATCAATCTCGGCGACGACTTCCGGTTGGGTCTTGCGCAGCGCCCAGGCTGACAGGGGCAAGGGCAGCCGGAGCTCACGGGTGGCTCCGCCGCGGAACCGGATTTGTACCCGGATGTCTTGCTCGCGCCGGAGCGTCACATCCTCCAAGAGCAATCGCGCCATCCGCTTGCGATCCCGATCCGGTGTTTGGGGGTCCCGCCAGAGCCTGGGGAAGTCCGAGGCCAAGGCGAGGATCTGGGCCCGTTGCTCCTCGGTGAGCCGGGCGGCGTCATGGGCGTGTTGTTTCTCGTAGTCTTCCTTGACCTGGGCGAGGGCCCGGAGCTTTTCGTTCCATTGGGCCTCCAACGTGTCGGCCACCAAGCGGTGGTTGGGATCCACCCGCATGTACCGGAGTCGGGCACGGTCGGCTTCGTACTGGGCTCGCTGCACTTGTTGTTGTCGCAGGCGATCGGCCTCCGCCACACGAGCCTGAAGCTCCTGCTGCACGCTCAACGCCACCTCCAGGGCCAGCGGGGTGACACTCTCCACCAGCAGCGCGCCGACCGCCTCGTCGATGCCCCCACCCGGAATGATCTGGCAGGGCGGCTCTCCCCTTTCGACGGCGTCCTTCTGGCAGACATAGTCGGGGCTCAGCCGCCCGCCGCGCTGATGGTAGCGCACCGTCATCGAGCGTCCGCACTTGCCGCACAGCACCAACCCCTGCAGCAACGAGGGCCCTTCGCGAGGTGGGCCGGCTGGCCGCTCCCCCCCGCCGTGCACCTGACGGTTTTGGAGCAGGCGTTGCTGATGGGCCAGGAAGCGATCCCAGGTGATGTACCCCGGATGGGCGTCGCGCTTGAGAAAGCGCCATTGCTCCCGGGGCACCTGCTGCGAGTGGGTTTTGCCTTCCAGGTCCTTCCACGAACGGGTGCGACCGAAACAGAACACGCCCGCGTAGCGGGGATTATGCAGCGTGTCCAAGGCGATGGCGTGGGTTAGTTCCTGCCAGGCGATTTCCCCGCTGCCGGCCTGCCCCCGTTTGGGGAACTTCAGGCCTTGGCGGCGAAAGGTCTGCACGGTGGCCCACGCCGACCCCGTGCGCTCGAAGGTGTCGAAAAACACCCGCAGGCTTTGGCGGACTTGCTGGTCGGGTTCCAGGACGACGTGGTCCTCCTCATCGTACACCAACCCGACGGGCAACGGCATCTTGAGTTCGGCGCGTTGGGCTTTGTTGAGCACGCCCCCCACCAGTCGCGCCTTGAGCACGTGCAGTTCGGCCTCGCTCATCGTCCCCTTGAGACCGAGCAGGAGCCGGTCGTTGAAGTGCCCCGGATCATAGAGCCCATCCTCGTCCAGGATGAGCGTGTGCGTAAGGGCGCAGATCTCCAGCAGCCGATGCCAGTCAGCACAGTTGCGGGCCAGACGCGAGACTTCCAGGCCCATCACGATCCCCGCCTTGCCCAGCCCCACATCGGCCACCAGGCGCTGAAAACCCTCCCGCTCCACCGTCGAAGCCCCCGATTGTCCCTGATCCTCATCAATCACCACGATGCGCTCCTCCGGCCAGCCCAGCGTCACCGCCCGGCGCCGCAGCGCGTACTGGCGCTGGGTGCTCTCGGTGTTCTCGAAAACTTGGCGCAACGTGGACTGGCGGATGTACAGGTAGGCCGCGCGCTGGAGGTGTTCGCCACTGACTTTGGATTCGGCATTCATGGACGAGAAGGGGTGGAAAGATGGGCGGCCGTCATCTGCGCCAGCAGCACCGTCAACTCAGTTTGCCAGGCCGGGAGGGGAAGAGCGGGCCGCGGGCCGTGGGCCGCCGAGGGTGTCGGGGGCGGCTGGCTCGCTTCGGTCCACCGCCGCATCCAAGCCGCCATCCCGTGCCGGACCAACACCATCCACCCCACGGGACGGGAGGTCAGCATCGGGGAGCCCTCCCGCGCGCACTGACGGAGGGCCTCGTAGCGCTCGGTCCAGACGGCGGGCGCTGTGGAGCCCGCGTTCACCCCGGCGACGAGCGCCCCCTTTTTGCCCTGGGCGGCAAGGCTTTCTCGATCGTGCGTCGGTGCAGCTTGAGACCAAAGCGCCGGCGCACGCGCCGGGCCAGTTCGGGGCCGGCGAGGTGGGGATCGGCCTGCCGCTCCTCCGCTAGGAACTGGCGCACCTCCGAGGAGAGCTTGTGCGCTCGCTTGGGGCCACGCTTGTGCGGCAGGAGGCCTTCGAGCCCGCCGGCCGCAAACTGGCTCCGCGCCTGGTAGATGGTCGGACGCGAGAGTCCGAACTCGCCTGCGGCCTGGGCGATCGAATAGCCGTCTTGCTCCAACGCCCGCAGCGTCTCGTACTTGAGCTGTAGCAAGTCCTCCGGGTCGAAGAACTCGGGGTGTTGGAACAACGCGTGACGGACCTGGCCGGCCCGGGGATTGAAGGTGCCGGTGGCCTGCAACGCCTGGCGCTTGGAAGGGGGGTCGTCGGGCATATGTGTAAGTGTATTTATGCCCACAATGTTTCACATGCAACCACGTGTCAAGGCAAAGAAACCGCGTCATGTCTCTTAAATACAGCGTATACACGAGATATTCGCCGGGTGGATCAGCCACCAGACCCAGGCTCTGCGGCGTGATTTGCTTGACATTCATGGCGTAATTCTCTTTACACGGGAGGTACTCAGGCGAGCCAGTTCCAGGAGGTCTTCCACCCGGGCGATGGCGCGGCCGTGAGCTTGTTCGACGAACGGGTCTCGGGGACCGACATCCGTCCAGGAGGCCGGCAAATAGGCCGTCACGCCGTTGTCGGTGAGGTAGTATACCCGCCACTGGCCCCAACGCCGCTGGCAGTCAATCAGCCCAAAACGCCGGCCGTGCCACGGATGAAAGGGGTGGGTGACCGTGCAGAATTGTTTTGCAGCGTGCGCATCGGGTGCAGTCCGCGCCCGACGCCAAAGGGCGCGTGGAGTCGGGGGTGGGCTACGTGAAGAAGAACTTCCTGAACGGCTTGGAGATCCCCTCCTTCGTGGCCCTCCAACCCGCCGCCATCCAGTGGCGCGACACCGTCGCCAACGTCCGCGTCCACGGCGAAACCCACCGCCAACCCCTCGAATTGTTCGCTCAGGAAAAGCCACGCCTCAAGCCCCTGCCGGCCCTGCCCTATGACGGTGCGCTCGTGCGCCCGATCAGCGCCAATGGTTGCTGCCACGTCATCCTCGACACCAACCGCTACTCGGTCCCCCACCGCTACGCCTCGCAGCAACTCACCCTCAAACTCTACCCCGACCAACTGCTGCTCTTTCACCAGGACCAACTCATTGCCACCCACGCGCGCAGCTACGACCGTCGCCAGAAAATCACCCACCCCGATCACCCCAAGGAACTGGTCACCCAACGCCAACAGGCCCGGCACCAGACCCTCCTGCTGCGCTTCCTGGCCTTGGGCCCACACGCCGAGGCGTACGTCCGTCAACTCGAACTCAAATGCCTCAATCCGCGCCACCATCTGCAGAAGATCGTCGCCTTGAGCGAAAGCTACGGCCCGGACAAAGTGGGTCGCGCCCTCCAGGACGCCCTCACCTTCGAGGCCTACGGTTGCGAGTACATCGCCAACATCCTCGAACAGCGGGAACGTCCCTCCACCCCGCCGGCCGCGCTCCACCTGACCCGTCGTCAGGACCTCCTGGAGGTCGAACTACCCCCCGCCGACCTCACCTCCTACGAACCCAAACCGCAACCACCCCAACCATGAAACCCAACGCCTCGCTCCTCCCCCAACATCTGGACTACCTCAAGCTGCCCTTCATCCAGGAGCACTACACGGCCCTCGCTCAGCAATGCGCCCAGCAGAACTGCGACCCGGTCGAGTACCTCCGTCGCTTGATCGAGGGCGAATACATCCAACGCCGCCAGCGCGTCATCGAACGCCGGGTCAAGGCCGCCCGTTTCCCCGTCTTGAAAACCCTCGACCAGTTCCGCTGGGACTGGCCCAAGAAAATCAATCGCCTCCAGCTCCAACATCTCTTCCGTCTCCAGTTCGTCGCCGACAAAGCCAACGTCGTGCTCCTGGGCACCGTCGGCGTGGGCAAGACCCATCTGGCCACCGCCCTGGGCTACGCCGCGTGTCAAGAGGGGTATGCCGTCCTCTTTGCCGACGCCATCAGCGTCATCAACGACCTGTCCGCCGCTCACAAACGCGGCCTGCTCAAACACCAGCTCAAGAAGTACCTGGCTCCCGAACTCTTGGTCCTCGACGAGCTGTGCTACCTCCCCATCGACCAGCACGGCGCCGACCTGCTCTTTCAAGTCATCAGCCGTCGCTACGAACGCGGCTCCATCGTGCTCACGACCAACAAACCCTTCAAGCAGTGGGCCTCCATCTTCAACAACGACAGCACCATCGCCTCGGCCGTTCTGGACCGGCTCCTCCACCACGCCGAGGCCATCATCATTGAAGGCTCCAGTTACCGAATGAAGGATCAAGTCGAGCCGTGAGCGGGTTCGCAGACCGCAGACTTTCGCACCGCCGGGACCGGATTTTCAAACCGGCGGTTTTCCTCCATTTTCGCGCCGCCACTAACACGGGTCGCGGTCACACCGGAGGACATCGGCCTCTGCGGCTGCTGGCAGGTGATCGCGGTCGAGCGCATCTCGCAGGACACGACCCAACCGGACGCGGCTCCCTCCGCGGACATCGGCCTCTACGCGAGCAGTCTGACCCTCGATCAACACGCGGACGCGTCCGTGCTGGAAATCATCCGCGACCACTGGTCGGCGATCGAGAACGGCACGCATCACCGGCGCGATGTCACGCTCGGGGAGGATGCCTGCCGCACAGCGCATCGGCAGGGAGCGGCCGTGCTCGCGAGCCTGCGCAATCTCGCGATCGGGATCTACGAACTGGAGCGGGAGCGGGGACGTACCAAGGTCGATACGCTCAAGTCCTGGTGCCAACGGCAGACCTTCTCGACCGTGTGGCCGATCCTGCAGCGCTAAGCCTGCGGCCAGGGGCAGGCCACCGCAGGCTCGCTCGGCCCGCATCACTTTGCTCTGGGCCAGGAGGAAACCCTGGCCGGGAGCCTCATCGACCCGGGCAGAGCGTCGGGCGCCGCAAAAGGCTTTCGAGCCCACGGCACGCCGGCTCTCAGCGCAGGGTTCTGGAAGCAGCCGCTTCTGCAGGCTGCGCAACCCCCTCCCCAAATCCAGATGAATCAGCCGTGAGCCCGCTTCAAAGCAGGGCGGTTTTCCACTTGCCATCCCGACACCGGTTTGTTTCGATGCTGGCCCTTTCGCGGGGTTGGTGGATTCCCCGGTGGTTGGCCTCGGTGCTCGCTCAGCGAGTCGAGCAGATCCTGGAGGAAGCAACGGCGGCGCGTCACGAGACGCCGGACCCTGTGCAAGCGTTCGAGCAGTGATTGGCTGCCTCGGTAGCTCAGTTGGTAGAGCAGTTGACTCTTAATCAATTGGTCCCAGGTTCGAGTCCTGGCCGGGGCACCAGACAAAAACCGCTCTGGTGCGAGGAAGAAGGGGTGGCACCCAAACCGCGACGAAACCCCAGCGCCGCGTTGCTTTCTCACTGCTTTCTCACTCCGCCCACGGTTCCCCGTCCGCGGCCGAATCCCTGCCGCTCGGCGTAGCCTGGAAGTCCCACACCCGCGGTAGGCGCCGACGTGAGGAGGCTCAAACCTCTGCGGCGAAAGGGAGTCAGAGTCTCGTCACCTCGACTCCTACAGCCGGGGTGGACCGCGCCGACACCATCCTGTTCATCGACGCCCGCCACCTCTACCGGCAGGTGGACCGCGCGCACCGCGAATGGACCACGCTGCCGCCGCGCACTGCCGTCCGGTGGAGGACGCGGACCCTCGCCCGGCAGGGCGCATTCCCTTCTCGCGTCGGGCCGAGGCCCCTGGTAAACGGACGCCGCAATCTCCCTGCAGGCCGCGGCATCTCGGGCCACTGGGCTGAGGACGCAGCCCTCCTCTACCACGAGGGCGGTCTAGCTCTATGCTGAATTCAGCATATGAACGCTGATTCCAGCATAGAACTCAGCATTAACCGTTGCTGAGGACCGGTTGCCACTTGGAGAGTCGCCGATCCGGTGCCCGCGCCAGAGCCGCCACGTTGCCCACGACGGCGCATCGTTCGCGCGCCCATTGTGCTCGAGCGAGTCGTCGTCGCCCTCCGTCCTTTCCGACTCGCCACCAAAGGCATTCGCACGGGTAGTGGGCTCGGGAATGTCCCTCGGAGCGGTCGGAATAGTCCTCACTCTTCCCCTTCCGAAACGGCACGGGATGACCTCAGCCTCCCCCGTCCGGTCGGGCCGTTCGGCGAGTGACGGGCTGGCTGGCACGCCCGATGCATTAGGTGCGGCGGAAGGGAATCGTAAGGGCAGAGACGCTCAACGCATCACCGCCGAGCCGCGGAGAGGCTGAGCGCGTGCCCGAAGCGATTCCCTGCAGCAACGCCTCGCCTCTTCTTCAGTAAGTAAGGTGGGGAAGGCCCTCCCGAGTGGGAGGACGGCGGGTGCCGGCGGAAGACACCTTCGGATGGAGCGGCCACAACCGTTGAGCAGGCCGTGTGTCGAAGCCACTACCCGTGGCGGCGCCAGATAGAACCGTTCGAAATGCAGAACAACTCGTAGAAAGAAGAGCAACATGAAAATCAACCAACGCCGTTCATTGTGCCTCGCTGCCTTGGTCGGCGGCACGTGGCTGATGGCAGGCACCCTTCTGCCTGAACTCGTCGCCAAGGAATTCGTGCCCTACCGCGGGTCTGGCTGGGGAACCCCGCTGGTGATCGAGAGCCTGCCACCCACCGAAGAGTATCCCTACGGCGGGCTAAGGGGCGTCTTCGTCGAAAGCGGCCAGGCAACTCACTTCGGTCACTACACGGTCTGGTGGGAGTTCACCGGCTACTTCGACTTTGACGAGGACGAACAGGTCTGGGTGTTTCTGTTTGGGGGGCAGTATACACTAACCGCCGCGGATGGCAGTTCGGTGATCGGAGTCGTCACCGCCCGCGAGGTGCTTCCTCCCGACGGTCCGCCGTGGTACTTCACCGGTACGATTCAGATCACCGAGGGCACCGGGCGGTTTGAAGGCGTGAGCGGTGCCTGGGAGATGGTCGGCGAGTCAACCGGAGATTATACGTACACTACCGAGGGGATGATTGCCTCGGTAGGGAGCCTCCGATCCCGCAAGTAGCTTGGCCCATACGCCCGGACTCTTCGAGGGTCAGACGCTTAGGACGCCGGAAGCGCAACGGCGGGTGCAGGACGCTGTCCAGAAGCTGGCGGCCCCGGCGCAGAGAGACCGCGATTCGGGCCACGAGCGCTGACACTGACCTCCGGCCTGCAGGGGCCGGAGGCCCGGCACCCCCGTGGTCTCCGGATTCGTTCCGCACCTTCTGCCCGCACCTGACCCACCGCGGCTGCACGTAGACAATCGGCTCCCGCTCATTGCGTTGGGCCTGCGTTCAAGGGGTCTCAAGTCGGCAGGGGTCGGTCCGATAATCGGAGAAAGCAACCGACTTGTGCCCCGCGTCCGTTGGTCAAGTTGCGTGTAGGTCCCCTGCAGCCACTTCATCCCGACCACCAGGTTCGCCAGCGGCGTCTCCAGCAGCAGATGATAGTGGTTGCCCATGAGCACGTAGGCGTGGATCTGCCAGCCCGTCTTTCGCAAGCCTCGGCCGGGCATTTCTTCATACCTGCCGGACTCGGCGTCAGTTCTTACATTATCGGACCGACCCCTTTATCGACCCCTTTACCGTGCGGGTGCCCGGCGGCTTGCGTTTCACCATGGTCCGTTCGGGACCACGCCCCCTCCCGCCAACCCCAGCTCTGTCCCTCCTCACGGCATCGGCGTCACCCGATACGCCCGCCCCGGCTCCGCCTGGCTGGCGTGGTCCACAAACAGATACGGGCTGGAGGGCAAGGTCAGATTCGTCAGGACCTGCCATTGAGTCCACCCGGCGGTCGGACTGACGTACTCGATCCGGTGCTGGCTCCCGGCCGCCACTTCGAACCACCAGCCGTTGACCCGGCCGGTCGCCGCAAGGGCCACCGGGCGAGCGCCCTTGAGCCGGTAGAAGAGGGCGGCGGCGGTCCCGTCGGGCTCCACATACCCCTGCACGCCCTCGGCCGCCGGATAGTCCTGCCGATCGCTCCAGGGCCCTGTAACGCTCTCGGACGCTTGTAGGGTGATCGGGTTCACGGGATCGCCCGGCCACGCCAACACCGCAAGCACGTGCGGGTCCACGTTGCTCACCAGCGCCGCCACGGGACGACTGGTGACCGAGCCCATCAGGTTGGTGGCGACCAAGGTGTACCATGCTTCGTGCGCCGCCGTCACCACGGGGAGCGCCAGGCGGGCGTTGGTGGCGCCGGCCAGCGGCACCGCATTCATGTACCATTGACACGCCGCAGGGGGAATCGCCCAGAGCCCCACTTCGATCGTGCCCGGTCTGTTTGCGTGGAAGAGCACATGACCCGGCTGCCACTGGATGCGGGGCGCAACCCACGGCGCGGTCGGCACGCCCCAGAACGTCGGGCCCCACCCGCTGGTTCCTGGCCGGTAGTACACCCGGAGCGTCGTCGGACACCCGCTGAAGAGGGTGTGGGTGATCCGCGGGCGGTTGCCCTCGAAATAGACCGCCCTTAAGCTGCTGCAGTCCGAGAACACCTCGGTCAAGATGGTCGTGACGGTGCTCGGGATCATCAAGCTGGTCAGTCCGGTGCAGCCCGAGAACGCTTCTCTTCCGATGCTGGTGACGCTGTGGGGGATCATGAAGCTGGTCAGTCCGGTGCAGCCAAAGAAAGCCACACCTTCGATGCTAGTGACGCTGTCAGGGATCGTGATGGTTGTTAGGCCGGTGCAGCCATAGAACGCCGAGTATGAGATCGCGGTGACGCTGGTGCCGATCACCACGTTAGTCAGGCCGGTGCAGTAAGAGAACGCCCACTCCCCAATGCTGGTGACGCTGTCGGGGATCGTGATGCGCGTCAGGCCGGTGAAGCCCGAGAACGCCCAGCCCCCGATGCTGGTGAGGCTGTCGGGGATCGTGACGCCCGTCAGACCGGTGCAGCCCGAGAACGCCTGCCTCCCGATACTGGTGACGCTATTGCCTATCGTGACGCTGGTCAGGCCAGTGCAGCCCGTGAACGCCTCCTGCCCGATGCTTTTGACGTTGTTGCCTATCGTGACGCTGGTCAAACCGGTGCAGCCCGCGAAGATGCTGTCACCAAGCATGGTAACGGGCAGCCCGTCGACCGTTGCCTGAATCACGACCGCGCCCTGGGGGCACGGCCCTTGGAACAGCATGGCTCCGGTCCCGACCTTGGCATAGCGGAGGATGTCACAGCCCGCGAAGGCTGACGCCCCAATGCTGGCACCGCCATTGAGGATGCTCGCACTGCTCAGGCTACTGCACCGGGCGAACGCCTGAAGCCCGATGCTGGTGACGCTGTCGGGGATCACGATGCTGGTCAGACCGGTGCAGCCATTGAATGCCCCATACCGGATGCTGGTGACGCCGTTGCCGATTGCCACGCTGTTCAGGCCGGTGCAGCCCGAGAACGATTCCTGCCCGATGCTGGTGACGCTGTTGGGGATCACGATGCTGGTCAGGCCGGTGCAGTCTCGGAACGCCCCGTTGCCGATGCTGGTGACGCTGTCAGGGATCGTGATGCTACTCAAACTGGTGCAGCCGTGGAACACCCCCCCGTTGATGCTGGTGACGCTGTCGGGAATCGTGATGCTGGTCAGGCCCGAGCAGCGCGAGAACGCCGCGTCCCCGATGCTGGTGACGCTGTTGGGGATGATGATGCTGGTCAGGCCGCGGCAACTCTCGAACGCCGATTCCCCGATGCTAATGACGCGATTGGGAATGGTGATACTAGTCAGGCCAGTGCAGCCCGCGAACGCCTCCTGCCCGATGCTTTTGACATTGTTGCCTATCGTGACGCTGGTCAGGCCGGTGCAGCCCAAGAACGCCGATTCCCCGAGGCTAATGACGCGGTCGGGAATGGTGATGCTAGTCAGGCCGGTGCAGCCCAAGAACGCCCAAAGCCCAATGTTGGTGACGCTGTCGGGGATCGTGACGCTCGACAGTGAATCGCGCCACATGAAAGCGCCCTCTCCAACGCTGGTCACTGGCAGGCCGTCAATGGTGTCCGGGATCGTCACCGCCCCGCCGGAACCGGTGTAGCCCGTGATGGCAACGGCTGTCCCGTCGGACTCGTACCAGAAATCCCCGAACTCCTGCGCCTGGGTAAACACCAGCCCCGCGATCAGGAAGGAACCGAGCAGGAACGGTCTCGTCTTCATACTTCAGGGTATGATTGTTCGCTCTTCACCCGGTCCGGGACCGGGCCCCTGCGCGCGGGTCGTTGGCTGAAGCACAGCGAGTCAGCGGCTCGTGGTTGCAGTAGCGAACCTATCGCACGGAGGAGCGAGATCAGCAAGTCCGTTTCTAGTGGCGTTCTCGGTGCGGGTGAGTGATGACCGGTGAGGCGGTCGCAGCGGTCGGCGCCAGAGGTCGCCGGGCTGCCTCCGATTCTGGGCCGTCTTGCAGAGCGACAGGGAGGGAGGGGCGTCAAGGGGTCGGTCCGATAATCGAAGAAAGCAACCGACTTGTGCCCCGCGTCCGTTGGTCAAGGGCGATCACGTTCAATCCCCGTAATCCGTTGCCGCAGACGCGCCAACCGGCTCTGCCTGGCCGCGGATAGGCCTCCTAACCGCGTCGCCCCTGCGCATCATCGGCGCCAAACCCCAGACTCCCAGCACCTGGTCCACCCGCAGCCACGCCGGCCGCTTGCGCGGCCGAACCAGGCATGCCGCGTAACTGCTCCACGGATAGCTCCCGAGCGGTCCGCCCTCCTCACGAATCCATCCGGCGCGCACCGGATTCAAGTGGATGTACGTGCTGACCGCCTGGAGTTGCGTTCGTCTCCTCATCCACATTCAACGCCTGAGCGGCCCTGAACAGATGCCCATAGACCTTGTGCCGCGCATTGAACCGTTGCGTGTAGGTCCCTGCAGCCACTTCATCCCGACCACCAGGTTCGCCAGCGGCGTCTCCAGCAGCAGATGATAGTGGTTGCCCATGAGCACGTAGGCGTGGATCTGCCAGCCCGTCTTTTCGCAAGCCTCGGCCGGGCACTTGAGAAACAACTCACGGTCCGCGTCCTCACGGTAAATCGCCTCCTGGTGATCCCCTCGACTCATCACGTGATACACCGCCCCGGGGTACTCGATCCGGATCCTTCGCGCCACGGGGCCGACCATCATACCTGCCGGACTCGGCGTCGATTCTTACATTATCGGACCGACCCCTTTACATTCCTGCCTTTCCTTGGCGGCGCCTTGGATGTGATGAGCCGCGCGCGTTCGCTCTCCATGTGCTCGACGGCGGGGAGGCTGGACCGGGACTTCCGCGGCAGCGCACGGGTCAGTTGGTATTCGGCCGATTTCGCCACAGCTTGTGGCGAAATCGGCGCTGCGCCGCCGTCTGGCAGAACGGCCGCCGCCTGTGGCCCTGTTTTGCGAAGCGTCGGATAGCCGGACAGGCCGCTCTTGTCAGCCACGCATTTCTTCGAGGCTGGTTTCACTTCTCCACCCCCTGCTCCTTCTGCAGGAGTTCGATGATATCCCGGAGGTCATCGACGATGGCTTCGAACTCGGTGATGGCTTCGCTGGCGAGGTCCTGTGGCTCGGGCAGCTCATCGCTGTCCTCGAGGGACTCGTCCTTGAGCCAGGTGATGTCCAGCTTGTAGCCGCGCCCTTGATCCGCTGAGGCGGAATCGCCGGCAGCGGCCCGTCTCGCCGGCGTCCTTCCGTTTGCTCAGGCCGTTCGGGTCCTTGCCGTAGGCGGCTTCGAACTCGGCGAAATGCTGGGCGGTGAGCGGGCGGTCCTTCTTGGTGATGCCCGGCACGTTCGAGCGAGCGTCGAAGATCCAGACATCCTCGGTGGGACGACCTTTCTGGAAGAAGACGACGTTGGCCTTCACCCCCTGGCTGTAGGGCGTGAAGGTTCCCCGCGGCAGGCGCAGGACGGTGGGCAGGGCACGGTACTCCTGGGTGAACTTCCGGTTCTGCGGGGTGGTGAAGGCATGGAACTCCCGCACGGCCTGGGCGGCGAGCGGCTTGCGGTCCACCAGGAAGAGGATGCGCCGGGCCAGTCTGCTTTCCAGCAGCCGATAGATCAGGGCCACGGTCAGGAGGGTCTTCCCGGTACCGGTTGCCATGGCCACGAGCAGTTCCCGGCGGCCAGCCAGGACGGCGGCTTCGGTGGCGAGGAGGCACTGCCGCTGGTAGGGGATGATCTCCCAAGGCGGATTCAGGCCGCGCAGGCGCGTATCGATGCGCTGCTTGCGGGTCTGCCATTCGGCCTCGTGCATAGTGGTCGCTGCGCCAAGGCTTTAACCCGGAGTGACGCTGAAAGGAAGGCAAAACTCCCGTCGTGGAACCGTGACAGTCCGGAGGGCCACGTGAACCGCCCGTGGCCTCACGCGGTTCCAGCATTCGGCAGCGGGAAAACTGCGTCGATACCTGCATTGGCACACCTTGGGGAGACGGGGCCCGGGGAGCCACCTGCATCCAACGCCGGTCTGCCTGCGTCCTTGCGGCGACGGAGACCCAATTCTCAAGGGCTGACCCCGCCCCCGTGTCGAGGACGGCGCAGCGCCGGATCGCCAGGGCGCCAAGGTTCCCCTGCGCGTTCCTGCTTTGCGGGCATCGTTTGCGCTGGCGACTTTGCGCGCTATCATCACCAGCTTTTGGTTTAACCTGACGATCAGTTGCACCTATGACCAAGCGTCTTGTTGCGGGCCGTTATGCGGTGGGCGGCGCAATCGTGCTGGCCGTCGCACAGGGGTTCTCCCTGCTGCAAGCCCAGAGCCTTGAGCAGGCGCTCGACGGCCCCGGGTTCACGTGGACGACGAGTGCCACCGACGGTTTCCAGAATCCGGCGCCGGGCGGCGAGTGGGTGTCGCAGAGCGGCGTCACCCACGACGGCGTGGATGCGGCGAAGTCGGGCACGCTGCCCCTGTTCGGCCTGGCCAAGCTGCGAACGGAGAGCATCACCGGACCCGGCACGGTCACGTTCTGGCGGCGGCATGGCCTGACCAGTGCGGGCAATCCGTTTACCGTGATCGCCAATGGCAGCAACGTCGGACCGTTTCTGCCGGGGGGCGTGTGGCAGCCGTTCGCCATCGATTTCCCGCCGGGACCGGGGACGCTCGAATTTTGGTGGAGCCATTTTGACGTGGCGGGGTCCGAGGCGGACAACCACGCCTACGTGGACGAGGTGGCCTTTGTGCCGACCAGCGGTGCGCCCCAATTCCACGCCGACCCGCCGCCTGATCTGGTTGTCGGGGAAGGATATACGGTTCAGCCAGCCCTCGCATTGCGCGGTGAAAAGCCGATGCAGCTTGAACTGACCTTGCCCGGCGCAGGTTCCCCCTTGCTTTCCCAGCTCGAGCCGAGCCTGGCCGGGATGAGCCCGGCCTTCTCCGGTTGGTCGTGGGGCTTCGGCGCGACGCCCGCGTTAGAGGGCGTCTGGACCATCAAGGCCTCGAACGCGAGCGGCACCGAGACAAGGTCCTTCTCCGTCAGCGTGGTGCCAACCGCTCCCCATTCGATCTTCATTGACGGGCCCGTGATGGCATGGGAGGGCGCCACGGTCCGGTTGACGGCCATCCCCCGCGGCACCGCGCCCTTCACTTCGCATCAATGGAAGAAAGACGGCTCGCCCATCACGGGCGCGACGGACCCGATACTCGAGTTGGCAGATTTCACCTCCGCGGACGAAGGATCTTACACGGTGGTGGTGGGCAACGCGCTCGGCAGCGGGGAGAGCAATCCGCATCCGCTCTCGTTGGGCAACGAACCGCCCGTGCTCCTGTCGCAGTCCGGCGACGTGGACCTCGGCCTCTTCGACTCTGCGTACCTCGAAGTGCGGGTCAGCGGCACGCCGCCCTTTCAGACCGAGTGGCGGAAGGACGGCGCGGTGCTCCAGGAGGAAGCGGCTTCGTCCTCGGGTTGGGGCGGCCTATCGCTGTGGGCCGACCCGAGTAACACGCCGGGCGTGTATGGGTTCCGCAGTTGGAACGGCTTGGGCGAGGTGGTCAGCGACCCGATCGTGGTGCAGGTCGGCGAGGGCGTTGGCATTGCGGAAGGCCTGGACAACCGCAACGTGGGTTGGCGCTACGATCCGAGCGTCCCTGCGGGCTGGGCGCTCGAAACCGGGGTAACCCACGACGGCACGGATGCCGTTGGTTTCCAGTCCCCGTCCAGCACGCCACTGCAGACCGCCGTCGAGGGTCCGGCGGCGGTGTCGTTCTGGTGGCGCGTGGTGGACGGTGACGTGGACTTCTTGGTGAACGGCGCCGCCCAGCAAACGCTGTCGGCGGCGGGTGCAGATTCCGACTGGCAACCGGTTACCGTGGCGCTCGGGACGGGTTGGCAGCAACTCGAATGGCAGGCCCGGCTGCTGTCCAACCTGGCAACACCCGCGGCCTACTTGGATGAGTTCGTCGTCCAGAGCGGCGGCGGTGGGCCGGTCATCGTCACCCAGCCCGAAGGCGGCGACTACTTCGATGGTCAACAGGCGATGATCTCCGTCACCGTCACCGGGAGCGGGCCCTTCGACTATCGCTTGTTCAAGGAAGGCGATGCGGCGGCCGTGGCGGAGGCCTCGGCTGAGCCATCGCTCAGCTACTCATTCAACCTGCCGCTGGCGGTGGGCGCGGCGGGGGCTTATTGGATCACGATCACCGACGCCGCCGGTCGCTCGGTGGCCAGCGACGATGCCGTGATCTCCGTGGACGGCTTGTACGGCAGTCTGGCGAACCTCGCCGCCGCGGTTGGCCAACCCGATCTCATCTGGTTCTACAGCGATTACTCGATCGCCGACGGCGCCTTCCACTCGATCCGGCCTTGGTATCACACGCGCCAGGACGGCGTGGCCGGGGGTGAGGCGGGTTCCGCCCGCACGCCCGTGCTGAACAACGGCGAGTTGGCAGCGCTGGTGATGCAGTATGATTCGGGCAGTGCGGTTCCGTCACGCCTGCGGTTTTGGGCGCGAGTGGCCGGGGCTCAGTTCGAGGACGTTTTCACCGTCAGCGTGAACGGTGTCCCGCAAACCCTCACTCCAGCCGAGACCACCGCGGGCGCCAGTGGCGAGACTTGGACGACGTTCAATGTCATGCTGGGGGGCTACGACTCGGAGGTCCAATTCGAGGTCTTCCCCCCGAGCAGCGGCGTCACAGCCTGGCTGGACCTGATCGAGATCGTCCCCGCCGTCGCGCCTGTCATTACCGAGGAACCCACGTCGCTGACCTTGCCCGCCGACGAGGCGGGCGCATTGGCGGTGATCGCCGTCAGCCCGGTGCCCTTCACGTACCAATGGTTCAAAGTGGGCACCGGGGAGTTGACCGGCCAGACTGCGGACACGTTGACGTTCGCGCCGGCCACAGCCGCCGACAACGGCCTGTATTACGTCCAGGTCAGCAGTGAGTTCGGCGCGACCGACAGTGAGGTGGTGACGGTGACCGTGACCGGGCCGCGGCCACAGATTACCCAGCCCGTGCAGCCCCAGCAGCTTCAACCCGGCGAGGCGCTGAATCTCGAGGTCGGCGCAACCAGCAGCAACGGCCCGTTGACCTACCGTTGGTTTCGCGATGGCGGGCTGGTTCAGACCGGCGGCGCGGTCTATCAACGGTCCGGTGTGACCACGGCGGACCATGGTTGGTACCGGGTCGAGGTTTCGGACCCCTACTACACGGTTACCAGCCAGGCGCAGGTGAGCGTGGCCTTGTTCTATTACCACCTCACGGTGCTGCCGCCTCCCGGCTCGGGGGGTTACCTCGTCGCCAGCGCGATCAATAATGCCGGCGTCATCGCCGGGTACGCGGGTGACGCGGATGGCACGTCCGCGGTGGTGTGGGAGAATGGCGTCCTCAAGCGCATGACGCCGCCAGGCTCGCCGTTCAGTTGGGGCGCCTCGATTAACAACGGCGGCGACATCGTGGGGGTGTTGCCGGGGGAGGAATGGGGCGCCCAACGGGGCGTCGTGCGCTGGTCGCCACCTTACACCTTGGGTGCCTACGCCAATCTAGGGAGGCCCACGGGCGGCACCGTGCTCGATTTCGGACGCATCAATGACGCGGGGGTCATCATCGCGATGGAGACCACGACCGGCGGCTTCGGCCAGCCGCGGTTTGCGTTCCGCTACACGACCGCTGGCAGTTGGGAACCGCTGGGGCCGCTGGCCGGCGCCACGCCGTTGGGCGGCGCCGTGGATCGGGGCTGGGCCACGGCCCTCGATCTCAACAACGCGGGTGTCATCGTCGGCCTGACCTACTTCGAGGAGCCGAATCTCACGCCCACGCAAGCCACGGGCTGGTTCTTCAATCCCACCGCTCCTGGCCAACGCACGGCGATGGACACCCTAAGTTCCAGCCTGGCACTGACTCCCGCGCAACCCTGGGGCTGGATCGACAACGTGAACGACCTGGGCGACATGGTCGCCCGTCGCTACGGCGCCTCGGCTCCTACCAAGCTGTTCCTCATCCAGGCCGACGGCACCGTCTCCCTCTTGCTCGAGCGTCCGCCGCGAACCAGTGTCCCCGACGGCGAGTCCTTCAATGTGGACGCGCTGAACAACCGGCGCGAGATGGTGGGCTACATTGCCCAGGAAGGTTTCGGGCAACGGGCCGCCCTGGTTCGCAGCCGCAATACCCCGCCGGGGGGAACGCCGGCGACCTTCAACGACTTCGCACTCTACGATCTGAATGGTCTCGTGGTGGGCGGGACCGGTGAGTACGTGCTCAACCTGGCCTACGACATCAACGACCATGGGCAGATTGTGGGCACCATGTCGCGAGAGAGCGACGGCCTGGGCTACAGCTTCCTGCTGACGCCCGCCACGCCTTACATGGGCATGGCGGCATTGGCGGTGGACGATGTGATCGTCCGCCGGGCCGGACAGGGCGTGCGCTTCTCGTCCGCCTCCCTCAGCCGCAATGACGTGGGTGCCGCACCGTTGAGCGTGAGCTCGATCGCCCCCACCAGCACTGCCGGCGGGGCCATCGCGGATCTCGGCGATGGATGGTACCGGTACACGCCACCGCCCGGGCCGGATGGGCCGGATACGTTCACCTACACCGTTTCCGCCGGCGACGGCTCGTCCAACACCGGCACCGTGCGCGTGCGGGTCGAGGAGGAGCCGCCTCCCTCCGGGAACCAGTTGCCGATCCAACTCCTGCCCAGCGGGGAGGTTCAGGTGCGCTTTGTGGGCATCCCCGGACGCACCTACCAGATCGAAGCCGCGCCGACGGTGAACGGACCCTGGACCTTTCTGGCGACGCGAGTGGCCGGCCCCACGGGCATCATCGAGTACACTGAGACCCCTCCGTCCGGCGAAGCCCGGTTCTATCGGGCGCGCGAGTGAGCTTCTCGAAACTGTACTGACGCTATGAAAACTCGGGTTCTGCTGGCCTCATGGCTTGTTCTTGGCGCGCTGCCGGTGGCGGCGCAAGTGGTCCACTTCGACACCGGAGTGCTGGCGGTGCCCGATGGCGCTGGCGGCCTCGTTAACGTGCAGCAGGTCGCGGGCTCCTTCCCGCCGTTGTCGCGGCTGCGAGTCCAGTTTGACGTGAGCGGACCCGACGGCTTCGTCGGCGATCTGTTTGCCACCCTCCAGCATGAGAGTGGCGCCTACGCGGTTCTCTTGAACCGTCCAGGCCGCGACACCACCACCCCGGATGGTTACGCGGAGCGTGGGCTGAGCATCACCTTCGCTGCGGCCGCGCCCGACGTGCACCGCTACCGGGAGTTGAGCGGCCCACCACCTGGGGGAATTCTGGCCGGCTCTTGGTCGCCGGACGGGCGCATCACCGACCCCGCCGCGGTGTTGCCCACAGACCTGCGCCCGGCCGGCTTCGGCTCGTTCAGCGGCATCGACCCGGCCGGCGAGTGGATTCTGTTCCTTGCCGATGTGAATCCGGGCGGTCAGGTCTTCCTGAACCGGTGGGCTCTGGACTTCACCCCGATACCCGAACCGACCCTGGCCGCCCTCGCGGCGGGTGGGCTCCTCCTGCTCGTGGCCGCAGGGAGGCGCCGGCTCTGGGGGCAGCGCAAGCTGGCCCAATAATTCGGAGCCCGGCAGCCACTCCCAGCTTGGAACAGGCCTCGACGCAACCCGGTGTCGAGGGCGACGCATCACTGGAGGCCTTGTCACGACGCCCATCCTGAAGCGGCCCTTCCTGCTGCTGCACCAGCCCTAGTCGTCCTGCCAGTAGAATCCGTCGGGGTCCCCGCTCGGAGCTCTGACCCGCTGGTTCCTCTTGACCACCTCCCGCACCTTCATCGGCGCGTGTTGTCTGGTGAGTGCGGGGTCGTGTCGTCCGGATACATCGGTTCCGGGGGGATCGCTGGCGCGCCACCCCCGGCTACCGTCTCGCATTCGTCCAGGATGCTCTCACCCGCTGACCTCCGTGGAACCCCGTTGCGTGTCGTGGTCCCTTTCGGCCGCTCTAATCTCCTCCGTCGATGGTGCGCGCCAGAGCAGCGTCGTGCCCTCGAGGCTGCTGCGAACAGCGGGTTGGCAATGCTTGGCGATCAGGAGCGCGAAGAACTCCTGGGTCAGGTCCTGGGCGTCCTCCGGCGAGTGGCCGGACCGGCGGATGTAAGCAAGCGTCAAGGGGTCGGTCCGATAATCGAAGAAAGCAACCGACTTGTGCCCCGCGTCCGTTGGTCAAGTTGCGTGTAGGTCCCCTGCAGCCACTTCATCCCGACCACCAGGTTCGCCTCCGGCGTCTCCAGCAGCAGATGATAGTGGTTGCCCATGAGCACGTAGGCGTGGATCTGCCAGCCCGTCTTTTCGCAAGCCTCGGCCAGGCACTTCTTCATACCTGCCGGACTCGGCGCCAATTCTTACACTATCGGACCGACCCCTTTACGATTGCCTCACCGTCCGATTTCGACGACGCCATACGTCGGCCCCGGTTCGTTGGGATAATCGTTCCAGCGTGAGCTTCGTGCAGCTCGCGGCAGGGTGAGCGGACCGCCCCAAATGTGCGCGTAGTCCTCTCCACCGGCATCATTCGGCTCGCCGTTCTCGAGGTCCCAGTTGGTGTAGCTCGGCAGCTCGCCGTTCACCCAAACCCACGTCCCCTCCGAGGCCTCGTCCGTCAGACCGATCCAGAGGTCTGTCGGAACTCCACCGACGTACATGCCAAACGTGGCGTAGATCCACTCGTCTTCGGCCGCATCATTGACTATCGCCAGAGTTCCTCCGAAGCTCTCCGCCTTGCTTTCGGCGTCCTTCCAACTGCTGGGCTGCAGCAGGTAATAGACATGGCCGTTGCCTGGATAGACAAACGGCCCCGCGAGGATCGCCGGATCAACGATCACGCGAGCCCCCTTTGCCAACCTGAAGAACCCCGTGCTCCCGGTCATCGCCAGGCGCACCACGTTGGTCCCCTCCGATTCCGCCACATCTTCCCACTTCGCCGGCAGCAACTCCGACGTTCGTTGCAGGCGCACGCCCTCCATCGCCGGCCAGGAAAGCGTGAGCAAACCATCGGCAATCACCGGCGGCGCCAGCGGCGGGTAGATCTGCTGCTCGAGGCGGTGCACCAAAAGACCCTTGTCGCCGCCAGCCACCAGCACGTTCTGTCCCATAACCGCCACGTCCTCGGCGCGGCCGGTGGTGGTCAGGCCGGTCACCCAGACCGGCTTGGCCGGATCGCTTAAGTCCACCAGCTCCAACCCGCGATTGCCCTTGGCCAGGTAAGCGTACTTCCCCGCCACCGTCATGGCTTGCACACCCCAGGTGCGGTGCGTGCCCAGGGGCCGGACGTTGCCCGGGTCGCTCACGTCCAGGATCTCCAACGGGCCCGTCCCCACCAGCACGTACGCCGTCCCCCAGTTCACCTGCAAGTCCTGCACCGGGCCGCCGAGATCGTAGAGGCCCACGCGGAACGGGTAGCTGGGATCGCTGACATCGAGGATCAGCAGCGTGCTCTCGTCCGCGACGTAGGCGTAACGCCCTGCCACCGCGACGCGTTGGACCGATCGCTTCGTGGTGTAGCCGCCGACCTTGACCGGGCGTGCCGGGTTGCCCAGGTCCACGACCGCCAACCCCGCCTCGTCATCTGCCACGTAGAGCCGGCTTCCCGCGACCGCGAGGTCCAGGACGTAACCCTCGGTGTCGTAATACCCCTTCAAGACCGGCTGGGCCGGGTCGGTGAAGTCCACGATCTCGACCGTGCTGAGGAAGTCTAGTTCGTACGAGGCGATGAACGCTGTGCTTCCAGCCAGCACAAAGGCAGAAGGCGGGAAGAGCGATTCCCAGGTCCCGAGCCAGACCGGCTTCGTTGGGTCCTTTAGGTCAACCAAGGCGACGGCATAATCGCCAACGGCGACGAGGGCGCGGGTACCCGAAATTGCCAGGCGGTGCACCTGCCCCGGGTTGGGCGCGGCAAGCGCTCCCACCGCGGACAGGTCGGTGCCAACGTACGGGGTGCCGACAGGCGGCGTCAGCTCGACCCTGACGTTGTCGAGGCCCCAGCTTTCATCGGCAATTCCCTGCAACCCCATCCCGGTGAAGTCAAAGCGGACGGACGGGTCCCCGTGCTCGATGGTAAAGGACATGGAATAGACCGAGTCACCGTAGGCAAAGTAGCCCAATGTATCCCGCTCCGCCGCATCCGTCTGCGCCGGAAACACACTGTCTGGGAAGGTGCCTGGGAACGACTGAAACTGGTTGCCGGGGCACTCCTCGACTCCAGTGGTCGCGGTATTGGAGAATGTGGCGCGCAATAGAGGCGGGCGTCCCAGTACCTCCAGTTGCCAGATGTCGGGTCCTCCGCCACAGGTCCCGTTGGCATCCCATGAGCGAATGACAAAGAGATCGAATGAAACCGTCACCGCGCTGTGGGCCGGCAACCCATTCAGCCTCAGACTCACCGTTTCGTTGCTGAACTGTCCGAGGAACCGGCGATTCCCGATCGGAGTGGCCTCCGTCTGCCGATGAGACCACTCGTGGCCGGCCGGACCTTCAAAATCGGCGAAGTACGGCCACGGCCGCTCGGTGACTGTGACCCGTGCAGCGGCACTCGTCGCGGCGCCGAAGGCATTCCTGACGACCACCGTGTAGTCACCCGCCTCTGTCAGGCGAATGTTCGTCAGGACGAGCGTGGCGTTGGTGGCGTTCGGCAGGTTCACGCCATCCTTGCTCCACTGGTACACCAAGGGCCTAGTGCCAAGCGCGCCGACTTCGAGTCTGGAGGTGTCGCCAGTGGTCACCTCCTGTCCAATCGGCTGGAACGAGATGAGGGGAGGAGCGTTCGTAAGATTAGCGTCTGAGGGTTGCCGAGATTCGTACAACGCGAGAATCTCGCCGGCGGTCAGCGCCCTCGAGTAGACACGCACCTCGTCGATCACCCCACGAAAGTTCTCGGTTGCCGACGGTCCCTGCAGGTTGACAGCCCCGATCAGCATGTCCGCACTGCACGGCTGGATGGAGCCGCCGGCAGTCTGTTGGTCGCCGAGGACCACGCCGTTTGCATATAGCCTCACCAAGCTGCTGTCCGAGTCGAACGTTGCGGCCAGGTGAGTCCATTCACCGGAACTCGTTCCTTGCCCCCAGAGGAATAGGCTCACGAGATCGTTATGCCAGTCTTTCGACAACTCGATGCTTGGCCAGGACTTGAGGATGTAGGACCACTCCTCATTTATGTCATCCCACTTTGAAACGATGACGCCGTCGGATTCAGCCTTGAGCCACGCCGCAAGGGTCAGCCCGCTGGAGGCGCTCAGGCTGACGCTCGACGGCACCCGAACGAAGGAGTCGCTGGTCCCACTGAAGTGGATCGCCTTGCCTATGATGCCTTCGTCCCAAGTTGCTCCGGGGTGCAGTACGCCATCGTTTCCGTGCCCCGACGAATCGTGGGCCAAACTGCCTACGCCATCGTCGAACGGCCAATAGCCGGCCAACCCGTTTGTCAGGAAATCCTGTGCGAGGACGGGCCGCGGGCCGGCACTGAGAAGCAGGCCCAACGCGAGGACAGCGAACAGGTTCGCCGGGCTCAACGTCTGCGGTCGGCCGGGGCGCAGCTGGATTGAGGGGGCTTTCATGGACGGATCGGTGCTCAGGTTGATGCGGGAGTCTGGGTGGGTGCTTTGGGCAGGCAGGAGGGCAAAACACCGCTGGGCTTCCCTCCGGTCGTGCGGCGGATCCGGCAGTTCCTTTGCGCCAGCCGATGGCTGTTGCCGGCTTTCGGCTTGTTTCCGGACGGGCGGTTGGGCTGACAGACCCAGGGGCCTGCCCGGGGACGCTGATCGGAACTGGTCGTTGCTGCTGAACGCTCTCATAGTGACCTTTCTCGTTGCGGGCCAACCTCCTGCCTGGTTTCCGGCTTTGGCCGGCGACGCGATCAGGCGCCGTCGCCAACCACCCGGACCGGCAGGGCCTGGAGGCCCTCTACTGGTGAATTACGAGGAATGCCGGAATCCGTTAACAAGCCGCGGCGAGAAAAATGCCGGGAAGGTGAGCGCACGTACCGGGCGCCCGGGCGCACAGAGCCTGCCCTCGATGCTGATGAGGATGCAAAACTCCGGGTCGGCGGTTGTCGGTGCACGAGGCAGACCACCTCCTTGGCTCTCGGGGCGCCGGCCGAGCACAGCGAGTCTACGTCCCATGATATTCCGCTGCGCGGAAATCACTCAAGCAGGAGGTGGATTACTTCACGGTGGGCAGGGAGGGGGTGGGAAGCGTTCCGCCCGGAGCGTGAGGAGGGAGCGCGGGTCATCTACACCTGGAACGCGTTGCTGCCGCACTGGATTGAGTGGCGGGCCATCGTGGAGGAGTTCCTGGGCGCGGTGGATGCCATGCGGGTGGGGGGTGACATCGAGCCGATGTTCACCTTCGTCACCGAGACCCTCGGGGAACCGTGGGACCTGGACCGGTGGCTGGTCACGGGGGATGACTATCTCCAGGAGCGGAAGGCGGACTACGACTTCGGCGACCCGTGGCCCCTGGAGAAGACCCGGTTCCTGGCCGCGGATCGGCAGGCACGGGGCGGGGAGCACTACTTCTGGGTGGCGCGGGCCTTCGGGCCGGGCGGGGCCAGCCGGCTGATCGGCTACGGCCGCTGCAACACGACCCCGGAACTCGAGGAAGTCCGGCGGCAAATGAACGTGCCGGTGGTCAACGCCATGATCGACACCGGGTTCAAGGCCTCGGAGGTGTACCGGTTCTGACCGGAGGGGCCACCCTGATCGGTGCCCTCAAGGCGTTGGTGACCCAGAAGTGGGCCACCCACGTGCTCAACGGCCATACCCTGCTGAGCACGGCCGAGGCCGGCGGGTCGGTGACCTTCATCCGAGAATACCACCCTGGCGATCCCGACATGCCTCGAGTCAATCCTGGGGATCAGATCCGCCGACGCGGGCGGAAACACCGCATGAAGAACAACGCAGACACCACGAAGGAAGCCGCCGCCAAGGATCAGACCCCGAAGGCGAAGGCCCCGAAGACCAAGCGGGAAGCCGCGCCGAAGGATGAGAAGGCCGAGAAGGTCGCCAAGAAGGCCAAGGCCAAGGCCGACGCCGACGCCGAGACCGGTGACCGGTTGCCGGGCAACCTCGACGAGCTGAAGGCGACCAAGGGCGGGTTGGTTTCCTTCCTGTTCCTGAGCGGGAAAGACAAGGAAGCCATCGCCGCCGAGCTGAAGACGGCGTTCAAGCTCGGGGACGCGCACGCGGCCAAGATCGTCCGTCGCATCACCGGCCGGGTCCGGCTCTTCCAGCGCGTGTTCGAGCTGATGGCCGCCAAGTAGGCGTCCGGTTCGCCCGCCCCCCAGGCCCCTCGGCGACCCCGAGGGGCTTCTTGCGTCGCCGGACCGTCGCCCGAGACCGGCCCGAGAACCGCCGCGAACCGGTGCCTCGGCGGTTTTCCGCCCCCGGTCAGGGGTAAGGTCCTGCTCCCGCCGCTTCTGCTGCGAGGCGTAACGTTCTCCCCTATAGGTGTGGGACCATTACCTCATCCCCTCGTGGCGGGCTTCTGCGCCGCCTGCAAGCCGGCCGACCGCCGACCTCCGTGGCAGTGGTGTGAAGAGCATGTCCACGTGGACGAGACCTCCCCCTTGCCTGGCCGCTGGCGTTCGGACGCCTCCCCCTGGGTCCGGGCCGTGATGGAGGATTTCAGCGACAGCGTCGTTCGCGCCGCCCAGAGCGCCAAGACCCAGACAGTGATGAACTGCGCCTGCTGGGCGATCTCCGAGGATCCCGGTCCCGCCATGTGGGTCACCGCCACCAAGGATGAACTCCGGGGGAGGGGTCAAACCATGACATTGCCATGACTAAATCGGCTGTGACCGTGCCTGGCCGGGGCGCCCTGACGATCTACTGGGGCACGGCCACGCAGGGCCTGGACCCCGACCTGGCCCTGAGCGGGGTGGCTCATCCCGCCTACCGCGACCAGTGTTACGTGGTCTTCAATGACTGGTTGCTCGGCGAGAACCGCAACCAGGTGCCCGGCATCCAGCTCGATTTGACCCGGCTCCCGGTGGTGAGCTGGCTCACGGTATCGGCCGGTCTGAACGGCGAGGTCAACCCGATTGCCGCCCTGGGCGAGCTGATGACCAACACCCGGTTCGGAGCCGGCCTGCCCTCCTCGGCCCTGGACACGGTGGGCTGGAACGCGGTGGCGACCCAGTTGTTCACCGACGGCTTCAGCCTCTCGGTGTTCCTGGATCAGGTCACCCGCCTGGATGGCTGCTCAACGACTTCCTCGAGTACTGACGCCGCCCCGTACCACACGCTGGGAAGCTGGAGCTGCGACTGTTGCGTGACACCGTCACGCCGGTCGCCCTGAACCGCGAACCTGCTCGAACCGCCCGACCTGACGGCGCACGGGTGGACCGAGGTGCTCAACGAGGTGGTGGTCCGGTTCAAGAACCGAGACCGGAATTGGCAGACGGATGCCGTGAGCTGGCGGAACCCGGCCGCCTACGCGGTCACCGGCCGGCCGCTGACTCAGGCCATCGAATGCGACTGGATCACTGACCCGGCCGTGGCTTGAAGGTCGCCATGGTTTGGGGAAGGCCACAGCCTGCCCTGGCTTGAAGGCTCCCGGGCCAGGTGGTCCGTGGCTGCCGGTCTTCGGCCCGGGACGATCACCCTGACGTACCCGACGGCCGGCATTATTGACGTGCGCTTGCGGATCCTCGGGTCGAGGTGCCGCCGGAAGCGCCGGACGTGCTCTTGACCGTGCGCGAGGACTCCGCCCACCTGATGGTCAATGACTATCCGGTCCCGGCCGACTCTGCGCTCGAGCCGATCATCTACGCCCCGCTCCCCTGCCATGACGTGCTGGTGTTCGAGTTGCCCCTGGCCTGGACCGGCAAGACGGCCGCGCGGCTGCTCGTGCTACCGGCCAGGGGCGAGACGCTCTCGAGCGCCTGGACCCTTTGGTGGGAGCGCTCCAGCAACAGCTTCTCGGCCGTGGGGGAGAGCGGCCTGTTCGGACGCCGGGGCCAGTTGAATGCCGGCCTGTCCTCGACGGGCCTGTTCTACCTCGAGGGGGGCCTCGACGTGACGTTCACCAGCCCGGACGATGATCTCGAGGACATGCCCTTTGATGAGGGCGTCGGCGCCCGGCGGTTCCTGATCTTCCTCGGCGACGGGATCCTGCTTAGCTGGTCGCCGACGTTGGTGTCCGCCGGCCGGTACACCCTGAGCGTGGTCCGTGCCCAGTTCGGAACCGTGCGGCGGACCCATGCCCTTGGTGCGGAGTGCTGGTGCGTCCAGCTCGAGGGGAGGGGTCAAACCATGACATTGCCATGACTAAATCGGCTGTGACCGTGCCTGGCCGGGGCGCCCTGACGATCTACTGGGGCACGGCCACGCAGGGCCTGGACCCCGACCTGGCCCTGAGCGGGGTGGCTCATCCCGCCTACCGCGACCAGTGTTACGTGGTCTTCGATGACTGGTTCCTGGGCGAGAACCGCAACCAGGTGCCCGGCATCCAGTTCGAGCTGACCCGGCTCCCGGTGGTGAGCTGGCTCACGGTCAGTGCGGGCCTCAACGGCGAGGTCAACCAGATTGCGGCCCTGGGCGAGCTGATGACCGACGCCCGGTTCGGAGCCGGCCTACCATCGTCGGCCCTGGACACGGTAGGCTGGAACACGGTGGCGACCCAGTTGTTCAACGACGGCTTCAGCCTCTCGGTGTTCCTGGACCAGGTCACCCGCCTGGACGGCCTGCTCAACGACTTCCTCGAGTACCTCGACGCCGCCCTGTACCACACGCCAGCCGGGAAGCTGAGCCTGCGGTTGTTACGGGACAGCGTCACACCGGTCGCCCTGGACGCCGGCAGCCTGCTCGAACCGCCCGACCTGACGGCGCACGGGTGGACGGAGGTGGTCAACGAGGTGGTGGTGCGGTTCAAGAACCGGGACCGCAATTGGCAGACGGATGCGGTGAGCTGGCGCAACCCGGCGGCCTTCAACGTCACCGGCCGGCCGCTGACCCAGGCGCTCGAGTGCGACTGGATCACCGACCCGGCCGTGGCCTGGAAGGTCGCCAAGGGGAGGGGTCAAACCATGACATTGCCATGACTAAATCGGCTGTGACCGTGCCTGGCCGGGGCGCCCTGACGATCTACTGGGGCACGGCCACGCAGGGCCTGGACCCCGACCTGGCCCTGAGCGGGGTGGCTCATCCCGCCTACCGCGACCAGTGTTACGTGGTCTTCGATGACTGGTTCCTGGGCGAGAACCGCAACCAGGTGCCCGGCATCCAGTTCGAGCTGACCCGGCTCCCGGTGGTGAGCTGGCTCACGGTATCGGCCGGTCTGAACGGCGAGGTCAACCCGATTGCCGCCCTGGGCGAGCTGATGACCAACACCCGGTTCGGCGCCGGCCTGCCCTCCTCGGCCCTGGACACGGTGGGCTGGAACGCGGTGGCGACCCAGTTGTTCACCGACGGCTTCAGCCTCTCGGTGTTCCTGGATCAGGTCACCCGCCTGGACGGCCTGCTCAATGACTTCCTCGAGTACCTCGACGCCGCGCTGTACCACACGCCGGCCGGGAAGCTGAGCCTGCGACTGTTGCGTGACAACGTCACACCGGTCGCCCTGAACCCCGGGAACCTGCTCGAACCGCCCGACCTGACGGCGCACGGGTGGACCGAGGTGCTCAACGAGGTGGTGGTGCGGTTCAAGAATCGGGACCGGAACTGGCAGACTGATGCGATCACCTGGCGGAATCCAGCCGCCCACGCGGTCACCGGTCGGCCGCTGACGCAGGCCATCGAGTGCGATTGGATCACCGACCCGGCCGTGGCCTGGAAGGTCGCCATGGCCTACGGCAAGAGTCACAGCTTGCCCTGGCTGGAAGGCCGGCTGCGGGCGCGGCGGTCGGTGGCGGCCGGGCTTCGGCCTGGGGATGTGCTCGCCCTGACGTACCCGACGGCCGGCATTGAGGACGTCCGCTTCCGGGTCCTCGGCGTCGAGGTGCCCGGGCCGGAGACGCCGGACGTGCTCTTGACCGTCCGGGAGGACTCCGCCCACCTGATGGTCAATGACTACCCGGTCCCGGCCGACTCGGCGCTCGAACCGATCATCTACACCCCGGAGCCCTGCCATGACTTTCTGGTGTTCGAGCTGCCCCTGGTCTGGACCGGCAAGACGGCCGCCAGGCTGCTGGTGGTCCCGGCCCGCGGGGAGACGCTCTCGAACGCCTGGACGCTCTGGTGGGAGCGGTCCACCAACAGCTTTTCGGCCGTGGGCGAAAGTGGCCTGTTCGGACGCCGGGGCGAGTTGAATGCCGGCTTGTCCTCGACGGGCCTGTTCTACCACGAGGGGGGCCTCGACGTGACGTTCACCAGCCCGGATGACGACCTCGAGGACATGCCCTTCGATGAGGGCGTGAGTGCCCGGCGGTTCCTCATCTTCCTCGGCGACGAGATCCTACTTGGCTGGTCCCCGACGTTCTGTGTCCGCCGGCTGGTACACTTGAGCGTGGTCCGTGCCCAGTTCGAACCGTGCGGCGGACCCATGCCCGGAGGAGTGTTGGTGCGTCCAGCTCTGGATCAGCCTCGTTCGAGTGGACGTCTGGCGGGCGCTGGCGGTGGGCTTGAAGGTCCAGCCCCGCACGCTCCACCGAGGAGCCTGGCGGACGCCCAAGATCACGCACCCCATCCCGCTGCGGGCGCTCCGCCCCTCGGCCCAGCCAACCGACTGCCAACGGGGACGGCGTGGCCCTCAACCCACTGGACTGGCCAGAACGTGGTCCCGGACTGGACCTGACCAGCGAGGGCCGTGGATGAGGTTGAGCCCGAGGTTGACCGAATGCCGCGCGCCGACCAGGCGGTCCTCGAGCTGTGGGCCGGCGGTGTCCTTGAAGGACGCTCTACGTGAATCCGGGCCGGTCCCTACACACTGACCAACGCCGCCCTGGTCGCCGCGCTGGGTGCCGAGACCGACTTCACCTCAACCGCCTGCCCTGGCAAGCAGCGCAGCCTGGATTACGACTCCGGTTGCCGTCCGAAGACCTGATCACCTGACCGCTGATCTCTGACCTCTGACCTCTGCCCCCCATGAGCACCATCGCACCGAGCCGACTGAAGGATGTCAGCAACGCGGCCCTGTTCCGCGAGTTGACCGCCGACAACTTCACCCTCCTGGCCGAAGACATCGCCAAGCGCGTCGCCACGTACCAGAACGGCGCCCCGACCACGGTCATCGGCCCGCCGACCTCCGGCGTCCGGGTCCTTCACGAGTTCTGGCGCGATGCCCTGGGCGGGGAATGGCGTTGCACCGGGGCCGGGACGCCGGGAACGTGGATTCAGATTCGGCCGGCGGCCGTCAGTGCCGATCCGGCGAGCGGCACGATTCCGACGGGGTGCCTGGTTTGAAACGTCACCGATGGTGCCCTGAAGCGCCATGCCGGTGGGTACGTCTGGGAGGTGCCGGCGGCGTGAGGTGTCATCCGTCGACATTTAGTCCCCCACCAGCCGGTAGAATCGGTACGGCACGGAACCCGCCTCGGCGTCCTGCAGTTCGCTCGGACCTTCATGGCGGCTGACAGTCTGCCAGTCCTCCCAGTCGCGCAAGTTCACGCTGCGTTGAACGCGGCCGCCTGCCGGTGCCGGAGAACTCGAATGGAGCCTCAGCGGGCCACCCATAGTCAGCGGAGGTTCGCCCAGGATCAGCGGCAACCATAGTGCCGTCGGACGACCGAAATAGGTCATCCTCCAGCCCCTCGTCCTGGGCAGATAATAGACAATCGCCGAGGTGCCGGATAACACCCCGCCATGAACCTCGCTGGGGCAATTACCCTGGAAATAGACGCCCCCCAAGCCGGTGCATTCCGAGAACACAGCCAACCCCATGCTGGTCACGCTGTCGGGGATCGTGATGCTGGTCAGGCTGGTGCAACCAGAGAACGCCCCACCCCCGATGCTGGTGACGCTGTTGGGGATCGTGATGCTGGTCAGCCCGCTGCACCCACCGAACGCCCCGTCCCTGATGCTGGTGACGCTGTTGGGGATCGTGATGCTGGTCAGGCCGTAGCAGCCCAAGAACGCACACTCCCCGATGCTGGTGACGCTGTCGGGAATCGTGATGCTGATCAGGCCGCTGCAGCCATAGAACGCCCACTCCCCGATGCTGGTGACGCTGTCGGGGATTGTGATGCTCGTTAGGCCGGTGCAGTCATAGAACGCCGCGTCCCCGATGCTGGTAACGCTGTCAAGGATCGTGATGCTGGTCAGACCTCTACAGCCTAAGAACGACCGGTCCCCGATGCTGGTGACGCCGTCGGGGATCGTGACGGTGGTCAGGCCGGTGCAGCCCGAGAACGCCCCTTCCCCAATGCGGGTGACGCTGTTGGGGATCACCACGCTGGTCAGACCACTGCAGCCCAAAAACGCATACGACGAAATGCTGGTGACGCTGTTCGGGATCGTGATGCTGGTCAGGCCGGTACAGCCCGAGAACGCCCCGTCCCCGATGCTTCTGACGCCGTTGCCGATCACTACGTTGGTTAGACCCGTGCAGGAACTGAAACCCGAGAGGTACGTGACGCTGTCAGGGATCACGATGCTGGTCAGCCCGCTGCAGCCCAAAAACGCATACGACGAAATGCTGGTGACGCTATTGCCGATCAACACGCTGGTCAGGCCGGTGCAGCCCTTGAACGAGTCAGCCCCGATGCTGGTGACGCTGTCCGGGATCGTGATGCTGGTCAGGCCGGTGCACTCGAAGAACGTCCCGTTCCGGATGCTGGTGATGCTGTTGGGGATCGTGTAGGCACCGGTCCTTCCTGGCGGAAACAGTAGCAGCTCTGTCTGTTCCTTGTTAAACACCACTCCGTCCAGACTGCTATAGGCCGCGTTGCGTGGATCCACGTCGATGCTGGTCAGGCCGGTGCAGCGACTGAACGCCCCGTTCCCGATGCTGGTGACGCTGTCGGGTATCGTGATGCTGGTCAGGCCGCTGCATCGAGCGAACGCTCCTTCCCCGATGCTTGTGACGCTGTTCGGGAAAACGACATTTGTTAAGCGAGTGCGGTCCGCGAACGCCCCTTCCCCTATGCCGGTGACCGGCAGGCCCTCGAGTGTATCCGGGATGGTTACCTCCCCGCCGGGACCAATGTAGCCCGTGATGGTGACGGCTGTGCCGCTGGAGTCGTATGTAAAGTCCCCGAACCGCGCGGCCCGGGCCGGCAGCAACCCCGCGATCAGCAAGCAACCGAGCAGAAACGGTCTCGTCTTCATACGTCAGCGTTTGATTGTCTCTCATCCGCCCGGCCTGGGACCGGGTCCCTGCGCGCGGGTCGTTGGCTGAGCCGAAGTGAGTCAGCGGCCTGTGGGTGCAGTAGCGGACTGATCGCACAACGGCGCCGGATCGGCAAGGCTCATTCCCACGGCGGGGGATGTTCATACCCGAATTCATGAGTGGCCATCCGCACAGCGCACGCATCGGGCATGCCAGAAGTGACGCGAAGTGTTCGGGGCGTTGT
>JABTUJ010000018.1 GCA_015075445.1 Verrucomicrobiales bacterium
GGTTTACAGTGTCGGCATCCGTCTCCGCTCGAGGCGCTAGCGGTCTGCGAGAAATAGCTGTGAACACAAGCACCTTGTGTGTAGGTACTTATGTACTATTATCGACCAGTTGGCCCGAGGTTGAAACCACTTGGCAAGCGGCCTGCTACAAAGGCGGACTGCAGAAGAGTCAGCAAAGCAATAAACAAGGCGATATTGCCGAAGAAACTGAAAGTACAGGAAACAACATGAAAAAATTACTTCTAACCTCAGCCTGTGTAGCGGCGCTGGGGATGAGTCAGGTGGCGAATGCGCTGAGTATCACACCGGATAGCGGAATATTAAACTCTACGCGCTGGGAAGGGAATGATGTGAGTCAACCTGCCATAGATGCAGCGATCAACCTGATCGTTCCCGGGCTTACCGCTACGGCGCTTTACAAAAGCGACGCTGCCAATTACGACAGGAACGGCAACATTACCAAAGCTCAGGCAGATAGTGGCCCTCTGAGCGGAAATTACACTACGGTCTTTGATGTCACACCTGAAGACCCATCAAAGGCAACCATCACGCACAACGGTGGTGCTTTTGTTGGCCCTACTGCATATCTGCTTGTAAAGGACGGCAATGCAACTCCCGCTTGGTATTTGTTTAGGCTGACGGACCTGACGGCGACCACGAGTTGGAATGGCACTGATGAGCTGGTGTTGACAGACTTCTGGCCAAACGGAGGCGCGATCTCGCACGTCACCCTTTATGGGAGCACTGGTGTTCCGGACGGTGGAGCGACGGCGGTGCTGCTTGGGTTCGGCATGCTGGGCCTGGGTTTCATGGCACGGCGCAAGGCTTAAGCGAGCTTAGTCTGCTTTGACTCTTCTGAAGGGCCGGGAAACCGGTCCTTCTTTTTTTGCTCATGGCCGTGCTGTCAAAATAGGGGTCAAACCATAGTTTTGGCATGTCCGCAGCCTCGTTCCTGCGTTCCTGAGGTCCACCCGACTCCAAACACAATGGGGTCAGACCGCAACACTTGACATTATATTTCACGAAAGTCCTTGCAGCGAAGCGGGATCGCTGAGTGCAAGGTGGATACTGCGGACCGATGTGCCAAACCTGCGCCTCTCGTCGGCACGCCGCTGGGGTCAGTCCCTGAAACCTGGCCTAAGCCCGCGCCTGGCGGTTGCTCGCGTATGAGCAGTGAGGTGCGCATCGAGTTGACGCGGCGGCGGCGGATGGCGACGCGTTCCGACTGGACGGCGTCGGATGCACAGACGCAAGGTCCGAGCGTCGCTATGCGGATTCAGCTTGAGAAGGAAGATGACGGTCGCTGGCTGGGCGAGGTCCCCGAGCTTCCGGGGGTGATGGCCTACGGCCCGAGCCGTGAGGAGGCCCTAAATAGGGGTCAAACCATAGTTTTGGCATGTCCGCAGCCTCGTTCCTACGTTCCTCCGGTCCGCCCGACTGCAAACACAATAGGGTCGGACCGCAACACTTGATTCGGCTGAAGGCCGTGGGGTTTTTCAGCAAGGCTTGCGAGGCCGACGCAGGCTTGATCGCCGCCTCGTTACTCCAGCACCTACGGGCGCTCCTGCGACGAGGCGTGGCGGTGGTCGATGAAACCAAGCCGCGGGCTTGACCCGAACGGCTGGGGAGGATCTGGAAGGGCGATGGGGCGGAGCGATTCCGCCCGGGGGCTTCAGTTCACCAGGGTCGCCGGCTCGGCCGCCGCGTCGGGCGACAGCTCGCGCGTCGCCAAGGCCAAGGCCGCCTGCCGCAGCTTCCACGCCTCCCGCCGAATCCACCGCTTCACGTTGCAGGCCGCGCCAATGAAATAGTTCTGCAGGCGCGCTTTGGCCAAGCCCCGCGAGCGGGCCCGCCGCAGCCCGTGCCCCCGCACCAATTCGCTCTGCGTGCCTTCGATGGCGTTGCGCTGTTTCATCCGGGTCTTGAACGCCTCCGTCTGCTGCTCTTGCCGCCGGGCCTGGAGCACGGTGTGATGTTCCCCCACCACCACCGTGCGGTGGCGCTGTCCCTCGCCCAGACATTGATCGCGCCGTGGGCACTCATGACAGTGCGTGCTGAACTCGAACCGATAGCTCACTTTGCCCGTCGCCTCCTCCTCCAACCGGCTGCACTGCAGGCTGGACTTGCCGGCCGGACAAACGGCCTCTCGGCGCTCCACCTGAACCTGAAAATCCTCCACGCTGAACCGTCCCTCTTTGCGCGGCGCCGGCTGCGCCGGTCCCAGGATCTCCCGCCCCTCGGCGTGGGCTTGCGCCAACTTCTGCGCCGACACGTACGCCCCATCCACATACTGCACCGGCGGCTTGGCCAGCCCCATCGCCGCCTGCTCCTGTTCCATCTTCGCCGCCCCCACTTCGTCACTCTCGTGGGCCCGATGCGTCACGATCCCCGTGAGGAAATTGCGCGTCGGTTCCCCCGGCGCCAGCACGCCTTCACTCACCGTCTCGGCCACTTGCACCTTGAAGCCGACGTGCTCCTTCTTGTGTGCCCCTTGCCCCTTGACCGCGTAGGTCGCCTCCGCATCGTGCGGATTCTGCACCCGGTCCGAATCCAGTTGCCCCTTGCCCTTGGGCACCACGGCCACGGCCACCTGGGCCGGCACCGGCAGACCCAACTCGGGTTGGTCGCCCGCCCCCGCCGCGCTCCCCGGACACTCCTCCGAGGCCGCCGCCGACTCCCTGACCGCCCCGGCTGCCCCCGCGGCCGCCGTCCCGGGCGGTGCCGGGGAGCCTTCGATCTCGACCCCTTCTTTCTCCTGGGCCAGGGGAGCCGGCTGCCCCCCCACCATGTCAAACTGCTCGCCAAACACCCGCGCCAGCAACTGCACTTGCGCTCCCTGCGCCCACGCCCCACGCTCCGGCCCACGGACCCAGGCCAGCAACTCCCACGCGTCCGCCCCCGCTTCCCCCAGCTTGCGGCCCAACGCCTCCGCACCGGCCCGGTAGTCGGCCTGGCTTTCCACGTACCGTTCCCAGAGCCGGACCCAAAACGGCGGCCGCGCCCCCCCCTCCACCACCGCGGCCAGTTCTTGGAGCGCCAAGCGCAGGCTCTCCCGCACACAGTCCAGCCGGTTCATCCGCGCCACCCGCGCGAACATCTGCGTCGCGTCCAACCGTTGCCGGCTCTGCCGCGACACCAACCCCGCCTCCACCAGCGCGTCCAGGATCGTCGCAAAGCCCAGGGCACCCTGCTCGTGCTGGAGCAGCCGCCGACGAAAGTTCACCAGACTGGTCGGATGAAACACCGCGTCCCCCAACTGCCGGTTCAAGGCAAAGTTCCAACCCGCATGGTAACGCAGCATCTCCACCGCCTGGCGATCCGGCATGCCGTCCAAGTCCTGCAGGATGTTCACCCCGAGCAGCAGCACCGGTTCCAAGGCGACGCGGCCGTTGTCGGCGCAGTAGCACTTCTCCAACTTGGCCCGGGCGCGCACCAGATGGGGGTAAACCAGCTTCGCGAAAAGCCGGTAGCGATCCGTTGCGGCAAACAGGCTGGCCGAGAGCCCCGCCGTCGAGAAGAGTTCTCCCTGGGTCGAGAAGTCGGGCAAACTCATGGCTGGCGGCGCAAAGAGCGCGTTGACATGTGGCTAGTCTATTGATTAGCATAGACTTGTGCCATCTAAATCCTCAAAATCGTCAAGCCCGTCCACCGCGGAGTACCTGCTGCGCGTTCAGGCGATCCGCTCCAAAGGTCAGGCCCCGCGCTTCTTCGTCAACGTCCCCATCCCCCTGGCGGCCGCGCTGGACCTCCAAGCCGGCGAACAGGTGCAGTGGCAGTTGCTGGGTCGTTCGGACCTTCGCCTCCATCGCCTGGCCGCGCCAACACCCAAGCCGAGACCTCAGAAACCCTGAGGGGTTTTTCAGCGGAATCAACACTTGACACTTCATCTCACGAAAGTCCTTGCAGCGAAGCGGGATTGCTGAGTGCAAGACGGATACTGCGGACCGATGTGCCAAACCTGCGCCTCTCGTCGTCGGCACGCTGCTGGGGTCAGTCCCTGAAACCTGGCCTGAAATAGGGGTCAAACCATAGTCTTGGCATGCCCGCCGCCTCATTCCTACGTTCCTGAGGTCCACCCGACTGCAAACACAATGGGTCAGACCGCAACACTTGACACTTGATTTCACGAAAGTCCTTGCAGCGAAGCTCGTCGCCGCTCACGAGAACTGACCCGGGTGTGCTCATGAGAAGTGAGCCACCTGGGTGAAGGGCAGAGGGATTCCCTTTCCAGGGAGAGATCGGATTCCGAGTAGGGAATGGACAAGCGCGGAGCGCGGAAGAGGACGGGAACAACGGGTTCAGCGCGGATGGAGACGAAGGGCGTCGTTCCAGTCTTTGGCCGGTGGGCGGAGTCGGCGGACCGCAGGATGAAGCAGGATCAGGCGTTGGGCCAGGGCGTCGCCGGTGGGATCCGCGTCGAAGCCGCAGAAGATGGGCAGGCCCAAACGGAGCAAGACGGTGAGCCAGGCAGGGTCGGGTCTGGCGCCGGAGGTGGAGAGGCAGCGAAAGGCCGGATGAAGGGCGTGGCAACTGAGGGCGTCGATGGCCGATTCGCAGAGGACGAGGGCGTCCACGGAGGCGGTGGACACCGAGAAGCAGCCGTGATCTTTGCGGGAGCCTGGAGCCATGCCGCGCCAGGACCCAGAGGTGGTGCCGCGCAGTTCGGCGCCGACCGCGGTGGCGGGGGTCTCACCCAACAGGAAGACGGCATTGGCCCTTGCGTCCGCGTAAAGGATCCCCGCGTGAACGAGCGGCGTGAGCAACGGGCGCGGCAGTCGCCGTTGTTCGATGAGGTAACGTTCAACGCGGGGCCAGTGGTGGACGCACGGAGGCGGGAGCGTCAGCGCCCGGGGTGCCGGACGGAAGCCGGGTTCGACCGGCGACCCGGGGTCAAAGCGCTCCTCCAACCATTGCAGGGCCTGGCCAAAGCCGAACTCTTGCACGTGCATGACCAAGTCGATGGCGCCGCCGCCCCCGACGCCTTGGTTCCAGTTGATGAACTTGGCGCCGGTGACGGAGAGAACGCCGCGGGCGGTGCGCCACTTGGCCCGGTCGCCGGGATCGGGGGTGGCCTCCAACGCCGCCAGGACGACCGGCAGCGGCAGGGCGCGCAGGCGCTCGGCTCGGGCACGCCAGTTCACGGCTCGGTCATTCGGGGGCGCAGGCTGACGCAGTCTTTCATGTTGAAGACGTGGCTGGATTCGGTCAGCCGGTCGATCAAGGCGGCGGTCAGATGGGGGTTCTTCAGGAAGGAGGCCCACTCGCTAAACCCCAGGTTGGAGGTGATGAGGGTCGAGCGCTGTCGGTGGCGTTTGTGCAGGAGGGTGAAGAAGAGCCCGACCTGCGCGGGCTCGGCTTCGACGTACCCAATTTCGTCGACCAAAAGGATATCGTATTGGAGATAGCGACGAAGGACACGAGCCTGAGAACGGTCGGCCTGGGAGCGGTGCAGTTCGTGCAGAAGATCGGCGAAGAGCACGTAACGACCGCGCGCTCCCTGGTGGATGGCCTGGATGAGGAAGCCCGTCGCCAATCCCGTCTTACCGACCCCGGTGCCGCCCAGCCAAAGGATGTTTTGTTTGTCCTTGAGGAAGGCCATCGAGTCGTAGAGGGCCAGGATCTTCTTCTGGTTGAGCTTGGGCTGGCGATCGAAGGGAAAGGTATCCAGAAGGAGCTTCTCCGGGATTTGGGCCAGCTTGAGGCGCTGCTCACGGGCCTGGTCACACTTGAGCCGGTATTCCTCCTCGATCACGCGGGTCAGGAGGCGGGCATGCGAGAGATTGGATTGGGCGGCGGCTTTCAAGTGGTCGTCCCAGCGGGCCAAGAGGCCCGTGAGGCGGAGGTATTTCAGCTGCGCCGCCAGGGGGTCAGTCATCATAGCGCGAGAGGTCCGGGGTGTCGGTGAGGGAGCCCTCCTGATAGGCGGGGCGTTTTTCCAGCTCGGGATCGACCAGGGGCTCCGGCAGCGCGGGGTCGTCCAGGAGCAACCGGGCGATCCGTTCCAGAGTCTCCAGGCTGGTGATGTGATAGCGGTGGGCCCGCTCCACGGTGCGCCCGAAGAGCGCACTGCCCCAGCGTTGGTGGCACGCCCAGAGCCGGCGCAGGAACTGGTGACGCAACAGACCCGGGGCGCCGAGAATGAAGTCGACGTAGGCGGCCACTTCCGGCGCCAGGGCGCGCAAACGCTTTGCCTCTTCGTGACTGGAAAGTTGGAGATGGCGGGGGCGATAGCGCGCCGGCTGGCCGGGCGCGCGCACGATCTGGTTCTTCACGCCCCAGGGCGGCAGGGCGTATTGGATCACCGAGCGACGATCCTGGCAAAGGACCACGTGATGGAGGTAGCGCAACACCTGGACCTGTCCCCGGCCGGTGCCGGACATTTCGTAGTAATTGCCGTCGATGGCGACGAAGCCGTATTCGTCGATGGAACGGTCCAAGAGTTGGTAAGGCGCGGGGAGGTGCCGGGGCAGGGGCGTCAGGAACGGGCGTTCGTATTCGAAGGCCACAGCGGGAATGAGGCCAGCCTTGCCTTGGGGCCGCTGTTCCATCCGCACGGTCGACCACGCCAGGGCTTGGTGGTTGAGATCCTCCAGACTGGTAAAGGTGCGGCCCGGGATGAAGTTGGTTTCGACGGTCAGGAAGCTGCGTTCCTCGCCCGCTTTCCGATCCGAATGCTTGGGCGCATGGCACAGGAACTTGAAGCCGTAGCCCCGAGCGAAGACTTCCATCTCCGGGACCATCACCGCGTCGGCGCCCAGCCCGCGCCAGCGGGCCAGATTGGTGTTGTCGATGACACAGAGCGGCGGCGCATAGCCCCAATGCATCAAGGCCAGATGCAGGAAGCACTTGAGGTGAAAGCGATCGAAGAGGGGGTAGAACTGCAGATACCGCCGCTTGGAATACCGCAGATAAAGCAGGCTGGCTTGGAGCCGGAGCCGCTGCGTACCCACCAGCACCGTGAACGGGCTGGTGTCGTGCTGCATCTCGGCTCCGGGCTCGTCGGGGACCTTTTGACAGCGCGCCGGACTCGGGCCGGTGATGCCCAGGTCCCGCAGATGCCGCGTCAGGGTCGAGTATTTGACGCTCAGGCCGTGTTCTTCCCGCAGCTTTTCGGTCATGCGCTGGGCGTAGCCCTCACACTCCCGGTGCAGCTGGCGCAACAGGTCCGCATCCAGCACGACCCGCGGGGGGCGAATGGGCGGGGGCATCTGCCCGGACTGAGCGATGATGTGTCGCACGGCGTTGCGGCTGAGTCGGAGTTGCCGGGCGATGGCCCGCTTGGAGACCCCTTCCTGATGCATGAGGAAGACCGCTTGACGTTTATCCGCAGTGATCATGGAGTTTTTGGATGGTTTGGGTGAAGGCGGGCAACCGGGAGAGCAACCCGGCGCACAGCAAATGGGCTTGGGCGCGAAACGGACGGCTGGAGAGCCGGCTCGGATCGGCGCTCTTGGTCATGAGTCGGACCAGGAGCTTCTGGGCCTGCTCCAGATCCGCGACCACCACGCGTTCAAACTCGCTGCCTCCGTCCGGATCCTCGGGCAACTCCTTGAGTTGTTGCAGCGGCAGGGCCAGATGCCCTCGGCGGATCTGCTCCCGCAACGACTCCGGCCCGCGGAAAAACCCGTGCGCCAACTGTTCGATCTGCCGGGCGCTGAGCTTTTTGCCGCGCAACGCCGCCACGAACTCGTCGATGGCCGCCGCGCCCTTTAGACGCCTAAACGGGCGCAGGGTGTAGAGGTAGGAGTAAACCGGGAAGCTCCCGTCGAAGAGCGCACCGCGTACCAGCGGACTCAACGCCGCCAGCACGCCCAAACGCAAACTCACCCAGGCCGGGCTGCGCCCGACTTGCGGGGCGATCTCGGCCACGCTCAGGCCGCCCGTGCCCTTGAGCTCATCGAGGAACCGGGCCTGTTCGAGCAACGACAACGCGTGATCGTTGGACGCGCGCAACAACCACACGATGCCGGCGGTTTCGTCCGCGGCCAGCGCCACGAACGGCACCGTGGCCAGATGCAGCTTTTGCGCGCAGCGCAGGCGCTTGAAGCCGTTGAGCAGGATCCGCACGCCAGCGACCTCCACCCCCTGCAATGGCTCCTGGATGCCGCCGGCGGCGATCGCCGACAAAAGCCGGGCCTCCACGGCCGGCGCTCGGAGCCGGCAGCCCTCGTAACGAAGATCCAACTGGGCCACTTCCACCAGCGCGGTGGTGCTCGAACGGCGTTCGGGATGTTCAGGGCGGTCGTTCATTGAACCAGGCCACACCCTGATCCAACCGACGCGTGCGCACCATGCGGTGTTGTCTCCGCGTCCGCTCCAGCATCCCGATGACCTCCCAGCGCTCGACCCGTCGCCCTTCGATGAGCCCCACCAGCACGCACAAATACGCCAGGATCCGCCGTAACGATGGCGAAGCCCGATCCCCCAAGCCAGGGGATGCTTTCCTCCCACGTGAGCGCCGTTGTCCGTTGAGGGCTTGCTTCTTCACCTTGCCCTCCGGCTCCCGGTAATACGCCACACTGCGCCGCGTCGACTCCCGCCGCCGATATTCCCGGCTACAGCCAAAGGGACAGCCCAAATCCTCCCGCCCGGCGTTGCGCCGGTCCGTCAGAAAAAGAATCCCGCAGTGCCAGCACCGCGCCTGGCACTTCCGCAGCCACGGCTTGTTCCGCAACACCGATCGCAGCTCGACGTAATACGCCAACACCACCGGCGCCACCGCCCCATTCCGATACCACCTCCGGTCGAATCGAAATCCCGCCGCGATCTGGGTTGCAAAAAAGCTAGGCTCTCGCTATGAACACTGAAGTCTGCTAAAGCGCCCTTGTCCTACCAAAAACGGCCCTCGGCCGTCGAGGTGGGGCAAGGGTTTTCTGCGTCCGCGACCTCCCTCCCTTGGAAAGGAAATCCTCCCGCCCTTCACCCAGGTGGCTCACTTCTCATGAGCACACCCGGGTCAGTTCTCGTGAGCGCTAACGAGCGAAGCTGGATCGCTGAGTGCAAGACGGATACTGCGGACCGATCTAAATAGGGGTCAAACCATAGTTTTGGCATGTCCGCCGCCTCTTTCCAAATAGGGGTCAAACCATAGTTTTGGCATGTCCGCCGCCTCTTTCCTACGTTCCTTTGGTCCGCCCGACTGCAAACACAATAGGGTCAGACAGCAGCACTTGACATTTGATTTCACGAAAGCCCTTGCAGCGAAGCTGGATCGCTGAGTGGAAGACGGATACTGCGGACCGATGTGCCAAACCTCCGCCTCTCGTCGGCACGCCGCTGGGGTCAGTCCCTGAAACCTGAATTCAACGTGACGGGTGTCGCCGGTCCGAGGCAGATGTCAGATGGCTGGTCAGGCGAAGTTGATGTTGTCCCGCAGCCCCGATTCTGCGGCGGAGTTCAGCAGGAACTTCACGGCGCGGGGGCGGCCATCTGGCGGGCGACCAACACGTCAATCTCGCTTCGGTGATCTTCGTAATAAGCGAGGCATTCATAGACTTGGGCCCGGGTCAAGTTCGGGAAGCACCGGGTGACCAGCGAGTCCACGGTCTCGCCGTTCTGCAGCAGGCCAACGACGTCGTGAACGCCGATGCGGGTGCCCGCAACGATGGCGTGGCCGCTGCGCACCCCCGGTTGACGGGTAACGTAGCGGTACGACGTGGTGGTTGCCGCGCTTCCGTTCATGTGCGGCAGTCTAACGCACAGGAGCTCAACCAGCGAGAGTTTAGTTCGGGACAGGGCGAAGGGTGGAGGCGAGGCCGTGTGGACAAGGTGTATTGCGCTGATGATCTGGCTCGCGGGTTGGCAGAAAGCCGTGGAGACCGTTCGTGAGAGCTTACCCGGACACCAGCTTTCTGTACGGATTCTACCTGATGGAGTCTACATCTTCGGCAGTGGCGGCGTATGCAAGTACGATGAGGGAACCGCTGCACCTGACCGAGTTACTCCGGTACGAATTCTGTCAGTCACTTCGTTTCCAGGTTTGGCGGCGGGCGCGGAATCCGGCGGAAGGGGTTCTGCAGTCGGATGCGGAAGCGGCGTTGAACCAGTTGGAGGCGGACCTGGCGAGCGGGATTGCGGTGTTGGTGCCGTGCAGCTTGTGGGAGGTGCTCCGTCGTGCGGACGATTTGTCCAAGCGTCACACGACGAAGGGGGGGCACCGCAGTTTCGGTATCCTTCATGTCGCAAGCGCGTTGGTGCTGGAGGTGGAAGAGTTCCTCACCTTTGACGCGAGGCAACGCGGACTGGCCGAGGCGGAAGGGTTGAGCGTGAAGCCCTGAACCGCTTCACGTCCAGCGACCTGCATGCCCGTCGGGCAACTTGAAAGGCAGGCGACGCGACGGGAAACCGGGGGTGGGAGCGGGCAGGCGGAACCAGATCCTCCATCCGGCGCACGGCGGCCTGCTGCTGCGAGGGAATCACCGATTCTCCATCACCGGACGACCGAGGGAGAACGTGCCTTGGGGCGCGTGCGGGCCTCGGGTCGATGACCGTCCCGGTCCTCCGCTGGGGTCAGTCCCTGAAACCTGAATTCAACGTGACAGGTGTCGCTGGTCCGGGGGAGATGGCTGGTCAGGCGAAGTTGATGTTGTCCTGCAGCCCCGATTCACCGGCGGAATCCAGCAGGAACCTCACGGCGCGAGGGTGGCCATCTGGCGGGCGACCAACACGTCAATCTCGCCTCGGTGATCCTCGAAGTCTTACGATTGATTTCGTAAGTCACAGTTGTTCGACGACCAGTTTGTCGCCTGCGACGCCCTGGATGGCATCGAAGTGCGCGTCGCGACACGCGACTGGAATGCCCGTGCGGATGGCGATGGTGGCGACGAACAGATCGTTTCGCGGCACCGAGACTCCCTGATTGCGGATCTGACGCTCGAGTCTGGCGGCGGCGCACCAATCCTCCGGCTCGAATCGAAGGTGATGAATGAAGCCGAGAGCCTGCGCAAGGTCGGCTTCCTCCTCGGGACGCACGCCGGCGAGGAGTTCGAACCGGATAGGGCAGCTATAGGCGGCCTGGTCCGCTTCGAGAAGCCGCGCCACCGCGTGCTTCGCCTCCGGATCTCCGCGCCGGCGCAGGAACTCGATCCACAGCGACGTATCAACGATCTTCATACACGTCCGCGGCTTCGACTTCCTCGTTGGTGAGGGCAAAGTCGGTGCCGCCCTTCAAGGCGCGCTCGATGAACTGCCGCTTGTCGTGGAGCCGGATCAGCTCGGTAAGGGCGCGATGGATCGCGGGCGATTTCTTCTTTTCACGTGTGATTTCACGGATTCTCTCCAATTCATTCTCATCAATGTCTATCGTGATTCGCATATCGTAATGCTAGTATTCCCATCCTTGTTCACATGCGCAAGAGGATCGTGGGACGAGATAGCGCAGCAAGTGTGACTCCAGTTCTTCCGAAAGTGCTGTTGACCGTTGGGGTCAGTCCCTGAAACCTGAATTCTGGGGAGTAGACGGCCGCGAGAGGCCGTGTGGATGGCGAAGGGTGGAGACGACGCGGTGCGGGGGCACGCGGTTTGCGCATCCGCGGACGGCATGACCGCGGATGGCGCGGATTTCACGGATGGATGACGGTTCCCGCGAGGGTAGTAGTCGCCCATCGGGGCTTCAGGCGCTAGGCGGGTCGGGTCGGGGATGGGGGGTTTCCCCGCAGGCTGGCGAGGCCGCGCTGCAGGGCGGCGAACACCGCGGAGAGGTCGCCACGCAGGAGGGCGGCGGCATCGAGGCAGAGCCCCGGAAAGACGCGACTCTGGAGGCAGCCAGCAGCATCAGGGACCAGTTCCACAAAGGCGCCTTCGCGCAGTTCCCACCAGGCCACGCGCGATTCCTCGACGATCCAGGCGAGGTACTCGCGCACGCCGTTACGGCGATAGGCCTCCTTCTTCTGGTGCAAATCGTACGCGCGCGAGCTGGCGACGATCTCCACGACCAACTCGGGCGGTCCCTCGACGTAGTCATCCGCCGAGAGCCGGGTCTGGCCGCCGGCTTCGGGAAGGCGGAGGAGGAGGAGATCGGGCTGCGGTTCGTTGTCCAGGTCAAGTCGGACGGTGGCGTTGTCGCCGACGCGGACACCCGGGGTGGCAGCCTCATAGGCGATGAGCCAACCCGCCAACCGTGCGTGCGGAGCGGAGTGCTGCTGGAACCTGGCGGGCGAGGGCAGGTAGACGACTCCTTCGACGAGCTCGGCCTTGCGCACCTCCGGCATGCGCCGGTAACGCCGCTCGAATTCGGCGCGCGACAACCGGTCGCCGTTCTCGAGCCAGGGGCGTGCCCGGGCTTCCGGCGCCGCGACATCCGGAGGAGCGATCGCAGCGGTCATGGGAGGAGGTTAGAGCGGGGTCGGACCGGATTCAAGGGGGTCGTGCGGGCTGGCAACTCGCAGGCATGGTTTTCGGCGGGGGTCTCCTGACAGACGAATGGGGACAGGCGCATGGGATCATCGGCCGGTTGATTCGTGTGTCCTCATTCGCTTGTTCATGCCGGGACTTGTCGTCACCCGCCGGCAGCGAAGCTTGACGTGACGGACCCGGGGCGTTTGATTGGCGCGTGATCGCGACCGGCCCGAAGGTTCCAGCCCGGCGAGCCGCGCCACGCCGGTGGACATTTGATGAATTGGCGGCCGAGCTGCCGGAGACCAACCTGCCCACCGAGCTGTGGGACGGAGAGCTCGTGAGGTCTCCAGCCCCTTCCTTCTTCCATCAGGAGATCGTCGCCCGTTTCTACAAGGTCCTCGATGCCTGGGTCGCCGGGCATCGGCTGGGCAAGGTGGGTCTGGCTCCGCTGGACATGGTGCTCACGCCGCGTTGTGCCGTGCAACCCGACGTGGTCTTCATCGCCAACGCGCGGCTTGGGATCATTCGCGAGTGCGTGCACGGGGCCGCCGACCTGGTGGCGGAAGTGCTCTCGCCTGGCACGCGCCGTCGGGACCGACTCGACAAGCGCGATCTCTATGAGCAACACGGCGTCAAGGAGTACTGGGTGGTGGATCCTGAAGCCCAGACGGTCGAAGTCCTTTTCCTCGAAAAGGGCGAGTACCGGCTGGTCGGTCGCTGGACCAAAGGCGACGCGGCTTCTCGATTGCTCAAGGGGTTCCGCATCCGCGTCGCTGAGTTGTTCGCGGATGGGGTCAGTCCCTGAAACCTGAAACCAGGGGGTGGCATCCGCCGAAGCGGATCAACCGCGTTGTGGCTCAGCTCGCGGCGTCGAGGGCACTCGCGAAGTCGTCGATCAAGTCGTCGATGTCTTCCACGCCTACCGAGACGCGGATCAGGCCGTCGCGGATGCCCGCGCGCTGCCGCTCTTCCGAGCTGAGGTTCCGGTGTGAGGTGCGGCTGGGGACACAGACGAGGCTCTCCACGCCCCCGAGACTCAGGGCCGGCATGACGAGCCGGAACGTCCGCAAAAGGGCGTCGACGGATCTGCCCTCGCGCAGCTCGAAGGCCAGCATTCCCCCGAAGCCGCGCATCTGTCGGCTCGCCAGTGCGTGGTCGGGATGAGCGGGCAGACCGGGATAGAGGACGTCCGCCACGGCGGGATGGCCGGCGAGGAACGCCGCGAGCCGTGCGGCGTTTTGGTTGTGCTGGTTCACCCGCAGGGCCAGCGTCTTCAGGCCGCGCTCAAGCAGCGAACAGGCCTGGGCGTCGAGCATCCCGCCATGGTTCACCGCGCATTCCCGCGTCCGTTCGACGATGGCGGACGAAGCTACCACGACGCCGGCGTTCACGTCGCTGTGGCCGTTGAGGTATTTCGTGCCGCTGTGGACGACGGCGTGGAGGCCGACCGCGAGCGGGTTCTGGTTGATGGGGGTGGCGAAGGTGTTGTCGACGACGGTCAGCACGCCGCGTTCGCGTCCGAGCCGCGCGATCGCGGTCAGGTCCATGATCCGGAGCAGCGGGTTGGAGGGCGACTCGACGTAGATCACCCGCGTCTCGGGACGCAGGCCGGCGGGGAACTCCTCTGCCGTCCGCGCGAAGGAGACGCGGACGCCGAAGCGCTGCAACTCCTGCACGAACTGGACCGTGCCCCCGTAGAGGTCGGCTTGGAACACCGCGTGATCCCCCGCTTTCAGGTGCGCGAAGAGGAGGGTGGCGATCGCGGCCATACCGGAGCCAAAGACCACCGCGGCCTCCCCCTGTTCCAGGGCGGCCAGCTTCTGCTCGATCACGCGCTGGTTCGGCGTGTTGAAGTACCTCGGGTAGACGTTCTCGTTGGCCGGGTTCGGGAAAGCGCAGGCGGTCGAGGCAAAGACGGGACTGCAGGCGCCGCCTGTGGCGGGGTCGTGGTACGTGCCGGCGTGCACGCAGAGCGTGGCGGGGCGCAGGGAGCGGGGTGCGGAGCTCATGGCCGGTCCGGAGGGAACTCCGCGAGGTAACAGGGCGCACTGGCGCACTCGATGACTTCGTCCTCGATGGGCGGGGCAGGGGCGCAGGCGATGGCAGCGGTGCGGAGTCAGCGGGGCGAGGTCTGTCGCCGTAAGCAGCTTCATGGTGGCGGATCCTGACGGCTCCAAACCTGCCTGGCAAATACATCTTACGTTCCGTGGCCCGCCGGTTCCTGCGCCGGGGCAGGCTTGGGCACTCGAACGGAATCCTCCAAGGGTGTTCGCGCCCGGTGAACTCGATCTCCTGCCGGGTGAGGGCCACCGCCGCGAACACAGCGCAAAGGACGCGATGACGTTTCATGGTGTCAGGCAAGGAGTCATCGTTTCGCCGTGGAGGATCCGCTGGCCGCTCCGCGGAGGCGGGCCGCCGTGCGTCGGCAGTGGTCACAGCTCGACCCAGGCCCAGTCCCACGGCCAACCGGAGGCCCAGAGGGCCCGGGGATACGGCGCGGTCGGGTTGATGCGGGGGAAACGCTTCTCGCTGATCCACTCGGCGTGGCCGTCGCTGAACGACTGGACGTGGCCGGCAGGATCGTTGGCCGTGCCGCCGCCCGAGCCGCGTTTCCCGTGGTTCGAGCTCCAGTAGTTCTGGGCCGTGAACACCATGGTGTGATCGGCCGTGAGCGGCCCCATGGGATCGGTGGTGCGGGCGGGTGAGTTCGAGCCGCGGAAGCGGTTTCCGGACAGGCCGGTGAGGATCATGAAGTGATCAACGTGCAGGAGCCCTTTCTCGTCGAAGAGACGCGGCCAGTCCGGCCGTGCCGGGCACCGCCACACTGTCGGCACGCGCGCGGTCTTGATGTCCAGGTCGAAGTCGGCCGCGCTCTTCCGGATGCGTCCGCCCTCGAGGCCGTAGGTCATGAGGACCACTCCCTGGTTGCTGCTCATCACGTAGAGGGCATCCAGGTGCCAGGCGGTGGTCTGGTCGGCGGTGGGGAAGAGGCCGCGGTAATCGTCGGCGTACATGGTGAACGCCAGCGCCTGGTTCTTGAGGTTCGAGGTGCAGGCGACGCGGTGCGCCTTGGCCTTGGCGCGGCTGAGCGCTGGCAGGAGCAGGCCGGCCAGGATGGCGATGATGGCAATCACCACCAGCAACTCGATCAGCGTGAAGCCTGCCTTGCCAGGCGGGCTCACCGGGGCTGGGAAAGCGCGGGGTTGCACGGCCGATAGACGGGGGTTGGCCTTTTCGTACTCTCGGGACACTGCGGAGACGGCCGTGGCGGTTCAAGCGGAATTCACGCTTGCATTGACGGGACGGGTGCGGCGGAATCGCCCCACTTTGTCTGCTGTATGACGCTGGGTGACATTCTCACGCCCGATTCGATTGTGTCGGATTTGAAGGCGCGCGATCGGTGGGAGGCGATCGAAGAGCTCATCGACTGTCTGGTGGCAGCCGGTCGGATCGCCCCTCAGCACCGCGATGCGGTTACCACGGTGATCCGGCGTCGGGAGACCTCGATGAGCACGGGGATCGGCTACGGCATTGGCATCCCGCACGCCTCGACGAATCTCATCCAGTCGGTGGTGGGTGCGTTTGGCCGGTCGCGCGGGGGCATTGCCTTCGAGGCGCTCGACGGGCAACCGGTGAAGCTGGTCGTGTTGTTCCTGGTCCCGCAGGGGGAATTCCAGAAGCACCTGCACACTCTGGCGGACATCGCGAAGCTGCTTCACCGACCCGAGTTTCGCCAGGCCCTCGAGGAGGCTCCTGATGCCGAGGGCATGTTCCGCGTCATCCAGGCCAACGCGGGCAGCCGGTAATCGCACCTGCCCGACCCCGGTCCGTCAGGAAGCGGCGGGGCTCATCCCCGCGCGCCAACTCCCGTTCCCGCCCATGCTCCACCATCTCATCGAGACCCGTCTTCACGCCGCGGTGACCGCCCACTGTCTCGGCGCGTCCGTCGCCGACGTTCGCGTGCGTCCGTGTGCCGATGCGAAGTTCGGCGATTACCAGACCAACGCGCTCATGGCCTTGGCCCGCGAGCGCAAGGTCAATCCGCGCACCTTCGCCGCGGAGATCGCCGCCCGCCTGGATCCGGATGAGATCGGCGCGCGCGTCGAGGTCGCCGGCCCGGGCTTCCTGAACTTCCATCTGCACCCGGCCGCGCTGGTGCGGACGCTGCAAGCCGCCGCCCGAGGCGAACACCTGTGTTTCACCCCCGCCTCACGCCCGCGAACGATCGTGCTCGATTTCAGCTCGCCAAACATTGCCAAGCCGATGCACGTGGGCCACATCCGGTCCACGATCCTCGGCGACGCCCTGGCCCGTGTCTTCCGTCTGCTGGGGCACCGCGTGATCACCGACAACCACTTGGGGGATTGGGGCACGCAGTTCGGCAAGCTGCTCGTCGGGTGGAAACGCCATCTCGACACGGCCGCGCTCGAGCGCGACGCGGTGGCGGAGATGGAGCGGCTCTACAAGCACGTCCACGAGGCGAGCGAACGGGACCCGGCCGTGCTTGAGGCGGCGCGACAGGAACTTGTGAACCTGCAGGGCGGCGACCCGGAGAACCTCGGCATCTGGCGTCGCATGCTGGCGTTGTCGCAACACCAGTTCGACCGGATCTACCAGCGGCTGGGGGTGCGTTTCGACCACACCCTGGGCGAGAGCTTCTACAACCCCCACCTGGCGGGCGTCGTGGCTGACCTCCGCCAACGCGGTCTCGCCCGCGAGAGCGAAGGCGCCCAGGTGGTGTTCTTTGAGGGCGACCCCGAGCTCGAAGGGCATCCGGCCATCGTTCAGAAGCGGGACGGCGCCGCCAACTACACCACCACGGACCTCGCCACCCTCGCCCATCGCCTGCGCGAGTGGCAGCCGGACGAGATCATCTACGTCACGGACGCCCGCCAGCAACTGCACTTCAAGCAGCTCTTCGCCATCTTCCGCCGCTGGCACTCCGACGCGCGCGTCCAGCTCGTGCACGTCTGGTTCGGCTCGATTCTGGGTGAGGATGGCAAGCCCTTCAAAGCGCGCTCCGGCGACACCATCAAGCTGGCCGACCTGCTCGACGAGGCCGAAACGCGGGCCCGCCGCATCGTGGCCGAGAAGAACCCGGACTTGCCCGAAGCCGAACGGGAGGCCATCGCCCGCATGGTGGGCCTGGGCGCGGTCAAGTACCAGGACCTCCTGCCCAACCGGCAGAGCGATTACGTGTTCAGTTGGGACAAGATGCTTGCCCTCAGCGGCAACACCGCTCCCTACCTCCAGTACGCGCATGCCCGGATCCGCAGCATCTTCCGCAAGCTGGCCGACACCGGGGGTTCCTGGCGGCTCGACGAAACGGCTGCCCAGCTCCAGCTCGAGGTGCCGCCGGAACTCCGCCTTGCGCGGCACCTCGTCAACTTCGGCTTCACCCTGGAGGCCGTCGCCGAGGAGCATCGTCCGAACTACCTCTGCAATTATCTCTACGAGCTGGCCGGTTACTTCACCGATTTCTACGAGCGCTGTCCGGTGCTCAAGGCTCCTGAACCCACGCGCGCGAGCCGGCTGGTGCTGGCCGACCTGACGGCGCGCGTCTTGCGGCAGGGCCTCGAACTCCTCGGGCTCGAAGTCCCGGACCGGATGTGAGTCGGGCGGGGGCGGACGTCCCATCAAAGCGCTGGCGTTTCACCGAGGCGGCGCCAACACTCTGCGCCGATGAAAAGCCTCCTCTGCTTCGTCGCGGCCGCCTGGCTCGCGTCGACGTTCCAACCCGTCCTGGCCGACGCCCACTCGGCCATCGTCCCGGTCCCGCGGGGTGACCAGGGCTGGCAGGACCGCCAGAAGCGATTCAACGAGCGCGTGGCCGAAGTCGGACGCCGCGCGCAGGTGATCTTCATCGGCGATTCGATCACGCAGGGCTGGGAGGGTGCGGGGAGGGAAGTGTGGGCGAAATACTACGCGCACCGCGACGCCCTCAACCTCGGCATCGGCGGTGATCGCACCCAGCACGTGCTGTGGCGGCTGGCCAACGGCAATCTCGAAGGCCTGCAACCCAAGGCGGCCGTCGTCATGATCGGCACCAACAACTCGAACGGCGAGGACAACACCGTGGCCCAGATCGCCGAGGGGGTGACCGCCATTGTCCGGTTGCTTCGCGAGCGACTGCCCGACACCCGGATCATCCTCGTGGGCATCTTCCCGCGGGGGGAGAACCCGCAGGCCCAACGGGGCAAGCTGCTTCAGGTGAACCAGATCTTGCAGAAGCTGGGCGACGACGAGCACGTGTTCTTCGTCGATTTCGGCCACCGGTTCGTCACGGCCGAGGGCTTGATCCCGGCCGCGCTCATGCCCGACTACCTGCATCTGAGCCCGCAGGCGTACGGCGTCTGGGCCGAATCCATCGAGGACCTGCTCTGTCGCCTCCTCGGCGACACCCGCGTCCCAGCCGCCGCGTCCGTGGACTTGTCCGGCGAGTGGATCTGGACGATCCGCGGGCCCGACGGCAATCCCATCGAAGCGCCGTTGATTTTGGCGCAGCGCGGCGGCGAGGTGACCGGCCGGTTTGCGCGCGATGCCAGCCGGTGGCTCGAGATCGAGAATGGCAAGGTGGAGGGCAACCGCCTTTCCTGGCGGGTTCAGCGCGAGCGTCAGGACGGAAGCACGATGACTTACGAGATGTGGGGCACGCTTGAAGACGGCACCATCCGCGGCCAGACCAAGACGCTCATGGACGGTCGCGAGGTGACGGTGGACTGGAGCGCCAAGCGAAAGTGAGGTCCCGCGTAACAGCCGTTGACGGGACGCGGTGGGCGTCGGCGTTCCGCTGAGTCCGGACATCTTATACTGGGCAGAGAATCGCGACCGACTGTAGGCGACGACGTGAGGAGGCGAAGTGGCATTGTCACCGACCCGCAACGCCTCCTCACGTCGTCGCCTACAGCGGTATGAGATTTCCAGGTTAGCGTGGCTCGGCAGGAGCCTCGGCTCACCGGGGAGTGCAGGCTGGAAGCCCGCACCACAAGTTCATGGGGAGGCCACGGGCTCAGGCCGGCGGGCGGCGGTCGTCGACCCGGCGATACGCCGTCCGTAAGGTGGGGGTGCCGCGCGCCAGAAAATCGAGCTCGAAGTCGGTGAGGACCTCCGTCAGTTCGCGGGGAGTTTCGGCCGCGGCAAAGTCCGGGCTGGCGTCAAACACCTCCTGCATCTGCGCGAAGTAATCCGGGTCGTCCGTGCGCAGGAACACCGCCCCTTCCGGCTCGAGAACCCGCGCGGCCAGGGCAGGGAACCCGGCATTGACCAGGCGTCGGCCGCGATGCCGCAGCTTGGGCCAGGGGTCGGGGAAGTAGACGTGGATGGCGCGAATCGAGCCCGGGGCCATCAGATACCGGAGCAGGTAGGCAGCCTCGACCCGGAGACCGCGCACGTTGGTCAGGCCGAGCCGGGGCGCCTTCCGTTCGAGCTTGCGGATGCGGCCCAGCAACCGTTCGACGCCCAGGAAGTGCGTTTCGGGATGGCGCTGGGCCTGGCGCATGAGGAATCCGCCGTCGCCACTGCCCAACTCAAGCTCGATGGGGGCCGGCCGGGGAAACAGTGCGGCGAGGTCCAGCGGTTCAACCAACGAGGTGAGCCGCACCAACACCTCGGGTTTGGCTGCGGCCGACGACGCTTCTTCCATGCGACCGGGGAGGGTGCCTTTGCCGAAGCGCGCCGGCGGCATCAGCGACCCAGGAACAGCGCGAGGGAAGCGGTGTAGCCATGGAGGAAGTTGCGGCGTCCGACCGGGCCGATTTCTCCGTTGCAGAAGAAGCCGGTGAGGGCGAAGGGGCCGAGGGCTTTCTGGGCCAGGCCGGCGTCGTGGATGGGGGCTCCGAACAACCGTTGTCCCCGGCCGTTGCAGGCACAGAGGCAGCCGCCCAGCACCGGCCGTTTGCCCACCTGCTGCCGGGCCCGCTTGAGGAGTTCGACCATGTCCTCCGTGGCGGCGGTGGCGTCCCGACACTGGAACTGGAGCGATTGACCCAGCCGCGGGTGGGCGCCGACGGCCAACGCGCCGGAGTTGGGATCCCCGCCGAGCAGGTTGCGGATGAGGAAGTCGCCGCGGTGGAACTCCTCCTGGTACTCGTTGACGACGAACCCGACCATCAGGTTGCCCTGGGCGCGTTGCTTCTGCTCATCGGGCAGGCTGTTGAAGGTCTTGACGAGTACCTGGTAGGCCGGCTGGTTGCCGATCTGCTGGATTACGTTGCCGTCCACCTTGGTGATGGTCCACGGCTGCCCGATGGGCGTGCACCCCTGCGAAATGACGGTGACCAACTCGACGGCGCCGGCGAAGGAGACGGCCACGGCGCCTTCCTCGAAGACCTGCCCGTTCAGGTAGAGCTGGGTGCGGTTCTCGCGCGCCGTCCCGCTGGCCAGCCCTCCGGCGAGCGGCACGGCCGGATAGGCGGCATTCCACTGCTCCACCCACCGTTCGCAGTCCATGTGGAAGGGATCGGCAAACGCCATCCAGCCCTGGGTTTCCTCGGGACCCATGCCCGACTCGTGATGCCAGTAGCCGGGGCCGTTGGCCTCCTCGACATTCGCCTGCGTGAGATGGGTCGTGCGCAGGACGGCGCCCGGCAGGTGATAAAGTCCGAGCGCGATGCCCCCTTTGCCTTCGATTTCCTGGTCACCCACGATGAGGCTGGTGCTGGAACATCCGGCCACGGTGGCCACGCGTCCGTGGACCTGGATGACCTCGAGCAACTCCGCCGCGTGGTCAAACAGGGGCGGCGTGGTGAAGACCAGCCCCAGTGTTGGGCGCTTGTCTCCCAGTTGCCGACGCAGGTTTTCGACCCAGGCCTGGATGCCCGCTTCGTCGAAGCCGCGGTCCCAGTAGCCGGTCACGGCGTGTTCAGTCACCTGTGTGTGCACGACGCCAAGCTAATGACGGAACCCACAAAAGCAAACCTTGTATTCTGGCGGGGCATGGAGCATTATAGGTCTCGTCCGGGCGGCAAGGGATGGCGCGTTCAGACTTATGAACACGGTGCAAGAACCCGAGCTTGCGGTGACCCCAACGGTCGCCTGCCCCCGCTGTCACTCTGCCTCCCCGGTCGGGACCCTGGAATGTCCGACTTGCGGCCGGCATTTCTACGTCTGCTGCCGTACCTGTGGCCACCTCAACCTCCGCACCGCGGTGCGCTGTGAGGCGTGCGGGGGGCAGCTCCGCGTGCGGCGCCGCGCCCGGCACGGCGCCCCGGTCCACCGAATGGTGTGGCCCGCACGCTGGGAGTGGGACCGCCAACGGCGCTGGCTCCTGCCCTTGCAGGTGACGGTGTTCATCTTCGGCGTGGGCTTCGGCACGTTGGGGATCATGGCGCTCTGGTCCTGGGTGTCTCCCTGGCTGTCCGAGCCTGAGCCCCCGCCTCCCGCCTAACTGCGGCCCAGCGGCGAGCTCGCGGTGACCGACCCGGCCGACCTGGGGCTCTGAGCCCGGATCTCTCATGCTCGGCATGAAACCGTGACAGACTGTAGGCGACGACGTGAGGAGGCGAAGGGTATTGCCCCGGGCCCCCAACGCCTCCTCACGTCGTCGCCTACAGCGGGTATCAGATTTCCAGGCTAAGCCGCTGCCGCGCTGCCGGGGTTTCCATCGCCAGCCCCCCGGACCCTCAGGCCGCCGGTTCCCAGCCCGGTCGATACTCGCGCCCCCACAAGGTCATGGCCTCCGGGTCCCGCAGGATGCGCCCGGTCTGGGGATCGCAGTCGAGCGTGCGGCCCACCCGCCAGGCGATGTTGCCCAGGTGGCAGAGGAGCGAACCCCAATGGCCGGCCTCGGCATCCGCGTTGGGTCGGCCGCCGCCGCGCACGCAATCGAGGAAGTTCTGGAGATGCAGGGCGTCGCTGCCCGATCCAGCCACCTTGGCCACCTCCTTGTCTGCGCTGTCGAAAATCGTGTAGCTCGAGCCATCGGTCACCAGCGTTCCCTGGTCTCCGTAGAAGGCAGCGCCGAAGCTTGATCCTTCGTAACCGCGCGGGTGGCAGCTCCGCCCTTCCCAGGCAATCGCCCGGTCGCCGAAATCGAACGTCACCACGTGCGTATCCGGCGTTTCCTGGTCGTCGTCGAAGTGGTACCGGCCCCCTCCCGAGGTGACCCGGTGCGGGGCGTCCACCCCGAGTCCCCAGCGACAAAGGTCGAGGGCGTGGATTCCGTTGTTGCCCAGTTCACCTGTGCCCCAGTGCCAGAACCAATGCCACTGGTAGTGCACAATGTTGTCGCGGAACGGCCGTTCCGGCGCCGGGCCCTGCCAGAGAGTCCAATCCAGCCCGTCCGGCACCGGCACCGCCTGACCTCGCCCGATCCCGCCCCGCCGGGCCGAGTACCAGCCCCGCGAGAATCGGACACGGCCAATGGCGCCGCTTCGCACCTTCTCCATGGCCTCAATGATCTGGGGCAGGCTGCGACGTTGTGTCCCCACTTGAATCACCCGCTGGTGGCGGCGGGCCGCCGCGATCATCCACTCGCCCTCACGGGGGTTGTGGCAGGCGGGTTTCTCGACGTAGACGTGTTTGCCTGCGGCACACGCCAGCAGCGTCGCCGGGCCGTGCCAATGGTCGGGCGCCGCGATCACCAACGCGTCCACGTCGGGATCCTCGAGGCTGCGCCGGAAGTCTCTCACCCCGCGCGGCGCGGTCGTCTGGCGGCGGGCGACCGCGGTGAATGCCTTTTGCCACGCCCGCTCGTCCGGGTCGCAGGCATAAACGATGTCCACGTCCGGTCGTGCCGCGAATCCGCCCGCCAGGTCGCTGCCTCGTCCGTTCACCCCCATGATGGCCAGGCGGACCCGCTGGCTGGCGGCCAGCACCCGCGGAGACACGAGTTGAAGACCGACGCCCAACCCGCCGGCGACGACTGTGGATTGGCGCAGGAAGACGCGACGCGCAATGGGTGTTTGCATGGCCCCAGGCTCGTCGAGCCGCCGGTCTGCGTCAACCGCCGGGGGCGACGGAAAAGCCGAAGATCCCCCTTACCCAATTCCCTAAGTTCGTAATCGGCGGAGAATCCGAGACGGGGGGGTCTCCGCCGATTACGGACATAGGGGATTAGGGGGAAGCGGGGGATTCCTCGGTCCGATTCCCGATGTTCGAAATCGGGTTTGAGGGGAGCGGGTGTGGACGGTTGGCAGCACGGGTGGCGGCTGGTAGGGTGGCCGGGCGCGGGCGCGCCGATCCATGGGGCACCAGGAATCCTATTACCGCCATAACGAGGCCTACGCCGAGTTCCTTGCGAACTGGGACGAAGGTTTCTATGCCAAGTACGCCGACACGCTGAAGCCGGCGCGGTCGGGGGGGCGGGTGTTGGATGTGGGCTGTGGCGTCGGCCAGGTAGTCAAGCGCCTGGCGGACGCTGGGTTCGCAGCGTTTGGGGTGGAGGTCTCGGAGCCCAATGTGGCGCGGGCCCGGGCAGCCGGGTTGCACTGTGAACTGTACGACGGGCGGCATCTGCCGTTTCCGGACGGCCACTTCGCGAGCGTGGGGACGTTGAACGTGCTCGAGCACGTCGAGGAACCCGAGGCGTTTCTGGCCGAGCTGGTGCGGGTGGCCGAACCCGGGGGGCGGGTTGTCGTCTCGAGCCCGAACTTCTTCCGCGCCCTGGGCTGGCGGGATTATCACCCGGTCATGCGGGGTCTGGCGAACAAGTGGGGTAACGCGCGGCGGTTGGTGGCCAAGTGCCGCCAGATGCGGGTGGCGCCCGAGAAGGTTCGCTTCGACCGCCTCACGCCGATTGTGCGGGAGCCATTCCAGCCGGACGACGACGCAATTGTGAAGACGAACGGACCGGAGATCGCCTTCTTCCTGGAGCGCGCCGGTTGCCGGATCGAGCGCACCCAATGCACGGACCGCTATGTGCCGCGGCTTCTGGAATGGGGGCTGAATCTCACGCCGGCGCGCCATGTCATGCTGAACGCGTTCGTGGTGGCGACGAAACGGAAGTGAGCATGAGGGCCTGGCTTGTCACGGACGCCATCGCGCGGCAGCGTTGCGGAACATGACCGGGAGCCTGATCAACGCGGCCCTCATCGTGCTTGCGGCCGTGGCCGTCGGAGTGGGGTTGCCTGCGCCGTCGGGTCGGGTGCAGCGCCGATTGCAGGTGTTGCTGGCGGGTTTGACGTTGGGATTGGGTTTTCATGTGATGTGGCTGGGATTGGGCGGGACGATGGGTCAGGTGCTGCGGCAGGTCGGTGTGGTGGTGTTGGCCCTCATGCTGGGGCGCGTGACCGGGCAGGCCCTGGGCCTCCAGGAGACATTCAACCGACTGGGCCGGTTTGCCCGCGCGCGTTTGGTGGGCCAACCGGAGGGCGGAACCTGGCCGGCGGGCGAGGTGTTCCGCGCGGCGACGGTGGTGTTCTGCCTGACGCCGCTGGCGTTTGTGGGGCCGTTGCAGGAGGGGTTGCGGGGCGATCCACGGGCGCTACTGATCAAGGGGGTGGTGGATGGGTTGGCCACGCTGGCGCTGGCGCGGACTCGGGGTTGGGAAGTCGCGGCGGTGGCGCTGCCGGTGTTGGCCTTTCAGGGCACGATGACCCTCGTGGTGACGGGCTTGCGTGTGCGTCTCGAGGCGATCGGCGCGGTCGACGTTCTCTACGTGACCAGCGGCTTCCTCCTCCTGGCGACGGCGCTGGTGATGTTCCCCATCCTCCGCATCCGTTTGGCGGACTACCTGCCCAGCCTGGTCTGGGCTGCGCTGCTGGGATGGTGGGTTTTGTAGGGAAGGTCGAAGGTCGAAGGTCGAAGGTCGAAGGTCGAAGGTAAGGGCGGGGTCGGACCACGAGAAGTGCTTGGCGCGGAGTTTGTTGGTGAGATTCAGAGGTCGTGGGGCACCCTAAGGGCCGACTTTTTGGGGTGGTTTTGACCTCCAGCAGAGCGGGCGGCCCGACGCACCCTCCCGAGCGCATCGGTCAGGGTCTTGGCGGCAGAAACCGGGTGGCAAAAGCTGCCCCCAATGTTCGCCAGGACGGGCCGCGGCGGTCTCATCCCTCGGCCCATCAACGCCTTGTCGTGGTCCGACCCCGGTGGCATCGAGAGAAATGCGTACAGAGGGGTGCGGTTATGAGGCGGGAACGCCCTCGAATACGTCGTTTACCCGATACCATTCGACCCAGGACAGGTGATACGCTGCGAAGGTATGAGCATCCCGGTTTTCCAGGTTCTCTTTCGCGCGGCCTCTCGCAAGCTCTCCAGCTTGAGCGCCGCAGGGGGCGTCTGCCCAGTGATGGGTGGTTCGCCTCCGGGGTCGATGACCGCCCTGGTTGCCATCAGTTCTGGCTACATCGCAACGCTCCGCTGACCATGAATACCCTCGACCTGCGCCTGGTTCGTGCTGTCGCTTTGGTGGCGACACAGGTGATGCTGCCCACGTTACCCTCCGCGACGCCGCCTGTGATAGTTGCGACGGCGGATGTCACACCTGTTGCCGTGTGGAACAAGCCAGAGATGACACCGGCTCCGGGCGACGGGGTGCAGTTTGACAACGCGGGTGATCCGTTTCTTCTGACCTTTGTGGGGGAGGTTCGACAGGGCACGCTCCGCCGTTTGCTGCCGGCGGGCTTGATTCTGCTTGGATCTGTCGCGCCCATCCCTGGTTTGTACCAGTTCCCAGCGGAGGAAGGGGACGGAGTCCAGACGTGGGACCAAGCGAGCCGAGCGCTCATTACCCACACCTACCAGGGGGCCGTGGGTTGGGATGTAACCCCCGCCATTCAACCGGGCGAAGCCTTCTGGGTTCGGACCTCCAGGGCTAAGGAGTGGGTCCAAGACTTTGTGGTGAACGGGCCGGCCAGTCTGGAAACGCCCTTCGTCTATCAGCAACCCACCCATCGTGTCCCCAGCCGAGGCGCCAGCACAACATTCACCGTGGCGGCGACCGGCACTGCACCGCTGGCGTACCAGTGGCGCCGGAACGGTGAGAACCTGCTCGACGGCACGAATAGCAGTTATGTGATCGCCGTGGTCCAACCCGATCACCAGGGACAGTACGCGGTCGTGGTCCGCAATCCGTACGGCAGTGTCACCAGTGAGGCAGCGATGCTGACGGTGCAGGGTGGCCCCGGCCCAAGCGCAGCGTGGGAGGGCAGCGACGAGTTCTCGGCCGGCATCGCAGCGTCAAACTGGACGTTCCGCCCGAACAACAACGGCGACGTGAAGGTTGTCGGCATGAATGGGCGCGCCAGCTTCATCGCACCGGCTGTAATCCGAGACGACGACAAATCCGTTTCCATCGTTTGGCGTGGCAATCCGACGGCAACTGAAGACTGGACGGTGGACGTCACTGGCCACGTCTCTGCGACGGCGACCCGGCTGCAGCTTTGGGCGTTGCGGACCGACCTCGCCCTGACAAGCGATAGAGAGGCCTACGTCGTGGAAATGTATCGGAGAGCCGACCGCGGGTTCATGGTGACCCAGTACCGCCCGGACGGGGGGACGAGGAGAGCGCTCGTTGACGGAACGAAGACATCCTTCGCCTTGCGCCTGGCATACCGCTCCGCTGCCGAGCGGATCGAGGCATGGTGCGATCCCGACGCCACCGGGCGGGGGTGGAGGATGCTTGACGCGATAAGTCTGGCGGAGTTCTCGCCAACGATGACTGCATCCCACACCTTCACCTTCGCCCTCAATGTGATCGTCAACAAAGGTGCTGGCCCCATTCCAGAGGGAGAAATCTGGGCGGATGACTTCCGTTTGAGCGCCCCCGGCAGCGCCTCGTCGCCCGCCCCGCTCGGGGTCGCCCGCGAATGGCACACCGCGACGTTGCTGGCCGACGGCCGGGTGCTGGTGGCCGGCGGTTACACCGGCGATTTCCCGAACGGGACCTATCCTGCCGCTGCCGAGTTGTATGATCCGACGAGCGGCAAGTGGACCGCCACGGGCGCACTGGCCAACCCGCGTGGCCGCCACACCGCGACGCGGTTGCCCGACGGGAAGGTGGTGGTGGTGGGCGGCGCCGGCGCCGCTGGTGTCCTCAACACCATGGAACAGTATGACCCGATGACCGGGACTTGGACCACCCTTGCTTCCTTGGGCACACGGCGCGCGGTGCATGCGGCGACCTTGCTCCCGAACGGCCAGATCGTGGTGATGGGTGGAACCAGCGACGGCTCCGGGGCTCTGGCCACGGCGGAGGTCTACGACCCGTCGACGGGGCGCTGGACACCTGCCAAACCGATGCACACGGGACGCTGTTATCCCGGGGCCGTGCTTCTGTGCGATGGCAGAGTGCTGGTCGCAGGAGGCGCGGCAGACGCTCGTGGAAATGGCTCGCTTGCCTCCTGCGAGGTCTACGATCCAGCGAGCGGCACGTGGACCGCCACTGGTCCGATGGCCACCGATCGCCAGGTGCACTCGGTCACGGTGCTGGCGGATGGCCGGGTGCTGGCGGCCGGAGGTGAAGACAGCCAGGAAGTCCGGCTTGCGAGCGCGGAGCTCTACGACCCCGCTCGGGGGGCCTGGACAAGCACATCGGCCCTCAGATGGGCAAGGAAATGGCATACGGCGAACCTGATGCCGAGCGGCCAGGTGCTGGTCGCCGGCGGCGCGGGCAGCAGCGGGTATCCGGCTGAGGTGGAGTTGTACGACCCGGCGACGGGCAAGTGGACCGGGGGCGGTTCGTTGACAACGCCGCGTTACTGGCACACGGGCACGCTGCTGGCCGATGGCAAGGTGTTGATCGTCGGGGGCGGGGTCAGCGACGACCCGGCATTCGCGAGCGTCGAGCGGTATGACGCGCCGCCGGGGGTGGCGAGGGCGGTGGTGATCCAGGACGTGGAGGTGTCGGCGGAGGGCGCTGTTCACTTCAGCTTTCGCAACACACCGGGCCTGAACTTCCGCGTGCTCAGCACGGCGGACCTGGGCGGGCCAGCCGTCAACTGGACGCCTCGCGGGATGGCGATGGAGTTCTGCCCCGGCTGGTATGAGTTCACCGACAGCCAACCGGCGAAGGACGGCCGGCGGTTCTACCGAGTCGAGAACCCGTGGCCATAGCCACCGGTGGGGAGCAGGGGTGACGCCGGCGGCTCGCGGAGGCAATACGGATCGCTCGGGGCAGGCGGGACCCGTGCCAGCCTGGGGTTCGGCGCCCCGGCGGCGCAGGCCCCGCGCCCGCGTCCTTTTCGGTTTACGCGGGGTGCGCAAAGGAGGACTTTGCCCGCGGGCAACGACCCCGTCCGTGTGTCCCCAGGACTCTCGCGCGAACAGATCAGCAAGAACTCTACCCTCATGCGCTTCCTTTCATTACGCCTGCTCGTGCTGTTGGGGATCGTCTGGGTGCAGCACGGGGATGCCCCGCCACTGGTCTTCGAGCTGGACGTCGGTCAGGCGAAGGAAATCCGTGTCCCGGGACCGGGAGGTGAGGTCCGGCGCGTAGTCCGGCTGTTGCAGGTCGAGGAATCCCGCTGGCCGAACTGGCATCTCGCCGAAGCCCCCGGCCACGCGGTTCTGCGCGCTGCGGCGGTGCAGAATCGAGGTTAGGGAGCACTCGCGCCACGCTCGACACGTCCGTTCGAGCCGCCTCGGCTGGTGGACGGTCTGCGTCTGTACGTGGAAAGCACGCACACGTGGGCCACCACGTCGCAACTGGATCCGCTGGTCGGGATGACCCAACACGTCAGGATGTCCTGCGTGGCGGAGGGAATGCCCTGGGGCCCGCCGGAGCTGCGGTTCCCCATCGCCCGTTTTCGCTGGCAGGCGAACACTTATGGCAACACGTGGGGGGCCCTGGTTCCCTACAACAAGCTCTATTACCATCGCGGGGAAGACTTCGGAGCGATCCCGGACGAGCTCGAAGTCGTGGCCAGCCTCGGCGGAACCGTGATCCAGTCCCCGCTCCCCGACGGCGACGGGGACTCGAACCATCTGCGCATCCGCCATGCTGCCGGCCTCGAGTGTGCCTACTACCACATGAACCTGGAGACGATTCCATCCGGGCTGACCGAGGGGGTCGTCGTCGGGGCTGGCCAACGGCTTGGCCGCACCGGCATGACGTGGGACGGGCGGCGGTCCCAGGTCAATGATCCGCATCTGCATTGGGGTGTGTTCCGCGATGGCCAACCGCTGGCGAGCTACCCGTTCGTGCTGGAGGCCTACCTGCGCGACTACCCGGATTCGGTCCTCGCCGTGGCGGGCGGCTACCATTACGCCATGCCGGGCGAACCGGTGGAGCTGGACGCCTCGCGGAGCGTGGCTCGGCCCGGGCGACGCATCGTCCGCCATCGCTGGCTACTCCATGACGGACGCGAGGTCGAGGCGGCGCAGGCGGTGGTCCGGGCGGATCGACCCGGGCTGTACTGCGAAGAGTTGCGTGTCTGGGCTGATGACGGAAGTGAGGATCGCGACTACGTGCAACTCCGCGTATGGGATCGGGAGCGGGGCGGGCGCATGGGTGGAGGCTGGCTCTACCACTCACCCGTGCGCGGCGGCCGGCCGGGAAAGCCGGTGCGCTTCTGGAACCGGCTGTGGGGCACGACCGCACCCGTGACGCTCGAATTCGGCGACGGTTCGCCGGCCACTCAGGTCGAGGCGGAAACCACCCACGTGTATGCGACGCCCGGCCGCTACACGGCCAGGCTCAGCAGCCTCGGCCCCGACCGGGAACCGCTGGAGGTTCGGATGCAGGTGGTCATCGAGTAAGCTTGGGTACTCGCGAAGGCAGGGAGAGAAGCTATTGAGACAACCGATAGCGGGGGGGTGACTTTCGATTCACACCGGGCAGCGGTGGGGGTGTACAGATTCCGCCGTGCATACGCTGGCTATGAACCTGAAGGTCGTGCCCGTTCTGCGGTGGGCGGGCCGGATCCTGGCGGTGGTGGTCTTCCTTTTCTGGGGGAGCTTTTTTGTCGAGCACACGATCGAGTGGTTTGTACGGCCCCTGCCCCGGACGCCGCCGCTGGCGGTTTGGTGGGCGCATGGGCTGCACCTGGTGCTGCTGCTCGGGTTGCTCGCGCTGTGGCGCTGGGAACGCGTCGCGAGCGCGGTGGTCATCGTCGCTGCCTTCGTCTTCTTCGTGGACAAGGCGGGGCCGAGGTTCCCGCTGTTCTTCGGCGTGACGATTGTGCCGGCGCTGCTGGTGCTGGCGGCCGCATGGGGAACCCCGCGCTCCCGGTTCGAAACGGGCCCAGTTGAGGACGGGGTCGGACCACGATAAGCGCTTCGTGCGAAGTCGGTTAGCGGGATCTTCGAGCCGCGGGGCACCCTTACGGCCAACTTCTCGCGGTGGTTTTGACCTGCAAGAAGGCGGGCAGGCCACCGCACCCTCCCCGGTCATACGTCCCGGCCTTGGAGGCAGAATTCGGCGTCAGAAGCTGTCCCCAAGGTCTTCTTGGAGGGGTGGCGGCGGTCCTATCCATTCACCCATCAACCACTTGTCGTGGTCCGACCCCGGGAGTTCCTGGGAGCCGGGGGCTCAGTCTTCGGCGAAGAGGTATTCGAGGTCGGCACGGGTGAGGCTGCGGGCGAAGCCTTCCTCGCCGAGGACGTCGGCGATGGTCTGGGCCTTGCGCTGCTGGAGCTCCCAGATTTTCTCCTCGACGGTGCCGGGGGTGATGAGGCGATAGGCGTTGACGGTGCGGGTCTGGCCGATGCGATGGGTGCGGTCGATGGCCTGGGCTTCGACGGCGGGATTCCACCAGGGATCGTAGAGGACGACGTAGCTGGCGGTGGTGAGGTTCAGGCCGGTGCCGGCGGCGCGGAGGCTGAGGAGGAAGATCGAGGGGTTGGGATCCTCCTGGAAGGCCTGGACGACCTCCTGCCGGTTCTTGGTATCGCCCGTGAGCAGGTGGGTGGGCATGGATCGCTTGCGGCACTCCTCCTCGAGCAGCAGCAGCATGCGGACGAACTGGCTGAAGACGAGCACCTTCTGTCCTTCGTCGAGGAGCGGCTCCATGAGCTCGAAGAGGGTGTCGGTCTTGCCCGACGCGCAGTCGCTGCCGACGAGCGTGGGGTGGCAGCAGATCTGGCGGAGGCGGGTGAGGGCGGCGAGGACCTGGAGTTTGCTGCGGGCGAGGCCCTTTTCCTGGACGGTTTGAAGGACCTGTTCGCGGCTGCGCCGCAGTTCGGCGAGGTAGAGTTTGCGCTGCGCCTCCTCGAGCTCGCAATCGCGGCGTTCCTCGATGCGGTCCGGGAGGTCCTGGGCGACCTGCTTTTTGAGGCGGCGGAGGAGGACGGGGCGGAGCTTGGCGGAGAGTTTGCGGCGCGCCATGCGCTGGTTCCATTCGGCGTCCTCGCCGCTGGGCTCGTAGGTTTCGTGGAACTGCTGCTGGGTGCCGAGGTAGGCGGGCTGGACGAAGTCGACGATGCTCCAGAGGTCGAGCAGGCGGTTTTCGAGCGGGGTGCCGGTGAGGGCCAGGCGGTGGTCGGCCTCGAGTTGTTTGACGGACTGGCTGACCTGGGCGGCGGGGTTCTTGATGAACTGCGCCTCGTCCAGGATGACGGCGCGGAACGTGAAACGCTTGAGGGCCTCGAGGTCGCGTCGGAGCAGGGCGTAGTTGGTGACGACGATGTCGTGTTGGGGGATGAGCTTGCGGAGGTTGTGCCGGGCGGGACCGCTCTCGAAGACCAGGACTTTGAGATGGGGGGTGAACTTCTCGGCCTCGCGACGCCAGTTATGGAGGACGGATGCCGGGCAGATGACGAGGACGGGTTTGGGTCGCTTGGGATGCTGTTCCTTGAGCCAGGAGAGCCAGCAGAGGGTCTGGAGGGTTTTGCCCAGGCCCATGTCGTCGGCCAGGATGCCGCCGAGCTTGACCTGGGCGAGGTGGCAGAGGAAGTCGAAGCCGGCCTTCTGGTAGGGGCGCATTTCGGCCTTGAGACCGGCGGGCAGGGGGACGGCGGCGACGCCGCGGAAGTTGCTGAGGCGTTCGCGGAGGGCGCGGGTTTCGGGGAGGTCGGCGAAGCGCTGGAGGCCTTCCTCGCCGAGGTGCACGGCCTGGACCATGTCGACCTTTTGGGGCAGGGCGGAGAGGGTGTCGAGGCCGAGGTCGGCCATGGTTTCGTGGGCCTGCTGGACGGCGCCGAGGTCGAGCTGGACCCAGCCGCTGTCCGGGAGTTTGACGAAGCGGGAAGTGGCGGCGGCGAGCCGTTCGAGGTCGGCCTTGGTGAGCTTGAGGCCTTCCTGTTCCCAGGCGGCGGAGACGGCGAACCAGTCGATGCCGCTGCCCTGGACGATGATCTTGGGTTTGAGCTGGCGGGGTTGGAGGAAGAGGCGTTGGAAGGCGGCGTTGGCGAGGTAATCGGCCTGGGCGGGCCGGTCGGGCCAGGCGGTGGCGAGGGAGCTGAGGAAGGCGTCGTTGGCGTCGCCGACCCAGAGGCCGGCCTCGGGGGTGAACCAGTCGAGGCGGCGGAGCCACTGGGTGGCAGCTTCGAGGCGGGGGTCGTCGAGGACCTCGGGTTTGTCCGGTGCGGTGGCCGGCGGTTCGCTGGGCTGCCATTCGTGTCCGTTCCACTGCCAGCGACTCTGGTCGAGGTCACTGACGGCGCGGAGGCGGAGGCGGACGGTTTCGTCTTCGAGTTCGAAGGTGAACTGGGGGCGGGCACGGTGGGCGCGGCAGAGGCTGGCCCAGTCGGAGCCATTGCCGGTGCGGGTTTTGCGGAGGTGGGTGAGGAGGCGGTGGCTGAGTTTGCGAACCGGGACCCGGGGTTGGGCCAGGAGGGATTCGAGCAATTCCGGGGCGGGGGCGTTGCGGAGGAGATAGAAGGTCTGTTCGACGGCGACGAGCGGGGGCTGGCCGGCGAAGAAGCGGGCCTGGGTGAGGTCGAGCTCCTGGTTGCCCGGGAGGCGGAGGCGCTGGGTGAAGGCGAGCTCGCGATCGCCGTTCTCGAGGTGGGGGACGAACTCGGCCATCTGGCCGGCGAAGAAGACGTTCTCGGCCCGGCCGGTCCATTCGATCCAGGGCGGGTTGCCCCAGTGCGCGAGCCATTGGAGCAGGTCGAGGCCGGCGAGGCGGAACGGGCCTTCCGGGGGGGGGGCTTGGGTGTAGAACGCGGCCAGCCAGCGGATGAACTCCCAGTCGCGGGTGGCGAAGAGCTCCTGCTCATGCATGGCCCGGGTGGTCAACTCGATGAGTTCGCCCGGGGTCCGGCCCTTCTCGCCGGAGCGGGGGCGGAAGAGGAGGAAGTCGAGTTCGAGCTCATGGCGACCGGGGGCGGCGGCGCTGGGGACGGCTTTGGCGAGGACGCGCAGTCGGGCGCGGGGCGAGTCGAGGTGGTCGAGTTGGGGGGGGAGCAACCAGCGTTCGAGCTCGGCGATGCGCTGTTGTTCTTTCTCGGCGCGTTCGAGTTCGGCGAGGCGTTCGAAGTTGGCGTAGCCGGAGAGTTCCTTGGGCAGGGGCCGGTTGTTGCGGAGGAAGAGGAGGGCGGTTTCCTCGAGGCGGGCGCGGCCCTGGACGGCGAGGAGCCGGGCCCACCACTCGTTGCCGGCGAAGTCGCGGCGCGCGAGGGAGAGCTTGCCGAAGTAGTCCTCGAGGAGGAGCCAGGCGCGCTGGGAGTCCTGGCAGCCGGCGAAGAGGTCCAGCAACTGGGTGCGTTCCTCGACGGCGGCGCGGGAATCGGCGAGTTCCCGGCGAAGGTCGGCCCACTCGCCATACGCGGTTTTCAGCGCGGTATGGGTGGCGTCGTATTTATTGACCTGAGCCGGGCGCGGGGCGACGGATTTTCGACCTCTAGGCATCGTTTCAAGCATCCAACCACATTAAGAATTCAGTATGTCCTCACACCCCGGCCCATGTCGTCAACGCGAAATCGAGGGTAAATCCAACTGTCGGGTTGCACCGGCCCGGGCGGGGTCCCAGAATCACGCGCCGCGGCCTGAGCGATGCGCGCCTGCTACAACATCCTCTTTGCGATCCTCCTCGTACTGAGCGCGCCGTATTATCTGCTGAAGATGATGCGGCGGGGGGGCTGGCGGTCGGGTTTGGGCGAACGTTTCGGTCGGTTCAGCTCCCGCATCAAGGTGGGGCTGACGAACCGCCAGGTGCTGTGGCTGCACGCGGCGAGCGTGGGCGAAGTCAACCTGGCGCTGCCGCTGCTGCAGGCCCTGGAGCGGCGGGTGCCGAACCTCAAGCTGGTCTGCTCGACGTACACTTCGACCGGGCGCGAGGAACTGCACCGGCGGCTGCCGGGTCACATCGAGAAGATCTACTGGCCGCTGGATCTGCGCCGGTGGGTCTCGCGTGCGCTCAAGGTCATCCGGCCGAAAGTCGTGGTGCTGGTCGAATCCGAGATCTGGCCGAACTTCCTCTGGAGCCTGCGCGCCCGTCGGACGCCGGTCGTGCTGGTGAACGCGCGCCTGTCCGAGCGCTCTTACCGGGCCTATCGTCGGTTCGGTTTTCTGTTCCGCCCGTTGCTGGAGACCTTTGCCGGCGTGGGCGCGCAGACCGAGACCGACGCCGCGCGCTGGGTGGAGCTGGGTTGCCGTCCCGAGACCGTTCAGGTGCTGGGAAGCCTGAAGTTCGAGGGCGCGCGGCTCGAGGAACGGTGCGCGCTGGATGTGGCGGCGATCCTTCGCCAGCTCGGTGTGCCGGCTGACGCTCCGGTGCTACTGGGTGGCAGCACGCACGCCGGGGAAGAGGCCGTCCTGGCGGAGGTCTTCCAGCGGCTGCGTTCCCGGTTTCCCGACCTCTTTCTGGTGCTGGTGCCCCGGCATTTCGAACGCGGCCGGGAAGTGGGCCGCGAACTCGAGCAGCGCGGCATCCCGTTCATCTACCGCCGGGAGATCACGGCGGCGAAGCGCTGGGCCGACCGCTCGCTACAGGCGCTGGTGGTCAACACCACCGGCGAACTCCGGTCCTTCTACGAAGAGGCGACCGTCATCTTCGTGGGCAAGAGCCTGACCGCCCGGGGAGGACAGAACCCCATCGAGCCGGGGGCGCTGGGCAAGGCGATGGTGTTTGGGCCGAACATGCAGAACTTCGAGGCCATCGCGGCGGCCTTCGTGCGTGAGGAGGGGGCCGTGCAGGTCCAGGATGCCGCCGGACTGGAGCGGGTGGTGGGCGAATTGCTGGCGGACGGGGCTCGTCGGAGTGTGCTGGGAGCCCACGCCCTGCGGGTGGTCAAGTCCAGCATCGGCGCCATCGAGCGCTCGGTGGACATGATCGTCCGCCAATTGCCGCCGGAGGAAACGTACGTGGCGCCCGGAGCCTAGCCGGGGAATCTCCTGCCCACTGTAGGCGCCGACGTGAGGAGGCTTGGCAGGTGCCGACGTGAGCAGGCATAGCGGGTCGGGCCAACGCGACGTCGCCTCCTCACGTCGGCGCCTACAGTCTTCTACAGTTTCCGCCGCCCGGCTCCTCAAGGTTGTTCGATCAGCAACCAGGTGCGGCTGTGGGCGGGCACGTCGACCTCGACTCTCGCCTGGTGGTAGCGGTCCAGCTCGTAACGGCGCCGCGGGCCTTCTTCCTGCCGGATCGAGGCGGCCTCGGTAAGCCCCGTGTAATAGAGCGGCAGCGTGAGGGTCCGGCGCACCGGTTCGGGGAGCGGGTTGTAGATCATCGCCAGCCCGCAACGGGGGCGGCCGGGGTTGACGTGGAGGAAGTAGTCGAGATCGCGGCCATCGGCGCGACGGAGATGGATGATGTCGGCCTCGAGGATCTCGCGGTACTGCTTGAACCAGCTCACCCATCGACGGACGACGGCCTGCGTTTCGTCCGAGTCGTAGAGGCGCGGCCCGCGGTAACAGGCCTGGACGCCGGCGCCGAAGTTGTTGGCGAGGTGCGCTTCGTAGTCGGCGAGATGCTCGCGCAAGGGTTCAAGTGTCGCGGCGGCCCCGCCGCCGTGATACTCGGTGAGCGGGACGAACATCCAGCCCATCGAGGGGATCTTCTCGAAGGTGCCGTCGAAGATGTTCTGCCGGCCGTGAATGAGCTGCTGCGCTCGCGGGAGCGACCAGTTGTCTTCGCGATAGCCCATGCCGGTCTTGTTCGAGCCGGTGAAGAAGTAGTAGTCCGGCGCGTTGACGTAGACCCCGCGCTCGCGGCACCAGGCGTAGAAGTCGGCGCTCATCCGCCATTGCACCCATTGCGAGTCCGCCAGCCCACGATGCCCCGGGTGCGAGGTGGAGGCACACACATCTCCCGGGTAAGGGCCGTCATGCTCGAGCAGATCGAGCCCGGTCTGTTCGATGAAATTCCGGACGCGGCGGAGGTAGTGGGTGCCCCAAACGCTGGCCAGACAGGGGGCGTTGCCGAAGATGGCGCCACCCGGTTTGCCGGTCTCGGGGTGGATGACGTCGTTGGCGTCGTCGATGCGACGGCTGCTGAACAGGGAGTAGGCGCCGACCTCGAGGCCGCGCGCGTGGGCGTAATCGACGTCGGCCTTGATGCGGGCCAGGTACGCGGGGTCCTCGCTTTCCATGTTCAGGCCGCTGCCGAACGTGTAGATGATCATCTCGAACCCGACGGCGGCGCACTGGTCGACGGCGGCGCGGAAGGTGGCGGTGTCGGCGCTGCGCACGTGCATCATGACGGGATTCTCCGTGCTCCAGGGGGCCAGGGCACGCTGGGCGCGGCGCAAGGCCAACCCCTGTCGTTCCCGTTGGTCGCTGTCGTGCAGGACGAGCCAGACGCGGAACGAGCGCCAGACCTCGCCGGGGGCCAGGGTCACACCGGGACCGATCGGCGGGCGGCAGAGCAACAGGCAAGGTGTGAGCCGGGAGTAATGGACCTGGGTGCGGTACTCGGGGTCGGCCACCCATTCGGTGACGCGACTTGAGGTGACCGGGTCCATGCCGCCGAAGCTGTAGTCGCTGAGCACCGCGAGTGGGGGAAGGCGCCAGCGGTTGGTGGGGCGGGAGTCAACAGCCGACTCGGCCTCGACGGCGGCAAGGACTTCGGTGGTGACCCGGTCCAACGTCAGGGTTTGGCTGGTGCCGTTGCTGACGGTGAGCCATTTCCCCAGCACCGGCAGGCCGTCGTAGAGCTCGTAATGGACGGTGACGGCCACGTCGCGGGTGGCGGCATCGGGTCCGGTGTACGTGAACTCCAGGGTGGCGCCGGGCGGTGGCCAGGGAAGGTCGGCGCTGGGGCGTTTGCGTTTCCAGGCGAACGGTGCGGCGGGCTGGCGGGTGCGCCAGTGGTGGAGGGCAAACGCGTTGGAGTTGGGTCGCAGGGCCTCGATCCACTCGGGCAGCAGGTAGGCGTGGTTGGGCTGGCCGTGGAGTCCGCCCACGGGGTACTCCTGGCCGTTGAGGGTGAGGAGCGCTTCGGGTTTGACGGCGCGCAGGAAGCTGACGCCGGTGCGGAGGTGGTCCAGGCCCACGGTGGCCGCCGCGGGCGCCAGCCGGAAGGTGCGGCGCACCAGGCCATTCTCGAGTTGCAGTTCGTTGCCGGCGGGGGATTCCACGACCCTGGCAGGCCAGGTGCCCGCCGCCAGCAGCCAATCGGGCTCGGGCGCCGGGGTGGGCGGGAGTGCCCGGAGGCTGGGGAGGACGAGGAGCGTCAGCCAGGCCAAGGTGACGGCCGACGCGTGGCGGATTTGGGGAGCGGGAGGGGAGGAACGCATGCGGGAGAGGGGGTAGTCGGCTAGCCCGGACAATTCATGCCCGATGTAGGCGCCGACGTGAGGAGGCGGTGCGGGTCGGGGCAAAGCCCCTTCGCCTCCTCACGTCGGCGCCTACAGGCTTTCGCGGTTTGGTGCGGTGCAAGAAGGAGCTGGGTTCGCTTAGCGGGTGGCGCCCCCGCGTGGGTCGTCCGGGACGCACCACAGGAGGCCGGGTTTGTTTTCGCGTTCGCGTTCGAAGGCGAAGAACTGGATGAAGAGGACGTGACCGCCGAAACCGAGCAGGTCGGCACCTTTGATGTGGCGGCGGCCGACGCCGCAGGCGAGGTCGGGTTCGTTGCTGGCGTCGTTGTAGACGCCGTTGAAGCCCCACATCTTGATGTAGAGATCTTCATCCGGCTCCCAGAGGACGTAGGCGGCGGGGTTGAACTGGCCGAGCTTGTAGGTGCTGGGCTTGCGGTCGGCGAGGGCGCCGAAGTTCGAGACGGCACCGTTCATGGTGTAGGTGGAGAGCTTGTTGTCGCGGGCCTTCCAGTTGACGGCGTTGGTGCGGTCGGTGGGGCAGAGGTAGACGCGGGTGGCATTGACGTACGGCCAGAAGAGGCCGGTCTGGTAGGGGACGGTCTCGTTGGTGCGGTTGAGTTGGGGGGGGCGGCCGCCGACCGGGGAGTACAGCCAGCCGGGGGCGGCGTTGCCCCAATTGGGGGGTGCCATCTGATCCCGGTTGTCGTCGGCATAGAGATGCATGGCGAGGCCGATCTGCTTGAGGTTGCTGATGCAGGCGGTGCGGTGGGCCTTTTCCTTGGCCTTGGCCAACGCCGGCAACAGGAGGCTCGCGAGGATGGCGATGATCGCGATCACGACCAGCAACTCGATCAACGTGAAGCCGCGGGCAGAGGCCCCGAAGAGCGGCGCGCGTGGCTCGGGGCGCCTGGAGAAGGGACGCTTCATGGGGCGGCCACACTATCGGGTGCGGTCGGGGCGTCAAGCGCACCGGCGGGGCTCACGCGCTCACAACATCCGCGGGACCGTGCCATCGGAGGGCGGGGCGGAACGGAAGACATTCCAGCGCGGCGCCTCGGGCGGGCGGGTGACCTGCCAGAGGTGGAAGACCAGGCCGGCCAGGACGAAGACGTTCAACGCCTGCGACAGCCCGTGCAGCACGCTGAAGGTGCGCTCGGCGCCCGCTCGTTCCGCGGGGGTCGACCGGGCCGAGTACCGGACTTGCTGGAGCGAATGCATCTTGGGCGCAAACACGAATCCGGCGAGCAGACTCGCGGCAAACAGCGCCGAGACCACCCCCAGGGTCACGCGCCGCGTCACCCGGCCGGCGCGGATGAACTCGACCACGAGCAACCCCAGCGCCACCAACCCGCAGACCTGCTGCACCACGATCAGCCGGGCGATCACCAGCTCGGCCACCCGCGCCCGGTAAGGCGCCGGGAGGAAGGACGCCATGGCCTCGGAGAAAATGGCCGGCGCCGCGCCCACGGTGAAGAACACCGTGGCACCCAGCCAGACCGCGGCGTTAAGGATCGCGGCGAAACGGAGCGCGGATTGCACGGGCGCAGCCTAGGCCCGGCGGGGGGTGTCTGCCAAGCGACGATTGCCCCGACTTGCCGGCGGCCATCGGTCCCCCTACAACAAGCGGGTGAAACCATTCCGCACCACGGCGATGGCCGGTTCAACGCTGTCCGCGGCTCTGCGCCGGTTCCTGTTCGTGACCGCCGCCCTGACTGGCGGAGTGATCATGGTGGTCGAAATCGTCGGGGCCAAGATGCTGGCGCCGTACTTCGGCACGTCCCATTTCGTCTGGACCGCGCAGATTGGCGTGACGCTGCTGGCGCTGGCGACGGGGTATGCGGCCGGGGGATGGCTGGCGGACAAGTCACCGCGTCCGGCATGGGTGTACGGCGGGATTGCGGGGGCGAGCGCGTGGTTGTGCGGGGCGGTGCTGGCGGCGGAACCGGCGGCCTTCTTCTGCCTGCGCTTTGGCATTGAATCGGGCTCCGTGTTGGGGGCGTTGTTTCTTTTCTTCGTGCCGCTCGCAGCGCTCGCCATGGTCGGGCCGTTCTTTGCGCGGGTGCTCACGTCGGCGGTGAATGTCGTGGGTCGGAACGTGGGACGTTTGACCGCCCTGAGCACGCTGGGCAGCGTGGCGGGCACGGTGCTGGCCGGGTATGTATTGATCCCGAGGCTGCCGAACTCGATGACCATGTACGGTTGTGCGGTGGCGCTGCTGCTGGTGGCGGCCGGGTATTTCGCGGTCTGGCAACGGCGCACGCTGGCCCCGGTGCTGGTCCTCGGCGGCGTGGCGGCGTTCCTGGGGTTCCTCGGGGCGGTGCGCCCGCCGTTCGCGCCGCAGACCGGATGGCGCGAGCTCTACCGCGGCAACTCGAACTTCGGGATGCTGCAGGTACTGGAGAGCGAGGAGGGTCAGGCGCGGTACTACTTGAACGACCTCCTCAGCCAGAACACTTACAACCCGCAGACCGGCCAGAGCCTGTCCCTGTTCACGTACCTGTTGCACGGTCTGGGGCGCGGGTATGCGCCCGAGGCGCAGGCGGTCCTCTGCATCGGTCTGGGCATCGGCGTGGTGCCCATGCAGTTTGCACGCGAAGGCGCCCGCGTGGACGTCGTCGAGATCAATCCCGCCGCGGCGCCGCTGGCCGAGCGGTTCTTCGACTTCGACCCCGACCGCGTGCAGTTGCATATCGGCGACGGCCGGCAGTTCCTCATGACCACGGCCGAGCGCTACGACGTGCTCGTGCTCGACGCTTTCCTCGGTGAATCGCCGCCCTCGCACCTGATGACCCGGGAGGCCTTTGCCGCCATGCGTCGCTGCCTGAAGCCGGGCGGAGTGCTGGTGATGAATGCGTTTGGCGACTTCACCCCCGGCCGGGATTTCCTGATCAGCTCCCTCTCACGCACGCTGGCGGCGGTCTTTGCCGAACACCGCATCCACGCCGCCGGCAACGGCAACGTGTTTTTCGTGGCGTCCGATCGCCCGGACCTGACCCTGCGCCAAACGCCCGACTTCGCTGACGTCCCCTGGATGATCCGGGGTCGGGTCGAAGAGGCATTCGCCAGCCGCCGTCACGCGGCGCCCGACCGCGGCCGCGTCCTGACCGACGACTTCAACCCGATCGACTTCCACGATGCGTTGAACCGCGAGGAGCTTCGCCGGGCGCTGGCCCTGAGCTACGGGCCCCGCTGAAGGCCGGGCCGGTTCGGGGTGGGGGATATGCGCAGCCCGGGGAATGGGCGTTGTTCCCGCCCGGCCGGAGGTCAGCTCCGGCGGCGCCACGCCGCGAAGGCCAGCAGCCCCAGACCGGACAGCAGCGCGGCGTGGGCCGGTTCCGGCACGACCGGCGCGGCGAGGTAGGCCACATCATCAATGACGAACGCACCGGCCGGGCCCACGATCAGCACGCGTGCAATGTAATCGGGGCCGGACGCCGTGAAGTCGAGGAACCCTTCCGGATCACCGCCCAGACTGGCGGGTCCGCTGGTGGACCCGAGCAGCGCATTCACGGCATCGTACGCGAACAGGAAGACGTCCGCATTCGAGCGGTAATACAGACTCAGGCTCTGCGCCGGGGCGGTCGTGAAGGTGAGTTCGAGGTCAAGCCCTTCCCCCCAAAGGGTGGCCGTCCCGGATTTTGGCGGGTACAGGAGGTGATTCACGCTCCCCCCCACCTCGAGGACAGTGGCCTGCGGACCAAAGGTCAGTCCGCCGGGTTGGCCGGCGTAGTAGCCACCGAGGTTAAGTCCGTCGCCGTCATAGTGGTGGGTCAACGGGATTCCCTCGAAGTCGAGGAAGATCTGGGCGACCGCGGCCGCGGGAGCAGCACTGAGCACGGCGGCGGCGAGCCAGGGGACGGCCAGGCGGCGGCGCGCGGCGATGCGGGTGAGGGTGGCTTTCATGGGGGGGCGTCGGTGCAAGCAGGGTGATGGGCACGCCGCTTCAGGTTCGGCGCAGCGTGGGTCGAGGTTGTCCATGGTTCCGCCCTCGGCGTTCAAGGTACCGTGACGTGAATCTCATCGGTCCAGCGACGCGTGGCGGCCTGCCGGTGGAACAGCAGGATGCCGGTGTGGGACGGTGAATAGAGCTCTGCCAGGGGACCCCACACCGGGTCCCGCTCAACCGCCAATTCCACGCTGGCCCCGGAGGCCGCGGACAACGTCTGCGGTCCGGTAACGAACCGCGGCAGCCCCGGGGTGTAGAGGATCAGGTAAGACCCGTCCGCGATGTAGTCCGTCGTCCAGCCCGTGAAATAGTTGTCGTATCCCCAGACGATGATCTGCATGGGATCGCCCAAGCCGATACCCAGATCGGAGAGGCGCACCCGGAAAACCATGACGCTGGCATCCAGATCGCAGTCCGTGAAGAACCGTACCGGCAACTCGGTCTGCGTGGCGACATTGTAGACCGCGGTCACGTTCTGTCCGGTCTGCGCAAACCCGGTCAGTTCCTTGTGGTACACGGCGAAGTCCGGATCGCCGTCCCCGGTGACATCAATGTCGATCTCGATCCCGGCCGGATAGTTAGGATGCGACGGTTCGCCGTGGGTCGAGACGGCAAACTCGACGTAGGCAACACCCCCGGCGCTGAAGGTCCGCGCGCCAAACGACTTGAGGTCGACCAGCGCGTAGTCGGCGCCCGGCAGCGGCGGCGAAGGATAGTCCAGGGGACTGGTGCCCAGCAGATCGAACACCTCAGTCACCCCCACCGTGCTCCCCCGCGTGTTGCTCACCGTGACTATCCCCGATTCCTCGCCGGGATCCCCGACGAGCAGCACCTGTCTTGTATCCGGACGCATGTCGGCTGCCTTGCGCGGAAGGAGGTGCCACGGAAGTGCAATCGTCTCCGCCCCGCCGCGAATGAGCACATGGCCGTCGAATTCGTTCAGCCGCAGCGCCTCGCCGTCGCCGCCGCGGGCGCCTCCCGCGAGGAACCAGTCCGGCAGCAACGCGGAGTTCACCGCGAGGGAGACACGGAAGTAACCCTTCCCGCCCGCCGGCACGTCGACCGAGGCTGGGGTGAAGGTCACCGTGACGGCCGCCGTCGCAGCGTCCTCCGCGTAGCGGAAGAGGTTCTCCGCGGTGTATGTCCGCGGAGTCGAACCCAGATTGCAGACCTCAATGGCCTTGCGCAGCGTCGTGATCGGGGACGCGGCATTCAACGAGCGATAGCCGAAGGAGAGGCTCGCGATCCTCGAGTCCCGGTCGTAGGCGATGGTGTCGGTGGCGTGGGCACGATCCACGCGGACCTCGCCGGCCCCGATGCGCGTGACGGGTGCGAGCACGCCGGGTTGGGAAACCGGGTTGACCAGGATGTCCCGCTCGGCCGTGTTCATGAGCCGGGCCTTGACCTCGTGTGGGGCCAGCGTCGGAAAGGCTTCCAGAAGCAACGCCGCCGCACCGGACACCATCGGCGCCGCGCCCGAGGTTCCGCCGAACGCGCTCTCACCGCTGCCGGTGCCTGCCTCCGCCGAAACCGACGCGCCCGGAGCGCCCAGGTCCGGTTTGATGGCCTGGTTGCTTGAAGCCGGCCCACGGGAGGAACTCGAAACCAAGCTCCCGACCAGCGGGGTGCCCACGTCGGGAGCGAAGGTGGCGGTCACCGGACTGGGGGAGATCAGCTTGGCCTTGAGCGCATTGCCGTCGGCCTGGCTGATCACGAGCGTCGGAACCAGAGTGTCGCCGCCGCCGAAGGAAAAAGTTGGCGGATCCCCCGGCACGTTGTTCACGATGATCGCGCCGATGGCCCCGGCATCCGCCGCCCTGTCCACCTTCAGACTCACGGCACAAACGCCGCGGTCAATCAGCGCGATCTTGCCCGCCAGGTCCACCCCTTCGGGATAGGCGTCGCCGGGACAGCCGCGTCCCACGTGCACCAGCGTCCCCGACACCTCGGCCAGAACTGGTGCCCAGTCGACCGGGGCAGTATTCGGATAGAAGACGGTGACGCCGTCCTGCGTGGCTCGGAGCGCCATCGCGAAGGCCGACGGCACCTGGGTCTGGGCAACGCTGATGACGCCGGGCGCGATCGAGGGGGCCCCCACCACATACGGTTTGTCGCCGCTGTTGCCCGCGGAGGCCACGACCACGATGCCGAAATCCACCAGGTTCTGCACCGCGCCGGCGCTGTCATCCTGGATCTGGCCGTAAGACGATCCCAAGGAGAGGTTCACCACATCCACGGCGTCGCTGAGGTCCCCGTTCTGATCTGGGTCCATCGCGCGCTCCAACCCCTGGAGGATGGCCACGCCGCTGCAGGAGGTCGCGACCGCGCTGCACACCTTGAAGGCATAGAGCCTCGCGCCGGGCGCCACGCCCCGATGCGATCCGTCCAGGCTTTCACCGGCAATGATGTCCGCCACGTGGGTCCCATGGCCTTGACGGTCAATCGGATCCGGATCAGGTGCGAGCACGCCGGCCAGCCCGTTCGGACCCAGGGGCCAGACCTCGCCCACGAAGTCGTAGCCGCCGATCACTTTGTCCGTGGGGAACAGCCCGTCGAGCTGCGTGTTCGCGTCGGCGTCCGGGTTCTCACCGTACGCGGCCCGATAGGCCTCGGCCGTGCCGGCGCCGCCCAGGTTGCGATGGGTGTAATCCACGCCGGAATCCAGCACCGCCACCCGCACGCCGGTGCCATCCACTCCGAGCCCATGAACCGCGGCGGCGCCCACATAGGGGACGGTCTGCGCGAGGTCCAGCTCGTGGTGCCCACAGGCCGGATGGTGATCACGGGGCAGTTCGGTAATCACCCGTCGCGGTCGACTCCCGTTGTACGACCGCGTTCCAGCGACCGCGTCAGCCGCGCGGTAACCCTGCCACCGTTGCGCGTCACCGCGTCTCACCACCAGGCCTATCCACCATGAGCCGCCGGTATTAAGCCGTTCTGCTGGGTCGCATCCAGCCGGGGGTACGCGTTTGGTTGGCCCGACCGCCACGCTCAACAGCGGGTCCGCGAGCGGATACGGTTACCGGACCTTCGGCCGCCAGCGACGGATCCACCTTGGCGAGAGTGGTGACGCGGCGGGCTGGCGCCTCCAAGGTGGCCGGGACGTTCGCTGGAAAACGCGGGGCAGGGGATGACCCTGTAATCAGAGCTGTATGGCAACGACGGGCGGCCGTGCGAGCACCGCCAGCGGGCAGCGCAAGAGGCAGGCGAAAGGACGATTGACCGGGTCTTGGGACTGCGGCGCAGTTCGTTTGTCCGGGTCAGGCAAGCCTTTCCGCCCGCGGATCCCCCCTGCTTCCAGGCCTCAATACAAGGTACCCGTGGGAAACGCCTCACCTAACGATGCGCAGAAGAGAATCCGTTGCCTCTCAATTATGTCAAGTTCCGATTCAGCCAGGATCCGCTCAGGCAGCAATCACCCCGCCCCGAAGGCGAGCCTCCTTTTCATTCCTCAAGTTCAGTTACCCTGGGGGAGGGCGAGCGGGCACGTGGGGTGAGCGGTCTGGGGGCGGTGCTGCGTTCGGTGCGCGAGGGTGGGTGGAGGGCGCGCCGGTTCAATCCACTCCAGGCAAAGCTCCAAGCTCAAAGGGCAAAGTTCAAGGGAAGTTCCAGGATTCCAAGGGCCAGAACCGGCCCAACGGTCAAGCGCTTGGCTGCCCGTTTGAAGTGCAAACGTCTTCCAGCGGCACTTTTCGTTCCAGCCGTACCGGCTCAAGCTCAAAGGGGCAAAGTTCGAGAGTTCCAGAATTCAGGGGCCAGAACCGGCCCAACGGTCAGGAAGGCGCAGCGCGTTTGGGTGCGGCATCTTCCAGCGCGCTTTCGTTTCAACCCCGACGCACGCAAAGCTCCAGCTCAAAGGCAAGTTCAAGGGAAGTTCCAGGATTCAGGGCCAGGGTCGGCCCAACGGTCAAGCGGCATGGCGCGTTTTGGAGTGCAGCACGTCTTCCAGCGGCGCTTTCGTTGTGACCTGCCAGCTCCAAGCTCAAAGGCAAAGTTCAAGGAGTTCCAGAATTCCAGGGCCAGAACCGGCCCCGGTCAAAGCAATTACGGCGCGTTTAGATGCAGCGTCTTCCAGCAGCGGCAGCACCATTCAACCCGACATAAACTCCAAGCGCAAAGGGCAAAGTTCAAGGAAGTTCCAGAATTCCAGGGGCCAGAACAGCCCAACGGTCCAAGCAAAGCGCGGCGTTTGAGTGCGGCATCTTCCGCTTCAGCGCACCGTTCAGCCCCGACGCAAAGCTCAAGCGCAAAGGGCAAAGTTCAAAAAGGGAAGTTCAGGATTCAAGCCCAGAACCGGCCCAACGGTCAAGAAGGCATAACGTTTGGAGTGCGGCGTCTTCCAGCGGCGCTTTTCGTTCAGCCCCGACGCAAAGCTCCAAGCGCAAAGGGCAAAGTTCAAGGGAAGTTCCAGGATTCCAGGGGCCAGAACCGGCCCAACGGTCAAGCGGCGCGGCGCGTTTGGAGTGCGGCGTCTTCCAGCGGCGCTTTTCGTTCAGCCCCGACGCAAAGCTCCAAGCGCAAAGGGCAAAGTTCAAGGGAAGTTCCAGGATTCCAAGGGCCAGAACCGTAACGGTCAAGAGGCGCAGCGCGTTTGAGTGCAACGCGTCTTCCAGCAACGCTTTTCGATCCAACCCCGACACGCAGCTCAAAGCGCAAAGACGCAAGATTCGAAGTTCCAGGATTCCAAGGGGCCGGAAACCAAGCCCAACGGTCAACAGTGCAGCGCGTTTGGAGTGCAGCGCGTCTTCCAGCGCTTTCATTCAGCTTGACACCAAACTCCAAGCTCAAAGGGCAAAGTTCAAGGGAAGTTCCAGAATTCCAGGGGCCAGAACCGGCCCAACGGTCAAGCGGTGCGGCGCGTTTGGAGTGCGGCGTCTTCCAGCGGCGCTTTTCGTTCAGCCCCGACGCAAAGCTCCAAGCGCAAAGGGCAAAGTTCAAGGGAAGTTCCAAGTTCAAAATAGAACCAGCCCAACGGTCAAGCAATTGCAGGAGCGTTTAGGTGCGTCTTCCAGCGGCGCTTTTCGTTCAGCCCCGACGCAAAGCTCCAAGCGCAAAGGGCAAAGTTCAAGGGAAGTTCCAGAGGAGGAGGCAATGGGGTCAAACATTGACATTTGACATTCTATCGGGCCTCCATCCACAAGCGCGTATGAAGCGGGCAAAATGTCACCGCCGGGACGGGGGACCGCGGGCTGACGGTGTCGGCGCCAACCGCGGCCCGGGAGTACGGAGCGGGGGCCATCGTACCTCAGTGCACCGGGCGGCGATTTTCAGCGCTGGCCGGAAGGAGATTGGTATACCGCCCTCTGTTAGGGCGCCTAAATATCGCCTGATGACTACGCGTGGATGGCGGGCACATCCACGGCGACTCCCAAAGTCGCGGCCGTCGCCGCACTGGTCATCGATCAAGCCAAAGCGAACGGGAAGCATCTTAACCCATCGCGGGTGACGGCCCGGCTGCAGCAACGCGCGATCGACCTTGGCAAACGCGGCTACGACATGTGCTACGGGCACGGCACCGTCAACGCGATGTCGGCGCTGACGGAGAAGTGATCCGTGCCCGAGTGAAGCGCCGGCAGCACCGCTGATTGCGGTTGCTGATTATCGGCCCGCCATGACCACAAGAGTCGCGCGGAGCTCCGCGCCGGCAGGCGCAAGTTTGCAGGCGAGGGACCCTTGCAGCGTCGACGGGTCTGAATGGCGGGCTCCAGGCCGAACAGAGAGAACGTTCGAGTTCGCGACTAGGCCGCCCGATTGGCGCTTCCGTCAGCGTGGCGCCGGACCCTCTTGAACAGGGAACCGTTGCGGCGACGCGGACCAGCAGAGCCGCACCTCGCCGCAGCGTCTTCGCAGATCAGTCAGGCCGGCGATCCACCCCGGTGAGTTGGGTCAAGGCTTCATCTAACGCCAGCAAATCCTCATCCCGCATGGAAACCGGGATTTCGGCGGCGTCCATTTCGACCCGGTCGCAGCCCCCGCCATGCTTGAGCCGCTGCCGGCGCCGGGCGTGATCCACCAGAATCCGACGCATGGCCTCCGCGGCGGCGGCGAAGAAATGGGTGCGGCCCTCCCAGTCTTGCCGGTTGGATCCGGCCAGGCGCAGCCACGCCTCGTGGACCAGCGCGGTGGGTTGCAGGGTATGCCCCGGGCGTTCACGGGCGAGCTTGCCGGCGGCCAACCGCCGCAACTCCTCGTACACCCTGGGCATCAGTTCCTCGGCGGTGTGACCGCCACCGAGGCTCGCCGAGGCCGGGTGATGGGGCGTGGACTTCATGCCAGGCTGCCTGATTCAACGGTACATCGCGGATGCGGGTGTGTGATACTGCTGACCCGCACACCTGGCAAGCGTGCAGCAGGCCCTGGAGGACCGGCTCCCGCGGGCAATGGGAGGGAGATGACCAATGCCCCAGCGTCGCTTCGGAGCCTCGGGCGTGTCCGCGTCGATTCTTCTATCCACGGATGCCGAGGAGGTCCACGCTGGGTGAAATGGTAACGGAGCCCCCAGACTTTCGGACCGCGTTCTGTGCGATGGCGCGGTGTCCCGACCTGGCGTTTGAGCGGGCGGTCTTCAGGCGCAGCCTACACCGACACGCGGTGCCGCTGGCGTGGTTGCTCCGCTGGCTGAGGCCTGCGTTCTTCCGCAAGGATGACCAACTCATCCAGCAGGTCGGTCGTGACCGATCGCTGGAGGAGGTCGCGGAGGACATCGAGCACTTCCAGTACGGCAATCGGGTCCATCGCCATTGGCTGCGGACCGGGCTGCGCATGCACATTGCTCCCCAGCGCCTGGCGGCGCTCGCGCGGCGCTGCCTGGCCGGCTGAGCGGATCCGGTTGCAGCCCGACCGCCACGATGGCCTGGAGCCAAGTCATGAATTCGCCAAGGGACAGGAAGATCCGCCCTGCCTGCCGCCGCACCGCCGACGGCGGGCCGCAGCGCGAGGTGGCGCGGTTGGGTCATTGACATTTATGCAGGTATTCCTGATCCACGTGGGCGACGCCGACTTCTGCCGGGTGCTTCCGGCCGGATTGGACGCTTCGCGGGCCGCAAACGGGCGGGTGAAGATCATGGCGTTTCCGCCGCTGGGCATTCAGACCCTGGCACCGGTCTTGCGGCAGGCCGGGCACGAGGTCCGTCTGTTCGACACGGCCCATCCGCAGATGAAGGCCGAGGACATCGCCCGGGCGGTGGCGCAGGAGCCTCCGGACGTGATCGCGCTGTCGTTTCTTTCGACCACCACATATCCGGCCGCCAAGGGCATGGCCCGGCGGCTCAAGGCCGAGGCGCCCCAGGTTCCCATCATCGTCGGCGGCCCGTTTGCCACGCTCAACGCCGTTCACATCCTGCGGGACTGCCCGGACATGGACGCCGTGGGGGTGGGTGAGGGAGGAACTGCTGCGGACTACTGGCACACGTTGAGGATCGGCGCGGTGGCCGGCCTGGTTTGGCGCTCGCATGGCGGCGTGAAACGAACGCCCGCGTCGCTGCTGCGCGACCTGGATCGCTTCCCTATCGGGTGCGCCAGTCTGCCGATTAGTTACATCGAGTCGCTGCCGCTGGATGTCCCAGCGGTTCTCTCGCTGGACAAGTTCTGCACCGTGCGGACCTCGCGCGGCTGTCCCTACGCCTGCAGCTGCTGCATTCCGGCCCAGGCGAGGGCGGTGGCGGAGCCGCTCGTAAGCGCACGTACTGGGGAGTTGCAGGAACTGCACGACCGGGGTACCGCTCGATCTACCTCACCGACGACCACTTTCTGATCAACCGCAAGCGGATCGAGAGCATCTGCCGCGGCATCCTCGAGCGCGGGCTCACGTTCCACTGGGGCTGCGAAGGCCGGGTGGACTCGGTGGGGATCGAGCAACTGCCGCTGATGCGGGAAGCCGGCTGCAACTTCCTGGCCTTCGGGGTGGAAGCCGGCACGCAGAAGGTGCTGGACCGGCTCAACAAGCGGCAGACGCCTGCTCAGGTCGAACACGCGGTGCGGGAAGCAAAGCGAAAGGGCATCGGCAGGGTTCACGGGTTTTTTGTCGTCGGCTCGCCCGGGGAGAACGAGCAGGACATTCTGGAGAGCTTCCGCTTCGCGGCCCGCCTGGAGCTGGACACGTTCGGCTTCAACCGGCTGTGTGTTTACCGGGGCACCCCCCTGTGGCAGGAATACGTGGCGCGGGGGATTCTGGATGACGACCGTGACTGGCACAAGTGGTTCAAGTGTTCGGACATCGATCCCACCGCCTTGCCGGGCGCGGTGGTCAACCGGCTGCGGGCCGAGGGCTATGGACGGCTCTTTCTGCACCGAATCCTCCGTCGGCCGGTTCGAACCTGGCGACTCCTGCGGACGTTCGGGCGCCACATGAAGACCACGGACCTCCTCCGCCTCCTTGGGAGCCCCTTCCGCCGACGGCCGTTGACCCGCCAACCGGAACTCCCGGCCCGTATGATCGAGCAGGGACTGACCGAGCCGGCGCGGCCAGCGATGTCTGCGGCCGGATGATCGCCGTGACCTTGGTCGACGTCGGAGGCGGTCAAGTTGCCGTCGAATCTGGGGGGGGCTGTGTGTAAGTCCTTGCGCATCATGGCGACCCTACCGGGACTCGAACCCGGGCTCCCACCGTGAAAGGGTGGTGTCCTAACCGCTAGACCATAGGGTCGGTCACAAGAGGTGTGACTTTATGAGCCGCCGCCGTTCTGTCACGCAAAAACTCCCCGCGACACAAAAACTCCCCGTTTCGCTGAGCCAGCAGTCGGTATCGCGGTGCCGACCACTTCGGGCAATGAAACTCCTCATCCCAATCGTCCAGGAATGGCTTCGCTTCGGGGGATGACGCGCTCAGCACGCGTCCGGTGATCTGCATGGTCGGGTTCATGGTCGGTTGACGGGCAAGGTCCTCCGCGTCCGGAGCGCCGTCAACCGCGGGCTCGAGTGTGCTTTCCACCCGTGTGAGCAGAAGGGCTTTCCAGGAGGTCCGTGTCAACCCCTCGCGAGGCCAGCCACTGCCGGATGGTAAGCACGCCACCGTTGGTGACTAGTGGCGGGAAGAAGTCCAGATCGCGCAGCAACTCGCGTAGGGTGGCCATTAGTTGGCTCTGAACTTCGGCGGGATTGTCAGCCTCGTATTGAATCGCCGTGGTCAGCAGGCGGAGGATCTGATCTGCCAGTCTCCGACGCATCGCTCTCTTACTCCTGTGACACGCTTCGTCCAACCCGATCACGGTTACGTGGTACTTCCCTTCTGGGCTGATCGGAACCCATTGACCATCCTCGCTCTCGCGAATGTGCTGGGGGAACTCGCACTCGCGGGTGCAATTCAAGAGCCTCTGCCGCTTGTCCAGCGGATTGCATACGGGCTTATCGTGTTTGGTCAAGTTGCACGCTGCACACGCCAGCATGAGATTAGTGTAAGCGTGCCGCTTCCGTCCTGAGATCTTGCAGTTGAAGTGATCAACATGGTCGAGCGACGGATGGCGCAAGTCACGCGGATCCAGGCAGTACGCACAAGTTCGCTGGAAATCATTACGCAGGAATGGGAGCGCCTTCTTCCGGTAGTTACCCTCCCTGAGCATGACCGGCGGACCAGGGCCGCGTCTGACCCGTTCTGCGGTCATCAAATCTCGATTGGCCGAAGGTACTCTTGAACCTCGCGGAGCTTCTCCTCGAGCTTCTGCAGGCGTCGGACCTCCGAATAGTCCCGGAGTTGTTTCTCAGCGAAAATCCTGCTGTGTCGATCACGCTTCATGCTGCGATACCTGCTCGCCTCCTCGTCGGTTGCCTTCTCAGCCAGCACCTTCTGCTCCAGGCGTATGAACTCGCGCCTCGTCTCTGGGCGGCTCCAGTCGAAGTCTTCCGCGGTATCAACCACTCGCGGTTCCAGTACCACGAAATCGCCCCCCTCCCCGAGCATTGCGGTGGCAGCCTCGAGACCAGCCGCCGCGCGCCACTCTGAAGTACGGTTGCACGCTGCATTCTCGTGTTGAGATGCGATGATTGCCGGTTGGACCGTCTCTCCCGATGGAGCGTGGAGGATCATTGGGTGCCTTGTTCCGTGATGAGCACCAATAGCTCAAGCAACAACTTCTTTTGAAATCCAATGCTGCTGATCAGTACAACTAAATCGGTACTTCGGATCTCGGCCCTGCCGGTTGCTTCCCGAGCCGCCGCGGCCCAGTCACTAAAGCTGAACAATCCAAAAACCGTCTCGCATCGTTCCGCCATACGGCTAAAGTGCGCGATATTCGAAAAAGTCGCCTGTTCGGATGCAAGAAGTTCATCTTTTATGGCCGTATCATCCTGCTCGGAGGCAAGGCTGGCGGCGTAGCGCTTGAACGCGTCCAAGTTGCCACGTAACAGGACGGGATCGAATAGAACACGCTCGGTTCTATGGCCGATGGCCTCCAGAAAGACCTCAATCAAGCCGGTCGTTCTGTCCGACCGTAAGCGGAAGCCCGTAGTAAAAAGCGTCCGGGTAGGCCACACCCGATCGCGCTTGACGCTGATCGCGACGGTTTTCTTTGCAGCTCTTTCAGCCATGGCCCTGACGAAGAACATGGACGATCCGGCGATTCGCGTCAACGAGGCAAACAGGGCAGGCCTGGACCACCGGACTATCTGGTTTCCAGTGGGCTAACGACCTGCTGATGGCAACGAACGGCGTCAGTGATGCCACCAGTGCCGCACTCGACCGGATCCGTTCCCGATGCCGGCGAAGCGTCGCCCTCGGGTCTGCCGGGGCGGCTGTCGTCGGCGTTGGGTTTGGCCGGGAAGATCCCGTAGAGCGGCAACTGGCTCTTCGGACACATCCGCCCCCAGTCCCAGGCCGCGAGCGAGGCTTTCCCCTCGGGGGAGGAAGGGTCGAGCCACCTGCCGGAAATGCGCGTGGTCGGGTTCATGGTCGGTTGCCGGGCAAGATCCTCTGGGTTCAGAGCGCCGTCAACCGCTTCCCCCCTGGGCAGGAAGCCGAGCGGCGTCCGCGGCCAGGTCGCCGACCGAGCCGGCGTCTGCCAAGGCGGCCGAGCGGTGGTGTCGCTGATTCCAGGGTGCCGGGCGGTCCGCGCCGGGTGATCCGGACGCTCGCCCTGGGCCGAGGGCTTCGGATCCGTCCAGGTCCACCGCGCTTCCGTTCCCATGGCTTGGGGCAGGAACCTCCCTGAACCATCGGGCCGCGTCGGGCCCCGCGGCGGTGGTGCGGCCGAGGGCCCGCCGAGGGCCCGCCGCATGTCGGCGCAAGCCTCGCCGCCACCTGGCTGGCCGCGGTTCGGTTGATGGGCTCGGAATCGGGCCAACGGTCTCGGGTTGGTCGGTCGGAGGGGAGACGCCCCCCCAGTGCCGGTCGGCGCCGATGGAGAGCAAGTCATGGGGGCGACGGCAGACGCCGGCCGCGGAGAGGATCCTGCCTGGGGTCTTCAAGGCGGGGGTCGATCAGTTGTCATCAAGAGCCGGTCGCTTGGCGGGTCTGTGGGTGCCAGGATGGGGCACAATCTGAGTTCGCCTTATGGCATCAAGGCCGAAGATCGGCAATGGCGAAGGGGGGCTTTGCCGCCTGGTGACGGCGCATGTCGTGGTTACGGGGTTCTCTTCGGAACCCTTTCTGCGCTTTGGGGCGGTTTCGTTGATTCTCAAAACCGCCCTCCAAAAGTGCCTTCCACCTTCCACCCCCCCTGGCAGCAGGCCATTTGTCTCGCTGCGTTCTGTAAGATGTTGCGAATCAAGGTTGCCTCAGGGTGGAAGGCAATTGAGACAAATGGCCGAAAATCGAGACAAATGGCCTGCTGTTCGGGTCGGCTCTTTTTTGGTCCATCCCGCTGATATTCATGCCGTTGCACCACAAACGCCGCCTTTTCGGTTTGAGACAAGTGACCTGCTGTTCCGTAATTCCCATTGCGGCTCGGTGTGTCCTGGGTACTATTCAAGTGAATAGTTGCTATGGAACCGCTCACGTTGCGCCAGCAAGAGGTGCTCGAGTTCATCCAGACCACCCAACAGCGGTCCGGCGGAGCTCCGACCCTGCGCGAGATCGCCGCCCACTTCCGCTTTCGCAGCGTGAAGGCCGCCGCAGACCACGTCACCGCCCTGCGCCGCAAAGGATCCTGGCCGGCGAAGCCCAGCGCCCGTTCCCTGCGGGTGGTGTCCCCCCTGGAATCGCTCCGTCGGCCGGTGGCGGACATCCCGCTTTACGGGTCCATCCCCGCCGGGTTCGCCCGCGAACGCCAGCAGGAGGCCAAGGGCTGTGTTTCGCTGGACCTGGCCACGCTGGGTTTTCGTCCGACCCCCCGCACTTTCGCCCTCGAAGTGCGGGGGGATTCCATGATCGGCCGCCACATTGTGGATGGGGATGTGGTGATTCTCGAACACGGCAAGACGCCTCGGAACGGCGATGTGGTGGCGGCGTTGGTCGATAACGAGTCCACCCTCAAGACGTTTGTCCAGGAGCACGGCCAGGCGCCTTATCTCAAGGCCGAAAACCCCCGCTACCCCCGACTGCATCCCGTGGGGGAACTGGTCATCCAGGGCGTCATGGTGGGGCTGGTGAGGAAATGCAGAAGGCAGAATGCAGAAGGCAGAATGCAGAATGAGGAGGGAGGAAAGAGGAATGAAGGATGAAGAAGACGGAAGGAAGCCCGCTGGGACGGAGCTGGCGGCACGCACGAAGTGTTTCGCGCGCAGGATCATCCGGCTTTACGTGGCACTGCCCCAGGAAACGGTGCCCCAAGTGCTGGGCAGACAGCTTCTCCGTGCCGGCACTTCGATCGGCGCCAACTACCGCGAGGCCAACCGGGGACGTTCCAAGGCGGAATTCATTGCCAAGATGGGCGACTGTCTCAAGGAAGCGGACGAAACTCTCTACTGGTTGGAGTTATTGATGGAAGAACGTCTCCTGCCCCCCAACCGAATGACCGCTTTGCTGGATGAGGCCGATCAGCTCGTCGCCATCTTCGTTTCCATCTCAAAGCGTGCCCGCGGTGACTGACCCGTTGCCTCCTTCTACATTCTGCATTCTGCATTCGCTTTGCGCGAACCGGTGACTCACCTTGACGCCGACGCGTTTTTCGCGGCGGTGGAGCAGGCGGCCGATCCCCGGCTGCGGGGCAAGCCCGTGGCCGTCGGGGGCGAACGGCGGGGCATCATTGCCAGCGCCAGCTACGAGGCCCGGCGTTTCGGGGTCTACACGCCCATGCCAAGTGTCCGGGCCCGCCAGCTTTGTCCCCAGCTCATCCTGTTGCCCGGGGACTTCGACAAGTACGAGCAGTTCTCGCGGTGGATGTTCAGCTACGCCGACGATTTCACGCCGAACGTCGAGATCACCTCGATTGACGAAGGGTACCGCGATCTGCGGGGCGTGCGGCGCCCGGCTGTCGAAAGCGGACCATTCGCGACGCCATCCGGCAGGCGCCGCTGAAGATCACGGTCGCTGGGCATCGGCGCGAACAAGCTCGTCAGCCAGATCGCGTCCAAGCTCGGGAAGCCGGCGGCGTTCAAGTTCGTGCCGCCGGGTGAGGAGATCGCCTTTCTCCATCCGCTGCCCAACCGGTGGCTGCCCGGGATCGGGCCCCAGACGGCGGCCCGGCTGAACGCCGCGGGCCTGGCGGGTCAGGCCTATCTGGCCACATCGCGGAGAGACGCCCGTCGAGTGGCTGTCGCTGGTGCTGGGGCGTGCGGCGCCGCAGATCCACCGGTTTGCGCGCGGTCTGGATGACCGGCCGGTGGTGCCGGCGAATGCGCCGGGCTGGAAGACAGCAGCCAGCAGGAGATTCCTGCAGGACCAGACCGACGAGCTGTCTCTGAGGCCACGCTCCGCTGGCGGATCACCTATGGTTTCAGGCCCGGCGGATTGCCGGAGGTGCGACGCTGATGGTGAAGGTGCGCTACAACGACCGGACCGAGGATCAGGTGAACGAGAGCCTGGTCGAGCCGACGGATCTCGAGACCGACGTGTACGGGCGGCTGGGTCTGATGTTGCGGCGGGCGTGGCGACGGCGCGTCAGCCTCCGGTTGGTGGCGCTCAAGCTGTCCAATCTCTACGACGGGCGATTTGGCGCCGAACTGCCGTTGGATCGGTCCGCCCAGCAGCGCGAGGCCCGCCGGCGCCTGGCGGACGTGGTGGACCGGTTGCGCGCCGAACACGGCCGGGACGTCGTGATGCGGGGGCACGACCTGCTGTTGCGACAGGGCGTGCCGGACCCCACCCCGCGAGGGCTGGCTCCGTAAACTGGAATGGGAGTGCGGGGGCGACAGGCGGGGGCACGGCGGGGGGCATGCGCCGACGACCATCCGACAGGCGAATGGGGACAGGCGAATGGGGACAGGCGAGTACTTTTTCCAGCCTGTTCATTCGTCTGTCCCCATTCGCCTGTTCATGATCCGGGTCCTCCGTCGGTCATGCCGAACGGGTGGCTACTCACCTGTCGGGGTTCATGGCGGGGTGGCCGTGCGCAGGCGGAAGAAGGCCGATCCGGGATCGCGGGGCAGGGTGAGCTGGAGGTGGTCGCCGACCTGGACGGGTGTCGCCGGTACGGTTTCCCAAGCGACGGTGTGGCCGAGAGCCGGCGTACGTTCGAGGACGAGCGGACCGGCCGCGGCCGGCCAGGTGAGAACCAGTTCCTGGTTCGCGAGGGTGGCGGAAAGGACGGGGCGCGTCGCCGGGGGCCAGGGTCCGGGCCAGAAGCCCAGGTGCAGTTCGAACGGGCCGCCGCGGGCCGTGCCGACGTCGGGTTGACCCAGGGTGAGGTGCACCGCGTAGTTCGCGCTGAGGGCGGTGCCGGCGCCATTGTCCACGCTGACCCAGTCGAGGGCGAAGCGGGGGGCGTCTTCGGCTTGAACCGTGAGTCCCCAGGTCAGGGAGGCCGCGGCGAACGAGCGGAGGAGGGCGTTCATGGCGGGTTGAACAAGGGTTGATCGGGGAGTCACCACGCGACCTCGGCGGTCTGGACACGGGCCACCCAGCGGACACTGTCCGGCGTGGCCGCGCTGTTTGCCTGGATGATCAGGTGGTCGGGGCCGGTGGCCAGGGTGATTCCCCACGCGGGATCGTCTTCGCCGAGTTCGAGCACGGTGGGGGTACCGACGAAGGCGACGGTGCCGCCGGTGTTTTGGATGACGCCTCGGGCGTGGTACCCGCCGGAGATCGCGAAGTTGGGTGGCACGCCGGCGCTGCGGCCGGCGATGAGGATGTCGAAGGTCAATGTCCGGTTCAGCTCGATGCGGAGCGGTGCGCTCTGGCCGTCCAGGCTCAGGACGGCGAGCGGTTGGCCAGGGGCGGTGGCGGCGCGCAGGACGAACACGGAAGACTGGGCGTCGCCCTGGAGGGTGAAAGCCCCGGCGGCCTGGGCCATCTGACCATGCTGTGAGGCCCGGGCCTGCTGGCCGCCCGGGATGATCGCAAATGGTCCGGTCGCCACATTGGCTTCACCACCGCCGACGGACGACTGGGTGCCGTGGGCGTTGTTGCCGACACCGCCGGCCACGGTCGCGCCGAATTCGCGTGCCCAGTTCTCGCCGCCGCCGCTGACGGTGGCGAGGTCGAGGTGAGCGCGGTTGCCGATGCCGCCGCCGATGGTGGCGCCCACACCGGCGGCGTCGTTGCCGCCGCCGCCGCCGACGGTGGATTGGTCCAGGGCGCTCGAGTTGTCCTGGCCGCCGGCGATGGTGGCGGCGTTGCCGGACGTCGTGTTGTGCTGGCCGCCACCGATATTGGCGAAGTCGCCCGCGGTCTGGTTGGAGGCGCCCCCCGCGATGGTGGACGCCGCTCCGCCGGCCAGATTCTGCCAGCCGCCGCCAACGGCCGCATGACTGTTGGTGGCGGCATTGCCCACGCCGCCGCCGACGACCGCGGCCAGACCGCTGGCCAGGTTGCTGGAGCCACCGCCGATGAACACGTAGTTCGCGTGCGCCAGGTTCGGTTCCGCGCTGTTGCCGCCGCCGCCGATCACGGCGCCCGCGGCTCCCGTCACGGTGTTGTCCGCGGCGCCGCCGATGAGATTTGGGCTGGGGCTGGCGGGTTCGAGGCGGAGGGCCCGTTGCTGGTTGACCCGCAGGTCGAGCGGACGGTTGTCGGTGGTGCCCAGGAAATTGGTGGGGGTCGTGGCTGCGTTGCCCGCGAGCAGCCAGGCGGGTGCGGGGGCAGGGACGACGGCGAACCGGCTACCTGCCTGGACGCTGACCAGGCCGCTCACTGTCGAAGGCAAGGCGGTGCCCACCAACAAGGAGGGGGTGACCGCGCCGGGGGTGACGGAGGCGGCCGCGGCGGCGTGGATGGCGGTGGGCGCCGGGGTCAGGCGGATGGCGGGTTGCACGGTCACAAACCCCGGCAGGGGTGCGGCGGGGCTGGCGATGCCGACCGCGCGTCCGGCGTGCTGTTGAAGGGAAGCGGCGGCTTCGGATGGGCGCACGGCCACACGCAAGAAGCGGGCGCGGTCCCGGAGTTCGTCGTCGGCAAGCACGAAGACGTCGAAGAACGCGGGGCGGAACGTGACGGTGGTGGCAAAGAGGCCGTCCTGCACGCGCACTTCCGGCTGCAGGCGGTCGTCCAGAGCGTCGCCGTCGGGACCGTCCAGGAGGGTGAAGTGGAAGTCGTACAGGCCCTCGGCGGGTTTGCCGGTCTCGGTCAGACGGCCCTGGACGGTGAAGCTGAGGTCTTGGGCGAGGAGGCCGAGGGTGGCCGCGAAGAGGGCAAGACCGGTGAAGAGCGATCTGGGGCGAGGGGTGAGGTTGGTTGGCCATGAAGTGCGGAAGCGGCAGGCTGGCAGCCTGCACCACCGGTTCAGGGAGAGCGGCGCGCGGGTGTTGTGGAAGTTAGGCTTCAGAGGAGAGTTCACGGTGCTTATCTAAACCTCCGCGGGGCGCGGGTCAACAACGGGGTGGGGTCGGGTCGAGGGTCTCGCGTCCAGAGTTCTCGAACCGCAAGACACGTTGTCCGGCATGAAACCGCGGCAGACTGTCGGCGCCGACGTGAGGAGGCGTTGTGAACCAGGGGCAACCCCCTTCGCCTCCTCACGTCGGCGCCTACAATGCGTGCGAGATTTCCAGGCTGGGGTGGTTACGGCCTGCGGCCGGGAGGTGGTGGTTACGCGGGCAGGGGTTCGGGCAGCACGGCGCGGAGGGCTTCCAATTGGCCGGCGGGGGACACGCGGACTTCGCAACGGGGGGCATTGGCCGCGGCGGGGTCCGGCGTGGGGAGTCCCAGCCAGCGAGCGGGGAGGTCCGAAAGGCGTTGCCAGGTCTCGCGCCAGGAAACGCCGAGCATCGTGGCCGCATGGAACACGGCCTCGACGGGCGTGGTGGCGGAGCCGGCGAAGTGGGTCTTGCCCGGTTCGCGCACGATACGGTCGGGACCCACTTCGAGTTCGAGAGGGCCGAGGTGGTAACGTCCGGGCGGGGCGCCAGCCGCGGCCATGGCGTCGGTCGTGTAGAAGATGCGGTCGCCGGGGATCAGGCGATGGAGGAGGCGGAAGAGGGGCGGGGAGACGTGGCGTTGGTCGGCGATGAGGCTGATGTTCAGGCCGGGGGTTTCGAGGACGCGCCAGAGGATGTTGTCGTGGCGGTCGAGGGTTTGGGGGCAGGCGTTGCCGAGGTGGGTAAAGCCGGTGGCGCCGGCGGCCGCGGCTTCGCGAAGGCAGGTGGCCGGGGCGTTGGTGTGACCGAGGCTGACCTTGAAACCGAGCGAGACCGCCAGCGCGATGGCGTCGAGGGCGCCGCCCCGTTCCGGGGCCAGGGTGAGCAGGACGAGGTCATCGCCGGTGGCGACGCGGAGTTCGCTGAAATGGTTTGGGGTGGGGTCGAGCATCCAGGCGGGGTTGTGGGCGCCGTGGTAGGCGGGTTCGCTGGAGAGGAACGGGCCTTCCAGATGCCAGCCGGCGATGGCCGCGCGCAGTTCGGGTGAGCTGTCCCGGGTCTGGCGGAGCTGGCGCAGTTTGGCGAGGAGCGAGTCCCAGCGATCGGTGATGAGGGTGAGCAGGAAGCGCGTGCAGCCGTTGGCGCGCAGGCCGCGGACGGCGCGTAGCAGTTCGTCGGGACGGACATGCGGGGTCTGGAAGTCCACGCCGGCGAAGCCGTTGATCTGGAGATCGAACAGGGGAGGGACCACCGACCCACCGGGGATGGAGGAGTCCATGGGCAGCCTTCTCAAGCGCGGGCGGTGACGGCGGCGAGGCTGTCCTGGATGATGCGGCGGGCGTCGGTGAGCAGGGCGTCGAGGTGGTCCGCGCCCACGAGGCTTTCGGCATACAACTTGAACTTGGGTTCGGTGCCCGAAGGGCGGGCGGCGAACCAGCCGCGGTCGGTGACGACCTTGAGGCCACCGAGGGGCGCGTCGTTGCCGGGGGCGTGGGTCAGCTTCTGGCGGATGCGATCGCCGGCGAGTTGGGTGGCGGCGACGTGCTGGGCGGTGAGTTTCTGGAAGCGGGGCGTCTGGTCCGGGTCGAGCGGTTCATCCACGCGCTTGTAGAACGTGGCGCCGTGGCGGCGGGTGAGTTGGTGGTAATAGTAGCCGGGTTCGTGGCGCGTGACCGCCGTGATCTCGGCCGCCAACAAGCCGAGCAGGAGGCCGTCCTTGTCGGTGGTCCAGACGGTCCCGTTGCGCGCCAGGAAACTGGCGCCGGCGCTCTCCTCGCCGCCGAAGCAGAGGGTTCCGGAAAACAGGCCGGGGACGAACCACTTGAAGCCGACCGGCACTTCGCACAGCTTGCGCCGCTGCGCGGCGGCGACCTTGTCGAGGAGGCTGCTGCTGACGAGGGTTTTGCCGATGGCCGCGGCGGCGGGCCAGTTGGGGCGATGCGTCACGAGGTAATCCACCGCCACGGACAGGAAGTGGTTCGGGTTCAGCAAGCCGGCGAAGGGGGTCACGATGCCGTGGCGGTCGGCGTCCGGATCGCAGCCCCAGGCGATGTCGAAGCGGTCCTTCATGCGGACGAGGCCGGCCATGGCGTACTTGCTGGAGCAGTCCATGCGGATCACGCCGTCATGATCGAGGGTCATGAAGCGGAAGGTGGGATCCACCTTGCGATTGAGGACCGTGAGGTCGAGTCCGTATCGTTCGGCGAGGGGATCCCAGTAGGCGAGGGAAGCGCCGCCGAGGGGATCGACGCCGAGCTTGATGCCGGCGGCGCGGATGGCCTCGAGGTTGAGGGCGAGGTCGAGGTCCTCGAGGTAGGGCGTCACGTAGTCGAAGGCATGGGTTGAGTCCGCGCGCGTGGCGCGGGAGTAGGGGATGCGCTTGACCTCGCGGTTGTCGCCTTTGAGCAGGGCGTTGGCCCGCTGCTCGATGGCGCGGGTGACGTCGGTTTCGGCGGGGCCGCCGTTGGGCGGGTTGTACTTGATGCCGCCGTCCTGGGGGGGGTTGTGCGACGGGGTGAGGATGAGTCCGTCGGCCAGGCCGGTTTGGCGGCCGCGGTTGTAACGGAGGATCGCGCGGGACACGGCCGGGGTGGGGGTGAAGCCGCCGCCGGTTTGGGTGAGGGTCTGGACGCCGTTGGCCGCGAGGACCTCGAGGGCCGCCTGTTCGGCGTAGACCGAGGCGCCGTGAGTGTCTTTGGCCAGGAACAGCGGGCCTGTGATGCCGGCGCGACGGCGCACGTCGCAGATGGCTTGGGTGACGGCGAGAATATGGGCGCGGGTGAAGGTGCCGGCGAAGGGGGAGCCGCGGTGACCGCTGGTACCGAAGCTGACCTGCTTGCCGTCGGCGAGGGGTTCGGGGGATCGCTTCTCGAAGTCGCGGGCGAGGCGGTCCGGGTCAATCAACATCGCCCGGGTGGGCAGTTTTCCAGCGCGTTCGTGCAGGCTCATGGTGGGGGACGGTGGGGCGGTGCGACAGTGGGACGGTGAGACGGTGAGACGGTGGGACGGTGGGACGGTGGGACGGTGGGACGGTGGGACGGTGCGACGGTGAGACGGTGGGATGGTGGGATGGTGGGATGGTGGGATGGTGGGATGGTGGGATGGTGAGGGATGGCTGGGATGGTGGGATGGTGGGACGGTGGGACGGTGGGAGGGTGGGGTGGGGAGGTTAGTCGGTGGTGATGGGGAAGAGCTTCTTCAGGGTTTCCCGGTCGGGTTGCGCGCCGTATTCGCAGAGCTCGAAGGCCTCGGCGTACTTCACCTGGCCGCCGCGGTCGGCGCCATACCAGTCGACGAGCTGGGAGCGGAAGCGGTCGGCGAGCCGTTGGTTGCGGGTGCGAAACCAGTCCTTCACGGCGCGGTCGCGTTCGTCGAACTTGGCGGGGTCGGCGAGTTCCGGTCCGCCGTTGGCGCCGCCCTCGTGAAACTGGGAGACCAATTTGCTGAGGGCCTCGAGCTTGCGGTCCATGACCGAATCCACCGCGACCACAATATCCGGCTGGAAGGGGTTGGGTTTTTTGAAGTTGTCCGGGAAGTAGAAGAACGCCGGGTTGCGTTTGAGGTGCGGGACGTCCGGGCAGAAGAACGGGACGGTGACCATGTACGCGGCGTCCTGGACGAGCACGCCCAGGTAGCGGTGATCGGGGTGGTAGTCGTTCGGGCGCGGTCCCATGACGATGTCGGCCTGCCACTCGCGGATGAGGCGGGTGATGAGGCGGCGGTTCTCGAGGGTGGGCAGGAGTTCGCCATCGTGGATGTCGAGCACCTGGGTGTCCACGCCGAGGACGCGGGCGGCGGCTTCGACCTCGGCGGTGCGGCGCCGGGCGAGGGGGCCGCCGGCTTCGCGCCAGTGGCCGATGTCGCCGTTGGTGACGGAGACGAGTTTGACCTTGTGGCCTTTGGCGGCCCAGAGGGCGGCGGTTCCGCCGACCTGGATCTCGCAGTCGTCGGGGTGCGCGCCAAAGCAGATGATGCGGAGCGGGGTCTCGGCATCGGCGGCTGGGGCGGGCAGGGGAACGAGGAGACAAGCGGCGGCGAGGGCGGCGAGGAGACCGGCCCGGCGGGGGGTTCGTGGATGGACGGTTGTCTTCATGGCGGGTATGCAGATTAGAACTGGCGCGAGGCTGCCCCCGGAGCGGCAGGCTCGCAAGTGCGGATTGGGTGGGCCGGCAAGGGCCGACGGGATGGGGGGACGAAAAGCGCCGCTGGAAGTCGCCGCACTCCAAACGCGTTGCGCGTGTCGGACGATGGGGAGATCGCGGAGCGTCTGGAGTGCGCGCGGTTCACTGCCGCTTTTCGTGAGGGACGGGGGGAGCACCGCAGCAACGGGGCTGAGGAAGGGCGCCGCTGGAAGACGGCACACTCTCGAGCGGGCTACCGCGGCGCGGCGATTGAAACGGGTTCCGCGGGAGCGAGTCCCTGGAGGAGTTGGATCTGGTCGAAGTACGCCGGACCGCCCAGGGCGGTGGGGGCCAGGCCGGTGAGGGTGAAAGTGCCGAAGTCGCGCCACAGGTCCACGGTCACCACCACCCAGTCTGCGGGCGGTTGGTTCGCCAGGGAACAAGCGGCCCAGCCGGTGGTGTTGTGACCGGCCACGTAACGGCGCAGCGGTTGGTCGGCAGGAGGCCATTCACCGGAGGCTGCCAGTTCGAGCATGACCCCTGTGGCCGCGGGCGCCTTCCACGCGAAGCGCAGGTACCGATAGCTGCCCGGCTGGGGATGCTCGACGATGGGATAGTTCCAGGTGCCGAGCTGGGCGGCGAAGCGCTGGGGTGGTGTGATGACCAGGGCGGCGGTGCCGGCGTAACGCTCGGTGGTCACGACCGCAGCAGCGCCTTCGCCTTCGGTCAGCAGATTCGCGAAGCCGGGGTCATCGTCGAAGAGGGTGAGGACAGGGCCGGGGCCGGCGTGGGGGACGGCACGCAAGTAGGCGAGGAGATCGGCCACCGCCGCGGGTTCGAGCACATCGGCGAAGTTGCCCGGCATGATCGAGACATCCGAGGCTTCCATCGAGGCGATGTCCTTGCGGAGGAGGGTCTGGGGAAATCCGTCTTCATCCGGCAGCGTGACACTGGTGGCGGACTCGCCGGTGAGGATGCCGCTGAAGATGGCGCCGTCCTGGGTGACGATCTGATAGGTGCGATAGCCGACGGTGATCTGGGCGCTGGGTTCAAGGATGTCGAGGAGGAGCGTCTCGTCGGCGCGGCCCTGGGTGGCGGCGATGAGTTCCGGTCCGCGGACGATGCCGATGCCTTCGAGTTGGTGGCAGCTTGAACAGTTGGCGAGGAACACCTCCCGGCCGCGGGCCGGATCGCGGGGACCGGACAGCGCCTGCTGGTAGCGGTCGAGCAGGGGTTGGCGGTCGGGAGCAACGGGCGCGTGGGAGAGGAGGGTTTCGGCGCGACGGCGGATATCGGCGTCGGGGTTAGTGAGCAACTGATTGCGGCGTCCGGCATCGAAGCCGGGCACGGGGATGGACTTCTGCTCGATGGCGGTCAGCAGGGATTTCAAGCGGTCCTGTCGTCGGAAGAGGGCGTCGAGGGCGGCGGCTTGGGCCTGGGGCGAGTAGTGGTTCCAACCGGCCAGCAGCAAGGGGCCGACGCCCGGGTCATCCGCGAGGTGGAGGGCGCTGAAGGTGGCCAGTTGGAGGTCGAGGGGTTGACTGGCGGCGAGCAGTTGCCGGCCGGCGGGTTCGAGGAGCGAGAACGGGGCGTGGGCCAGGAGTGCGATGGCGTCGAGGCGCTGTTCGAGGGGACGTTCGGTGTCCAGGGCTTCCCGAGCAGCTTCGCGGAATGGGGCGAGGATGGCCGGCGCGCTGGTGGCCTGGAGCAGGCCGGCCACCTGGAGTACCAGGCGACGCGTGGCGGGCGCGGCTTGGACCAGGAGTTGGCCCAGCGCGGCCAGGCCGTCGGGGTCGGTGAAGGCCAGCGTCTTGCCGCGACGCAAGCCCTCGGCCAGGCCGGTGAGCGCCTCGGTTTGAACCGCGGCGGGGGGTGTTGCGGTGGGATTGGCGAGGAGGCGCAGGCAGGCGGTCAGCTCGGGCGGGTGTTGGCGCGAGCCGATCACGGCGGCGAGGGGGCGGACGAGATGTTGGCTCTGACCAGGAAGCGGGGAGTCAGCGAGCAGGGTGCGCAGGAGCTCAGGGGCGCCGGTGGGGACCGAGCTGAGGAGGGCGGCCTGCATCCAGGGATCGGCGCCGGCCTGGGCGGCGAGTTCAGCGAGGGCGGTGAAGCGCCGGGGAGTGCAGGTTTCGCCCAGGGTGAAGGCGAGTTGGAGGCGAACGGCTGGCGAGGGATCCTGGGTCAGAGTCAGGACGCGAGCGAGGAGCGAGGGGGTCCGGTCGAGGTGAGGCTCGGCCAAGGGGAGGGCGTGTCGGCGAACACCCGGGTGGGCGTCCTCGAGGCAGAGGGCAAGGTGGTCCGGATCGAGGGCCGCGAAGCCGGCGAGGGTGTGAAGCGCATGCAGGCGGGCGGTGGGCGTGGGGCGGTCATGGAGCAGACGGGTGAGGGTGGCGATGGCAGAACGGTCATTGCGTTCGAGCAGGAGGCGCTGGGCGGTGAGGCGGCGCCAGGCGTTGCTGCTGACGAGTTCATTCACGAGGGCCGCGGTGGGCACGCGGGCTAGCGGTTGGTCCAAGCGGGTGGGGACCGTTCGAGGCGAGTCTTCGGGGGCATAGACGACCCGCCAGATACGGCCGCGATCGGCGCCGTGGATCAGGCCATACTGTTGCTGCAGGTAGCGCGGGATGGCCGAGTAGTCCTCGATGATCTCGCGGTACATGTCCACGATGTAGAGCGCGCCGTCCGGGCCGTCGGTGAGGTTGACCGGGCGGAACCACTGCTCGGTGGATGTGAGGAACTCACGGTCCGGCAGGGCGCGCACGGCCTTGAAGGAAGCTCCCGCGGGTTCCAGGCGGCAGAGGTGGACGAGATTGTAGGCGCATTCGCACGAGAAATGGGCGCCACGATACTCGGGCGGAAAGGCGTCGGCGCGGTAGATGAACGGTGCGCAGGCCGCCGTGACGAGGCCCATCGTCGTTTCGGCAGCCCCGTAGAACTTGACCCATTCGGGCTGCAAGCTGCGTTGGAGTCGCCAGGGATCGGGCGGGGCGGTGGGATGGACTTGGGCCGGATGACCGTAGGCGGAGATGTTGTTGACCAGCCGCGGGGTGGGGGAGTGGGGGTTCCGTGCCAGGTAATGGTAGGGCAAGGGCGCCACGTGCAGCGCGTGCTCCTGATTCGTGACGAGGAAGCGTTCATCCCAGTCATCCAACGCGAGCCCGAAGCCCGCCGTGCCGCCGGAGACCGGCTCCAATCGACTGCCGTCTGGTTTGAACCGGAAGCCCGTACGGCCCAGGCGGACGGGTGCGGGGAGGTGCGGTCCGTGGATGGTGCCGTCGCTGCCCTCGCCGCAGGCGGCGTAGATCCAGTTGTCGACGCCCCACTGGGGGTTGCTGATGCGCGTCCACATCTCGCCTACGCCGAAACCGGTGAACAGGGTTTCGCGGATCTCAGGCCGGCCGTCGCCGTCGGGGTCGCCCAAGTAAACGATGTGCGGGGCGCAGAGGACGATGACCCCTTCGCGGGCGGGCACGACGCCGTAGCAGGGGGGCAGGTCGTTGGCCCAGACGGTCAGGCGGTCCATGCGGCCGTCGCCGTCGGTGTCCTCGAGGAGCTTCACGGTGCCGTGCGATTCGCGCTCGGCGCGGGCCAGGGCATCCGGGTTGGCCGGGATGCGGCGGACCTGGGTGTCGAGCGCGCCGGTCTGGTTCAGCTCTTGGATGTCGTAGTGGCCTTCGAGGTTGTAGCCGCAATTCTGCAGACGAACAACCGCCCGTGGGCATCGAACGCGGCGTCGGTGGGGTCCGCCACGAGCGGTTCGCTGGCGACGCACTCGATCCGGAACTCGGGCGGCAACTGGAACCGCCGCACGCTTTCTTCGGGCGACAAGGGTTGCGGCGCGTCGGCGGCGGGCTGGATTTCACCGGCACCGAGCCAGGTGGGGGCCAGCAGGACTCCTGCGGTGAGGAGGGCTAGCGAGGAGCGGAATGGCGCGGTGGTCATCGGTACTGGGAGGAGACTGTAGCGGCGGCGGGTTTCAAGTCGAATGCAAGACGCGAGGGATTCGGAGAAGCCGGAGATACTCTCACGGCAATCCCCGATGTTCGTAATCGGTGGAGGATCTGGAGTCGGGAGTTTCTCCGCCGATTACGAACAGCGGGGATTGCTTCCGATGCGTTGCGGCTGCCGAGCGGCGGGGGCGCGGAGCGTGTGGAGCGTGCGAGCGCTTCAGCCGTGCCGCTCCTCAGCGAGAGGCGGCCTGCCTCCAAAGTCGTCGTGGTCTGACGACCGCCGCACCAGCTTGACTCGCCCCTCACGGCCGGAGCGGGGGTGCGGCAGGTTGTCGCGGTTCCAACGCTTGCGAATGGCGGCCTTGCGGAGGTCAAACCAGTCGGCCGTCTTGCCGATCTCCACGTGCCCATCGCAGAAGACCATGTTCCAGCGCCCGCCATGCCGCCGCGCGACGACCGCCCGGATGGCCTTGATGTCTTCCGGCGTGAAAGCCGCCACCGAGCCAAAGCCCACGGCCGCAGCCGCCATGGGCGAGAGCGGCCTCAGGTCGTCCCACGCCCAGGCGGCGTTGTCGTCGGCCATGCCCCAAAAACCCCAGCCGATGAGGGCATCCCCGATGGCGATCATGTCGTGCGGTGCCACCACCTGGTTTTCGCGCGTGAACCGCAGGTTCTCCGGCGTGTCGAGCGGAGTGTCGAACGTATGCCGGGTGTAATCAATGGGTTCGGCTCCCAGACCCAGCTTTCCGCTGCCCGAACCGCCATCGTTGTAGCCATAGCACCCCACCCCCCGGATCCAGCCACCGGCACGGCTCCGCGGCGTACTGGTGAGGCCGGGACACATCTGAATGCCTTTGGCGGGCGGCGTCTCGTAGGGGGGTTCGTACGTCCAGCGCAGATCGGGAACGCCGACGGTTCGCGCCAGACGCGCGTGCCAACGCTGCGAGTGGAGCCCGGACCCGGGATGATCCATGCTGTAAGGCACGTAGCAGCCGTGCTCGTCCACATACAGGCGCAGCGCCAGGCCCCACTGCCGCAGGTTGTTCCGGCAGACGGTCAGATGGGCCGACTGCTTGGCGCGGTGCAGCACTGGCAGCAGCAGGCCGGTCAGGATCGCGATGACCGCGATCACGACCAGCAGTTCGAGAAGAGTGAAGCCTTTCGCCCGCCGGGCGGGGTTGGGAATTCGGAGTGGTATCCGGGCTTTCATGACGGCGCACTGGTGTTGCTCTTCCCCCGACGCGCTTCCTGTCAGTCAACTCCGCTACTAAGCCTTATCTGTGCCAACGTACGGTTCGAGGCTGCCGGTGAAGGCGGCATCCTGCCGCCCGGCGTCAAGCCCGCAGCACGCCACCTGCGTTGTGTTGCGAACCACCGACTGCTGGGCAGGAAGTCCGGAGCTCCTTCCGTACGGCGGAGGTCCGAACTGCCGCCCGACCAGAGCGAGAGCGTCTGTAGGAGCGAGGAAGTGGGGTCGTGCGCGGGGAGCGGAGCGAAGCAGGAAAGGGGAGACGGAAGGACCATGACGAACGACGGACGGAAAGAACGACCGGCGCTAGTGACTCGGGCGACTCAGGCCAAATCAGCCGGCGAGGTCCGCGACCTCGGGTGGTGGATGGAACGTCCGGTGGGGACGGACCGGATGCTGACGCGGTTCGCCCCAAGCGGGCCGACGTTGGCGTGCAGTTCTCCGCTGACCGCGAAGGCAGGGGCACCGGTGTCACCAGGGGGTCGCCTTCACGGGAACAACCTCAAGTCGTGTTTGACCTTTACAGAAGGAGCTCGCGGGTCTGCAATCGGCTCATGTCAAGCCCGCTTCTGAGCTTCCCGTGTCCTGCGTCCTGACTTTATGCACACCGTTCCCTCCTCCTCATCTCTGTTGTGTGGTGCAGGCCTCCAGCCTGCTTCTGACCACTGTGCAGGCGTGCGGCCGGCGTGTTCCGCCCTCACGCCGACGCCATCCGGCTTGAACCGGCGCAGTTTCCTGGGTCGCACCGGGACCGGGGCAATGCTGGGCGCGCTGGCGTGGCTCGGGGTCTGGCCGGTGCGCGCGGTGCCCTCCGGGGTGGTGGCGGGAGCGCCCTTGCCGTACGGCCGGCCGCTGCGGGTCAAACCGGTTCTGGTGTATCACCTGGACCAGCCGCGCGAGAAGACGAGCTGGCGATCCTACGGCGGGTTGCAGTCGCCCGCGGACGTCGACCGCGAGTGCGACCGGATCGGGCGCGAACTCGAGGTGCTCGCCGGTCAAGCCGGCTTTCCGCTGCAGATCGAGCCGTTGACGCGGATCAACCGCGACGCGGAGGCGCGGGCAGCCGCCGAAGCGGACACGGACGTGCTGTTGGTGTATGGCGCCAGCGGCGCTCAGCAATGGATCGAGATGTTGGCAGCTTCGGGCAAGCCCACGCTGCTGTTCGTCCGGCACAAGTCCGGCCCGGTGTACCTGTGGTATGAGATCGCCCATTGGCGCCTGCTCCGAAAGAGCGAGGATGTGAAGGCCGAACCGCACCTGGACTTCGACGATGTCGTCGTGGACGAATACGTCGATGTGCTTTGGCGGTTGCGCGCGCTCTACGGGCTCCAGAACGCGCGGGGCACCCGCATGCTGGCGCTCGGGGGTACCGACTTCTACAGCCGCCCCGCGCGCGAGCTCAGTCCCGCGCACGCTCGGGATGTGTGGGGCTACGAGATGGCGATCGTTCCGCCTGACGATCTCCGTCCGCGGCTGGACCGCGTGCGGTCGGAGGCGGCCGCTGTGCGCGAGGCGGAACGGCTGGCAGACGAGTTGATCGCGCTGCCCAACGTCGCGCTGGAAACTGAGCGGCGGTTTGTGGTGAACACCTTTCTGGCGCTGCGGGTCATCCAGGAACTGATGCAGGAGCACCGCTGCACCAACCTGGGGGTCGCGAACTGCATGGGGGGCTTGATCCCCGTGCTGGACACCCCGCCCTGCCTGGCCCTGAGCCTGCTCAACGACATGGGCCTGACTGCCTTCTGCCACACGGACTACACCCACACGCTCCCCGGCGTGTTGCTCCGCTGGATCAGCAACAAGCCCTCCTTCGTCTGCAACTCGCACTTCCCCCATCACGGGGTGCTCACGCTGGCCCACTGCGCCGCGCCCCGGAAGATGAACGGGCGCGACTTCGAGCCGACCACGCTCATGACGCATTACGAGTCGGATTACGGGGCGGCGACGAAGGTCGAGTATCGGCGCGGGCAGCTCATCACCTGCCTGATTCCGAATCTGCGGTGCACCAAATGGTTTGGGTTCCGCGCCCGGATCGTCGATTCCCCGAACTTCGCCATGTGCCGGTCGCAGATGGACATTGCGATCGAGGGCGATTGGCAGGCGTTGACCCGCGAGATGGAGGGATTCCACACCGTCGTCTGTTACGGCGATTACCTCGCCGAAGTGGGGTATGCCCTGAAGCGGGTGGGGGGCATCGAGTGGAAGAACTACAGCCCCGCCGCCGCCTGAGGCGACGACGCGGCCAAAGTCCGAAGCTCTGGTGAACCGCAGATGGCATCGATGCCAAAGGTGTGGCCTCCGTGCATCCTGCGCCTGGCGGCCATGTTTGGGCCGGTTGCGCCTGCTTGACCCCCCGCGCTCTCCATGGACCGGGATGCGGAGGGCAGATCCCCTATGTTCGTAATCGGCGGAGAAGCCCCCTTCCCCTGAATCCTCCGCAGATTTCGAACATCGGGAATTGGGCCGAGGGAATCTTCGGCTTCCCCGCAATCCCCTATGTTCGTAATCGGCGGAGAAACCCCCCACCCTCTGGAATCCTCCGCAGATTACGGACATCGGGAATTGGGAGGAGGGAATCTCCGCCTCCGCGTAATCCCCTATGTTCGTAATCGGCGGAGAAGCCCCCTTCCCCTGAATCCTCCGCAGATTGCGAACATCGGGAATTGGGAGGAGGGAGTCTCCGCCTCCGCGTAATCCCCGATGTCCGTAATCGGCGGAGAAACCACCCTTCCCTTGAATCCTCCGCAGATTGCGAACATCGGGAATTGGGCTGAGGGGATCTCCGGTTTTCCCCTAATCCCCGATGTCCGTAATCGGCGGAGAAACCACCCTTCCCTGAATCCTCCGCAGATTGCGAACATCGGGAATTGGGCTGAGGGGATCTCCGGCTTTCCCCTAATCCCCGATGTCCGTAATCGGCGGAGAAACCCCCTTCCCCTGAATCCTCCGCAGACTGCGAACAGCGGGAATTGGGGCGAGGGGATGCATGCCCCAAAGCGAGTCCGGCGGGCACGCAAGTGCGGAGCGGCCGGCGTTACGCCCGCCCATCCGATCACGCCGGTGATGGGTTGGGCGTCGGGCGGCGGAGTTCGGCAGGCTGCGTACGCGGGTTCGGTGGAACGAATCCACCACTAATCCTGCCGCCGCGCTGAGCTGCCACAACTGATTGTGGTGGGGCGAAGTTTCGCATTGAGTGTCTCCCTGCTGGCCGCTACACTTCTGGCCGAGTTGAGAAGGTCCTTTCAGACGCTTCTTCAACCTCTTCAGCAACAGTATGTTGCTGAGTATTCGTGCCTATGGCAAACACCGAGATCGCGACCGAGAAGTACGACGCATCCAAGATCGACAAACTGGAAGGGTTGGAGGCGGTCCGTAAGCGGCCAGGGATGTACATCGGCGACCCGGACGAACGCGGGTTGCACCACTGTGTTTTCGAGGTGCTGGACAACTCGATCGACGAGCACCTCGCGGGGTATTGCGGCCGGATTGCCGTGACGCTCCACGTCGACGGTTCGTGTTCGATCCGGGACGATGGCCGGGGCATTCCGGTCGACATCCATCCGAAGTGGAAGATCCCGGCCGTGGAACTGGTCCTCACCAATCTGCACGCCGGCGGCAAGTTCGGCCAGGGCGCCTACAAGTACTCGGGCGGACTGCACGGCGTGGGGGCCAAGTGCGTCAACGCCCTGTCCGAGTGGTTCAAGGTCGAGGTGTGCCGGGAGGGCGAGGTGCATTTCATGGAGTTCGCCCGGGGCCAGACGACCCGGAAGCTCGAGATCATCGGGAAATCCAAGCAGCGGGGCACGCTCATCACTTTCAAGCCGGACGCCGAGATCTTCACGCTCACGACCGAGTTCAAGTTCGAACTTCTGGCTTCGCGGTTGCGCGAGCTGGCCTTTCTGAACCCGGGACTCGAAATCACCCTGACCGACGAGCGGGCCGAACGGACCGAGCGGTTCTACTTCCGGGAAGGCATCGAGGAGTTCGTGCGGCAGTTGGGCAAGACCCGACAGGTCCTCCACCCGAAGCCGATCAGCCTGTCGGACCACCGCCCGGTCAAGGTCGAGGGTCGCGACGAGGAGGTCTACGTGGACTGCGTGCTGCAGTACAACGACAGCTTCAACGACCAGATTCTCTGCTTTGCGAACTCGATCTCGAATCCGGACGGCGGCACGCACATGACGGGGTTCCGCAGTGCCCTGACCCGGGCCGTGAACCAGTATGCGCGCCAGAACAACCTGCTCAAGGAGAAGGACCCGGCGATCACCGGGGATGACGTGCGCGAAGGGTTGGTGTGCGTGCTGAGCGTGAAGCTCCCCAACCCGCGTTTCGAATCGCAGACCAAGGTGAAGCTGGTCAACACCGAGATCGACGGCATCGTCGCGTCGATCGTTTACGAGGGCCTGCTGACCTACTTCGATGCCAACCCCGCGGTGGCCCGCAAGATCGTCGACAAGGGCCTCACCGCGGCGCGGGCGCGCGAGGCGGCCCGGAAGGCGCGGGACACCGTGCGCAAGGGCGCCCTCACCGGCGGCGGGCTGCCGGGCAAGCTGGCGGATTGCTCGGATCGCGACCCGGCGAACACGGAGATCTACATCGTGGAGGGTGACTCCGCCGGCGGCTCGGCCAAGCAGGGCCGGGACCGGCGTTACCAGGCGATCCTGCCGATCCGGGGGAAGCTCATCAACGTGGAGAAGGCGCGCCTGGACAAGGTCCTGCAGAACAACGAAATCCGGACGATGATCACCGCCGTGGGCACGGGCATCGGGGACGGCGAAGGGGAGGGGGCCTTCAACCTCGAAAAGCTCCGCTACCACAAGGTCATCATCATGACCGATGCCGACGTGGACGGCTCGCACATCCGGACGCTCCTGCTCACGTTCTTCTACCGGCAGATGCCGGAGCTGATCAAACGCGGGTACGTTTACATCGCCCAGCCGCCGCTGTACCAGATCACCCGCAAGAAACGGGTCGAGTACGTCGACGACGACCCCGCGCTCAATCGCATCCTCATCCAGCTCGGTACCGACGAGGTGCGCCTGCGCAACGTCGGCGATGGCAAGGAACTCACGCCCAAACAGCTCGGCGAGATCCTCGAGTTGCTCGCCGCCCTGGACAAGTACGCGCGCGCCCTGCAGCGGCACGGTGGCGACTTCGGCGAGTTCGTGGAGCGCCGCGAGCCGACGAGCCATGCCCTGCCGCGTCACCTGGTCAAGGTGCGCGCTGGGAACGAGGAGACCGTGCACTACTTCCACACGGAAACGGACCTGCGGCAGTTCGGCGAGGCCAACCCCGACCTGCGGCTGTTTGGCCAGGAGGAGCCGGAGCCCGTGGCCGAGAAGAAGAACGGCCACAACGGGGTGACCCGGCGGGCGCGGCACACCGAGTTGCACGAGAGCAAGGCGATCGAGGAACTGTTGCAGAAGCTGGCTCAGCGCGGGCTGAACGTCGCCCACTACGCCGCACAGGATCATCCCCTGTTCGAGTTGGTCGAGGGCGAAGGAGACAACGAGCGGGTCACGCCGCTCTTCGCCATTCCCGAGATTCTCACCGCAGTCAAGGAAGTCGGCAAACGGGGGCTGGAGATCAAGCGCTTCAAGGGGTTGGGCGAGATGAATCCCGACCAGCTTTTCGAGACCACGATGAACCCCGCGAAGCGGAAGCTGCTGCGGGTGGACCTGGCCGATGCGGTCGAGGCCGAGACCATGTTCACCACGCTGATGGGCGATGAGGTGGAACCGCGCCGTCAGTTCATCGAGGACAATGCACTGAACGTCAGGAACCTGGATGTCTAGCCGCTTCGCCGCGCTGAAGTTCCTCCACTCTCCCCATGCCTGACACTCCTGAACCACCCGCCCCTCCGGAGCCGCCGCCGGGCGGTTCGTCCGTTTTCGCGGCTCACGAGAAGATCGAGAAGATCAACGTCGCCGACGAGATCAAGAACTCGTTCCTCGATTACTCGATGTCGGTGATCGTGTCGCGCGCCCTCCCGGACGTGCGGGATGGACTCAAGCCGTCGCAGCGGCGGCTGTTGTTCGCGATGTTCAACGATCTGAACCTGCTCCCGACGCGCAAGCACCTGAAGTGCGCCCGCATCGTGGGGGAGACCATGGGCAAGTACCACCCGCACGGGGACCAGGCGATCTACCCGACGCTCGTCCACATGGCGCAGCCGTGGTCGATGCGCGAGCGGCTCGTGGACGGGCAGGGCAACTTTGGTTCCATCGAGGACGATCCGCCCGCGGCCATGCGGTACACCGAGGCCCGCCTCACGCATCTCGGGGCGGTGCTGATGGCGGATCTGGAGCAGGACACGGTGGATTTCGTGCTGACCTACGACGAGGAGCACGAAGAACCCGTGGTGTTGCCGGCCGCGTTTCCCAACCTGCTGGTCAACGGCGGCACAGGCATCGCGGTGGGCATGGCCACCAACATGGCCCCCCACAACCTCGGGGAGGTCATCGACGCCGTGTGCGCCCAGATCGACAACCCGGACGTCACCATCGGGCAGCTCATGAAGCTCGTGCCCGGTCCGGACTTCCCGACCGGCTGCGTGGTCTGCGGGATCGAGGGGATCCGCAATTACTTCAGCACCGGCCGCGGCTCGCTCAAGATCCGCGGGGTGGTCGGGGTCGAGACCCTCAAGGGCGGGCGCGAGCACATCGTCGTCACGCAGATCCCGTTCAACGTGAACCGGGCCGAGTTGGTCAAGCGCATCGCGGCCCTGGTCAACGAAGGGGAGATCAAGGAGTTCAAGGACATCACCGCCGTGCGGGACGAGTCGGATGAGCACACCCGGGTGGTCATCGAGATCAAGCGCGACGCGGTGGCGAAGGTGGTCATCAACAACCTTTTCAAGCACACGGCGCTGGAGACCAGCTTTGCGGTCAACGCCCTGGCCATTGACCACGGCCGGCCCAAGACACTCAGCCTCAGGGAACTCATCAACTGCTACATCGAGCACCGGCGCGAGGTGGTGCTGCGGCGCACGCGGTTCCAGTTGCGGCGGGCCGAGGATCGGGCCGAGGTGCTCGAGGGGTATCTCATCGCGCTGGCGAACCTGGACGAGTTCATCCGCATCATCCGCAGCTCGCAATCGCGCGAGGAAGCCAAAGTCAAGCTGCTGGCCTTCGAATGGGCGTCGGGGCAGGTGGAGTCGTGGGGCGTCCTGATCCGCAGCCCGGCCCGTCTGGTGAACGGGCGCTACGCCCTTACCGAGCGGCAGGTGGACGCCATCCTCGAACTGCGCCTCTACCAGCTCACCGCCCTGGAATCGGACAAGGTCGCGGCCGAGTACCAGAAGCTGCTCGAGGTCATCAAGGACCTCCTCGACATCCTGGCCAAGGAGGCGCGCGTCCTCGCCCTCATCAAGAGCGAATTGCAGGCGATCAAGGAGAAGCACGCCACGCCGCGCCTCACCCAGATCGTGCCCGAGGAAGGCGAGATCGCCATCGAAGACCTCATCGCCAACGAGGCGGTCGTGATCACGATGTCGCACCATGGCCTCATCAAGCGCACCAACGTCAGCTCGTACCGGGCCCAGCGCCGCGGCGGCAAGGGCGTCATCGGCATGGCCACCCGGGAAAGCTCGGCGGTCGAGGGCGAAGCCGGCGACTTCATCGAGCACCTCTTCACGGCCAGCACGCACGACTACCTGATGTTCTTCACGAACACCGGGCGGGTGTACGTCGAGCGGGTCCTCGAAATCCCGGACATGGGGCGCGCCGCCAAGGGCCGCAACATCGCCAACCTGCTTGAGCTCCAGAGCGGGGAGAAGATCGCGGCCGTCATTCCGATCGCGGGCAAGACGGGCGCCAACCGCGAGGACGCCACCTGGGAACAACCCGGCGAGGTCTTCTTCGCCACCCGCCAGGGGACCGTCAAGCGGACGGCCCTCGCCGAGTTCGCGAACGTCCGCCGCGGCGGCATCATCGCCATCGGGATCGAGCCCGATGACACGCTCATCAATGCGCAGCTCACCACCGGGCAGAACGAGGTGGTCCTGATCACCCAGGGCGGCATGAGCATCCGGTTTCCCGAAGAGGACGTACGGTCGATGGGGCGCCCGGCCACCGGCGTGCGCGGCATCGACCTCGAGTCGGGCGACCACGTCATCGCCATGTCCCTGGTCGCGGCCGACGCCACCCTGCTGGTGGCCGGCGAGAATGGGATCGGCAAACGCACGCCCTTCGACGAGTACCGCCTGCAGTCGCGCGGCGGCAAGGGCATCATCACCATGAAGACCACCGAGCGCACCGGCGGCGTGGTCGGCGCTCTCACCGTCCGGGACACCGACGAGTTGATGCTGATCACGGCTGGCGGCCAGATGGTGCGCATCGCGGTCAAGGACGTCCGGGAGACCGGGCGCAACGCGCAAGGGGTGAAACTGATCGAGCTCGAGGAGAACGACCGCCTGCAGGCGATTGCACCGGTGATCGCCGAGGAAGGTACCGAAGCGCCGGAAGAACCCGCGGCGGCCGAGCAAGTGCCTTGACCCCGCACCGGTTCAGAGGGAGAGCAGCAGTCGCCGGATCTCGTTGAGACGGGCGGCGGCGGTCCGTTTGGTCAACCGCGGGAAGCGATCCCCGATGGTGACGTAATCGCCGTTACGTTCCAGCAGCACCTTGTCCTCGCGGGTCTCGATGGCCGTCACGTTGCGCTCGGCGGCCACCAACTTGAGGGCGGTCACCTGGAACAGCAGTTCCACCGCCGACGGAGGGGAGCCGAACCGGTCGCGCACCTCGCGCTGGAAGGTCTCGAGCGTCGTCCGGTCGCGGATCTGCGCCAGGCGGCGGTAAAGCTCCACGCGGTGCTGGGCCTCCGGCACGTAGGAGCTTGGGAACGCCGCCTTGGGCAGGCCCGCGGCAACCGGGGGAGGAGGTTGACCGGCCCGGCGACGGTGGGTGAATGGATCCGGCTCGCTCGTCCCGACCTCGAGAAAGTCCAGGCGAAGGATTACTGGCGCGATGGGGCGGGGGGTCTCGCCCTTGAGCGACTTCACGCTCTGTTCGAGCAACTGGCAGTACAGCGCAAAGCCCACGGCCGTGATGTGGCCGCTTTGTTCCTTGCCCAGGAGGTTGCCGGCGCCGCGCAGTTCGAGGTCGCGCATCGCGATCTTGAAGCCGCTGCCGGGGGTGGAGAACTGTTTGATGGCGCTGATGCGCTTGCGGGCCTCGAGGAGCAGGCCGGCGTGGCGGGGCAGGAGCAGGTAGGCGTAGGCCTGGTGCTTGTAGCGGCCCACCCGGCCCCGCAACTGGTACAGGTCGCTCAGCCCGAACCGGTCGGCGCGATCAATGATGATCGTGTTGGCGTTGGGGATGTCGATGCCGCTCTCAATGATGGTCGTGGACAGCAGGACGTCGGCGTCGCCGTTGACAAACAGGGTCATGACCTCCTCGAGGTCGTCGGCCGGCATCTGGCCGTGGCCCACGGCCAGGCGCACGCCGGGCACCAGGCGGCGCAGCTTGTCGGCCACCGCCTCGATGTCGAACACCCGGTTGTGCAGGAAGAACACCTGCCCACCGCGCTGGAGTTCCCGCTGGATCGCGTCGCGGATCAGCCGCTCGTCGTAGGGCGAAATGAGGGTCTCGACCGGCAGGCGGTCCTGCGGCGGGGTCTCGATGGTGCTGAGGTCCCGAGCCCCGGTCAGCGCCAGGTACAGCGTGCGCGGGATGGGCGTGGCGGTGAGGGTGAGGACGTCGACCAGCGCGCGCATCTGTTTGAGCCGTTCCTTGTGGGTGACGCCAAACCGCTGTTCCTCGTCCACCACCACCAGCCCCAGGTCCTTGAAGGTCACATCGGCCTGGAGCAGGCGGTGGGTGCCCACCACGATGTCGACCGCCCCCGCCGCCAGCGCCGCCACCACTTGGTCCTGCTGCCGCCGCGTGCGGAAGCGCGACAACAGCTCGACCCGGACCGGGTAATCGGCTGTGCGTTCGCGGAAGGTGTTGTAGTGCTGTTGCGCCAGCACAGTCGTGGGCACCAGCACGGCTACCTGTTTGCCGGCCAGCACCGCCTTGAACGCCGCGCGGATGGCCACCTCGGTCTTGCCGAAACCCACGTCCCCGCAGATCAGCCGGTCCATGGGCTTGGGCGCCTCGAGGTCGCGCTTGGCCTCGGTGATGGCTCGCAACTGGTCCGGGGTTTCCTCGTACAGAAACGCGCTCTCGAACTCCCGCTGCCAGGGTGCGTCGGCGGGGAACGCAAAGCCGGGTTGCGCCGCGCGGGCGGCCTGCACGCTGAGGAGTTCGGCCGCCAGATCCCGCACGGCCTCCGTCGCTTCCGCCTTCGCCTTCGCCCAGCGGGTACCCCCCAGCGTGTTCAGCGGCGGCCGCGCCTTGCCGGCCCCCACGTACTTGCTCACGAGATGCGCCTCGGTGATCGGCACGTAGAGCTTGGGCGGGGGCTGACCGATGTCGCGCGCGGCGTACTCGATGATGAGGCATTCCTGCGTGGACCCAGGACCCCGCTCGCCCGCAGCGGTGGGCAGAAAGCCCAGCCCCTGGTAACGCCCGATCCCGTGCTGGAGATGCACGACGTAATCCCCGGCCTCGAGTTGGGCGAAGTCGATGTCGAGCAGCGACCGCGTCGCCGCAGCGTGTGGACTTCGCAGGCGGCGTGGACGTTGGACCTTGTAGCGCCCGAAGATCTCGGCGTCGGTGACCACCACCAGCCGGGCGGCGGCCCAAAGAAAACCCCGGCTGAGAGCGCCCACGTGGAGATGGGGGATGGCGAGGTCAGGTGCCGGTGCCTTCTGGACCTGCTCAGGGGCCATGAACCTTCCCCGCCGGGTCGGGGGACCCGGCCTACAGGTTGTAGGCCCGGTGCCCTCACCGGGCGGTTCATGGGAAGCGTCCTGTTCCTTGCGGACCTGCTCAGGGGCCATGAACCCATCGCGCCGGGTCGGGGACCCGGCCTACAGGGTCCAGTGCCCTCACCGGGCGGTTCATGGGAAGGCGCAGTCGGATCGTCGGGGGGTGTTGAGGTGGCCAATCCGCACTCGGCCCACACTTCGCCGAAGCGCTGGCGTTCACCGTCGTTGTTGCAGAAGACGTGCACCGACCAGCCCTGCCGCAGCCAGCGGTAGAGTTGCCCGAAGAAAGCCCGGCGCTGGGTTTCGGCCACTTCCGCCTGAGGAGCCGACACCGCCAGTGGGCGATAGGCATACAATCCCTCGAACTCGGCCGCCTCCGGCGTCTCCTGCCAGGCGCAGACCCGCAGCCCGCGCGGCTCGAATTGCGCGCGGAGCTGCTCCCAGTCCGCATGAAAGGGATCGTCCGCCGGCACCGCCGCGGCGTGGGCGCGGACGCGTTCGGCAATCGCGAGCGGTTCGCCGAGGAACACACGCGTGCCAGCGGGGAGGTAATCCAGCAACGTGGCATCGGGCGAGGCAGGCAGGACGCCAGCACCACCGGTCCCCTCGCCGCCTGTAGGCCCGGTGCCCTCACCGGACGTTCCACTGCCTGTAGGCCCGGTGCCCTCACCGGACGTTCCACTGCCTGTAGGCCCGGTGCCCCCACCGGGCGTTCCACGGGCGACGGCTGGCGGACGGAGGAAACCCAGTTCCCCGGCGGGGGCGATGGTGACCGCCGGGATCTCTTCACGGGACAGTGGGGTGGCGGGATCGAACCAGCGCAGGGATTCGAGGTCGTTGCCGAAGAACTCGAGGCGGACGGGCCAGGGGCTGTTGAGGGGGAACACGTCCACGATGCCGCCGCGCAACGCCAGTTCGCCCTTCTGCGTGACCTGCACCTCAGGTTCATAGCCCTGCGCCTCCAGCCACTCGATCAGGTCCAGCGGATCGACCACGTCCCCGCGCGTGAGCCGACGCAGCCGCTGCCGGAGCTCCGTCGGGCGAAAGGTCTTCTGGGTCAGCGCCACGGCATTCGTCACGATCACCGGGGCGACCTCGCTCGCGGCAGGGACGCTCAGTGCGACCAGGCATTCGAGGCGCTCGCTGATGACGTCGGCGTGGGGGAGTTGCGACTGGTGCGGCAACACCTCCCACGCGGGGAAGAACAGCGCCCTCGCGAGGGTGTCACCTCCGGGCGCCGCGGCCGGGGTGGGGGTCAAGCGCAGCCAGGTTTCGAGGTCTTGATGGAAGGTCTCCTGCTGTTTCCGGTCGGCCAGGATCACGAGGATGGGCACGCCGGGCTGACGCGCGTGGCAGAGGGCGGTCAGAAAAGGCCAGGCCGCCGGGGCGACGCCGTGCCACGACGCCAAGCCACCGTCCTCCACGCGCTGAAAGAGGGCTTCCGCGGCGGGAGTTGCGAGCGTGGCGGCCACCACTTCGGGATGAGCCGCGCCACAGGGATCGGCCTGCAAGAGGGGCGAACTTGGAACGGCACCCGCGCGGCGTCAAGGGAGAGGAGCGGAGGGGACGAAAAGCGCCGCTGGAAGACGCCGCACTCAACACGCTCCGCGATCTCCACAGCGCGGGGCCGGCGCAACGCGTTTGGAGTGCGCGCGGTTGACCGCCGCTTTGCGTAACTGAGGACAAAAAGCGCCGCTGGAAGACGCCGCACTCCACACGCTCCGCGACCTCCACAGCGCCGGGCCGGCGCAACGCGTTTGGAGTGCGCCTGCTGATGGCCGGCCTGACGGTGTTCGTTCCGCTCGGCCTCCTTCACGCCGCCGTCCCGGCGGCAAAGATGGTGAGGGTCGTGCCGGCCGTCACGAACTGACTCACCGTTCCGGGAGCGGTTCGGTCGGGACGGACACCGTGACGCTGTTCGAGACACCGGTGCCCCGGGGACCCTGCGGCGTGGGAAGCACGGCGTAGACCCGGTAGCGGTACGTCTGGCCGGGCTGAACGTTCGGGTCGATGGCCGTGGTGAGGTCCGATCCGGCCTTTCCGATGGCGTTCACAAAGTCCGCTCCCGCAGCTCCGGTGGCCCGCTGCACGACGAACGCGACTTCGCCTTCGGCGTGATCGACCCACGCGAGCTCCACGCCGGCGGTGCTTACCTTCACCACCCGCAGGTCGCTGGGTGCGTCCGCCGAAGGCGGGCCGGGTCGGGGTCCGGATGGTTCGGGCGGGCGTGGCAACACCCGCGGCGGAGGACGGGTACCGGGGTGATCGAGTTGTTCGCGGGCCAAGGCGTAGCGCCGGCGAATGAAGGATTCCATCGAGGCGAGCATGTCCTCGACGTTGGTGTCGGAAGGCACCGTGACCCGCCGCACCGGGAAGGGGTCTTCGGCGAGGGGTTCGCGGATCTGTTCGTGAAGTACCCGCAGTTTCGGGATGAGGACTTCGGGCCGGAACCAGGTCTCGAGGATGTCGTTCGCGTGCTGCCGGTATCTCTGCAGCAGGACGGGATCGGCGATCAACCGTTCCATCAGGGGACGGCCCGGCACGGGCGCGGGCCAGGCCGCATTCCAGCCGGCGAGCACGGGGATCTGGCCAAACGCGTCGTCCGCGAATCCCACGTCCAGATCCCAGGGAAGGTAGGTCCAGCGTCCGTCCGCCGGGTTCCGGTAGAGGTAGTAGTTGTGCGGAGCCCACCCCGTGTACTGATCGAAAGCGCCGGCCAGCAACAGCACGGACGTGGTCTTGAGAAACGCCTCCACATCCAGCCGGGCCTCCAGGTCCTCAAGAGTGGCCGCGGGAGTGTCGATGGTCCGGATGAATTCGATCAGGCCGGCAAACGCACCGGCCTCGTCGCCGCCCTTCCGTTCGAAGGCCTTCCGAGACAGCGTCGGATCGCTCCCCAGGTAGCGGAAGTCCGCGCCGGGTCCGCCTTCATCCACCTTGAACAGCGGCCCGTCGGCGGAGGGAAACCGGCGTTCGAGATAGGACCGGTCGATCCGCTCGACGTTCACATACACCCCTGCCGGGCGGCCGTTGAGATAGACGCGGGCGTGGTTGCAGCGACAGGCTTTGACGCCGACGCCCCGCAGTACCTCCGTAATCAGCGGTTCGCTGAACAGGCCCCCGAACTGGATGCCGTTGTCCAGGGCGACATGCCGCAGTCCCAGGAACCGCAGCCCCGGCCGGTATTCCGCGCAGGAGACCAGGAAGGAGCGTTTGTGCGACGCGTGAGGCATCGAGGAACTGTTGCCGCGGAACCGGATGCCCACCGGGCCAAGGGTCTGGTCGCCCCAGCGAAACACCCCCGGGACGCTGATGCGCTGGGGGAGGGCGCGGTGAAGCCGATCCAGGTCCTCCGGCGCGATCTCCAGGTGGATGGTCTGCACCACTGCCGGGTCATAGAATCGGTCGCTGGGATCATCCGCTGCGGCGGCCGATGCGGCGTGCAGGCTGGCTGTCAAGACCACCCACCCCAGGAAGGAAGCCAGTCCGAGCCTCGCAAGTCGCCCGACGCGTTCGCCCGGCTGTCCCCGCGCCTCGACCCGATCCGGCCCATCAAGGTCACTGGTACACCGCAGCATCATGAGGTCAGGCTCCGGTCGGCCTCGTGCAGCGTCAAGCCCGGGTTCCGCGCAAGGCGGGCATTTGACCTGCCGGAGTCGCTGGCGGAGAGTGGGCCAACTGTGAATTCTCCGGGAACCTGTGGTGCAGGCGTCCCGCCTGCCGCTTCTCCCTCCAGCGCGCCGCTGGGAGCTGGCGCGCCCCTTGGCATGCCGACCACCGTTGGGCGCGACTTCGCCCACTGGAATCCTGGAACTTCCCTTGAACTTTGGCTTTTGAGCTTTGAGCTTCGCCCTTCGTCGTTGGCCCCACCCGGTTCAAGGCCCCTGAGCGCGTCCCAAAGGAACCGGCCCTTCCCATGCCTCCCATGACCACACCCTTGCCCCGGGCAGACCACCCTCGCCGCGGTGGGCGTGCATTCACGCTGATCGAACTGCTCGTGGTGATTGCCGTCATCGCCATCCTTGCGGGATTGCTCCTGCCGGCACTGGCCGGCGCCAAGTCACGTGCCCAGCGGCTCAAGTGCACCGCCCAAATGAAGTAGCTTGGGCTGGGCTTCAGCCTCTTTACGTCCGATCACCTGGACCAGTACCCGCCCACGGCCTTTGCCACCGGGGACTACCAGTATCAGCTCTCCTGGGATGACTACATCCATCGCTACATCGGCGGTTCCGCGCCGGAGGCGGACCTGCTCGTCGGCGTCTCGGGCGGGATCGCCGATCGCGCCACGATCCCGCGGATTCTCAAGTGCCCGGCGGACAAGATCGAGATCACGATCAGTTGGGCTGTCTTCGGCCAGCGCCGGACGTACGCCATGAACTATGCCGGGCCGTCGTTCATGATCACCTCCCGCAACGGCCCCCTGCCTGCCCCGGAGTACGGCGTGGGGATTTACTACAACCTGCGGGGCTCGGCCCCGGGTTCGTTGCCGGATTGGGAGCCACGCGGCTTTCCGGAAACCGTGGTCCAGGACCCCGCGGGCACGCTGCTGCTGGTCGAACAGCCGGAGGGCGGCAACATTGCGGGCAACGACTGGCCCTCCTTTTCCATGGGGCCCGTCGGCCCGGCGTCGGGGGGCGACCAGAGTCCGTACCAGATCGTCGCGGGCGGAAGGCAAAAGTGGGGGGAAGTGGCGTACGGGCTGCACGCGCGGCGGTTCAACTATCTCTTTCACGATGGCCACGTGGCCATTCATCGCCTCACCGACACGGTTGGCACCGGTACGACGAACGCCCCCCGTGGCATGTGGACGATGAAGGCTGGGGATTAGGGGGGATACCCTTTGCTTGGCAGGGAACCACGACCGACTGTAGGCGCCGACGTGAGGAGGCGAAGGGTATTGGCCCCGGCCCACAACGCCTCCTCACGTCGGCGCCTACAGCGGCGATGAGGTTTCCAGGTTGGGGTGGCGCTGGACCGCCGGAAGGAAACGGAAGCGCCGCCGTCCTCGCTGGGGGCGAGTTGACGAAAAGCGCCGCTGGAAGTCGGCGCACTCGTGCGCCTGAGAGCGCACTGGAACAGCAGGGTGCAAGTCCCTGACCTGGCCGACACTGTAGGGCCAGTAACTGAAAGTAACTGCATCGGGGCGAGAACCCCGGGTGGAGAGCAACTGGAAGTGAACCACCAGTCCGTAACAACGTCTGTCCGTAAGGGCGGGCAGTGTGAACTCGATTCGGTCGGCGGTTCTGGCGAGCCGGCGAGTGCGGGGCGAAGCCCGAACGAAATAGAGCGGTCAGCGTTGAGGGAGTGGAGCGCGTCTGATCGAGGGCCGTCGATGGTTGGAGACAGAATGGTGGGAAGTTCTGGTGACGTGAATCAGGGAACCACGGCCGGTGGCGAGAACGGAACCGGTCGGGGTCAGAGCCCCCGTAGTAGCGCGGAAGCGAGTAATGATCGTGGAGCGAAGGGGGGTAGGAACGTGGTGTTGGGAGCGAGACGAGTGCCATCCCACAAGGGTCCGGGTAGTGCCGCAAGGCTGTTCGCTCGGATGCGCCGGAACACCGGGCTTGGCATCGGATCCCCACCCGACAGTGGACCGTCCTGCGCGAGCGGGATGAGCGGGGCGCAAGCCTGCGCGGCTGGCTGGAGTCATTCTGACGCCTTGACCTCCACGCCTGGCCACCTCCATCGGCAGCCACGGACTGGAAAGCCGGATGCGGGAGATCCGCCTGTCCGGTTTGGGAGGGAGGGGGAGTGTTCAATCCGCTCCTCCTACCCTCATCAAATGCTCCGCGACCCCCACCGCGCCGGCCGAGCGCAATGCGTTTGGAGTGCGCCGTCTTCCAGCGGCGCTTTTTGTGGGTGGCGGCGGACCAGACGAGCCGCGCCGGAGCGAGAGTGTCCACGGCGAGCCGTTTGCCGCTTTACATCAGCGATACCGCGGCAAATGCTCCTCGGCGCATGAACTCCCACGGTTCCCTTTCCGGCGCTTCCCCGCGGTGTTCGACGGCGGGGAGGCTTTCGCGACGTCACTTTCTTCGCTCGGCCCTGGCCGCTTCGGCGGCGCCGCTGCTGGTCCGGGCCTCGGTGTTGGGCCGCGCCGGCACCGTCGGCCCCAACAGCCGCATCGCCTTCGGCGGCATCGGCATGGGCAACCGCGCCCTGTTCATCCTCCCGAACTTCCTCGCGATGCGCGACCTCCAGTTCGTCGCGGTGAGCGATGCCCGCGAGGACCGGCGGAAGGCGTCGAGCGAGGCCATCAACGCGCATTACCGGAACCAGGATTGCCGCATCTACCAGGACTTTCGCGAAATGCTGGCGCAAAAGGACATTGACGCTGTGCTGATCGCCACGGGCAATCGCTGGCACGCCACCGCGTCGATGTTCGCCGCCCGGGCGGGCAAGGACATCTACTGCGAGAAGCCCATCAGCCTGACCATCCGCGAAGGCCGGCAACTCGTCGATATGTGCCGCCGCTTCGGGGCCATCTACCAGGCCGGCACCCAGCGGCGCTCGACCGAGAGCTACCAGTTCGCGCGCGACCTGGTGCGGCAGGGGAAGATCGGCAAGGTCCACACCGTCGAGATGCAGGTCTGGACCGGCGGCACGGTGCCCCATCAGCCCGCCACCCCGGTTCCTGCCGGGTGGGACTATGACCAATGGCTGGGCCCGGTGCAGTGGCGTCCGTTCGTGCCCGGTCGCGTCAATGGTTGGGCCTACTTCTGGGACACCGGCGAAGGCATGCACACGGACATGGGCACGCATTACACCGACCAGATGCAGTGGGTGCTGGGAACGGACCACACGATGCCGGTGGAGTTCGAGACGACCGACATGGTCTGGCCGGACCCGAAGCAGTGGATGAGCGAGACGGCGATTTCCGGGACGTTCAAGTGCCGTTACGCCGACGGGGTGCAGGGGATTCTCTACCAGCGCAAGGGCTTCACCGATCGTTACATCAAGTACATCGGCGACGGAGGCTGGATCCAGGTGGACGATGAGACGGATGTCGTGACCGCTGAACCCCGTTCCATCCTCCAGGCCCGGCAGGAGGGCGGCGTAAGCTGGTCCAACGCCAGCTCCCACATCCGGGATCTGCTCGACTGCATCCGGAGCCGGCGCCAGCCGCAGTGTCACCCGGAAGTTGCTCATCGCGCACAGGCCATCGTTGAGAGCATGACCATCGCCGCGCGGCTCAGTCGGAAGCTGAAGTGGGATCCAGTGAAGGAGGTCTTCGACTCCGAGGAAGCCAACCGCATGCTGTACCGCGAGCCCCGGGCTCCGTGGCGCGTCGTCTAAACCCATCTCCTGCCTGAACCCCCATGCTGAGTTCCATGAAATCGCTGATTATCCGCGCCGCCCTGGTGGGCCTGCCCCTCTGGCTGCCCTTCGTCCTGTCGGGCGCTGATTACCGTTCCACGTACCTCGCCGCGGCCCGTTACGAATCCGGCGGGGACGTCCTGCCGCTGCGCCAGATCGAACAATGGGTCAGCCAATCGCCGGGCAACGAGGCGCTCCGCATCGAGACCGAGAACGGCCTGGTCGAGCTGTTGCGCGGCGACGCCACGTTCGAAGCCCGGCGCTTTGCCTGCCAGCAGTTGGCCGTGATCGGGCGCGAGGCCTGCGTGCCGGCGTTGGCCGCGATGCTTGATTCCTCCGAGACGGTGGGCATTGCCTGCCTGGCGCTGACCGGCAACCCGTCGCCACGCGCCAGCGCTGTCCTCCGCCGCCGGCTCGAACGCGCCTCCGGCCTGGACCAGGCCCAGATCGCGCATGCGTTGGGCGTCCGGCAGGACGGTCGCGCCGTCGCGGCCCTCAGTCGCTTGGCCCGATCCGGCACCCCGGCGGTGGCGGAGGCGGCCGTGATTGCCCTGGGCCAGATCGGAACCGGCCCGGCCCAGGAAACGCTGGCGGGTCTGCGCCGGGGGGGGGCCGCATCGCTGCATCGGGCCGTGGCCGACGCCTCGCTGCAGGTGGCGGACCAACTGCTTGCCCGCGGCAACCGGCGGGCGGCCGCGAACCTCTACACGGAACTCATGGCCACCGGCCAACCCGACGACATTCGCCGGGGAGCGCTGGGCGGCTTGCTGCGACTGGACCCCGACGGCGGAGAGGAACGGATGTTGCGGGTCCTGAGCGGGCGCGACGAAACCTTGAAGCCGGTGGCCATCGCGGCGCTTCCGGAACTCCAGCGGCAGAACGCCTCGGAGAAGTTCGCCCTGACGCTGCCGGGGCTTGCGCCGTTCGACCAGATCCTGCTCGTCCAGGCCCTCAGCCAGCGGGGGGACGCCGCCGCCCGCACGGCGGTGCGCGGGCAGTTGAGGAACCCCAACGCCGAGGTGCGGCTGGCGGCGATCCAGGCCGAAGGCGCCGATGGCAATTCCGATTCCGTGCCCGCTTTGGCTCATGCGTTGCTCGAGTTCAACGCCCCCGCCGACCAGCGCGCCATCGAGTTGGCCTTGAGCCGCCTGCCCGGCGGCAACGACGTGGACCGGGCGCTCGCCGCCCAGTTGCGCAACCGCATGGCTGGACCCAAAACTCCCTTCCTCGCCGCGCTCGTGCGCCGCGCCCATCCCGAGTCGCTCCGCCTGTTCCTTGCCGAGGCCGCCAGCCCCGACCCTGCGACGGCGAAGCTCGCCTTCCAGGGGCTGAGCCGGGTGGCCGGTCCGGACGATCTCGCCCCGGTGCTCAAGGCGCTGGGCGGCTTGCGTGCCGACGGCGTTCTCGAGGACGCGCAGGCGGCCGTGGGTCAGGTGCTCCGGCGTGCTGTGACTCCCGCCCGCGCCTCGGCGGCCGTCCGTGATGCGCTGAAGGCGGCACCGGGCTTCGAGGGCCAGCAACGCTTCCTGCCGCTCCTCGCCGGCTGCCCGGATGCGGAAGGTCTGGCCCTGGTCGAGACCGCGGCCAAGGCGTCGGACGCTCCCACCCGCAACCTGGGTTTGCGGACTTTGGCGGACTGGCCGGAGATCAGCGCCTGGACCCCGCTGGCCGCGGCCTATGGCGAAGCCGCCTCGGAGACCGAACGCATCCTGGCCCTCCGCGGTCTGGCCCGCTTACTCGGTGAACAGAATGCCAAACCGGACGCCCAACTCATCGCCCGGTACCGCGATCTTTTCGCCAGCGCGAAGGGCGACAGCGATCGCAAGCTTGTGCTGGGTGCCCTCGCCGCCTGTGCGCATCCGGACGCCCTGACCCTCGCGGTTGAACAACTCGCCAGCCCAGGGGTTCGCGCGGAGGCCACGTTCGCGGTGAAGAACATCGCCAGCCTGATCAAGGCCCAGCATCCGCAGGCCGCCGAGGCCGCGCTGCAGAAGCTCCGGGAGAATTAGGAGCTCGGCGGCTTCTGCCGCGCTGCTACCAGAGCAGCAGCCTCGCAGAAGTCTGTGGTGCGGGCTTCCAGCCTGCAGCTTCCAGTGGCAAAGCGCCGCTGGAAGACGGCGAACTCGTGCGCCTGTGAGGGCGCACTCCAAACGCGGCGCGCGCTGCCCACGGCGATGGCCTCGAGGTCGACCGGCAGGCCGGCCATGGTGGGGCCGGATTTGCCCCTGGAATCGCGAGCGAGACCCTCGGAGGCGGTGGGGTGCGGGCGAGCGCATCCCGGAGGGATGCCAGACGCGGCGACCTCGAACCTCTGGCACCCCCTCCGGGGTGCCTTCGACTTGGCCCGCGGGACCGGAGGTCGCCGCCTCGCGGCGACCTCCGGCTACCGTCTGGGACGCCTCCGGCGTTAACCGGGAGGCCGCTCTCCCACGAACCTGTGGTGCGGGCGTCCCGCCTGCACTCTCCGTGGTTCCTGGCCCCTGCGCAGGTCCGGCTGGAACAGGACGCTTCCCTTGGGCTTTGCCCTTACAGCCTTGAGCCTTGGCTTTGAGCTTTGAGCTCTGAGCTTCCCCCTTTGTGCTTCGCCACTTCGAACTTCACCCTTCCCACTTCGCCCTTCGCCCTTCCCACTTCGAACTTCGCCCTTCCCACTTCGAACTTCACCCTTCCGACTTCGCCCTTCGCCCTTCCCACTTCGAACTTCTTCTCCGCACTTGCCAGCGCGGCCGCACCGGCTTACCAGAAGCGCGTGCAGTTCCCACTCATCCTGACGTTGATCGGCCCCGACCGCCCGGGCCTCGTCGAACGGGTCGCGGGTCTGGTCGCCGAGCACGAAGGAAACTGGGTAGAGTCGCGGCTTTGTCGGCTCGGGGGACAGTTCGCCGGCATTGTGCGGGTGTTCGTCCCGGCGACCCAACGCCCGGCGTTGACCGCTGCCCTGGCGACCCTTGCCACGCAGGGTTTGAAGGTGGAGTCCTACCCGGACGAGACCGGCCCGACGCCGGACGCACCGGCCCTGGCGGCCATCGAGTTGATCGGCCAGGACCGGCCGGGAATCGTGCGGCAGATCGCCGCAGCCCTGGCGACCCGCGGGGTCAACGTCGAGGAACTGCGCACCGAATGCGTCAGCGCCCCCATGTCCGGGGAACCGCTGTTCAAGGCCCAGGCCCGCCTGCGCTTGCCCGACGGCTGCGACGTCGCCAGTCTGCAGCGAGACCTCGAGCGCATCGCCGCCGACCTGCAGGTGGACTTGGACTTCGAGCCTTCCGCAACCTGAACTCCGCATGAGCAACTCCGAGATCATCCCCCGTCGCGACTTCCTCAAGCTGTCCGCCACCGGCGCTGCTGCCTTGGGTGCCGCCACCGTCGAAGCCGCCGCGCCCGCACCCGCTTCCCGGCGTGGCCCGGCTGCGCGCGCCCGCGGCCGTTATCGGGGCGAGTACACGGGCGACCGGCTGCGGCGGATCGCGTTCCCGATGGGCGGGATGGGGGCCGGCATGATCTGCCTCGAAGGCACTGGCGCGCTGTCGCACTTCTCCTTGCGCCACCAGCCGCAGGTTTACAGCGAGCCGGTGAGCTTCGCTGCGGTCTGTGTGAAGGGCCAGGCGGGACAGGCCCCCATCGCCCGCGTCCTGGAAGGGCCCGTGCCCGACTGGAAGAAGTTCGGGCAACCGGGAAGCGGCAACGGGGCCGCGGGCGCTTCGTTTGGCCTGCCGCGCTTCCGCACCGCCACGTTCCGCGCGCGCTTCCCGTTTGGCACCGTCACCCTGAGCGATCCGGCCATGCCGCTCCGGGTCGAGTTAACTGGCTGGAGCCCGTTTGAGCCGGGCGATGCGGACAACGCCAGCCTGCCGGTCTGCGCCCTCGAGTATCAGTTCACGAATCCCACGGCCCAGCCCCTCGAGGTCGTGTTTTCGTGGAATGCGAAGAACTTCATGGCCGTGGGTGGCAACCCGCAGGGCATCAAGCCCGCTCCCGGCGGTTTCCTGCTGTGGGCGGCCGCGGCCAACGAGAAGGCCTGGGAGGAAGGGGCGTTCACCGCCACGGTGAGCGATCCCGACGTCAAAGTGAACCACGCCTGGTTCCGCGGCGGCTGGTGGGACGGCCTGACGATGGCCTGGCGGGACGTCGCCGAGGGCCGCTGTTTCGAGCGTCCTCCCGTCACTGAAGGCGGTCATCCGCCGGGCGCGACCCTCTTCGTTCCGTTCACCCTGGCGCCCGGCGCGTCGAAGACCCTCGCCGTCCGTTTGGCGTGGTACGTGGGCACGACGAACATCCGGATTGGCAAGGACGCCAAGGACGTCCCGCCGGTCGAAGGCACCTACAAACCGTGGTACACCACCCGGTTCGCCAACATCGACGAGGTGACGGCCTACTGGCGCGACCAGTACCACCGCCTCCGCGGCGCCACCGCGCGGTTCAGCGAGTGCTTCCATGACTCGACCCTCCCGGCCGAGGTGATCGAAGCCGTGACCGCCAATCTCACGATCCTCAAATCGCCCACCGTGCTGCGCCAGGCCGATGGTCGGCTCTGGGCCTGGGAAGGTTGTGGCGACAACAGCGGCTGCTGCCACGGCTCATGCACCCATGTCTGGAACTACGCCCAGGCCATTCCACACCTCTTCCCCGCCCTCGAGCGCACCCTGCGCGAGACGGAGTTCGGCCCCTCGCAGGACACCCGCGGTCACCAGACCTTCCGCTCCGCCCTCCCCATCCGGCCGCTCGAACCCGACTTCCACGCGGCCGCCGACGGGCAGTTGGGCGGCATCCTGAAGGTCTATCGCGACTGGCGCATCAGCGGCGACACGGCCTGGCTGCGGCCGCTCTGGCCCAAGGTGCGCCAAAGCCTCGATTACTGCATCCGAACCTGGGACCCCAACCACCGCGGCTGGCTCGAAGAACCGCACCACAACACCTATGACATCGAGTTCTGGGGGCCCGATGGCATGTGCACGAGCTTCTACCTCGGCGCGCTGCGGGCCGCGACCCTGATGGGCGAGGCGCTGGGCGACGACGTGAGCACCTACGCGGGGCTTCTCGCCCAGGGCGTGCACCGCCTCGAGACCGAGCTGTTCAACGGCGAGTACTTCATCCAGAAGATCGAGTGGAAGAACCTCAAGGCTGCCGACCCCACCGGCGTGAAAAGCATGGTCGGCAACTACTCGCCCGAGGCCCGTGCCCTGCTCGAACAGGAAGGGCCGAAGTACCAGTACGGCACCGGTTGCCTGGCCGACGGGGTCCTGGGTTGCTGGCTCGCGCTCGTCTGCGGCGTGGGCCACTTCGCGGATCCCGCCAAGGTGGCCAGCCACCTGCGCGCTGTGCACCGCCACAATCTCAAGCAGGATCTGAGCGCGCACGCGAATCCGCAACGACCCAGCTTCGCCTGCGGCGCCGAGGGCGGCCTGCTCCTCTGCACCTGGCCCCGCGGAGGCCAGCTCTCGCTGCCGTTCGTGTACTCCGATGAGGTCTGGACCGGGATCGAATACCAGGTCGCGTCGCACCTCATGCTGCTCGGCCACGTGGCCGAGGGACTCGAAATCGTGCGGGTCTGCCGGGCGCGCTACGACGGCCGGGTGCGCAACCCGTTCAACGAATACGAGTGCGGTCATTGGTATGCCCGGGCCATGGCTTCCTATGGCCTGCTGCAGGGCCTGAGCGGCGCCCGCTACGATGCCGTCGAGCAGGTGCTTTATGTCACCCCGCGGGTGTCGGGCGATTTCCGCTGCTTCCTCGCCACCGCCACCGGCTACGGCACCGTCGGCGTGCGTCGCGGCAAACCCTTCCTCGAGGTGCGTGCCGGCACGATCCCGGTGAAGGAGATCCGGCCTGAACCCGCCTGACCGCACCCGCCATTCCGCGGCACCCCGCGTCGGGGACGCCGCTCAACCCAGGACCACCGGTGGACAACCCAACTCTATTCAAGTTCGTCGAGGAGACCCGACAGCACAGCCGCTTCGGCCAACTCGCCTTCGCCGCTCTCCGCACCGCCCTCAACGCCATGGATTCCGAGCGCGCCTTCGCCGCCACGCACGCGTTCCTCCACCATGCCGTCATTGTCTCCCGCCTGCTCTGGCCCGAACGCGCCGACTCCGCTCCCCGGGGCGAAGCCTTGCGCGAAGCCCTCAAACCGGACGCCGATTCGCCGCTTCGCCTCGCCCGGTGGAGGGAGATCGCTCCGCGCCCGGACGAGCATTTCGAGACCTGGCTGACGGGTCTTGAGGCGCCCAATTTCGTGGACTTCAACCTCATGCCCCAGGCCGCGCTCGGCGAGTTCCGCCCCGACCAGTTCCAGCACAACCTGGACCCGGACACGTTCGACTTCGTCTATCGCGGCGAGCGCTGCAACCTCCAGAAGTTGATGACGGCCCTGCAGCGACTCGAGACCGCCGCCCAGGTCTGGCTTCGTTCGCACAAGCCTTGGTGACCGCCATTTTTTCGCCGCGCAGCGGCGAAAAAATCATGGTCCGTGGTCCGTGGTCCGTGGTCCGCGCAACGTGGCTTATTCCATTTCGCTTCCAAGATGAGACTAAATGTGCGATCTTGGGCGTATGGCAAGACCTCGACGAATCGATGTGGACTTGGTGGCCAAGGCCCGAGAGGCGGCCGCCCAAGCCCAGGACCTCCAGCAGTTGCGCATGGCGCAGGCCGTGCTGTTGCCCAGCCTGGCCCAACTCACCCTCGAACAAACCGCCACGGCTTTGGGCGTCGGCCGGGCCACGGTCGCCCGGTTGCAGACGCGCTTTCGCCAGCAAGGCGAACCCGTCCAGCCCGCGGCGCGGTCTTGGGGCGGCCGACGCCATGCCCTGCTGAGCGCCGCCGAGGAAGCCGCCCTCCTGGCGGAGTGGCAAGCCCCGGCCGAGCGCGGCGAGTTGGTGGTCCTCACGCCCCTGCGGGCCGCCCTGGACCGACGGGTCGGTCGCCGGGTGAAGCCCTCGGTGGTGTATCGCCTGGTCCAGCGCCACCGCTGGCGCAAAGTGGCTCCCGACACGCGCCACCCCAAGACCGACACGCCGGGGCAAGAGACGTGGAAAAAAAAACGCTGCCCGAAGACCTGGCGACCGTGCTGACGCCGGCAGCAGTCCAGGATCGCCCCGTGCGGTTGATGTTCCAGGACGAGGCCCGCTTTGGCCGGATGGCGCGGATCCGGCGCTGCTGGGCTCCGGCCCCCTTGCGGCCGACGGTGTGCAACGGTTACGAACGGCAATTCACCTATGTCTATGGCGCCGTGAGTCCCCGGGAAGGTCAACTGGACTGGAGCCTGAGCGGCCAGATGAACACCGCCCAGATGAACGGCTTTCTGCTCCAGGTCAGTCAGGCCCATGCGGACGAATTCATCGTCATGGTGGTCGACGGAGCCAGTTCGCACAAGAGCAAGGACTTGGTGGTGCCGGAGAACATCCGGCTCATCGGCTTGCCGGCCTACTCCCCGGAGCTCAACCCCGAAGAACACGTTTGGGACGAGGTCCGGGAAAAGGCGTTTCCGAATCTGGTCCTGGACCGGATGGAACTGGTGGTGGAGCGACTCAAGGGCGAGTTGAGTGCCTTGGCTGCGGCACCCGATCGGGTGCGCAGCCTTACGGCTTGGCCTTGGATTGTTAGTCTCAACTTGAAAGCGAACTAGAATTAGTCCAGGTCCACGCGGCGCGCCCGCCGAATCGGCGAGCCGGGCGGACGCGGTCCCCCGCCGGCGGGCGGGTCGGTCCAGACGTATTCCTCGTGCTTCGGCACGTACTGCTCGAGGGTGCGGCGGGCAATCAGCACGCCCGCGGTATCGAGCTTCTGCCCCGCCAGCGGGCCGGGTTCCGTGTCCAGGTGATCCCGGAAGACGGGATCGTGCCAACCTTCGATGTTCACGTCCGAGTCGTAGCCGGCGCGCAGGAGGGTGTGGATGATCTGGGCCCAGTCCGCCTGGCCGAGTCCTGGGAACCGATGTTCGGCCACACCGGGATGACACGGGCCGTAGCGCGCCAGCAACCGTTGATCGACGTAGGCGTCCTTGCCATGCACGTGAAAGACCCGCGCCGCGAACTGCTTGAGGTTCGCCAACGGGTCGATGAACTGGCAGATGAGATGGCTCGGATCCCACTCGAGGCCCAGGTTCGTATGCTGGGTGGCGTTGAAGAACCGCTCCCAGTTCGCCGGCCGGTCCAGGGTGTTGTAGCCCATCACCGGAAGATGGAAGGGCGCTTGCGGGCAGTTCTCGAACGCGATGCGCACCCCGAGGTCGGCGGCCAATTGCGCCAGCGGTTCCCAGAACGCCAGCACCTGGGGCAGGTGATTCTCGAACGGCTCGTAGACCGGGTTGCCGCCCCGCTCGTTGAACCGGGTCTTGATCACCGCACCCGCAAATCCGGCCACCGTCTTGATCCCCAGATAGCTGGCCACTTCGAGCGCCCGCTTGATCACCGCCCGGGCCTGTTCGGTCTGCCGCGGATCGAGCGGGTTCCGGTAGAACGCGCCGATGGCGGAGATCCGGAGTTCCCTCGCCTTCAGCGCAGCCGCGAGCGAATCGGCAAAGGGCTTCCACTCCGCCTGCTGCGGTCCCGCCGGGCTGTCGGCAAAACGCATCCACTCGAGGCTGCCCAAACCCAGCCGCGCCGCGCGGTCCAGATCCTGGGGCGCCACCGTCGTGAGAACACCAATGCGCATCACCCGCGGACTGTAACGCGCCCCCCGGCCGCAACCAGCCAAAACCTCGACCCCAATGCGCGCGCCCGGCCCAGTTACCGCTTCCGTCCGCCGTGCGGCTGGGTCAACCTCCCGCAGTGACCTGCTGCCCGCGCACTGACCATGGCACGTCCGCTCCCCGCGACCCCGTGCCGGGTGCCGGCACACGGCGCGGGCATGCGCTGACGACTGGCGCCGGCTCATGAAGCACTCGCCCGAATCGCCCGCCGTGATCTGCGGAGAGGATGCCGCTGACCTCCAGTCGCAGGCCGTCGCCAAGGCAGCCGCGCGGCTCATTCCCTTCCTGCTGCTGCTTTATGTCCTCGCCTTTCTGGACCGCGCGAATGTCGGTTTCGCCAAGCAGGCGTTGCAGCGGGACACGGGGCTGACGGAGGCAGCCTACGCCCTGGGCGCCGGGTTGTTCTTCGTGGGGTATGCGGTGTTCGAAGTGCCCAGCAACCTGATGCTGCACCGGTTCGGCGCCCGGTTGTGGTTGTCGCGCATCATGGTCACCTGGGGGCTGGTCTCGGCGGCGATGGCCTGGGCCCGGACCGACACGATCTTCTACACCCTGCGCTTTCTGCTGGGCGTGGCCGAGGCGGGTTTTTTCCCGGGCGTCATCGTCTACCTGACCTACTGGTTTCCTTCGGCGGTGCGCGGGCGGATGCTCGGTTTGTTTTACTTCGGCGCTCCCATCGCCCTCACCCTGGGCGGGCCTCTGTCGGGCCTGTTGCTGGAGTTGGACGACGTGCTCGGGCTGACCGGCTGGCAGTGGATGTTTCTCGTGGAAGGACTGGCTGCCAGTGCCGTCGGGATCTGGGCCTTCTTCTACCTGAACAACCGGCCCGCCGACGCGCGGTGGCTGTCGGCACCTGAGCGTCAGGCGCTGGAAGCGGCGCTTGCGGCCGACGTCCGCCAACAGGACCCGCCGGCTTCCCACAGCCTGCTTCGGGCCTTGACGCAACCCCGCCTGCTCCATCTCGGGCTCATCTATGCGCTGATCCAGATGAGCGTGTACGGGGTGACGTTCTATCTGCCGTCCCAGGTCGCCAGACTCCTCGGACGGGACACCGGACTGCTCGTGGGCCTCGTCAGCGCCGTGCCGCCCCTCTGCGCGCTGTTCGGAGCCTATTACATTCCCCGCCTGTCCCGCGGTCCAGAGCGGCGGCGGTGGGTGGGCGGTGTTGGGCTGGCGCTGGCCGGCGTGGCGATCGCCCTCTCCGCCTCGAACAGCCCGGCGGTAGCCCTGCTCGCGCTGTGCGTCGCCTGGGCCGGTTTCATCGGTGTTCAACCGGTCTTCTGGACCGTGCCCACCGACGAACTGCGTGGGGTGGCGGCCGCGGGCGGGATTGCGCTGATCAACTCCTGCGGGGCGGTGGGCGGCTTCCTGGCTCCCAACCTCAAGACCTGGACCGAACAGGCGCTGGCCTCCGCCTCCGCCGGCTATGCGCTGCTGGCCCTCACGACCCTGGTCGGCGCCCTGCTCTTCGGATTGCTGCCCCGGACCCGCCCGCGTAGCGTCCGCCCGAACACACCATGAGCACTCCCACCATCCGGCACGTGCGCGCCTTCACCGTCCGCGGCGGCGGCGCCGACTATCACGACCAGAGCGGTGCGCACTGGATCGATGATCACATCGCCACCCCGATGGCCCGGTATCCGGCCTACCGGGCCAGCCGCCGGTCCTTCGGCCTGAATGTGCTCGGAACGCTCGTCGTGGAGGTCGAGGCCAGCGACGGCACGGTCGGGTTCGGAGTCACGACGGCGGGGTTGCCGGGGGCGTGGATTGTCGAGCAGCACCTGGCGCGGTTTGTGGAGGGCCAGAAGGTCACCGACCTCGAGAAGATGTGGGACCAGATGTTCCTGTCCACGCTGCACTACGGCCGGAAAGGCCTGGCGATCAATGCGATTAGCGCGGTGGACCTGGCCCTCTGGGATCTCCTGGGCCACCTGCGCCAGGAACCGGTCTACCACCTCCTCGGCGGCGCCGTCCGGGACGAACTCGTGTTCTATGCCACGGGCGCGCGTCCGGACCTGGCCCGGGACCTGGGTTTCGTGGGCGGCAAACTGCCCCTCCACCACGGTCCGGCCGAGGGCGAGGAAGGTTGGCACCGGAACCTCGAGGAGCTGGCCACCATGCGTCAGCGGGTGGGGGACGATTTCTGGCTGATGTGGGATTGCTGGATGAGCCTCGATCTGCCCTACGCGATCCGGCTCGCGCAAGCCGCCCGCGGCCTGGGGCTGAAGTGGCTCGAGGAAGCCCTGTTGCCGGACGATTACTGGGGCTACCGCGACTTGCGGCGGGCCGCTCCGCCCGACCTCCTCATCACCACCGGCGAACACGAGTCCACACGCTACGGCTTCCGGATGCTCCTCGAGATGGAGTGTTGCGACATCATCCAACCGGACGTGGGCTGGTGCGGCGGCCTGACCGAGCTGATCAAGATCTCCGCGCTGGCCGAAGCGCGCCATGTGCTCGTGGTGCCCCACGGATCCAGCGTCTACAGCTATCACTTCGTCCTCACCCGTCACCACAGCCCGTTCGCGGAGTTCCTGATGATGGCGCCCCAGGCGGACCAGGTGGTGCCGATGTTCACGCCGCTGTTGCTGGATGAACCCGTTCCGGCGAACGGACGGTTGAAGCTGCCCGACCGCCCCGGCTTCGGAGTCCGCCTGAACCCCGCCTGCCCGCTCGAACGCCCTTTCGCCCGATAGTCCGGGCGTTTCCCGACCGCACACCAGGTTGGGAGCCCCGGTCTACTTCGCTTCCAGTCTCCTGACCCAATAGGCCGTGCGGTCCAGGTAGTAATCTGGCGCCAAGGGGCCGTAATCCAGGTAGGTGAAGTCTGCGACGCGCTTCGGGACAGCCGGCTCGATCTGCGTGCCTTCATGCCACTCGTTGAACGACGTGATGCCCACCAGGGCGGGCGAGACCTCAAGCGCGGCTGACCACATCCGGTCGTAATACGCGCCGTTCTCGCGGTCGCGTGTGTTGCCGCCGTTCCAGGGGCGGATCCGGGTGTCGATATACCCCGGCGCCACACAGGGTATGAAGAGCTTGTCATGTGCCCGGGCCCAAGCGGCCAGGGCCGGCCAGTGACGCGGCGTCGACCCATAGGTGAAGCCGTCGGTCGCGAAGTACGTGTAGAACCCGTCGAAGCCGCCCTCGAGCATGAAGTTGGCCTCGTGTTCCTTGACCCAAAGTCCGATTACAACCGCGTCCTCCGCGGTGCCCCGCAAGGTGCGCGAGCCCTCGGGCCGCAGCACCTCGGCCCACTCGCGGGCCGGCGTCAGATAGGAGTCATAGACAAAGAACGCCGGCCGGTTCCCGTGACTCGCGAGCCGATGCAAGGCCGGCGACGTACCGAAGCGAGCGATCAGGTACACGATGGCGTCGCGCACGGTGGCGGCACTGCGACCCGGAAAAGGCTCGAGGTGGAAGTTGATGGCGAGGCCGGCCTTCTCCGCGGCGGCGAACAAGCCCGGCAACGCACGATCGGTGAAGCTGTCCCGGCCCCACCAGCTCACACAAAGAACCCCCACACGCGCGCGTCGCAGTTGTCGCAGGTGCTCGGCAACCACCTCGGGATCGTTCACGCTGTAGCACCCCAGGGCCGGATAGAAGTTCGCCCCAATGTCGTCGCCACCCGGATAGGACCGCGGCGGCCCGCCGCGCACGGCCACCGCGTGATTCCAGTTGGCATAGCGACCATCCACTTCGGGATTGCCGTACCACGGGTAATAGAAGGCCACCGCGCGGTCAGAGACAGGCGAAGCGAGCCGCGCATCAGCCGGCGAGGAAACCGAGGCGTCTTCGCCGACATCCGCCGGGAGCTCCACCGCCGCGGCGGAAGGCTTCACACGGTCGACGACGTCGTGCACCTGGCGGCGGACCGAGGCAAGGTCGTCCGGACGATCCAGCGGCACGTAGGCAGCGCGCATCAGCAGTTGATAGCGTTCGCCCAGGCGCGGCGCGGGGATGAACCACTGGAAATCCCAGGCCGGACAACCCCGGCCACCGCCCGACGGGGATTGCGAAAGCCAGACGCGATCCTCCGGGCGGAACATCTGCACGAAAGCCATGCCCCGGCACACCCCGAAGTACCAGGGCTCGGCGTAACGAAGCCGCGAGAACCCGAAGGGCAGCTCGAGCGGAAACCCGGAGTCGTGTGGAAAAACGCGCGTGTCCTCCCGCGGCCGGTGCGTCGCCCACGTGCCGTGCGCCGGCGTCACCCCCCGCTGCCAGTCCGTCTGCCCACTACCTTCCTCCCCGGCTTGCCCGCGGAAGTGGATGTCCAGGGACTCCGGCTGGTCGATGTAGCTGGCCCAGAAAAGCCCGCAGTAACTGTTCCGGAAGGTGTCGCGACGTGGGATGCACTCGAAGACCACCTCCAGGACACCGGATTCGAGCAACGTGTAGCGCAGGCAGCTCTCGAGTCCCCAATGCGGCGTCGGCGCCTGATACAGCTCCGCCGTGTGGGCGTCGATGACCCGGAGCTCCATCGGGGCGTGGCGCGGCTCAAAAAGCACCTCGCGCGGCTGGGTCGTGCCGTCGTGAATGTGCTCGAAGTTCAGGCCGGCGTAGGCGGGCACGAAGAGATTGCGCGGCTGGCGGACATGGCGCAGCGCGGCGATGCCGTGGTATCCGGCCCGGTGACCAGGCAGGACGGCGTCGTCCACCGCCCGGTTGTCCACCACCACCGCCTCGACTTCTCCGCGGCGCAACACCACGTACGGCTGCGCCGGCACCGTGAAGCGCACGGCGGGATTGGCGAGGGAGGTGCGGGCAGCGGGCCCGGTTTGCGCGGCGTCCAACGGGAGGGCGGCCACGGCCGTCGCCCCAAGGGCAACCGTCAAGGCGGTGAGCACGGGAGGCATCATACGCAGCTAATAACGCACCACCAACACCTCATGCACGTCCGTCAGCGTGGCGTCGAGCGTCCGGCCGCGGCGCTTCAACGCGGTGCCCGGGTTCAACGCCGAGGCTTTCTTGACCGGGTCCCTGAACACCGCACGGACGCGGTAGATCGGTGCATCCTCGATCAGTCCGGGCAACACGTAGGGTCGGTCCTTTGCTGGCGTCGTCTGCGGCGTCGCGTTGTAGGCCATGAGGTGGATGCGGAGCGTCCGTGTCGAGGCGTCATCGGTCACCACCGCCTCGACGTTCGCCGGGGCGGTGATCCGCACCCGCGGATTCGGATGGAGGAAACGCACGGCCTGCGCGAAAAGCCGGCGCGCCTCGACGATGTGATGCTCGCCTGCGGTGGCGAAGTCCGGCGAACCGGCCAGGGTCAACACGAGGCCGCGCCCGACGTGGTTGAGGAGGACGGCGGGGCCGATCACCTCGCGGGCGCTCAGAGGCCAGTCACGATTGTAAGCGTCCGGGTTGGCCAGGGCGGCGCGGTGGGAGTCGAGCAGTTCGCCGATGGGCAAGGCCGTCGTCGGTTCGTAGCACGTGGCGGGGCCACGCACCAGGAAGGGCCAGTCCGGCGGGCCGACGCGCAGGGACGCTCGCGCCAGTTGCACATCCTGCTGACGCTGCGCGTTCCGCCCTGCGGCATCCCCCTCGGCGTGGTCCGCGAAGCCGGTCGTGCCCGTGCCGGGAATCGGCGCGCCCGCGAAGCGCATCCAATAGTCGAGCCCTTCGAGGTGCTCCCGGACCCGGGCGCCGATCAACTCGGTGAGCGGGGGATGCCCCAGCAGTTTGCCCCGCGCATCGAGTTGCCCGCTCTGGCCCGTCACCAAGAGCCGGCCGCCCGCCTCGACGTATTCGCGAAGGAGGGCGATTTCCCGGTCGGACAGAATGGCTGTGTGGGCAAGACAGACCACGGGATACTGCTGCAGCGCCGCGAGCGAGAGGTTCTCATCGAAAAGAAAGCCAAACCCGAGGTGTTCATACACGCAGGCCTTGTGCGCGCCCTGGACGCTCTGGAAATAGGGCGCGGGTTGGTCGCGGCCGTACCCGTCGCGGGTGGCCACGCTGAAGCAGATGCCGACTTCGGCGACAGGCACCTGGCCGAAGTGCGCCCTTTTCCCGCGGGCTTCGCCGAGCAGGGTCCCGATGCGCTCGTACGCCACCGGATCGAGCCCGCCGTCGTAGGCGGTCTTGTCGATCATTGTGACAAAGGCCCCGTGGGCCAGCAGCGTGAACAGCTCCCAACGCATGTCGTGTAAAGGCCGCGTGGTCTGATCGTGATACATGCGTACGCCCCGCTGAACGGCCACCTGAAAGGGTTTGCCCGGCGTGGCGGCGCGATACCAGGCCGCGTTGAAACTGGCGGACAGCGCGCCGAACCCCCAGAGCCCGGCCTCGCCCGTGACGAAATCGCCGTTGGCCGCATGCGCCACCGGCGTCTGGCCCACTTCCCACGAAAAGGGAGGGTTGCCGTGGTAGTTGAAGTCGACCGTGGCCCGAGGGTTCAACCGCCGCACGTGGGCGGTCAGCATCTTCTCGAAACCATCGCTGGTGTCGTAGCGGAACCGCCGCATCAAGGCCCAGCCGTCGTCCTCCCAGTCAATGCCCGTGGGCAGGGGCCGGTTGTAGCGGGCCTGGAAGAGGGTCTGGCAACGGTCGCACCAGCAACCGTGCGGCGGACCGAAACCCTGATCGACCATGTCGAGATGAAAGCCCTCGATGCCGTAAGTCGCCAGTTCGGCCAGCAGTTCTTTAACGACGTTCGTGTAGGGCGAGTTGAAGCACACGAGGTGGTTGATCGGCTGGCCGTCGGCACTGCGGGCCTTCCAGTCCGGATGCTCCCGCAGTTCGTGGGCGGGGTATTGGAGCTGGCAGTATGCGATGAGCGGAAGCCGGTGTCGCCGGGCCTCGTCCACCGCCTCGCGCAGAACGTCGCGGCCGGCCAGACCCGCCGGTCGGGGCACGAGTTTCGAGTCGTGAAAAGTGAAGTCACCGTCGCGGACCCAGAGCACCAGGTACTCGGCGTTGGCCTCCGCGCAGCGGCGGACAATCTCGCGGCCGTTGAAATGCCGGGCGTAATCTCCGGCGTGGCGGCCGCCCGCGAACTGCGCGCCTGTGGGCCCCACCTCCATGCCGACGAGGACACCCTGATGCCATGGCTTGTCGGCGCGGACGGTCAGGAGCAGAGCCAAGGTCACCACTGACAGGCGCAAGGCCCACGAAACGCGACGCGGGGAACGGGTCATGCCGCGCACGTCTAGCGAACTCCGGGGGCGTTGTCGACGCGCAAGCTCAGGAACCAGCGCACATCCCGCGACCTTTCCCCCGACAGCACCTCCGCCAGGCACCGGGTCGCTTGTGGCTCCGAAGCTCCGGATGCCAATCGCTCGCAGCGCCGGCGCCCCCGAGGGGCGAGAGAGTGCGCGCTTGTGCAACGCCCGCGTCCCATGTCACCCTCCCGCAGCCAAGACACTATGAAACACACCCGCAACGGTACGCGGCCCACGTCCGGGAAGGACCGGACCCTGACGGAGCTCAGCCCCTCCCGAGAACCGCAATCGCCCAGGGCGGGTCGCGCCTGGCGCGCCCTCGCCGCCGCGCTCCTGCTGACCCCGGTCCTGCCCGCGGCCTCGGCAGACGACTTCATGGGGGAATACCGCGGCGCGTTCCTCCCGGACGGCACCGCGAAGCTCGACGCAACCGCCCGGGTGGTGGCCGAGGGCGACGGCTACTATCGCGTGGTGATCACCGCGCCCGGAAGGGAAGGTTACGACGGCGCCGCCGTGGAGATCTACGGGCGGCAGTTCGGCCCGGAGGTGGGATTGTTTGGTCGCGCGGGTGGTTACCATTGGAGCGGGAACATCAAGAACGGTGCCCTCGTCGCCAACAGCGACTACGGCCTGTCCTTCCGGCTGAACCGCATCGAGAGCCAATCGCCCAAAGCCGGCCTGAAACCCCCGGCGGGCGCCGTGGTTCTGCTCCCGTTCGAGGCGGGTCAGAAGTCGGACCTCAGCCAGTGGACCAACCCTGCCTGGAAGGCGCTGGACGATGGCAGCATGGAGTGTGCGCCCGGCAAGGGAGAAACCCGGACCCGCCGTGAGTTCGGCCGGATCGAGCATCTGCACGTCGAGTTCCGCCTGCCCCTGGAACCGTCCCATCGCGGCCAGGGACGCGCCAACAGCGGGGTCTATCTGGCGGACCATTACGAGGTGCAGGTCCTGGATTCGTTCGGGCTCGTCCACACTTCGGGCGACTGCGGCGGGCTTTACGGGATCGCACGCGCGCGGGTCAACGCCTGCCTGCCTCCCGAGACCTGGCAGACCTACGACATCACCTTCGAACCGGCGAAGCTGGACAGCGACGGCAAGGTGGTCGAGGCGCCGAGGATCACGGTGCTGCACAACGGGGTGATGATCCACGAACGGCAGGAGATTCCGGGCAGGAAGCACCGCCTGCAGGGCCCGCTGCAGTTGCAGGATCACGGGCATCCCATCCGCTACCGGAACATCTGGCTGGTCGAAGGGAAGTAGGCCAGGGGGACTCGACCGGACGAAAAGCGCTGCAGGAAGTCAGCGCACTGCACACGCTCCGGCACGCGCAACGAAGTTTGGAGGCTGTCTCCAGCAGCGCTTTCGTTTCCCTTGCGTAAGGCGCGGTCAACCGCACGCGCCCTCCGTACGCTTCGCGACCTCGCACGCGGGTTCGGCCTTGCCGGTCGGCGGCTTCCGCCGCACGCTACGCCGATGTTCCCCACCGAAGCGTCCTTCCCGCACGCCGCCCCGTGCCCAAGGAAGGTCCCGCTGCGTTGCCGCCTTCTCTGCCGTCTCGCAGGCGCGATCGGGATCTCCGCAATGCTGCCGGGCCCGGCGCTCGCCGCGGAGGAGCCAACCGCGGCGGTGGTTCGCCCGGCGACCGCGGGTGACGCCGAGCGCCTGGCGGCTGAGGAGATCCGGCGCTACGTCTATCTGCGCACCGGGAGTCTGTTGCCGGTGGTCTCAGCCTTGCCCGAAGCAGGCAACTGGATCGCCCTCGCCGTGGATCCGGCACTGGGGCCGCAGTCCTACGCGCTGAAGACGACAACGCCGGGCCCGGCGAAGGGGCTCACGATCGCGGGCGGCAGCGGGCTCGCAGTGCTTTACGGCGCCTACGCGTTTGCGGAGAAGCTCGGCGTGCGGTTCTACCTGCACGGTGACGTGGTGCCGGATCAGCAGGCGCCCTTCGCGATCCCTGACTTGGACGAGACCTGGTCGCCCGCGTTTGAAATCCGCGGCCTGTTGCCGTTCCATGATTTTCCCGAAGGCCCGGATCTGTGGTCAGCCGATGACTTCAAGGCGGTGCTGGCCCAGATGGTCAAGTTGCGCATGAACTTCCTGGGCCTGCACACCTACACCGAATGCGGCTGGGGTTCGGAACCGACGACCTGGCTGGGCCTCCCGGCGGACGTCGCGGCCAACGGCGACCCGCGCTTCAGCTACGCCGCCCACTACTTCAGCACCGCACGGGACGCCTCGGGCCACCAGCCCCGGCGCGTCGAGGACATGGTGTTCGGCGGCGCGCTGTTGTTCGAGTCCGATCCCTGGGGTCCGCCGGTGATGGCCGGTCTGATGCCGCAGGGCCGGACCCTGGACGAGAAGAACGAACTGTTCATCCGGGCGGGCCGGATGCTCCGCGACGTCTTCACCTACGCGGGTCAGTTTGGCATCCAGACCTGCGTCGGCACCGAGATCCCGCTGACCGATCCCGAGCGCCTGCTGCCGCACGAACTGCGGGCCCACTTGAAGGCGCAAGGCCTGTCGGTGGCCGACCGGTCCACGCTCAAGGAACTCTACAAGGGCACCTTCCTCCGGGCCATGCGGACGTACCCGCTGGATTACTATTGGCTCTGGACCCCGGAATCGTGGCGCGGACCCCGCCCGGAGGCCGAGATCACGGCCACCCTTCAGGACCTGCAGGTCGCGGTCGAGGCCGCGCGGGAAGTGCAGGCGCCGTTCACGCTGGCGACGGCCGGCTGGGTGCTCGGGCCGGCGCACGACCGGACCCTGTTTGACCAGGTCTTGCCGAAGGAAATGCCCTTCTCCGCGCTCAACCTCGAGCTCGGAACGGTGCCGGTGGACGAGGGCTTCGCGCGGCTCCAAGGCCGACCCGGCTGGGCCATTCCCTGGCTCGAGGATGATCTCAGCATGAGCTCACCGGAGCTCTGGGTCGGACGGATCCTGCGCGACGCCTACGACGCGCACCGCCATGGCTGCGAGGGCCTGATCGGCATCCATTGGCGGACGGAGGAAGTCGGGCCCATGGTCGCCGCGCTGGCCCGGGCCCAATGGCAGGTGCCGCAGCCGCCGCCCCAGCCGCCGGCGGCTACCGCGATTCGGGTCGACGGCGGTGAGGTGACGTCGTTCAGCGCGCCCGTGGCGGGCACGGACATCGGCACCATCTACCAGACCGTGCGCTACGACGTCCGTGGCTACGAGGTCGCCCTGCCGAACGGCCCCTACCGCGTGACGCTCCAGTTCAACGAGCCCTTCTACCACGCCGCCGGCCAACGCGTCTTCGGCGTCACCCTCCAAGGCCGCACCGTGATTGAGCGCCTCGACATCTTCGCGCGGACGGGCCGGAACCGGGCGTTGGACTTCTCCTTCGAGGACGTCCTGGTCACCGACGGCACGCTGCGCATCGGTTTCCTGAAGGACCGTTCGGCATCGTTGATCGGGGCAGACCGTCGGGAACAGGAGGGCAAGTACGTCGAGTTCCCGTGCATCGCGGGGATCGTCGCAGCGGGGCCGAAGCGCACCGTCAAGATCAACTGTGGCGGACCGGCCTGGCAGGACTACCTGGCTGACCCCGGCCAGCCCCGGACACCCCGCTTCCTGCCGGTGCAGGACTTCTATCGCGACTGGGCGCGAGACCAATTCGGTGCGGAAGTTGCGGCCGACATCGCGTCGGTGTTCGCCCGCATCGATGGCCAACTCCCCACCCCGGCGCCCCATTGCCCCGGCGGCATTGCCGTCAACCGCGAGCCCTGGAGCCGGGTTGAGGCGCAGTACGCGTTCGTGGACGCATTGGCGGCGTTGCGGCCGCGGGTTCGTGGCGCCGGCAATCAGAGCCGGTTCGACCACTGGCTCACGTCCTTCGAGTATCTGCGGGCCATCGGGCGCGTGGCCTGCACGCGCGGTGCCCTGGACCACGCGATGGCCGAGCTTGGCAAACTCGCCGACTCCGAAGCCCGACGTGCCTACGCCCGGACCGAGGTTCTCCCGCTCCGCCTCCGGTTGACCGAGGACTGGGGGCGGATGGTGACCCTCTGCCTCGAGACGGCCGATACCTGGGGATCGATAGGCCATGTGCTCACGCACGAGATGTTCAACCGCGGCACCCTCGGCCTGCTTGAGGGGCATGATCCGGTCCTCGAAGAGGCCCTGGGCACCGGCCTTCCGGACGCGGCCCGTGCCTCGCAGCGCTATGAAGGCCGGCCGCGCCTGATCGTTCCCAGCCGGCGCAGCGTGGCTGAACCCGGCGAGGCGCTGACGCTGCGGGTCATCGTGCTGGACAACCAGCCCCCGAGCTCGGCAGTGCTCCGCTGGCGCCCTCTGGGACCGGGGCCCTGGCAGGTGGTTCCCGTGCAACACGTGGCGCGGGGGGTTCACACCGTGACCCTGCCGCCCGTGAGCGAGGACTCGCTCGAGTACTATGTCGAGGTGGTCACCGCGGGTGGCGCGCAGTTGCGATGGCCGGCCACCGCACCCGATTTCTGTCAAACCCTCGTCGCGATCCCCCGATGAAGATTTACCTCACGCCGACGCCGGTCCTTTGGGCACTGTGGCTGTCTTGCACCTCGCTGGCACAGGACGCTGCCACCATTGCCAACCGCCTCCCCAATCCTTCGTTCGAGGAGGCGACCCGCGGGGACGTGCGCGGCTGGATCACGCGCGCCTGGCAGGGTGAATCCAACGGCTGCTGGTCCGTCGTGGCTCCGGGGCGAACCGGCGATCGCTGTGTCTCGATCCGTTCCACGAAAGGCACCGACGCCGCCTGGACCGCCCGGGTGACCGTGCAGCCCGCGTCACTCTACCGGCTCTCCGGCTGGATCAAGACCCGCAAAGTCCAGGGCGCCGTCGGGGCGCTGCTCAACCTCCAGAATCTGCAACGCGTGCGGACGGGTCGCGTCACCGGCACGGCCGACTGGACTTACGTGTCCACCGTCTTTCACACCGGCGAAGCCACGGAGGTGGAGGTCAACTGCCTGTTTGGTGGCTGGGGCCAGGCCACCGGGCAGGCCTGGTACGATGACGTGGCGCTGGAGCTGTTGCCTGACTCGGACCAAACCGCTCCCTGGGCGGCCTTGACGATCCGGCCCGACGCACCCGCCCGGCCGTACAGCCGGATGATCTTCGGGGGTTTCATCGAACACTTCGACAGCCAGATCTACGGCGGGCTGTTCGAGCCAGGTTCGCCGCTCGCAGATGAACAGGGCTTCCGGAAGGACGTCATCGCGGCCATGAAGGAACTGAGGCTCGCGATCGTCCGCTGGCCGGGCGGGTGTTTCGCCAGCGGCTATCACTGGCAGGATGGCGTCCGCAACCCGCGCCGACCGGTCGCCGACCCGGTCTGGGGCGTCGTCGACCCGAACACCTTCGGCACGGACGAATTCGTGGCGTGGTGCCGACGGGTGGGCTGCGAGCCGTACCTCTGCACGAACGCGGGCAACGGCACGCCCGAGGAGATGCAAGCGTGGGTGGAATACTGCAACGGCGTGGAGGGCGACTACGCCCGACTGCGCCGCGCCCCGCAACACCCCGAACCACACCGGGTACGCTTCTGGAGCATTGGCAACGAGAACTGGGGCGGACACGAGATCGGCGCGCGCACACCCCAGGAGTGGGGACCGCTGGTGCGCCGCTCGGCCGAACTGATGCGCGCCGCAGACCCCGGCCTGACCCTGCTAGCCGCGGCCACGCCGGATCGCGGGTGGACCTTGCCGCTGCTCGAGACCGCCGGGCCGCTGCTCGATTATGTGGCCATCCACGAGTACTGGCTGCCGTGTTGGGGCGAGAACCTGACCCCCGATTACCTCACCTGCATCATGCATTCCGAAGGACCGGAAAGGACGATCACCCGGGTGGTCGAGTTGCTCGCCGAAGCCCGTTGCCGCGGCCGAATCAAGATTGCGTTCGACGAATGGAACCTCCGGGGCTGGCATCACCCCGGCTTCCCCCGCAAAGCGGTGAGTGATCCCGACGACCCGGCCGTGCGGGAATTCATCCGTGCCCGTGAGAAGAACGCGATCGCGTCGCAGTACACGATGGCGGACGCCCTGTTCTCGGCCTCGTTTCTCAACGCCTGCCTCCGCCACGCCGAGGATGTCGGCATGGCGAACATCGCCCCAATCGTAAACACCCGCGGCCCGCTGTTCGTGCACCCGACCGGCATCGTCAAACGCACCACCTTCCACACGCTGGCGCTTTATGCCAGCCAACTGGAAGCGCGGGTGGCGAAGCTCGAGGTCGAGGCCAGCTATCTCAGTCACCACCACGAAGTCATCGCCGTCGCGGATGCCATCGCCACTGTGGACCAGGACGGCCGGACGTACGCGCTGGCCCTGGTGAATCGGCACCCGACCAAAGCCCTGACCTGCACCCTCAGGCTGGGCGAGGTCCCCCTGGAAGGTATGTACGCCGCCACCGTCCTGGCCGGCGATTCAGCCGATGCGTACAACGACATCGAGCACCCCCACCGCGTCGTGCCGGTACCAACCCAACTCACCCTCAAGCAAGGCGTCGTCCAACTGCCCCCGCACTCGCTGACGATCCTGAAGGTGGCTGAGCCCGGCGACAACAGACGAGCCACCTCGCACAAGACAGGCGAATAGGGACAGACGAATGCCGACAGCCGAATCCTGAGCTACCCGCCCTCCATTCGTCTGTCCCCATTCGTCTGTCCCCATTCGTCTGTGAGTACCGCGGCCACTTTCCGCTTGCTTTCGGGGCCGGTTCCATGGGTTAAGCACCCCGCGCTGATGAAAGATATTGTGCCTGCCCCGCCGCCGGTGGTCCGGAACGATTTCGCGAACGTCCAGGCGTTGTTCCAACGCTATGTGGTGCCCAGCTACGGCCGCTTCGACCTGGCCTTCGTCCGCGGCGCCGGCAGCGAGCTGTGGGATGTCCATGGCCGTCGCTACCTCGACCTCGGCGGCGGCATCGCCGTGAACTGCCTGGGCCACGCGTCGCCCGACCTCACCGCGGCCCTGATCGAGCAATCGCGCCAGCTCCTGCACATCTCGAACCTCTACTACCACGAGCCGCAAGGTCGGCTGGCGCAGGCGCTGGTCCGGCGCATCGGCCCCGGCAAGGTCTTCTTCGCGAACAGCGGCGGCGAGGCCAACGAAGGCCTCTACAAGCTCGCCCGGCGGTTCGGCCACGACGAGGGCCGCTTCGAGATCCTGACGGCCTTCAACTCGTTCCATGGCCGCACGCTCGCGGGCATCGCGGCGACGGGCCAGGACAAGGTCAAGCACGGCTTCGAGCCCATGGTGCCGGGCTTCCGGCATGTGCCCTACAACGATCTCGCCGCCGTGCGCGCCGCCCTTTCGCCGGCCACCGTCGCCGTCCTCATCGAAGGCGTGCAAGGTGAAGGCGGCATCACGCCCGCCACGCCCGAATACCTGCTGGGCCTCCGCGCCCTCTGCGACGAGAAGAAGCTGCTCCTGCTCATGGACGGCGTTCAGTGCGGCCATTTTCGCACCGGCCGGTTCCAGAGTTTCCAGCGGTTGCTCGAGGGGGTTCCGGGCAGCGAACGCTTTCTGCCGGACGGCGTCTCGATGGCAAAGTCCCTCGGGGGCGGCTTCCCCATCGGCGCCTTCTGGGTGCGCGAACCGCACGCGGACCTGCTCGGGCCGGGCATGCACGCCACGACCTACGGTGGCACCCCCCTGGCCTGCACGGTCGCCTTGAAGGTCCTGGAAGTGATCGAGCGCGACGGCCTCGAGGCCAATGCGCGCAACCTGGGCGCCTGGCTGAAGGCCGGGCTCGAACAGCTCGCCGCCGAGTTCCCGCAAGTGATCGTGAATGTCCGCGGTCTCGGTCTGATGCTCGGGTTTGAGCTCGCCCCGAAGGAGCGCGTGCCGGGTCTGGCGGGCGGGGCCAAGCCGGCCGCGGCCCAGTTCGTGGACCTTCTGCACGCGGCGGGCGTGCTCACCGTCCCGGCGGGTCCGCAGGTGGTGCGGCTGCTGCCGGCGCTGAACCTGACGCAGGCCCACGCCGAGGAAGGCCTCGCGACCATCCGGTCCGTGGCCGCGTCCGTTCTGCGGAGTTGACCGACGCGGCTGAAACCGGTTCGCTGGTCGCGGTCCGCGCGGCTGGTGCGCGGGCGCTCTGATCCGTGTCGACTATGGAACCCCGCATCGAACCCCGCCCGGCCCCCCGGCTGCAAACGCTGCCCTCCGACGAGGTGCGCCAGGTCATGTGGCGCTACGCCGACCGTTTTGAACTGCATCTGCTGGTGCAGGCCGCTCGCGGCGTGGCCCGTGGCCCGGTGGCCCGGCTCGTCGCCGAGGGCGGCCGCAACACGCACGAATGGACGCCCGCCAAGGCCGCCTTGCTGCAGCACTTCGACGACAGCGGCATCACCGCGGCTTTCCTGGATCCGGCGGAAGGCGGGTTCATCGAGGGCCCGAAGAACCTCGTGCTCGCGCTGATCGCCTTCGAGTTGTCCTGGGTGGACGCCGGGGCCGCCACGTGCAGCCTGGCGGGCAATCTCGGCCTTGCCCCCCTCCATGAACGGGGCACACCCGAGCAGCGGGCCCGCTATGTGGCGGGGGCGGCGCCCGTGAAACCCGGCGAGCAACGGCCACAAGTCCGGGCCGCCTTCGCCCTGACGGAGCCGTTGCCGTTTGTGGGCGTGGAGACCGGCCTGCTGGCGGGCAAGGTGCGGGTGGCCGAGTGGCGCGAGGGCCAGGAACCCATCCTGCAAGTGGACAAGCGCGGCCGGTTCATCACGAACATGGGCTTTGCGAATGTCGTGACCGCCGCCGTGGATTCGGACGACCCGCGGATCAAGGGCAGTTGCATGGTCATTCTCGAGGCGGGCGATCCCGGCACGTGGGATCCGGGCACGCCCACCAAGAAGCTCGTCCACCAGTTGTCCTCGACCAACGATCCGGTCTTCAATCTGCGCGTGCCGGCCCACCGGATCGTGGGCGGTTACACCCTCAAGGACGGCGTCCTGATCCCCAACTACACCCACGCCGCGATCATCGAGGCCGTGTTCCGCCGCACCCGCGTCACCGTCGGCCTGATGACCGCCGCCAAGCTGCTGTCGGCCGTTGAACCGGTCATCCTCTATCAGCGACGCCGGTTCCGCGGGGGCGAAGGCGGGCCGGGCAGTCCGCGCTATGAACTCGGCCTGCAACAGAAGGAAGACGTGCTGCATCGGCTCGTCGACATCTGGGCGGCGGGCGAGGCCAGCGCGTCCCTCGGCTTCGAGGCGGCCCGCCTCTTCGACACGCTCGACCCCCTCGAGCGGGAGAAGGACCGGTTCCTGACCGAGCGGGGTCTCACGGGGCGGGCGGCGTTCAAGGAACTGTCCACCAAGAACCAGGCCGCGCTCGAGCTGCTCGGGATCACGGCCCAGCCGGTGGGGGCGCGGGACCTGAACCGCCAGGCCGCCCTCGAGGCCGATCCGCTCGTGCGCTTTGTCCTGCTTGATGCGCTGGCCAACGTGCTCTGTCCGGCCTGCAAACTCTGGAACACCGGCCATGGCGCCACCATGATGCGGGAGGCGGTCAGCCTCATGGGCGGCTACGGCGTCACCGAGGATTGTCCGGGCTTCCTGGGCCAGAAGTGGATGGACGCCCAACTCGAGGCGACCTACGAAGGTCCCGAAGCCGTCCAGCGCCTGCAGCTCTCGCTCACGATGACCCACGAGCTGTTCCGCGCCCAGTTCGCGCAGTGGATCGCCGACATGCGCCGCCTCGCCAGCGAACGGCCCGGCACGGGCGCCTGCACACTGGCCACCGCCATGCAGCTCTGGCATTGGACCCTCGACTACGTGCTCAACGCCAAGGACGCCGACGGCGACAAGCTCTATCACAAGGCCCGCCAGGGGGTGACCTTCCCGCTCGCCGACGCCCTGTGCTGGCTGCTCGCCGCCCGGCAATTCATCCTCGACGTGCTCGAACTGGAGACCCGTGGCCCCGCCAACCCCGCGCTGGCCGAGGGTCTGCCCGGGACGGTGGCCTTCTTCACCGACCTCTGTCACGTGCAGGCGGCCCGCGCGGCTGGTGAGGTGGGTCGCGTGTGTGCCGAACTGGTCCACGGCTACCACCGGCATCCCGCGTGGGACGAGACCAGTTGCCACGCCTGCTACCAGGCCCAGGAACTCGAATCGCTCGAGGGCATCATCCCCGGGATCGACAGCGCCGCGCGCTCCTATGCCGACGTGACCGAGCCCGGCGAAACGCACCCGCTGAAGGCGGGTCCCTGCGCCACGTTCACCGGCCGCGAGGCGTTCGTCTGGCTGCGTCTTAAACTCGATGGCTGCCTGACCGGCTGCCGGCTGGCCAAGGACCGCGCCGCGGAGGCGCTGACAAACGTTATGACCCGCGAGGCGCTGGATTATCCTTCCTAGACTCGTCATGAAACCACGACAGACTGTAGGCGCCGACGTGAGGAGGCGTTGGGGGCCAGGGGCAATACCCTTCGCCTCCTCACGTTGGCGCCTACGGTGGGTATGCGGTTTCCGGGTTCGACCGTAATCGAAGCGGACGTGGCGGCATGACTCTGGCCAACAAGATCACCATCGCGCGCATCCTGCTGGTGCCGGTGTTCGTCATCGAGTTGCTGAACTACACCGGCGGCGGGGGTGAGGTGCACCGGTGGATCGCGTTGGGGGTTTTTCTCCTGGCGGCCATTGGGGACGGTGTGGACGGCTTTGTGGCCCGGCGCTTTCACCAGAAGACGGAGCTGGGGGCCCTGCTGGATCCATTGGCGGACAAACTCCTGCTGGTCCTCGGCCTGATCATCCTGACGTTGGACACCCAGTCGCGACTGGACCGGATCCCGCTCTGGCTGACCGCGACGGTATTGGCGCGGGACGTCTGTCTGGTGCTGTTGATGGTGCTGGTGGGGGCGATGAGCCACGCGGCCCGGGTGCGCCCGCATTGGACGGGCAAGGTGGCGACGGTGCTGCAGATGAGTTGCGTGGTGTGGGCGTTGCTGAAGTGGGACACCGAGTGGCTGTTCTGGCTGGCGGTCGCGGCCACGGCATTCACCGCGCTCTCCGGGCTCATCTACCTGCCGGCCGGGTTGGCCATGGTTCGGGCCAAGGCGCCTGCGGGAGGGTGAGTCGGAAACAGGTCCAGCCCGGGCGGCTTGCTTCCAGTTCCAGGCGGCCACCATGGACGCGGACGATCTCGCGCGCCAGGCTCAACCCCAAGCCCACCCCGTCCACGCGTCGGCTGCGCGCCGCATCGACGCGGAAGAAGCGGTCGAACACCCGCGCCTGGTCGCCTGTGGGGATGCCCGGCCCCGTGTTCCAGACGGTGAGGTCGAGTGCGGCGTCGCGGCCTTTCAGCGTGAGCCCCACGCGGCCGCCGGGCTCGTTATAGGTGACGGCGTTGTGGAGCAGGTTCAGCAACGCCTGCCGCAGGAGGGACGCCTCCGCGTCCACGACCAAGTCGGGTTCGATCTCCCAATCTGATTCGAGCCCGGCGGCTTCGACCACATCCTGGAAATCCTCGAGCCAGCGCCGGAGTTCAGTGCTCAGCGGCACGGGTTCCCGGGTTTGGGCCAGTTGACCGGCGTCGGCCTGGGCCAGCAGCAGAAGGCCGCGAGTGATGGTCTTGAGACGCTGCGTCTCCTCGAGCAGACCGGCGAACACCCGTTGCTCAGGCGAACCGGCGCTGGCGGATTGGAGGGCCTGCTCCAACTCGCCCTGCATCACGGCCAGCGGCGTGCGGAGCTCGTGTGACGCGTCGGAGCTGAAGCGGGTGGCCTGCCGGAAGCTGGCTTCGAGGCGATCCATCATGCCGTTGAGCACCTGGATCAGCCGTGCGATCTCCGGGTCTTCGGCGGAGGCGGGGATCCTCTGGTCCAGTCCATGCGCGGTCACGCGTTCGGCCGTGCGGGCGATGATGCGGAGGGGTCGCATCGCGCGTCCGGCGACGATCCAGCCTCCCGAGCCGACGGCCAGGAGAGCGAGGGGCAAGGTCCAGAGGAAGGCCGCGCCCAAGCGGTTCAATTCGACCTGTAGCTCGGTCTGGTTCAGGCCGAGGAACAGGCGCTCGGCGTCGTGACCGAACACTCCGAAGCGCCACACGGACTCCCCGGCGGTCGCCGAGAGGAAGCGCGGGAGTTTGGAGAAGGGCGAGGGGGGCAGGGCACCGCCCCGCAGCCGTCCCGGTCCTGGTCCAAAACCGCGGCCGGCTCGAGCGCCGGGCGTCCAGGGCGGGCCGCGCGGCCCGCCGGGAAAGGGATCAGCCACCATGTTCTCCCGCCGGGCGCGGTCGAGCTCTGCGGGCGTGGCTTGGGGATCGTCCTCGAGCGGCAGGTCCAGTGTGGCGGGGTCCAGATCGTCCGGCCAGTGCGGCGACCGGTACCGCTGCGTGCCGTCCACGCTGCCAACGCGCACCAGCACCTGCTCGCGCCGGTCCGCACCGAAGACGGATTCCACCACCGCGCCCAGCCGTTCGAAGCCACCCCGTTCACCCAGCCAGCCGGGGTGGCGGTACGCGAGCGCGCGGAGTTCGCGGTCGAGAGCGGCCAGACGTTCCCGGCAGATGAAATGCCAGGCAAGACCCCCGAAAACGACCAGCACCACGCCGGAGATCAGCGCGGACAACGCCGCAAGACGGAGCCGGAACGGAAGGGGCTTCATGCGTTCAGTCGCCACCCTTGAGCCGGTAACCGACGCCGCGGAGGGTCTCGATCAGTTTCACGGGCGAGTCGTCGTCGACCTTCCGCCGCAGGCGCTGGATGTAGACGTCCACCAGGTTGGTGCCGGGGTCGAAATCGTAACGCCAGACCTGCTCGCAGATCTGGGCGCGGGTGAAGACCCGCCCAGGCGAGCGGGCGAGGTACTCGAGCAGCGCGAACTCGCGGGAAGTGAGCTCGATCTTCCGGTCGCCGCGCCGGGTCTCGCGGGTGAGCAGGTTCACAGTGAGATCGCCGACCTCGAGCAGGCTTTGCGGGCGACCGGCGGCGCGGCGGACGATGGCCTGGAGCCGGGCCGTGAGTTCCTCGATGTAGAAGGGTTTGGCGAGGTAGTCGTCGGCTCCGAGGTTCAGGCCCTCGACCCGCTCGCTGAGACCACTGCGGGCGGTGAGGAGGAGGACGGGCACGCTGCGTTTCTGTTCGCGGAGCTGGCGGAGGATGCTCAGGCCGTCCCGTCCGGGCAGCATGATGTCCAGCACGAGGGCGTCGTATGCGTGGGCGGTGGCGAGGGCGTAACCCTCATCGCCATGATGGGCGACATCGACGACGAACCCCTGGGCTTCGAGTCCCTTCTGGATGAGGGACGCGATCTTCTTTTCGTCTTCGATGACCAGGATCTTCACGGCGGACCCGGGAAATGGCAGCGGAACATGGTCGAGCGCGACGCGGTTGGTGCGCTCGAGCACGCGGCGAGGTTCCCGCCACGGTCTGGAACGCCGGCTGAGGGCAGCCGGCCTACACGGTGCGGAACGCCGGTTGAGGGCAGCCGGCCTACACGGTGCGGAACGCCGGTTGAGGGCAGCCGGCCTACACGGTGCGGAACGCGGCTGAGGGGCAGCCGGCCTCAGGATGAGGGAGTGGGTCACGGGCTGCGCCGGTTAGGCGCCGCGTGCCCCCACGCGGCGGGGCTGGTTCTCACGAGCACCGCGCTGACTAGGTCCCTCGGCGTTGCGGGACGCGGACGGCGGCGCGGGCGCCGCCGTCCACGCGTGCAGGGGGGTTCAACGTCGGCCGCGGGGCGGCGGCGGAACCTCGGCCGGAGGGGCATCCTGGGCATGCCGGGGGCCGGTGCCATCGCGGAGTCCCTGTCCCTGTCCCTGCCCCTGGCGATGACGTTGGCCGCCGCGTTCGGCCGGACCGAAACCGCGACCGCCCGGACGGCCCTCAGCGTCCCGATAGCCGGGACCCCCGCGCCGGCCGTTGGCGGGGCCGAAACCCTGGCCGCGGCCATCACGGGGGCGATCGACGGAGCCGGGGCCGCGTCGCTGTTGGAACTGCTCGAGCCAGGCCTGTTCCTCGGCCGTGAGCGACCCCTGGGCCTGCTTTTCGCGCAGCGACGTCAGGTACTCGTCGCAGGCGGCGCGCTGGGCCGCGCGCTCTTCCGGGCTGAGGTTGCGGCCATAGCCGGGGGGGTGTCCCCAAGGGCAGGACGGGTTGGCACTGTCCTGGGCCTGGAGGGTGAGGGCGGGGCTGCCGAGAAGCAGGGCCGCCAGACAGAACCGGGTGATGGATGGACGTTTCATAGTGTTCCGATCAAGACTGTTGTGGTTTCGACTTTCTTCCGGGACCGGCGCACCCCAGTGCGTCGTTCCATCCATGACAGAGTGTGGCCGGATGAACGGAGGCCGCGGGCGCGGATGACACTTTTGTCATCAGCGGATGACAATGCGGGGATCGACCTCGTACTTGGTGCCGTCGTTGGCAAACAGGAGGAGGGTGTACTTGTAAGTGCCGGCGTCGGCGTTGGCCCGGACCTGGGGACGGATGACGGCTTCGCCCTGGCCCCCCTGGCGTCCGTCGCAGTATAGGTACTTGACGAACGGTGAGTTGCGGGCAAATCGCGCGTCGAGTTCCTGGCCGGCGATGAACAGGACGAGGTCGCCTTCGGTGGATTTCCAGACAATGTGGTCGCCGCGTCCGGCCTGGACATCCGGGGCGGGCTCGAAGTGCAGGCCGTTCTTGGGATCGATGGACACGACGATTTCGAAGGTCTTGAGGTTGGTTTCAGTGAGCATGGTTTCAGCGTGGTTGACCGGCCTGGGTCGCTGGGGGCGCGGGGATCTCCGCCCACGCCGCCGAATCCTGACGCAGCGACTCGAGGTCCGGGTGACGGTCCACAGTATGCTGGGGACAACCGGCGCGCAAAGCCTCGCGGAGAAACTCGAGAGCCGCCGGGCGTTGGCCGATGCGTTCGCTGGCGAGGGCAGCCTGCAAGAAGACCGAGGCATCGGCGGTCCCGGCGGCGAGGGCTTCCGCGAGAGCGGCGCGGGCGGCCTCGGGGTTCCCGAGGAACGCGTGGTACAAGGCCAGGTCGGCGAGGACGAGCGGTTGTTTGCGGTTCACGCGGAGGCTGGCCTCGGCCAGGGTGACGGCCTCGTGGTAGGCGGCCGCCGCGGACGTGCCGGCGGGGTCGGTGTGGCGGCGGGCGTCGGCCAGGTTGCCCCACCAGACGTAGTGGCGCGGGTCGAGTTCGGTGGCCTGGAGGGACCACGCGGCGGCTTGGTCGAACTGGTGTTCGAAGAAGCGGATGGTGCCGAGGTTCGAGCAGGCCTGCGCGGTGGGTTTCAAGGCGATGGATTGCTCGAGGAGGCGGGCAGCCTCGGGAAAGCGGCCCTGCAGAAAGAGCAGGCCACCGAGGTTCGCATACCCCGAATAGTTGTCCGGCGTCAGGTCGATGACGCGGCGGAAGCAGCGCTCGGCGTCCCCAAGCCGGTCGGTGCGGTTGGCGTAGAAGACGCCCAGGGAACGCCAGGCGCGCCAGTCGCCCTCGTCCTGCCGGGCGGCCTCGAGGTGGATCGCTTCGGCGGTGGCGTAGTCGCCGGCTTCTTCGTAGGCGCGGGCGAGCCAGGTGCGCGCGCGGACGTAGCCCGGATCGAGGTTCAATGCCTGGCGGAAGGAGGCGATCGCCTGGCCCGGCTGGCCCCGGCCGAGCCGCACCAAGCCGAGGGTGAAGTGGGCGGCGGGGAGCTGGTTCGTGCTGAGCTCGATGGCGCGCACGGCGCTGTTGAAGGCGTCCTCGATGTAGGGCCGATCCTGGGTGCGCTCGAAAAGGCGCCAGTAGGCCTCGCCGAGGGCGGCGAAGGCCGGCGCGAACGCCGGGTCCAAATTCACCGCGCCTTCGAGAACGCGGACGGCGTTGCTGGCCTGGAGGCTCGGATCGTAACGGGCGAGTTCACCCATGCCTTGCAGGTAGAGCCGGTAGGCTTCGGCATTGGTGGTCTCGGTGGAGCCCCGCATGGGCGGAAGGAGGGGGGCTTCGGCGAGCTTCAGCCAGGCGACCACCTGCTCGGCGACGCGCTGGCCGGCACTGAGCAGGTTGGCGTCGACCACTTCGAGGATGTCGGCCCCGACGGTGTCGGCGGTGCGGGCGTCTTCGAGGGTGATGCTCAAGCGGGTGCGATCGAGGTCCTGGAGCCAGCGCAGCGAGAGGACATGCGTGGCGCCCAGGCGTCGGCGGACTTCGTTCACGCTCTCGACCCGCTCGGCCAGCAGGTCCGTGTTGGGGACCAGACGCAATGGCAGTGCCCGCTCCTGCTTGAGCTGGGCCAGACGGCCGAGGGTGACGTGGACCAGGCCTTCGAGAAGGGTCTGGTCGCCCGCGCTGTCCGACGGGTTCCCTGCCGCCAGCAAGGCCAGCGTGCTCGTGGGAGGGCGCGGGGAGTCGTGAGGTCGGGACAGCAGCCAGACCATGCCCGCCAGCAGCACGAGCGCCGTGCCGGTCCCGATCGCGGTACGAAGCGGGTCGGGTGAGGTGCGCCGCGGCGGTTTCCACCGGGCCAGACCTTGTTCCCCCACCTCGGTCAAAGTGACCGGTCTGGCGATGCCGCGGAGCCGGTAGCGCCCGTAGCGTTGCCAGCGGACGGGCGCGAGACCGGCGGGCGCATCCCGGTCGAGCTCGGGCTGCGCCGCAGCGCAAGCTTCCTGGCTCGCCAGGATCTGGTCGGGACCACCCAAGGCCATCAGGCGGGCCGCGGCATCCACGTCCGAACCGAAGAGCTCGAGGTCGGCGCCCTTGCGCTCGACGACGATGTCGCCGGTGTGAATGCCGATGCGATCGAACACGGGTTGGGCCTGGCCGACTGCCTGTGCGCGCAACCGCTGCTGCAACCGGAGCGCGAAGCGCACCGCCGTCGCCGGGTGGGCGAACAGGAGCAGAAAGGAGTCGCCGCTGGTGCCCGCCTCGACCGCGTCGGGGAAGTGAGCCAGCAGTTCGCGCACCTGGCGGTGGTGGGCCTGGATGCGCTCGATTCCGGCGCGTTCCCCCAGGGCCTGCTTCAACCGGGTCGATCCGACGATGTCGGTGAAGACGAGGGTGACCCGCTGTTGCCCGTTGGGGGGCCAGGCGGCGGCCTGGCCAGGATCGAGGCTCTCGGGTGGTCCTTCCGGCATGGTCGGAAGCGTACACGCGGTCGCAGGTCAAACCAACCCGAATGACGTCGGCGCCGGCTCGACCCTCTTCAAGCCCCCCCGGCGACCTGTCCCGACCACGCTGGATGTCTCATGCCCGGGGTAGGCGCTGACGTGAGGAGCGAAGTGGCAACGCCCCTGTCTTCACTTCGCCTGCCTCACGTCGGCGCCTACACGAGAAGCGCTGCCTGGATTGCCGGGCCCGAACCAGCCAGCCTGGGCGGCACGCACGTCCGCGTCCGTCGCCCGCTGGGGCCAGACCCAATCGCGGCCCTGGAGGAATGACCGGCCTTCACCTTCGGGCGGTCGGGCATCGCCCCCGTCATCCCGGCCGTCAGCCCCGACGGAATACAGCGTGAAGCCGCCGTCGGCGTTTCGCCGGTAGCGCAGCGGTTGGCCATCCACCCAGTCCCGGGGCGGGGTGGCGGCGAAGGCGGGCACCAGGGCCGCGAGGTTCGTTGGCCACTCGCCGTGACGGAGGCGGTAGCGCTTGAGGGCGATCGCCGTGCGCGCCAGTTCGGCATAGCCGTCCACAGCGAGAGCCTTCTGCAAAGCCCTTTCGTGCGCTGAAAGGGAAAAGGTAGCGAACCAGAAGCGGAGGCGGTTGTAGGCGTTCGGGCGCTCGAACTCCGCGGGCACGGCCAGGGCGGGAATGCCGGCATTCACGCCCTTCGGATTGGCCGGGGCGGCCCGAACATCGCGGTGTGTGCAGGCGGCGTTGGCCGCGTCCGCAAGTGCTTGGACCGACCGGCCGTAGAAGCGGGCGTCCTGGCTGGACCAAGCGAAGCGCCAGAGCTCGGCGAAAACGAAGCGCCGGAACGCCGCGCCCCGATGTTGGAGGGGGCCGAGCCAGTTCATCACCGTGTCAGACCCTGCGAGTGGGGAGTCTTGGCCGTCACGGTCAAAAGGCGGGACGAGCGCCAGCGCCTCACGCAGCTCCGACCGGGTGGGGCGTCCGTGGGCGTGCTGTGCGAGGTACGCGGCACGTTCCATCCGGAGGGCGTCGACCGTGCCGGCCAGGAAGCTGGGTTCCTGCCAGGCCGTTTGGAGTGCGGCGAGCTGCACGTCGGTCCAGTCGTCGGCTTCGAGTGCCTGCCACACATCGCCCAGGGCCACCTGCCCGAGGGACATCCGCACCAGTTGGCTGACGAGAACGCCCTCATGCAGCAGGCTGTCGACCAAGGCGCGGCTGGCCAGGAGGTTCTCAAGCGCCTCCGCCGGCTTGCCCTCCAGCAGCGCCATGACGGTGGCCAATCGCAAGACCTGACTCAGGTTCTTGAGGGGGGTCAGGTGCGGAAACTGGAGGTCCCAGGGCTGGGCGTAGTCAAGCTGAACCACCAGCGGGGCGTTGGTCAGCCAGGCACGCAGCTCAGGCACTCGCGCGCGGCTCGGTGCAAAGTTGAGGGAAAAGACCGCGCAGGCATGCGTCGGGTTCGGGTGACCGGCCCAACCAGCCGGTCCCCAAAGCACGGCCTCCTTGCCGGGAGGCAACTGGCGAGGGGTAACGGGCTCGCCAGACACGGTGCGCCCTGGCAGCGACAGCAACGCCGGCAACTGCGCCGGCAGGAAGACGCGCGCCCCGCGGATGCGCAAGGCGGGGTCGAGGGCGGCCACTTCCATCGGCTCGCCGCGGGCGGCCATGGCGCGCTTCCAGGAGGCGAGCGAGAGCTGACCGCGAATCCGCTCCTCGACGAGGAAGAGGACCACCAGACCCAGCACGCCGGCGGTACCGCCCACGAGCAGCTTGGTGCGGCGCGTCATGGCGCGTTCTTGACCGGCCAGTCTGGCGATTCGCTTCGGGCGGTCTTCAGGTAGGCGTCGAGTTTCGCGACGAGATCGGGATGCCGGGCCGCGAGGTCGTGCTGTTCGCCCAGGTCCTGAGCGAGGTCATAGAGCACGAGCGGCGCGTCCGCGCGGCGTTCGCGGATGGCCTTCCAGCGGCCCTGATACAGGGCGGCCTGGCTGAAGCCGCGCTCGTGAAACTCCCAGTACAGGTACTCGTGCCGGGCCTGTCCTTCACCGTTGGCCAACAACTCGGGGACGAAGCTGAGCGAATCCAGGCCGTCGGGGACCCGCGCCCCGGCCAACTCGCAGGCGGTGGCGAACCAGTCACCAAAGTACGCTGGGTGCGACGACACGCGGCCGGCCGGCACGTGCCCTGGCCACCACGCCAGACAGGGGACGCGGATACCCCCGTCGGTCAGGCTCCGTTTGAAGCCGCGGAGAGGGCCGGCGGGCTGGAAGCGCTCGGGATGATGGCTGCTCTCGTTGTGCGGGCCGTTGTCACTCGTGAAGATCACCAGCGTGTTGTGCGCCAGGTCCAGGCGCTGGAGCAACTCGAGCAACCGGCCCACATAGCTGTCCAGCCGAGTGATCATCGCCGCGTGTCCCTTGTCCTGCGCGGGCCAGTCCTGACGGGCATAGGGCCCATAATCGGGCACGTGGGCACCGTCCTTGAGCTCGCGATTGCGCTCGTTGTTCGCGTGCGGGATGACCGGGCTCCAGTAGAGGAAGAACGGGCGGGACGGGTGATTGGCGATGAACTTCAGGGCTTCGTCGGCCAAGAGGTCATCGGCATAGAGGATGCCGTCCTCGGCATAGCCACCACCATAGTTGCCGACCGGGGTGACGACGTTGGGCAGGAGGATTTGGGTCTCGTTGCGCCAAAGGCGGTCGGGGAAGTGGTTGTGCGCGTGGTGCTGGTTGAGGTAGCCGAAGAAGTAATCGAAACCCTGGCGGCGAGGCAGGCCGCTCTCGGCGGCGCCGACATCTCCCAGGCCCCACTTGCCAATGAGGGCGGTCGTGTAGCCGGCGGCCTGGAGGGCGCGGGCGACGGTGACGTCGTCGGAACGCAAAGCCTGGGCGCGGGGATTGGCGGGTCCCGCATTGCCGCGGACGCGCGTTCGGCCATGGTGCTGACCGGTCATGAGCACGCTGCGGGAGGGAGCACACACGGTCGCGCCCGCGTAGAACTGCGTGAACCGGAGACCCTCGCGCGCCATCCGATCCAGATGCGGGGTCTGGATGATCCGCTGGCCGTAACAGCCCAGCTCGCCGTAGCCGAGGTCGTCGGCCATGAGCCAGATCAGATTGGGCCGGTCGGCAGCGTGAATGGTGAAGACGGCCAGCGCGGCGGTGAGGGTTAGGCCGAGGCGCCACGCGTCGGAGAACGGTCGGGAGTGGCAATCGCGTTTCATGATCCGGGAGGCGGCAACCGCCGGGTCATCCCCAACAGTTGGCCAATCACACTGGACACCGTTTCAACATCCTCCCCTTTGTCAACCCCGGAGGCTTCTCCCTGCACCGCCCGGTGAGGGCACCGGGCCTACAACCTGTAGGCCGGGTCCCCCGACCCGGCGGAGAGACTCCCGGCCCCTGAATCCTCCGCCGATTTCGAACATCGGGGATTGGGGAGCGGGAATCAGGGGGACGCCAAGGACTCGAGTGCGAGCGATGCCAACAAGAACCAGGCTGCGCCGGATTGGGCGCGCAATTCGCAGATCAGTTCGATGTCCCGGTCTTCGTCGACTTCGAACGGCTGTTCGAGCCATACCCCGGCCTGGTCACCCACGAGTTCGTAAGGCCGAATCGCCGAGGCCCCCACCACCCGGAGTCCGGCACCATGGTTCCGGCCGAAAGGCAACCGCTGCACGCCCTCGGTCACGACTTTTCCAAGGAACTTGTAGTGACCGGGGCCGAGACGAACCGTCGTGCGCCACGAAGCCGACGTCATCGGTCCCGCGCGGATGTGCAAGGCCTCGCCGCCACCCGGAGCGGTGCGTCGTTCCAAGCAGCCACCTGCCGGCGCGTCGAATCCCTCCCAATCCAGCAGGCGGAGCGGGCCATGGACGAACCGGGCCAGACGCGGCTCCGGTTCGTTCATCTGCCGCTGGATTGAGGCACGCCGCAGGGCGATGCGCTCTTTGGAGTCGGCGATGGCGACTTCGAGTTCGCGGACCTCGCGCGCAGGCAGGAGGGGTCGAAGCCGTTGAACGAGGTCATCCGCCTCACGCTGGAGCCACGGCACGTCGAGAAGGTTGGTCGTGAGTTGGCCGATCCGTGCGCGGTAGGCCTGCCGACCTTCGGACGTCTCCAGTACCGCCCGGGCCACGAGTCCCTGCATCGCCGGACGGAGGGTCGCGTCGGGTCGCCCGAAGAGCTGATCCATGCCGTGCGGCAGGAACACCATCCGGCCGCTGTCCACGTCGTGGTAGATCCGGAAGTTGTTTCGGGCCAGGCAATAGCCGTCGCGGTGACCGGTGATCACTTCCATCGCCATGAAGCTCGCGAACCGGTCCAGATCGAGCACCTGGCCCAGGCGGGTCCAGCGAGCGGCGACATCCGGGTCGCGGGCGGCGGCCGCCAACGCGGCCAGGTCACTCCGGTCGTCGGGCCCCGCTCCGGCGTCCTTCTCGAGCGCTTCATCCACGTCGTGTCCCGGGCCGGTGTCGTACAAATTGCCGCGGGGATCCCGGAAGTAGCGGCCGAGGAACTCCTCGGTGAATCCCTCTTTCAACACGTACAAGCCGAGGCGCCGGCCGTTCAGCGTCACGAGCGCATGCGTCACCCGGGGTGCCGGGATTTGGGCCGCCCGAAACAGGGCGCTGCCGGCGTACTCGTTGAAATAGCTGGGATCCTCGACGGAGTTGTTGAGGTGAAGCTTGCGCAACCCGTGAAAGCCGGCCTCGGCGTCCGCTCCGTCGAACCGCAGCGTGAAGGAGGGTTTGTCGTCGAGGCCACGGAAGCTGCCGGTTGAGCCCTTCAGGTGGAGGCGGACGCGATCGTGCATTCGCTGCCCATCCTCAACGACGCGGCCGGGAACATTTTGCCGGCTGTTCTGGCGCAACCGGTCGGCGTCTTCGGGGGCGAGGAACAGGGCCAATCGGGAGATGGTGCCGCTCGTGAAGAGGTCGGAACCCGGCGCCTGGACACCGGCAGGCCCGGCGACTGCGTCCCGCGCGGTTGCCGTGTCGCGGGTCCCATCGCCAGCAACAACCCAGTTTGCCACCGCGAGGGTGCCCGCAATTCCGCTGCGCACCAGCAACCACCATGTCAGGAGACGGGGCATGGGATACGACGAGACGCGTGCCTTCACGCGACGTCACTTCTGTGGTTGAGTCGGCTTGGGTCCGGCTCGGTTCTGGACGACCACCAAGGCGTTCGCCGCGGGTCGTTCGCGACCCTGCGAAGGGCTGTTCATCACATTACCGTACGCCCAACAGGTGGCGGAACCGCCTCCGTCCAAGGCCAGCGCTTCCTGGCACCCCAGCTTGACCATGTAGTCAGCCAGTTCCGGAAACGTCATCCCCGCCGACACGCGCAACTGCCGCCCATCTACCACCACCAGAAACAGATGCTCGTCGTTCCAGCCCAGCGCGGTCCGGGGGTGACGGAGGCGAAGTCCGGTCCACTCCTTGGCGCGCCCGTCGGCCACGAGCGTCGGTCCTCCCCCGATGGCCGTGCGGACGTCCACAAGGGGGGGTGAGGTGGCTGTGGAAAGCTGAAGGACAGCACCCTCCTGGACCTTGGGCCGCAGTTCTTTCCGATCGGGACCCAAGGACAACACCAGCGTATCCGCCGTCAGAGGGGCATCGCCGTCTTCGTGCAGCCGGGCAATCCGGGCGCGGTAGGTCCGCCCGATCGCGAGAGGCAGCCAGGCATCCTCCCCTTCGCGCTCCAGCACCAGATCGAGCCCGCTCTTCGTCCGGGTGCGGTCCCCCACCGCCGTCGTGTAAAGGACGACGCCGTCATCGGGCCGCACCTCATTGAGGCCGAACGGAACCACCTCTCCGTCGGGCCACGTCACCTCGAACAGCGAACGGACGTCGTCCCGGTGCGGTTGGCCCGCGGCGTCGATCCAGAAGCACACGCGGGTGGGGGAAGGGCCGCTCACGAGCTCGCCATTGACGATTTGCAGCCCTTTGGGATCTCCCTGGTAGTCAGGGTGATCATTGTAGAGATCCCCGTTGACCGCCGCGAGGGGGCGACCCCAGGCGGGGGGCAGGAACCGGATCTGTTCCGGGACGGTGGCCATGGCGAACCGGTTCCCGTGCCCCAGGATCGAGTGCAGTTCAAGGTCCGTCCGCGCCCGATCCAGCTTGAGGACGTGCATCGACCAGGGCACTTCGCGCACGGTGTCGCGGAAATAGGCCAAGCCCCGCACCGGGTTCGGATTGAGAATCGCCACCAGACGACCCCCAAAGACCGGGACGGTCCAGAGCACCAAGACCACGAGGCGGACGAGCAACGGGACGAGGCAGAGCAGGCCAGCGAGCCAAAGCAGGCGCCGCGTCCGCGTGCGGAAGGACGCCGCCAAAGCTCGACGCACCAGCATTCTCATGCAGCGGGTGAAGCTTAAGCAACAAGTGCGCCATCCGGCAACCGCTCGGAAAGCTCGCGAACAGGCCCCTACCCCTGAACCGCCCGGTGAGGGCACCGGACCTACAACCTGTAGGCCGGGTCCCCCGACCCGGCGGGGAGGGTTCCTGGCCCCCTGAGCAGGTCCAAGAGAACCACGTCACCTCCGCAATTCCCGATGTTCGTAATCGGCGGAGAATCCAGGACGGGGAATCTCTCCACCGATTCCGAACATCGGGAATGGGGCTGAGGGAGGCGCTCCGTGAGCTTGTGGTGCGGGCTTCAGCCTGGGGGGTTCATGGCTCCCGGGCAGATCCGCAGGGAAAAGGACGTTTCATATGAACTTGGGCCGGAACGCGAACCCACGCCCGCGGCGTGCCAGACGATAGCCGGGGGTCAGGCGGTTCGCGGCAAGGACCAGACGATCGCCGCGGGGAGCACATCGGAGGATGTCAGACGCCGGCTGACACCGGACTTCCTGGCACCTCAGGGGTGCTTTCGGCTTCGCCCGCGGGGCCCAGGGGTCGCCGCCCGGCGACCTCCGGCTACCGTCTGGGACGCCTCGGCGTTGACCGGGGACGCCTCCGGCGTTGACTGGGGACGCCTCCGGCGTTGACCGGGGACGCCTCCGGCGTTGACCGGGGACGCCTCCGGCGTTGACCGGGGACGCCTCCGGCGTTGACCGGGGACGCCTCCAGCGTTGACCAGGGACGCCTCCGGCGTTGACCGGACGCCTCCGGCGTTCAAACCGGGGACGCGCCGGCGTTGACTGGGGGCGCCTCGGCGTTGACCGGGGACGCCTCCGGCGTTGACCAGGGGACGCCTCCGGCGTTGACCAGGGACACCTCCGGCGTTGACCGGGTGACGCCTCCTCAGGAGAGCGGCGCGGAATCTGCTTAGACTGAACGACAGTAGCAACGCCGCGTGGCTGTGAAGAACCGGACGGCACTCAACGTGGTGGCGGTGGCGACCCTGCTGGTCGCCTGGACCGCCTTCTACCGGATTCACCACCCCCGCCCGCCCCGGATCGACCGTCGTCCGCACGAGGCCCTGGGCGAAGTGCTGGCGGAGGAGACCACCCGACACTTGCGGCCGGGCGCGCGCCTCATCGTCATCGCGCGGGATGCAGCGGCGTTCCAGGTGCCCGCCGCCGAAGCGCAGGTGGAAGCGTTCCTCCGCGCCATCCGCAAGGCCGGCCGGCGGGTCGATGAACTACGCTCCATCCGGCTGGATCCCCTCCGCCTCACCGCCGTGCCGCCCGGCGACTTCTTCGATCTCCTGCGGTTGGGTCGGGCAGACGACGTGATCGTGTCGTTCCTCGGACCGCCGGTGCTCGAACCCGCGCAGCAAACCGCGCTGCCTCCCAAGCGGCCGCAGGTGCTGGCCGTCTGCTCACTCAGTGCTCCCGCTCAAGTGAACCTGCGCGAGTTGTTCGAGCGCGGCCTGCTCCGGGCCGTGGTTCTGAGTCGTCCCGACGCTCCCGCGCATGCCGCTCCGGGATCGGGGCAAAGCACCTTTGCGCAGAGGTTCCAGTTGGTGACGGCGGCCAATCTCCACGACCTGCCGGAGCCCGTAGGACATCGCCTCCGCTGAACCCACCATGCCAAGGCCATTGCCAGGAATCGTGTGGTGCAGGCGTCTCGCCTGCGCCCCGGGTTCGGCCTCTCGCCGCGGGTTCACGCGGACGGACCTGCTGGTGATTCTTGCCGTTGTATCGGTGTTGGCGGTGATCTTCCTAACGGCCCGCGAACGGTCGGTATCCCAGGGCCGTCAGGCCCAATGCGTGGTCAATCTCCAACAGGTCAATCGCGCTATCCTGCAATACGCCAACGACCATGGCCAGCGGTTGCCGCTGCTGGATCCGAGCCCGGCGCCCGGTGGTTGGTGGTGGTACAAGGAGTTGGTGAAGGGTTACGCCGGCCTCCGGGACGCGCCGTCTACCAACGAGGTTGTCTTCGCTTGTCCCGACGACCGCGGCTATGCGGATGGACCGGCCAAGCCCACTCCGTTCTGTCGGAGTGAACGACACGACTACACCAGTTACGTCTTCAACGGCGTGAACCTGCCGGGGGTGCCTCACCTGGCCGGCCGGTTGTTGTCTTCGGTGAACCGACCCGCCCTCGCCCTGCTCGTGATGGAATGGACGGCCCACGCGCCGCTCTCCTGGCATCGCAGCCGCACCGGCCGGGCGAACACGCCGTTCTACAACGATGCGGAAAGCGTGGTCGGGTTTGCCGATGGACACGTGGCGTTGGTTCCCATCTACTACGACGGACTGAACGCGGCCTACACACGGGATCCGGCGCCGGGCTACGACTACACCTACAGCGGTGAATGACCAGCGAAACCTCCGTCCTCTCTTCCCCTCGCCCCCCCATGCGAATCGCTGTCATCGAACGAAGTTCCCTGAAACGCCTCCTCGCCCGGGTTCTTCCTGCTCGCTGTAGGCGCCGACGTGAGGAGGCGTCGGCGGTCGGCGACCGCGCTCCTCCGCCTCCTCACGTCGGCGCCTACGGTCGCCATGGATTGGTGACATGGGGCATCGCCCTGGGACTCGTCGGCCCGGGCCTCCAGGCCGCCAGCGTCACCGTGGGTCCGTGGTCACCGCTCTTCCAGGGCGTCGAGTTCGCGTCGGGCCAACAGCTCGGTCAGGGCACGGCGGCGCCGGATCAGCAGGTCCGGTGTCTGCGGGTGGACCTCACCGAGCCGGGCATCGAGTTGTTCGGCACGCCCAAGTGCGCGGACTGCGTGCTGGACACGCTTTCGGAGAACACCAGCCGCTTCCTCGAGCAATACGGGTTGCAGGTGGCGGTGAACGGCGCCTTTTACGGTCGCAGCGGTGGGGCCAGCGACACGACAGTGGGCACGCCGGACAACGTCCTGGGGCTCGCCATTTCCCAGGGCGTCAGGGTTTCCGCCCCGGACTCCCGGTACGCTGCGGCCCTGTTCTTCACCGAGCGGAACGAGGCGTTCTTTCTCGCCAACAACAACCCGCCCACCAACACCGCGGGCATCCACACCGCGGTGTCGGGCAACCGCGCGTTGCTTGTCAACGGCGCCGTCGTGCAGGCCGCCAACCCGTCGGATCTCGACCCGCGCACCGCCCTGGGCCTGTCGGCGGATCGGCGTTACCTCTTCCTGTTGACCATTGACGGCCGGCAACCGGGCTGGAGTGACGGCGCGGATTTCCGCGACACCGGCGAGTGGCTCAAACGGTTTGGCGCCGCCGACGGCATCAACGTGGACGGCGGCGGTTCCACCACGATGGTCATGGCGGATTGCCTGGGCGCGCCCGAACGCCTGAACCGCCCCAGCTACGTCGCGGCCTACGGACGTGAACGCATCATCGGCCACAACTTCGGCGTCCGCGCCCCGCCGTTGGACACGGGCATCCGCCAGTTCACGGTCGAGCCCGGAACCACGACCGCCCTGTTGACCTGGGAAACCGCGGCACCCGCCACCACCCAGGTCGAGTTCGGCCTCACCCCGAGTTACGGGAACGCCACGCCCCTCGACTCCCGGCCGCTGCAACGCCACGTCGCTACGCTCGCCGACCTGCAGCCGGCTACCACGTACTTCTATCGCGCCACCTCCTCCGCCGACGGAGCCACCGCGGAACTCGCCTGCCGGTTCACCACCACCAGCGACCTCGTCGCCACCCTCCTGTTCGACCTGACCCAGGAATGGACCTTTACCACCAACAATCTCGACGGGGTGAACTGGACCGCCCCCGAATACAACGACGCCGACTGGCTCGGCCGTGGCCCGGGGCTCCTGGCCGTCGAGGACAGCCCGACCGTCGGTCCGCGCAACACCGTTCTCCCGCCGGCGTTCGGCACGCGCATTCCCCGCACCTATTATTTCCGGACCCACTTCACTCTCGCGGGCCACCCCGCCGGGGTTTCCCTGACCTTCTCGAACTACGTGGACGACGCCGCCGTGTTCTATCTCAACGGCGTCGAGGTCTACCGCCTCCGCATGCCCCCGCACCCGGAGGTGATCCTCAACAGCACGCTCGCAGACGGCTTCGCCTGCGCCGGCTCGCCCCGGTCGGGGGACGCCAACATCGAGTGCCCCGACGTGTTCACCCTCGGCCCGGAAGCCCTGACCAGCCTGGTCGAAGGCGACAACGTCCTCGCCGTCGAGGTGCACAACTACACGGATGGCAGCCTGGACATCGTGTTCGGCACGGCCCTGATCCTCCACACGTCCGCCCTCCAACCGCCCCGGCTCAACGTGTGGCGCGAGGGCGATGTCACCACCCTGTTTTGGAACGGGACCGGCTTTACCCTGGAACAGACCGCGCAACTCGGCGAGGACGCAGGTTGGTCGGAGGTCCGCGGACCGATCACGCGCAGCCCCGTCGTTGTGCCGAACACCCAAACGACTTTCTACCGTCTCCGCCGCTGAACAACGCTTTCAACCCCGCCGACCGCCGGCCACTGGAACTCTTGCCCCATTCCCATGAACGCCCGTCTCCCGCACCTTCGTCGCTTCCCTCACCGCCGTGGTTTCCCTCGCCGCTGCGGCTTCACGTTGATCGAGCTGCTGGTGGTGATCGCGATCATCGCCATCCTCGTCGCGCTCCTGCTGCCTTCCCTGGCCCGAGCCAAGGCCAAGGCGAAGGAAACCGTGTGCCTGAACAACCTGAAGCAGGTGGGCGTGGCGTTGCGGATGTGGGCCAACGACAATAACGCCAAGTACCCCTGGCAGGTCACCGGGGAGCAGGGAGGTACCCTGGCCACCCGGGAGTGGGTGAACCACTTCCGCGTCTGCTCGAACGAACTCGCCACGCCCAAGATCCTCGTTTGTCCCCTGGACAAGGCCCGCAAGCCCGCGTCGGACTGGGTGTCGGTGGCCGGCTTCGACAACGTGAGCTATTTCGTCGGCCTGACCGCGGAGGAAAACAAGCCGCAGACGCTGGTCACCGGCGACAGCAATATCCTGGGCGGCGGCGGCGGATTGAACCCGCACTGGAACGCGTTTCTGGGCAGTTCAATCGATGCCGCCTGGGATGGAGAGGTGCACGGCGAGCGCGGCTACCTCGCCTTTCCGGATGGCAGCGTGCAACGCCTGGGGACGTTTGCCCTGCGCGATCAGATCAGCGCGGCGCTGGCAGCGGGAACGATAACGTGGTCATTCAAGCCCAGAATTGTCCTGTGAGTTGCCGCAGCCTTCAGACGGGACATAGGATGCGGTCCACGTTGTGAGCGGGAATCCTCGGCGCACTCCGGATCCTGGGGTGCCGAGGGTGAGGTTCCGTTCGCTATCGCGTGCGCGAGTAGCTCAATTGGATAGAGCGTCGGCCTCCGGAGCCGAAGGTTGTGGGTTCGACCCCCGCCTCGCGTACCAACACAAACCTCCCATGTCATCCCCTCTGCCTTTGACCGAGCCCCGACAACTGGCGGCACTGGTGCGACACGAAGGCGCGACCGCCCAGGAACGGAGCACGTGCGGCTGGCGCCATCTCCTGCTGAGCCGGGCCGATCGTGACCTGGGTCTGGCCGCTTGGGCACATGTCGTGGACATCGACGGTTCACGCGCCCATTACCATCGCCGCAGCACCGAGCTTTACTACGTGCTCGAGGGCGAAGGGACCGTGAGCCTGGACGGTGTCGAACACGCCGTCCGAAAGGGGAGCATCGTCCAGATCCCTCCGGGCGTGGTGCACAGCGCGAAGGGCCGGGTCAAGGTGCTGGTCGTGGGCATCCCGGACATCGCCGAGGACGACCTGTTCTTCCCGGAAACGACGTAACGACACCGTAGAAGTCGAGGTGACGAGACTCAGCCAGAGCCTCCTCACGTCGGCTCCTACGGGGGGGACGGCTCCTACGGGGGGGCGGCGAGCATGGCCAGGGCGTGCTGGCGGGCGGCGTCGGTCTGACCGCCCAGCATCCGGGCCAGCTCGGTGACTCGGCCGTCCGGGTCGAGCCGCTGCATCCGGGTGAACGTGCGGCCCTCGCGGGTCTCCTTGGTCACCGCATAATGGGCGTCAGCCGCCGCGGCCACCTGGGGCAGATGGGTCACACAGAAGACCTGGCGATGCCGCGCGATCCGGCGCATCTTGTCGCCGACCGCGTGGGCGGTTTCCCCTCCGACATTGGCATCCACCTCATCAAAGACGAGCACGGGGATTTCGTCCTCGCTGGCCAGGACGGTCTTGAGAGCCAACATCACCCGCGCCAGTTCGCCCGAGGACGCAATGGCCCGCAGCGGTCGTGCGGGCTCCCCGGGGTTGGGCGCAAACTGGAACTCGACGCTGTCAAAGCCGGTCGCGCCCACGGGCGGAAGGCCGGTCCCGGCTTCCGCCTCGGCCGCGGCGCCGATCAGGGTGACTTCGAACCGGCACTGGCGGAAGCCAAGGTCGCTGAGCTGACGGATCACCGCCTTGGTCAGGCGCGGAATGAGTTCGCGCCGGCCCGCGGTGAGGCGCCGGCCCGCGGTGAGCAGGGCCTGATCGCAGCGGGCAAGCTCGGCGTTGAGGCGTTCGAGCTCGGTGTCGCGCGATTCGAGCTGGCGGAGGCGGAGGCGGGCGTCGTCGCCAAAGGCGATCACGGCCTCGAGGGTGGGTCCGTACTTGCGCTTGAGGCTGTGCAGGAGGTTGAGCCGCTCCTCGAGGGCGTGGAGGCGCTCGGGATCGAGCTCGATCTGTTCGAGGTAACGGCCAAGGTCGGTCTGCAGCTCGCGGAGGCTGGCGATGGCCTGGGCGTGGAGGGTGACGAAGCCCTGGGCGTCGGGATCCAGGCGCGGGAGTTCCTGGAGCAGCCGACCGAGGGCACCCGCCTGGGCGAGAACGGAGGCCTCGTCTTCGCCGAGGACGCTGAGGGCCGCCTGACCCAGTTGGAGGAGGCGGGCGGCGTGCTGGGCGCGCTGGTGGTTGTGTTCGACTTCGGCCTCCTCATCGGGACGGAGCTGGGCGGCGGTGATTTCTCCGACCTGAAACCGGAGCAGGTCGAGCTGCTGGGCGTAGGTGCGTTCGTCCACCACGAGCGCGGCCTTCTGGTCCGCGAGGTCCTTGCGTTCGCGCCGTTGATCGGCGAAGGCGGTCACCTGGGGCTGAAGGCGGCCGAAGGCGTCGAGGATGGCGAGCTGCCGGGCGGGATGGAGGAGGGACTGGTGGTCATGGGGTCCGTGAACGTCCACCAGGGCATCCCCGAGTTCGGCGAGGACCGCGAGGGTGGTGGGGGTGCCGTTGACGAACTGGCGATTGACGCCGGCGGCGGTGAAGGTGCGCTTGAGGAGGAGTTGCTGGTCTTCGCAGGGTTCGAGGCCGTGCTGCTCGAGGCAGGCGTGCACGGGGGCGGCGAGGCGGCGGACGTCGAAGAGGGCCTCGACAGTGCAGGTGGTTTCGCCGGCGCGGAGGAGGGTGCGTTCGGCGCGTTCGCCGAGGAGCAGGCCAAGGGCGCCGAGGATGATGGACTTGCCCGCGCCCGTTTCGCCGGACACCACGACCAGGCCGGGCGGGAACTCGAGGGTCAGCTCGGTCACGAGGGCCAGGTTCCGGATCCGCAGCGTGGTGAGCATGGGCAGATTTCGTTCGCGCCGAATCTGGCGGGTCGGGTAGCGTGAGGCAAAAAGAAACCGAGACGGGCAGCGTCACCGAGCATGGCCTTCTGCTTCACCTTCCTGGGCACCGGCACGTCCCAAGGCGTGCCACTGATCGGGTATGATCACCCGCCGGCGTTCCTGGCCAATCCGCGCAACCACCGGACGCGGACCTCGATCTACGTGGCGACCGACGCGGTGAAGCTGGCGGTGGACACGGCGCCGGAGTTCCGGCTCCAGATGCTGCGGGAGAACATCCGGTGGCTGGACGCGGTCCTGGTGACGCACGGCCACGCGGACCACATCATGGGCATGGACGACTGCCGGCGGTTTTGCGATCTGCGCGGGGGGCCACTGCCCATCTATGCTGCGGAGGCCACGATGACTGCGTTGCGGCGGGTGTTTGCCTATGCCTTCAACGGGGGGCCGATCCCCAAGGGCTACTTCGCCCCCGCACCGCATCTGATCGACGGGCCGTTCGTGCTGGGGGACCTCGAGATCACTCCGCTCGATCTGCCGCACGGGACGATGACCACCACGGGTTTCCTCTTCTGCCAGGGCGGACAGAAGCGGCTGGCGTACCTGAGTGACTGCCAGCTCATCCCGCCCACGGTGCTCGAGCGGGTGCGCGGCGCACCGGTGGCGGTGCTCGATGCCCTCCGGCCCAAGCCGCATCCGACGCACATGTGTCTGGATGAGGCGCTGACGGCGGCGCGGCGCATTGGCGCCGGGCGAACTTATTTCACCCATCTGACGCATCACTTTGACCATGATCGCGACCAGGCCGAGCTGCCGGCCGGGGTGTGGTTTGCGTATGACGGATTGAACGTTGTCGTCGAGGAGAAGGTCGCAAGCGCATGAGATTGGTATTGGGGATCGTGCTCCTGGGGCTGGGCGGGGTGTGGCGAGCCACGGCGGCGCCGGCGGCCGCGTCGTCGCCCGGCAGCGAAGTGGCGGTGGTGTACAACCTGAATGTGGCGCCGGACTCTCGGCAGGTGGCGGAACATTACGCCGCGCGCCGCGGGGTGCCGCCCGAGCAGTTGATCGGACTGTCGCTGCCTTCGACCGAGACGATGACGCGGGCGGCGTTCCGCAAGCAACTGTACCGGCCCCTCGTGCAGGAGCTCGAGAAGCGCGGGCTGGTGCAGTTCGAGCAACAGCGGGTGCCGCCGCAGGACGGCGTGCCCGGCGGCAAGGTCCGGGTGCTGACGGCGAGCCGGGTGCGATACCTGGTGCTGGCCTACGGCGTGCCCTTGCGGATCACGCCCGACAAGAACCTCAAGGAACCCGGCACGGAGCAGTTGCCCGCCCCGCTGCAACGGAACGAAGCGGCCGTCGACAACGAGCTCGCCTGTCTCACGCTGCTCGAGCGCGGGGCCCTGCTGACCGGCCCTATCCTGAACCCCTTCCATGGTTCGACCAATGTGGCGGCGTTGCATCCCACCAACGGGTTGTTCCTGGTCACCCGCCTGGACGGACCGTCCGCGCCGGTGGCACAACGGTTGGTGGACCTGGCGCTGCAGGCGGAGGCCCACGGGCTGTGGGGGCGGGGGTTCTTCGATGTGCGCGGGCTCACGAACACGGCGTACGTGAAGGGCGACGAGTGGATCCGGGCGGCTTACGAAACGGCCCGGCGCCAGGGGTTCGAGGTGGTGCTGGACGAACGGCCGGCGACCTTTCCGGCCTGGTTTCCCATGCCCCAGATCGCGCTCTACGCAGGGTGGTACGACAAGGATGTGTCGGGGCCGCTCGCACGCGAGGCCGTCGAGTTCCAGCCCGGGGCGGTGGCGTATCATCTGCACTCGTTCAGCGCGCAGACGGTGCGCGAACCCCGCAGCCGGTGGGTGGGACCGTTCCTGGACCGGGGCGTGACCGCGACCCTGGGCACCGTCGCGGAGCCGTACCTGGATCTCTCGCCGAACGTGGGCATCTTCTTCACGTTCCTGATCAGTCTGGGCTGTAATTTCGCGGAAGCCGCGTACGTGTCCCAGCCCGTGGTCTCGTGGCAGACCACGGTGATCGGCGATCCGCTCTACCGGCCGATGGCCCGGCCGCCCGCCGAGCTGCATGCGGAACTCGAACAGCAGAACAGCGAGTGGCTCGCCTGGTCGCATCTGCGGATCGTAAACCTGAACCGGGCCAACCATAACCCGGTGCCGGACCTCACGCCTTACCTCGAGACGCTGGATTTGACCCGGCGCAGTGCGGTGTTGAGCGAGAAGCTGGGCCGTCTGTACTCGGCGCAGGGCAGGATCGACCAGGCCATCACCCAGTACCGGGCCGCCCTGCGACTCGCCCCGTCCCCCCACCAAGCCGTCGCGCTCCGGTTGCTCCTCATCCAATTGCTCATCGAGACGGGCAAGTCCGCTGAGGCCCTGGAAGTCTACGACGCCTTCTTCGACGCGCATCCGGATCACCCGGACCTGATCCGGTTCTATCGGGAAGCCTTGCCCCTCGCGCGCCAACTCCGCGACGAACGACGTGTGGCCGCCTACCTGGCGCGCGTCGAGCAGCTCTCGCCCCCACCCGCGCCCGCCAGCACGAACCAGGCACCCAGGCAACGGTAGGTCCGGGCTTCCCATGGACCTGGGTCCGGGACGCGAGCCCACGCCCGCGGCGTGCCAGACGGTAGCCGGGGGTCGAGCGAGTTCGCGAGCGAGACCCCCGGAGACGGGCGCGAGACCCCCGGAGACGGGCGTGTGCGGGCGGGCGCATCCCGGAGGGATGCCAGACTCGGACGCCTCTGTCTCCTTGAACCTGTGGCGCGAGCGTCCCGCCTGCACTTTCCGCCGTTCATGGCCCCTGAGCAGGTCCGCAAGGAACCGGACGCTTCCCAGGCACTTTCCACGTGGGGACCGGCCCCCGCAGCGGGAAGGCGCCCGGGGGCCTCAGGCCGCCAGCGCTTCGCCCACCTGGAACCGGACGAAGCGGCGCACCGTGATCTCGTCTCCGAGTTGCTTGGCCACCCCGGCGACGTGGTCGCGCACCGTGATCTCCGAGTTCCGCTTCACAAAGCCCTGATCCAGCAAACAGACGGTCTGGAAATACTTCTCCAGGCGGCCCTCGACGATCTTGGCCAGCGCCGGCGCCGGCTTGTTCTTCATGAGGTCCGAGTTCGCGACAACGTCGCGTTCGCGGGCGATCGCGGCGGGATCGAGCTGTTCGCGGGTCACGGCCAGGGGACTGGCCGCGGCGATCTGGAGCGTGATGTCCTTGACGACCTGCTTGAAGTCGGGATGGGCCGCGGTGGCTTCCTGGCCCGACCCGACCTCGACGAGCACCCCCACCTTGGCGCCGGTGTGGATGTAGGCGGCGACGAGGCCGTGGCCCTGAACTTCGAACCGCTGGTGCCGCGCGATCTTGATGTTCTCCCGGATGCGGCTGACGGCGTCGGTCCGCAGGGTCTCGAGATCCGCGCCGGGTTGTTCCAGCAGGGTGCGGGCGACCTGGTCAGCGAAGGCGCGAAACAGCTCGTTCTTGGCGACGAAATCGGTTTCGCAGTTGACCTCGACGAGCACGCCGGCGCGCGCGCCGGGCACGAGGCACTGGGCGATGGCGCCCTCGCGGGCGTCACGCGCCGATTTGTGGGCGGCGGTGGCAACACCGCGTTTCCGGAGCAGATCGACGGCGGCGTCGAGGTTGCCCTGGGTTTCGACCAGGGCCTTCTTGCAGTCCATCATCCCCGCGTTGGTCATCTCGCGGAGCTTGGCGATCATTGCGGTGGTCACTTCAGCCATAGAAATCAGCCTGGGTTCGATGGGCCTCGGAGCAACGGATCAGAGCGGGAGCGGCACCAACGCCGCGGGGGCCGAGGCGGCGGCGGGCGCCGTTCCTTCCGCGGGGATAGCGGGGGCCGGCGTCTCGCCGGGGGCTGCCGGGGCCGGCGTGGGCGTCGGGCTTTCGGCAGCGGTCGGCGCAACCGTGGTAGCCTCAGTCTCCTCCTCTGCCTTGCGGCGCGCGTAGCGGGCTTCGAAATCGGCGCGCGCGTGGCCGATGGCCTGGGTGAGGACGTTGAGGATGAGACGGACCGAGCGGATGGCGTCGTCGTTGCCGGCAACGGGGAAATCCACCAGGTCCGGATCGCAGTTGGTGTCGACGATGGCGACGATCGGGATGCGGAGGCGCCGGGCTTCGGCGACCGCGTTCTTCTCGCGCCGGATGTCCACCACGAACATGATGCTCGGGTGCTTCTCCATGTTGCGGATGCCGTCGAGGTTCTTCACCAGCCGGGCCATCTCGCGGCGGAGCATGGACTGCTCCTGTTTGACGTAGTGATTGATCGAGCCGTCGGCCTCCATCTGCTCGATCTCGCGGAGCCGGTTCATCGAGCGCTTGATGGTCTTCATGTTGGTGAGCGTGCCGCCCAGCCAGCGCTCCGTCACATAGGGCTGTCCGCAGGCCTTGGCGGACTCTTTCATCGCCTCCTGCGCCTGCTTCTTGGTGCCGACGAACAAGACCTGACCGCCCTTGCCTACGGCCTCGCGAAGGAAGGCGCAGGCGGTCTCGAGCTGCGCCAGGGTCTTGCTCAGGTCAATGATGTGGATGCCGTTGCGGGCGTCGAAGATGAAAGGCTTCATCTTCGGGTTCCAGCGGCGGGTCTGATGGCCGAAGTGAACCCCCGCCTCCAACAACTCTTTAATGCCGATGCCGATCACAGTTTCCTTTGGTTGCCGGTCCGCCTTTGCCGGTCGAACCGTCCCGCGGAACACGGGATTATCTTGGATGTGTTTGTGGCCAGCCCGGCCCACCCGGGCCAGGCAACGATGAAGGCCGTTGCTCCCCGCCCGTCGCGCAGGCGAAGGGGGCGGAACCTATCAGACCGCCCCCCCGCCGCAACAGCAATCTTCGCCTCAAGCCCGCAGTGCGGATTCCGATTTACACGGGGGGGCCGCCCGTTAGGCTCCCGCCATGGCTGAAATCGCTGACTACGTGAACCGCGGCGCCACGCAGGTAACCCCGGCCATGGTCGACTCGATCCTGCGGAAGCTGCCCTTGTGGAAAGCCGAGTTTACGCAGATCAACGCGCCGCATTTCCCCCACCTCGTCAGCCAGCTCGAGTTTCTGGCGGATGTCGTCGAGGACACCGCCGAGGGCGCGTACAAGGAGCTGCCCTACGTGACGCTCGCCGCGGCGGTCTTCGCGCTCGTGTATGCCCACAAAAAGGTGGATCTTATCCCGGACAGCTTCGCGACGATGGGGCGGGCGGATGACTCCAGCGTGGTTCGTGCGGTGCTGATTCAGCATGAGAAGGCCCTGGCGCGTTACGCCGGAGCCCAGGGGCTGGACTGGGCGCGGATCACGAGCAAACCATGAGTCACGCCACGCTGTGCCTCCTGCGGCCGGCGAAGACTTCCGGGGCCGCGGCGCCGGGCGCTCCCGTTCCCCGCCCGGTCCTTAGCACGCCCGATAAGGCGTTGCAGATCAATCTCGACCAGACCACCTACGGCACGTTCGCGGAGATCGGCGCCGGACAGGAGGTCGCGCGCTGGTTCTTCCGCGTCGGCGGTGCCGCGGGCACCATCGCCAAGACCATGTCGGCCTACGACATGAAGGTGAGCGATGCCATCTACGGCCCCTGCCGACGCTACGTGAGCCGGGAGCGTTTGCAGACCATGCTGCAGCATGAATACGACTTGCAGCTCGAGCGCCTCGGAGCTTCGCGCGGCGCCCAAACCCGGTTCTTTGTCTTCGCGGACACCGTGGCCGCCCGGAGCTACTCGCGACCCGGCGAGTGCCACGGCTGGCTGGGCGTCCGCTTTCAAACCCGACCGCTGGCCCCCGCCTCGGACCTCATCATCCACGTCCGGCTGCTGGACCGCGAGAACCTGGCCCAGCAGGAAGCCCTCGGCATCATGGGCGTCAACATCGTCTATGCGGCCCTGTACCTCGCGGATCAGCCGGAAACCGCCCTCCAGGCCCTGCTCGACAACCTCTCCCGCGACCGTGTCGAGGTCGACATGGTCAAGGTATCGGGGCCCGATTTCGCGTCGGTGGACCACCGTCTTCTGGCCCTGCAACTGGTCGCTCATGGCCTCACCGACGCCGCGATGTTCACGGCCGAGGGCGAGGTCGTGCAGGCCGCCGAAGTCCTTTACCAGCGGCCGATCCTCGTGACCCGCGGCAGCTTCCGTCCGGTCACCCGCGCCACGGTCGACCTCCTTGAATGTGCCCGCTCGGAGTTCCTTCAGGAGCCGCAACTCCAGGGGGAGAAGATGGTGGGCCTCACCGAGATGACGCTGCACCACCTGGCCGAGGACGGGGTCATCGACCACAAGGACTTCCTGGACCGCGCCGACATCCTCGGGGCGATGGGCCAGACGGTCCTGATCTCGGACTACGGCGAGTTCCACCGGCTGGCCGCCTATCTGTTCCGCTACACCAAGAAGATGATCGGCCTGGGGATGGGCGTGCCGACGCTGCGCGAGCTCTTCGAGGAGCGCTACTACCTCGATCTGGAGGGCGGCATCCTCGAATCGTTCGGCCGGCTCTTCAAGAACGACCTCAAGCTCTACGTGTACCCCTACCTGGATCCCGCCACGGGGCGGCTCGAACAAGCCAGCGACCTCCGGGTGGCCGGTCACCTGCGCCACCTCTTTGCCTACCTCATGGAAAACGGCTGCATTCGTCCCCTGATCGGCTACGCGGCCGACTGCCTGCCGATCTTCTCCCACGAGGTCCTGGCGAAGCTCCGCGCCGGCGACCCGGCCTGGGAACGGCTCGTCCCCGAGCGCGTGGCCCAGCTCATCCGCGAGCGCCGCCTCTTTGGCTATTCCGGCTGATCCCCATGGACCGCGAAAGCCAACGCCGGATTCTGAGCGTGAGCGCCCTGATCTATGTGTCGGACCAGTTGACCAAGCTGGCCGTGCTTCGCTGGCTCGGACCGTGGGTGGACGAACGCGAGGTGATTCCCGGCTTCTTCAAGCTGGTGCATTGGGGCAACACCGGTGCCGCCTGGAGCCTGTTCTCCGGCAACAACGAACTCCTCGCCTTCGTCTCGATCGTCGCCCTGGTGGTCCTCTTCCTGACCCGGGAGCGTTTCGAGATCCACACCCGGCTCGGCCAGATCGCCCTCGGCCTCATCCTGGGCGGGATTCTCGGCAACCTCACCGACCGCCTGCGCGTGGGGCATGTGGTGGATTTCATCCGCTTCTACGTGGACCGACGGGGCGGCGGCGAGGTGGGCTTTCCCGCCTTCAACGTGGCCGACAGCGCCATCTGCGTGGGAGTAGGTCTGCTCTTCCTCCTTTCCGCCCGGGCGGAACCACGACCTGCTGCTCGTGCGCCCACGCCCGGCCCGGCCTAGTCCCGCACCGCCTCCCCCGCAGGAGCCGACGTGAGGAGGCCAGGCGGCCTGGACATCTGCCCCCAACGCCTCCTCAAGTCGGCGCCTGCGACAGCGGCAAGACCTCCATGCTAATCATCCCCCAGTGAATGCGTTGCCGCCCGAACCCCTCTACCTGGCCGGCCCCACCGCCGTCGGCAAGTCCGCCGTTGCACTCGCCCTGGCCGAACGTGTGGGCGGAGAGATCGTGTCCGTGGATTCGATGCAGGTGTATCGGGGCCTGGACCTGGGGACGGCCAAGCCGACGGCCGCCGAGCGCGCCCGCGTGCCCCATCACCTGATTGACGTGGTGGCGCTCGATGAACCCTTCCATGCCGCCCGGTTCGTTGCGCTCGCGCAGGAGGCGGTGGCGGGCATCCGAAGGCGAGGTCGGCGCCCCATCTTCTGCGGCGGCACCGGGCTCTATTTCAAGGCCTGGATCGAAGGCCTGGGCGAGGCCCCTCCCGCCGATCCCGCCCTCCGCGCCGAACTCGAAGCCACGCCCCGCGAGCAACTCCTGCGGGAACTCGAACAGCGCGACCCGGAAGCGTATGCGCGCATCGACCGCGCCAACCCGCGGCGGTTGGTCCGCGCCATCGAAGTCATCCGGCTCACCAGCAAACCCTTCACCGCGCAGCGGGCCGCCTGGGGGAGGCCTGCCCAGGGCGACGACGCGCCAGCGACCGTGCTTTGGGGCTTGAACCGGCATCCCACCGACCTGCGAGCCCGCATTGAAGCCCGGGTGGACGCGATGTTCGCCGCCGGCCTCGTGGCCGAAACCCGGCAACTCCTCGAGCAGGGGTTGGGGCGCAATCCGACCGCCCTGCAGGCGCTGGGCTATCGCCAGGTGGTAGAGCACCTGCATGGGCTCCGCAGCCTGGACGCGACCCGGGAGTGGGTGCGACGCAAGACCTGGCAGTTGGCGCGGCGCCAGCTCACCTGGTTTCGTCATCAATTGCCGGTGCACTGGTGGCACGTCGACCCGGAGGAGTCACCGGAGGCAGTGGCGCAGCGGTTGGCGCGCGGCAGCGACGAGCACCGATGGTCCTGCAGGCCCAGGCGCCAGACGCAATGACAAGGAACGGGGGGACAACGGGAGTGATCCGCATGCTCTAAATCATATCCTCCGATAGGGATTGACAGATCGAACATCCGCGATTATCTGCTCTCCCATATGAGAATAATGGCTCTAACCGCGCTGGCCGCTGCGTTGACTGCGGGGGCCGTGGCGACGCCAACAGCCTCCGCGGCGGCCGTGTATGAGATCACCGCTCGCGTCGTCGGGGGAGTCTTCGACGGCACCATCGGGACGGGCACCTTCAGCTACAACGACGACCTGATCCCTGAATTCGGCCCGTTCGAAATCGGCCCCATCGAAGGGTTGCGGCTGACGTTGACTCTGTTCGGGCAGACTTTCGAGGAAACTAACGACGTTGAGTACGACCAGTTCCCGAAGCTGTATCTCGAGGAACGCCGACCCACGGCGCTGGATTTTCTCGTGGACGAGAACCCCGGGTCGGGATTCAACGCCACTTCCATCGACAAAGACGGGGTGACGGCCTTCTATTTCGTGGGCAACCTGCGCGGCGCACCCGGAGATGGCTACGAGGTCGACTTGGTCGTCATCCCTGAACCTCCCGGCGGTGTCTTCGCTGGCGTGACCGCCCTGGGATTGGGCCTGTTCGCCTGGCTGCGGCGGCGAGGCGTGGGGTCTTGACCCGCACGTCAGTCTTCCCGCGGCGGACCCGTTCCCGAACCCTTTTCCGGCCCGAGGCACACGACCTGACTCAAGGTCCGAACGTAGAGCCGGCCCCGAGCGATGGCGGGTGTAGCGTGGCTGGCTTCACCCAGCGGCGTGCGACCCAACAACACGAAGGACTCCGCCGCGGCAACCGCCACGACTTCGCCTGTGGTCGAAACGTTGATCAGTTTGCCGTCAGCGGCGACCGGGGAACTGAAGAAGTTGCCGCCTACCCTTTCCTGCCAGAGGGACGTTCCAGTCGCGAGACGCGCACAGGTCACGATGCCGCCGTCGCTCCAAAGAAAGAGGTGGTCGCCCAGCGCCAAAGGACTGGGAACGTACGGAGCGGCTTTGCGGATCTCGTACGCCACGGAAGGCCGGGCTTGGTCACGGTTCGGCGGACGCAGAGCCACGAGGTAATGGCCGCCGCCCCCGCTGCCACAGGTGCCGAAAACCAGGTTTCCCGCGGCGATCGGTGAGCTCACGCTGCGCATACGCAACACGCGGTCGGAGCGCCAGACCACGGTGCCGGTCCGCGCATCCACTCCGCTGATCCCGTCCTCCTGGGAGTTGAACACCAACACTTGGCTGGTGGCAGAGGAGGCAAGGACGCAGGGAACCGAATAGTCCGCGTATCCGGCGCTGCGGGGAACCTCCCAAACGAGGCGGCCGGTCGCGGCTTCCAGGGCAACGATGCGCCCGAGGTCGTCATGGTCCTGAGCCAGGAAGACCCGGCCATCATGCTCGATCGGCGAATGTCCCAGGCCATGCTCGGTGTTGAATCCTCCCAGATCAACTTCCCATACCGGAGCGCCGTCCAGCGTGAGGGCGGTCAACCACAACCGATCGTCCTGCACCCGCGGAACGTAGACCTGCGAACCGTCGGCGGCCGCCGAAGCGCTCGCGAACGTGTTGTTCCGGTGCAACCCGTGGTGCGGTACCGGGTAGTCGCGCTGCCAGAGCCGGGCGCCGGTGTCAGCGTGGAACCCCAGCACGCTGAAATGACCAGTGGCGGGGTCCGCCGCCGTGACCACCAGACGCTCGCCCCACAGGACCGGGGAGGAGTGGCCGGTGCCCGGCAAGCGGGCCTTCCAGGCGAAGTCGGAGGGAGCCCATTGGGCGGGCAAGGCGGCGGCTTGCCCCAGGCCGCTCCCGTTCGGGCCGCGGAACCGCGGCCATTCCTGGGCGAGGAGGATCCCCGTCGTCCCCGCCATTCCCACCGCCAGCCAGCGCAGCAAGGTCGTCTTCATGGCTCTCAACACCGCTCAGGCGGCCGCCCGGCGCAAGCGATCCGCGATGGCCGCCCATTCACCTTCCTCAGGGACCGCTTCCACCACAATCGCGTCCACGCCCAGGGCGTCGACCCGGTGCAGTTCTGCATACAACGCCCGGGCGAAGGCCTCAGGATCGTAGGGCACCAGGCTCACGCCTGCCAATCCTTCGGGCGACGGCAGGTGCGTGTGGGCGAGCACATACGTGGTCGCCGCGGTGAGGTGCCTGCCGTTCAGCCACGCGAGCAACTCCGCGGAATCGGTCCAGCGGTTCACCAACAGCCGGGCCCGCGGGGCGTAGTGCCGCGGCAACTGCCCCGGGCTGCGCCGCGGACTGTCCCCCTCGGCCGACCGGTCGGTGCTCAACGCGCCGAGGACGTCCCGCAGAGCCGCGGCCGTTACCATGCCGGGCCGGAGCACGCGAGGGGGTTCAACGGTGAGGTCTACCACCGTGGACTCGAGGCCCACCGCGCAGGACCCGCCGTCCACAATCAGGGGCACCGACGCGCCCAGGCTGCGCTGAACGTGCCCGGCCGTCGTGGGTGAGAGCTGGTTGGCCGCATTGGCGCTGGGCGCCGCCAGCGGGCAGCCGCACTCGGTGATGAGTGCTTGCATGAACGGATGGCGCGGCCACCGAATCCCCACGGTCGGGCCCCCCGCCGTCACCACCTCCGGGATGTCGGCCGCCTTGGGCAGCACGAGCGTCAGCGGCCCCGGCCAGAACGCGCGGGCCAATCGTTCGGCCGTCGCCGGCCAGGTCGCCACACAAGCCCGCGCGAGATCGCCACCGGCCACGTGGACGATGACCGGGTTGTGGGCGGGCCGCCCCTTGGCCGCGAAGATCTTGGCCACGGCGACTGCGTTTCGCGCATCCGCCGCCAGCCCGTAGACCGTCTCGGTGGGGACGGCCACGATGTCGCCGGCCCGCAGCCGGGCGGCGGCCTCGACCACGGCGCTGCGGAACAGGCTTGGCGTGTGCGTGGGCAGCACGTATGGGGGACCGGCCGGGTGCATACGGGAGACGCCCAGGGACCTCCGAGCGAACATCCGCGGTGAAGGGTACCAGCCCGGGAAGCGCGCGGGCAAGCCAGCGGACCCAACCGAATCGAAGTCAGGTTCTGCAGCAGTTCTCATTTTGGCATGAACGGCTCAGCACGCCGGGGTTGGGAAGGCAACTGGGCGAGGGCGAGGGCGAGGGGCGATGGTGTTGGCAGGGCTACCGCGGCGTACGGCGCAACCGGAGTCGCGGCTGGAAGCCTGGGGGGATCGGTCCGGCGGCCTCGGGGAGGTTCTTGGGACCCTCCCTGCCCCCGATCGCCGGGTGTGGGCACACCTCGCCTGGGCGGGCCGGTTGGCTCAGGTTGGCTTGGCGTAGGGGCCGATCTCCAGTCCGCGCATCATGAACCGCAGGAGGGCCTGCCAACTGGGGAAGTGCAGGTAGCGGGTGAGGGCTCGCAGATCGTCGAAGAAGGTCTGGCGCGAGGGCAGCGTGGCCCGGATGAGGCGGTAGTGCTCGTCGGTGAAACCCAGGACGGTGTGGAAGAGGAAGGCCAGGAGGTTCAAGGCCAGCAGGAAGGCGGCGAGGTGTTTGTGGCCGTGACCGAAGTTGTGCTCCAGATGATAGCCCTTGGTCTTGAGGGTGTTGTTGTTCTCGTTCTCGATCTTCCAACGGGCGCGGCCCGAGGCGACGACGGCTGCCACGTTCGACTCGCTCAGCGGCCAGTCGGTGATCCAGGCGTTATGGTAGAGGACCTGACCCTGCGGATCGGTCACGGTGAGTTCACACCAGTTGACGCGCAGGGCGTCCTCCCCGTCGGCCAGCGGGACCCGGTTGGCCCAGCGGTAGGTGTAAGTGTGCCACTGGCCGCCGACCTTGACGCGGAGGCAGAGGGTTCCCAGCTCCGGCCTCTGGAGCAGGTTCACCCAGCGGTAGAGGGTGGTATGGGAGTCGGGCTGGCAGGTGAAGATAAAGTGGAAGCCGTGGAGGAGGGCGCGCCGGCAGAAGGGTTGGTGGGCGTAGAGATCGTCGCCCAAGAGAGTGACGGGGCCCTGGCCATAGCGGGCGGCGTTCTGCTCCAGCCAGCGTTTGGCCGCGGCCAACTCGCAATCCTGCTTGGTGTGGCCGTCCTGCGGGGTGATGAACTCAGGCCGCAAGGCAATGACCTCCGCGCGCCCCGGGGCGACGAGGACCGGGGTCAGGGCGCTGTGATAGAAGGTGGTCTGGCCGTTGGCGTGCTGGAGCGAGGAACAACACGGGCAGTGGATCTTCTGGGAGCTGTAGTACCACGTGCCGTCCAGCGCCAGGAGGGTGGAGTCGTGGAACCCCCGGAAGTGCCGGAGAAGGCCCTGCTCGCCGAGCGCCTCGTAGATCTGGTCGTAGACCGGGAAGAGCGCGGCCGGCGACACGGGATCGAGCATGCCGCGGATCTGGTTGTCGGAGGGGAAGCTCTGGATGCCAAAGAGACTCAGGGCGTTGTTGACCCCCCGGGCCCGCTGCATCGCTTTCTGGTGGGCCAGAAAGGAGGGCGATTGGGTGAAGAAGACGGCGAAGGCGGCCAGGCCGAAGTCCGCCATCGCATAGGAGCGGTTGCGGCCCCTGCGCCGGTCCGTCAACCCGGCCAGGGTGCGCCGCAAGCCGTCCACCAGGGTGGCGAAAGCCAGGCGGCTCATGCGCCGAGGCGCTCCCGGAAGTCCGCGCCGAGCGGGCACAGCCAGACCTCCTTGATCGGGCGCTGGGGGGCGGCCCCGTTGCGACCGCGGCCGGTGGTGGCGCCGACCCGGATCCAGCCGGCGGCCTGGTAACTGGTGCCGGCAAAGCGTTCGGGCTCGACGAAGGTTTCCACCAGGTGGATCGGATGCCCGTAGCGCGCCTGCCAGTCGGCGCTCAGGCGGCGGGTCAGGCAGCCCAGCAGGTGGCTGGCCAGATGCGGCACCCGCACCCCGCGCAGGATCAGGAAGCGGGTGTTGTTGGTGATCAGCCCCAGGTGGCGGCGCCGGGCGGGCGGGCTCCAGCCGATGAACCCGTCGCGGGCCTGGCACTGCCAGGCGGCTGAACCAAACAGCGCGCACGCCAGCGGGCGATCCTGGCGATCGCGCACCAGGTACTGGAGGTTCTCGCCCACACAGTTGCGGTGACCCAGGTAATGGTGCTCCTGGAGCAGGGCCCCGAACTCCCGGGCCTCCGCCGTGCCCGGAGCGACCCGCCTCAGGTGCAGCGGGTGCAAGCTGGCCAGGGAGGCCTGGATCCCCACCGCCGCCCCCGCCGGCGCGAGGGCCCGATGGTTGCGGCGGCCGTTGACCGAGGGGCCCTGGCGGGGGGGCAACGTGATCCAGCCGCGGGCTTCCAGTTTGAGCAGCAGCGAGCGGGCGGCCATGTCCTTGAGCTGCCCCACCCCGTTGCGCCACCCCCACCGGGCACAGAGTTCGCGCGCCAGGCGGGTCCGGTGCCAGGTGGGATGGGCGGCCCGCCAGGCCCGAATCTGGGCCAGGTCCTCCGCACTCAGGGTGCGGCCCTGCACGATCCACTCGCTCGCCATCCGCGGGAGGTATAGCGAGAAGGGGAAGGTGAGTCCCGCAAAAAGTGCAAAAATCTTTCAGGCCCTGCCGCCGGAAGTCTCCGTCACCCCCGCCGCCGCCTTGTCGGTCTCAGCCCTCAGCTCCCAAAATGAGAACTGCTGCAGGTTCTGTTGGCTGGCTTGACTTGGGGTGGTTTTGTGCGGAAATACCCCTCGGCCTATGTTGTGCATGCTGTGCCAAAAGAAGGAAGCCAGGGTCCACCTCACCGATGTCAAAGAAGGCAAGGTCAAGAAGGTGGACCTGTGCGAGGACTGCGCCAAGGCCAAGAATATCGAGGACCCCGCCGGTTTCGCCTTGGCGGACCTCCTGCTCGGGCTGGGGGCGTCCGAGGAGTTGACCAGCGGCGCCACCGAAGGCAGCCCCTTGGTCTGTCCCCACTGCGGGTTTACCCAGGCCGATTTCAAGAAGACCGGTCGGTTGGGTTGCCCGGCCTGCTATGAGACCTTCAAGGACGGACTTCTGGGCATGCTGAAGACCATGCACAAAGGGAACCGCCACTGCGGCAAGGTGCCGCGGGGCCTCGCCCTCGGGCGCGAAGTGCAGGAACGCATCCAGGGCCTGCAGCGCAGCCTCGAGCAGGCCGTCGCCACCGAGGACTACGAACAGGCCGCCCGCCTGCGCGACGAGATCAAGGCCCTCAAGGAGAATCCCGGCGCCGTCATGGCCGGCTGACCCGCGATGCAGCTTCACGAGTTTCTTACCCCGGCGGACCAGGTTGCCCAGCGCACGGGTCCGGGCAACCGGATCGTCTTGTCCAGCCGCGTGCGCCTGGCCCGAAACGTCAGCGGCTTTGCGTTTCCGGGCTGGGCCAAGAAGGCGGACCGCCAGCGCGCCTGCGACCTGCTCTGCGAAGCCGTGGGGCGGCAGCCCGAGATGCAGGGCGCCTTCACCGCGTCGCTCGATTCGCTGTCCGCCATGGACAAGCAGATCCTGGTCGAACGCCACCTGATCAGTCGCGAGCACGCCGCCAAGGGGGCCGGCAGCGCGCTGCTCCTGAGCCGGGACGAGAGCCTCTGTGTGATGGTCAATGAGGAGGATCACCTGCGGATGCAGGCGCTCCTTCCCGGGTTCCAACTCCCGGAGGTCTGGCGTGCCATCGACCGCCTCGACACCGGCCTCGAACAGAGCCTCGAGTACGTCTTCAGCCGGGAGCTGGGTTACCTCACCGCCTGCCCCACCAACGTCGGCACCGGCATCCGGGTGAGCGCCATGCTGCACCTGCCGGCCCTGGTGCTCGACGAGCAGATCACCCAGATCATCCAGGCCGTCAACAAGCTCGGCCTCGCCGTCCGCGGCCTTTACGGGGAAGGCACCGAGGCCCTCGGCAACGTGTTCCAAGTCTCCAATCAGATGACCCTCGGCGAATCCGAAGCCGAGATCGTCGAACGCCTCTCCAAGGTCGTCGCCCAGGTCATCGAACACGAGGACAACGCCCGCGCCCGCCTCCTCGAGAAGGAGTCCAAGGTCGTCTTCAATCACATCGGCCGCGCCTACGGCATCCTCGCCAACGCCCATAGCGTCTCCTCGAAAGAGGCCATCAACCTCCTTTCCTTGCTCCGCCTCGGCATCGACCTCGGCACCCTGCCCGGTACCCCGCGCGCGCTGGTCGACGAACTCTCCATCCTCACCCAGCCCGCCCACCTCCAGGCCAACCACAGCGATAAGCTCACCGCCGAACAGCGGGACATCCGCCGCGCCGACATGCTCCGCCACGCCCTCCGCGACGTGCGCCGCCCGATCGTCCCCCCACCCCCCGCGCCGCCGCTGGACAAGCCGCCCGCGCCATAGCACTTTGACTGCGACCGCTTGGTTCTATGAGTGACGAGTCCATGAACAATCTCACCCCGCGCGCCCAGCAGGTGCTGGCCCTCGCACGGAAGGAGGCCGACCGCTTCAACCACAACTTCGTCGGCACCGAACACCTGCTCCTCGGCCTGATCAAGCTGGGTCAGGGCGTGGCCGTCAACGTCCTGCTCAAGCTCGGCCTGGACCTCGATACCGTCCGGCTCGAGGTCGAAAAGCAGGTGGGCACCGGCCCCGACCAAAAGGTCCTGGGCAGCATTCCTTTCACCCCCCGCGTCAAGAAGGTCCTTTCCCTGGCAGCCAAGGAGGCCAAGGCTCTCAACCACACCTACGTCGGCACCGAACACCTCCTCCTCGGCCTGCTCCGCGAAGGCGACGGCGTCGCCGCCCGCGTCCTCAAAACCCTCGACGTCGATATCGAGCAAACCCGCCAGGAAATCCTCCGCGAGCTCGACCCGAACTTCCAGGGCGGCGAGGACGAAGCCGAGCCGGGCGAGAAACCCACCGGCAAGGGACCCGTCAAGACCCCCGCCCTAAAAGCCTTCGGCCGTGACCTGACCGAGATCGCGCGCAAAGGCGAGATGGACCCCGTCATCGGCCGCCAGAACGAGATCGAGCGCGTCATCCAGATCCTCTGCCGGCGCACCAAGAACAACCCCGTCCTGCTCGGCGAAGCCGGGGTGGGTAAGACCGCCATCGTCGAGGGCCTCGCCCAGGAGATCGCCCGCGGCAACGTGCCCGAGCTGCTCCGCGAGAAACGCGTCGTCACCCTCGACCTGGCTCTCATGGTGGCCGGCACCAAGTACCGCGGTCAGTTCGAAGAGCGCATCAAGGCCGTCATGGACGAAATCCGGCGTTCGAAGAACGTCATCCTGTTCATCGACGAGCTCCACACCATCGTGGGCGCCGGCTCCGCCGAGGGCACCATGGATGCCTCGAACATCATCAAGCCCGCCCTCAGCCGCGGCGAGATGCAGTGCATCGGTGCCACCACCCTCACCGAGTACCGCAAGTACATCGAGAAGGACGCCGCCCTCGAACGCCGCTTCCAGACCGTCAAGGTCGAGCCACCCTCAGTCGAGGAAGCGATCCAGATCCTCCAGGGCCTCAAGGGTAAGTACGAAGATCACCACAAGATCACCCTCACCGACGGCGCCCTCGATGCCGCCGTCAAACTCTCCGACCGCTACATCACCGGCCGCTTCCTCCCCGACAAGGCCATCGACGTCATGGACGAGGCCGGCTCGCGCGCCCGCATCGGCGCCATGACCCGGCCGCCCGACGTCAAACACCTAGAAACCGACCTCGAGGACATCCGCCGCCGCAAGGAGCGCGCCATCAAGGAGCAGGACTTCGAAGGCGCCGCCGCGATGCGCGACAAGGAAAAGCAGGCGAAGGAAAAGCTCGAGGGCATTCTCGGCGAATGGAAGGCCGTCCGCGAGGAGAAACGCGTCCAGGTGGACGACCAGGACATCCTGCATGTCGTCGCCAAATGGACCGGCATCCCGCTCCAACGCATGGGCGCCGACGAATCGCGGAAGCTCCTGGCTATGGAAGCCGAGCTCAGCAAGGTCGTCATCGGCCAGCAGGAGGCCGTCGTGGCCCTCTGCAAGGCCCTGCGCCGCTCGCGCGCCGACCTCAAGGACCCCAAACGCCCCATCGGCACCTTCGCCCTCCTGGGCCCCACCGGCGTCGGCAAAACCCTGCTGGCCAAGACCCTCGCCGAACACATGTTCGGCGATGCCAAGTCGCTCGTGCAGCTCGACATGAGCGAGTACATGGAGAAGTTCAACGTCTCCCGCCTCATCGGCTCACCCCCGGGCTACGTCGGCTACGAGGAGGGCGGCCAGCTTACCGAGGCCGTCCGGCGCAAACCCTATTGCGTCGTCCTCTTCGACGAGATCGAAAAGGCGCACCCGGACGTGATGAACATGCTCCTGCAGATCCTCGAGGACGGCAAACTCACAGACAGCTTCGGCCGCCAGGTGGATTTCCGGAACACCATCATCCTCCTGACCTCCAACGTGGGTTCCGAAAGCCTCCGCAAGGCCGGCACCATCGGCTTCACCCCGCCCACCGAGAAACACAACTACGAGCAGATGAAGGAGCGGATCCTCGAGGACGCCAAAAAGGTCTTCCGCCCCGAATTCCTCAACCGCCTCGACGACGTCATCGTGTTCCACTCGCTGACCAAGGAGCACCTGATCCAGATCCTCGAGCTCGAGGTGCGCAAGGTGATGGAGCGTCTCAAGCACAAACAGGTGACCATCGAACTCGACTCCGCCGCCCGGGATTTCCTCACCGAGAAGGGCTACGACCCCGTCTACGGCGCCCGCCCCATGCGCCGGGCCGTCGAGCGCTTCCTCGAAGACCCCCTCGCCGAGGAGATCATCCGCGGCAACCTCCATCCGAACGACCCCATCAGGGTCGGAGTCGAGGGCGGACAACTGGTCTTCCGCCAGGACAAACCCTCGGAAGCCGCGGTGTCCACCTGAGCGGGCGCCCGCTCAGAGCAGACGTTGCTGCTGCGCCTCCCGGTCGAGGAGCTCGGCCAGGCTTTGCACCCGCTGGCGCCGTCGATCCATGATGTGCTTGTCCAGCGTCGGATTGTACGGCACCGGATAGTGCCCGTCATAGCAGGCCATGCAGAACGACTCCGCCGGCCAGCCCGTGGCCTTCACCATGCCCTCCTGGGATAGATAGGCCAGCGAATCCGCCTGGAGGTAACGACGGATCTCGTCCGTCGTGTGCGTGACCGCCATCAGTTTGCTGCGGTCCGGAAAGTCGATGCCATACACACACGGATTCCGGTGCGGGGGGCAACTGACCCGGACATGGACCTCCCGCGCGCCGGCCTGCTTGAGGTTGTTCACCCGCTGCCGCGCCGTCGTCCCGCGCACGATCGAGTCGTCCACGATCACCACCCGCCGGTCCTTCACCAGCTCCTGAATCAAGTTCAGCTTCACCCGCACGTCGAAGTCGCGGATCACCTGCGAAGGTTGGAGGAAGCTGCGGCCCACATAGTGGTTCCGCACAAACCCCATCTCGAACGGCAGCCCGGACTCCAGCGCGTACCCCAGGCCGGCACACGTCCCGCTGTCGGGCACCGGGATCACCACGTCCGCCTCACACGGCGCCTCCCGCGCCAGTTGCCGGCCCATCTCCACCCGCACCCGATACACGTTCCGATCCCGGATCGTGCTGTCGGGCCGCGCAAAATAGACATACTCGAAGATGCAGAAGGCGCGCCGGTGGGGTTCTGGAAACACCTGGAAGCTCTTCAGGCCCTGCTCGTTCACGATCACCACCTCCCCCGGCTCCAGGTCCCGGACATGCGTCGCCCGGATCAGGTCGAAGGCACAGGTCTCGCTCGCCAGCACCCAGGCATCGTCCAGCTTCCCCAGGGCAAGCGGCCGGAAACCGAAGGGATCCCGCACACCGATCAGCTCGTGTTCGGTCAGGATCACCAGCGAGTACGCGCCCTCCAGGCGCCGGAGGGTCTGCTGCAGGAGATTCTCCCGGCCCTCCTGCGCCGGCCGCGCCATCAGATGCAGGATGACCTCGCTGTCGGCCGTGGTCTGGAAGATCGATCCCTGGGCTTCAAGCTCCTCCCGCAGCGCGAGCGCGTTCGTCAGGTTGCCGTTGTGCGCAATCGCCAACTGGCCGCACGCGCAGTCCACCGTCAGCGGTTGGGCGTTGCGCAGGTGCGACTCGCCCGTCGTCGAGTACCGGGTGTGTCCAATCGCCACATGGCCGGTGAGCTCGTGCAGGATCGACCCCGTGAACACCTGCGGCACGAGTCCCATCCCGCGGTGGGCCCGGAACTGGCGGCCATCGGACGCGACAATGCCGGCGCTCTCCTGACCCCGATGTTGCAGGGCGTACAGCCCGCAATAGGTCAGCTCGGCGGCATTGGGATGACCGTGAATGCCGAACACGCCGCAGTAGTGGCGCGGGCGGCCGGAGGGTTCCCCCGAAGGGGCGGGAGGGGAAGCGGCGCTTGGCTCAGCAGATCGCACGTGCGAATTCCACTGCCCGGCGTCCGGCTCCGCAAGCTCCATCTCGAGCCAGGTGGAACGTTCACCCCGTAGGAGTCGAGGTCACGAGACTCAAGCCGAACGGAGCGTGCGACGGTGCCACGGTCACCCCGTAGGAGTCGAGGTCACGAGACTCCAACCGAACGGAGGGTGCGACGGTGCGGCACTCACCCCGTAGGAGTCGAGGTCACGAGACTCAAGCCGAACGGAGGGTGCGACGGTGCCACGGTCAGCCCGTAGGAGTCGAGGTGACGAGACTCAAACGATCTCCATGGTGGGACGGTGGGAGAGGAGCGCGGTCACCCAAGCCAAGATTCTACTTGCATTAAGAGGGCATCTTAATACCGTTACGACGCCGAATCCAAACGTCCCGGGTTCGGCAAGGTACCAAACAACTGGAGTCATTATGCACAGCATCATCCCTGCCGTGGCGGGCGTCGCCTGCCTCTGCGCCGCGCTGTTCCCCCTGCGCGTCTCGGCGCAGATCCTCAGCACCGAAACCATCGGCCCGATCCTGGTCGTCCCCGGCCAGACCGTGGACCTGTGGTTCCCCAATGTGTTCGATCCCGATCATCCCAAGCGGTTGATCTGGGAAGGCTTCACCCAAACCACCGGCGACCCCGCCGCGGGCGGGGTCACGATGAAGTTCGACTGGCTGGATCCCCGCACCGGCGGGACTGTCTACAGTCCGGACTTCGCCCTGCCGATCAATGCGGGTACTGCGATTGAGTTCCTCATTCCCTTCTGCCCTCCCCAGGTGAGCATCCATTTCGAGACGGATAACCCGGCGGGCTTCCAGGTGCAGGGGGTTTTCATCCACGAGTGCATTCCCGAACCCCATGAGGTGGGCGTCGTGATGGCCCTGGGCTTGCTCGGCTTCGGCTGGCTGCGGCGCCGCCCCCAAGGCTGATCGCCGCGAACCCTCGCTGGCGTCAGGCGGCGGAGGACGCCGGAAAGCGGTCTGGACTGGTGGCCCCGGCGCGACCGGGGACGATCCCATTCCCGGCCGCGCTGTCGCGTCCTCCGCTTTTCGCGTTGAAGTCAGGCCGGCGCCTTCTAACTTGCTAGCCGTGACGGCTGACACGTTCCAAGCGGAGATGGCCCAGGCCCTGAAGTCGTACGACCGGCATATCGTGTGTCTCGAGAAGACCCCCGCCGAGGCCAAGACCGCGTTGCGATCCCTGATGGAGAAGGCGATCGTCGCCTACGAAACCCGCGCCCCGGGCCTGCGCCACGGCATCGCCCTGGACCGGTACATCACGATCATCCTGAGCCAGTCCGACGGCGAGCAACCCCTCTGCGCCATCTATTTCAATCTGCACACGCCCTACCACAAACGCCTGACCGAGTCCGCCAGCCGCCCGGCGAAGCCGTGACCCATCCACCATGAACGCTTTCCTCGCCGACTGTGCCCGCGCCGGGGGTGACGTGCTGCGGCAGCACTTCGGTCGAGCCCTGGAGGTGCGCACGAAGGAGAGCCTCGCCAGCGTCGTCACCGAAGCCGATCTCGAGGCCGAACGGTGCCTCTTCGACCGCATCCGCGCACGCTTCCCCGACGACGGACTGCTCGGGGAGGAATCCGGCCATCAGCCGGGTCGGTCCGACCGCGTTTGGGTGGTGGATCCGCTGGATGGGACCTCGAACTTCGTCGCCGGCCTGCCCTGGTTCGGCGTGATGGTGGCCTTGCTCGAACGCGAACGGCCCATCATGGCCGCCCTTTACCTGCCGGTGACGGACACCCTCTACACCGCCGAGGCCGGCGGCGGCGCCTTCCGCGACGGCCAACCCATCCACGTCACCGAGACCACCGACCTTGCCACGCTGCTCGTTGCCTATAGCCTTGACGCGTCCGCCGACGCGGCCCGGACGCGACGCGACGTCGAGGGTCTGGTGCGGGTGGTGAACCGGGCGCGCAACATCCGGGCCACCAATTGCCTCCTGGACTTCTGTTACACTGCCGAGGGCAAGCTGGGCGGTGCCATCAACCAAGCCTGCAAGATCTGGGATGTGGCGGCCCCGTGGTTGCTGGTCCGCGAGGCCGGCGGGTTGGTGACGGATACGGCCGGGCAGGATCTCCATTTCCGGCTCGACGCGGCGGCCACGCAGCGGTTGTACACCATGCTGGCCGCGGCGCCTCCCCTCCACGCGCAACTCCGTGAATTGCTCGGAAGCGGAAACACCGCCACACACTGAGCGGGGCCGCCGGGGCGTCCGCCGGGCTGAAGTCCCTGTCGTTCCCCTCGGGCAGCCCGCTTCCACGGCTGATTCATCTGGAGTTAGCGGGCAAGGTGGTGCCGGGGACGGGATGAGAAACCACTGAGCAACCGGCGCCTTTTCTCCACCCTCGCCGGATGGTCATCGACGATCCTCAGGGCGAGCGGGTGTCTTGCGCCGCCTGCGGGTGCAGAGAACTGCGCGAGGAAGAGCGCGCCGAGTTGATTGGCGACCCAAACCCAACACTACTGGCCAGCAGCGTGTTGGTCGGTCCGACGCTGCAGTATGGCCAAAATCGAGGGGCAGGGTCGCGTTGATCGCCTTTAGCACCGGCGCTCCATGTCAAAGGGCGCGAACGTTGGCTTCGCTGAGTCCGCAGCAACAGGCCCGACGCAGGTTTGTGGTCAACAGCCGCTTGTTGGTGCTGCCGGACCGGTGCGTTATCCAACCTGGCTTCGCGCGTGCTGGCCTGTGTCTGCAGCGCTTGGCGGCTGATCACTGGCAGGCGCGGTGGCGCCATCCGGTGTTGGTGGTCGAAGTTTCGTGGACGAGTCTGAGTGCCGGGGCACGTTACCGCGCGTGCGGCTTTGAGCCCGGGCGCGACGGCGGCTTTGCCGGGTGAGCCAGGACTTCTATGAGGCCCATGGCCGTCCGACAGTTGACCTGCGGGTCCTGGTGCCAGGCCGGCAGTGGCTGCGGCAGGGGCGCTTGCCGGCCGCCTTGGCGCCGTACGAGCCAGTGCAGCGGACCCTGTCCGTTCCGGGCGTAAGCGCTGGAAATCTGCTGGAGCAACGGGCGCATTGCCCGACGCACGCCGCGGGCATGGGTTGCGTCACCGGCAACGGTATGTCGTGGCCTGCGCGGCGGTGTCGACATGATGGGCGCCTGCGGCTACCGCGCCGAACACGAGCCACAAGTTCACCCGCGCCAACTGCGCGCTGGGGGCCAAACCGGACGGGCGCGGTCGCTACGCCCCCGAGCGACTCGACCTTCCAGCGGGTGCTCAACCGCCTGGACGCGAGCCGCGTCGCGACGATCGTTGGGGGAGTGGCTGGCCGAGAGGAAGTCCGGCGCCTGGCCCAGTTGGCCCTCGACGGCAGGTCCTGCGCGGCAGTGGGCGGCATGATGGCAAACCGCCCAACTGCTCTCGGCCGTCACGCACCACCTGCGGCTGACGCTGAACCAGATCGCGATTGAGCAGAAGGCAACAGGATCCGCCCTCAAACCGCTGCTGCGGCGCGTCGCGGTGCCGCCGGGCACGTTGGTCACAGCCGACGCGCTGCACTGCCAGCAGGAAAGCGCCCGGTTCATCACCCAGGAATGGGGCGGGGATTACCTCTTGGCCTCAAAGGCAATCAGAGCGCATCGAAGAGAAAGTCGTCACCTGCTCACGCAGCGGTTTTCCCCCCTCAGGGCCAGTGGGAAAAGGGCCACGGACGGATTGATCACCGGCGCCTGGCCCGGGTCGCGGTCACACCGGAGGACATCGGCCTCTGCGGCTGCTGGCAGGTGATCGCGGTCGAGCGCACCTCGCAGGACACGACCCAACCGGACGCGGCTCCCTCCGCGGACATCGGCCTCTACGCGAGCAGTCTGACCTCGATCAACACGCGGACGCGTCCGTGCCAAATCATCCGCGACCACTGGTCGGCGATCGAGAACAGCACGCATCACCGGCGCGATGTCACGCTCAGGGAGGATGCCTGCCGCACAGCGCATCGGCAGGGAGCGGCCTCGCGAGCCTGCGCAATCTCGCGATCGGGATCTACGAACTGGAGCGGAGCGAGGGACGCCAAAGGTCGATACGCTCAAGTCCTGGTGCCAACGGCAGACCTTCTCGACCGTGTGGCCGATCCTGCAGCGCTAAGCCTGCGGCCAGGGCAGGCCACCGCAGGCTCGCTCGGTCACATCACTTTGCTCTGGGCGGGAGGAAGCCCTGGCCGGGAGCACCTCATCGACCAGGCAGGCGTCGGGCGCCAAAAGGCTTTCAGGCCCACGGCACGCCGGCTCTCAGCAGGGTTCTGGAAGCAGCCGCTTCTGCAGGCTGCGCAACCCCCTCCCCAAATCCAGATGAATCAGCCGTGAGAATCTACAATGATCGAGTGGACACCGTGGACACGAGTGGAAATATTCTTCATACTGTGCGCCAGCAGGTCTCTGAATTGTGGGAGGCTGGGGTCCGTAAAGCGAAAGCGATCGTAACAAACGTAACATATCAAGTGTGGGGTAATATACTGAGCAGTCTTTTAGATAGACTACACTCGGCAATGCGTCTATCATCGCGTGCGTGGCAAAGATTGACGGACGCAAACTGGATCACAAGGCTTTGGAACACATCCGGATACTCGCTGTCAGGCGAGTAGTGGAAGACGGGGAGGACCCCAGTGAGGTCATGCGATCTTTTGGACTATGTCGGACCACGATTTACCCCTGGTTACGAAAGTTCAACGACGAAGGTTGGGACGCGCTGGTAGAGAAGATCGCTCAGGGCCCCGAGCCAAAGCTAGACGAGAAACAACGACAACGAGTGAAGCGGTGGATCCTGGGCAAGGACCCAAGACAGTATGGCTTTGAGTTTGGGCTATGGACACGGCAAATCGTGCAGACACTCATTCAGGAGAAAATGGGAATCGAGTTGGGCTTGACCGCCGTGGGAAGGCTGTTGGCGAGCCTGGAGATCACGCCACAGAAGCCTTTGCGCCGTGCCTACGAGCGAGATCCGCAAGCGGTTGATTTGTGGATGAAGGAAACCTATCCGAAGCTGCGGAAGCGGGCCAAACGAGCGGGGGCGATGATTTTCTTCCTCGACGAGGCGGGCTTTCAATCTGATCCACCGTTGGGTCGCACTTATGGGCTAAAGGGGACCACGCCAGTCGTTGTGACCTCGGGGCAGCGGCAGAGTATCAATGTGATCAGCGCGGTCAACGCACGCGGGGCGTTTTGGGCGGCGACTTACACCGGCAAGCTGAACGCGGAGTCCTTTGTGGCGTTCCTCCAGAATTTCATGAAGGGACGTCCGACTAAAATATTCCTCGTCGTGGATGGACATCCGGCTCACAAGGCAAACCGTGTCAAAGAATATGTTCAGTCGCTGAAAGGACGGTTGGAGCTGTACTTCCTACCGCCCTACGCACCGGACCTGAATCCCGATCAGTTCGTCTGGAGCCATATGAAGACCAACGGCGTTTCCAAGAGGCCCCTCAAGAAGAATGAGTCACTGCGAGAGCGCGTCGAGCATGACATCGCCAACCTTCATAAGAACCGAGAGTTAGTGCGCTCGTTCTTTTGTGCCGAAAGTGTAGCCTATGCTAAGGACTAGGCAGTAAGGCGTTCAGTTTCGTCCGCCTCGCCGCCCATTCAACGTTTTGCGCCACTTCCTCCGACTCACGATCCCTTGCCACCGCCCCACTCAGGGCGGCGCCCAAAACTGTCCGGATGCCCCGGAACGTTGTCCGGATCGGACCGGAACTCTGTCCGGACCGTCCCGGATTGCTGTCCGGATGCCGTCGGAATCCTGTCCGGCAAACTCCGGAGCGCTGTCCGACATCGGCCGGAATCCTGTCCGGATCAAATCGGAATCGGTGTCCGAATGCCGCCGGAATACGCATTCCAGGATCCCCACCGTCGGCTCCAATCCCACCAGCACCCCGCGGAGTGTGGCCAGGAGGGTGTCGCCGCCGGCGTCGTTGTCGGTCGCGAGGCGAGCGGTGTCCGGCCGCGCAGAGGGATGCCTGTTTGACCGCGGCAGGTTCTCGAGTTCCGGCAGGCGATCTTCCCCCGTCAGGCAGCCCGGGGAATCCGCGCGTTTACTTTCCTGTCCGCCTAGGGCACGTTCTCCCGCATGGGCACAGCAACAGAAGCGAGCCGGCCCGGACAAGCTCCTGGAGCTGGATCGCGAATCTTGGGCAAGGCTCGGGAACTGGGCTTGAGTGTGCCGCTCGATTTGGAGCGGCTCGCCCTGGCACGAGGCTGCGGTTACTACGAGCGCGACCTCGGTCCGCCGGTGCTCGCCGCCGAGGGAGTCCCGCTGTCCAATGCCGAGCTGGCGATTGCGCTGCTAGCGCCTTCGCACCAGCCGACAGCACGCCAAATCCGACTGGCGGCTGCCCTCCTCGGAGCGGCGGACGAGTCGCCTGCTGACGTGGCGAGATTGGCGGTGGACGAGAATTGCGCAGGCATGGTCCGCTACATCGCGTTGTGCGGGAGCCAGTTTGAGCCCGGCAATCCGTTTTGGACTGATCTGCTGAGTGCGCTGCCCGAAACGGCGATTGACCGTGACCATCTGCCGCACCCCACTCGGTTCGTTGAAATGACAGGCATCGATCGTGGCAAAGTCGGCACCTTCACTCGGTGGATTCGCGCCCGAAGCCAAGTGGCCGCATGAGCGGGGCGCCGGCCAACCCAGAACGTCTCCTGCTGGCGTTGGACGAGAACCTGGACCACCAGGTTCAGCTCATCATCTATGGCCGCAGCGCCTTGTGGCTCGGCTTCGACCATCCCCCCGCCGTTGCGGCAGCGACTTTCGATGTGGACGCGATCATTCCGGACGCACAGGTCCAGGCCCTGGCGGATGACGCGAGGTTTTGGGATGCTCGCGATGCGGTCAATCGACGCTTCAAGGCGGAGGGACTCTACATCACCCATTTGTTCCCGGAGAGCGAAGTGTTCCTGCGGCGCAACTGGGCAGAACACATCATCCCCATCACGCGCCTCCGGCTGAACCACCTGGAGTTGTTCCGACCGGCGACGGTGGATCTGGTCTTGACGAAGATGATGCGAGGTAACGACGAGCAAGACATGGCGGACGCCGAGTTCATGATCGGCCACGACCGCATCACGGAGGGACAGCTCATGGAGGCTTTTTCGCAGATGAAACCACTCGCCTTGGTGGAGTTGCGTGACGCCTTCGCCCGTGCGAAACCGGTGGTGCTTGAACTGGCTCGTGAGGCCACGACCACGGCCTGATGGTGTGGGTGGCGCTACCCGATAACAGCGACGGAAACACGCTCCAGCGACCGTCCCCTGGCACGACGGCCTACATGAGTGGAGCAGACCCTTCGCTCCACTGGTGCAACGGCGGCCAGAGCCGCACGGGCCGCAGGACTCGGCCCAGGGCATCCACGACTGCCAGGCCAGGGCCCTGGGATCAACCCAACCCTTCGCCTGGTTCTTCTTCCTACCGCCCCCCGGCGGGTGCGCGCACGGCGCGCAAGACGTCGTTCCAGTCCGCCCCTCGCGTTTCTGGCCGGTCCTCCAGGATCTGCACCGTCGTCTCGAACCCCGCCAGCACCCCGCGGACTGTGGCCAGGAGCGTGTCGCCGCCGGCGTCGTTGTCGGTCGCGAGGATAACGGGGCCTCCCGGCGGGAGACTGGCGGCTGCTTGGCGCAACAGCTCCGGTTGTGCGTGGTTCAGTGTGCCCGCAATGCTCGCGTAGCGGTAGGTCGCCGCTCGGCGCAAGGCGAAGTGGCTGAGGGCGTCAATCGCCGATTCCGCGATCACGAGCGCGGTGTCCTGATCCGTAGTAGCGCTCAGCCACAGACCCTTTTCGCCACCGGGCGCAAACCCGGTGAAGCCTTGGTTCTTCAGCTCATACCCGCAGATCCCCTCGCGGTTCCGGTGGGGAAACACGGCATTGCCCCGGACATCTGCGCGGATGCAGCCGGCAAAGCGAGGATGGGCGAGG
>JABTUJ010000019.1 GCA_015075445.1 Verrucomicrobiales bacterium
TCTCGGACTCGGGATCGATCTGGAGCCGGACGGTGGCCCGGAAAATCTTCGGCGCCGTGTAGAGATACACGCCGGCCAGCGTCAGCACGGCCAGATAGGCGCAGATGACCAGCCACCGCCGCTCCAACAGCACATACCAGTAGTGGCGAAGGTTCAGATTCGACCCGGTGGTCGTCCCTCCGGCATAGCCTTCCACGGCTTCCGGATAGGAATTCTCAGAGGAGTAATGCATAGATCACCAGATCGTTTCCCGCACATCAATCAGGTCCCCCGGCTGCAGCCAGATCTTCTTCGCGGGATCCGTCTCCCGCTTGAGCCTCTCAATCGAGAGCGTCTGGCGCACCCCGTCGCGCGTGAACTCCAAATCCTTCCGCGCCAACCGCGTCGTCCCCCCCGCAGCCGCGATCGCATCGAGAATGTCCATCTTTTGCTCCGCCCGGAAGGGGATCTGCCCGGGCCGGTTCACCTGGCCGATGATGCGGATGTACTCCTGGCGGTATTCTTTCACCGCCACCAGCACCTCGGGATTCACAAAATAGTCGATCGAGAGCAACCGCTCCAGCTCGAGGTCCAACTCGCGCGGCGTCAACCCCTTCACCTCGACCACGTCCAGAAACGGGAATTGAATCTTCCCGTCCGCCGACACCCGGTATTCGGCCGGGAGATTGGACTCCCCCACAATCACAATGTGCAGGAGATCTTGCGGCCCGATCTTGCGATCGGACGACACGGGGGGCTCAAGGGGGGGCGCCGGCTCCGGCGCCTGACCCCACGCCGGCACCAGCAGCACCGCCAGCGCGGCAAACACGGTGAACGCTTTCATCTCAGTATCCTAGGTTCAGGCCCAAACTGACCTGGTTCACATCATAGTCGAAGTTTGAGCGATTGCCGAATTCGTACGCGTAGTTCGCGAAAACGCTCAACCAGCTCCGGAGCATCCGGCTCACCCCGGCGTTGACCTGGAAGTTGTCCAACTCCAGGTCCGACGTCAGGTACTCCGTGCGGACATACCGCACCCCCAGGTTCACGAACCACGGATTGGCCGTCCCCAACTGTTGCCGGAAGCCCAGCGAAAACCGGTCCCGCACGGCCGAGGACGTGGTCAGGGCCGTGGCCGAGACCGAGCCCCCGCGGTCGTACCCCAGCGTAAGGCTGTTCTTCTCGGTGAACCGCTGCGTCAGGTCCACCCCCGCCACCGGGTAGCCGTCATCTTCCTCGTCGTTCGAAAACCACCGGTACTCGTACCCGCCCCAAATCCGGCCCGTCAGCTTGGGGGTCAGGCTACCCGTCAGCCGGAGCGTGCCCCCCACCGCGTCCGCCCGCGGCGGCGTCGGCACCAAGTCCGACACGGGATCCCGCGACACCTGACCGTAGTGAACGCGGGTCTGGAGTTGGATGCGCTCGGACAGGCCGTAGCCCAGGCCGCCGTCCGCCCGCCACTCGTCCGAGTTGTAGTAGGTGCGGCTGGCCAATTCCGCGCCGGGATAATCGCGCAGTCGGTAAAGCCCGCCGAGCAGGAAGCGCGTCTTGGGGGACAGGGCATAGCTGAAGTCGTGGTCCAGATCGACGAAGTAGCGCTCGAGATTGCCGCTGGGGATCGGGATGCCTTCGATGGTGGCGGCGTAACCACTCAGGATGCTGTTGAGGTACTGCAGCGAATTCCGGCAGTCGTACGTCAATCGCGCGCCCTTGGCGGTGGCGTTCAGCTCGAAGTTGTAGTTGCCCGAGTCGGCCTGCGTGTTCTCGACATAAAGAATCTGATCGTACCGGAAGTTGAAATCGATCCGGTTGTCCCCGTCCGGCCGCCCCAGCCGGACATTCAAGCCGGGACTCAGGATGAAACTGAAATCGTCCCGGCTCTCGATCAACCCCAGATCCTCCAGCGGACTGTCCGAGGGCAGGTAAAAAACGTTGTCACTGTACATTGAGACCACCGCCATCCGCGGGTGCAGCACCACCGGCCCGGCGCTCACCGCGAACAAATCGCGCATCTCGAAGCCGGACGCGCTGAACGCCGGCGCCAACAGCCCGCAGGTCGCCAGCAGCGGGGGCGTGGCGAGCCCCGGGCGCGCCATCACCCGCGGTCGCCGAAATGTCTGGGGCGAATATCGTGGTTTCATGGAATCGATCATACTGCCGTTTTCCAGGCGGCCGCGCCTCCGTAAGACGGAGCCGCCGCCGCCAGGGTTCAATGTCCACGGTGCGGGCGGGAACCATGCGGGCACCCGGCCACCGCGAGCGCCGGTTCGTGGGGGAGAATCTGGCACACCGGGGGATCCTGCAAGAGTGAAATCGGCCGGAAACCCTAAGCTTTGCGCTTAAGCTGTACCCTGAATTCCTGCCTGGAACACGCGTCCAACCCTCGATGCTTGCCGGCGCCAGCCGCCCTGGCAAACTGCCCATCGATGCGCCGTCCTCCCCATCGTTTGCGCCCCGCCCCGCCCCCTCCGGACCGGGCCCCGGCCGCGTGGCTCGGCCTGCTCCTGGGCGCATTCCTCACCGCCGGCTGCCAGACCTACACCCGGCAGTCGCAGGGGATGACCGCCGCCTGGTCGGCAGGCGACACCGCCACCGCCGCGCGTGATTTCGGTCGCCGCGCCGACCGCAAACCCAACGCGAAAGATGCCGTCGTCTGGCGACTCGAGGCCGGGGCCGCCTTCCGCGCCGCCGGCAACTACCCGGAAAGCAACCGGCACCTGGACGCCGCCGCCGCCCGCATGGACGCCTATGAACAGCAGGCCCGGGTCCGCCTCGCCAGCGAAACCGCCGCCCTCTTCACCAACCCCCAGAACCTGCCCTACCCCGGCCGCGGCTACGAGCGGATCATGCTCCACACCTACAAGGCGCTCAATTACCTCGCCCTGGGCGAAACCGAACGCGCCCGCCCCGAGCTGATCCGCGCCTACCAGGCCCAACAGGAGGCCGTGCGCCAAAACCAGCGACGCATCGAGGAGGCGCGCGAAGCCGAACGCGCCTCAACCCAGCCCGACGCCCTCCAGCGTTCCCGCGCCGATCCCACCCTCAACGCCGCAGTCGCCGGGATCACCCAGCCCCTCGAGGGCTTCAAGTTCTACGCCGATTACGTCAACCCCTTCACCGTCTATCTCGACGGCCTCTACTTCCTCCACGCCGGCACCGGCGGCGCCGACCTCGAGCGCGCCATCACCTCCCTGCGTCGCGTCGCCGCGGTCGTCGGCCAAAGTCCCTGGATCCAGGACGACCTCCGCCTCGCCGAGGCCGGCGCCGGCGGTGGCACTTCCCCCGTCCCGCGCCTCACCTACGTCCTCCTGGAAACCGGCCGCGCCGCCAGCCGCGAACAGGTGCGCATCGACATCCCCATCATCTTCGCCGACGTCTCCTACGTCGGCGCCGCCTTCCCCCAACTCGTCTTCCATCCGGGCCATGCCCCGAACGCCACGATCACCACCCCCGCCGGGCCGACCCCCACCGCGCTCGTCGCCAACATGGACGCCGTCGTCGCGCTCGACTTCCGCGATGAGTTCCCGGTCATCCTCACCAAGACCCTGGTCTCGACCCTCGCCAAGGCCGCCGCCGGTTGGGCGGTCAACACGGCCGCCCGCCAGCAGGACCAAGGGCTCGGCCTCCTGGCCCGCCTGGTCACCGCCGCCGTCCAAGCCGCCGTCAACATCGCCGACACCCGCTCCTGGAGCACCCTCCCGAAGGAGTTCCAGGTGGCCCGGCTGAATACCCCCCCCGACGGCCGCGTCACGATCACTGTGGCCGGCAGCGGCCCGCAAACCGTAAGCCTGGTTGACGGAAACGTGGTCGTCGTCTATGTGAAGTCCATCGCGGCGGGCCGCCCGCCCCTGATCCACCAGTTTCGACTCCGATGAATCCTGCCTTCTCTCGACTTGCCGGCAGCCTGGCCGCCGCCGCCTGGCTCACGACCGGTTGCGGCTCCACGTCCGTCAACACGCTCGAACCCGCCGAACCCACCGCCCAGCGCGCCATGGTCTCGGACCAGCGCGTCCTGGCCGACCGCTCCCTCGCCTCCTCCGTCCGGGTGGTCGGCGTCAACACCGCCACGGATGCCGCCGGGTTCTTGAAGGTCCAGCTCGAGACCTACAACCCCTCCCGCAAACGCAAGCTGTTCACCTACCGCGTCGAGTGGTTCGACGCCCAGGGCATGGTCATCAACCTGCCCACCGCCACCTCCATACCCATGTCCCTCGAGGCCCGCGAGACCAAGTTCATCACCGCCACCGCCCCCACGCCCCAGGCCAAAGACTTCCGCTTCCGCTTCCTCGAACCCGTCAACTGATTTGCCCTTCCTCACCCCCCCCACTCGCGGCCCCCTCTCCCCATGAAAACAAGATTCCTCGGCTTGCCCCTGCTCGCGGCCCTGCTTGGCGCGGGCTGTTCCGGCCCTAAAACCACGTATGTGGACCCGGGCAGCTCACGACTGGTCACCACCACCGAAGGCATCAACATCCAGGACTTCTCCCAGGCGGCCGACACCATGGTGAATTCCCTGATCGATCAGCTCGTCAACCCCGGCGCCCTCCGCAGCGGCGCCCCCAACCAGCCCGCGTTGCTGGCCATCAGCCGCATCCAGAACAACACCGGGCAGCAACTGGAAACCGACCTGCTCGTGCGCAAGATCCGCGTCGCCCTCCTCCGCACCGGCAAGGTCCAGACCAGCACCACCATCGCCTTCGGCGGCCCCGAGGATCCCCTCGCCGCCGAGGAACTCGCCAACAACCAGTTCTTCAACGACCGCCCCACCCGGCGCCCGGATTACACCCTCTCCGGCAAGATCATCGAAGATCGCACCCGCGCCGGGAACGTCCGCCAATCGGCCTACATCTTCCAGCTCGCCCTCACCGATGTCCGCGAAGGCGTGGCCGTCTGGGAGGATGAGAAGACCATCGTCAAACAGGGCAGCCGCCCAACGGTCGGTTTCTAACCGGGGTATTCCCCGTTCCGCACGGACCCCCGCAAGACCATGGACCCCCGCATGACCGTGGACACCCGCAGGACCGTAGGCGCCGACGTGAGGAGGCGAAGGGGCAATGCCCCTGGCCCAAAACGCCTCCTCACGTCGGCGCCTACAGTTCCTGTTCAATATCCTGGCTGACTGCCGCGACCCCCGCTCCTCCCCATGCGCTCGAACCCGTTCCCCGCCCTCGCCGCCGCCCTGTTGTTCGCGGGCTGCGCTTCCGAAGGCCGCGTCACCAACCCCAAGGCTCCAGGCCCTGCCGTGGGCAATGCGGTGGGAGCTGGCGTGGGCGCCGTCGCTGGCAACGTGGCCGGTGCAGTCGTCGGCGTAGGTGAAGGCGCCGCGGCAGCCGCGAGCGTACCGTTCACCCATGACCCCACCCAGCGGGTGGTCCGTCACTGGCGCGAGGAGCAGACCCCGGACGGCCGGACCATTCGTGTGCCTGAGTACTATCTCGTCGATGAACACGGCCGCGTGATCCGGCCCTTGGACGCTTCCGGCAAGTGACACGGACAATCCTGCCAAACCCCTTGCCGCCTCCCATCCGAACTCGTTATCATCCGCCATGCATCGCGCGCCGGAGCTTCTCCGTACGCCCTTGGTTTCCTCGCTCCGGCACCCCGGCAGCCACCTGCAACTGGTGCGGGTTCCGGGTGACCGTTCGGCCGAGGCCTTTCTCACGTTGCCGTCCCAGCCCGGCGAATCGCCCGCCGAGCTCTTCCAGCGCTTCTACCGCTGGGTCGAGGCCAACCCGGAGTTCCGCATCCTCCGCCAGGACGTCTTCGGCATCGTCGCCGACAACTCCCATCCGCCGGGCGCGATTTACCGCCTGAACGGCGCCGAGTGGCCGTTCACCTGGGTCGAGCAGGGAAATGGCGCCGGCTGCCCGGTCGCCGGCATCCAGGTCCACGCCCTCGCCGGGCGGGAAGTCCAACCGCTGCGCGTCGGAGGTCGCACCCTCGGCGCCGCCTTCGAGGACGACCACGCGCGCTATTGCGTCCTGGCCGGCCTCCAACCCCGCGATCCCCACGCCAGTCGCGCCACGCAGACCCGGGAGCTCCTCGCCCTCATGCAGGAAGCCCTGGCCAACGCCGGCCTGGGTTTTGGCGACGTCTTCCGCACCTGGTTCTATCTCGACGACATCCTGGACTGGTACGGTGAGTTCAACGCCGCGCGCAACGAGTTCTTCCGTCACCAGGGCGTGTTCGATCGCTTGGTTCCCGCCAGCACCGGCGTCGGCGGCCGCAACGCCGCGCGTACCGCGGTCGTGGCCGACCTGATGGCCCTGCGCCCGAAGACCGACGCCGTGCGCTGCATTGCCGTTCCCTCCCCGCTCCAATGCCCGGCTCTCGAATATGGCAGCTCCTTCAGCCGGGCCGTCGAAGTCAGCATGCCCCACCAGCGACGCCTCTACGTCTCCGGCACCGCTAGCATCTTGCCCGACGGCCGGACGGCCCACGTGGACGATGTCGAAGCCCAGGTGGCCCTCACCATGGACGTGGTCGGCGCCATCCTCGAATCCCGCGGCCTGACCTGGACCGACACCGTCCGCGGCATCGGCTACTTCAAGAACATGGCCGACGCACCCGTCTTCGCACGCTGGTGCGCCGCCCGCGACCTCTCCGCCTGGCCGGTGATCGTCACCAAGAACGACATCTGCCGCGACGACCTCCTCTTCGAACTCGAACTCGACGCCGTGGCGCCCTGCTAAATGACCGAGGCGGCCTCACGGCCGCCTCGGTCAGGGACGTGGCACGGTTTTCGGAAACCGGGGTAGCGTGTGCTACGCGGGTTTCCAGGTGGAAATGATACGCATGTACTGGGCGCGCTCGAAGGCGGTCGGGTCCGGGCACTTCTCCTGGCTCATCGAGCCCTTCATCTGCGCCACGGACTCGTACTCGTGTTCTTCGAGCCACCGTTTCATCTCCTGCTCGATGACGGCGATGTGGGTCATGCCTTTGCGCAGCAACACCGAGCACAGCATCGTGACGTCCGCGCCTGCCATCAGGATCTTGATCGCGTCATGAGCCGTGTGGATGCCGCTGGTGGCGGCCAGGCTGGCCTTGACCTTGCCGAACAGGATCGCCACCCAGCGCAGGGGCAGACGGCGTGCCTGGGGCGTGCTGAGCAGGATGCTATGCTCGACCTCGAGGTTCTCAAGGTCGATATCCGGCTGGTAGAACCGGTTGAACAGAACCAGCCCATCCGCACCCGCCGTGTCCAACTGGCGGGCCATATGCGCCATGTTGCTGAAGAAGGGGCTGAGCTTGACCGACACCGGCAGCCGGACGGCCTGCTTCACGCTCTTGAGAATGTCGAGGTACGTGGCTTCGACCGCCGTGCCCGGCAGGTCCAGGTCCGTCGGGATGTAGTAGATGTTGAGCTCGAGGGCGTCGGCCCCGGCCTGCTCGATCTTCTTCGCGTACTCCGTCCAGCCCCCCACCGACGCCCCGTTGATGCTGGCGATGACCGGGATGCGGACGGCTCGCTTGGCCCGCCCGATGTGCTCGAGGTAGTCGTCGGGCCCCAGGCGGAACTCACCCACTTGCGGGAAGTAGCTCAGGGACTCGGCATAGCTCTCGGTGCCCTTTTCGAGCATGGCGTCGAGTTCCTCGCTCTCGCGCCGAAGCTGCTCCTCGAAAACCGAGGGGAGAACGATGGCGCCGGCGCCGGCGTCCTCCGCGCGTTTGATCTCGTCCAGGTCGCGCGTCAGCGGGCAGGCCGACGGCATCAAGGGGCTGCGGAGCTTGAGGCCCAGGTAGGTCGTGCTCAGATCCATAGGATGTCGTTCAGAGGGTTAGCGGGAATAGTGGGTGGGCCGGCCCGGCTTGGGCGCCGGGCCGGCCCGCATTTCAATCAGGCCTTGGCGGGGGCCGCCGTCGGAGCCGCCGGAGCGGGGCTGCCGTTGCCGGCGGGTTTGCGGGCCGCCATGTAGGAGTAGAGCTGCCAGCGGGTTTCGGCATCGAACTGGGCCGATTCGAACAACCGGCGGGCATCCTCGGGCTTGCTCTTCGTGAGCATCTTGAACCGGTTCTCGGCCAGGAGATAGTCCGTCACCTTCAGCTTCGCCGCGGCCGAGTCCAGCAGCAGCGGATTCTCGTGCTGCTCAGCCCGGCGTGGGTCGTAGCGGTACAGCAGCCATTGACCTGATTCGACCGCCAGCTTCTGGTGCCGCATGCCGACGCCCCGGTCGAGATCGATCCCGTGGGCGATGCAGTGGCTGTAGGCGATGATGAGCGAGGGGCCGGGATAGCTCTCGGCGTCGATGAACGCCCGCAGCGTGTGTTCGTCCTTCGCCCCCATCGCGACGCTGGCCACATACACGTTCCCGTAGCTCATGGCGATGAGGCCCAGGTCCTTCTTGCGCCCCGGCTTGCCGCCCGCCGCAAACTTCGCCACCGCACCCCGCGGCGTGGACTTCGAAGCCTGTCCGCCGGTGTTCGAATAGACCTCGGTATCCATGACCAGCAGGTTCACGTCCCGGCCGCTGGCAATGACGTGGTCCAGGCCGCCGTAGCCGATGTCGTAGGCCCAGCCGTCGCCCCCGAAGCCCCAGACGCTCTTGCGGACCAGCGCGTCGGCGACGCCGAGCAGCATCTTGGCCTCGCTGGACGTCTGCCCCGCCAGTTTCTGCTTCAGAGCCGCCACGCGCTCGCGCTGCTCGTAGATGCCGGCTTCGTCCCGCTGCTGAGCGTTCACCAGGCCGCTCACCAGGTCGTCACCCAACTGCGGCGCCAACCGCTTGACCAACTCCTGGGCGAACTCCATCTGCTTGTCGAGCGACACCCGGAACCCGAGCGCAAACTCGGCGGTGTCCTCGAAGAGCGAGTTGTTCCAGGTCGGCCCGCGGCCGGCGTGGTCCGTGCAGTAGGGGGTGGTGGGCAGGTTCCCGCCGTAGATCGAGGAACAGCCCGTGGCGTTGCCGATGATCATGCGGTCGCCGAACAACTGCGTAACCATCTTGATGTACGGCGTCTCGCCGCAGCCCGCGCAGGCGCCCGAGAACTCGAAGAGCGGGCGCATCACCTGCTGCTGGCGCAACTGCGTGACCTTGATGCGGCGGCGGTCCAGGTCGGGCAAGCCGAGGAAGAACTCCCAGTTCGCACGCTCCGGCACCCGCAGCGGCACCTGCGGACTCATGTTGATGGCCTTGAGCCGCGGCTCGCTCTTGTTCTTGGCGGGGCAGACGTCCACACACAGGACACACCCCGTGCAATCCTCCGGCGCCACCTGGATGGTGAACTTCATCCCCTTCCACTCCGGCGAACGGGCGTCACAGGACTTGAACGTGGCCGGCGCCCCCGCCAGGGCGGCGGCGTCATACACCTTCATCCGGATCGTGGCGTGCGGACACACCGCGGCGCACTTGCCGCACTGGATGCAGGTCTTCTCGTCCCACACCGGAATCTCGAGCGCGAGGTTGCGCTTCTCATACTGCGCTGTCGCCGTCGGGAACGTGCCGTCGGCGGGGAAGGCACTGACCGGCAGGGCCTCGCCGTCGCCGGCGTAAATGCGGCCGAGCGTCTCGCGCACCTCCCGCGGGGCGTGCTCGCTGAAGGGCAGCGGCAGGTCGGTCGTGCTGCCGGCCTGGGCGGGCACAGGCACCTCGAAAAGATTGGCCAGCGTCTGCTCGACGGCGGCGATGTTCTTCTTGACCACCTCCTCGCCCTTCTTGCCGTAGGTCTTCTTGATCGTCTTCTTGATCTGCTCGATGGCCTCCTCGCGCGGCAGCACGCCGGAAAGGGCGAAGAAGCACGTCTGCATGATCGTGTTGATGCGCGACCCCATGCCCGTGGCCTTGGCCACACTGATGGCATCAATCACGAAGAACTTCGCGCGCTTGTGGATCAGGCCCTCCTGCACGGGCCGCGGGAGCTTGTCCCAGATCTCGTTCGCCCCATAGGGCGTGTTGAGCAGGAACGTCCCGCCGGACACCAGCGGCTTGAGCATGTCGTACCGCTCCAGGAACACCGGCTGATGACAGGCCACGAAGTTCGACTTGTTCACCAGGTAGGTGCTCGGAATCGTCTCCGGCCCGAACCGCAGGTGGGAGACCGTCACCGCCCCCGCCTTCTTCGAGTCGTACACGAAATAGCCCTGCGCGTAGTTCTCTGTGTCCTCGCCGATGATCTTGATCGAATTCTTGTTGGCGCCCACCGTGCCGTCCGAGCCCAGGCCGTAAAACAGCGCCCGCGTCACGTCCGCTGGCTCGATCGACCAGTCCGGGTCGTAAGCCAGGCTCAGGTGCGTCACATCGTCGGTGATCCCCACCGTGAAGTGCAGCTTGGGCTGCGCCGCCACCGCGTTGTCAAAGACCGCCTTGATCATCGCCGGCGTGAACTCCTTCGAGGACAGCCCATACCGCCCCGCGATCACGCGCGGCATGGCCTTGAGGGTGCCGTAGCCCGCCGCCAACCCTTCCGACAGCGCCGCCAGCACATCGAGGTACAGCGGATCGCCCACGCTGCCCGGCTCCTTCGTCCGGTCCATCACAGTCAGCGTCCGGGTCGTGGGCGGCAAGGCCTCCAGAAAGCCCCGCACGTCAAAAGGCCGGTACAAACGCACCTTCACCACCCCGTACTTGCCACCCTCCTCGTTCAGAAAGTCCACCGTGGACGCTGCCGTCTCGCAGCCCGACCCCATGATCACCATCACGTTCGTCGCATCCGGCGCGCCTTCGTACTGGAAGAGCCGATACTGCCGGCCCGTGAGCTGCGCGAACTTGTCCATGGCCTTCTGCGTGAGGCCCGCGCAGGCGTCGTAGAAGGGATTGCACCGCTCCCGCGCCTGGAAGAAGACGTCGGGGTTCTGCGCCGTGCCCCGGAGCACGGGACGATCCGGGTTCATCGCCCGCTGGCGGTGCGCCACCACCAGATCCTCGTCGATCATCTGCCGCATGATGTCCTCGGTGACCATCTCGATCTTCGAGACTTCATGCGACGTGCGGAACCCGTCAAAGAAATGCAGCACCGGAACGCGCGACTCGAGCGTCGCCGCCTGGCCGATCAACGCGAAGTCCATGGCCTCCTGCACCGAGGCCGAACTCAACAGCGAAAACCCCGTCCCCCGCGCCAGCAGCACGTCGCTGTGATCCCCGAAGATCGACAGCGCATGCGTCGCAATCGTCCGCGCCGTGATGTGGAACACCGTCGGCGTCATTTCCCCCGCAATCTTGAACATGTTGGGGATCTTCAGCATGAGCCCCTGCGAGGCCGTGAAGGTGCAGGTCAACGCGCCGGTCTGCAGGGCCCCGTGCACCGCCCCCGCCGCCCCCGCCTCGCTCTGCATCTCGACGACCGACGGGATCGTCCCCCACAGGTTCTTGACCCCCTCGGCCGCCCATTGATCGCACCATTCCCCCATGTTCGATGAGGGCGTGATGGGGTAGATGCCCATCACCTCGTTGCAGCGGTAAGCGACGTAGGCGACGGCCTCGTTGCCGTCGATGGTGGCGAAGACTTTACTCATGGTCCGGTTTCGTAGTCGAATGTTCAGCGCCCTTCCCCCCCGGCCGGTCCAACCGTACCGCGGGAAACGGCAAATGCCCGAGGGCAGGAGGCCGGGGAAAAGCCAGCTTCGTTCGCACACCGGACCCGCGCCGCCACTCGTCGCGCGGAGCATGCGCAGGGGCCGTCCAACCGGCTCTCCCTGCCTTGGCCAGTGCTAGCCTTTTTTTGGTGGGCGACGTGGACCGGCCGCGTGTCGGACCCGGACCGTCCGACACGCGACCCGGCTCAACGACCCAAGCGGCACCCCATGTGTTCGCGGCTGCGTCGCGGAAACCTCTACGGCTGGCCCCCGTTCGGACGACGGGTCCCCGGTTGTCCCAGGAACCGGTTGACCGCATTCAGATAGGCCCGCGCGCTCGCCTCGATCACGTCCGTGCTCGCCCCCCGCCCGGTCACGACTTGGCCCTGGCCAAAGTCCACGTTGGCCGTGACCTCGCCCAAGGCGTCTTTGCCCTGCGAAACCGCCCGCAAGGAGTACTCCAGCAGCGTGCCATGGGTGCCGGTGAGCCGGTCGATCGCCTTCAGCGCCGCATCCACCGGACCGTCTCCGATGCTCGCGTCCTGACAGAACTCCGCCGCACCCTTCTTCCCGTTCGCCTTGCGCAGGCGCACCGTGGCGGTGGGGACGGTCTGGCTGCCGCTGGCCACGTGCAGGTACTCGAGCCCCCACGTCTCCGGCACCTCCGTGATCAAGCCTTCGACCAACGCGCCCAGGTCGTCGTCGTACACGAACTTCTTCTTGTCCCCGATCTCCTTGAACCGGACAAACAAGGAGTTGAGATCGGCCTCGCCGAGCGTGAAGCCGAGCTGCCGCAAACGCAGCGCCACCGCCGCCCGGCCGCTGTGCTTGGTGAGCGGCAATTCCGTCTGCCCCCACCCCACCTCGCACGGGTCCATGATCTCGTAGGTCTCGCGCTTCTTGAGGATGCCGTCCTGGTGAATGCCGGCGCTGTGAGCAAAGGCGTTCTCGCCCACGATCGCCTTGTTGCGCTGCACGAGCAGCCCGCTCATGCGCGAGACCAGCTTCGACGATTTCACGATCTGCCGGGTGTTCACCCCGCACGTCACCCCGGCAAACACATCCGCCCGCGTTTGCAGGGCCATCACCACTTCCTCCAGCGAGGTGTTGCCCGCCCGCTCGCCGATCCCGTTGACCGTGCACTCCACCTGGCGCGCGCCTGCCTGCACCGCCGCGAGCGAGTTCGCCACCGCGAGACCCAGATCGTTGTGACAATGCACGCTGATCACGGCCTTCCCGGACGCAAACGCCGGCACCGCCTCGTGCAGCCGCCGGATCAACGCGCCGAACTGCTCCGGTACCGCCCAGCCCACCGTGTCGGGAATGTTCACCGTGCTCGCCCCTGCCGCCACCACCGCCTGGCAGACCTCGATGAGGAAGTCCGGTTCCGTGCGCGACCCGTCCTCCGGCGAGAACTCGACATCCGCCACGTGCGTCCGCGCCCGCTTCACCCCCTCGACGGCGAGCCGAAGAATCTCGTCCCGCGCCTTCCCGAGCTTGAACTCGCGATGAATCTTCGAAGTGGCCAGGAACACGTGGATCCGCGCCCGCTTCCCGGCCGGCTTCACCGCCGCCCCGGCCGCGTCGATGTCCTTCGGCACGCAGCGCGCCAACCCGGCGATGGTCGGCCCCTTGACCTCACGCGCGATGGCCTGGACCGCGCGAAAGTCGCCGTCGCTGATCACGGGGAAGCCCGCCTCAATGACATCCACGCGCAGCCGGGCAAGCTGCCGGGCCACCTCGAGCTTCTCCCGCAGGTTCATCGAGGCGCCCGGGCACTGCTCCCCGTCGCGGAGGGTCGTGTCGAATATGATGATCCGATCTTTCTTCATGTGCTTTCAGGTTGCTGACTTTCGGTGGCCGGCTTCCCCCGTCCCCGTCGCGGCATCCGCCGCGCCGACACCGCGGCGACGGGCCAACCAAAGGAAACGGCCCCATCGCCACTGCGGCGGTGGGGCCGTGAAAGTCCGCGGAATCGCGTCAAGGCCCGACCGCCGCGCTGCCCAGCAGCAGCGCGCCCGTTCCCAGGCCCAGCATGACGTTGGTTCCGTTCACCGGGCGGGACACTAGCGGCCCCGACGCCCGCGTCAACGCCCATCTTCCGGGGGTCATCCTGCGTCTCCCCGAGCGCGGTGGCCCCCGCGCCACATGGCAGCCCGGCCGTATTGGGGCCGGATTAGCCCCCTGAAATCCTGGAACTTCCCTTGAACCTCCCTTGAGCTTCCCTTGAGCTTCCCTTGAACTTTGAACTTTGAACTTTGAGCTCTGAGCTCTGAATCCTGGAACTTCCCTTGAACTTTGAACTTTGAACTTTGAACTTTGAACTTTGAACTTTGAACTTTGAGCTTTGAACTTTGAACTTTGAGCTTTGAACTTTGAACTTTGAACTTTGAGCTTTGAATCCTGGAACTTCCCTTGAACTTTGAACTTTGTACTTTGAGCTTTCAACTTCCTCCCCGGAACGCCCGAGTTCCGCTTTGCTTCCCCTCCCGACTGCGGCAGCCTCCCCGCATGGCGTTCGAGTTCAAGCTGCAGCGCCGCGTCGAGTTCTCCGAGACCGACGCGGCGGGGATCGTCCATTTCTCCCAGTTCTTCCGCTATATGGAGTCGGTCGAGCACGCCTTCATCCGCTCCCTCGGCCATTCGGTGCTCTGGCACGAGCCCGGCCCGCCGCTGGGGTTCCCGCGCGTCCACGCAAGCTGCGACTTCACGGCGCCCCTTCGCTTCGAGGACCTCGTCGAACTCCACCTCCTGGTGCGCGAGAAGAGGTCCAAAACCCTCACCTACGAAATCCGCTTCACCAACCTGAGCGCCACCCCCCCACGCGAGGCCGCCCGGGGCCGCGTCACGGTCGTCTGCGTCGCCCGCCATCCCGACGGCACCTTCACCGCCACGCGGCTGCCACACCAACTCGCGGCGAAGATCAACATCGCCCCCGCCGAGCTCCTCGGGCCCGTCACAGAAGGTAACGAAGGTAACAAAGACCGGGCCGCTCTTCGTTGACTTCGTTGTCTTCTGTGGACATCCGGTCGGCTGCGTGGTCTTTCATTTCGAACGGCTTACCGCAGGAACTTGAGCGCCAGGAAGCCCCCCACGCCGAGCGCAAGCAGCGCCCAGGCCAGCCAGTCAAAGTACTTTTCAATCAGCCCCTTCACCTGCGGCCCAAACAGGTAGATCACCCCCGCCACGGCGAAAAACCGCGCCGACCGCCCCAGCGCCGACGCCAGCACCAGCGTCGGGAAACTCACGTGGAACACGCCCGCCGCCACCGTGAATACCTTGTACGGAATCGGCGTGAACGCGGCCGTCAGAATCGCCACGAACGCGTTGCCCTGGTACAGGACCTGCACTTGGTCGAAGACCGCCTGTGAAAAAACGTACGGGATGAAGAAGCCCTTCGCCACGTGCCAGGCCGAGTACCCGATCAGGTAGCCCAACATCCCGCCCAGAACCGACCCCGCCGAACAGACCGCAGCAAACCAGAACGCCCGCCGCGGCGCCCCCACGCTGAGCGCCAGCAGCAGCACATCCGGTGGCACCGGAAACACCGAGGACTCGACAAAGGCGATCGCGAACAAGGCCCACGTGCTGCCGGGCCGCTCGGCCCAGCCCACCGTCCAGTCGTACAACCGCCGGAGCACATTCCGCGGTCGCGCCAGGGCACCAGTCGTCGGGTTGGACGCCACATCCATGGCCGCGCAGTGGAGGAGAAATCGCCCGCCCCGTCAAGCCTCTCCCCCGTAGTCTCCCCCCGTAGGAGCCGACGTCAGGAGGCTCACGCCAGTCAGAGCCTCGTCACCTCGTCTCCTACTCCCCACCACCTCGTCCCCCGTAGAAACCAATCGCTGTGAACAACTCGTTCATACTTTGTATTGCCAAGTATAGGTCACCGCGGCTATGCTCCCCTCGTGCAACGCACCGTACCCGCGCCGTCAGGACATCCGCTGATCCCGCAAAACCATGGTATAATCCGCCGAGGACCCCCTCGTTCCCCTGCCCCAGCCATCCCCCTCCTTCCGCTCCCGATCGTCTCGCTAACTCTCCTATACTTTGCGCCGTAAAGTATTTCGCCGCGAATCCTCATCCCCGCATCCCATGAACCCGCTCCCCCACCCCCGTCCCTCCTCGCCCCCCACCCGTCCCGGCCCCTTCGGCCGCCACCGCACCGTCTACAAGCTCCTGACCGTCGCCACCCTGGTCCTCCTCGGCCTGGTGCCTCTGAGCCTGATCCGCGGCGTGCTGGTCGAACGCCGCCAGCGCCACCAAGAGGCCCTCGACAACATCACCACCACCTGGGGCAACCCCCAGGTCATCGCCGGCCCCATCCTCGTCGTGCCCTACCAACGCCACGTCAAGACCTGGAAGGAACAGATCGTCAATGGCCGGTCCGAGCGGTTCGAGACCACGGACACCCTCGTGGCCCGCGCGCACTTCCTGCCGGCGGAACTCGACATCACCGGCCAGCTCGAGCCCGAGCAACTGCACCGCGGCATCTACGAGACCACCGTGTACCGCGCCAGCCTGAAACTGTCCGGACACTTCACCCCACCCGGGTTCACCGACTGGAAGGTCGCCCCGGAAGACATCCTCTGGGACGACGCGCTCGTGTGGGTGGCCATCAGCGATCTCCGGGGCGCCAGCGAGATGCTGACGCTGCGGTGGGGCGGACGCGCTCTGGCGCTGCAACCAGGGGCGCCGTCCGGCACCTGGGGCCCCACCCTGCAGGCGCGGGTGCCCGGCCTGCCCATGACCGGCGAGACGACCGCCTTCGAGCTGGCGCTCAAGCTCAACGGCAGCCGAAGCCTGCAGTTCGCTCCCTTCGGCATGCACAACCGAGTGCGCCTGACCTCGACGTTCCCCGACCCCAGCTTCCACGGCGCCTTCCTTCCCGCGCACCGCCAGGTCTCCGCGGGAGGGTTCGAGGCCGACTGGCAGGTGAGCTATTACGGGCGCGGCTATCCCCAGCAGTGGTCGGACGCCGATCGCGATCTGCTCCGCAACGACGTCTTCTCCGCTTCCCTGTTCGGCGTGGGGATGGAACCGGTGATGAACAGCTACCGGTACGTGGAGCGGGCCATCAAGTACGGCGTGCTGTTCCTCGCGCTCGTGTTCACCGCGTTCTTCGTGTTCGAGGTCCGCTCGCTGGCCCGCGTGCATCCCCTGCAATACACGCTCGTGGGGGCCGCGCTGTGCCTGTTCTATCTCGCGCTCCTGTCCTTGTCGGAGGTGCTCTCCTTCGGCTGGGCCTACGCGCTGGGCGCAGCGGCGGCCACCGGGCTCGTGGCGGCCTACAGTGCGTTCGTGCTGCGGGGCGCCCGTCGCGCCTGGCTGATGGCCGGCGGTCTGGCCATCATCTACGGCTTCCTGTACGTCCTGTTGCGACAACAGGAATACTCGCTCCTGTACGGCACGGCCGGCTTGTTTCTGCTCCTGGCCCTGATCATGTACGCCACCCGGCACGTGGACTGGTACGCCCGCGATGAACAGTGACCGGAGACGTCCCTCGCACGCCCCCCGGAGCGAAAACCGCGTTTGCGTCCGACGGCTCGAGCGCCGAAAGTCGCCGCCATGGCCGACGAGGGATCGCGGTTTGAGCGGACCCGCGCCACCCGCCAGTTGGCGCAACTGGCGGGTCAGGGTGTCTTCCTCGGCACCTCCTCCTGGAAGTACCCGGGCTGGTGCGGCACGCTCTACACCGACGACCGTTACCATTTCCGCGGCCGGTTCGCCGAGCGTCGCTTCGAGGCCGGGTGCCTCGCCGAGTATGCCGAGGTGTTCCCCACGGTGGGCGTCGACGCCACCTACTATCGCTTCCCCGAACCGCGCACGATCGAGGAACTCGCCGCCCAGGCGCCACCGGACTTCCGGTTCTCGTTCAAAGTCACTGCGGATATCACGCTGAAGCATTTCCCCTCCCTGCCCCGCTTCGGACCGCGCGCCGGCCAGCCCAACCCGCGGTACCTCGACGTGGCCTGCTTCGCCGACAACTTCCTGGGGCCGTGCCGCCCCATCGCCTCCCGCGTCGGCGTCCTGATGTTCGAGTTCTCCCGCTTTCGACCAGCCGATTACGCCCGTGGACGGGACTTCGTGGCGGCGCTGGACGTCTTCCTGGGCCAGCTCCCCGCCGGCTGGTGCTATGCCGTCGAGATCCGCAATGCCACCTTTCTGCAGCCTGCCTACTTCGAGGTCCTGGCCCGGCACGGCGCGAGCCACGTCTTCAACAGTTGGCAGGCCATGCCGCCGATTGACGAACAGTGGCGCCTCGCCGGGTCCCGGCTCACCCAACCGTGCGCCGTCGCCCGCCTGCTCCTCCGTCCTGGCCGTGAATACGCGGAGGCGGTGCGCCGCTTTCAACCCTATCGCGAGATCCGGGATCCCTATCCCGAGGGAAGGGCAGCGGCCATCCACCTGATCCGCGAAGTCCTCGCCGGGCGCGGCTCGGGTCGCGCCTTCCTCTATGTCAACAACCGCTTCGAAGGCAGCGCGCTCCACACCATCGCCGCCCTGCTCGACGCGATCGTCCCCGAACCGGCGGCTCCCCTGCCGGCCCCCACTCCGCTACCGACGTCACTCCCTCGAGACTGAGGCCGTCCCCTCCCCCGCCATGCTGCACCCACTTCACCCCCCAGCCGTTCCTGCTGCCGCGCAATCACACGTTCACCTCGTCCTGGCCATCGGTTTCCTGCTGGCGGGGACACCCGCCACCCAGGGCGGAGGACCGCTGACGGCGGACTCCTTCGGCCAGGGGGAGAACGCCTTCACCCTCCCGTTCGTGACCATCGGCGACCCCGGGAACCCTGATGACCCCTTCTTCACCAGCACCCCCGGAGGGCTCGGAGGCGTGGGCTACGTCTACCGCATTGCGAAGTACGAAACCGCCGACGGCATCGTCAACCAAGCCAACGTCGCGGGTGACCTCGGCATCACGACCAGCGATCCGGCCTACACGCCCCCGTCGTGGGGACCCAACAAGCCCGCCACCCACATGACGTGGTACGAGGCGGCCCGGTTTGTGAACTGGCTGAACACGAGCACGGGGCATCACCCCGCGTACCGCTTCGATGACCAGGGCGTCTGGCAGCTCTGGTCGCCTGCGGAGGCCTGGCAGTGGGACGGCGAGAACCTGTACCGCCACAAGGCCGCGTTCTATTTCCTCCCCAGCGCCGATGAGTGGCACAAGGCCGCCTATTACGACGGCTCGCGGTATTGGCGGTTCCCGACCGGAAGCGACAGCCGCCCCCAGCCGGTGAGCGGGGGAACTGAACCCGGCACCGCGGTCTACGGCCAACCGTACGAAGCGGGACCCGCTGACGTGGACAACGCAGGGGGCCTCAGTCCCTACGGCACCATGGGACAAGGAGGCAACATGTGGGAGTGGAATGAGTCGGCCTTGGACGGCACCAACGATTCGACAACCGAGTACATCCAGATCCGCGGTGGTCGGTGGATCTCAGGCTTCACTGCGTTGCGGGCCAACGGCACCGATCCTTACTCCCCGTGGGGAGGACGAAATGACTCCACCTCCTTCCGTGTCGCGGCCCGCGTGCCTCTGCCCGTGCTGCCGAACCAAGCCCTGACAACCGCCGAAGACACCACCACCGCCATCACCCTCGGACCCGCCGAGGCCGACGGTTTCGTCCTCACCTACGAAGTCCTCGAACCGCCGGCGCACGGAACGTTGGTGGTGGCAGGCCCGGTCGCCCATTACTCCCCCGACCGCGATTTCCACGGCGAGGACCGCTTCAGCTTCCGCGTCTCCGACGGTGAGCTCAGCTCCGAGCCCGCTCACGTCGTGATCGACATCTTGCCCGTCGATGATCCTCCAACCCTCAGCCCCATCTCCGACCAGGTCCTGCTGGGTCGCCCCGCTCAGGGAACGGTGGCGTTCACCGTCGCGGACGTGGACACGCCCCTGGACGCGTTGGTCCTGTCCGCTTCAGCCCGCGACCCGGTGCTGCTGCCGGCCGCCGGTTTGGTTCTGGGTGGCGAAGGCTCCGAACGCACGCTCCAATTGACCGCCGCCCCCGGCCTGAGCGGAGAGACCTTGGTCACCATCACCGTCAGCGACGGCCACGCCCAGACCAGCACCTCGTTCCGTGTGTCCGTTCCGGCAACCGCCGGGCAAGCCCCACCCTTGATGCTGCGATTCTCCTCGCTGGAGGAGGGAGTGGATCTCTGGCTGCTGTCCCGGGCGGACGAGGACTATTTGGTGGAGGAGGGTTCTGCGGTGGAAGGCCCCTACCGCCGGCTCACCGTCGTCTCCGGGACGGGAGACTGGGTGCGGCTGCGAGTGAACCAAACCCAAGCTGAGCCAATGCGGTTCTTCCTCGTCACGGGCTTCGTCAGACCGCCAGCATCGACCCTCGGAGACGAGTCGGGACCGGAGGGGAACTGACCCGTAAGCGCAGGCCGGGACCGGTGTACGGTCGTGTTCCGCCCGCTGATCCCGCCGCGCCGGGGATGAAGACCCGCCCTCTGCGCCGCGGGCGCCTCGCCGCCCGGGCGTCCGGCACGGCACGGGGCAGTCCGCACCGCAACCCACGTTTGACTTTGTCTTAAGTGCCCTCTAAGCTCCCCTTCAACGGAACAACCTACCGTCCTTCGAGTGATTCCGTTCGCCTCACCCTCGGGGAGAAGGAGCGACCCGGGGGTGAGGTGCCGGGACGTCGGTCACCAACCTGCCAACGTCCCGCTGCCGCGGTTGGCCCTCCCCGCGCGAAGTGCTCGAACTGGCAGCCGCGGCGCGGGAAGTGGCGCGACGGCAGATCCGCCGCTTGGAGCAAGGATCGCTCGCCCCGGTGAAGCATCGCCCCCCCCACCCAGTGTATGAGCTGCAAAGGAGGCAGAATTCACTTGCCAAGCACCGAGCCTGAGGTGCTAGGCTTCGGCAGTAATGTCAAACACAAGCCCAGCTTAAGCTAACCAGCCCAGCATCGATCTATGCCCGCGAACACCCAACACCGCCTGGATCGCGTGCGCCGGCCGCGCGTGCAGATCACCTACGACGTCGAGATCGGTGGCGCGATCGAGAAGAAGGAGCTTCCCTTCGTCGTCGGCATCCTCAGCGATCTGTCGGGGAACGCGGGGCGCCCGTTGCCGAAACTCCGGGCACGGAAGTTCGTCAATTTGGATCGCGACAACTTCGAGGAGGTTCTGGCTTCGATCACGCCGCGGCTCTCCTTTCTGGCGGACAACACCCTTGCGGGCGACGGATCGAAGCTCAAGGTGGAGCTCGAGTTCAAGAAGCTCGAGGACTTCGAACCGGTTCAGGTGATCAGCCAAATCGAGCCGCTGCGCAAACTGCTGGACGCCCGGCGACGCCTGGCAGACTTGCTGGCGAAGCTGGATGGGAACGACGAGCTCGAACACACCCTCCAAGAGGTCATCAGCAACACCGACCAACTCAAGCAGATCCAGTCGGCGGCCGCCCCACCCTCGACCGCCCCGGCATCTGTGGATGCTCCTGCGGCCGCGACAACCGAAGCGGCCGCCGAAAAGAAGAAGCCGTAGCGACTCCGGCTTTCCGATCTACTGTCTGGCACGACCCATCCACCCCACCCCACGCGAAAGACCCCGTCTATGGCAACCGCCACTGCCCCTGAAGCCGCCACCGCTGTCACCACTGCCACCGAGGCCCCACCCAGTCTGATTGACCAGATCATCGAGAAGGGGGGGATGGCCAAGGTGGAGGAGCAGAAACCCTACGCTCGCGACTTGCTGGGCGAACTCGCCACGCAAGTCCTCGAAGGTTCGCTGACGTTCAAGAAGGACACGGTCACGAGCATCAACGAGCGGATCGCCCAGATTGACAAACTGATCCAGGACCAGTTGAACCCGATCCTCCACGCGGAACCGTTCCAACGGCTCGAGGCTTCCTGGCGGGGACTGCATTACCTGGTCAAGAACACGGAGACAAGCACATCGCTCAAGCTGCGCCTGCTCAACGTCACCAAGAAGGAGCTCTTGGATGACCTGCAAAAGGCGGTCGAGTTCGACCAGAGCGTTCTCTTCAAGATGATCTACGAGGAGGAGTACGGCACCTTCGGCGGCCATCCCATCGGGCTGCTGATCGGGGATTACGAATTCGGCCGGCTTCCGCAGGACATCGCCCTGCTCGAAGAGTTGTCCCATGTCGCCGCGGCCGCGCATGCCCCGCTGATCGCCGCCGCCAGCGCCCAACTGGCCGACATGGACAGCTTCGCGCAGTTGGGTGCCCCTCGCGACCTGGCCAAGATCTTCGAGAGTACCGAGCTCATCAAATGGAACTCGCTCCGGAACTCGGACGACGCGCGCTACCTGGCGCTGGTGTTGCCACATGTCCTGCTGCGCCTGCCTTACGGTCCGAAGACCCTGCCGGTGGACGGCCTTCAGTTTGAGGAGGACGTGGACGGCAAGGACCACAAGAAGTACCTCTGGGGTAACGCGGGCTACGCGCTGGGCGTCTGCATCACCAACGCCTTTGCCAAGTACCAATGGTGCGCCGCCATCCGCGGGGTCGAAGGCGGGGGCCTGGTGGAAGGTCTGCCCACCCACACCTTTAAGACCGATGAAGGCGACATCGCGCTCAAGTGCCCGACCGAGATCGCCATCACCGACCGCCGGGAAAAGGAGCTCAACGACCTCGGCCTGATTGCCCTCTGCCACTGCAAGAACACGGACTACGCCGCCTTCTTCGGCGGGCAGACCGTCAACCGACCCAAGCTGTACGACACCGACGCCGCCAACGCCAACTCCCGGTTGTCGGCGCTGTTGCCTTACATCCTGGCCGCTTCGCGGTTCGCCCACTACGTGAAGGCGATCACCCGCGAGAAGATCGGTTCCTTCATGACCCGCGAGAACCTCTCCCAGTATCTCAACCGGTGGATCAAGTTCTACACCCTCGCCAACGACGACGCCGGTCAGGAACTCAAGGCGAAGTCGCCCCTCAAGGACGCCCGCGTGGATGTGCTGGACGTGCCCGGCAAGCCCGGGGCCTACACCGCCGTCCTTTTCCTGCAGCCCCACTTCCAGTTGGAAGAGCTGACCGCTTCGATCCGGTTGGTGGCCAATCTCCCCGCACCACCGGCATAGCGACTCGAGCCTCGGCTGGCCACCAACCTCACCGCAACGCCTCACGTATCACGCCTCACGCCTCACTCTTGCCTTCGATCACTGCCCCCACCAACGTCTTGCCATGGCCACGAACATCTATCTGCAGCTCAAGGACATTAAAGGGGAGAGCACCGACTCCAACCACAAGGAATGGATGGAAGTCTTGAGCTTCTCCCATAGCTTCACCCAGCCTACCTCACCCAGCCGGAGCACCGCTGGCGGGGGTACCGTCGAGCGCGCCACGCACGCCGACTTCACCATCTCGAAGTACCTGGATTCCTCGAGCGACGACGTGATCAAGGCCTGCTGGGTGGGCAAGACCATCGCCTCGGCGCAACTGCAGGCCTACCGCTCCGACGGGGAGGGCAACAAGGCGGCCCTTTATCTCCAGGTGGACTTCGAGCAGGTGGTCATCTCCAACTACTCCATCTCGGGCGGTCCGGGAGACATCCCCACCGAGAACATCTCCCTATCCTACGGGAAGATCACGTACTCGTACTACCCGCAGTCCGAGACCGATGGGACTCAGGGCACCAAGGAGCAAGCATCGCACGATCTCAAGTCCAACGAGATCCAATAACACCGACCCATGCGGCCGAGTTCAGGGCGACCTCCGCCCCTGGCCTTGCTCGAGTTGCTCACCGATCCGGGCGACGCCGGGCCAGGCGGGCCGGCTGGCGTCGAGGCAGTCAGCCAGTTGCGGCGGTCAATCCGTGCTGAGCTCGAACGGCTACTCAACACCCGGGCGTTCCTCCGGGAGGGAGACGCTGCTGGCGACGAGCCGTCCGTGCTGAGCTATGGTGTTCAGGACCTGGGCCTGGCGCAGGCCGCGAGCCCTGCGGATCGGGAGCGCCTCGCGGATCATCTCGCGCGGCAGGTGCGACGGTTCGAGCCGCGCCTGGTGGACGTCGCGGTCCGAGTGATGCCGGCCCCGGCGCCGTCCCAGCTCGCGCAGATCGAAATCCAGGCTCGGCTGCCCGATGCGGCGTCCGGCGAGGAGGGCATCGCGTTTGCCGTGACCGTTCCTGCGGCGATGGAAGGCGGGCCATGAGCCGGGCGGGACGTGAAGATCTCCTGGACTGCTATCGCCGGGAGCTGGCCTACCTGCGACAGCGCGGCACCGAGTTTGCCGAAAGCCATCCGGAGCTGGGCCGTCGTCTCCAACTGCAGCACGGCGACCGGGTTGATCCACACGTCGAACGCCTCCTCGAGTCCTTCGCCTTCCTCACCGGCCGCATTCAGTGCAATCTCGAGCGACTTTATCCCGAGTTCACAACCGCGCTCCTGGACACCCTGTATCCCCACTACTTGTGCCCGCACCCCTCGATGGCGATCGTGCGGTTCGAGGTGGACCCCGCGCAGGTGAAGCTGGCCTCGGGCTTCGTCCTCCCCAGAGCCACTCCGCTGGTGACCGAGGCGCCCACGGGGAAGTGGTGCCGCTTCCAAACCTGCTACCCGGTCACCCTCTGGCCCTTCACCGTGATCCATGCGGCCTTCGAAGCCCGCGACCCGGCGCAGGGTTTCGGGCTGCCCGCCTGTCCGGCGATCCTGCGGTTGCGACTGCGAGCGCTGGGCGGACAAATCAACGACCTGCCGCTTGGCGGGCTGCAGTCGCTCCGCTTTCACCTCGCTGGCGATAGAACGACGGCCCAGGCAGTCGCCGAACTGCTCCTCGAAGCGAACTCGCAGGTGAGTGTGGTTCGCCGGCGACCGGGTCGCAAACCGGGCCCTCACGATGAAGCCTGGACGCTGCTCCCGGCGGGTTCGTTGGCCGCGGTGGGTTTCGGACCGGACGAGACGCTGCTCCCTCCGCAGACCACCGCGCTCCCCGCCTTCCGCTTGCTGCAAGAGTACTTCGGCTTCCCGGAGAAGTTCCGGTTCTTCGAGGTGGGCCGGCTCGATCAGGGCCGGTTGAGCGAGGCGGTGGGCGACGTCTTTGACCTGGTCTTCTTCCTGGACCGTGTCCCCTCGGAACGGCTCCTGATCACGCCCAGCAACTTCCTCCTTGGCTGCACGCCGGCAGTGAACCTGTTCCGGAAGACGGCCGAGCCAATCCGGTTGGATCATCGCCGCACGTTTTATCCCGTGGTGCCCGATGCTCACCGGTTGCACACGACGGAGATCCACTCGGTCACGGGCGTTCGCGGCGTGGCTCGCGAGGGGGACCAACCATTCGTCATCCGGCCGTACTACTCCTTCCGACACCACGACGACCCGCGGGCCCGCACCGTCTTCTGGCACGTCCGGCGGGAACTGAGCCAGCGGAAGGACCTTCCCGGCACCGAGATGGAGATCGCCTTTCTGGATCGTGATTTTGCCCCTGAGCTCCCCGGAGCCAACACCGTGTTCGCCGACACCCTCTGCACGAATCGGGGACTGGCCGAGGAACTGCCTCCCGGCACCCGACTGCACATCGAGGAAGCCACACCGGTGCTCCAGATTACCTGCCTGGGCCGTCCCACGCGACAACTCCAACCGCCTCTCGGCGGCGAAACGCCGTGGCGGCTGGTCTCCCACTTGTCGCTGGGTCTGCTCTCCTTGTGTTGCGGCTCCGAGGCACCGACAACCCTACGTGAACTGTTAGGCGTCTATGACTTTGCCGAATCGCCGGAAAATCGCCGTCAGATCCTCGGGGTCGCGGACGTGAGCGGGCGCGCCGTCGTCCGGCGGGTGTCCGGAGAAGCCTGGCGAGGTTTCTGTCGGGGCATCGAAGTAACGCTCACCCTCGAGGAATCGAACTTCGCGAGCTCGACGCCACTCCTCTTCAGTCAGGTGTTGCACCAAGTCCTCACTTCGCTGGCCACCCTGCACTCATTCGTCGAACTCAAGGTCAAGCGTCGGCATCAGGAAGGAGTCTGGAAGCGATGGCCTCCCAGCACGGGCACCCGGAATCTCCGTTGATTGACCGGCTGAGGACCGAGCCTTACCGCTTCGAGTTCTATCAGGCCGTCAAGCTGCTCGAGTTGCTGGCCGGGCGCTTCCGCCACGCCGTCCGTTCTCTGGCGGAAGGGCCCACCCCGCATCACGAAGCGCTGCGGATCAAGGCCCATTCCAGCTTCGCCTTCCCACCGTCCAGCCTCGTGACCCTGGAACTCCCTCCGGCACTGCGCGAGCTCCCGGGCATTTTGCAGGAACTCCCACGGGAGTTGACCGCGCTTCTCCGCTCGACCGGCACCACCGACCTGAACCCAGCGGCGTCCACCCCGGCTGCGGGGAGCCTGGCCAACGCCTTGTCCTTCCAGCCCTTGCACCAACTCCTCAGGCTGCTCGAGGCGGGCGTCCGCCCCGACCATCACACCCGCGGTGACGTGTGGCACGAGTGGAAGGTGGCGGTGGGCCAGTCCCGCGGCGCGGTCGATGCGCTGCCCGCCGCGCCCGACCTCATCCAGGCAGCCGGGGTTACGACGGGTGGGTCCGGGGAACTCCACGGCACGGAACGACTCCGGGCGATGCTTCAGCGACTCGATCAGCTTCTCGACTCCTTCACGGTGCCGGTCCTCACCATTGGGTTTCTCAGTTTGGGCGGCGCACTCGGCCCGTTGCCTCACGCGTACAGTGAGTTGGTGCTGGCCCGCGGAGCGCGCGGCGATCCCGCCGCCAGCGACTTCCTGGACATCTTCCACCACCGCCTGGCCTCGCTGATGTTTCGCGTGCGCAAGCACTTCACGATCGGGCTCTCGACCGAACCTCCCACCCACGACCCGTTGGCCCGGCGGCTGTCCGCGTTTCTCGGACTGCCGGGCCGACACGGCCTGGGCGCCGCGGGATGCTCGCGCGCGCGGCTGCTGCCGTACGCGGGGCTGGTGGCCTGGCAGCCGCACGCCGCCTCGGCTATCGAGCGATGCCTCAGCGACCACTTCGCCCTCCCCGTGTCCGTGCTGCCTGCCACCGGCGGTTGGCTGCACCTCGAGCCCGGGCAGCGCACCCGGATCGGCCGGGCCGGGGCGAATCAGGAGCTCGGTGGCAGCGCGGTGCTGGGAACGCGGGTCTGGGACCAACAAGGCACATTCGACCTTCGCCTCGGCCCGTTGACCCGGCCGCAGTTCGAGGACTTCTTGCCCACGGGAACCGCCTATGCTCCGCTGTGTGCGTTGACGCGTTTCCTGGTTGGTCCAGAGCTCGATTTCCGAATCGAGCTCGAGTTGGCACAGCACGAGCCGTCCGCCTTGCGGCTGGGACCGGCGGCCAAGCCGCGGCTGGGATGGAACACCTGGCTGGGTGCCTCCGCGGGCCCTGCCCAGAATGCAATCCCACGGTGCGTGCGGCTGGCAGAGGGTCGTCCTCTGAGGGCGGAGCCGGGCGGCGCGCTCTCGCCACCTTCTCCAACGCCCCCGGGGGACGGTCGGGAACAGAGATCAAACTATGGTCATTGACCTCAAGGCGCTGATCGGCAAGTTGAACCCGGTCTGCCGGCAGGCCCTCGAGGCCGCCGCCGGCCTCTGTGTTTCCCAGACCAACTACAACGTCGAGATCGAGCACCTGCTTCTGAAGCTGCTCGACAAGACCGACAGCGACTTGAGCTGCGTCCTGCGAGAGAAGGAGGTCGACACCAACAACGTCGTGTCCACCCTCACCCGCGCCGTGGACCAATTCCAGCGGGGCAACGCGCGCACGCCGGCATTCTCGCCGTTGTTGGTCAGTTTCCTGCGCGAAGGCTGGCTCTACTCGTCGCTGCAGTTGGGCAGTCCCCTCGTGCGATCCGGCGGGCTGCTGCTGGCCCTGATCGGCCACGAAGCTTTCCAAGGCATTCTCCACAGTTCCACGCCCCTGTTGAAAGCGCTCCCCGTAGAGGAGGTCACGAGCCAGATCCGCAGCCTGGTCGAGAGTTCGGCTGAACAGAGCGCGGCGCGCCACCCCCCGCACGATGGCACCGAAGGCGGCAGCCCGACCAGCACGGCTGGCCCCTCCCGATTCCCCGCACTCGACCAATACACCGTGGACCTCACCGCCCGCGCCCGCGCTGGCTTGATTGACCCGATCTACGGTCGCGACGGCGAGATTCGCCAAATCATTGACATCCTCAGCCGCCGCCGACAGAACAACCCCATCCTGACCGGAGAAGCTGGCGTGGGAAAGACGGCGGTAGTGGAAGGCTTCGCTGCCAAGGTCGTCGCTGGCGATGTGCCCCCCAGCCTGCGTGGCATCGCCGTGCGGACACTGGATGTGGGGTTGCTCGAGGCGGGGGCGGGCGTCAAGGGCGAGTTCGAGAACCGCCTCAAGTCGCTGATCCGCGAGGTGGCCGTCTGCCCCCAGCCGGTGATCCTCTTCATCGACGAAGCCCACACGCTGATTGGTGCCGGAGGCCAGGCCGGCATGGGCGACGCCGCAAACCTCCTCAAGCCCGCCCTCGCCCGCGGCGAACTTCGCACCATCGCCGCCACGACCTGGTCCGAGTACAAACGCTCCTTCGAAAAGGACCCCGCCCTGGCCCGCCGCTTCCAAGTGGTCAAGATCGGTGAGCCGGACGAAAAGGCGGCCATTGACATGTTGCGGGCCGCGGCAGCCCGCCTCGAAAGCCACCACCAAGTGCGCATCCTCGATGCGGCGGTGCGCGACGCCGTCAAGCTGTCGCAGCGCTACCTTACGGGCCGCCAACTGCCGGACAAGGCCATTAGCGTCCTCGACACGGCGTGTGCCCGCGTGGCCATCGCTCAGAACTCGATCCCCTCCTCCCTGGAGGACGTGATGCGTCGCCGCCAGCTCATCGAACTCGAGCTGCAGGTCCTCAAACGCGAGCAAGCCATCGGCATCATCCACCGCAGCCAGATCGAAGCCCTGGAGATCGAGCGGCAGTGCGCCCTCGAGCTCCAGGAGGATCTCGAGGCGCGCTGGAGCCTCGAAAAGGACATGGTCGCCAAGATCCGCCAGCGGCAGGAGCAGATCACTGCGGCCGACGCCTCGCGCGCGGCCGAGGACACCCAGCGGCTCACCGACGAGCTCCACCAGTGGGAAGCGCAACTGCGCACATTGCAGGGCGAGGAGCCGATGGTCACCCCCGCGGTCGAACCGGGCATCATCGCCAGCGTGATCTCCGGCTGGACCGGCATCCCGGCCGGCAAGATGCTGGCCAACGCCATTGACACCGTCCTCACCCTCGAAGCGCGACTGGCCGAGCGCATCGTCGGCCAACCGCAGGCGCTCGACGCACTCTGCCGGCGCATCAAGACCACCTCGGCCCACCTGGATGATCCACAGAAGCCCATCGGCGTCTTCCTCCTCGTCGGCCCCAGCGGCGTGGGCAAAACCGAAACCGCGCTTTCTCTGGCCGAGCTCCTCTTCGGCGGCGAACGGAAGCTCGTCGTGGTCAACATGTCTGAATACCAGGAAGCCCACACCGTCTCGGCGCTCAAAGGCGCTCCCCCCGGCTACATCGGCCACGGCAAAGGCGGCGTCCTCACCGAGGCTGTTCGCCGCAACCCGTACTGCGTGCTGCTCCTCGATGAGGTCGAGAAGGCGCACCCCGATGTGCTCGAGCTCTTCTACCAGGTCTTCGACAAGGGCACCCTCGAGGACAGCGAAGGCGTGGTGGTGGACTTCAAGCACTGCCTCATCCTCCTCACCTCGAACGTCGGATCGGGCCTCTTGATGCGCGCCGCGGCTGACCCGGCGGCGTTCCCCGAAAGCGGCCGGGCCGCGGTGGACCGCTGGGTTCAGCCCGGTGAACCGTCACGCGCGCCCCGACTCGACATGCCCCGCCTGAGCGCACTGCTCCGGCTCGAGCTGCTCAAGCATTTCAAACCCGCTTTTCTCGGCCGGCTGGTTCTCGTGCCCTACCAGCCCCTGGAGCGCAGTCATCTGCAAGCCATCGTCCGGCTCAAACTGGATCGCATCCAGCGGCGCCTCCGCGAACAGCAGCAGGCGCACCTTTCCTACGCGCCCGAGCTCGTCGCCGCCGTCGTCGCCCGCTGCACCGAACCCGAGAGCGGTGCACGCAACATCGACCACATCCTCACCCAAACCCTCCTTCCCGAGCTCTCCGCCGAAATCCTCAAGCGCATGGCCCAGCAACGCCCCTTCATTAGCGTCCACCTCGGCCTCCGCGACGACGGCGCCTTCGCCTACACCTTCCACGACCGCTGACCCGCGATGCCCGACGCCCCCGCTCAAACCGGTCTCTACCTCTCGGTCACGACCCCGCTCGGCCCGGACACGTTCTACCTGACCAGTTTTTCGGGTGCGGAGCGCGTCTCCGGTTTGTTCCACTACCGTCTGGATCTGCTCTCGGGTGGGGTGGACGTCGATCCCGCGGCACTGCTGGGACAGAAGGCAACCGTGACCATCCAGTATGCGAACGGACAGCAACGCCATCTCAACGGCGTCATCATCCGCTTCCTCCAGAACGGCGACGGCACCACCTACGTGGCCGAGCTGCGACCCTGGCTCTGGCAACTCGGCCTCACCCTGAATTCGCAGGTGTTCCAGAACCTCTCCGTGCCCGACATCCTCGAGAAGGTGTTTGGCGCCTTCGGCATGACCGATTTCAGACGCTCGCTCACGGGCACCTACAATCCCCGGGAATACTGCGTCCAATACCAGGAGAGCGCCCTCGGTTTCGTGAGCCGGCTGATGGAGGAGGAGGGCATCTTCTATTTCTTCGAGCATACCGCTGATAAGCACACCCTGGTTCTGGCGGACACCGGCGGCGTCCATCAACCCTGCCCCGGCCTCGATCCGCTGGCGTGGGACGACGGCAGCCGGAGCTGGCCCGTGGACGACGTCGTCCGCGACCTCGAGTTCGGCCAGCACCTCACGCCCGGCACCGCCACCGTCAACGACTACAACTTTGAAACCCCCGACGTCTCGCTCAAGACGCAGGCCCAAGCCGGCGGCACCACCGACAAATGGGACCGCTACGAGTACCCGGCGGGCTACCTCCAGACTGCCGACGGCGAATCCAAGGCCAGCCTGCGGCTCGCGGCGGCGGCGTTTCCAAGCGAGGCAATGTCGGGTGTCACCAACTGCCGCGGCCTCGCCGCCGGGTCCAAGTTCACTCTGAAGTCCTATCCCCGAACCGCCGCGAACCGGGAGTACGTCCTCCGTGAGGTCACCCTGACGGCTGACCAGTCCGGGTTCCAGACGTCGTTCGTGGCCTTCCCCAGCAGCGCCACCTTTCGCCCCCTGTGCGTGACACCCAAGCCCATCATCGCCAGCGCCCAGACCGCGCTCGTTGTCGGCAAACAGGGCGAGGAAATCTGGACCGACAAGTATGGCCGCATCATGGTCCAGTTCTATTGGGATCGGCTGGGCAAGAAGGATGAGAAGAGTTCGTGTTGGATCCGGGTGGCCCAGACTTGGAGCGGCAAGGGCTGGGGGAGCGTGTTCCTGCCGCGCATCGGTCAGGAGGTCGTGGTCAGCTTTCTCGAGGGCAATCCCGACCGCCCGCTCATCACCGGGACCGTGTACAACGCCAGCCAGGTGCTGCCCTACACGTTCCCCGACAACCAGACCGTCTCGACCGTCAAGTCGCAGTCCAGCAAGGACGGGCAGGGCGGGTCCAACGAGATTCGCTTCCAGGACCTGACCGGCAAAGAGGAGCTGCTCTTCCGCGCCCACAAAGACCAATGCTCCTGGATCGGGAACATCCAGGTCGAATCGGTGAAGAAGAGCCGGCACGTCTTCATCCAGGAAAACCCGCCCGCGGTGGACCAACTCAAGGACAACGTCACCGACAAAGCGACCCTCGATGCCAACGCCAAGGACGAGTTGGTGGTCGAAGGCAACCGCAGCATCACCATCAAAAAAGACGACAGCGAGGAGACCCATACCAACGAAGGCAAGTTCACCCAAAAGGTCGCCAAGACCTTCCTCCTCAAAGTGGCCGGCGACACGCTTACCATCGAAGCGACCAACGATCTCATCATCAAAGGCAAGACCGTTACCATCGAATCCACCGGCGGCGACCTCACCCTCAAGTCCGCCGCCAACCTCGCCGCCTCCGCTGCTCAAGACCTGACCCAGAAGGCCACCGGCGAGATCTCGAACCAGGCCACGCGCGATTTCTCCGCCAAGGGACTGAACGTCACCGTCGAAGCCCAGGTGAACCTGACCAACAAGGCCAATGTGAACCTGAGCAACGAGGCCCAGGTGCAGAACAAGGTCTCGGGCAGTGCCATGGTGCAGATCCAGGGCGGCATCGTGCAGATCAACTGAACGCGTCGCCATGCCCGCCGTGCCCCTCGAGCATCAACTCCTCCACCCCAACGGCCAGATGCGCCAACGGTGGTTCACGCTCGAAGGGCGCCTGCACGGCGAACTAACCCGCTTCGACCCGGCTGGACATCTACTCGAACTCTCCCACTACGACAACGGCCTCCCGCACGGATCCAGCGTCCTCTACCATCCCAACGGCAAGGTCCGCCAGTCCTCGAACTACCGGGACGGGCAGTTAGACGGCGAGATGCTGATTCATAACGAGGAGGGTCAACCGGTGCAGCGGTCCTCCTTTCGCGCCGGGGCGCTGGAAGGCGAATCCACGTTCTACAACGCCGCTGGTCGGCCCGTCCAGATCGCCGAGTTTCACCGAGACAAGCTCCAAGGCGAGGTCACCCTGCTGGACGACAACGACCAGGTGATCGTCGAGTCCCGCTTCCTCGGCGGCGTGCTGGACGGCGCCATGCGCCTTTACCAGAGCGACGTTCCAACGGCGGAGATCGAGTTCCGGGACGGGCGGCAGCATGGCCAAACCCGCGCGTTCTATCCGTCCGGACAGGTGAGCCAGGAAGGCGCGTACCGGGAGGGCCAACCGGAAGGCGAGGCGTCCTTCTACCTGCCGGGCGGGCAACTCGGCGGGAGATCCATCTTCCGCGACGGTCAACTCGAGGGCGAGCGCCTCGCTTACTACCCGGATGGCACGGTCCGCGAACGCGCGCCGCACCAGCACGGCAAACTGCACGGCAAGGTCGTGCAGTACTATCCCGACGGGAAAGTAAAGGAGAGCCAGACCTTCAAGGACGGCAAGCCAGTCGGCGAGAAGGAGGAATTCGATCGATCTGGCCGTCGAAAACCGAAGACTACCGCCGGCGGTCCACCGTCCAAGCCCTCCCTTTGGCAACGCCTGCTCAACCTCATCCGTCGGAAATAGGCGCCATGTTGCTTCCACCGCACCAGGAAAGGCGGCATCCCTGCCGTCGTTCCTGGTACCTTCCATGGCCGATCAGCAGCTCCGCAGGGTTCGCGGTCACCGGGCACGGCCGCCAAGCCGACCGGACTTCTTCCGATCCGGCAACTCGGAACTCCCGACCCCGACCCCAGACCCCAGACCCTCCCCCATGAGCCTCCACATCTGCAGCGGCGCCAGCATGCTGTGCAGCTTCGGCGCGGCCCCGAGCGCCTTGGTGGTGCTGCCGCTAAAGCGCTGCCTCACCAGCAGCCAGCCCGCGGCCACCATCATGGACAACATCCCGTTCGTGAACATCCCGCCGTTTGGCGTGTGCAGCTCGCTGGCGAACCCGGCCACCGCTTCGGCCACCTCCGCGGCCCTGGGAGTGCTCACCCCCATGCCCTGCACGCCGGTGATCCCCGCACCTTGGGCCCCCGGCTCCCCGATGGTCCTGCTCGGCGGCATGCCGGCGCTCAACCAAACCTCGATGCTCACCTGCGCCTACGGCGGCGTCATCACCATCACGGCGCCAACCCAGTTCACGGAAATGGTGCCGTGAGGTCGAGAGCGACGTTCTCTGAAGCTCCAAGTTCCAAGCTCCAGAAAAGGACCTTCCGCCTCGCCGTGGAATCTGACGTGCGACGTGGCTACGGCGCTTGGACCTTGGTCCTTTGAGCTTTTCTGGAGCTTGGTGGTTGGAGCTTGGTGCTTCCCTCGGGCTTGGTGTTTGGTGCTCGGAGCTTCCGTCTCGCTCCGGATATCCCCGTTACGCGCTCCCGGCACGGTACCATTGCCTCGAGTCCAGCGTGTAAGGGTAGAACTTCTCTGAAGGCAGCCCCGATTGCTGGCGGTTCTTCCGGGTCTGGAAATGGCCGGTTTTGTCGTTGTGCCCGACGAGTTCGTTCCCGATGATCCCCAACTCGCCCGCGGCGACCACCGTCTTCAGTCCCAGTCGTCCCTCGACGGTGTTGGCGGCGAGCGTGGGATGGCTGTCACCCCGCACGTCCCGCGAGCTCATGGGTGAAACATAGACGTCTCCGTCCTTCCGCATCCGGACGAAGATGCCGTACAGCGTGCCCGCATCCCTCAGATTCCCGGTGCGGAGGTCACGCAGCTTACAGGCGCTGCCCTCCTGGGTCTGCAAGGCGAAGACCGGATGTTTCGGAGGCGGAGGCGGTCCGGCGCTGCGCAGGTCCTGGTAGGCGACGGCCTCCGACTCCGTGCTGTGCCGGGCCACCATGATTCGCTGCGGGTCGCGCCCGCGCGCCACGGACTCGGCCACGTGCCGGGCCGGCCCTGCGCCACCGCCCAGGGTTGGGGCGGGAAGACGGGCCTGGAGCACGGTGGGCACCGCCGTGCCAACGCCAGCAGGCTGCGGTCGCGCCCCCGGAAGAGCCAACGCCCGCAGCACGTGAGCCGCACGGACCTTCGCGCTCATGTCAATCATGAACTTGACTTCAGAGTGTCCCTGCGTACTCTCCGTGTCAATGACGCCAGTTGTTACACCGGTGTCGCCAACGAGCGCAGCCTCTCGGCGCCCGTCGCTTCGTCCTCCGTCCCGGCCTCTCGCAGATCACTCCAGGCACCCCAAGCCTGCGCCGCAGGTGCACGCACGCGGGCCGGCTCAGCCCAACACCACCGCTGCGGCCCAGGCGAAAGCGCGCTCTACTCGAGGCGTCGGGGTGGCGATCCAAGGCGTCTTCCGTGGACGCCCCGTGACCCAGGCCGGCGCTTCGGCCACTCAGCCCAAACGCGCGGTTCAGACGGTTGGTGGCACCGACGCCTTCCCGGTCCCGGCCAACGTGCTCAAGGCCGGCGGCGGCCAGCCATTGCCGAACGGCGTGCGTGAGCAGATGGAGGCGGCCTTCAACGCGAGCTTCGCTGACGTCCGCGTGCACGTGGGCCACGAGGCGCCTTCGCTGGGCGCACTGGCCTTCACTCACGGGTCCAACCTCTATTTCGCCCCGGGCCTCTACAATCCTCACACCACCCAGGGCCAGCAATTGCTCGGCCACGAGTTAGCCCACGTCCTCCAGCAGCGCGCCGGTCGCGTGCGGAATCCGTTCGGATCGGGTGTGGCGGTCGTCCAGGACCAACTCCTCGAAGCCGAGGCGGACCGGTTAGGGTTGCGGGCGGTCATGGCGCCGCGACTCTCCCAGCGAGAGAGAAACCCGAAGGTGCGCAGACCGACCCACTGAGAATGCCAGCTTCGCTCCCGCCGCCTTTGACGAGACTACGCCGACCAGCGGTTGGCGGCGCTCTCGAGGGGCGGACTTCAGCGGCCACGCTGAAGCCTGCTGGTTTCGCTGCGAAGATCGCGGTTCCAGCCCGCCACGCGGTCGGCACCGCTCGGGCCCATGCCAAGCCCGCCGTGATGCCTCCCCCGATCCGCTTGCGGGAGCCCCAGAAGCGGATCCTGCCGCCGCCAGTTCACTGGCCGGTCCGCCGGCCTGTGGCTCGGGCTCAGCCGGTCGTGAGACCTTTCGGCAAACAGAACCCGCGTCATGGCGCCGCGCAGACCGCGCCAACTGTGGGCCCGCAACGTCCCAGCAACGCCCGCCCTGTGTGGCCAGGCAGCGGGATGGTGCGTGCTCGCCTTCCGGCAAACCTCGGTGCCGTGCTCCGGACACCAGCGCTCGTGGCGCCTCAGGTTCTCCCGCCAGGCACTCACTCCAAGCACGTCCCTGACGCGATCGGGCAGGGCCGCGCGCAACCATCGGCTTCGATCCAGTGTGGTCGCTTGAAACGGCTCAGCACGTTTCGGGACAATGCCAAGCGGTTGTTCCGACAGATGGCGAGGCGAGAGCAGCGTCGGCTCAAACTCGGGAAGATCAAGTACTGGGCTTATCAAGCCGGGGAAGAAATCATCCGCAGTACACTCGGGTCCAAGAGTCATTCTCACGTTGGCCCCCTGGGCAAGCCCGTGACCTACACGAAGAGCAAGACCGGGTCGGTGTATCAGATCATGGTCTCCACCTCGGCCGGAGAATACGGCGGCACGGGCTATTACCAGAAGCGACAGAGGTGGAAGCACTACAAGCAATGGGCCTCCGTCCTCGACGCAAGCGGCCAATCGAGGATGATCGCCACCGAAATCCTGCGCATTCTGCAATCAGCGACCAAGGCAGACTGGAGCAGCCCGAGGCTGACGCCCCCGCAGGAGCGGGCGGTCTCGTCCTTGCTTGCGACCCTCACCACGTCGGAACCCTACCGACGTGATGGCGCTGGGAAGGCAGGTCGGGCAGCGCTGAGGGCCATCGCCAAGGGCAACAAGACGTTTGGCCAAGCCTTCGCCGGCGACGACCCCATGTTTGTCCTGGCCGGTGCCGGCGGGTGCCAGCAGTATGATGCCATCACGGATGACCCCAGGTTCCTTCCGACCGAGAATCAATTGGAACTTCTGGGCTACGTCTCGAGTACGGACGACGAGGAGGAGGATGACTCGTCCTCTTCCTGACTTGTCCTGCCCGAGGCGAGACGCGCCAGGTGAAGTGACCGAAGACCAATGAGCAAAGGCAAAGCGTTACAGAGTGACCGGCCCCCATGGCTTCAGCCAAAACCGCCGCGGGAGCCGTTCGTCTCAACGCGGTCGCTTGCCGCTCATGTCCGGGCCAGCATTACGCTCGTTCAGAGGCAGGTGGATCCTCGGTCCAGCGCGCGACCGGTCGCACCGTGCCTGCAACCGCGCGGCGGACCTGCCGGCCTGCGGGTGGCTACGTCCACCGCTCGATCCCAGGCAGGCGAAGAAGCCCGTTTCGTTCGGAGGCCTCTGCCGCCCGGCGGGGCGGTGGTCCAGGGCAGGTCGCCGCCGCTTACGACCCGCGGACCACAACCCCGCGGTGTCCCATTCGGATTCATCCAGGCCACGAGGCGTTCGGTTCCGTCGCCGCGGCTAGCGCTCGTCCCGCGCCCATCCACCCGCCCCGGGGTGCCGCCTCGCGCTGGCATGGTCCAGCACCAACTGCCACGGCCAGAGCTTGTTGCGATTCAGACCAAAGGCGGACGGAAGACCAAGTGGCTGAAGAACGCGCTCACGTTGGGCCTACGCAAGGTCTATGTGAATCACAAGCGAGCCAAGCGCCAGCACGCGACGGCCGTTACGACCGGAGGAGTGGTGATCGCCCCGGATGAGGGGACGCTCCTGGCGGACTACATCCAAGCCTACGAAACTGTGCGGTACTATCATGGTACTCACGATGCCGAAGCCGTGCTGGCTGAGGGACTCAGACCCTCGCGAGAGAACGTGTCGCGCGACGGCACGCCAGGTACGCTCGGGCGCGTGTTCCTGGCCAACGCTTACGACACCTCAGTCACCTATGCCTCAGACAAGATGATCGGTGTTTTCCTCCCCCCCGATCGCACCAGGGTCAATCCCGGCCTCTCACCAGACGCCTACTACCGCGGCGGCGGGACATTGACCGGACCGCGCAAGCAAGAACTGACGCGCGACGCCATGGGGTGCGGCGCGGTCTTCACGGAGGAAGCCATCCCGGCGATCTCCGTGACCGACACTGACCTGCTGAATCTGCCGCTCGAAAGTCAGGTGGTCCTGTTCGGCTACATCCGAGCGCATATGCAGCGCGAGGTTCCTGACGCAACCATGCGAGAACTGCATCGCGCCGCGCGACGAGCGCGCCGCCTGTCCCTGGGTCGGCAAGGGTACCAAGCCAACTCAACGACGAGCGTTCCTCACGGCTATGGCTACCCAAACAATGAAAGCGTCCAATAAGCCGGCTCAGGACGGTGGGCGGCTTCCCGCATCGCTGCCGCCTGCCGCGACCCGGTCCGCCGCAATTCCAGCTGCCGTTGGTGCTGGCGTACGACGGCCGGGACCTCGCAGCAGTCTCAAGGTGCCCCACCCTCCGCCACCACTTGTTGCCCATCGGAGCAGACACCGGTCCACCCTCGTCGTCCAACGCAATGGCGTCCAGCCGGGGCAGGTGGATCCGTTGGGAGAACTCCAATCCCCGGCTTCCAAGAGCCTGCTGTATGGAATGTCCACAACCCGGAAGGAGACGGCAAAGCGCTTGATGCTCCAGGACGCCAGGCTGGGTCTCAGTCGGTACAGGACCGTTGATGCCTACAACCTGGCCATCGGCCTGAATGCGATTATGGACCGTGCGGGCGATCCGTCGGGGATCTTTCTCGTCCGCGAAGCGTTGCGCCAGGCCAACGTCGTTGCCATGTGGCCGAACTACTTCCGCAACGCCGATCCTGGCCTGGCTCACGACGACGACCTCAAGGCGTGGATCTTGACATTGAAGCGGCACCGCTATCGCATCGGGCTCTACGACTTGGGAGCTCCCCATCGTGCCCGGCACGATTATAACGCGGCTGAGCAGAGACGCCGGGGAAGGTTGGGCCCGGACCGGTTCAAGAAGAACTTCACGGATTACCAGCAGTGGTGGGCAAGTGACGTGAGGGCCTTGCCCGAAATTGGCCGGACGAGCGTTCTGGAGTGGTTCTCGGCGGACAGGACCTATGCCAACGCGCAACAGGATTTGACGAACCTGAATCCACAAGTGAAGTCCGATCTCGCCAAATGGGTGCGCACGGCGTTTTGGAGGAGGACGAGCAAGCTGGGCATAGACTTCACCGTGGCAAGGGGTCACAAGATTCACTTCAACACGGCGGCTGACGCTCGATGGAATCCAGCGCAGGGAGGTATGCCCTCAATGCGACGTGGCGATTTGGCGAAGATCAACACGCTCTATGGGCGGATGATCACCACCAGCGAGTACCGTCATGTGACCAAGCGGATCAAAAGCGGCGCGATTGCCCCGGGCAATGTCAATTTTTACGATGAGTTCTGAAGGACTTGGGCTGGAGTTCCTGGTGGAGACAGACTCTTGCGTGGTGAGTCGCTAGGGCGGTTGAAGCGTGTTGCTTCGGCAAGAGTGCGTGAAGGGTAAAACCGCCGCGGCTACGGTTCGAGGCAGACAACCGCAACGAACCGACCTATGCCACAAACGAAATTCTCGTCGACCGATCTGTCTGAGCTACGCGACCAGTTAGACCGTTGGCGCCAGTCCCAAGCTGGAGCCACGCGACTTCCCCAAGCCCTCTGGAGCTCGGCGGCCACTTTGGCCGCGACCCACGGGGTGGGGCCGGTGGCTCGTGCCCTGCGTCTGGATTACAGCAAGTTGAAACGACAGTTGCCCCAGGCATCCCCTCGCGGGTGGTCCAGCGCACCGCCGACCTTTGTCGAGTTGAGCCCCCGCCAGCGGCCGCCCCAAGTCACCACCGGGTGCCACATTGAGTTGTCCGATCGGCAGGGGGCCAAGATGACGCTGGAGTTCCCGTGCGATCCGGCGACGGTGGTGGGGGTGGCCCAAGCGTTCTGGAGGCGAGCATGATCCAGATCACCCCGCAGATGCGCATTTTGCTGGCCGTCGAACCGGTGGATTTCCGCCGCGGCATCGATGGCCTGGCTGCGCTGTGCCGTCAGGCACTGGGTAGCGACCCGCAAACCGGGGCGCTGTTCGTCTTCCGGTCGCGGCGTGGCCACGCCATCAAGTGCCTGACCTATGACGGCCAAGGCTACTGGTGTTGCCAGAAACGACTCTCGCAAGGCCGCTTCGGTGGCTGGCCCAAGCCCGGCGCCAGTGCCGCCCTGCGCTTGGAGCCCCATCAACTGCACCTGTTGCTCTGGAATGGCGATCCGTCCGGTGCGGTGGCGGCGCCGCTGTGGCGCGCGGTGCCGGTGGCCGGGTAAACCGAAAACCGGCGATCGTCCTTGCGTTCCAGGATTGGCCCCTTACACTCCGGGGCATGTCGTTGGTTTTGCTCCGCTACCGTGGCCGGGAAATCCGCGCTGAAGACACTGCGTTCATCCAGGGTCTGATCGCCCAGAACCCGCTCTGGAGTCGCCGTCGGCTCTCGGCCGAGCTGTGCCGGGCCTGGAACTGGATCCAGCCCAACGGCGCGTTGCGCGACATGGTTTGCCGCAGCTTGTTACTGCAACTGCATCGGGCCGGGCTGATTGAGTTGCCGGCCAAACGGATGTCCCCACCCAACAATGTGGTGGAGCGCCGGCCCCCCGCTCCCGTCCTGCCGCTGTGGGAAGGGCCGCGGCAATGCCGCTTGCGTGAACTGGGCGCCCTGGAGATCCGCCAGGTGCGGCGCACGGCCCAAGAGCCCCTCTTTGGTCAGTTGATGCAGACCCACCACTACCTGCGCTACACCCAGCCCGTTGGGGAACATTTGAAGTACCTCGTGTTGGCCGGCAGCGAGCCGATCGCGGCGATGGCCTGGTCGTCGGCGCCGCGCCACCTGGCCGCGCGCGACCGGTTCATCGGCTGGCGGCCCGAGGTGCGCCGCCAGCACCTCCACCTCATCGGCTACAATACCCGCTTCCTGATCATGCCTTGGCTGGAGGTGCCGCGGTTGGCCAGCCACCTCCTGGGGCGGATCGCGCGCCGGATCTCCGCGGACTGGCGAGCGCTCTACGCCCATCCGATTCATCTGTTGGAAACGTTCATCGACCCGGCCCGTTTCCAGGGGAGCTGTTACCGCGCCGCCAACTGGATCTGCTTGGGACTGACCACGGGCCGCGGTCACAACGCCCGCACCAGCCGACGGGATCAACCGCGCAAAGAGCTGTGGGTCTACCCGTTGGGCGGTGACTTTCGCGCCCGCCTGGGCTCAGGGTCATGAGTAAGACCCGGGCGCCGGAAATCACTTCGCTCGATCGGGGGCAATTGCAGGAGCTGCTGGTCCAGCTCCAGCAGCACCTGCCGGCAGCCTTGTATGAGACGGTGGCGGCCTTGTTGGGCACGCTGCAGTGGCTGATGGGAGTCATCGAGAAGAAGAACGCGACGGTGGGGCGGTTGCAGCGGTTGATCTTTGGGGCCAAGACTGAAAAGACCCGGAACGTGTTTCCCGGCCAGGGTGGCACGAGCCCAGCGGTTCCCCCCAAGCGGCCGGTGCGCGGGCACGGTCGCAACGGGGCCAGCCAGTATGCGGGCGCAGGGCGCGTCCAGGTGGCCCATCCCAGCCTGCAACCGGGAGATCGTTGTCCGGAGTGCCGTAACGACAAGGCCCGGCTGCGGGAACGGGCCCCCAGCCGGATTGTGCGCATTGTGGCGCAGCCGATAGTCCAGGCCACGGTCTTCGCCCTGCAGGTGTTGCGCTGTTGCCTGTGCGGCAAAACCTTTACGGCCCCGGCGCCGCCGGAGGCGGGAACCACCAAGTACGATCCCAACGTGGGGTTGATGATCGGGATCCTGCGCTTTGGTGGGGGTATGCCGCATTACCGACTGGAGAAGCTGCAAAAGGACTTGGGGATCCCCTTGCCGGCCGCCACGCAATGGGAGTTGATGGAACAATCCGCCCGCGACCTGCAGCCGGCTCACCAGGAACTCACCCGGCTGGCCGCCCAGGCGCAGCTCATCCACAATGATGACACCAAGATGCGCATCCAGAGCCTCAAGCGGGAGCGCGCCCAGGCGGGATGCGAGCGCACGGGCATCTTCACCACCAGTATCCTCTGCCAAGTCGAGGATCGCTGCATCGCCCTCTATTTCACCGGCGGCAACCACGCCGGGGAAAACCTCACCGAACTGCTCCAACACCGGGCCCCCGGGCTGGCCAAGCCCATTCACATGTGTGACGGGCTCTCGCGCAACCTGCCTAAAGACTTCGAAGCCCTGCTGGCCAACTGCCTACCGCACGGACGGAGGACCTTCGTCGACGTGAAGGAGAACTTTCCCGAGCAGTGCCAAAAGGTCCTGGAAGACCTCGCGCTGGTCTTCCAGCATGACGCCCAGGCCAAAGAGCAGCAACTCTCGGCGACCGATCGTTTACGCCTGCACCAGGAAAAGAGCGCGCCGATCCTGGAGGGCCTCAAACAATGGATGCGGGAACAACTGGAGCAGAAAGTGGTCGAACCCAACTCCGGCCTCGGTGAAGCCATCCATTACATGCTCAAGCGCTGGGAACCGCTCACCCTGTTCCTGCGGGAGCCGGGAGCCCCGCTGTCCAATAACATCTGTGAGCGAGCGCTGAAGGCGGCCATCCTCCATCGGAAGAACTCGCTGGGCTACAAAACGCAGAACGGGGCCCGCGTGGGCGACCTGTTCATGAGCTTGATCCACACCTGCCGCCTGGCCGGCGCCAACCCCTTCGTCTACTTCCAGGCCCTCCACGACCACGCCAAAGCCGTGCTCAACCACCCTGCGGCCTGGCTGCCTTGGAACTACCAGCAGAGCCTCCAGGCCCTCGACTCCAGTTGAGTCGCCCGCCACCCCCGCGTCCAGAGCCATCGACCTGCCATGGCCCGCGCGCCCGCTGCGTGCGGCCTTTCAGACCCCGCGCCTGGAAATTTTGGGCACCGGCACGCTTGCCGAAGCAACACGTTGAAGCAGGAACGGGTCAGCGTGGCTGCCCCAATCCGGATCCGCTCTGGTCGGACCTGCGGGGCAAGCCGGCACCGGCCTCAACGCTGACTGCCGAGGACGTGGGGGGGCGGCGGTCGAGGCGCCAGCAGTCGAGCCGCTTGGTCGCTGACAGGTCCGCGGCCTGGTGGAAGGCCTCACGGGAACTCGAACGCACCGCCTTGAGGGTAGCCTTCGGCGCCGTAGTCCAACCGATAGTGTTTGGCGTCCCGCGTGTGCGCGCCGACAGCGGCAATCGTGAGCGCCTCTCCGTGCTTGGTGAAGAAGAAGGTGCAGCCGTTCGCACCGATGCCGAATGACTCATGGAGCGTGTCGCGGAGCCGGTTCAACTCGGGATCGGGAGTACGGGCGGGACCGCTCCTCCTCAGGTCGCGGCTGGTCTGCCCGGCGGCGATCATCCGGCTCAGGGCGGCACGGACAGTTTTGGGATTCAACCTCCAATCCGCCACGAGTCGCTCGATCAAGGGCGTTGCCTGGTCATAATCGGTTTCGCGGTAGCGAACGACGGCACCGAGTGCGTCGGTGGGCGTCGTTGGCTCCGAGGCTGCTGAGCCGCCAAACAACGCGTCAAACAAGACCCGCCAGGCGTCATAGGAATAGAGCTCGTACTGCATGCCTCGCGGGACGTTTACCTTCCACCAGTAGTTCTCGGGCTGACCCGTGCGGGGATTCGCCCGATTCTCCACCACCTGCTGAAAGGTGTACCCGAAGTCCTCGTCAATCGCGGCTTTCAAGGCACGCGTTTTCTGCTTTGCATTCAGGCTGCCATAGCCGGCGTGGTTCAACTGGGATGCGTTCACTTCATCCAGAAACTCGATGAGCTCCCCCAAACTCGTCGGGTCCTTGCCATACCGCCTAAGCTGTCCGGGCTCGATCCCAATTCCCAGCTTCCCTTGGAGCACGCTCCGGACCTCGCTACCAGCGGTGCGGGCACGCAGGCGGCTCGTGCCGGGCCTCGCCGGGGGAGAGGCGGCACGGCCAATGACGTGGGACGAGGCAGCGTTCCGCTGGACCGCCTGCACCGAGGCCCGGACGTGAGCGGCCAACGGGCTTGGAGCTTGGCGGGCGGCGGCACCGGCCCGAGGGCGGCCTCCGATGGAAGCGGACTGGACGGGGACACGCGGCACTCGCCTCATGAGAGCGCTTGCGCCCACCGGCGGATAAACGCTGCCGGCTGCGGCCGGGCGACTCAACCTGGTGAGCTCCGCTTTGAGACGCGGAGGCCCAGCAGCACGAAGAACCGCCTGTCTCTGCACCGACGCCATGCTCGCCTGGACATGCGCCGCCAGAGGGCGAGCCGGAACGGAGGGGATCGTCTTCATGAACCCATCAGTCCTTTCGTTTCAATCCCAACAACTCCCGGACTCCATCCAGGTCCGCCTGGCCCTTGATCAGCTCCGGGAGCACGGATTCGAGGGGCAACTGCCCCCAGTGAACCGCACGCCGGACCAAGTACGGCACCGGGCTGTGCGGCTCGGTACGTTCCAAAAAATCGGCGGCGCGGGCGAGGAGTTGATAGGCCTCGTCGCGACTCGAGATCGTCACGGAACTCGCTGGGTGGGACGGGCCATGGCTGCCAGGTTCGACTCCCGGCGCGCCGTGCTGTGTGAGGTCATCGGTTTCCAAGGGCAGTTGCCGAGCCATGAACCGCTCGAGCAAGGCGAGAGCCTTGTGCAGGTTCTCCCGCACGCGGTAGAGGCTGGGCGGGTCCACAACAGCCTTCGAGGCAAAGAACTTCTCGATCTTCTCGCAGACCTCGATCGCACCGCGGATGGCATCCAGGTTCGCCACGTAGAAGGTCGGGTCGGTCTGGAACACTTCGGCCGGCAGGTCAGTCGCCGCGCTCTCGGGGGGCGCGGTTGTGCCTGAGGCATCGGCATTGGCCTGGCCCCCCGTCACACCCAGGTTCTCGAACCGGAGCAGGTTGACCTGCGCGTCCGAGGCCGTCCCGGTCTGGACCAGCGGCACCCACTTAAGGCGGTCGGCGACCTTTTCGTTGAGCCAGAGGATCGGGGCCGAGCGGGATTCGGCGTCGACGCCATCGGCGCCGGCGTGCAGGCAGTCCCAATAGCGTTCGCAGAGGCGCAGGACGATGAACAGGCCTTCGTGCAGACCGACGAACCCGTGCAGTTGCACGAGCGCCTCGGTCAACCAGGCCGCGATCTGGAGGTCTTTGGTCCGGGTCTCGAGAAGCTCGACGCAGGTGCGACAGACGAAGTCCCAGTCGGCCGCCTTGGGCTTGGTAACCCAAATTCCTTGGGGCAGGCGGGCGTCCTCTTCCTGTCGAGCCTCCCGGATGCGGTCATACGCGCCCTCGTAGCGGAGGCTGTCGCCGCACGGTTTCTCGGGCGAGATCGGCTGCAGGATGCGGGCCTGGTCGTCAATCATGGGTAATCCTCGGCGTTTGCAGGTCGAACGCGAGCGGCGCTTGCACGGGTCGTGTGGCCAGGGACAAGGTCGCTTCGAAATGCTGGTTGCCCACCGGCACCTTCAACGGGATGCGCGACAGGTCCACGCGGTCGCCCGCGGCGAAGGTCCGGGCCAGGTAGATGGGCAGGAAGGGGTACAGGGGCGGGTCCAGCGTGAGGCCGTAGATCGCGGTGGCGCCGTTGAAGAAGCGATCGTGGTACTGGAAGCCCGAGCCTGGCAGCCGGTCCGGCAGTTTCTCGGGTAACGGAATCGCGGCGTTGAACCGCAGGAACGCTTCCTTCACCGGGGGCGCGTTCGTGCCCGCCCACGCCGGCGGCGGCCAGGCCGAGACGGGTTCGTAGGTGTTCTGGTGGTTGTAGAGCAGGACGGTTGCGTTGCCCGGCGAGGTCCACTGGACGGCTTGCGGACGCCCGTTGAGCAGATCGTCGAACCAGGGGCGCAGCGCCTGCAGGGCGGCAACGAACCCTTCAATGGCGGACACCCGGCCCCGACTGAACCCAAACGCGGTCAGGCTGGTACCATCCAGGCCGCGCGCGTCGAAGCCATCCACCAGGCGGTACAACTGAATCAGGTCCTCGGGCTGAACCGCGCCGGCCGGGGTCGCCCCGGCGGGACAGAACGGGTATTTCCCGGCCAGGCGGGTGTTGTAGAGCTGGGTGATGGCCAGGTACTGCTGGAAGGGCGTGGTCGGGCCGGCGCCGCTTTCCTCGGGGGTGTCCTTGCGCAACCATTGGCGCCAGCGTTCGAGGAAGAAATTGTCGCGGCTCGAGGGCTCCTGTTCCGCCTGTTCGAGCACGCCGGCGGCCTGGCTGAGCTTCAGGAGGTCTGCCTCGGTGCGAGACGGCTTGTTCAGCAACCGGATGAATTCCTCGAGATTGAGGAGCAGGTTGTCGGGGCTTTGCAGTGCCAAAGCGTTGAGAGTGTCGCAGACGGCCTGCCAACGCCGGGCATAGTGGCTTTCAGCCGGGGAGGCAGGGCGACCCGACTGGCGCGCGGTTGATGGAGGCATGGCCTTGAGAACCGGCTGGGCATAGGTCTCACACAGATCCTGCAGCCGGGCACGCATCCGCGGGAGGTTGGCGGGACTGGTGGTGCCCGGGACAAACAAGCCTTGTGCTCGGGCCAGCCGATCGAGACGGGCGAGCACCTGTTCCTGATCGGAAGCCAGGACGCGATCGAGTTGGGCTGCCGCGGCCACCCCGTGCTGCTTCCACAGAGTCAACACGGGTTGGAGGCGCTGGGCTGCATCCAGGAAACCCTCCGCGGCGTCGGCCAGGTCACTTTCAAGGTCTGAAACCGACCCGCTTCCGGAGGTCACCGCGTCCGGCGCCCGTGCGGTCAGCAGGCGGGTGGTGGCGGGCAAGCGGGAGCTGATCAGGCGATCCAAAGCTTCCGTGACGAAGCGCTGCAGTTGGTCGGGCGGCAGGGGGAATTCCGGCCGGAACACGGAAGCGGCCGGCGGGTTGGTCAGCAGCGGCGTGAAGGCGCGAGTCACATTGACGAGATCGGCCGCGAGGGTGGGAGTCATGCCGGGCGCACTTTCTGGTCGCGGTCCGGAACCTCGACCCGCGGACGTCGCCGCGATGGCCATCGGAGTGGCGAACCGGTCAAACAGGCTGACGAGCCGGCGGGTCAAGTTGGTGACCTGTAGCATCTCGGGGGAGAGGGCCACCACCTGGCTGTTAGTCGCGGGCAACCGCAGGAACAGCTCCCACCCACGTTCCCGGCCGAGGCGTTGGAACTCCTCCGAAGCCTGGCGAGTTGATTCGCTCCAACTCTTCGGAAACTCCATGCGCGGGCGACCGGGTTCCGTCCAGGTCGCCCAGACGCCATCGGCCTTTGCCTGGATTGCCGGCACCTGGGTGGCGTTGGTCCAGCTATTCCAGAAGGCGAGGGAGTAGAACTCGAGCGCGGCGGCATCGCCGGGGAGTTGCGCCGCCTGATGGAGCTCATCAAGCGCCTTCCGCAGCTCAGCGATACGCTCCTCCCCCCGGCGGTGCGGAGTGCCCAACTCGGCCTGGGCCGCGTCGAGCCGATCCCGGAGGGTGCGAACTTGGGAGAGCCAGGGGCTTTGCGGGAAGAGGATGGTCAACAGATTCCGGTACAGGGCTTCGAACCGGGCGATGGCCGCGGTCTCCAAAGGGGGTTCCAAGGGGTCAAGGTCCCGCGCCGCGGTGGCATGAGCCACGAGGTGATCGAACCGACGCATCGCTCCGCGAGACTGGCGTAACTCCATCGCCTGAACGGCCAGGGTGGCGGTGTTGGTCTCCGTGACGAAATCCAGAAAACCCGCCAACTGCCGGACGTTGCCGCCTTCCGGGGCGAGGAGCTGCTTGAAGACGATCGAATTGGTGATCAGGTCCGCATACGCGCGGGCGAACCCGGTCAGATTGGTCAGCGAAGCTGGGCCCTCGAGCAACGGCGGCTGGTTCGCGGAGGTGATCTGCTGCACATAGGTCTGCAATTCGCGGGCCGATGGTTCGAACACCCGCTCCGCCACAATCGCCTCGAGAGCTCCTTCAAGTGTCGGGGCGATCCGCAGTCCACCCGGCAACACCCACTCCGCGTAGGAGTTCATGATCCGCCATTCGCGCAGATGCGGGGTCTGCAACCGCGTCTGGGTCCCCACCAGTTGCAGGAAGTTGTCCAAGGCCACCTGATACGGCAGCTCGAGGCCGGAGCTCGCGGTGTTGGTGCGCACCCAGTTGAACAGGGTGCCGTACGCTCGTTGGTCGGACTTGAGCCGGTACGCCCCCCAGGCGAGCAGGATCGCCGCGAGCCCGCTCGCGAGCAGCGACCAAACCACCGACCGGCGCAAGCGGCGTTCGCGCACGGAATCCTGACGGGTGACCCGTGGCGTCAAACGTCGCTCCGGGAGGATCTTCCGCTCGACGAGGTCCTTGAAGAAGGCGATGCGAGGTCCTGCGCTCGCCCCGCTTGCCCCGTCGGGATTGCCGGCGCGGCGGTCGCCGGTTCCGCGACGGGGAATGGCTGGAGTGTCGGTGGCCAGCTCGGCGCCACCGGGCACTGGCTCTGTGCGGGTGGCCACCTCGACTTGCGTCAGCAGGTTCGGGGCGGACGCCAACTCCCCTGTGAAGAACACGCCCCGGAGCGGGAACGGTTGCTGGTAGGCGTTCTCCTGGAACAGGTGTTGCAGGAACTGCGCCACCGGGGCCTGCAATTGCTGGAAGGCTGTCGGGAAGACCAAGAGGCCGTCCTGGAAGGTCACCTGCGCCCCGGTACCGAGCAGTTCGAGGCGTCTCGAGACCAACTCCCGTTGAACCTCACCGAACGCCACCTCCACCCAGTCCTCGGCGTAGGCGATCTCGGGCGGGTGCGGCGAAGCCCAACCGACAATGGTGGTCGCCACCTCGCAGGGGAAGGACGCGAAATAGCCCTGGAATCCTTCGATCAGGTCGCTCTTCGAGATCACCAGGTAGATGGGCGCCGCGAACTCGGTGATCCGTTGCAGTTCGAACAACCGTTCGGCGAACACATCGGCCTTCTGGTGCAACGCCGATAGCGCCGGTCCACCTCCGTCGCCAGCCGGGAGGAACTCCGCGGCCGACAAGACCAGGACAATCCCGTTCAGCGGCTTGCGAGGCCGGGCCCAGACAAGTTCGCGAAGGAAGTCGCTCCAGCGTTGGCGGGTCTGGGCGGGCGTCGCGGCGGGGTCTGAAATCAGAGTGCCCGAGGTTTCGAGGAACACGGCGCCGTTGAGTAACTCGACCTGCACCCGCGCGCGGCTGGCGAGGGTGGTCGGAATCGCATCCAGACCGCTTCCCGGTCGTTCCAGGCCGGACGCGCGGATCAGCGCGGTCTTCCCAGCGCCGGCTTCACCCATCACCAGGTACCAGGGTGTGTGATACCGATAATCACCGCTCGTCGAGTGGCGCCGGAGGAAATCGAGCGTCCGGCGGAGGACGTCGCCGGTGGCTCGCCGGGATTGCCAACGCTCCCTCATCGCGGGGAGGAGTCTCCGGCCCGCGTCCCAGGGTTCTCGAGAAACTCGATCAATTCACGCGCCTGGCGCGACAACGGGATGCGCACGCTTTCCCAAATGATCGTCGAGGCGAGCAACAGCAGCGCGAGGGCAACGAGTGGGGGCCACATCCACAGGTGCGGCGAGGCCACGAACTGTTCGGTCCGGACCTCGCGCACGTTGGCGTAAGCGGATGGCACAAGCCGCCAGTCCCGGGCGCCGTAATCCGGTAACTCACCGCCGATGAACTCGAACAACCGCAGGCGGTAGTCCCTGAGCACCGCGCTGGCATCGCGGCCCCGAAACTTGCCCTCGAAGCCGGCCCCCAGCGCGAGCAGGTAGGTTCCGGCCAGTTCGCGGGTGAGGGGATCCCGCCGCTGCAGCAGTGCGTCCAAGCGCTCGAAGACGCGTTCACCCGCGACATGACTTTCGAAGAGACGATGCTCGAGCAGGTGCTGGCCCCAAGTGGCCGCGCCGGGCCAGTCCAGATTCAGAAAGACCTCGTCGGCGAGGGCGGCCATGAGGTACCGCACTTCGCGATTGGCCTGGATGGCCAGCACGCCGCGGTGACGCGCCACCGCCAACTCCTGTTGTTTGAAGAGGTCCAGGAATTCCTGTTGCACCGCCGCCTCGGGAGACGAAGGTGGCCCGGCGAGCCGCTGGCGCCGCGGTGGCGCACCACCAGCGGAGGCGCCTGCACCCGCCGCCTCGGCCAGGACGCGCCGCCGGACGGCGACGAGTCGGGCCAGGAACGCGTGGAACTGCGCGACCAGCAGCGATTCCTCTGGCTGAACGAGCGCCATGGAGCTCCTTACTTTCGCACGTAGAGCACGGCCTCGAGCGGCGCGGGTGGTTGACCGGCGTCGCCCGGGTTCACCAGCACCAGGGGCTCGTCTTCCTGCACCCACGGTGCTTCGGCACTGCAATGAAACAGCAGCCGGTCACTCGTGGGCGCGATGTGCGCATCGCCCGCAAAGGGGGCGTGGGGCGCGCCGGTCACGCGCTGGCGCTTGGCGTCCTCGAGCTTCGAGCCGGCGCACAGCACGGCGCTGCGCATCCACGCCGATAGTTCCTTGAGGTCCCGGTCCGCCCGGCGTCGCAGGCCGATGAGCAGCTTCGAGCGTCGCCATTCCGGACGGAAGTGGAGCCGGAAACCCTCGGCGAAGAGCTCGAAGGGGATGGCCGTGTGCGTGTCCGGGACGGCGAGCAGCATCAGCGTGTTGATCTGCGCCACCAGGCTGCTGAAGACGGCCAGCAAGCTGTTGTGGTCGTATGCGTCCGGGCGCGGCGGTTGTCCGTCCTCGGCGAAGGGGCAGAGGTGGCCCAGCAGTCGGCACAGGCACCGATAGATTTCGAACGGATGCAGCGTGGGCGCTTCGAGCAGTCCTTCCAGCTCCGGGAGGCCGGCCACCAGGGAGGTCAGCGGGTGGGGACGTGCCCAGCCCGACGCGGGTTCCGGAGCCCGGTCCGGCCCCCACCTTCCCGCGCGTCCGCGGTTTTCGCTGATGAGCACGGTGACTTTCTCGCGCAACCGGACCGCGATATGGCCCCAGAGCGTGCGCAGGGGGCGGTCCAAGGGAGGGACCGAGTCAGCCAGGACGCTGTGCAACAAGGGGGGTACGTACTCCTCGTCGGGCAGGAAAAGATTGTCGCGCAGCCGGACCTTGAGGAGGGGGAAACTGGTGTGATTCGCCGGCGGGACCTCGCCCGGAACCAACCGCACGTTGGGTTGCAGGCGTGGAATCTCCGGTGACTCGGACGCCTGGGATGTGTTCGGGCGCGCGGGCGGGTTGACGGAAACCAGCCTGGGCAACAAGCCTTGCAGGTTGCCGCTCGAACCCACGTCGGACGGCACGGCGAGGTGGACGGTGAGAATCCCATCCGAGGCCAGACCGACCACCCCTTCGTCGGTGAGGTCCAGACGGAGCTCGGGGGGATGGACATTGCGGCGCCAGAGATGCAGGCCGTCGGGCATGAGAGCTTCGACCTCGATCACCTGCAGGACGCCGGCGGTGAGTTGGGACTGGTCGAGCTTGAGGATGCGGAGACCCCAAGGGTAGGGATGGAGCCCGGTCGCCAGCCGCCCCAGCAAACGCTGTCCGCGGAGGGCGGTGTCGGTGAAATGCTCCGGCTCCAGAAGCATGCCCTCGTGCCAGGCGATCTCATCAGGCGGGGGTTGCATGGCGACAATCGCGGACGGCCTCAGGGTTGCTTCACCACGGTCAAGTGACCCCCGCCCCCGAGCAAACCCAGAAACCGCTTCCTAGGCGGGAAGAAGTCAGGAGGCGTCTCCTCCCGGACCCGGCGGTCGCCGCGGCTGAACACCAGTACCCCTTCGACACCCTTGCGCTGTTTCACCTTGAACGGTTTCCCGGCGGTGGCGACGTAGGAACGCAGCTCGAGCAGCTTGCCCTTGGGGTCCAGGCTGACAAATTGGGCACGCTGTTCACGAAACCACTGATCGTTCCGGACCTCCTTGAGCGCCGCCAGCACGGCCGCATCGAAGACCTGAACCACATCCACGTCATAACGATCAGCGGGGGAGGAGCCAGGGCCAGTCACCTGAACGCGGTAACTATGAGCACATGCCGTGAGCAATAGGGCAGACAACAAGCCCGCCGCGACGCGCCAATTCAGGCTCCCGGCTGGCACGGATCTCATGCCTCACACGCCTCAGCCGACGGGTTCTGATGATCTGTCAGGGTCATGGTGTGATCCTAGTGCGCTCATTCACTGAGTCAAGTGACTAATGCCTTCCAAAACAGCGCCTACGCTGGGCGGGACGAAACACCCAGGGCTTTCCTCCGCCGCGGGCGTGCGCACCCCAGAAGCCAAACTCCAAAACCCACCCCCGAAGTCTCACAAAACCGCCCAGCCGTCTCCCCCAAGACGCTGCCTCTGCTTGCATCCCGGTGCATTTTCGAAACCGGAACCGAGCACGAGAGAAAACCCTTGATTCTATTGGCAATTCTCGCATTCCCAACGTGGTGCCGGTGGCGGGACTCGAACCCGCACGGCCTTGCGGCCAGGGGATTTTAAGTCCCCTGCGTCTGCCATTTCGCCACAGCCCCACGCCGTATTCTAATCAAGAATTCCCCGCTGCGCAATCCTTTGTAAGGATATAAGAGAATGTCACCTATGAATGATTAGGACGCGCTGTAGTTTCTGGCACTGTCATGTTGTTTCTGGCGTTTCTGTGACCCTTTTCCGAGCCGATAAACTAACCAGAGTCCGCTAAATGCCAGCGAGGTCACCACAATGACCATGACATTGGCATCTTCGTAGCGCCGTGCCTGCACCGCATCATAAATTGCCAGTGGGAGGGTTTGTGTGCGCCCTGGGATATTCCCCGCGATCATTGGGAAGAAGACCTCCCGGTTCGTCCCCCTTAACGCCACCAGCCTGAGCGAGGCGCTCGACGACTACCGCCGACTCCGGGTCGAGCGCGACGAGGACCGCCTGCGCCCCATCGGGCGGGTGCCGACGCTCACCGAGTACGTGGATCAGTCGTACGCCGATGCCCTGAGGAACAGCGGCAAGCGCGACGCCAGCGTCCGGAAAGAACTCGGCTACCTCCGCCTTTGGTGCAGGCAACTGGGGCATCTCCGGCTCAACAGGATCCGACCGTTTCATCTCGGCACCGTGCTCACCGACCTGGCGTAGGATGGACTGAGCGGTCGGTCCGTCAACCTCTACCTCATCGCGATCCGCAGCGTGCTCAAGGCGGCGCGCCGCGACGGGCATGTCAAACCGCCCCTGCCCTACGAGGGAATCGAATGGCAGAAGGTGGACAACAAGGCCCGACGACTCTACACGGCCGGCGAGGCTGACCAGCTCTACGAGCGAGTCCTACAGGCCAGCAAGAACGGGCGGCAGGTCGTGGACTACCTGCGTTTCCTCCAGTACAGCGGCGCCCGCTTCCTCGAGGCCCTGTCGGTCCGATGGCAGGACGTGGATTTTGACCGGGGGCACGTGACCATCGGCGCCGAGGGCGAGAGCAAGAATCGCCGGCCCCGGGCCGTGGACCTGAATCCCCAACTCGAAGCCCACCTGCGCGACATGGCCATCCGCCGATGCGGCGACCAAGCCCCAGTCACGCCCATCCGCAGTACCGCGGTCAGGGTAGAAGACCTGGGATTCCCAATTGTCATCGGGATCGGCAGGGGCACTCCAGATCTCAATGTAGCTGTCCCAGACCGGACCCTCGAATGGGGCATGCTCTGACAATCGAAGTTCTCTGGCCCTGATGTCGGTTGCCACGGCTGCGCGAACATCGTCAGACGTGAATGCTTGAACCCATTCCCGAACCCTTGTGCGGTCGGTGCCGGTGTTCCAGAGATGGGCGCGCCCGTCCAGGCTACCCGCGACGAGTGTCTGGTCAGGACGAAGGTGAGGCTGAAGCAAGCCGCAGCACCCAACCGGCTAGCCCGCCATCACGGCGAGCAGGTGCCTGATTTCGTCCTCGACCTCGTTCGGATCGTCCACGGTCCGGGCAATCTCCGCCTCCAACAGCCTGGCATAGCGCCGGCGCAAACGGTGCACCGCGACCTTGACCGTCCCTTCCTTCATGCCCAGGCGCGCGCCCAGCACCGTGTAAGCCCCTTCCGGTTGATCCGCCGTCAGGAATCCCTTGAGCTCCTCGAACACCCCCGCCTTCTCGCCCGCGGCGAACTCCGCGCGCAGCCGGCTCAGCACGCGCTCCAGCACCACCCGGACCCACTGTCGCTCGTACAGCTTCTCCGGAGTGAGATCGTCGACCGGCTCCGACCGGTAGCGCTCCTCGGCGCGACGCTCGTCGAGCGAGACAATCGTCTGGCCGCCCCCACGCTTCTGCGCGCGGGCACGGTGCCATTCGTTGAGCAGAAAGTGCTTGAGCGCGGCCAACAGGAACGAACGGAACCGCCCCCGACCCGGGGTAAGGTCGGCCAGGTAGTCTTTCTCGAGGAACCGCTCGAAGAACGCCTGGGTCAGATCCTCGGCATCGACAGGATCGGTCCCCCGGCGGCGGATATAGCCGTAGATCGGATACCAGTAAGTCCCGCAGAGCTCCGCCAATGCTGCCTGGGCTCCGGGCGAATGCTTGTCTCGCGCACTGAGGACGGCACTCCAATGCGTGGTCCGGAACTCCTGGTCTCTACGGAGAGGGGCGGCACTCACAGCCATTCCTCCCGTTCGGCCCAGTGATCGATAGACCCGAAAGCTTGTTGCATGGCCGACGGCGCGGAATGTGCCCGCCCGCGCCCAGCCGTTCAACGCGAAAGTCACCTGCAGGAAGGCGACCGGGTTCAACTCGCCGCAGCCGGGCCCCGCACGTCACTCATCTGCGGCCTGTCGCAAGCCGGAAGAAGACGGTACCGGATCCGGCCGCCAGCGAGTGGGAAGGAGCCAATGGGGTCAAACATTGACATTTTGACATTCGACCGTTCTCGCGAGGGCGGGGGAGGCTGACCCCGCACATCCGTTGATGTGACACAATGTCAAATGTCAATGTTTGACCCCATTGGCTTCCCACTCGAAGCGTGGGCAGATAGCCATCGAAGCTGCCGTCGCAGAGCCTGCGCGTTCGCGGGACCCACGCGACGCGGTAGGCACCCGAGTTGCGCCGGATGCCGTGGCTGGGGGCGGAGTGACCCAACGTCCACCACGCGCACGGCCCCGCCCCGGCAGGACGCCGCGAGCCACTGGCTGTCCGTGGAGAAGGCCAGCCAGCCGCCATCAGGCGAGAAGGCGTTCAGCCGACCATCGGGCGCACGCGCCGCCAGAGGGCATAACCCAGTACGCCGAGCGCGGCCAGGGTCGCGCCAGTCTGCGGCTCTGGCACGGCGCCGACCTCCACACGCACCGCCGGGAGCGTACCCGTGCTGAATGACACACCCAAAACGGACGCCGACCCCACGGAGCCGACGAAACCTCGATCGTTCGCATACCAGCCCAAATCTGAGGACGAACCGATGGGCATGGCGATGATCCAGTAGATCGAGCCGGCTTCCAGCAACGGCTGTGTGACTGAGGTAGCGGTCTGCAATCCAGCCGACGCCTGGGCACTGAAGATCTCGAGCGGCGGGTTGCCCCCCCACAAGGAGGTATCTGTCCTGACCCACACCACCATCTCATCGACACCCGAATAGAAGCCCGTGGCCAGGGTCAGCTTCTCCAGCGTGCCGGAAACAGTCGGCGTGAAGCTCAGGGCGACCCCCTGATAACTATAGGGCGACACGGCGGAGGTAAGGTGCCTCACGTGGGAAGGGTCCGTGTCATAGCTGTCGCCGGGTCCGAAGGTGTCTAGGACGACGAGGCCCGCCTGCAGCGACACTACAACGCCAGCCAATACGAGCGCGGCGCCGAGCTTGGCCAGCCTGGATCCACCGATAACGGGGTGCATTTGGGTAGTCTTCATACAAGTGACGAGGCGGTTGTTGATTCGAGGTTTCGTCCAACGATCTATGGTTTGCGCAGGCGATAGAAGCGGTTCCCCTCGGACGCCGGCAGGGCCGCGCGTTTCCGTCCCTCGAGCTCCTCGGTGGCTGCAGTGACGTCGTTCCAGCTCGGGTGATCGAGTCCCGGTTTCTCCTGAAGCTGCCAGCCTTGTTCGGAAGCAGGCCAGGAGACGGTGACGGTCTTGTTGGGGGCGGCTTGGATCATGAGCCGTGGGCCGGCCGGCGACTGCACCACGCCGTCAAAGCGCCACGTGGCCACCCCGGCGTAGCTGTTGCAGAAGACGTTGTCCGAGTGATCCGGATCATCGGTGTCATCGGTGTCCGAGAACATGAAGGCGCCGGTCACGATCCCCTGCCCGCCCGCGCCCGCGAGGGTGCCGGTGCCGCCGGTGATCGTGGCGTCGTAGTGAAGGAGGTACATGCTCGGATTCGGCTTGGGATCTTTGGGATCGGGGTCGGCCCAGCCCACCACGTTCGCCAGGAGCTTGTCCCCGGCGAGGGTGGTGATCGTCATCGTGCCGGACAGACAGAAGGCGTGGTTGCCCTCACAAGCGTTGCCGCCGTTGATGCTGACGTGGAAGCCCACGACGCAGTTGCCCAGGCTGGACACCTGCACGAGGCCGCGCACTTCGTGGAGCCAGGGAAAGACGGGGTTCCCTTGGTCGTCGAAGACCGGCGCGAGGTTGAAGACGGTGCCGGCGGTGATGGTGACGGGGGTTTCGACCGGCGGTTCAGCGGCCCGGCCTTTCCCCAGTGAAAACGTGCACAAGCCAATGGCCGCCAGAGCCGTGACGCTGCGCGTGAAGCGTTGGGGAATCGGGATGGTGAATCTGTGTTTCATGTTGGGACCTTTCGCGATGCAGATGGGTGTTGATCCAGTGATGAGTGCTTGCGCCACCCGGGTGACGAAGAAGCTGCCGGGGCTGAGGGAACTACTTCTTGTGCCGCGGCAATACGAGGACGCCGTCAAATTCCCAGTTCGCCACGCCGGCGTAGCCGTCGCAGAAGCGGTCGTCGGTCGGGTCGGCGTCCGCACCGGGGTCGCCCGAAAACATGAACGCGCCCTTGACGTCTCCCCACCCTCGCGCCCCGGCGAACTGACCCGTGCCACCCGTGATCTCGACGTCGTAATGCAGGTCGAACATGCCCGGCGCGGCCGGGTCAGGATCGGCAAAACCCACGACGTGGGACTCGAGTTTGTCACCCGCCGCCGTGGTGAGGGTCATCTGCCCGTCGAGATGGAAGAGGTGGCCGTCTTGACCGGCGTTGATGGACACGGCGAACGACACCTTGCAGGTGCCCAGCTTGGAGACGCGGACAATGCCGCGGACCTCATGCGGCCACGGAAACACCGGGTTCCCATTCGCATCATAGGCGTCGTCGACCTTGAAGACGGTCCCGGCGTTCATCGTGACCCGGGTTCTGGCGCCCCTCAGGCCATGGAGGGCCGCAGGGGTCGGGGCTGCGGTCGCGGTGAACACAGCCAGGCCGACCAGCGCTGCGAGGCCGGGCTTGAAGGCGGATCGAACTGTAGGGATGAGCTTGAGTTGCATGCGGTTTCCTTCGGGTTTGGAGGTGTTGGTGAATGCTGCTGGCGGTTTCTCGCCCACCCTGTACCGAAAGAAAGGCGACGAAAGGTTACAGCCAAAGCAGCCGATTCCCTGCGGCTGCCCACCGAGCTGAACGCGGCATCGGGGGGGACTCTCAGCGGCCCGCGTGGCGCTGCCGCAGCTTCTCCCACTCGGCATAGGGCAGCCGCGAGAGCGTGCCGTGTTCCGAGAGGCGCGAACCGGTGAGAACCTCGACTCGAGTCTCGAGGTCGGGCTGGGCCTCGAACGTGGTCACGGGCATGGGGCAAAGGGCCACCTGAGGATGGTGACCTGCGAAGGCAACGCGTTGGCCGGCCGGGTCGATGGCAATGGTCGCGAGGGTGGCAGGATGCCGAAGCACGGGTCCGATCTCTTCGCCCAGGGCCACAGACCAGAACCGGACGGTTCGGTCGTAGCCGCCGGTGGCAAGCACCTGGCCGTCGGGGTTGAAGGCGAGGGCCCAAACACCACCTTCATGGATCAGGACGCCCCCGCTCGGCTTGCCGGTCTCCGTCTCCCAGAACCGAATCGTTCCACTCCCGAGATCCCCGGACGCGATGCGGGAGCCGTCAGCGCTCAACGCCACCAGCCAGCCGCCGTGCGGAAGGGGCGGATAGACCAGGTTGGTCGTCGTGAGCGACCAGAGGTGGATCGGGCCCCCGTGGCAGGCGGTCAGCAACCAGTCGCCGTTTGGATGAAAGTGGAGGTCGGTGACCGTCCCCGGATGGTCGAAAGCGGCCACCATATCCCCGGTCCGCACCGACCGGACGTAGACCTTTCCAGACCAATTCCCGGTCGCCACGAACTCTCCGCGCGGGTGAAACGCACAACTGACGGTGACCCCTTCGCCCTGTTCGAGCACGCGGAGCGGCTTCCCGTCGCTCGACCAGAGGCTGGACAACTCGCCGGGTTTGCCCGTCAGGCCCTTCAGCACCTCTTCCGCAGTCACGATACGGTCGCCGGAGGGGCTGTACACCGCATCCCACAGATAGTTGCTCCCTCCCCCGAACGTCCGCTCAACCTGCAGCGACTTCGTGGACCAAATCTCCGCCGGTCCAGGACATCCCGCTACCAGGAACCGGCTGCCGTCCGGATTGAAATCGACTGACCAGACCAGCGAAGACTTCGAGCGGAGCGTTCGCGCACGGCTTTCCGGAGTGTGAAACTCCCAAACCGCCGCACCGGCCCTCGTGGCCGCGACGAGCAGTTCGCCGTCCGGAGTGAAAGTGATTTGTTCGACGTGGGAACCCTGGTGCCGGATAGGTCGCATGACGCTTTCGCCGCTTGAGGCGGACCAGATGCGAAGGAGGCCGTCGTTCTCGCCGGAGGCCAGGTGACGGCCGTCCGGAGTGAAAGCCGTGGAGAGAACGGGTGAGCTATGCACCATCGGGCCCGCCAGCGGTGCACCGTGCTCGACGCTCCACAGTTGCACCGTGGCCTCCGACGTGACTGCGAGGACCTGCCCGTCCGGGCTGAAGCGCAGCGCCGAGACGTGGACCATTCCCAGCATGCCGGAAAACTGGTGCAGGCGTTGGCCGACGGCCTCGCCGGTTTCCACCGACCAGAGTTGAACGCTGTCGTCTCCCCCGGTGGCCAACAGGCGGCTGTCCGGGCTGAAAGCCACGGCCCGGATGTTGCCCCCGTGAGCAATCAGCGTCTCGGCCAGCGGGTCGGATCCCAGAGAAACGATCTGCGCCTGCCCGTCCGGATACCCCACGACCAAGCGCTTGCCGTCGTTGGAAAACTCGGCCACCACAAAGGAGTTAAGGCCCTCGACGCCGCTGCGCACTACCTTACCCCGACTGACCCACGGACGCAGGAAGGTCACTTGGTCCGTGATGCGCAGGAGCCGGCAGGATTGGTCCTTAAGCCAGACGGCGACCAGTCCCTGGGCGGGCAGCGCGGTGCTTGCCAACGGCGGCGAACCCAGCGGGACTTCCTCGCCCAAATGCTCGCCGGTCGCACTCCACAACTGGACCGAGCCGTTGGCGCCGATGGTCAAGATCCGCTCGCCTCCTCCCACGTAGAACACCTGCATGATCTCGGCCGGATGCGGCATCGGTCGGCCCACGGGCGCGCCCGTTTCGAGGGACCAAATCCGTGCGATGCTGTTGGTCGTGCCGCCCACCCGGACGAGTTCTCTGGCATCCGGGCGAAGAGCAAAGAGCGGACTGCCTCCAAAAAACGGCGATCCCCCGCCCTGGTCGGCTGGTTGATGCCCGAACACCCATTTCAAGGTGGGGCCGTTCCGGCTCCAGTTCGCGATGTTCAACCGGATCGCCTCGGCGAGTTCAGGTCTTCGCGCCGGGCACTCGCGTAGACCGCGCGCGAGCCAGAGCAATCCGGCGTGGATATCCCCGCGCTCGCACGACTGTCGCCCGTCTCGGAAATAGTTCCGCGCCAGTTGCTCCCGCGCCTGCAAGGCATTCTCGCGCGAGCTGAGCGCCCACGCCGCCGCGCCGAGGCCCAAAGCCAACCCCAGCGAAGCGGAAGTGAAGACCAGCGCCGCCACGGCCGGACGCCGGCGCACCCACTTCCGCACCTGCCCCCACCGTGTCGCCGGTCGGGCCGCAATCGGCTCGTGATGCAGCCACCGCTCAAGGTCATCCGCCAAGCTCGCAGCGGACCGGTAGCGGCGCTCGGGCTCTTTCTCCAGGCACTTGAGGCAGATGGTCTCCAGGTCGCGGTCGATCTCCGGATTCCAGAAGGACGGCCGGCGCGGCTCCTCATCGAGCACCTGCCGGATCGTCTCCATCGAGGTCCCCCCGGCGAAGGGCGGCGATCCGGTCAAGACCTCGTAGAGCACCGCCCCCAGCCCATAGACGTCGGCGGCCGTCGTCACCTCCTTGGCGTCGCCTCGGGCCTGTTCCGGGGACATGTACGCGGGGGTGCCCAACACCGCGTAGGTGTGGGTGAGCGTGCTGTCCCGTTGCACCAACTTCGCCAACCCGAAGTCCGTCAGGTGCGGCTGTCCCTCGGCATCGAGCAGGATGTTGGCCGGTTTGATGTCGCGATGGAGCACGCCGCGCTGATGGGCGTACTGCACCGCGCGAGCGACGGTGGCCATCAATCGCGCCGCCTCCCGCGGCGCAAAACCCGCCGCCGCCGCCGTCCCTCCCCTCCCCTCTTCCTCCTTCCTCCTTCGCCCTTCGCCCTTCGCCCTTCGAACCTCGCCCTTCGAACTTCCCTCTTCGCCCTTCGCCCTTCGCCCTTCGTCCTTCGAACCTCCCTCTCCGCCCTTCGAACTTCGCCCTTCGTCCTTCGAACCTCCCTCTTCGCCCTTCGGACCTCGCCCTTCGCCCTTCGAACTTCCTCCCCCCTCCCGCCCGCGCCTTGCCACCATGGCCTCGCGCAGGTTGGGGCCTGCGATCAGGTCCATGCTGAAATACTGCTGGCCCTGATGTTCCCCGATCTCGTGGATGGGGACGATGTGGGGGTGCGTGAGACTGGCGGCTGCTTCGGCCTCGGCCTCGAACCGCTTGACCAACTCCGGCGTGGCCAACGCGCCGGCGTTCATCAGCTTGAGGGCGACCAGGCGGTTGAGGCTCACTTGCCGCGCCTTGAAGACGACGCCCATCCCGCCGCGGGCGATCTCCTCGAGCAACTCGTAATCACCGAAGTAGCGGATGCGCTCGCCGGTGAAGGGGGTGACGGGGACGGAAGGGTTCTCGACCGCCTCGGGACTCAACCCGTTGGCTGACTCCGACGCATACTCCAGCGCCCGCGCCAGGAGGCACTTGGGGCACAAGCCCTCGGGCGTGCCCGACGGCAAGTCGGTGCCGCAGGCAGCGCACGTCTCCGTCTCCGCAGCCATGGTGTGGCAGGTTTGAGCAACCGCCGCTGGCGGTCAGCTAATGAGTACCGAAGGATCCGTCCTCGAGAGTTACACATTCACTTCCCCTGTCCAAGCATGGACCACGACGGGCCGTCCACCCGACGCCGCGACCGCCCGCCGTCTACCCCGGCAGCGATGGCCATTCGACGTGGCGAACGTCTGCGACGATGGGGTCAAACATTGACATTGTGACATTCGACCTTGCTTGTGAGGGCGGGGCGGGCTGGGCCCCGCACATCGCGGGAGAGGCCGAAATGTCAAATGTCAATGTTTGACCCCATTGGGGAGGTGGAACAGCGTTGCCCCCGTCGGGCGATCGTCGGATAACAGCCGCGTGATCGCGCGCTTCCTCCTCGGCCCCGCCGGCAGCGGCAAGACCTTCCGCTGCGTGGCCGAAGTCCGCGCCGCCTTGCAGGCCGAGCCCGACGGTGCCCCCCTCCTGTTCCTCGCGCCCAAACAGGCCACCTTCCAGCTCGAACGTTACCTGCTCGCCGACCCTTCGCTGCCCGGCTACACCCGGCTGCGCATCCTGTCCTTCGACCGCCTGGCCGCCTTCCTCCTCGAATCCCTGGGCGTCACGCCTCCGCCCCTGCTCGCCGAGGAGGGCCGCCTGATGGTCCTGCGCGCCCTGCTGACCCGGCATCGCCACGAACTCAGCGCCTTCCGCGCCACCGCCCGCCTGGCGGGGTTCGCTTCCCAGCTCAATCTCACGCTCCGCGAACTGCAGCGACACCAGGTCCGCCCTGAAAGGTTGACCGCCCTCGCCCGCCGCCTCGAGCCCGACCGGGCCTTGAGCGGTAAACTCGCCGATCTCGCCCTGCTCCTCGACCGCTATCTCCAGTGGCTCAAGACCCGCCTGCTCGACGATGCCGACGGGCTCCTCGACCTGGCCACGTTCGCGCTTCGTTCCGCCAGCCGCCCGGCCCTGGACGGCCTGCGCTTCGGGGGTCTCTGGCTTGACGGTTTCGCCGAGATGACCCCGCAGGAACTGGATCTCCTCGCCACCCTCCTGCCGGCCTGCGAACAGGCCACGCTGGCGTTCTGTCTCGACGCCGAACCGGTCCGCCCCACGCACTGGCTCTCCGCCTGGACCACGGTGGGCGAAAGCCACCGCCGTCTGCGCGAACGCCTCGAAGGACTCCCCGCGTGCCACGTCGAGGTCGAAGTGCTGGAACGTTGTCCTCCCCGGAGCCGATTCGTGACATCGCCGGTCCTCGAACATCTCGAACGGCATTGGTCCGCCCCGCAGCCCGCCTCGCCGGACGGTGCCGCCCTCCGCGTCGTTTCGTGCGCCAACCCCACCCAGGAAGCCACGGTCGCTGCCCAACTGATCCATCAGTTCGTGCGCGAACAGGGAGGTCGCTACCGCGAAGCCACCGTGCTCGTCCGCTCCCTCGAAAGCTACCACGCCACGATTCGCCGGGTGTTCCGCCGGCATCGCATCCCCCTCTTCCTCGATCGCCGCGAATCCGTCGCGCACCACCCGCTCGCCGAACTCACCCGCAACGCCCTCCGCACCGTCGCCTTCGGCTGGCAAACCGAGGACTGGTTCGGCGCGCTCAAGACCGGCTTGTGTCCGGCGGATCCCCTCCTGCTGGATCGCTTCGAGAACGAAGCGCTCGCGCACGGGTGGAGCGGGCGTCGTTGGCTGACGCCCCTCTCGATCCCGGATCGTCCCGCGCTCGGCGAACGGCTCGAGCGCCTGCGGCAGTCGCTGATCCCACCGTTCCTCGCGCTGCGGGACCAGCTCCGTGGCGTCGGCGACAGGAAGACCGGGCCGGAGAACCACCCACCCGCCGCGGAGGGCGCAGATGCCCGTCGCGGTTCCGCATCGTGGGAGGCTCCCCTGCCCTTGCAGCCGGACCCGGGGACGATGAAGCCTTCGGGTGCAAGCGAGGCGACGCCTTGTGCAGGCGAGACGCCTGCACCACCAGGTTCAGAGGAAGCAGTTTCGGACCCGCCGCTCACGCCGACCGGTTACCAACTGGCCGCCGCGTTGCGCGCGTTCTGGCATGCGCTCGACGTCCCCCGGACGCTGAATCGCTGGGCGGAAGCCGCGGCGCCGGCACGCGGCTGTCCCTCCGCTAGTGTCGCCGCCCAAGTGCACGCCGAGGTCTGGGATCAGATGTCAGCCTGGCTCGAGAACCTGGCCCTCGGGTTCCCGGACACGGCACTGAGCCTGCGTGACTGGCTTCCCATTCTCGAGGCTGGGCTCGGCCGGATGACCGTCGGCGTCATTCCCCCCGCGCTTGATCAGGTCGTCGTCGGCGCCGTGGATCGGACACGAAGCCCGGACCTGAAACTCAGCATCGTCCTCGGGCTGAATGACGGCGTCTTCCCGGGCCAAGTCGAACCCACCCGACTGCTCACCGAAGCGGATTGCGCGCGGCTGGCCGCATTGGGCGTCGAACTCGGCCCGGACCGTTACCGGCAGATCAGTCGCGAGCGTTACTACGGCTACATCGCCTGCACGCGATCCCGCGAACAGCTCGTCGCCACCTTTGCGCGCCGCGATGCTCAGGATCGCCCGCTCAATCCGTCCCCGTTCGTGGCCCATCTTCGCCGGCTGTTCCCGACGCTGACCATCGAAACCGCGCCGTCGCTCGGATCACCCGCCACGTCGTGCGGTGCGGGCTCTCAGCTTTGCGGTGCGGGCTCTCAGCCCTGTGGTGCGGGCTTCCAGCCTGCACCGGCTGCGGGCCCTTCCCTCCCCATCCAGGAAGCCTCCCTGCATCCGGTCGTGGCAGCGCCGCTCTACGGCCCCGCGCGCCTCCGCACCTCCGTCAGTCGGCTGGAGGATTTCGCCGCCTGTCCCTTCAAGTTCTTCGTCCAGGTCGGGCTGCGCGCCGAGGAACGCCGCCGGTTCGAGGTCGACGCCCGCCAGCGCGGCAGCTTCCAGCACGAAGTCCTCCGGCGCTTTCACGAATCCGTCCGCCACGAAGACCGCGAATGGCGTGACCTCACCCCCGACGAGGGGCGTGCCCGCGTGCGCCGTGTGGCTGAAGCCGTCGCGCGCGAGTTCGGTGGCGGCCTGCTGAAGGCGGAAGCCGGAACGGCGCTGACCGCCCGGGGCTTGACCGACGCGTTGGCGGAGTTCGTCGCGGTTCTGATCGGGTGGCTCCGGACCAGTTGCCGCTTCAACCCGGTCGCGGCCGAACTCGAAATCGGAACGCGCGCTGCGTCCCTGCCCGCCTGGGAAATCCCGCTCGACCAGGATCGTTGCCTGGCACTGGTCGGGAAACTCGACCGGGTGGACCTCGCGCCGGGCCCCGGGCCGGACGAGTTCTGGTGCGTGGTGCATGACTACAAGTCGGGCAGTCGCCAGTTCGACCCGCTCCTGTTCGCCCACGGGATCCAACTCCAGTTGCCGGCTTACCTCGCCGCGGTGTGCCGGGTGAGCGACAGCCAGGGGGCAAGGGCTGAGGGCCAAGCGTCACCGGACGAAGGGGACGCCGCCGGCAAAGGGTTTCCGACCGCGGGCATCCGGTTGCTTCCCGCGGGCATGTTTTACGTGAACTTGCGGGGGGATTATGAAGGGGGGAAACACCGGGGCGAAGTGCTGGGCGAAACCGGGGCTTCTCCCAAGGCGTACCAGCACCGCGGCCGGTTCAACGCGGCCTGCCTGGACCTGCTGGATGATCGGCCGTCGGGCAACCCGAGCGGGCAGTTCGCCTACCGGCTCAAGCAGAACGGCGAACCGGCTGCTGTACCTCGCGACCCGGTGCCGGAGCGTGAGTTTCGTGCGCTTGTCGGGAACGTCGAGGGGACGCTGCGCGCCCTGGGCAACGCGCTGTTTGCGGGCCGCGCCTCGGTTGATCCTTACCAGAAGGGGCAGTCCACCGCCTGCGACCTCTGTCGGCTCCAGGCGATTTGTCGCATCGATCCCTGGACCCACCCCTATCGGCGGCTCCGGCCCGTTACCGATCCACCTCGCCCATGACGATGTCCACCGACCCGAGGATCACCACGGCATCGGCCAGCGTGTGGCCCAGGCAGAGATCCTCGAGAATGGTGAGGTTGACGAAGCTCGGTGGCCGCACCCGGTAGCGGTACGGATTGGGCTTGCCGTCGCTGATCAGGTAAAAACCCAGTTCACCCTTGGGCGCCTCGATCCGGCCGTAGGCCTCGCCGGCGCGGGGTCGGAACCCGCGCAACTTGGCCTTCGGATCCAGGATCGGCCCGGCCGGCAGCTCGCGCAGGGCCTGCCCGAGGATCCGGTGCGACTCGCGCATTTCGAGCAGGCGGATCATGTAACGGTCAAAGGTGTCCCCGTGCTCCCCGAGCGGGACTCGGAACGCGAAGCGCCCGTACACCCCGTAGCGATCCACCTTGCGGACATCGTAGTTCACGCCGCTGGCGCGCAGCATCGGGCCGGTGACGCCTGCGTTGATGGCCAACTCGGGCGTGAGCACGCCGATGCCCTGGCTGCGGACCAGCAGGATTTCGTTCTCGTTCAGCAACCGCTCGTACTCGTCGAGGAAGCGCGGAAACTCATCGACGAACCGCTGCACGCCTTCGAGCCAGCCGGGCGGCAGATCACAGCGGCAGCCGCCGAATCGGAAGTAATTGCACATCATCCGCGACCCGGTGAGCGCCTCGAAGAGGTCGAGCAGCTTCTCGCGTTCGCGGAAGGCGTACATGAGCGGCGTGCCCATGGCGCCCATGTCGTGCACCAGGAACCCGACCAGGCACAGGTGATTCAGCACGCGCGTCAACTCGGCCGTCAGGACCCGGATATACTCGGCCCGCTCGGGCACCTGCAGCCCGGCCAGCTTTTCGACCGTGAGCACGTAGGCCCAGTTGTTCGTGAGCGAACAGAAGTAGTCCAGCCGGTCGGTGTAGGGGATCGATCCGAGATAGCTCGTGCCCTCGCCGATCTTCTCGTGGTTCCGGTGCAGATAACCGCACACGGGCTTGAGGCGCACGACGCGTTCGCCCTCGAGGACGACGTCCATCCGGAACACCCCGTGGGTCGAGGGGTGATGCGGCCCCACAGAGACCTCGAGCAACTCCCCTTCTCCGTCCTCCGCCCATCGTCCCTTGGGCCGGGCCTCGTAGCGCGCCTCCGGCTGCGGCGGTGGCAACGGAACGTCACTCGCGAGGGGCTCGGGGACGAGATCCCCCGTGGAGAGCGCCCCCATCAGGTCTTCCGGCGGGAGGGGGGGTCGGCCGGCCTCGCTCATGACCTCCCCACGGCCGGCTAATGCCGGCGGGCCTTGACCAGCACCGCGTCATGCGGCGTGGGCTCGTGCTCGTAATCGTCCGGCTCGACGTAGTCCTTGCGCATCGGGTAATCCTCGAACTCCTCCCACATGAGGATGCGCCGCAGATCGGGATGCCCCGCGAAGCGCACGCCGAACAGGTCGAACACCTCGCGCTCCTGGAACTCCGCGCTTCGCCAGACGGGCGTGAGCGACGCCACGCGGGTGTCGTCCACGCGGTTGCGGGTCCGCTGGCGGAGCACCAGGGGGCCGTGGCCCAGGGCCATGGAGTAGAGGTGATACACCACCTCGAGGTAGCCGGGCTGCCGCCGTTCGACGGATTCCTCGACCTCCTGCTCCGCGCCGTCCACGACCCGCCGGACGCGCACCTTCTCGGTCGAGGTGGTCTCGAGCCAGTCCACGCCGGTCACGTTCGAGCAGTAGTCGAGGCGGAGCTGCGGGTCATCCCGCAGCCACCGGGCCACGGTGACCGCCTGGTCACGATCCACGACCAGCGACGATTGGGCGGGCACGGCGGGGTTGAGCTCGATCGCGACCTGCGCCTCGGGGAGGGCGGCGCGGAGACGGGTGAGCAGTGGGTCGAGCGCTTCCACGGGGGGCCTTGGCTGGGGTCAGCCCGCGTCGGTCCGCACCACCAGCGCGGGTCGCCACACGTCGTCGTTCTTCGCCGGCTGAAGATCGTAGGGCCCGTACGCCGGAACGGGGAATTCGCCCGGGACATCCGGGGAGAGGTGGCGGGGCCGGTGCTCACCGGTCAGGGGCTGGGCGGCGATCTTCTCCTGGAGTTTGAGGAGGGCGTGCAGCAGTGCTTCGGGTCGAGGCGGACAACCGGGGATGTGGATGTCGACCGGCACATAGCGGTCGATGCCCTTGAGCACGTTGTAGCCCTGCTTGAACGGTCCACCCGAGATGGCACAGGCGCCCATGGCGATCACGTACTTGGGCTCGGGCATCTGGTTGAAGAGCCGCACGACCAGCGGGGCCATCTTCTTGGTGACCGTGCCGGCCACAATCATCAGGTCCGCCTGCCGCGGGGACGGCCGGAAGACCTCGGCGCCGAACCGCGCGATGTCGAAGCGGGCCATGGAGGCGGCGATCATCTCGATGGCACAGCAGGCGAGGCCGAAGTTCAGGGGCCAGACCGAGCTGCGCCGCCCCCAGTTGTAGAGCTCCTGCAGGGTGGTCGTGAACACGCCCTGCTTGCTCAGTTCGTTGCGAAGGCCTTCGTCCATCACGGAGGAAATGAAGCGCGCCGGCGCCGTTCGGCAACCCCGGCCCTACTGCCAGTGGAGCACCCCTTTGCGCCAGGCCCACACCAGCCCTTCGACCAGGAGCAGCAGGAAGATGAGCATCGCCACCACCGCCCCCACGGGCAGGCTCGTGTACGCCACGGCGAAGGGCAGCAGGAACAACGCCTCCACATCAAACACCAGAAAGACCAGCCCGTAGAGGTAATAGCCCGAGTGAAACTGCACCCGCGCCTCCCCCACCGACCGGATGCCGCACTCGTACGGCGCGTTCTTCTCGTCGCCGGGCTTGGCCGGGGACACCAGCAGGGCCCAGACCCGAGCGAGCGCGAGGGGCGTGAGGCAAAACAACACCGCGACCACGCCCATCACCAGCAGGAACAAATAGGACTGGTCGGTTCCGCCCATCTTAGTTGCGCTCCGGCTCGTGCCGCCGCAGCCCCACCGCATGGGCGATGTCGTCGAACTCCTCGTGGCTCACGTCCTCGAGCCGCTTGCCGCGATCCGCCAGCTTCTCATTGATCTTGATCGCCTTCTCCGTCATCTGCTCGTGCGTCGTCTCCGTCCCGCCCACCAGTGCGAAGTTCGGGCCCGTCGTCACGCGCTGATGCCCGTCGGAGTCTAGTCCGATTCCGAGCATCACCGCCCGCGGACGCTTGTTCGCGCGCTTTGACATCACCGGAAGCTACGATCCCCCTGCCGGCCTTCCAAGCGAAAAGCCAGATCCCTCGAGGTTCTGCAGGATTCGCGTCACGGGCAGCGCCTTGTTCAGCGAGTAGAAGTGGAGGCCGGGCACGCCCTGGCGCAGGAGATCCACGCACTGGGCCGTGGCAAACTCGATCCCGAACTCCGCCGCCGCCGCGTCATCGGTCGCCAGGGCCTCGAGCCGCGCCGCCAGGGCGGGCGGGATGGTCGCCCCACATAACGCCACGAACTTGCGGATCTGCCCCGCGCTCTGGATCGGGATGATCCCCGGCACGATGGGCACGCGGACTCCCAGCCGGTCAACCAGGTGGTCCCGGAATTCGTAGAAGTAGGCGTTGTCGAAGAAGAGTTGCGTGATCACGGCGTCCGCCCCGCACGCCACCTTCGCCTTCAGCCGCTCCCAGTCCACGCGCTTGCCTTCGCGACACTCGAGGTGCCCCTCGGGAAAACCCGCCACCGCAATCGAGAACCCGCCGAACCCGCGGGCCAGCGTCACCAGCTCGTGCGCATATCGGAACCCTCCGGGCACCTGCTCGAAGGCCGTCGTCCCCTCGGGCGGATCACCCCGCAGGGCGAGCAGATTCCGGATGCCCCGTCGCCGGGCGTCGTCCAGCAGGTCCTCGATCTGCGCGCGCGTCGCCCCCACGCAGGTCAGATGGGCCATGGCCGGCAGGCCGTAGTCGTTCTGGATGCGCTCGACCACCCCGAGCGTCTTGTCGCGCGTGCTGCCGCCCGCCCCGTAGGTCACCGAGCAGTAGCCCGGGCGCAACGCCGCCAGCGCCGGCAAGGTCCGGTCGAAGAAGGCGCGGTCCCCCTCGGCGGTGCGGGGAGTGAAGAACTCGAACGAAATGAGCGGCCGCCGCTCACGTTGGGCACGTGCGTAAAGGTCGCTCAGCAGGGCTGCTTCCATGGGTCTAAAGGAACGCTTCCGTCGGGGCCAAACCCGGCCCACCGCCACCCGGCAAGTATGAATCGGGTTTCAACGGCTGACCGGTTGACCGGCGTCCAGCCACGCCTTGATGCCTCCATCCAGGTGGGTGATGTCCTGGAAGCCAAGTTCCTCGAAAACCTTGAGCGCCGCGGTGCTGCGCCGGCCGGTGGCACAGTGCAACAGGTAAGGCTGCTGGCGGTCCAACTCGGCCAGGTGGGTGGCGAAGTCGGCCGTGCGAAAGTCAATCAGCTTCGCCCCCTCGAGGTGCCCCGCCGCATACTCGGCCGGCGTGCGCACGTCGAGCACCACCACCTTGCCGCCGGCGATCAACCGCTCTGCACCGGCGGCATCCACATGCCGGATGACCGTCGAAGTCGCGGCGGCAGCGCCGCTGCCGGGGCCCGGCACCGTCACCGCCGGTCCGACCGACGCTTCATGGCGGCAACCCGTCGTGGCCAAACCCAGCACGGCGAGAATGCTTGTCCAACTCCATTTCATGTGGCGGGGAGTCTGCCACGGGAATCCCCTCGCGCAAGCTGCCAGGTTCAGACGGGGTCTTTGACACCGTTCACGTGGCCACGTACCGTCCGCCCATGGCCACGACGGTCAAGGCACGAAAGGTATGGGCGGAGGCTGATCTGCAAGCCCTGCCTCACGACCGCCGCAACTATGAACTCGTGGACGGGGAGCTGGTCATGAGCCCCAAGAACAACTTCGCCCACGGAGATCTCTGCGCCCGCCTCCTCGCCGCCCTGGTCCACTTCAACCAGCACCACCACCTGGGCGTCGTGCTTGACTCGAGCACCGGCTTCTGGATGAGCAACCGCAATTGCCGGGCACCGGACATTTCCTTCGTCAGCAGGCCACGCATGAAGCAGGCGGGATTCTCGCGACGGACCACCCGCTTCTTTCCCGGCGGTCCGGACCTGGCGGTCGAAGTGCTGGCTCCGTCGAATACGCCGGGAGACATCGATGACCGGCTCGAAGATTTCTTCAGCAGCGGCACCCGGCTGGTGTGGATCGTTCGCCCTGACGAACGGCGGGTCGAGGTTTGCCACTCGCCGGACGACCGCCAACGCCCTGGGGCGGATGCCTGTCTCGACGGCGAAGACGTGCTGCCGGGCTTTCGGCTTCCGCTGTGCGAGTTGTTCCTCCCCGAGGACGACGCGTGACCCGCACCCCACTTCCTGACCGCAGCGGCTAACGCGGCAGACGAGTCACGTCCGCGCCGCGGATCCAGCCGGTGCCGCGCTTGAGTCCGGTGACCTGCAGCCAGCCGTCCTTCTCGTCGAGCATCACCAGCTCGAGGCCGTCGTGGACCACCTGCAGTTCGGGCGAGACATCCAGGGGCCCGTAACGCACCACGGCATCCGGCACCGTGACCACCACCTCGGTCCGTCCCCAGCGTTCGCGCCAGGCCCCCGTCAGGCCCACGCTGAACAGGACCGCACCGATCCCCGAGACCACGATCCAGCGACGCAACTCGATCGCCCGAGCAGGCTGCCACTCCCGCCAGGTCAACAACCCCAAGCACACCCAGAAGGACAGGGCGGCCAGGCACGCCCATTCGTTCAGCGTCAGCGCCCGGATCAGCCGCTGCCCCAGCCCGGGCGCAGGCGGCGGTTGCCCGGTCACCATCTCGCGCGTCAGACGCAGGTTCGCCCGGATGTCCGGGTCGCGCGGGGCCAGACGTGCCGCGAGGCGATAGTGGAGGATCGCCTGGCCGAACTGGCCGGCCTTGAAGCGCGCGTTGCCCAAGTTGAAGTGGAGGTTGGCGGACACCGCGCCCCGGGCGAGCAACGCCTCGTAAGCCGCCGCCGCCTCGCCGTACTTCCCTTCCTCGTATCGCTGATTGGCCTGCTCGAAGGCCATCACCGCGTCCGGTTCGATCGCGATCGCAGCAGGCGCGGCGGACGTCGCGACCGAGCCGCCTTCGCGGTTCGTTGGTGCGGCTGTCGGTGGGGGCGGGCCGGCGTTGGCCGGGGATTCGCCGGCCATCAGCGCGCTCCGCCCGACCATCAGAACCAGCGCCAGTATCGCCAGCCATGCGCGCCGGAAGCCGGCAAGGCACAAGGCCGCTTGAGCCAAGGCTCGGTAGGGGTTTCGCCCCACGGGGCAGGGCGGGTTCATGGGGAGCGGCCTTGGCCCCCGGGCCGTGCGCGGTGACCCTGAACCGTAGCCGCCGACGTGAGGAGGCGGATGCTCTGGTGTCCGCCTCCTCACGTCGGCGGCTACGAGGGGACGGTTCATGGGGAGCCACCTGTTCTTTTGGACCTGCTCAGCGGCCTTGAACCGCGGAAGGTGCAGGCGGGACGCCCGCACCACAGGTCCCTGCAGCGCGTCCCTTGGCCCCATCCCCGAGGTTCGTAATCGGCGGAGCATCCAAGACAGGGAGTCCCTCCACCAATGACGAGCATCGGGGATTGAGGAAGTGACGCGGTTCGCTCGGGTCTCCTCGGGGACCACGAACCGACCTGGATGGATGCCCCCTCTGCATTCTGCATTCTTCCTTCTGCCTTCCAGTTCATGGGCCGCGCGCTCATGCCACCTCGACTCCCTGGAGGTCACGCAGCACGCGTCCGACGGTGTCGGCGGTCTGGCGCAAGTTCTGAACCGTCCCGGCCGGCGCGTAGCGCGCCTGGTTACACGCCTGGAAAAGCCCGTGCAGATCCGCCAGCAACGCAGCCCGGACCCCCTTCGACTTCAAGCGCTCGTCGAGCACCGCTTCCGTGATGGCGCCCGCCGGCAGATCCAGGCGCTCGGCGAGTTGCTCCTGCAGGAGCCGGAAGACCAGCGCGAAGAACCGTGTCGCATCGCCGGCCGAGGCGTGTCGGGACAGCTCCTCGAGGCCGGCGGTCACCAGGTGGCGGACCTGGCGGCGGCGGACCAGGCGGGGGTTCCGCGCCAGATGTTCGCGCCAACGCCGGAGCGCCAGCGCCACGAGCCAGGCGAGCACCGGCAGCACCTGCACCCCGAGGAACCAGGGCCGGGCCACCAACGGTGGCGCCAGGATAGCCAGGGTGCCCGGACGGGGTTTCAGGTGCACAATCTCTTTCGGCACCGTCTCCGCACTCGTACCCCCTCCCAGCACACGCGTCTGCGCGGTCGGCCGGACGATCAAGCGGATGGGCGGGTTCGTGAGGGACACAAACCGCGTCCCGATCGGGTCGAAGTAACTGAAGACCAGGGCCGGCACCTGCCGGACCTCGACGCTGCCCGGCACGAGGTCCTGCTCGAAGATGCGCGTGCACTCGATGCCGAGGGTGTCGGTGGTCTCGACGCGGCTGACGGCCGGGTACACGCGGAAATCGAGCCAGTCATCGAAGGAAGGCAATGTCAGGGTTTCGAGGGCGCCCTTCCCGCGCACCTGGATCCGGAGGCGAATGGGCTCGCCGACCGCGACGTTGGTGGGCGCGGCCGTGACCTCGAGGGTGAACTGCCCCACCGCACCGGTGAACGTGGGCGGCGCCTCCTGCGTGGGCACGGGCTGCGCCTGGATCGTCAGCGGTTCGGCAGCAACGTCCAACACCATCAGCTCCGAACGGCGATTGAAGAACGGGTCGTTGAAAAACTCCTCGAAGGGATCGCCGGTGCGCCGCCGCACCACGGGCACCTCGACCTGGACCCGACCCGACGCCGGGCCGAGCTGCAGGTTGCCCGCCTTGCCGGGAATCACCGTCGTGCGCATCCCGGTGCGGGTGTAGAGCACGCCGTTCATCGGCACCCGTGCCGGTTCGATCCGCTCCGACTTGCCGGCGGTACACCCCTCCGCTTCGAGCGGCGCCAGTTCGAACTGCCGCGGGTTGATGGCATACAGGTTCAGCTCGACGGGCAGAACCTCACCCACGAACACGTTCGTGCGGGGCACCATCAACTGCAGCAACGCCCGCGCGGGCTGTGCCTCGGTGCGTTGCCCAGGCGGCGCGGCGGGGAGCACGGTGAGCTGCACCGGTTGCGACGCCAGGGTCTGGCCGCCCACGTGGGCGATGATGGCCGGCACCGAGAAGGCGCCCGGCTGGTTGGCCAGCAGGGTGTAGCGGAACGTGGTCGTCACGCTCTGCCGGCCGTTCACAATCGTGATCCGCTCCTCCCGCCCTCCGCCGCCAAACGTCAGGTTCGGCACGAGCGGCAGGGCCGGCAGACTGTCCGGTTGCGCCCCTTCGAAGAGGAGCGCCAAGGTCGCCGGTTGGCCCTGGTAAACCGTCGCGGGCTCGAGCACGGCCCGGAAGCTCGCCGCCATTGCCGAAGCCCCGCCCCACAGGCAAATCACCAGCCAGCCTAACCCCAGCCAGCCCGCCCGGCCGAGGCGCGGCCACTGCGCGGCCTTCCGGTGGGAAGGGGACCCGGCCGCGTTGCGGTGGGAGATGGAGATGGACGGCTTACCAGTCACGGATCGGACGGGAAGTGCGGCGTGCGTCGGGCGGCGGTTGCAGTTGCCAGGCCCGCTCGTCCAGACGCGCGGCTTCGAGAAGCTGTCGGGCCTGTTCGGGCGTCATCTGGCCCAAAGGGACGGGGGATGGGGCGGACGCGAGGCCGTTGGTGTTGCCGCGCTGATCGGCCTGGCCCGGTTGCGGTGCCGGCTGCTCAGTCCCGGGCTTGGACGGGTCCTGCTCGCCCGCCTTGGACGTCTCCTGTTGTTCGGACGACGGGGCGTCCTGGGGTTGCGATTGTTGGGGTTCCTTGGCCTCGTCTTCCTTCGGCTGCGGCTCAGAGGGCTTTTCCTCCTGACCGGCCTGTTCCTGCTGCGGCTGGGAATCCTGCTGCTCCTGGCTATCCTGATTCTGCTGTTGTTGTTGTTTCTGCTCTTCCTCGCGGAGCAGTGCTCCCAGGCGCGTCAGGTTTGGGTCGTCGGGGTACCTCTCGAGGCCGGTGCGGACGGCGAGGGTGGCTTCGGGCAGGCGGCGGAAGACATAGTTCGTCACCCCGCGGTCGAAGTACTCGAGGGCGGTCTGCGCGTTCGCCGGGAGGCCGGCCAGCAGGCTAAGGGCTGGCAGGATCCACCAAGCCCAGGATGTCCTGGAGGCGTTTGAGGTAGTCGGCATAGTACGCTTGATCCGATTTGGACAAGGCGGTCATGAGCGCGTAGGCGCGACGGTACTCCTTGCGAATCACGGCGGCATCGGCCTGGGCCTTTGCCTGGCGCCCGGCCTCGCTCGGCTCCCGTTTGGGCGGCGGCTCGGACGACGGGTCCGGGGACTGCTGCTGCTGCTGTTTCAGGGCTTCGAGGCGCTGCTGGACGAACTCGCGGTTGAACCGGGCATCACCATCCCCGGCGTCGAGCTTCAGAGCGCTGTCATAGTGCTGCAGGGCCTGTTCCCAGAGGGCCATGGTGGCCGGCGGCGCCGGGGCGTTCTCGCCCAGCCGGTAGAAGGCGTTGCCGAGGTTGTAGTACACGTTCTGCAGGAGGAGCGGATCCGTCGAGCGCGTGGCCGCCATGAGGTGGTTCGTGGCGGTGGTCAAATCCCCCGTCTGGTAAGCCGCCGTGCCCGCGTTGAACCGCAGCCGGGCATCGTCCGGATGCTTCTCAACCAGGCGCTCGTACGCGCGACTCGCCTCGTCAAACCGACCCTTGGCATAAGCCTTGAGGGCGCTCGCGGACGACGCCGCCAGCGGGACCGACCCAGCCCCCAGAACCAGCAGAAGGAAGAACACTCGGAGCGTGGCGGCCAACCCGGCCGTCGGACCGGCATTCAGCGTAGTCGTCTGGCTGGCGCGCTCCGGGAAGGCCCCCCCGCGTTGGGGGGGCGAAGCGGGGGGCCGCGGCACCCGCTTGCGATCTGGAAGGAAGAGTTCCAGCACCAGCAAGCCGATCGCCACCGCCAGGGGCCATTGGAAACGCTCGTGATACTGGCGCAGCAGGCGCGTGCTGACGTCGCTCTTCGGCAACCGCCCAAGCCGGGCTTCGTACAACGTCCGCATCGGGTCCGCCCCGGTCAGCGGCAGGAAATCGCCCCCGGTCTTCTCGGCCAGCTCGCGCAGCAGGGGGGCATTGAGCTTGGAGATGACGGGTTCACCGGCCGCGTCGAGCACATAGGTGGTGCGCCCCTGTTCATCGACGAGGCGGATGCGGTCGCCGGTGGCGGTGCCCACGCCGACCGGGAAGATCTTCAGACCGGCCTCGGCCGCGCGGTTGGCCGCCACCAGGACGTCCTGACTGAAGTCCTCCCCGAAGTCTTCGCCATCGGTGAACAGGACCATCGCCTTGTAGTTGTCACCGCTGCTCTGGGCAGCCGCGAGCGCGACGTCAATGGCCTGCGCGATGGCCGTGCCGCCTTGCGGCAGCAGGCCCACCTCGAGCAGGTTGACACTCTGCTGGAAGGCATTGTCGTCCAGGGTCAGCGGACATTGCAGGAAGGCGGTGCCGGCGAAGGCGATGAGGGCCAGGCGGTCGGTGCGGGCCAGCTTCATCAGGTCCAGCGCGGCGAGTTTGGCGCGGGTGAGCCGGTTCGGGGAGACGTCCGCCACCAACATGCTGCGCGACGTGTCCACTGCCACGAACAGATCGAGGCCGCGTTGGTGCACCTCTTCCCAGGCAAAGCCCAGTTGCGGCCGGGCCAGAGCGACCAGGAGGAGCAGGCTGGCCAGTCCCAGCAGGGCGAGGCGGGCCCGTTGACGCCACTTCGAGACACCGACCGTGAGCTGCGCCAGGAGCCGCGACTGGACAAAGCGGGCGATGAGCTGCTGTCGCTTGCGCCACGCCCAGATCAGAAACCAGGCGAGCAGCGGCGCGGTGACCGCCAGCAACCAGAGCATTTCGGGCTTGGCAAAGGTCATGGCAGTCGGCGCCACACGGTATTGCTCAGGATGATCTCGAGCATGAGGAGCACCCAGCCCGGGAGCACCACCCACGGAAAGAGCTCGGCGTAGTACCGGTATTTCTTGAGGGTGGCCTCCGTCCGCTCGAGCTGGTCGATCCGCGCATAGATCTGGCGCAGCGTGTCGGTGCTGTCCGCCCGGAAGTACTCGCCCCCGGTCCGCCGGGCGATCTGCTGGAGGGTGTCTTCGTCAATATCGACGTCCACCTCGCGGTAACGCTTGTTGCCGAACGCGTCCTGGTAGGGCACCGGCGCCTTGCCGCGCGTGCCGACGCCGATCGTGTAGGTCTTGACGCCGAGCGCCTCGGCCGCCTCCGCCGCCGTGAGCGGCGGCACCTTGCCGGCGTTGTTCTGACCGTCGGTCATGAGGATCACGATCTTGCTGCGCGCCGGTCCATCGCGCAACCGGTTCAACGCCGCCATCAAGCCGGCCCCGATGGCGGTACCGTCCTCGATGGTGCCGATCTTGAGGTGCTGCACGTGCTCGAGGACGAAGTCGTGGTCGAGCGTGGGCGGCGCCACCACGTAAGGGTGGCGCGCGAAGGCCACGAGTCCAATGCGGTCGTTCGAGCGTTTCCGGATGAATTCGCGCAGGACGTCCTTGGCCACCACCAGGCGGTTGACGCGGTTGCCGCCGACCAGGAAATCCTCCGAGATCATGCTGCCGGACAGGTCGAGGGCAACCACGATGTCGACCCCGCTGGCCCGCACCGGGCTTTCGCCCGCACCCTGTTGCGGCCGGGCCAACCCCACGATCAGCAGGGCCAGCGCCACCCACCGCAGCCGGGCCAGGATCGCGCGCGCCGGCGAACGCGTCACCCCGCTGATCCCCTTCACCAGCCCCACCGACGAGTAGAGGAACGCCGGCTGCCCGCCGCGCCGGCCCCGCAGCCAGGCGAGCAGCGGGAGCGCCAGCAACAACAACAGAAACCAGGGATGGGCAAACCGCATGTCAGGAGCTCGGGGTGGAAGCCGGCGCGGCCGCCGGCGCAACGGTGGTAGGCGGGGCGGCCGGCGGGGCGGGCGGGTCGGAGGGAAGCGCCGGGTTCAGCAAGGGCTCGGTCTCTTCCACCAACCGCGTGGCCGCGTCGTGCAGCTCGCGCAATTCCGGCTCGGCGGGTTCGTAACGCGCGAACTTCACCAGGTCGCAGCGGGTGAGGAAATCGCCCAGCAACGTGCGCTGCCGCGCGTTCAGTTGTTCATGTTGCTGCAACTCGACGAGAAACTCCTCGGTCGTTCGCTCGGGCGCCCGCAACTGGAACCGTTCCTCGAGGAACCAGCGCACGGCCGCCGAGACGGCAACGCAGAACCGTTCCGGATCATGCAAAAGGTCCAGCGCGGCCCGCAGCTTCTCGAGCGCGCGGCGGTAGGGCGGGATCACGAGGGCCGGCGGCGGCCGCTGTTGCTCGCGGCGATAGCGTCGCCACGCATAGAAGGCCGCCGCGGCCAGCGCGCACAGCAACGCCACTCCCAGCAGCCAGGTCCAGAGGTTCGGGATCGCCACCGGCGGTCGCGCGTCGCGGATGTCCGCGGCCGCCACGCTGCCGGTATCCGTCGGACCCGGAGGCAGCGCAGGGAGGGTGGGTTGGGTCGCCGCCATGGAGAGGCTCAGCCGTGTCGCCGCCGCTTCTCGCGCGTCTCGAAGAACCGGCCCAGTTCCGCCGCGTAAGGCCGGTCCGTGCGCAGTTGGATTGAGTCGATACCGGCCGACGAGAAGAGCCGGCGGAGGTCGCGCTGCCGTTCAGCCTGGCGGCGGGCGAAGGCCGAACGGCGGCGGTCATCGCCGGTGTTCACCTCGATCACCTCGCCGGTTTCCGCGTCCTTGAGCACGAGGAACCCCAGGCTGGGCAGCTCCAGCTCGAACCGGTCGGTGATCTGCACCGCGACGACGTCATGGCGGCGGTTGGCCTGGCGCAGCGCGGTGAGGGAGGCCTGCCCGAGGGTTTCCGACAGGATCACGCTCCGCCGCAGGTGGGCGGCCATGCCCCGGCGCGTCGGGGCGCTTTGCCCGAGGAAATCGGACAGCACCACGACGATGGCGCGGTGCGGCAGCACGCGGCCGAGGAAATCCAGGGCGACGTTCAGGTCCGTCCCGGCGCGGCGCGGTTCGTAGCAGAGGATGTCGCGGATGACCCGCAGAACGTGGCTGCGGCCTTTGCGCGGTGGGATGAACTTCTCGACCGTGTCAGTGAACAGCAGGAGGCCCACCTTGTCGCTGTTCCGGATGGCAGAGAAGGCGAGCACCGAGGCGATTTCCGCAGCGAGCTCGCGCTTTGACTGGTCGCCGGAGCCGAAGAGTCCTGAGCCGCTGAGGTCGACCACGAGCATGACGGTGAGCTCGCGTTCCTCGACGAACTTCTTGATGAACGGGTGATCCATCCGCGCGGTGACATTCCAGTCGATGGCCCGCACGTCATCGCCGGGCTGGTACTCCCGGACCTCGTCGAAGTTCATCCCCTGTCCCTTGAAGACGCTGTGGTACTGGCCGGCGAGGGTCTCGCTCACCAGCCGCGTCGTGCGCAGCTCGATCAGCCGGATCTTCTTGAGGATCTCGCGGGGGATCATGGCTTTAGCCGCCGCGGAGTCTGAGGATCCGACGAACGCGGCGCAAGCGGTGTGCTCGCGGCGTCCTGAGCCAGAAGCTCCAACAGCCTGCGCCACGTACCGGGCCGTGGGGACAGGCACTCTGGTCGTGCCAGCCCCGCACGCCAGCGCGGCAGGCGGATCTCCCGGAACCGACGTACGGCGGGAATCGGACTGGATGCGATGTTGGTGAGAGGAAGGCACTGAGTCCAATCGACGCCGCACCGCCTGGCCGCCCTCCTGGCAGTGGGCCGCTCGGCGAACGCCATGAACCGTTCGAGCAGCTTCAGGAAGCCACGCAGCCGTGAGCGATCTGCTCCGGCCGCTCCGAGCAACTGCCCAAGGAACAGCCGCACAACGGTCACCAATACCAGCAGTTGCTCGGCATCGTGCCGGTCAGTCTGGTCGAGGTTGGCGACATTCCAGGCCTTGGAAATGATCAGGGCCACCGGGTTTAGCACGCGGACCTCATGGCCACCCACGCGGTCCACTAACGAGAGCATCTCCACCTCGGCGATCGTCAACCCGGGCACCGGAGCCAACCGGGAATAGCGGGCCACCCAGAACCCCACGGCCTGGCCACCGATGAGCACACAGGGATGGCGGAGCTGTTCGAGCCTCTCGAACACCACCTTCAGCTCGTTGAAGCCGTAGGGCTGGCTAGCGGCGGCGGGCACGGCAGGTCGAAGCGAAGCGGACGCGGTCCAACTGCTCCAGGAAGCCCTTCAAGTCCAGCGGTCCGTAGTCGTCCTCACGCTTGAACAGACTCGCCTCGTCATTCGCCTGGGCCGCCGTGAGTTCGCCACGTTCCACCCGCAGGACCAACTCTGCTCTCTGGCGTGCTTCGACCCGCCTGCCCCCGTTCCACCGGGCGCGGCTGACCGCAACCCTGTCCGCACGTTCCTCTCTCATGGGATGGTTCTGACACAAACACTCGTCCAAATCATAAGCCTCTATCTCAGGGCACCGGCAGTTCGTCGAAGATGCGCTGGATCACGCTCTCGGGCGTCTTCTCCTCCGCCTCGGCCTCGTAGGTGATGGCGACGCGGTGGCGAAGGACGTCCATGCCGATGGTCTTGACGTCTTGCGGCGTGACGTAGCCGCGTCCGCGCAGGAACGCGTGCGCCTTGGCGCAGAGCGTGAGGGCGATGGTGGCGCGGGGTGAGGCGCCCAGTTGGATGAAGTCCTTGACCGGGATCTTGTAGTGGTCCGGCTCGCGCGTGCAGCAGACCAGGTCCACGATGTAGTCCTTCACCTTGTCGTCCACGTACACGTGGTTCAGGACCTCGCGCGCCTCGAGGATGGCCTTCGGCTGGACCACCGCGTGGGCGGCGGGCTGGCCGCTGGTGCGCGCCATGGAATCGAGGATCTGCCGCTCCTCCTCGCGCGACGGGTAGCCGATGCGCAGCTTCAACATGAACCGGTCCACCTGCGCCTCGGGCAGCGGGTAGGTGCCCTCCTGTTCGATGGGGTTCTGCGTGGCCAGCACCAGGAACGGTTCTTCCAGCTTGAAGCTCTGGTCCCCGATGGTGACCTGCTTCTCCTGCATCGCCTCGAGCAACGCGCTCTGCACCTTCGCGGGCGCCCGGTTGATTTCGTCGGCCAGGATCAGGTGGGCGAAGATCGGGCCCTGCCGCACCGCGAACTTCCGCTCGCCCGGCACGTAGATCTGCGTGCCCACCACGTCCGCCGGCAACATGTCCGGCGTGAACTGCAGCCGGGCGAACTTGACGTCCAAGCAGGCGGCCAGCGTCTTGACGGCGAGCGTCTTCGCCAGGCCGGGCACCCCTTCGAGCAGCACATGGCCGTTGGCCAGCAGCCCGATGACCAGGCGTTCGACCAGGTATTTCTGGCCGACAATGACCTTGCCGATCTCCGCCAACAACGGCGGCAAGAACTGACTGGCCTGCTGCACCTCGGCGTTGATGGCCGTGATTCCAGAATTCATGGGCGACGATCCTACGCGCTCATGGACACGAGCTCCAGCCCGGACGTTCAGCTTTTTCCGTGCCGGTTCACGGTGGCATCCCGTCTGCGGGCGCGTCGGAAGCCAGAGGCAGTCGCAGGGTCCGACGCGCTGCGATCACGTCACGCGCAATCTGGGCCCGGAGCGCTTCGAGCGAATCGAACCGGACTTCGTCGCGAAGCCGCGCCACGGGCACGACCTCGAGCTCCTGGCCGTAAAGGTCCCGCTCGGTGTCCAGCAGGTGCACCTCGAGGTGCGGCATCGCGGGGCGGGCATCCACCGTCGGTCGCACGCCGAGATTCATGACCGCTCCGAGGATCCCTTCCGGCTGAGGCACCTGCGCGGCATAGACTCCGTGCGGCGGCAGCACCCGGCCGCGCACGTCCAGGTTGGCGGTCGGAAATCCAAGCTGACGCCCAAGCTGGGCGCCGCGGACGACTTCACCCGCCAGCGCGTAAGGACGCCCGAGGAGCCGCCTGGCCGCCTCGAGAGCCCCCCGCCCGATGAACTCGCGCACGAGCGTGCTGCTGACGATCTGGCCCTCGACCCGCAACGGCTCCACGGCCTCGGTCACGAAGCCCAGTTCGGCCCCGAGCCGTTCGAGCAGGGCCACGTTCCCCTGCCGGCGATGGCCGAACTGAAACCCGCTGCCCACACAAACCGCCGTGACCCACCCGAAGCCCCCCACCAGGTCACGGACAAACTGTTCGCCCGTGTGGCGGCTGAAGGCCGCGTCAAAGTGGATGCACCACGTCGCATCGGCCCCCAGTTCCGCAAACACCCGGAGCCGTTGCGCGAGCGATTGCAGCGCCGGAGGCGTGCGGTCGGGCGCGACCACCGCGTTCGGGTGCCGGTCAAAGGTGACCACCACGCCCAGGCCATCCCGCTGACGCGCCGCGGCGATCATCCGCCCGATGACCGCGCGATGGCCGAGATGCACCCCGTCGAAAACGCCAATCGCCACCGCCACGGGCCGGCCCGCGGCCACAAGCTCGGAGGGCTGGCGGATCGTCTTCAAAGCCCCCTGCCCCGTCCTATTCCGCGGCCGCCAGTTTCAGGAACGGGATCACCCGCGCCGCCAGTTCGCCCGGACCAAGCTCGAGCACCTCCGGGTACGGGATCGCATCGCGGACGAGGAAGCGCCCCGAAGCCACCCGCCGCAGCGTGGCGAGATGGGCCCCGCACCCGAGCTTCAGGCCCAGCTCGTGCGCCAGGCTTCGCACATAGGTGCCCTTCGTGCACGCGACGCGGAACGACCCGATCGGGGGCTGGTAATCGCTGAACCGGAACTTGTACACGTGCACGAGGCGCGGCTTCCGTTCCACCTCGACCCCTTTGCGCGCCAGTTTGTAGAGCGGCACACCGCCCACCTTGGCCGCGGAGACCATGGGCGGGGTCTGGAGCAGATCCCCCACGAATGTCTCCGCGGCGGCGTTGAGCGCCTCCAGGGTCAGCGCCGGAACCGGCGCCGTGGCCGTCACCGCGCCGTCGGCATCGTAGCTGTCCGTGGTCTCGCCCAGCTTGAGCGTGCCTTCGTAGGCCTTGTCGGCCGACATGAGCTTCTCGGAAAGCCGTGTGCCCCGGCCCAGGAGCAGGATGAGGAGCCCGGTGGCGTTCGGATCGAGCGTGCCCGCGTGGCCCACCTTCTTGATGCCGAAGCGCCGGCGAAGGCGGTCCACCACATCATGGGAAGTGGGCCCGGAGGGCTTGTCCACGAGCAGGGCGCCGTCGAAGGGATCGTAGGTGGTCAGGGGCATCGGGGGGTGAGGGCGAGGGCTTTCTTGATCACATTGAGGACCCGGCGCTGGACCGCGAGGGGCTTGCCGGGAATGCGCGCCCCCGCCGCTCCCGGGTGACCGCCCCCGCCGAAACGGGACGCGACCTGATTGACGTCCACGGCTGGGTTCTTCGAGCGGAGGCTCAGGCGCACGAGGTTCGGCTCGACCTCCTCGAAGGCGCACGCGACCACCACAGGTTCAATGGCCCGGATGTGGTCGATCAGGCCCTCGGAATCGGAACGTTCCGAGCCGGTGCGGGCGAAGTCCGCCGGCTTGAGCCAGAAGTAGGCGGTGCGGTTGCCGTGGGTGAGGTGGAAGTGGAGGTACACGTGGCGCACCAGGCGCAGCCGAGCGAGGGAATAGGACTGGTAGACCTCGTGGCAGACCCGGCCGACGTTGGCCCCGCGCTTCACCAGTTCCCCCGCAATCGCAAAGGTCGACGAGCGGGTCGAGGCGTACTGGAAGGAACCCGTGTCCGTTGAAACGGCGGCGAACAGGCAGTCGGCGATCCGCGGGGTGACCGGCCACCCGGCGTACTTCAGCAGGCGGAAGACGAGCTCGCCGGTGGAAGGCTCGCGGCGGCTGACCCAGTTGATGTCGCCGAAACGGGTGTTGCTGGTGTGGTGGTCGATGTTGATGAGCAAGCCGCGGTCCTGAATGCAGTCGCGGACGGTGCCCAGCCGTTCTGGACAGGCCGAGTCGAGGGCGATCACACAATCGAAGCGGCGGCCCGGCACCGGGGCCTGGAGCAGGCGGTCGGGATCCAGGAAGCGCAGCTTGGTGGGGGCCGGGTCTTCGTTCCACACCGTGACCTGCTTGCCCTCCGCCTGGAGCGCGAGCGCGAGCGCGATCTGGGACCCCACGCAGTCGCCGTCCGGACGACCATGACCGACGATGCAGAGGGTGGTGGTGTCCTTGAGGGCTTCGAGGATGCGAACCGCGATCTGGGGACGGGATTTCATGGGCGACAGCGACGGCGAATGGCCGGACGGAAGCCGGACCTCACGGGACTTCGGGAGGCAGGGTCTTCTCGAGATCGTCCAGGATCTCGAGGACGCGATTGCCCCGAACGATGGCGTCGTCGATGACGAAACGCAGTTCGGGGGTGAATTTGAGGGCCACGGCGTGACCCAGGAGCGCCTGCAACCGGAGCCGGTGCTCCTTGAGCAACGCCGGCGCGCTCTGTCGTTGTTCCGCCGTGCCCACGATCCCGATGTAGGCGGTGGCGCGTTTGAGGTCGCCCGCCACCACCACCTCGTTCACGGCCAGCAGACCGTTCTGGCCGGGAGGAAACTCGCGCAGGAGAATGGCGCTCAGCTCCCGCTTGAGCAATTCACGGACGCGCGCGTGACGGCGACCTTGCATGGGGCTTAAGGCGACGGTGACCCGGCGCCGCGCTAGAGTTTGGCAGCGACGCGTTCGAGCGTATAACACTCGACGTGGTCGCCCACCTCGATGTGGTCGAAGCCGTCGAGCCGGATCCCACATTCCATGCCGGCTCGCACCTCGTTGACCTCGTCCTGGAACCGCCGCAGCGTCTGGATGAGCCCCTCGAAGATGAGATTGCGGCGGCGCATGACCCGCGCCTTGCCCCGGACGATCCGGCCGTTGAGCACGACGCAACCCGCGACGTTGCCCCCCTTCGAGAGCTCGAAGACCTTGCGCACCTCGGCCGTCCCGAACACGGACTCTTTGAGGGTCGGTTCGAGCAGCCCGGCCATGGCTTCCTTCACCTGGTCCACCAGCTCGTAGATGATCGCGTACAGCTTGATCTGCACTCCCTCCCGCTTCGCCAGCTCGGCCGCACTGCTGTCCACCCGGGTGTGGAAACCGAGGATCACCCCCTTCGAGGCGGACCCGAGCATCACGTCCCGCTCGGTGACCGTGCCCACGGCATGGTGGATGACCTCCAGCGAGACCTTCTCACTGTCAATCTTCTTGAGCGCATCCACGATGGCCTCGACCGACCCCTGCGTGTCGGCCTTGACGATCACCTTCAGCACCTTGGCGGACTCCTCCGACAACTGCTGCAGCAGATTCTCGAGCGTGCGCGACGGCGGGGGGGCCTTGTCCTGGTGCTGAGCCGCCTGGGCCCGCTCGGCCGTGATCGCCCGCGCCTCCTTTTCCGACTCGATGACGATGAACGGGATGCCCGCTTCCGGAACCCCATTCAACCCGAGCACGCGCACCGCCACGGACGGCCCGGCCTCCTTCAACCGTTTGTTCTCCTCGTTGATCAGCGCCCGCACCCGCCCGTAATGCTCGCCGCAGAGAATGAGATTGCCCACCCGCAACGTCCCGTTGCGCACCAGCACCGTGGCCGTCGGACCGCCAGGCTCCAGACCGGACTCAACCACGTTGCCCTTCGCGAGGCGTCGGGGATTGGCCTTGAGCTCGAGCAGGTCGGCCTGGAAGCACAGGATCTCAAGCAACCGATCCACGCCCTGCCGGGTGAGGGCGGAGACGTCGACGAAAAACGTGTTGCCCCCCCACTCATCCGGGATCAGCCCCTTCTCCTGAAGCTGGCTCCGCACGAGCATCGGGTTGGCATTCGGGTGGTCGCACTTGTTGACCGCCACCACGATCGGGACCCCGGCCGCCTGGGCGTGGCTGAGGGCCTCGAGCGTCTGCGGCATGACCCCGTCGTTGGCCGCCACCACCAGCACCACGATGTCCGTCACGTTGGCACCGCGCGCCCGCATCGCACTGAACGCCGCATGCCCGGGCGTATCCAGGAAGGTGATCTGCTGGAGCTCACTCTTCCGCTCGGGGTGCGGCACCGCGATCGTATAGGCGCCGATGTGCTGGGTAATGCCCCCGGCCTCGCCCGCCGCCACGTTGCTCTTCCGAATCACATCCAACAGCGTGGTCTTGCCGTGGTCCACGTGGCCCATGATCGTAACCACGGGCGCCCGCAACTGAAGGTCCTCAGGCCGATCCGTCGGGTCCAGCGGCTCCTCCTTCTTCACCGGCGCATGGACGCCTTCGCCCTTGGCCCGCCGCTCGACCTTGAAACGGAAGTTGTGCTTGGCACACACCCGCTGCGCCACTTCCGGTTCGATCGCCTGGTTCACCGTCGCGAACACCCCCTGCTCCATCAGATCCGCGATGACCTGGAACGGCTTCTTGCCCATGCGCTCGGCCAGGTCCCGCACGATGATCGGCGGCCGCAACGTAATCTCCGCCCCCGTTGGCAACGCCGGTGCCGATGCCGCCGCTCGCGCCGGCCCCCGCGCCGACACGCCACCCCCGACACCCGGCCGACCCGCACCCGCCCCCGGCCGCACCGGTGTCCCCGGTTCCCGCCCGTCGCGACCCCGCGCCGGTTCGGGCCGGGCAGCCCCTGGACGCACCGCCCCGCCTCGTGCGGCTCCCCGATCTGTCGCCCGGACCCGACCCGGGCCGAGATCGATAAAACCGACCACTTGTCGCCGATCTTGGAGCTGCGGCGGCTCGGCAGAGTGGCGGCGGAGGGCAACTGGTACCGCCCCAGCAGCCAGCGGCGGAATGGCCCACGGGCGACGTAAGCACGCAGCCTCCGGCGTCACCGGCATCGGTGCTGCCGCGGATACCTCGGGCGCTGCCGGTGCCGGCACCGGTGCCGGTGCCTCGGGCGGGGCAGCAGTCTCCGCGACAGGCGCCGGCGCCGGGACGGGCGCGGGCAACGGTTCGGCGGCCGACGGTGGCTCCGCGGGCGGAGCCGCGGCCGGTGGGCTCGGCAATTCGACTGGCACTTCTGGGGAAGGAGCGGGAGGGGCCGGAGAAGTCACCGCCGGAGACGTCTCACCGGTTGCTCCCGGAGCCGGGGCGACTGACGGGGAGGGCGCTGTCGCCTCGACCGCGGGAGGCGCCACCGCCGGGGCTTCGACCGGTGCCGGTTCATCCGGGGGGAGAGCCTCCGGCGCCAGCGCAACCGGCACGGGCGCCACGGGTTCCCCTGGGGCGGCCACCTCCGGCGCCGCCGCGGCGGGCGTGAAGGCTTCCGGTGCCGCCGGAGCCGGCGCTACGAAGCCGAGCTGTTCCTCGAGATACTCCGCTGTGATCTTGTCGAGCGAACTCGAAGGTACTCGCGCATTCGTGATGCCAAGATCCTTGGCTTTGGCAAGGACCACCTTGCTCTCGACGCCGAGCTTCTTGGCAATTTCATAAATGCGAACGGGCATAGTTGATTCCAGTCCAATGTCGTTGACCGTGCGGGCAACCTCGTCCCGGCACGATCCCCCACCCCGCGGCGGCCGCTAAGCCACCCGTTCCGGGGTCACCGTTACCATCCGCCGCGCCGCCTCGGTTCGGGCGGCCGCCAGCACCTCGGCAGCACTCTCGCCGATCTCTTCGAAACCGGCCAGATCCGCCTCTTCGGCCTGGAGCAGGTCCTCCAGACTCAGAAATCCATGATGCACCAGGGCATCCGCCTGCTCCTGCGTGATCCCCGGCACACACGCCAGCGCGCTTACCGCCTGGGCGACCTTCTCCTCGAACCCGGTGCTCACCACCGGCTCGGCGTCAATGTCCACCTGCCACCCCACCAGGCGCGAAGTCAGCCGGGCGTTCTGGCCGCGTTTCCCAATCGCCTGCGACAACTGCTCGGCGTTCACCAGCAGATGCACCCGCTGCCGGTCCGGATCGACCTCGAAACTCTTGATCCGTGCTGGATTCAGCGCGGCCGTGATGAAGGTCCTCAAGTCGGCCGACCACGGGATGATGTCCACCCGCTCGTTGTTCAATTCGCGCACGATGTTCTTCACCCGCTGGCCCCGCAGCCCCACACACGCCCCCACCGGATCCACCTTCGGATCCCGGGAATAAACCGCGAGCTTGGTACGAAAACCCGGCTCGCGCGCAATGCCCCGAATCTCGATCGTCCCGTCCGCAATCTCGGAGACCTCGAGCTGGAACAGCTTGATCACAAACTGCGGATCGGATCGCGACAGGATGATCTCCGGACCGTGCAGGGTGTTCTCGACCGCCTTCACGTAGCAGCGCAGGCGCTCCCCTACCTGGTACTCCTCCGTCGGCACCCGCTCCCGGTTGGGCAGAATGGCTTCGTACCGCCCCAGATCCACACTCACATCCGACTTCTCGAACCGCCGCACCGTCCCCGCCACGATGTCCCCCACCCGGTCCTTGAACTCCTCCAGAATCAACTGCTTCTCCGCCTTCCGGATCTCCTGCATCAGCGCCTGTTTGCCGTATTGCGAAGCGATGCGGCCGAAGATCTGCTGAATCTGATCCGCGCCAATCTCCACCTGGAGTTCGTCGCCAATCTGGGCGTCAGGCTTCAGACGCCGGCCCTCCACCAGGGAAATCTGGTCATGCTTCGAAATGACCTTCTCGCTCACAATCAGCTTGGCCCACGCCCGCACCTCGCCGGTCTTCGCGTCCACGCTGCACGTGAGGTCGCGGGCCGGACCGATGGCCTTGCGTGCGGCGGTCGTGAGCATGCTCTGGACAGCCGCCACCAGGACATCCCGGCGGATGCCCTTCTCGCGCTCCCAGTACTCGAATACCGCCAACAGTTCGTTGTTCATAGCCGACTCACCTGCTGAGAAAGAAAAAAGCCGGCAGATAATCTGTCCGACTTGGCCGTGCTGGACAACCAGCGGTGTAATCGTTTCGCCGGGCACCGTAGAAGCCTGTGCCCCGAGCGTCAAGATGGTTTTCCACCCCCACCGGACGGGGTGTGCGACACCAATCTTCGGATGGTTCGTTCTGGGCTCGATTTTGCGCCGAGGCACCTAGAAAGCTAGATACCGAAAGGATGGCTGTCCGCTGCGATTGTTCTCTGTGTCCTCCCGAGCTCTGTGCTGATGAACCGGACCAGGATTCAGCACAGAGCTCGGGAGGACACAGAGGATCAGCCGACGAGGCAGCCGGAATTCTGTCTCGCGCCCTTGCTTCCATAGCCTCCCGGCCTTCATTTTTTTCGCGACGCAGCAACCGAACATCCTACACTCCTCGCGCCCAGGAAAGCTCCCCTGACCGCCTGGCGTACTTGGCGGCTCCTCTCCGCACTGGTTGTCGGGCTCCCCGCCACCGCCGCGACGCCGCAGGCTGTTCCGTTCACGGACGTCGCGTTCTCCGATACCTTCTGGGCTCCCCGGATCGAGACTCACCGCGTCGCCACCATCCCTCACCTGCTGCGCGAGCTCGAACGCCAGGGTTCGCTCGGCGGTTTCCGGATCCTGGCGGGCGACCGTTCGGAGGCCTATCGCGGCTACATGTGGGGCGACTCAGACGTGTACAAGACGCTCGAAGGCATGACTGCGGCCGGGCGGCTGCGACCGGATCCGGTGCTGGCGCAGCAGGCCGGGCAGATCCTCCAGAGCATCGCGGCAGCGCAAACCGCCGATGGTTACCTGTTCCCCCATCTCCAGCTCACCGAACCGGCTTATCGCCGCTTCAGCGACGAGACCAGCCGCACCTGCGAGTCGTACAGCATGGGCCACCTGATCGAAGCCGCGGTCGAACACCACCGGCTCTCCGGGGCCACGAACTTCCTGGCCGTGGCGTGTCGCGCCGCGGAGTTGTTGCGTCGCACCCACGCGGGCGGCGAGCTTTTCCGTGTCTCCGGCCACCCGGAGGTCGAGTTGGCGCTGGTGAAACTGCACGAGGTCACCGGCGATCCCAGGTGGCTCGAGCTCGCCGCCTCCCTCATTGACAACGCGCGTCACCTCCCCACGGCCTGGTCGCAAGGCCCTCCCCCGCTCGCCGGCGATGAAGCCCGCGGCCACGCGGTGGCGATGCTGTACCTGTTCGCCGCCGCCACCGACGTCGCGCGTCTCCGCGGTGATGCGGAACTCGCCGACCTCCTGCGCCGCAAATGGACCAACCTCGTGGAGCGCAAGCTGTACCTGACCGGCGGTCTGGGCCACAGCCGGCACAGCGAGGGATTTGGCGGCGATTACGACCTGCCCAACGACCTGGCCTACGCCGAGACCTGCGCCGCCATCGCCAACGTCTTCTGGCAACACCGCCTCTACCTGGCCAGCGGCGACCCGACCTATCTGGACGTGCTCGAGCGCTCGCTCTACAACAACGTCCTTGCCGGGATCGCCTTGAGCGGGGACCGGTTCTTCTACGTGAACCCCCTTGAGGCCGACGGCCGGCGCGCCTTCAACCAGGGTCAGCCCGACCGGTTCGCCTGGACCGGATGCCCGTGTTGTCCCGTCAACCTCGTTCGCCTCATCCCTCGCGTGGGCGACTACTTCTATGCGGTGCAGTCCAACCGCGCGTTCATCAACCTCTTCGCCGAAGGCCAGGCCCGACTCCGTCTCCCTGCGGGCGAACTGGTGCTCCGGCAGCACACGCGTTACCCGTGGGACGGACGTGTCCGCGTCGAGATCGTGTCCGCTCCCGCACCGGCCGTCGGTCTGCACCTTCGCATCCCCGGTTGGGCCCGTGGCCGACCGCTGCCCGGCGACCTCTATCGCTATGCGGACCCCAGCGCCGCAGCCGTCACACTGCGACTGAACGGCGAGCCGGTGCCTTTCACCGATGAAGCGGGATACGCCTCCCTGCATCGCGTCTGGCAAACGGGCGATCAGCTTGAGCTGAACCTGCCGATGCCCGTCCGGCGCGTGCTTGCTCACGAGCGCGTCGTCCAGGACCGCGGCTGTGTTGCGGTGGAACGTGGACCGCTGGTTTACTGCGTCGAGGGCGTGGACCACGGCGGAGCAGCGTTGAACCTGATCCTGCCGGACGACGCGACTCTGACCCCGGTGCCGCGGGCCGACCTGCTGGGCGGCGTGACCGTGCTTGAGGGCACCGGCCAGCGCGTCGTCGCCGCCGACAACCTCCGCAGCACGGAACCGGTCCCGTTGCGGCTCGTTCCGTACTACGCCTGGAATCACCGTGGCGCCGGTGAGATGGCCGTCTGGATGCCCCGCACACCGAGTGCGGCGCGCGTGCCGTACGACACCGCGAAGTGGGTGGGCGCCAACTACACGCCGGCCTACGCCGCCAACCAGGTGCAGATGTGGCACGAGTTCCGGCCGGACCTCATCGAGCAGGAACTGGCCGCCGCCCGCCGGCACCTCGGCCTCACCACCCTCCGCGTCTACCTCCACAACCTGGTCTATGACGCCGGGCGCGACCGCTTCCTCGCCCGCCTCGAGGAGTTCCTCGCCATCTGCCATCGCCACCAGATCCGACCGGGGTTCACCTTCTTCGACGACTGCTGGAACCGCAGCGGCATCACGCTCACGACGCCCCCTCCCGTGGACGGCCGCCATAACGGCCGCTGGGCCGCCCTGCAGGATGCGGAGCGCGTGGACGAGAACCTGCCGAAGTTCCAGCGCTACGTGCAGGACGTCATCCGGGCCCATCGCACCGACCCCCGCGTGCTCTGGTGGGAGACGTACAACGAGCCCGACCTGAAGAACGCCTTCAGCGTGAAGCTGCGGGAACTGGCCTACGGCTGGGCCAAGGAGCTCGCGCCGTCCCAGCCCGTGATCGCCTGTTGGGACGACCATCCCTTCACCGACATCGTCAACGCCCACAACTACGAGGACGACTTCGCCGGCCAATGGAACCGGCAGGCGGACTTGAACCCGCGCAAAGGCACCGTCTTTACCGAGGCCGGAGCCCGCTGGTACGGCGGCAAACCGCGCAGCAACGGTTCACCCATCGAGGTGATCCACTGGCTGCGCTCGCGGCAGGCGGCCGGCCGAACCGTCCCGGGCGTCTATCTCTGCTGGGAACTCATGGTCGGCAACTCGCATTGCCGCTGGTATTGGGGGACGCCCGACGGAACCCCCGAACCCGCCATCCCCTGGTGCGGCCTGCTCTGGCCGGACGGTTCGCCCGTTTCCTATGCCGAAGCCGAGGCGATCCGCAGCTACACCACTGGCGAACGCCGCGCCCTCCTGTTCGAGGATTTCCAGTCGCTCGGCGGCGGGCAGATGCAACCGCCCCCCGGCTGGACGCATTTCACCGACGCTGCGGGCGAGGCCGGCAGCCGGTTCCTGCCGCTTGAGGGAAGGAGCAAGCTCGTCGCGGGCGATCCGGCGTGGACCGATTACCTGCTGGAGGCAACGGTCCTGCTGAAGGAACCCAAGGGCAACGCCGGCCTGGTCTTCCGCGTGAACAACCCTGGCCCCGGCCCCGACCAGATGCAGGGCTACTACGTGGGGTTCAACACCACCACGCTCTACCTCGGTCGCATGAACCACGCGTGGCAACCCCTGGCCTCGGTGGACTTGTCCCAGCGCCCGGCCCCCGTCGAACTCAACACGTGGCACCGACTGCGCGTGGCGGCGCAAGGACCCCGGCTCCAGGTCTGGTTCAACCCGCTCCACGACGACACGCGTCCGCTCCTGGACATCCGCGATGAAGCAGCACCGGTGCTTCGCGGCGCGATCGGGCTGCGGGTCTTCGAAACCTCCGCCTGGTTTGACGATGTTGTGGTTCTCCCTTTAGACGTGCTCGACCCTTGACCCATCCCTCCTATGCTCCGATTGACTCCTCTCCTCTTGGCGCTCGTGATCGGCCCCTCCTTCGCCGCCGTCGACGATGCGGACGACCTGCGGCTGATCCCCTTCCCCAAGGAGGTGCAGCGGCAGGCCGGTGCGTTCGCCCTCGATCGCCCGCTCATCCTGGAAGCCCCCGCGGCTCAGGCCGCGATCGCCGACCAACTGCTGAACGAAGAACTGCAGCGCGCCGGCCTGCCCACTGTCCAGGTGCAGGCGAGCGCATCGCCGAACCTGGTCTTTCGTCTGCGCGCCAACGCGTCGCCTGACCCGTCGCCCGGCCCCCGCGCCAGTCAACCCCCCGGCGAGCATCCGGAAGGCTACACCCTCGAGGTCGATGAGAACGCCATGGTGAGCGCCGCGGCCACCCCCGCCGGCCTGCATTACAGCCTGCAAACGCTGCGGCAACTGATCCGCGCCAACCGCCGCGGCCACTCCCTGCCCGCGCTTACGATCCGCGACTGGCCGTCCCTTCGGTGGCGCTGTTTCCAGGATGACCTCACGCGCGGTCCCAGTTCGAAGCTGGAGACGTTGCAGTTCGAGGCGTCCCTGGCGTCCTTCCTCAAGCTGAACCTCATGACCTACTACATGGAGTACCAGTTCGCCTTCCGGAAACACCCGCGGATCGGTCCTCCCGACGGCTCGCTGACCCCGGAAGACCTGCAGGCCCTGGTCGCTTACGCCCGCCCCCAGCACGTCGAGATCCTCGGCAACCAACAGTCCTTCGGGCACTTCGCCCACATCCTCAAGCATCCGGAATACGCCGCCCTCCGCGAAACCACCGATGTGCTCACGCCGGTCCGCGAGGAGACTTATCGGTTGCTTGAGGACCTCTATGCCGAGGTCTGCCCCCTGCTTCCCTTTCCCTGGTTCAATGTCTGTTGCGACGAGACCTGGGGCCTGGGCACCGGCCCGTCTCGCGACCTCGCCGCCGAGATCGGCGTGGGCGGCGTGTACGTCCGGCACCTCCGCCGCGTGCATGACCTGCTCCGGACGCGACACAACAAGCGCATGATGATGTGGGGCGACATCATCCTCCAACATCCCGACCACCTCGACCAGATCCCCAAGGACACCATCATGCTCACCTGGGGCTACGATGCCCGCCCCAACTTCGAGGACCAGATCGTCCCGTTCGCCCGCTCCGGCTACGAGTTCTTCGTCTGCCCCGGCGTCAACAACTGGAGCCGCATCCTGCCCGACTTCGGCGTGGCCGTGACCAACATCCAGCACTTCGTCCGCGACGGCGTGAAGCACGGCGCCCTCGGCATGATCAACACCGATTGGGAAGACGACGGCGAAGCCCTCAACGCCGTCAAGTGGCACGCCGATGCCTGGGCCGCCGAGTGCGCCTGGAACGCGTCCACCACCCCGTTCGAGGCCTTCAACCGCCGCGTCGGCGCCGTGCTCTTCGGCGAGGCCGGCGACCGCTTCGGCCAAGCCGTCGCCCTCCTGACGCAGACCCACCGCCTCCCCGCCATGAAGGGCATGTTCAACGCGCGCTTCTGGGAACCGGACTTCCTCCCGCGAACCCGGCCCGCCGCCATCCGGTCCGCCGCCGCCGAACTGCTGGCCATCGTGCGCCCCGCCCTCGCTCACCTCGAGGCCTGCCGCGGCGAGGCACGGCACAATCAAGTCGTGGTGGAGACCCTCCACTTTGGCGCCCGCCGCATAGAACGAATCGGGCAACGGATGCTCGACGGTCTCGAAGTGGTCGAGCGCTACGAGCAGGCCCACGCCACCCAGGCCGGGCCCGAGGCGCTCGCCCCGATCGAGCAACTCATCCGCCAAAACCGCGAAGCGCATGCCGCGTTGGGCCGCGAGTTCGCGTCGCTCTGGCTGGCCGAGAGCAAGCCCTACGCGCTGGACTGGACCCTGCGGCGCTACACCAACGCCGTGAACCAGTACGACGCCCTCCTGCAAAAGGTGGCCGCTGCCGGTGCCGACATTCGCAGCGGCCGCGGTTGGCCCGCACCGGATACCATCGGGTTCACCCTGCCCAAGCCCCTCACCCGACGGCTCACGCCCCGCGGAGTGGCCCCGTCACCGCTCGCACCCGAGGCGCCGTGGCTCGACACCGCGGCCACGCATCGGCTCGGCTTGACCGTCGAGGCAGGCGCGGCCGACCGGGTGCATCTGCCGGTCGAGGTCGAATTGACGTTGCCCACGGACCTGGCGGCGAAACCCATCCGCGCTTTCTCGCTGCCAGCCAGCGCGCCGCCACGGGAGCTGTTGGCGCAACTGGATCCGCTTGGCGACACCGGCAAGCAGCGGCTCGTGTTCATCTTGCCCGAACCTCTGCAACCGCAGCAAACCGTCAACGTGCACGTATACCTCGGCCGCCCCCAGCCGCCCGAACCGCTGCCGGGGGCGGTCAGGACCCGTCCCGCCAGTCAGGGCGGACATTGGATCGAGAACGACAGGATCCGCGCGCAGTTGGGCCGCGAAGGCGCCCACGTTTACCGCTGGGAAGTCAAGGCGGCGGGCAATCGTGATCTCACCATGCCCGGCGAAAGCGGCTGGGCCGGCTTCAGCGACATCAACCCCCGACGCTCCTCGGCCTATCAGCTTGAGCCACGGGCCCGCGGGCCGGCGATGGTCGAGTTCCAGTGCACCGACGCCGCGGGCCACGAGAAGACGCTCCGGTTCTACGGCGGGGCGAGCTGGTACGAGGTTTTCCTGGGAGAGCCAACCTCGATGTACTGGGATTTCGATGATCCGAAGAACTTCGCCGCCGACGGACCAGCACCGGGGACGTGGCTGTTCTCGAATGGTCAGTCAGGACCCGTCGGACGCGAGGCGGACGGCGTGCCGGCCCAGGTCCGGGCCGCCGACACCACGTGGGGCATCAAGTTCAACGCGGACAAACTGGCCTTGGGTTTGATCACGCCCGGAACGCCCGCCGTGCATCACGTGGCTCCCGGTGAGGGAGCCGGCGGGGTGGGCATCGAGAACTCGCCGCCGACCCAACACTTCGTGACGTTCGCCGGACTGCTTCACGCGCCGCCCGCCGAAACCATGCGTCAGCTTGAGACCACCCTCACGCTGAAGCAACCGGTCGCAGTGCAGCTCCATGCCCTCCAGAACCGTTGAGGCTGGTCGGAGCGACGTATGCTCAACCAAATAGCTGCCAACCTGTGGGAACTGGAGTGGGACGTAGATCGTATCGTGCCCGGTCATGGCGGGATCATTGCCACCGGCGGCCACGACGTCCTGGCCCACGCCTTCACCTGGTTGGGGTCGAGTCGCCTTTGAGCCGCAAGCCGGTGATGGCCGCCCTGTCGGACGCTTCTCGCGATGCCACTCTACGACGCCCACAATCATCTCCAGGATGAACGTTTCGGCGGCCGCCAGGACGACCTCGTTGCCGCGTGTCGCGCCGCGGGCGTCGTGCGCATGGTCGTCAACGGCGCCGCCGAAGCCGATTGGCCGGCCGTCGCCGAACTGGCATGCCGCCATCCCGACCTGGTGCATCCCAGCTTCGGTTATCACCCCTGGTGCGTGGCCGAACGAACCTACCAGTGGGAACAGACACTCATCAGGTTCCTCGACTCCACCCCGGGCGCTGGCGTGGGCGAAATCGGCCTGGACCGCTGGAAGCGCGGCCTGGATTTCGTCGCCCAGGAGGAAATGTTCGTCCGCCAACTCCGACTCGCGGCGGAACGGAACCGGCCGGTCAGCATTCACTGTCTCCAGGCCTGGGGTCGCTTGTTCGACTGCCTGCGGGCTGGCCCTCGACCGGTCTGCGGCTTCCTCCTGCATTCCTACGGTGGACCGGCCGAGATGGTGGCACCGCTGGCAAAGCTGGGCGCTTACTTCTCCCTCCCGGGCTACTTCGCGCACGAACGCAAACAGCACCAGCGCGAGGCGTTCCTCCACGTCCCACCCGACCGACTGTTGCTCGAGACCGACGCCCCGGACCAACGCCTGCCCGACGCGTCGACGCTTCCCAACTCCGCGCCCCGGATCGCTGGCGAAATCCCGGCCGGCCCCTTGGCCTGCGCACAACACCCTCTGACCGACCCACGCACGGGACAACCGTTGAACCACCCGGCCAACCTCACCGCCGTCTATGCCTTCGCCGCCCGCCTGTTCGGCGAACCCCTCGAAGTCCTCGCGCCCCGCATCGAGGCCAACTTCCGCCGCCTGTTCGGGGCATCCCCCACTCCGTGAACCTGTGGTGCAGGCGTCCCGCCTGCCGCGTAGATCCCCCAGGTGCCACTGCAAGCCGGCGCCCTCCCTACGCTGCACGGCACCCCGGCCGTCGTTGGGCCGCTTCCGCTCCCTGTAATCCTCGAACCTGGAACTTCACTTGAGCTTTGAACTCTTATCTCCCCTTGAGCTTTGAACTCTTATCTCCCCTTGAGCTTTGAACTTCCATCCTCCCTTGAGCTTTGAACTTCTCTCTTCCCTTGAGCTTTGAACTTCCATCCTCCCTTGAGCTTTGAACTTCCATCCTCCCTTGAGCTTTGAACTTTCATCCTCCCTTGAGCTTTGAACTTTGAACTTTGAACTTCCAACCCTGCGCTTCCCTTCCTTCTCCGCCCCACCGATCAGGAGCTCAGCCGGACCTTCGGCCGGTCAGAAACGGGAGGTTGATGGCGAACGGTTTTCAGGTTTCAGGGACTGACCCCGCTGGTAATCCGCACGACCGCCCGCGCCGCCGCTACCAGCCCGAACGCGCCCGTCACAAAACACACCGTCCCGAAGCTACGCTCCCGACCCGCAGCCAAACCCGCAGCCGAAACCTCCGCCCCCCCTGCCGCCGTTTCCTCCCGCAGCGGCACGACTCGAACTGTGGTGCGGGCGTCCCGCCTGCACTCCCTGGGTTCATGGTCCCCGGGCATGGCCGCAGAGGCCAAGGGTGCTTCCCGTGCTCCCGATTTGAACGCCTCGGTCGAAAAGACGCACTCAACCCCGAACGGCTCGGCGCCACGCGGAAAGCCATGGTGCCGACGCAGCAGCCTACGCACCTGCCCAAGCAACGGATCGTGCGAGCTCGCCGCCAAGTCCGCCACCCGCACCTGGGTCGGGTCGCTCCGCCCGCCCGCCCCGCCAACTGTCAGGACCGGCATGCCCCGCTCCCGGCAGCTCGCGATCAACCACGCCTTCCTCGACGGGCTGTCAATCGCGTCCACAAGTATCTGGAAGCCCCGGGCCAGCAACCGCTCCGCGTTGTCGGGACCAAACGCCTCCGGAACCACCGTCACCCGACAATCCGCGTTGATGGTTCGAACCCGCTCGGCCAGCACCTCCGCCTTCAGCCGACCCAGGTTCAGGTCCAGCGCCGGCAGTTGACGGTTGAAGTTCGTGAGCTGAACCACGTCCGGATCCACCAGCGTCAGTCCCCCCACGCCCGTTCGGGCCAGGGCCTCCACGGTCCACGAACCCCCCCCCCCCCCCCCCCCCCCCCCCCCCATGGGGGCCCCCCAACCCCCCCCCCCCCCCCCCCCCACAAACCCGGCTCACCCGGCTGAAGCGTTCGTCGTAGGCGCTCACGCCAGCGAAGCCAGCAGCTCGCGCAACGCTGCCCGGGGATCGGGAGCCGCAACGATGGGGCGGCCAATCACCAGCCAGTCCGCCCCCGCCGCCATCGCCTCGGTGTCAACATGCGCTACAGTGCCGAGCGCCGCCCCGACAGGCCGGATGCCGGGCGTCACGAGTTGAATGTCGCGCGGCAGGACCACCAGACGCAGCGGGCCCAGTTGCGGGGCGAGCACCAGCCCCGCAACGCGCACCGCCCGGCCAGTACCAGCCAACTCGACCTGGGCCCGCGACGGGACGACCGACGCCCACCTCATTCAACGCCTCGTCATCCAGGCTGGTCAGGACCGTCACCCCGAGCAACAACGGTGCCGGGCGCTGGCATTGCCGGGCGGCCGCCTCCGCCGCCTCGACGGCCGCCTTCATCATGGCCAGGCCGCCGCTCGTGTGCAGCGTCAGCATCTGCACGTCCAGCCGCACCGCCGCTTCGACCGCCCGCGCCACCGTGTTCGGGATGTCGTGGAACTTCAGGTCGAGAAACACCGCCGCCCCCGTGGCACGCAACTGCGCACCAGCTCAGGATGGCGGCGCTGGTAAACATCACCTTACCTTGAGCGCGCCGATGTCGGGGTGATTGACCCCAGCGTAACGCGAGGCGCGCTCAGCCAGGCCATCCAGGCGATGACAGGATTACGCACAGGCGTAGTTAGCCACCGCTCGCCCGGTCCGGAAAATATTCCGACCCCATACTCCCTACTGCCGTAAACTCGACGTGAGCGTTGCAGCCGTAGCCGCCGACGCAGGGGAGGCGTTGCAGCCGTAGAGCGCCGACGTGAGGCGAAAGAGTATGCCCGGCCCCTTCGCCTCCTCACGTCGGCGCCTACAGTCAACCAATCCGACAATCAACCGAGGATCCGACGGTCGGCCGGGGATCCGACGGTCGGTCGGGGGTTCGACGGTCGGTCGAGGTTGCGTGCGGAGTACGGTCAGCGGCGTTCGCCCCTCGAAAAGTCGTTCTCATGGACCTTTCAGTCCAGATCACCCCACCCCGGTTGTCGCACCCTCCCATGACTTCCTACGCTGTCATCATTAATCCTGAACCAACGATCGAACACACCCGGAAGCCATCATGAATCCTGACCCCCTGCCATCCCCGGCCGACCTGGAAGCGCCGGTGCGCTACTCCGAGGCCGAGAAACGGGAACGCCGGGCCCTGGAACTCCCGTCCTCCGAACCCTCACCGCGCGGCCTGCTCAGCCGCCTTGGAGGAACCGGCCGTTCGCCGGTGCGCAAGCGGATCATCACGGCCCCGCACGTACTGAACGAGGCGGGGGAGTATGGCAGCGCGTTTCCGCGGGGGTTGCGGGTGGAGTTTCCGAATGGGATCCACGCACCCTGTGATCAGCGGTACCGCCAGCGTGGGTGCCGAAGGCCAGACCTTGCACCCGGGCGACTTCCGAGCGCAGTGCTGGCGCACCTACCGCAACATCACCGAACTCCTGGCCACCGAAGGCGCCAACTGGCACGACGTGGCGCGCACCACCTGCTATCTCCGCGACATCGAACGGGATTACGCGGACTTCAACGCCGTCCGCAACGAGTTCTTCCGGTCCCTCGGCCTCGACCCCTTCCCGGCCAGCACCGGCATCCAGGCCCGCATCTGCCGCAGCGACCTTCTGGTCGAGATCAAAGCCTGGCCTACCTGTACTCGAACCCCGGCTGTGATACCTCCCGCTGCTGCATGAACCCGGATCTGAAGGAAGAATGAAGAAAGAATACGAAGGGGCACCCAGCCAGTCAGTTCATCGTGGGGCCAGGCCGCTCTTGGTACCCTAGACCCGCCAGGCTTTGGCGCTTTGAGCTTTGAGCTTCTTCCCCTTTGTCCTCCGCCCAGCTTTACAGGGTCCTCCACAAGGTCGAAAGGAACAGGAAGCCACCATCCACCGAAGTCGGCCGCGTGGCTGGATCAGGTTGCTCGCGACGGTGGCGGGCGCTGCCCTGGGCATGGGCGGGCCGTGGCGCGCCACCGGGCACCGCGCGCGGGTTCCCCTGCTTTCTGACTCAATCCCTGACACCGCTAACCTCGGCCCCCACCGGAACGACCCTCAACCATGACCTTTTCCTCAGCGCACCGGTCGTCGTGATTTCCCCAGGGGCACGGGTGGTGCTGTCGAAGGCCTCTATTCACGCGATCGCACTCCAGCCCGATGCCCGCAAGTGCTGGTCAGTAAGCCCGCTTCAGCCAGGATCCTCATGGCGGGTACACGAACGCAGTTGTTGACCGGGTTGTGCGCCATCAGCTGACACCACGGACGCCCGCCAGCCGGTCTACGTCGTCCACGCTCTTCACGCTCGGCCTGCAGGCCCCTGGATGCCACCGTCTTCACGCAGCACCTGCGGTACTGCCCGATCAACGGGCCGCGCCCGGCTGGCCTGTTCAACGTCAAACTCGACGGCACAGGTTGCGCCAGCTGGTTCGTCGCCTCTTGGCGGGACCGTTCCGGATGTGGGATGACGGGTCATCTACGCCGCGGAACAGCAGCCCCTGGACAGGCCCGCCCGCACGGATGGGTCTCATACGTTCACATCGAAGGCGCGGACATGGGTTCTGCAGGGGCCGCCTGGGTCGTCGCGGCGCGCATGCCTGCACGCATTGGCAGGCCTGGTCGTATTCATCAGGGCTGACGAACCGGCACGGACGGCTCGGACAACTGGCCTGCGTCCGGTGCCGGCCCCGTCTACCGGCGGCTGACTGATGACCCTGCCCATGTCTGCGCCCATCCGTTTCCCTGGCGAGCAACGAACTGGTGGTGTCGCGTCGGACCGCCGACAGTTCCGGTTCTGGGGTTTGCCGTTTCGACGCGAAGCGAAGGCCGCGCCGGGTTATACCGACGATCCGCGGTTCACGGACGCAGGCCCGGCCCTCGCGCCCCGCCGCGCGGACGGTCCGCTCGACGGTCGTCGGATAGCCGCCACCAACAACACGTTCACCGCAGGGCCTCAACTGCTATACCGTAGGCGGAACGCCTCGCCCCTCACCTCGCCCGGGTGGTCAAACGCATCCGATTCATCGAAGGCCTGCTGGATCACGGCTCAACCGCCGAGCACTCGGCCGCCACTACATCCATCCCCATCCCCCGCCGGCTCATCAGCGACCCGTCAAGCCGACGGCTCGTTTAACGTCGAGGTCCCCGCCGGCACCTCTGCTGCAAACCCTCGACGAGCATGGCCTCGCCTGGCCACCTGCGGCTGGATCAGGTGCAACCGAAGAAACGCGCGGTTGCATCGGCTGCCAAAGATCGAGCGCATCCGGAGAACAGACCGACCCTCGCGTTGCGGCGCCGTCAATGCCTCACCCTCCTCCGCCGCGCGCCACCTCGTTCTGCGATGACATCGCCGCTCCTGCAAAGCGCTGCGCATGCGCCGACACCACGGCAGCTCCGACACGCCTCACCCTGCCGCTCACTCCGCGCCCTCCGACCCCGCTGACCTCAGGCGAGGCCATGCCTTGGTCGCGCCCGGTCACGGTAAGGCCCGCGACCAGCCGCTCAGGCGACATATCGAGCGGTCGCGCCGCAGCCAGCTGGTCTGGCATCTCTTGGGCGCCAGCACCTCGCGGCAGCGGGATCAGGCCGACAGCGCCCGCGAACTCTTGCGGCCGTCAGGCTCGCCGCCGGCGGACCACGGCGGGCGCTGCGTCGAGACTTCGCACCGTCATTCCAGCGGGTGGGGTCAGGGGCGCCCGGGCCGCAGAACCTCATCACAACCTTCCTCCCGCGCATGATCCAGCACCCCTCCCCGCGGCGGCAAGCCCCACCCACGCCACCGCCACGAAACGCCGCTCGCGGCGACCCCACTCGTCCCGGCAAGGCCGGTTGCTCCAGACGTCTCCGGCATCGCTCGCGCCACCGGCTGGTGCTGCTGGCCGGGATAGGTCAGGATCACAGACACACCCTCGTGGCCACGGCGGGCAGCACGCACCCCTGGCCCAGTTCACCCGATGCTCACCGCCACCCGCCGGCATCGCCCGCCGCCACCTCAGGGACCTCCCGACACGACAGCGTCAGGGCGCAGCCCAGGCAGCCTGTTCTTCGGCTTCACCAACAGCGACGGCACCGGACATCTGCGCCGTCAACGGCCGCTGGCACTGACATCGGCGACAGCCGCGGTCCCGCGCCAAGAGCAGTGCGCGCCCTCTACCGGAACAACGGCGACGCTTTGCTTCACAGCGTGACTGCCGGTAGGTGGGTGGCACAAAGACAACTACGGCATGGCCGCTTCGTACCGACCGACCGCGACGGTGACCTCGACCTCTACGTCTGCAACTGCGACCGCAGCATCACCAGCAACACCACAACAACGGCGACGGCACGTACCGATCACCGACCGGGCTGGCTGGCACCAGCCCGGCTTCAGGCCCTCGCGGCGCCCTGGATTCCGACTGGTGGCAGCGGTGGCTGGCTCGATGTCTTCGTCCACTACCTCGAGCAATAAGGGCGCCTTTCAGCGCGCTACTACAAGGGCCGACAGCACCGGCGCACCTGCGGCCTCCCCGACCGCCTCTGCAGACAACGGCGACGCTTCACCGACGTGACGGAAACCGGAGCTGCTCGAACTCTGCCAGCCATGACGTAAGGCGGAGTCGTGACACCTCGTAGCAACGATGACCACCGGACATTTACGTCACCAACAGCGCCATGGCCAACAACCTCTGGATCAACGACGGCAGGGGCGCCGCGATCTCAGCCCCAGGCACGCGTTGGCGAAGCGGTCAGGGCGTGTCCTCGATGGGGCCCCTTCGTCGCCGACGTCAGCCACCGGCAGCTTGATCGACATCACCGTGATTTTGACGCCGCAGGCTACAGCTCGCTCGCGGGTCCAGACCAAGCCGGCTTCTTCATGGATGTCACCTCTTACGTCCGGCCTCGCGCTTGCTCTGCGGCCAATTGCACTGGCTGGGGCGGCTTGCTCGTCGACCTCGACGGCGACGGTTACGTGGACCTCTTCCTCAACGGCGATCCACCACCTCTGCCTCGAGGATCGCCATCGCCGCTGGGATGGAAAATCCAGTTTTCTTCAGGCGCGCCAGCGGTCCGGCGACTTCTTCCAGACCGTGCGTCGGCCGCGGCGCGCGCGCGGACATCGACAGCGACGGCGACCTCGACCTCCTGATGACCGCCCTCCACGGCCAGCCGCCTCCTCCACCCAACGACGGCGGCAGCACCGGGCCTGGCTCCAGGTCATTGCCGTCCTCGCCGACACCGGCATGGGCCGCCTCAGCACCGCGTCACCGTCAAGACCGGTTCCTCACCCAGATCCAGCCGTCCTCGGCGTCAGCAGTTTACCTGGTCTCGAACGACCCCGAGCCGCTTTGGCCTCGCGCCCACCGTCGCCGACACCGTCGAGATCCGGCGGACGGTAGCGCGGACCCTCACCCGGGTTGCCCCGCCAGCGGATCCGTGCCCGGCGGCGCGGCCCTTCACCGGCCCGACGCCACCCCGATGAACCGCCCGACCACCTCATCACCACCCGCGCGGGATCATCGTCGCCGCCCGCTGCATGGCCTGCTCCTCATACTCGGGCCCCGCCGCTCCCCTCGCGCTCGCCGCCGCCAAGACCCTTTACATCGGTGCGGGCACCAGCAGCGGGTACCATCAGGCCCGTCGTAGGCCATCAGCGGTTCAGCAAGTGGCGTCTCACCGCCCACGCTAAGGCCGTCCTCTCCCACCCGCCGCCGGATCTGCCGTCAGCGGCCTCTGAGAACCCCACCGCTTCTTGCATGTGCCTGGGCTGTCACTCGACGCCGCCGACGCCGGTATAGGAACGGGCCGAGGATTCCACCTCGAGACCCAGGCTGCAGTGCAGGCGTGGTCCGAGCAGCAGTACGCTTCGAGGACATCATGCAGGGACACCAAGGCCGCGCCCGCGGGCTCAAGATGCCCACCAAGGAGGATTGTCTCCTCTGCCACCGCGCCAAAAGGTTTGACGCCGTCCTGAAGAAGAAGCCGTTTCGATCTCGACGCCGCCTGGCAGTACATCGCCCACCCCAAACCGACCAGGCCCCGACCGCCAGCTCGACGGAGACGCCGCCTCCCAGCCAGCCGTTCAGTACACCGGCGTGATGGCCCCTGCACCAATACCACACCGGCCCAGTTCAACTTCAGTTCAGCCAGTAATGCAACACGCCCGGGCACCACGTCCTCTTCCCACGCGCCCTCCAGACACGCTCACGGCCAGCGTCACCGGCGGCCCCAAAAGCCGCGCAGTACGCCGCTGCCGCTACGACCGGCCACGGCCTCGAAGCCGCGAGTTCCTGCGGCACGTGCGCGACGGCGTCAGTGCCCAATGTCACGGTCCTGGCGACGCGGCTTCTCCCCGGGCCGTCATGCTCGGCGGGCGCGTCCCGCACCAAGGCCTGCTCGAGGGTCAGCCCAACACCTGCGCGGCCTGCCACGAGGTGCCACGGCAAACCCCGACTACACGCGGCGCTGCGGTGCTTCGCCCATCAACAAGCCTCCGCCCTCCACCGCCGCCATGAACCAGCCTACAAAGTCCCACCAGAACCTCGCCCTCACACCGACGGCCGCAGGCTGTGGATCGCGCCGCGAAGCTTCCGCCTCCGTCAATGCGTCGGCACCGCCGCACGCAAACGACTCGAGATCCCCGTCGGCGCTCACGGCCGTAGCGCCGCCCCGAGCGTAACGCTTCGTCTCAACCGGCTCGATGACACCGTGTCCGTCGTCGACGTAGCCACCACGCTGTCGCCGCCACTGTCGAGGTCGGCGACGGACACGGCCTGCTCGTCGACCCGGCCGGCCGCCGCCTCTGCGTCCTCAACACCGCCCTCGACAGCATCTCCGTCGACCTCGCCACCCTGCAGGAGATCAAACGGCTCAGCGCCAGCCGCTCCCCTGGTCCCTGGCCCTCTCGGCCATCGTCCGCATGCCCTCTCCCGCTTCGTCGGCGACCGCCGGCCCTCCTTTCCGGAAATCACCGTCATCAGCACCGCCGCCTGGGTCTGGACGGATTCCGGTCACCGCCAACCTGCTTCAGGGCATCGCCTGGCATCCCGTGACGGTCCACTCACGGTCTGCTGCGCACCGGAAACCTCGTCATGACCCGCATCAGCCACGGTGGACCATCCAGCCAGGCTGGAGTCGTCAGCGCGACGGCACCGTGGACCGTCCTCCTGGACGAAAACCGCCTCTGCTTCCCCGACCCCATCGATGTGCGTGACCCCGGACGGCGCCATGCCCTCGTGATAACAGCAGCATAGTCGTCGCCGTCGTCGACCTCGACGAGATTGACAACTCCTCGAAGCCACCTCCCCGCGCAACGCCTGCGTGATCCCCAGCCACGGGCCTCCCTCAGGTACATCGTCCGTCCACATCCCCACAAACCGCCCGCGCAGCGTCGTCTGCTTTCAGCCGACGGCGCACCCGCCTACGTCGCCAGCCTGCTGGATGATTCGGTCACCGTCACTCGATCCAGGCGCTGAAGCCGTCGCCCGCATCGTATCGGCATCCGGAACTCAGCAAACGCCGCCGCGGCAAAAGCTCTTCCACAGCGCCGACATCACCTTCGCCGCCAGTTCTCGGCTGCAGCGGTTGTCATCGGACGGTCATATCGACAACATCGTCTGACGCCGAAGACGACGGCATCAGCGTGGGCGATCGACAACCGGACCGCAGGTCGGCGACATAGCTTCACAAGGTGGATCATCAGCCCAGCCTCAAACGCCAGTGCGGCGCGCCTCGCCGTCTTCATCACCCACATCCAGCGCTTCAGCGCCGAGCAGCTCCGAAGACCTGCACTACTACCCTGTACGGCATCCCCCGCCCGCCAGCCGCTATCGCAAACTGGGCGAGGACCTCCACCAGGGGCCAGCGCCCGACGAGCCATCTTCGAGCGAACCGTCCAGAACATTGACAGCGCCCCATCGGTCAGCAACACTGCGTCACCATCCCCGCTCACCGACGGCGAAAGTCCGCGGCGTAGGCACCAAGTGTACCAGGACGGCAAGTTCGACGCCCCATCTCCCACAACATCTGCGATTCCGCCCCCTACTGCACAGCGCCCCACCCTCGAGGAGATCTGGACCGTCTACAGCGTACGACCAGCGCTCACAGCAGCGCAGCCAAGGATTGGCTGGCGGTGGTCAGGGTCCTCAAGACCCTCTGAACCGAAGGAAGACGATAAAAGTCCGAAGTGCGGTCATCGAGCCGAGGGCGGTCAAGTGCAGAAATGCGAATGCCAGTTCGAAGGCAGACAGAGGGGTCGAAGGCGATTGTCGAGTCCGAAGGCGATAGGGAAGTCGAAGGGGCAGTGCCGAAGTCCAGTAGCGGATCGAGGGCGACGCTGAACGCGCTGACCTCAACTTCGACACCGACCTTCGACCCTGCCTTTCACCGTCTTGCCCGTCCAGCTGGCGTCGGCAGCTCATGCCAGACCGGCCAGACGCAGACCCAGCCGACCCTGCGTCGCACACCGGTGATCCACGACGAAGGACGGCCTGGCAATGACCACGTCTTCGCGCTGCGCGCCGACCCGGCCCGCGACGGCATGGATCGGCACCGAGGACGGCCTGGCGTATAACCGCCAGGTCACCCGGCATCAGAGTCTGGCAGAAGGACGGCCCTCCTGGCGGGTTGTCACGGCCATCGAGGTGTGGATCCGAGACCGGGAAATCCGTAGGCCAGGGGCGGTCATGGCCAGTTGGCAGCGTTAGGTTCGACCGCTACCAGCTCAACAGCGGGCTCGTCAACGACATGGTCTATGCCGTGGCCATCCAGTGCTGACCGCATTCATCTGGGTGCGCCACCACCGCCGGGGCAGAAGCCGTTACTGCGCACCGACAAAGTGGGATAATAGCCACCAGAACGCAATGCGCCGATGGAGGTCCTGGAACTACAATGTCAGTTACCAATGACCAGAAGTTCGCCTGGCCGTCTGGGGCGAGTTCTCAATTCATTTGCCGGCAAAGGGGCGATTCTATCGACCCGGACGGGAATGGAATTGACCTCTATCGCGATGATGGTGTGCCTCCGTCATGCCACCGGCGCCAGCTACGTGGACCAGGTCTCTAGGTGTCCTCTACTTCGGTGGCCCGCCGACGGCCGTCACTAACGCAGCTACTTCGACCATGACTGCGGAGGGCGCGAGCAGCAACGCCTCAAGGCCCGCAGCGGTCAGGAAGCTGGATTCTCCGCTCCGACAAGACACCGGGCGCCTGCGCGGATGCCAGGACCTGCACCTGGGTCACCTGCATCTGACGGGAAGAACCACGCGACCGCCCGCATCATGCGGGAAGACAAACTCATCAAGACATGGACTGGCACAACGCATGTCTTCCAGATCTGTGTCGGGTTCGATGGCAACGATCTGGGCCGGCACCTCCAAGGCGTCGGCCGGGGCATCGGCACCGGCTACCCATGCCGGCCGAGACCTCCTGGCCCAACAGGCCCCCCGCCGCGCCCGGTCCCTCCTCAACCCGTGCTTCGCGCCCTTTGCTCTTGCCCTTCGCCTTCGCGCCCCGACTGACGCTGACCTTCGACCTTTGACCTTCGCCCTTCGCCCTTCGACCTTTGACGCTGACCTTCGCCCTTTGACCTTCGACCTTCGCCCGCGCCGCCCGACCTTCGCGCTGACCTTCGACGTAAGGAACCCCTCACCGCACACTATCGCGCTGCGCTGCTGTCTGGCGCTTCCTCTGCGTCTTCGCGTTCCTCCCCTGCCGGCTCCCGGGTGCTGCAGCGGCCACGGACACCCCAGCGCAGGGGCTCACGCGACGAGATATCCACATCGCTCATCCTCGAGCGCATCCACGCGGTCGGGCGCACGGTACCCAACCTCCCCTCAAGACCAACCAGAACTACAGCACTCCTCAGCCGACGTCCAGGCCCATTCAGGGGCCGTCAAGCCGTACAAGGAACACTTCCTCGTCGTTGCGATGCGGGCAGGACGCGCCATCCAGGTTGGGCACGACTCCACGGCAGATCAGTTTCCTCGGGGCACGTCAATGCAGACGATCTCCGGCTCTTCACGGGAAACAAAGTCCACAGCCAGAAGCGCTGGGCGTAACCATGCTGCGCGCCTGCCGGACCAGCCATCAAGCAGGCCAATGCCGGTGACTATCTCCGCGCAAGATCCCGTTCGGTGCGTGCGAAACGCCAGCGCTCTCTGGGGCGCCGCAGGCAGCGAGGTTGTTCACCTCGCCTACAGGACAATGTCTGGGCCATCATCGGCATCGACGGCGCCAGCACCCATCGCCATCCACGTCGCCCTCAGATCGGATCATGGATGACTCCCCGGCGACCTCGACCCCACGTACATCAGTTCCAGCATCCCTAAGGTCATGCGCTGCATCGGCGATGACCGCCAGCAGAAGATTCATCCTGCTCGATTACCTCTTGCGGAAGATGAACTACCAGCGCGTGGCCATCCTCCGTTCGAGCAATCGCTACGGCCGCTTCGATTGCGCGGATCCGCGGTGGTGCCCGCCGCCTCAACCGCCCGTCGTCATCGAGATGGCCCACGCTTTCAGCGCCACTGTTCACCCTCCGACAGACCGGATCAGGGCCTACCAACTGACGCCATCGTCTGTTGGGGCAATGGCGACGACACCGCCCGCGCCCTCAACGCCATGCGCCGCGGTTGGGCAGCCGTTCCACACCGACCGCGCCGTCACCGATGGGTTATTCAACTGTGGCCCGAACGCCGAGGGGTCTGGTGGCACCTACCCGTGATCGGATCAGGACCCCGTGGACGCGTTCAAGCGGCCGAGGACGCTGGGGGGCCGAGCGGGACGCCGCCCATGCCGACAGCGGGCGCGCTCCTGGGCCATCCGGACGGCCGGCCTCAGCCGCGCCAAGATCCGCGATGTCCTCGCCTATCGCTGATCAGCACCGGGCGTGACCGGCGACATCCCGCTCAGCGCCGCCCTGAACTGATGGCGGCGGTCTTCCTCACCCTTTGACGGGCCGCTGGCACTACTATTCGCGTGAAGAACTCGAGATCCCGCGCAACTGATATCATCGATCAGATGCGCGTCGGGCATAGCAAGCCCGTCGCCAGGCCCCGTTGAACCGTCGGTACCAGGGGTTCTTGCTGGGACCGCGTGCGCCGCGGCTCACCTCCCCAGTCGCTCCGCCCGCGCAGGCACCTGGCAGTTCCCCTTCCTGCGGCTCGACGCGGAGCTCGGTTATCACAGCGTATCGGGACTTCACCAATGACGGCACTCACCATCGGCTGGTTCGGCCCGGCAGACATCGCTGACCACTCCACGGCGATCTCTGGTTCACCGCCAACCTCGCCGTCGCGAGGGCTCAATACGCCGTCGGTGTGCTTCGAAGGACCAACGACCAACGTTCAACCTCCAACGTTCAACGTTCAACGTTCAACGTGCAGAGACCAGGACCGGAATAAGGACCAAGACCAGCGTGGACCTCGAACCGCCCCTCGCCTTCGCCCTTCGAACTGGACTTCCTTGTAGCGCTGAACTTCGCCTTCGCCCTTCGAACTGCGCCTTCGCGCCCCCGGACTTCGACTCTCGCCCTTCGGACTTCGACTCGCGCGAACTTCGACTCTCGCCCTTCGAACTTCGACTCTCGCCCTTCGAACTTCGACTCTCGCCCTTCGAACTTCGACTCTCGCCCTTCGAACTTCGCCCTTCGAACTTCGCCCTTCGCCCTTCCCCTTCAGCTCGTCCCGCGCTGGGCGGCCGATCCCTGGGGCACGGGCGTCTCCCAGCTCACGCGAATGGTCTACGAAGAGCAACCACTGGCGCTGCTCGGTTCGGTCGACTCTGCCTCGACTCACCTCGCCGAGCAGGTCGTGGCCAAGGCCAACCTCCCGCTGGTCAGTCCCGTGGCCACGGACCGGACGGCCACGTTGGCCGGGGTGCCGTGGATCTTCGCCTGTGCACCGAGCGACGACGCGATTGCGGACGCCTTGGTGGAAGCTGTGCGGACGGAGCGGCGCGAATCTCCCGGCCGATGCGCCCTCGTGCACGCCACAGACCACGCGTCGCGCATGACCGCCAGCGCCATCCGCCGGGCGTTTTCTCGAAGCGGTTGGTTGCCCGATTACCAGTTCCAGGTCCCGCCCGGCGCCCGGGACCTGACCCGACCTCTGGCGGCCCTGCTCGAAGCCGGTCCCGCGGTGGTGATCGTGATTGCCGGAGCCGAGGACGCTGCTCGTTGGGTGACGGCGGTGCAGATCGCCCTTCCCGAGGCCCGCCTGTATGGAGGTCCGGAGGCGGGGCGACATCGCTTCCGGGAACTGGCGGGGGCGGCGGGAGAGACCGTGCGTCTTCCGGAGCTGGTGCGACCGGATCCCGACGATCCCGCGTGGGTGCGGTTCCGGGATGAGTTCGTGGCCGCGCGGGGTCATCCGCCCGACCACGCGGCGGTGTTGACCTACGACGCCACACGGCTGCTGATCGAGGCCATCCGCCGGGCGGGTCCCAACCGGGCGCGCATTCGAGAATGCCTGATCCAGCTTTCGCCGTGGCGGGGTTTGGGCGGTGAAATCTGCTTCGACCGCACCGGCCAGAACACCCGCGCCGGACTGCGGTGGGTCACCGCCGCGGAGCAGCGACGCGCGGCGGCGCCAAGGCGCCGACGAAAAGCGGCGCTGAACCGCTCGCACTCCAAACGCTCCGCGACTCCCGAAGCGCTGGACCTGCGCGCAGCGTTTGGAGTGCGCCGACTTCCAGCGGCGCTTTTTGTCAGCCCAGCCTCCCACAGCTTCCCGGAACCTTTCCGTCCATGAAAACCTCAACCCTGTTGCATCCCCTCTTGCTCACCGCCTGCGGACTTGCGCTTGTGTTCAAGGCCGCCGCCGAACCGCAGGTCACCTTCCTCCCGGCCGCTGAGCAGGTCGGCTGTTATGACTTCCTCGAAGTGACCTTGCGGGTGGCAGGCTCCACCGCCGCGAATCCGTTCACGGACGTCGCGGTCACCGGGACCTTCACGCCGCCGGGCGCTGCCGCGCTGGCCGTGGATGGGTTCTGCGATTCGCCCGACGGCAGCGTGCACCGCATCCGGTTCATGCCCGCCCAACCCGGGCTGCATCCGTACCGGATCAGCTATCGGGAGGGCGCCTTCGAACGTACCTACGCGGGGACCTTCGAGGCCGTGGACTCCAAACGCAAAGGGGTGCTGCGCGTGGATCCCGAGCATCCCTGGCACTTCCGGTGGGACGGCTCGAAGGAGCGGTTTTTCTGGAACGGCACCACCGCCTACTGGCTCGCCGGCTGGGACGATACCACGATCCGTCAAAGCCTCGATCGCCTGGACCACCTGAAAGTCACCCGCGTCCGGGCAGCCTTGAGTGGCCGGGTCCGCGACGGCCGGGCGTGGTTCGAGAACGTCTTTCCCGCGGACAAGTTCTCGTTCCTGCTCAACCCCTGGGTGGCCCGAGACCCGGCCAGCGTCGAGGAACCCGGCTTCGACGTCACCCGCTTCAACGTCGCCTACTGGCAGAAGTTCGAGCGCCTCCTGCGGCATGCCTGGACCAAGGACATGGTGATCTCCGTCATCTTCTACGTGGACGGCAGCCGGCCGGGCGCGGACCCCTTCGGCAAGAGCGGCATGGGCGGACCGGACGAGCAACGTTACTACCGCTATGCCATGGCCCGCCTGGCCCCGTTCGCCAACGTCATGTGGGATCTCGCCAACGAGTACCGCCACTTCCGCACCGATGCCTGGGCCGAACAGATGGGCGCATTCGTCAAGGCGTGCGATCCTTACGACCACCTCACCTCCACCCACGGCCACGGCGACTTTCGCTTTCGCACTTCGGGCTGGGCCGACTTCGCCATGTACCAGAGCTGGGACGAGCATGGCGGCTACGAGTTCATGCTCCGGAACCGGCGTGAACAGGAGAAGACCGGCCGGATCATCCCCCAGGTGAACGAGGAGTATGGCTACGAAGACCATTATCCCCAGGGCTGGGGCGAGAACCGCACCGCCCCGGCCCGCTCGGCCGAGACCCGCACTCGCCTCGCCTGGGAGATCGCCCTCGCCGGCGGTTACCAGACCAGCGGCGAACGCGCCGATCGCGGCACCGGTTGGGGACCCGATACCGGCGGTGGCTGGATCAACGGCCGCGGCGACGACACCATGACCCTGTTCGAGCAACAGGCCCCGCTGTTCGACTTCTTCACCTCGATCACCTGGTGGACCCTCGCACCCGCCCCGGACCTGGTGACGTCCTTCCAACCCGCCACCCCACCCGCCGCGAAAGCTGCCGCCGCGAACCCTGCTTCCGCCCACCCGCGGCCGCGCGCCCTGGCCATGCGCAACCCCGATGGCGACCTCGCGGTGGTCTACCTCGCCGGCGGCGGGACCGTCGCGCTCAAGGCCGACGGGCTCAAGGACGGGCTGCGCCCCCTCTGGTTCAGTCCGCGTGACGGCGGCATCCGCGTCGCCCGAGCGCTGCGAACCAAGGTCTATCGCAGTCCGGACGCCAGCGATTGGATCCTGCTCTTCCGCACTCCCTGCAACTGTTCCTTCCGCGAGTACGACGAGGAGGTGGAACGTTGAAGCGTCCGTCCGCCTCGCCCGCTTGACGCCAGGCCATTTGCCGACATCCATTCCCCGCGATGGATCGCTATTACGCCGCCGCCTGCCAGGTGGACTTGCCCAACCCGACGGATCGCGCCGGGATCGCCGCGCATACCGGCCGGATGCTGGAGATGATCGACCATGCCGTCGGCGGGTATGAACCGTTCCACGACGTCCGCCTCGTCGTGTTCCCCGAGTTCGCGCACGCCGCCCCGATTTATCCGACCGCCGCCGAACTGCTCGACAAGCTGGCCTTGCCCATCCCGAACGAGCACACGGACCGGTACGTCGCCAAGGCCCGACAGCTCGGTGTGTACATCCAGACCGGCACCTTCCTTGAGAGCGACCCGCGCTGGCCCGGTCACGTCTTCAACACCACCTGCCTGATCGGGCCGAAGGGCGTTCTGTCCCGGTACCGCAAGGTGCATCCCTGGCTGCCCTGGGAAATCCACACCAGCCCCCACGACCTGCCGGGTTACACCGACCCGTTGTTTCCGGTGGTAGACACCCCGTTGGGCCGTTTGGGTGTGGCCATCTGCTACGACTGGCTGTTCCCCGAGGCGATCCGGCAACTGGCGCTGCAAGGCGCCGAGGTCCTGATCCGGGTGTCCGCTTACATGGACCCGTGGGGAACCGCGGCGCCGCTCGATTGGTGGACGCTCATCAACCGCACCCGCGCCCTCGAGAACATGGCGTTTGTCGTCGCCGCCAACCAGGGCGCCCGGCTGCGTCACTATCCCCCGTTCAGTTGGCCGGGCGGCAGCATGCTCGTGGACTTTGACGGTCGGATCCTGGCCCAGGCCGAGTCCGGAGGTGGCGAGCGGATCGTCGTCGGGCCGATCGATCTGGCGGGCCTGCGGGCCGAACGAACCCGTCGTCGTGGCCACGCCTTGCTGGCGCATCGGCGTCCCGAAGCCTATCCGTTGGGGGCGGCCCCCGTACGACCAAACGAACCACCCCAATCCTGATGCGAGACCTGTGCTATCCCAGCAACGTAGGAGTCGAGGTGACGAGACTCACACCTCCCCCCAGCCCCCTCTCCCAGTCAGAGCCTCCTCACGTCGGCTCCCACGGGGGAGGGGTGGGGAAGACCCTCGGCCTCCTGATAACCGCCCTGTTTCTCGTCGGTTGCCGGCCTTCCACACCATCTCCCGTCTCAACCCCTCCCACGCCCCCTGCGGCCGAGACCGACATGGTCGTCACCGGCATGAACCGCGGCGTCAGTCTCATGGGCCAATACGACTACGCCGGTGCCGTCGACGCATTCGAGGAGGTCGTCCGCCAGCAACCCGATCTCCTCGAAGCCCGGGTCAACCTCGCCATCGCCCTGTTCAACCGCGGCCGCAAGGAGGACCGTGACCTCGATCGCACGGGCGAACTCCTCGAGGCCATCCTGCAGCAGGATCCCGATCACCTGCGCGCGCTGTACTTCCGGGGTGTCACCCTCCAGCACCTCGGCGACGCGGAAGCCTCCCTCCCGTACCTCGAGAAGGTCGTGCAACAACGACCCGACGATGGCGCCGCGTGGTATCTGCTCGGGGTCACCCGCCAGCGCCTGGGGCAACCCGCCGAAGCGGCGCTGCTTGAAGCCATCGCCCGCAAGCCCTACCTCTCGAGCGCCTATTACAAACTGTCCCAACTGGCCATGCTGGCCGGGGACACCGCCAAGGCCGGCGAATACCTCGAGGTCTTCAAGCGCCTCCGTGAATCTCCCCTCAGCGAGGTCATCGAACTGCCCCAGTACGGCGCGATGGGTGACCTCGCGCTCGTCCGCCCCCTCCCGGCAAAGGCGCCGGACGCCGTCGCGACGAGTCGCTATCGCCCGGGGACGGCGCGGGTCCTGCACGAAACGAACGTCATCCGCTTCGATCCGGGGAACACCGGGATGGGGCTGGCCGGCGCCGCGGCCGGGGATCTGAACGGCGACGGCGTGCCGGACCTGGTCGTGGCGAACACCGCCCCCGCGGCCCAGGGCACCTTGACGGTGTTGCTCTCGACCTCGCCCGGCACCTGGAAGGAGGCAACCGCCACGGTGGGCCTCGCCGACGTCCGTGGCGCCCGGAGTCTCGCCCTCGGGGACTTCGACAACGACGAGGTCACGGATCTGTTCGTGGCCGGCGCGACCCCCCACCTGTTCCGCGGTGCGACCCATGCCCCGTTCGCCGAGGTAACCTCGACGACTGGAATCACCGGCGGCACCGGCTCGAGCACCGCGGCCCTGTTCCTCGATGCCGACCACGACGGCGACCTCGACCTTTGGGTCGGCCAGGACACCGCGGCGGGCAGCACCCGGTTGTTCAACAACAATGCCGATGGGACCTTCACCGACCTGGCCCTCACCAACGGCCTCGCGCTGGCCACCGCCCCGGCCGTGGGAGTTCTCTCCGGTGACTTGGATGGCGACCGGGATTTCGATCTGGTCCTGCTCGCCCGGGGTGCGCCCGTCCGCATCCTCTTGAACGATCTGCTCGGCCAGTACACCGTACTCGATGTCGCGGGGCTCGAACTCCGCGGTGACCTGGGGGGTGTCCTGCAGGATTTCAACGGTGACGGAACCCTCGATCTGGTCCTGCTCGGCGGTGAACCCGCCGCGCTGCGGTTCTATGCCGGCGACGGCCGCGGCCGGTTTCAGCCCGGCGACGGTTTTGCGGGCGTCAGCGCCTCTCTCGACTCGTGGGGACCCCTCCGCGGGCTGCGCGCGGCGGACGTGGATCTGGACGGCGACCTGGACCTCGCGGTGTTCGGCCGGGAGGGTCACCTGCTCCTGAACGACGGCCGGGGCCGTTTCGTGCTCGAGCCGCAGGTGTGGAAGTTCGCGGAGGACTGGGCGCTGGCTGGCGTTGAATTGCTGGACCTGACCGGCGACCTCGTGCCCGACCTGCTTTGCCTGGAGCAGGGGGGCGGAAGCCGCCTCACCTTGGTTCCGGGTGAGCTCACCCCGCCCGGGACGGCGTTGGCCCTGGCGCCGACCGGCGTGCGGGGTCGCGACAAACGGACGCGGAGCCCGGCGAGCGGGTTCGGTGTCACGATCACCCTGCGCAGCGCGTGGCGCGAACAGGTGCGCGCGTTCACCGGCGTCAGCGGCGGAGCCAACCAGTCCGTGGTTCCGGCGGTGTTTGGCCTGGGAGGAATGGCCCGGGCCGATTACGCCCAACTTCTGTGGCCCGACGGCGTGGCCCAGGTCGAGGTCGCGCTGACCGCTGCACAAGTCCATCGGGTCGCCGAGATCCAGCGCAAAATCTCGAGCTGCCCGGTCCTCTTCGCCTGGAATGGCGAACGCTTCGAGTTCATCACGGACTTCGCCGGGGTCGGTGGTCTCGGCTATTTCGTCGCGCCCGGCGAGTGCGCCCCGCCGCAGGTGCTCGAGCACGTGAAGATCGAGCCGCACCAGCTCCGGCCGCGGGACGGCATGTTCGAGTTGCGGGTGACTGAACCGATGGAAGAAGCGGCGTACGTGGATCGGCTGGAACTCTGGGCCATCGATCATCCGGCGTCAGTCGCGGTGTATCCGGACGAACGGTTGGCCGTGAGCGGACCGCCCCCCACGCACGAGTGGTTGGCCGTCGCGGACCGCATCTTCCCGGTGCGGGCAATGACACCGTCCGGTGATGACTGTCGAGACCGGCTGCTCGAGGCGGACCGCCGCTATGCCTACGCGCCGCCGTTGGACCGGCGCTTCATCGGCTTCTGCGAGCCGCACAGCCTCGAGCTGGACTTCGGCGATCCCTGGCCCGGACGACACGCGGGGGAGCGCGTCGTGCTCTTTCTCCACGGCTGTATCGAGTATCCCTACTCACAGACTGTTTACGCCGCCGGACAAGCGGCCGTGGCCTGGGAACCGATCCGGGTCGAAGGTCTGGACACGCAGGGCAACTGGCAGACGCTCGTCGCCGATGCCGGCGCGCCCGGCGGCATGGGCCGGATGATGACCATTGAACTCGGCGAGCGGCTTTCGAAGGGACCCATCCGGCTCCGGCTGACCACCAACCTCGAGATCTACTACGACCAGGCGTTCCTCGGTCGTCCCCTGGCCGAGCCCCCCTGGCGCAAGCACCGCGTGCCCCTCGCGGACGCGACGCTGCGACGGGTGGGCTTCCCGCGCGAGGTGGCGCCGAACGGCGGCTGGCCGTTGATCTACTCGTACGACGACCTGGACGCCACGGCACCCTTCCACGTGTTGCGCGGCGACTACACGCGCTATGGCGAGGTCGCCGGGTTGCTGGCGGAATTCGACGACCGGTACGTGATCATGGGGCCGGGCGATGAGATTGCGCTGCGGTTCCCGGCCACGGCGCTGCCGCCGCTCGGGACCGATGAGGTGCGGAGCTTCGTGCTCGTGTCGCATGCCTACTGCAAGGACATGGATCTCTATACCACCACGCCCCAGACCCTCGAACCCTTGCCCTTCCGGGCCATGACCCGTTACCCCTACCCGGCCGGGGAGCAGTATCCCGACACCCCCGAGCACCGGTCGTATCGGGCCGAGTACAACACGCGGGGGGAGTGAGGGAGCGGGGAGACGAGGACAGGCTCACCCTGATCGGCAGGGTCAACACCGCCGAAAGTCGAACGGGTCCTTCATTCCGGGACCTTGAGGACGCAACCGTTCCGCAGCACCAGTTCCGCTTTCGCCTTCGCCCGGGTGAAGTGCTTCTTCAGTCGGGTTACGATCAGGACCTACCACCGATCTCAACCAATGGCTCCCCTCGCCTGATCAGCGCCAACGCCCCCGGGAGTGCCTCCGCCAAGAGGGTCCGCAGAACGGCGTTGCTGGTGTTCTCGCAGGTGAGCCAGATAACATGCGGCTCGCGAACCGCAGGCAGACTGCGATGTCCTCAATCTGGAGGTCCGGCAGTTCCTCGATGATCTGTCCGGGCGGCAGACCATTGGCCAGCAGTTCAAGCACATCCGCCACGCCGGAAGTCAGGCCGTCACGGCGTATTCCACGCCGCGGGGGTTCTCCACCCGCCGGGAGGCGTTCAGGATTTCCAGGCCGACCACGTTCCCGTCCCGGTCGTAGTCCAGAATCACGCCGGGCTTGTTCTCGTCGCTTTCCTCGATGGGCACATCCCGGAACAGAATCCGCAGGATGTCCACTTCGGAGTCGTACGTTACTTTCATGTTGTCTGCCAGTACTTGTTGATCTTGCTGGTCCGATACGCGGTCACCACTTTGGGCGGCGACACCTCGTCGTTGACCATCACCCGCACCAGATACGGTTTCCCGTTAATCTCGACCTGGGACTGATAGCACACCACCTCGCCGTGTTCAGGCACAATCTGCGCTGGCGCGTCCAGCACGGCCCGAACGACAGCCAGGGGGATCCCGCGTCGCTCCATTTCCCGCTCAACGTGCGTGGACAACCTGTGTTTCATGCACCTGCTGCATCCTCCACGAGCTTGATCTCGCCACGCGTCAGGCCGTAGAGCCGGTACACGCGCTCGTCAATCTCGCGCTCGAACGGCGACGTGTCCGCCGCCGGCGAAAACGGTCTGACCTGGACTTCAGTCACGCCGTCTGGAACTGGAGTTCCCGGCAGTTCAGGGACGGTGCGCGTTGTGCCAGGTTCAGGATCTCCACGCCCACCACCTGGTTCCTCTCGTTGAAATCCAGCATGACCCCGGGAGATACCTCCTGGGACTCGATGATCCGCGAGTCGTCCAGCCGCAGATACAGCGCGTCGGCTTCCGGGTCCACTTTCAGTTTCATAGTCGGTCTTTCATCGTGCGGTCGAAATATGCGCTGACCACCCGCAGCGGCACAACGGACTCGTTCACGACCACGCGCAACACCCGGTTGCCGTGCCCGGCGATGCGAACGAACCGGCTCTCCAGCCGGTGCACGCGCTTCCCCTCCCGGTTGTCGGTGGTGTCCTGCGGCACGGTGTAGCGGGAGCATGCCACGCACGGACCTTGGCCGGAAAGCGTCTTCTCCGCCCTTCTCGTCCGCTCGTCCGCTCGAGCGGCCACGATCAGCCGATGGCCATTGACCGGGCGCAAGCAGGGCGCCTACGGTCGGCGCGTGCGCAGGTTCCGCCCAACTCCCGTGCCGCCGCGTCGCCTCGAACAACCTCCCCGCCCCGGGCTGCCCCAGGGCTTCTTCCTCGCCCTCGCGTTGGGAATCGCGACCGGTTGCGGACGTCAGGATCGCCCAGACGACCCCCGGTCCACAAGTCCCCCACCACCGACCGGCCAGTCCGCTCCGTCAACCCCGCCTTTCGCGGCCGTTTTCCGCGACGTGACCCGCGAGGCCCGCCTCGAGTTCGTCCACCAGTTGGCGGACGGCGACCTGACCAACATCATGGAGTCTGACGGCGCCGGCGGAACCGTGTTGGACTATGACGGCGACGGGTGGATGGACCTCTACCTCGTCAACTCCGGCCCGGATCCCGTCATGTCCGACGCCCCACCGGACACCCCGCGCCACCCCAACCGCCTGTTCCGCAACCTGGGCAACGGGACCTTCGCGGACGTCACCGACCAAGCCGGCGTGGCCGGGCACGGCTTCGGCACCACCGCCGCCGCGGCAGACTATGACAACGACGGCGACACGGACCTCCTGGTGGTCAATTTCGGCAGTATCATCCTCTACCAGAACCAGGGCGACGGCACGTTCCGCGACGTGACCGAGGCGGCGGGCTTGAACAACCCGCGGGCCGGCATCTCGGCCACGTTCCTGGATGTCGACCGGGACGGTTGGCTGGACCTGTTCATCGCAAACTATCTCGTCTTCGACCCCGCGCTGAAGGTCGAGCCGGGCAGTCCGCAACCCTATCCCGGCCCGCTCGCCTACCCGCCGGAGTACAACGTGCTGTATCGAAATCAAGGCGACGGCACGTTTGCGGACGTCAGTGAAGCGTCGGGCATCCGGATCCCGGGCCATCGGGCCATGTCGGTGACCGCGTTGGATTATGACCTGGACGGGGACGTGGACCTCTACGTCTCCAACGACGGCACCCCGAATCTGCTCCTGGACAACGACGGGCAGGGACGCTTCCGCGACGTGGGCTGGCAGCGGGGCGTGGCGTTCAACCAATTCGGCGATGCCGCGGGTTCGATGGGCGCCGCCGTGGCCGACGCGAACCGCGATGGTTTGCCTGACATCCTGGTGACCCGGTTCGGTCAGGCTTCTCTCTATCTCAACTCGAAGGGCGGGTTCTTCGAGGATCGCATCACCGCCTCAGGCATCCTCGATGTCTCGTCGCAGTTGGTTGGGTGGGGCGGGAACTTCCTGGACTTCGACAACGACGGTGACCCGGACATCTTCATCGCCAACGGCGATCCTCACTTCCTCAAAGGCATGCCGCCGTTGCTGCTCGAGAATCGCGGCGACGCGACGTTTACGAGCCTCGGCCCGCGTGCTGGGCCCTTCTTCCGGACCTTGGTCAACGGACGCGGTAGCGGCGCGCTGGACTTTGACAACGACGGTCGCCAGGACGTCGTGATCACCACCCTCGGCGGGCCGGCGATCCTCCTGCGGAACGAACTCGAGCCCGGTCACCACTGGTTGACCCTGCAGCTCGAAGGAACCCGGAGCAACCGGGACGGCTTCGGTGCACTCGTGCAGGTGACCGCGGGAGGCCGGACATTCACGACGGAAGCGCGGTGCCCGACGGTGTACGTGTTTCAGCAGGAGACGCGGCTGCACCTGGGGTTGGGCCCGGCGAAGGTGATCGAACGAATCGCGATCCGCTGGCCCAGCGGACAACTCCAGGAACTGACCCAAGTGACTGCGGATCAGATCCTGTCGATACGGGAGCCGGGAGAGTCGCGTTGGCCCGCGCGCCGCTCGCGCGAGGCGGGTTCCTGAGGCCGGCGCATGGCCCGATTACGGCACAGGCCCTGCTATACTTGGTGGCAGAACGAAAGACCGCGTAGTTGTTGACGGAGAAACGGCGTAGGACGAGAAGTGGGCCAGAAACCGCTCCAGACATGAAGGTCACCTGTTTTGTGCCAGTGCAGGACACGGCGCCGCTCGCGTGTCGAGTGGCTCTCTGGCTTCTGCGGCCGTGGCTTGGGGCCATGAACCGCATCGGGCAAGGGATCAAGGGCAGGGAAGCTCAAAGTTCAAAGCTCAAAGTTCAAGGGAAGTTCCAGGGTCCCAAGGGCAGGGAAGCTCAAAGCTCAAAGCTCAAAGTTCAAGGGAAGTTCCAGGATTCCAGGGGCAGGGAAGCTCAAAGTTCAAAGCTCAAAGTTCAAGGGAAGTTTCAGGGTTCCAAGGGCAGGGAAGCTCAAAGTTCAAAGCTCAAGGCTCAAGGGAAGTTTCAGGATTCCAAGGGCACGGAAGCTCAAAGCTCAAAGCTCAAGGCTCAAGGGAAGATCCAGGGTTCCAAGGGCAGGGAAGCTCAAAGCTCAAAGCTCAAAGTTCAAGGGAAGTTCCAGGGTTCCAGCGAGCAAGTCGGACGCAACTGGGGCCGGCCTGCGAGGCGGGGTGGTGGAGCGTTCACCTTGATCGAGTTGCTGGTGGTGATGGCGATCATCGGCATCCTGGCCAGCATGATGTTGCCGAGCCTCAGCGGGGCCAAGGAACAGGCGCATCAGATCAACTGCGTCAGCAACCTCCGTCAACTGGGCGTGGGACTGCAGTTGTATCGGGACGATCACGAATTCCGGTTCCCGCCCAAGACGGTGCTCGAAACGCATCCGACGTCGCCCAACACCTGGGTGTCGAAGGACCTCCAGTTTGGCCTGGGCGGTCGGGACCCGGTCTTTCCGCTGTCCACGTGGTCCGCCCTGGCGGCTTCCCGGCCGCTCAACGCCTACGTGGCGCCGTCGCCCGTGTACCGCTGCATGCGGGATCGCGGACAACCCGCCCTGGGCATCGTGCCCTCGAACTACGAAGCCCTCGGCAGCAGCTACCACTACAACGCCGGCAGCCTCACCGTGCCCCAGGGCGGGGGCTTCCGACAGCGGCCGGTCGATGCCGCCGACGGGTTGGCAGGTCAGGCGGAGACCTGGGTGTCGGAACCGGTCCGCTACATCCTCATGCATGAGCCGCCGGCCCGGCTGTATGCGCGGCCTTCGGACGGCACGATCTTCTGGTATCAATGGCACCGGTACGCGGGCCGGAACGAGTTCCAGGATCCCCGCATCGCACCCGGAAAGTTCGTCTCGCCGATCCTGTTTGTGGACGGCCATGTCGCGGTCCACGACTTCAGCCGCGCGCTCCGGTTGGATCCTTACTACCCTTATGAACCGACCAGGGACTGGGTCTGGTACGAAGCGATGCGCTGACGTCCGGGCGAACTTGTGGTGCAGGCTTCCAGCCTGCGCCCCGGGGGAGCGAGGCTCCTGGCCACCGACCCGGGGCAGATCGTGCCGGGGATAGCTTCGGAATTGTCATGACTCAGAACCCGCTCATTCGCCAGATCGACCTGCGCAGCGGCACCGCGTTTGCCCGCAGCCTCGTCGCTGCCCTGCAGTCTACGGTTGGCGGCGCCCAACTGCTGCCGGTGCTCCGCGCGGGCGTTCATGCCCATTGCCCCCAATGCCAGCTCCGGCTGTTCGGCGAAGATGTGCTGGCGCTGGCAGGAAGCGAGGCCCCGGATCCGCAGGTGAGCGCGAAGCTGCATCGGCTCGCCCAGGGGTTCTGTGGACGCCAGGGATGCGAGGCCTTGTTCTACGAGTTCCAGTTCGACCCGGTCGAGTCGGTGGATTGGGAGAAGGTGCTGGCGCAAGTCGAGGCGACCGGTGGTCCACTGGCGACGGACACCGCGGTGGCGGAGCAGGAGTTGGCCGAACGCAAGGCGGCGGCGAAGCGGCGCACGCGGTTGCGCGTCGCCGTCGGCGTGGCGCTCGTGGTGCTCCTGCTCGCGGTGCGGCATGTCCTGACCGGCGGCACGATCCCGTTCGTCCGCGAGGCCCAGCGTTTCACCGCGGACCCAGCCACCGTACCGAAGCTCGGCGAAACCAACCAGGTCATCGAGGGGACCGCGAAGGGGGCCACGGGTCGGGTGTTCCGCGCGGCACCCGAACCTGGACCGCGCTGAACCCGGAGCGGTACCCCGGCAGAGACCACTGACCCGACGAGGACCTTCTCCGGACCCCCTGCACCACTGGATGGAACAAGCCGCTCTCCATGAACCTGTGGTGCGGGCGTCCCGCCTGCACTCCCGGGGTTCATGGCCCCTGAGCGGGTCCGGCAGACACAGGACGCTTCTCATGACCGTTTCACGATCGATTGACTGCCGCACGATTTGGCTGTGTGCGTGTCTCGGTCTGATCGGCCTCCTGCTCCTGCCCGGCCCCTTCGCCGCCGACCTTCCTTCCGTGCGTCCTGTGGTGCCGGTTGCCAGCCCGCCGCTGCCCGCTTCGGCCCTGGCCGCGCAGGACGCCATACCCTCGGCAGAAGCCGGCAACCGCTATCGCGAGGCGGTCCGTGCCTGCCTCGACAACCTCCTCGCCCACGGCACGGATCGCTATGGCCCCGTCTCGACGCCCATGCTCATGAGCATCCTCGACGTCCGGGCCAACGAATCGCCCCGCGAACCGCTGTTGCTCGACGGCCTCGTCCGCGGCGAGGGACGTCCCGGACGCCGCAACCCGGCCGGCTGCGACCTATGGGACGACCAACCCCTCATCGGCGTCCTTCTGCGGTACAGCGAAGAGACGGGCGATCCCAGGTATCGCCAGGCGGCCGAGGCCTACATCCGCGCCTTCTTCGACCGGGCCCGGAAACCCAACGGCCTGCTCGCCTGGGGATCCCATCTCTTCTACAACGCGTACACCGACCAGATTGACGATGACCGGCACGGCAACCCGCACGAGATCCTCATCCATCTGGCGCACTGGGATGCCTTGTGGCGTGTCGACCCGGCGGTCACCCGTCAGGAGATCGAAGGCCTCTGGACCTGGCACATCGTCGACAAGCAAACCGGCCAGCACAATCGCCACGACGACGCCGCCCCCGGCTGCGACTTCGCCTAAAGCGGCCCCTCGCCCATGCCTTCGCCTTCCTCTCCACCAAGACCGACGACACCCTCTGGCTCGACCGGGCCCGGTTGGTGATGAACTGGCATTGGATACACCGCCACCCGCTGACCGGCCTGACTCCCGATGCCCCCTCGACGGGTGACCGGTACGATGCCACCCATGGCTTCACCACCGTGGCCGGTCCCCATGCGCTGGCCCTGTTGCGATGCTACGAGCTCACCCAGGATCCCGGCTTCCGCGAGGTGGCAGTGGCCCACATCAAGGCCTGGCTGCAGTACGCCTGGGACGAATCCGCTGGCTTGTTCCACGCCGCCCTGCAACTGGACGGCACGCCGGTGCCCGACCAGGCGAAGGGGGCCGGCTACGACGCCTGGATGCCGACCGGCCACGCCGACACCTGGCCCACAACCCTGTACAGCTACGAATTCCCGCTGGCCGCCGCCCAGGCCTGCCTGCGCGCCTACAAGTTGACCCGCGACCCGGCCTTGCTCGCCGGAGCTCACCGATGGGCCCGCCACATTCGCGCCAGCTTTCCACCCGTCGTGGGCCGGCGCTGGCGCGAAGAGATCTTCCAGGCCATGCCGGAAGCCCGCGACCGAGGCGGTGCCTACGCCGAAGGTTACGGCCGAGCCATCGATTTCTTCGTGCATCTGCACCAGGCCACGCGCGACCCGCGAGACCTGGCCACCGCCCGCCAACTGGCTGACGAAGCCCTCGTCAAGCTCGGTGAAAACGGCTGGCTGAAGGGCCACGCCGGCAAGCCGTACTACGAGGCCACCGACGGCGTCGGCACTCTCCTTGACGCCTTGCTGGAACTCGCCCACGCCGACGACCGTGCTTCCCTGACGAGTTGAAGGTGGACGCTCCCGTCACACCCAGGCACACTCGCGGCCGAATCGAAATGCCCCGCTGCGCTGCCCCGCCAACCACGGCCCTGCCATCTCCACAACCATGACCACCCCGCTGGCCCTCACCCAACTCCTCGCCTGGACCACGCTGGCCGTCTCGACGCTCGCCGCCGGCCCCGACGTGCTCATCGCCGATTTCGAAGGCGAGACCTATGGCGACTGGACCGTCACCGGCGAGGCCTTCGGACCCGGCCCCGCCCGCGGCACGCTCCCGGGTCAGATGCACGTGGACGGCTTCCAGGGCCGGGGCCTGGTGAACTCGTTCTACCGCGGCGACGCCACCACCGGCACGCTCACCTCGCCACCGTTCACCCTCCAACGGCAGTTCATCGCTTTCCTCATCGGGGGCGGCAAGGACGCGCAGCGCACCTGCCTGAACCTGCTGATCGACGGCCAGATCGTCCGCACCGCCACGGGCCCGAACGACCGGCCCGGCGGTTCCGAAACCCTGTCGCGCGAATCGTGGGACGTAAGCGAATTCGCCGGGAAGACCGCCGTGCTGCAGATCGTGGACCAGGCCACGGGCGGCTGGGGCCACATCAACGTCGATCACATCGTCCAGACCGACCGCAAACCGCCCGGCCTGCTCACGAACGCCCGCCGCACCTTCACCATCGCGCATCGCTACCTCCACTTCCCCATCAAGAACGGCGCCCCCAAACGCGTCGTCACCACTTCCGTCGACGGCCGCGTCGTCGTGCGCAACGACATCGAACTGGCCCCCGCCGAGCCCGATTGGTGGGCATTCATGGACGTCAGCGCCTGGCGCGGCCAGACGCTCACCCTCGAGGTCGACAAGCTGCCCGAGGACTCGACCGCCCTGAGTGCCATCGAACACAGCGACACCATCTAAGACGGGGAAGACCTCTATCGCGAACCCCTGCGCGGTCAGTTCCACTTCTCGCCCCGGCGCGGCTGGAACAACGACCCCAACGGCCTGGCCTTCTTCAACGGGGAATATCACCTCTTCTTCCAGCACAACCCTTACGGCTGGGGCTGGGGCAACATGCACTGGGGCCACGCCGTAAGCCGCGACCTCGTCCACTGGCGCGAGTTGGGCGACGTCCTCCTCCCGGACGAGCTGGGCCCGATGTTCAGCGGCAGCGCCGTCGTGGACTGGCAGAACACCAGCGGCCTCGGTGAACCGGGTCAGCCTCCGCTCGTGCTCATCTACACGGCCGCCGGCAATCCCACCGTCCAGTGCATCGCTTCGAGCACGGACGGGCGCACCTTCACCAAGTACCCCGGCAACCCCGTGCTCCGACAGATCACCGGTGGCAATCGCGATCCGAAGGTGATCTGGCACACCCCCACCCGGCGTTGGGTGATGGTCCTTTACGTCACTCTCCCTCAGGACAAACACACCGTGCACTTCTTCACGTCCCCCAACCTGCGGGACTGGACGCTGGCCAGCATCACCGAGGGCATCTCTGGCAGCAGCTACCTGTACGAATGCCCGGACTTCTTCGAGCTGCCCGTCGATGGCAACGCCGCCCACTCGAAGTGGGTCTTGTCTGCTGCCAACAGCGAGTACGCCATCGGCACCTTCGACGGCACCACCTTCCGACCCGAACACAGCCGGCTTCCCGGCCATCGCGGTCGCGGTTTCTACGCCGCCCAGACCTACAGCGACATCCCAGCGGCGGACGGGCGACGGATCCTCATCGGCTGGTTCCAGACCGAGACCCGCGGCATGCCCTTCAACCAGTCGATGACCGTTCCGCTGGAGCTCCGGCTCACCGCCACCGGCGAGGGACCCCGGCTCACCTTCACGCCGGTCCGGGAACTCGATGGCTTGCGGACGCGAACCCAGGTGTTCGCGTCGCAGGTGTTGGCTCCCGACGCTCCCAACCCACTGGCCGGGGTGCAGGCCGAACTGGTGGAACTACGCGCCGAGTTCGAGCCGGGCGAGGCCCGCGAGATCATTTTCACCGTGCGCGGTGCGACCATTGCCTACGACACGGCGAAGCAGGAGCTGGTGGTAAACCAGCATCGCGCTCCGGCTCCGCTCCGCGCCGGCCGTCAACGCCTCACGATCTACTGTGACCGGACGGGACTCGAAGTGTTCGCCAGCGATGGGCTCACCTACGTGCCGATGCCGTTTCTCGCGCCTGCGGACGACCGGGCCTTACGCGTCGAGGCCCGCGGCGGCCCGGCTCGGCTCACCTCGTTGCAGGTCCACGAACTGCGCTCCGCGTGGTCCAACAACTGAGCCATGCGCTGAGCCCGGTGGGTCTGGTCCCACGACAAGCTGCCGCCGCCCTGGGCGGCTGAGTCCGGCGCGGTGGGTAATGCTGTCCGGCAAACATGATGTTTGCCAAGCAGCATGTGGCCCTGGCAGGTTGGCGGCATGGCACTGGCGTTCGCCAATCGGCAGCAGGAACTGCGTGAACTGGATGCGGCGGCGGCCCGCGGCGGATTGACGGTCCTGTACGGCCGGCGTCGCGTGGGTAAGACGCGTCTGATCCTGGAGTGGCTCAACTCGCGGCAAGGTCTGTACAGCCAGGCCATCGAGGGCGCCCCCAGTCTGCAACTCGATCAGCTCTGGAGCGATCTGCGCGGGCCGTTGCACTCCGAACTGACGCCCCGGTCCTGGGGCGAGTTGCTTGAGCTGCTGAATCTCCACGCGCGGGGGCGGGTGCTGTGCTTGGACGAGTTTCCCTACCTGGTGGCTTCGGATCCGTCCCTCCCAAGCCTCTTGCAGCGGTGGCTGGATCACCGCCGAGGGGGCGAGCTCACGTTGCTGCTTTGCGGGTCCAGCACGCGGATGATGAACGCCGTGTTCTTGAACCGCTCGGCGCCGCTGTTTGGCCGGGCCGGGAAGCTGTTACACATCCGGCCGATGAGCTACGGGGCATTCTGCGCCGCGTGCGGCCAGGACGCGGCGGAGGCGGAGACTTTCGAGCGGTTCGCGCTGGTGGGCGGCGTGCCGCGCTATTGGGAATTCGTGAAGCCGGGCCAGTCCGTGGTGGACCTGGCCCAGGAGCTTTTCTTTGGCTTCGCCCCGTTCTTGGAGCAGGAACCGATGCGCATTCTCCGGGACGAAGGCATCGTGGGAATCAATGCGGTGTCCGTCCTGGAGGCCGTGGGCCGGGGTGCGGAGAAGCCCTCCGAGATCGCCGCCCGGCTGGGAACGGCGCAGTCGAATCTGTCCCGGCTGCTCCAACAACTGCTCGATGCCAACCTGGTGGAGCGCGAACTGCCCTTCGGGGAGAGCCTGCGCACGACCAAGCGGTTGCGTTACCGCATCGCGGACCCGGCGTTGCGGTTCTGGTTCCGGGTGTACTCGCCGCACCGCAGTCGCTGGCCGCATTATGCCGCCGCTGAGAAGCGGCGGTTGATTCACGAACATGCCGCCACGGTGTTCGAGGATTGCTGGAGGCGGCATCATCCGGAGGCAGGCCGATTCTGGGAGGCGGACATCGAGTTGGACCTCGTGCGCACGGAACGGGACACCCACGGGGCGGAGCATGTTGTAGTTTCGGAAGTGAAATGGAGGCCGTTGTCGGCGACGGAACGCCAGCGGATCGAACGGGGCTTGCCGGAGCGATGGGCGCGTTGTGCCGTGAAAGCGAAAGCGAAGCAGGTGCGCTTCGAGGTCATTGATGCCAGCAATCTGGCGGAATTGGCCTCCCGCGAATGACGGGGCGTCGTGCCGATGGGGCTAACTCGGTGCGATCCCTGAGCGAGGCGGTCCGCTGGCCACACGCTTTCGGCGCCACGGCTTTCAACCGGGCCGACCGCTTCCCGAGGCGCCCGATCCAGGGGCGCTTCGAGTCAGGGTTGATCGCGGACTTGCCGGGAGTCCGACTCACTCACGCTTCGCCCACTACTCCGACGCCCCAGCGGCTGCGTCGATGCTTGCGGGTGCACTTCTGCGAACGTGGAACACGCCGATCACTCGACCAGAGATGCTGTCCCGGTGAACCGGGCCCATGGCGTGCGAATCCAGTCCATTCGTTTGCTGTGCTTCCAGCCAGAAACACTCCGGCCCAAGGAGGTGTAGGGAACCTGACCGATCGGTGATGGAGTCGCCGGGCAGTCCGGTGACGCGCCGAACGGTCCGCGTCATCCCAGCGCCTGTCCAGGAAGCGAACCGCACAACGACCAAGTCGCCACAGCGGATGTTCCCCGCGCGGACTCGCGTCGTGATCAGCAGCCGGTCGCCGTCCGACCGGCCTGGATGCGAGCGGCCGAGAACGGCCGGCTCCATGGTCGGACTATCCATTTCCAGGATCCGCAACCCGGAGGAAGATGATCGTGCTTCGATCAGCACCAGGATCACCACGGCAATAAGCATGAGACGGACCACCAACCGTGACATCCCGCGAGGCCTCGCTGACGGGAATCTCTGTTGGCCCTCCTGATCTTGATGAGGTGCTTCTGTCACGGCAGCCGTCCCGGAGTTGCGGGTTCTCCGGCCTTGCTGATCAGATCGTCCCTCGCACCTGGCAACCGTTCGGGCTTCTTGCCGCCGATGTAGATCTGCCACACCTCGACGCTCAGTTGCCGTCTGGCCGGCACTTTCATCCAACCCACTGCTGACACAACAGCATCCCCACAATCCGAATGCGGACCAGCGAGAGGTTCATACCGGATGCGAATCACCCAACGTAGGAGCCGACGTCAGGAGGCTCACGCCACGAGCTGAGTCTCGTCACCTCGACTCCTACCAGAATCAGCGCCGTGCCCACCGCTGGCGGGCGGCCAGGGTGGCACGATCCTCCCTGAGGCGTTGCAGGAAAGTGTCGAGCGTGCCCCGTGCCAGATATAACCGACTGACCACGGTGCTGGCTTCGCCGGGGCCGATGTCCCCGAAACTCGGTGCCGCGTGGATGCAGCACCGGTCCACGTTGTCGAACAGGAACGCAATCTCGTGCGCCGTCGCTGCCATGTACGCTCCCGATGGCTCGCTGAGCGTGATGATCCACGAGCCGTCGGTGCGGTCGGGGCTCGTGGCGCGAAACCCCCGCACGAACACCGATTCCTCGCCCTCCACCACCCGTTCGGGCAGGTAAAAGCCGACGGTGGGCATCGAGCCGCGCACCCGCGTCGTCTCCGCCAGCCGCTTCGGTTTTCCTTCCTGACTCAGGTAGGTCCGCTCGAGATCCCAATCCAGCAACGTCGGCGCCTGGATCGGGTTGAGGCAGTGGAAGGCAAATGCGTCGTGCCAGAGGAACTCGGTGTGGTTGCGGATCGTCATCTCGACGTCCACCGTGTCCTCCCCGGGCAACAGGCGCAGCGAATACCAGATCCGTCCCCCGGGACTCCACGCGCACGAAACCACGCCCTGCGCATCGGGGCCTTGCCACTCGACCCTGGCCTCCGGGAAGTTGACCAGCATCGCCTCCCGACAGCCAATCGTCTCGGGAAGGCCCAGCGCGAAGCTCTGGTTGTCGAGCATCGGCACGCGCGCCGTAACCTGCATCGCCCCGGCGTGGGGCGCGAGCACGATACGGTTTGCCGGGGCTTCCGTCGGGTCCGGTTCGGCCGACGTGGCCGGCCGGCTTGCCCGATCCGCCACCCGCGTCGGACGTTGCGGTGCCCGGCCAACCTGTGGAGCGGGCTGCCAGCCTGCACCCACGCTCCGATCGCCGGTTCGCCCGTCCCGGACCCGTTCGCCCACGGCCTTCACCAGCGCGGTCAGGCTGGGCGGCGCCGACTCGGGCACGATCTGTCGGGGATGCGGATACCAGCTCTGCACGAACCAGCGGGTGGGCTGGCCGCCCGCCCGGCGATAGACGTCCACCATCTCGAGCGTCTCCCGGAAGAACCGCTCGTCCGACTCGTGGCCCCCGCGCTCGGAATTCACGATCAGGTTGAAGGCCAGGCCTTGCGCGCGCGCGAAGTCCTCGTAGTCCCGGACCCGCCGCAACCAGTCCACCGCCCGGGGGTCGGACAGGTTGACCGAGCGATGTTCGCCCACGAGGTAGTCGTACGGGTTGTCCACGGTGACGCCTTCGAGCGTGAGGCCGGCGGCCGCGAGCTTGGGTAGCACGACGCGCAGGACTTCGTCGTAATCGCCGTAGTCCTGGCGCCGCGGTCCGCGGGCGTGGTACGACACGTCGCCGCGCCAGCCCCAGTTCGGGAAGTTGGTCAGCAGCCAGAAGCGCGTGTTGGGGTGGGCCTGCCGGTGCAGCCGCAAGGCGTCCACCAGCTCGTCCGCCGCGCGCTCGAGCGAGTCGAAGCGACGTCCGTCCCGCCGGTTCTCGGGATGGAGCAGCCGTCGGATCGGGCCATCGACGTCCAGGAAATCCACCGTCCCGCCCGCCGCGTACCACTTGGCCAGCTTGGCCAACTCATGCCGGGCCGACCATTCGCCGGCGGTGTCGTCCATGGGCGCGAAGTCGAGGCAGCCGCCCAGTTCGACAGCCACCTGATAGCGCTGCGCGTTGACCAGACGCACGAGCCGGGCCAGTGCCTCGGGAGTCGCCCCGTTGATCTGATCCACATAGAGCTTCAGGCCGCTGAGCGCACGACGCGTCTCCGGCCATTCCGCCTCGGGACGGCAAAGCTCGTTGAGCCGTTCGCCCGCGCAGAGCCAAACCTCCGGCACAACCCGCGTCGCGGTCGCGCGAGGCGGGTCCGACGATTCGGACGGTTCGGTCGGCGGTGCTTCGGTCGGCGGCGGTTCGGGGGCGGATTGGTTGGCGGGGTCGAGCTCCTTCAATAACGCCTCGAGCCGCTGCTGTGCGTGGGGTGAACCGTAGGGAACCCGGAGCCGGCCGGCGGCAGCTTCCCGGATCAGATGCACTCCGAGCACCGCCGCGTTCCGAAGCTGCTCCGTCAAGCCCGGATCCCCCTTCACGTAATCGCGGCACTCCGCCAACTGCGCGTCCACCTCCTCGGGCGAAGTGCCCTGACGCAGGATCGTGCGGAAGGCCGCTTCGAGTCGCGGATCCTCCGGCCGGCGCCCGGGCAGAGGCCGCGGTTCGGCCGCCGCCTCGCGGGCGACGGGAGGCAAGGCGGGCACCAGGCGCGCGGCGGGATCGATCTCCGCAACGGTCCGGGGCGGGGACGCCACCGGCCCTTGGTAATCCACGACGGTCAGGCTCGTGCGGCTGCCGCCCAACGCCTCGATCTTCGCCCGTGACAGCGGGGCCGCATGCAGCGTTCCCTTGACCCAGAGGTCGATCTGGTTCGTGCGGTACGGACCGTCCTCGGCATTGCCCGGCGCCATCATCGACCTGGATCTGTCCACGTCGGCGAGATCGACGATCTGCGAATACAGATTCCCCGGCTGCGACCACACGGTGCCCTGGTCCAGACACGTCAGCGGCGGCGACTGGATGTCTTGCGACGGATCTACCACGGGGAGGTTGTGCGGAATCGTGCGCTGGTACGGGATCGTGATGCGCCGCGCCGCCTCCCGGTTCGCGTTCAGGCGCTCGGGGGTAGCCCGCGCCGCGGGACGGCCCGCCGCGTTCCGCTCCGCGCCTTCACCCGCCGCCGCGGCGCGCCCCCCGGAACCGCCGGCCGAAGCGCGCAACCAGTTCAGAAGATAGGCGCGGACCAACGTGTTGGTCGGCGTCGAGCCATCGCGGGCAAAGCGTGCGCCCAACTCGCGGGCCAGATGCGCCACCCCGCCGCCGCCGGCGCCATAGATCGTGTTCAGCCCCGCGCCGCGATAGGGCGTCAGCGCGTTGGCCAGTCCCCGCGCCGCCGGGTAACGGTCCGTGGTGCTGTCGTGGAGATCCCAGCCCTCGACCGCCGCCAGCAACCCCTGCACGACCGGGTCCGTCACCTTGTCCTCCTCCGCCACGCGGCGCGCCACCGGGAGCAAGCCCGCCACCAACGCGTTCACGTCGTCCCGATGCAGCACGCGCTCGAAGTCGTCCGGCGAAAAGACGCGGTCGCCTTCGAGCAACTGGCGCAAGCGCAGCGAGCGACCGGTGTCGCCGGTTCCGCCCGTGGACAGGCCGAGGTCGTAAGGGTACCAGGAGCCCACCGGGAGGTTGTTCGCGTGGCTCACATAGCCGGACGATGGATTCAGCAGGTGCGGCAGCTCCTCGAACCGGATCCGCCCCCGCACCTCCTCGCGCCCGGTCCAGCCTTCGAGCGCGCGCCGTGGCGATCGCGGCGTCCGGGGACGATGCACCATCGTGTGGTACCCCACGTGGTCGTCGACGTCCGCATAGACCACGTGCAAACCGGGCGAATAGTAGTGCTCAAGCGCCTGGCGGAACTCCTCCCAGTTTCCCGCCTCCATCACCTCCAGCATCATCCGGGCGTTGGCTCCGTCGTCCATCGTCTGCGCGTCGTACAGCACGTAGGCCTCGCCGGCACGCGGTGCCCGAACGAGCGAGTTGAACACCGTCCCGTGCCGGCTCGTGAACACTTCCTGGATGACCGGCTGAGCGTCGCGCACCTCGATCCGTTCGAGCCGACGCTCGAATGGCACTGCGCCGTCCTCATGGACGAATCCCTTTCCATCGGGCGTAAGCCGGTCGAGAAACACCACGTGCGAATCCACGCCGAGCGCGCTGCCTCCCCACGCGATCCGGCGGTTCCAGCCGATGAACAAGCCCGGGCAACCGGGGATCCCCAGCCCGCGCGCATCGATCCGGCCCGCCGCCAGATGGAATTCGTAGAAGAACGGTGGTGAGGACAACGTCAACTGCGGGTCACTCTCGAGGATCGGCTTGCCCGTGGTCGATCGCCGGCCGCTCACCGCCCAGGCATGGCTCATCCTCCGACCTTCCGCCCCGCCACTTGCCGGGCGCAGTTCAAAACCCGGCATCCGCGGCTGCTGCTTCAACCGCTCGTACACCGCCGCGTCCTTGGCCATCTCGGCCTCGGCGACAATTGCCACCGCGTCGTCGATCACGAAGCCGGACTGCCGTTCCGCCTCGGCCTCACCCACCTGCGCTAGCAGCTCCCGGAACCGGTGGTACTCCTCGATGGGCCCGGCCTGGAACGGCGAGCCCAACGACAGGATGCCCCGCGAAGCGAGCAGGCAATCCGCCGGCGTCCAGGGTTCAGGCTCGATCCCCAACGGTTTGAACCGTCGCCCCACCGTGTCGGGATTCGCCGCGCGCCACGCGTTCACGCCGGCGGCGTAAGCCCGCAGCGCCACCTGCCACCGCTCGGGCAACCGCGCGAACGCCCGCGGGGCGTACGCCGCATGCCCCGCAATCCGTGCCTCCCGATCGGCGTCCACCCACTGCGGGCCGAACACCTCTGCCAACCGCCCGGCGGCCTTGCGTCGGATCAACTCCATCTGCAGCAACCGATCTTCGGCAGCGGCATAGCCCAGGCCAAAGAAGCCGTCCGCCTCCGCCTCGGCGAACACATGCGGTGTGCCCCAGGGATCGCGGAGGATCTCCACCGCCGCACTCGTGCTGAAAGACATCGCTCCACCGCCACCGAGCGCAAGGAGCCCAAGCCAGAATCGTGCAACCAGGTTCATCGTGAGGTCAGGGTAGTTTTCGTTGGTCCAGTCGTTCGCCCGCCGGGATCCGCAGCGGCGCATCGAGCCCTCCCCGCGCGGCGAACTCGTTGAACAAGGTCTCCCGCAGCACCCGGATCCGGTCCTGATACGCGGGGACTTCGATCAGATTGTGCCGTTCGGCCGGATCGAGGAGCAGGTCGTGGAAGGAATCGATGTCCCAGATCCCGTGGTAGTACACGTATTTGTGCTCCCGGGTCCGGATGGCCAGCATCGTCGGCGTCGCTGGGAAGTTCCATTCCCAGTGATACTCGTAGAGCACATGCTCGCGCCAGGGAACGGCCCTGCCCTCGAGCAAGGGAAGGAAGGACTGCCCGGCGAATTGGGCCTCTGGCGGCGTCGCCACTCGCATCACCTCCAGAATCGTCGGGGCCAGGTCGATGTTCTGCACCATCGGCTCGATCCGGGTGCCCGGCCGGATGAGGCCCGGCGCCCAGACCAGCAGCGGCACCCGCATCGAAGGCTCGAAGGCGTCGCGCTTGTCGTAGAAGCCGTGCTCGCCCAGGTGGAAGCCGCCGTCGCTGGTGTAGATGACCATCGTGGTCTCCGCCAGACCGCGCTCCTCGAGGTAGCGCAGGAGCCGGCCGAGATTCTCGTCCACGCTGTGGATGGCTTCACAGTAGCCGTAGTACCAGTCCGCAAAGCTGGGCACCGGGTCGTGGTCGAACCGCCCCGTCTCCATGTGGTCAATCCCGTGAATGGACTGGCGGCGCTCCCGCACCCAGCGCGGTTGCGTGCGGTAGTTCTGCTCCGTGCGCGCCAGGGTGTCGGGATACGGGATCGGCTTGCCGGCATAGCGTCCCTGGTGGCGGGCGGCCGGTGTGAACGGAAAGTGCGGTGCCTTGAAAGCCAGATGCAGGTAGAACGGCCGATCCTTGGGCCGTTCCTCGCTCAGCCAGCGGAGCGCCTCGGTGGTCAACACGTCGGCGTCATACCCTTCGAAGCGACGCCGTTGGCCGTTGAGGTTCAGGGTCGGGTCGAAGTACTCGCCCTGGCCGGGAAAGCTGGCCCAGTGATCGAAGCCCGGCCGGGGACGATCATCCGCATGGCCCATGTGCCACTTGCCGACCAGCGCAGTGGCCACCCCGGCCCGCTGGAGGTACTGGGGAAAGAAGGTCGTGCCCGCCGGCTCGGGCCGCTGGTTGTCCACAATCCCGTGCCGATGCATGTACTGCCCCGTCAGAATCGAGGCCCGCGCGGGCGAACACAGCGACGTGGTCACAAACGCGTTGACCAGGTGCGCCCCCCGCGCCGCCATGGAGTCCATCGCTGGGGTCTCGAGCCACTCCGGCGCCCCCGGATGAAAGCCCATGAAGTCATGGCGATGGTCGTCGGCCACCACCAGGATGACGTTGCGGCCCGGCGCCGCCTCCGCGCCAGGGCTGACGATCCCGAACCCGGCCAGTCCGAGACAGAACCCCACCAACCACGCGCAAGCAGCGCCGTGTGGTCGCCCCGTCCCTCCGCCCCGCAAGCGTCGGTTCGCGCCCGTGGTCGGACGCGGGCCCTTGTTCCTGGGAGCCGGCCTGTTCCTTGCGGACCTACTTGGGAGCCAGGAACCCTTCCCGCCGGGTCGGGGGACCCGGCCTACAGGTTGTAGGCCCGGTGCCCTCACCGGGCGGTTCATGGGAAGTTGGTGCGGGCAGGCCGTGCCGACAGGACGCCGGGGTCTCGTTTCGGTGGCGTTGCGCCGCAGTTTGCCCCGAGGGAGGCGGTTCAACCCTGGGTCCCGCCGGTCCGCGTTCTGGGGCGAGGCCTGGAAGCTCTCCGGCGCCAGGCGCGTGAGGGAGGCGAGAGAGGAGGGGCTGTCCCTGGCCGGGTGTGACACAAATCTTCGGATCGTTCGTTCTGGGCTCGATTCTGCGCCGAGGCACCTAGAAAACCAGCTATCGAAAGGGTGGCTGTCCGCTGCGGTTGTTCTCTGTGTCCTCCCGAGCTCTGTGCTGCAAGACCGGACCGGGATTCAGCGCAGAGCTCGGGAGGACACAGAGGATCAGCCGACGAGGCAGCCGGAATTCTGTCTCACCCCCCGCTGGCCTGAGATGCCTCCTCACGTCGGCGCCTACACTCCCCGTGAGCGCCTACAGGTGCGAGGTGCTGCTCGGCGCATTGAGTTTCGCCGGGCTTGGTTCATCATCCCCGCCCGATGGAAATACTCGCCAGTCCGGAAGCCTGGATCAGCCTCCTCACGCTGACGGTGTTGGAGATCGTGCTGGGCATCGACAACGTGGTCTTCATCGCCATTCTCGCCGGCAAGCTGCCGGTCGCCCACCGTTACATCTACTTCGCGATGGTCTTCTCGGTGTTCGTCGAGGTGCTGAATCTCCGGTTGCTGGCCCGGACCACCCGCGAGGTCGTGTTGCGCCAGCCCATCCGTTAGTCCAGCAACCGCACCACGCCACGGTCGGCATCGACCTCGAGGGGCTGGCCCGTGCGGATCAATCGGGTGCCGAACCGGACGTTGACGACCGCCGGCAGCCCGTATTCGCGGGCGATCACGCTGCCGTGACTCAGTTGGCCGCCCAGGTCCACGACCACCCCGGCTGCCGTCAACAACAGCGGCGTCCAGCCCGGGTCGGTGGCCGGCGCTACCAGGATCTCGCCCGGCAGAACCGGCTCGCCCTCATCCGCCTTCAGGATGACGCGCGCCGGGCCACGGACGAATCCCGGACTGACAGGCAGTCCCGTCAGCACACGCGTGTTCGCATCGAACGGCGTGGATTGTGGGCAAGGTCCTTCCGGGGTGAACGAGCCCACCACCACGGGTGGCGGGTGAAGAGCTTGGTTCCGCGCGTGTTCGGCACGTCGTTCGCGGATCCGTTGGGGCACGTTCCATGGGACGCTGCCCGTGCGGACGGGTTCCAGCTCTTCCAGGGTCAGGAAGAAGACGTCTTCGGGCCGCTCGAGGCGGCCGTTCCGGGTCAGACGGCGGCCCAGTTCGAGGAAGACCTGGCGGCCATGGGCCAGGACCCGCACGAACTCGCACTTCAGGTGTTCGCGGCCGAGCAACCAAGTCTGGGCGGTCCGCACCAGCAGCCCCAGGAGAAAGCCGCGGAAAGGACCGCGCAACTGGCGACGGCACGTCGTCAGGGCCAGGTCACGTTGGCGGGTGCGTTCGGCCAGCACCCGATCGAGATCCAGTTGGGCATGGTTCTCGAGGTAATGCTGCAGCATCCGCAACACGAGGTCCGGCGTCTCCGACCATCGCGGCGTCGCCACGTCCGGTTCCCCGGCGGCATGGTGGCCGTGGGCCCGCAGGAACGCTTCCCAGCGTTGCAGAAAGGCCCGCCCCTCGGCGCTCGACTGGAGTTGTGCGGAAGCCCCGGCGAAGCTCGACGCCGCCGCGACGGTACGGTGCAGTTCAGGCTGGCCGTTCACCCACCCGGCCAGATGCCACAGGTCAAGGGCGGATGCCGCCGAAGCCATGGCCCCGGTGCGGGAGAGCAACCGGTTGACCAGAACGCCCTGCCGGTCTCCGAACCACCGCGTGCAAGCCCATTCCAGCGCCACATGGGAGAGGATCCCAGCGCCGAGGTTCACGGGAATCGGGACGCGCGCCAGCAGTCGTGCCCACAGCCGGTCCAGGTGCGGGAGGAGTTCCGCCTCCGGCAAGGCCGCGATGTCCGTCCCGGTGAGTTCCTCCACCAGACTCCGGAACCGCGCGGCGCACCTCGCCGATCCCCGCCAGGACGCGCGCCACAGAAACCACGTGGCCAGCCGGGCCAACCCGAACCGGATCCGCCACCGTTCACGCCAGCCCGGCCCCGGTTCGGCCCCAAGCGCCCGCAGGGGACCCTCGAGGTCGTCCTGGAAGCCGCCGAAAGTGCGGGTCATGGGCGCGTGACGGAAGCCGGGCAGATGCCGCATGAGCCGGTGCAGCGTGCCCACGTTCATATACACCCGCCCAGCCACCAACCCCACCCAGGGGGTCCTCCGCGGGTCGATGCCGAGCGCGCGGAACACCGGCGCAAAGGCGCCGTGCAGACAGAACTCCAGCATCGACCAGGTCAGGGGCGTGGCGACTTCCGGGAAGTTCTCGGCCACGTTCAGGTTGCTCCAGATGATTGCCGGCGACGGCGACGGCGACGGGAGGACGGTCAACGGTCGAGACTGGAGCAGGTAGATCTGGCCTTGGTCCTGGGCCCACTCGATGTCCTGGGGCGCACCGAAGAGACGCTCGGTCTCGCCCGCCAACGACCCAAGCCGCTGCCGGAAGTCGTCGGCCAGCGCCGTCCCGGGTGTCCCATCCGGACCCGACGCTTCCAGGATTCGCGCGGACACCTTGTCCAGCACGAGGCGTCGGGGCTGGACTCTTCCGCTCACCAGGCTGTCGCCGAGGCCCGGGACGTACTCAATCACGCATCGTTTCGCATCCCCGGTCAACGGGTCGGCGGTAAAGAGGACCCCTGCCCGTTCCGCCGGGACCATTCGCTGGACGATGACGGCCATGCCCACCCCAGTCAGCGGGATCCGTTGGCGGCGGAAGTACGCGAGGGCGCGGTCGGAGAAGAGCGATTGCCAGCAGGCCTGCACCGCGCGGAACAGGGCGGCCTCTCCCCGCACGTTGAGAAACGAATCGAACTGCCCGGCGAACGAGTGGCCAGCGGCGTCCTCGACCGTGGCACTCGAACGGACCGCGTAAGTTCCGTGTGTACCGAGTGCTTGCCAGGCCACGCAAATCGCTTGGGCCAGCGCCAGAGGGACTGCGGTCTCGGCAAGCGCCACGCGCAGTTCTTCGCCCAGCCGGGTGACCGGATCGGGTTCGACGCCGGCTGGAAACCCCGCCCTACCAGGAAGGTCAGGTGTGCGAGGGGCGGATAGGATTCGCGTCAATGCCGCCCTCCGCTCGGCCCACCGGGGGATCGAGGCGAGATGGTGTTCGAAGGCGGCGGTTGTGATGCAGAAGCCGTCCGGCACCGGGAGTCCCGCTCGGAGAAGGGCCGCCAGGCTCGCCGCCTTGCCGCCGACCAGCCACGTCTGGTCCCGCGCCACCGACCCGAGCGGAACCACCCAACGGTCCTCGGCTGTTGGGGAGCGAACCCCGGCGAGCGTCTCGCGATCGTGCGGCAGAACAGGCATGGTCAAACCGGTTGCCAGGCAGCGGGTCACCCGCCCGGCACCCGCGAGATTGGACCAACCCCCGCCCGAAACGTGTCGAGCACTCCGCCGCTCGCAACGCGTCTGGAGTGCGCCGACTTCCAGCGGCGCTTTTCGTTCGCCCCCTGTCCCCCCTCCCGTTGCGCAAAGCGGCGGTCAACCGCTCACCATTACCCACAAGTATTGGCCCTTGACAAATCCTCCCCCCCCGACGAGCCTCCCGGGCGTGTTGGACGCCGTGCGCATCGCAGGGCGCTGGGTCAGCGTGCACGTCTTGGCGCGCTTAAGCGCCCGTGCCCTGGGCGAGGATCCGCCTCCCCGGCAGACGCTGCTGCGGGACTTCTGCCGCGCGACCCATTGGCGCAATCGCAAGGGGCACTGGTGTCTGGCTTCGGCCCACGTCGCTCTCCAGCGCCTGGAAGCACGGGGCCTGGTACGCCTGCCCCCGCCGGCGCCGCGGGCGGCGCGCCAGCGCCCCCGCCAGTTGGTCGATGATGGCCTGCCCCTGCCCGCCCTGCCCCCCGCGGGGGCCTCCTTGCAGGAGCTCCGGCTCCAACGCATCCGCGACCAGCACGATCCCGATCACGGGCTCTGGAACCGGTTGATCGTGCGCGAACATCCCTTGCAGGGCGCGCCCTTGGTGGGGGCACAATTGCGCTATCTGATCCGTCACCCGCAGGGGGTGGTCGGGGCTTTCGGGGTGGGACCGGCCGCCTACTATCTGGGGTGTCGGGACGCGTGGATCGGCTGGGACGACACGACCCGCCAGGCCCACCTGCCGCAGGTCCTGGGTCTGGCGCGTTTCCTCCTGCGTCCGGGCCCGCGCTGGCCCAATCTGGCCTCGCACTGCTACGGGTTGCTCGTGGCGCAGGTGGCCGCGGACTGGCAGGAGCGCTACGGGGTGCGGCCGGTGCTGCTGGAGACGTTTGTGGAGCGGAGCACCCAAACGGGCACGTCGCTCTCGGCGGCCAATTGGCAGCGGCTGGGTCAGAGCCAGGGTTACGGACGCAGCCGCCCCGCCGGGAAGGGCGCTCGCCGCAGCGCCAAGGATGTCTGGGTCTATGAGTTGGTGCCCCAGGCCCGGGCGTCTCTGCGGCGGGGGGCGACGCCGGTGGTGGTGCCGCGTTCGGTTTTCTGCGGGTGGGAAGCCGAGACCTGGACGCCGGCCGAAACCGATGGCCTGGCGCTGGGGGACCGGCGCCTGGAGCGGCGCTGGGAACAGATGCTCCGGGCGCGTTGGCACCATCCGCCACGGAGCTTCTTCGCGAGCTTCGGTTCGCGGGCGGCGGGCAAGGCGGCGTATCGCTTGGTGGAGAGTCCGCGCGCGGAGGTGACTTTCCAGAGCCTCTTGGCGCCGCATGCGCACCAGACCCAGCGGCGCATGGCGGCGGAGCGGTTGGTGGTGTTGGCGCAGGACACGACGGCGCTGAGTTACAACACGCTGCGGGCGACCCGCGGGCTGGGGGTGGTGGGGGATCGTCGCAACCCGGGTCGTGGGCTCTGGCTGCACAGCCTGCAGGCCTTTCGCGCCGATGGCATTCCCTTGGGTTGCAGTTGGGCCAAGCTCTGGGCCCGGGAGGAGGAATCGGACACCGAGCGACGCAATGAACAATCGGTGAGCGAGAAGGAGAGCGGCCGCTGGATCGAGGCCTACCAGAGCGCGGCCCGCCTGGCCGAGGCGATGCCCCAGACGCAGTTGACGGTGTGCGGGGATCGGGAGTCGGACATCTTTGAACTCTTCGACCAGAGCGAGGTGGCGCCCCGCAATCTGCGCCTGCTGGTGCGGGCCCAGCATGACCGGGTCTTGAGCAGCGGTCAGAAGTTGTGGCATCAGCTCCGGGAGCAACCGCTGGGGGGAACGCTCACCGTGCGGGTGCCGCGGCGGGGGGATCGGCCGGCGCGGATGGCGACGCTGGAGGTGAGGTGGCTGGCCCTGGAGGCGGCGTCGCCGCGGGTGGCGCTCAAGAAGAGCTGGTCGCCGATCCGGCTCTGGGCGGTGCTGGCACAGGAGGTCGATCCGCCCCAGGGCGCGGAAGCCATCGAGTGGGTGTTGGTGACGGACTGGGAAGTCGAGGGTTGGGGGATGGCGGTGCGGATGATCCGGTGGTATAGCGTGCGTTGGGGCATCGAGTGCTGGCATCAGGTCCTCAAAGGTGGTTGCGGTGTCGAGCAACGGCAGATGGAGAGCGCCCGGGCCCTGGAACGGGCGCTGGTGTTGGATATGATCGTGGCGTGGCGTGCCTTCTTGTTGTGTCGCTTGGGCAAGCACCACCCGGCTTTGCCCGCCTCGCTCTATTATGCGGCGGAGGAGCTGGCGGTCTTGGAGGTCTACCGGGAGCGGCTCCCCGCGCACGCCCAAGGGGTGGTCGCCGCGCCGGCCTCGGCGCTCGGCCCTGGGGAAGCAGAGGCGCCGGCTCCGGTCCCCGAGGGGCCGCCGGCCAAGGGGCGCGCGCGCGGGGGGCTCAGTCTCTATCAAGCCAACCTGCTGGTCGCGATGTTGGCGGGTTTCTGGACACGCAAGAGTGACGGACATCCCGGACCCAGGCGGGTGGGGGAAGGTCTGATGATCCTGGCCGAGCTGGTCAACTACCGCCGACTCACGGGACAGGTCCCCCACGGGACCCCCGCCCGTTCCAAGCGCCCCCGCGAACCCGGGTAACAATTTGCTCTGCCCCGGTATTTGTGGGTAATGATGAGCGCTTCAGCGCCGCTTTGCGTAAGGCCGGGACGCCTGCGCATCGGACCGCTGCTCACGGCCCGCCGACCATCCGCGCAGGACGGCGGCCCCCCCCCGATAAAGCGTGTCTGCGGGGCTTCCCAACGCGTCAGCGCTTCGCTAATCTCACCGGGTCGCCGGATTCCACTGGCGACTTCGTACAGCAACAGGAAAACGATCGTCTATGAATACTGCCACCACCCCCGCCGCGTCCGGTCCCGCCTCCCTCACCGACAGTCTGAACCAGGTCCTGGCCGATTCCTATGCGTTGATGTCCCTCACCCACCTGGCGCATTGGAACGTCGAGGGTCCAGGGTTCTTCGCCCTGCACACGGCCTTCCAAACCCAATACGAAGACCTGTTCGCCGCGATTGACGAGATCGCCGAGCGCATCCGCGCGCTGAACGCCTATGCCATCGGGGGATTGTCAACGCTGGCCGCCGCCGCCCAGATGAAGGAGTTCCGGTCGCCCTTGCCACAGGACGAGTACGTCCGCATGCTGCTGGCGGCGAATGAGAAGCTGGTGAAGGATGCCTCCCAGGCGCGGGATCTCGCCGGAACCGCCAACGACCCGGAAAGCCAGGATCTCATGATCGAACGGATCACGGTGCATCAGAAGACGATCTGGATGCTGAACAGCTTCCTGCGCGGCTAGGTGCTTTCGCGCCAGCGGCGCGAAAGCATGATGGCTCAAGCCTTCGCCCGGGCGAGCCCGGCGCCCACCACCCCGGGAGGGGGCTGCATCTCGAGTTGGGCGCCGATCTTGGGCCGCTGACCCTTGTGCCACCAGAGCACGATGGGACTGGCGATCATCAGGCTCGAGTAGGTGCCGCTGAGGATGCCGACCAGGAAGACGAAGGCGAAATCGTTGATCACGCCGCCGCCGAAGATGAACAGGGAGGCGGTCGCCATGATGACCGCGCCGCCAGTGATGATGGTGCGGCCCAGGGTCTGGTTCAACGCGATGTCGATCAACTCGCGGAACGAGCCGCGGATCCCGAGTTTCAGGTCCTCCCGGATACGGTCCATGATGACGATCTTGTCGTTCACGGAGTAGCCGATGATAGTCAGGACCGCGGCGACCATGGTTGCGTTGAGTTGGCCGCCAGCCAGGAAGAAGATGCCGAGCGTGAGGAAGACGTCGTGGATCAACGCGATGACCGAGGCGATGGCGAAGGAGAACTCGTAGCGGAAGGCCACGTAGACGAGGATGCCGAACAGGGCCAGCAGCGAGGAGATGAGCGCGGAGCGCTGGATGTGGGCTCCCACCGTCGGCCCGACGCTGTCCACACCGACCGTGTCGAACTGTACGTTGGGGAAAGCCTGCTGCAAAACCTGCTGGGCACGGGGGCCGGCATCCAGAGGGACGACCACCTGCAGGGTCTCGTGGCCGGTGGCGCGGCTTTGCTGGTAGCCGATGGTCGAATCGCCCAGACCGCCCTGCGCCAGAGCCTGCCGCAACTGGTCCACCCCGAGCCGCTCGGAGTACCGCATCGTGATCGCGTCGCCCCCGGCGAAGTCCACCCCCAGGACCTGCTTGCCGCGGCCGAAGATGCCGTAGCCCAAACCCACGATGATCAGGACCGCCGAGGCCCCCACACACAGGAACCGCCAGTTCATGAAGGGGATGCTCGAGAACTTGGGCAGCGAAAGCATCCGGACCTTGCTGATCAACCCCCGGGCCAGGAGCGTATCGTACACGAGCCGCGTCACGACCAGGGCGGTGAACATGCTCACGCAGATACCGATCGAGAGGGTGACGCCGAAGCCTTTGACCGGCCCAGTGCCAAAGAAGATCAGGATGATCGACGCGATCAGCGTGGTGAGGTTGGCGTCGAAGATGGTGCCGAAGGATGTCCAGCCGTAACCATGCGATGACCCGCTGATGGACTTGCCGGCGGCGGCCTCCCGCATGCGCTCGTAAATGAGCACGTTGGCGTCCACCGCCATGCCGATGGTGAGGGCGATGCCGGCGATGCCCGGCATGGTGAGCGTGCTCTCGATGGCACACATGGCCCCCATGAGGATGACCACGTTCAAGGCCAGGGCGAGGTTGGCGACCAGCCCCGAGGTGAGGTAGAAGACCATCATGAACAAGAACGTGCCCACGGCCGCGATGATCGAGGCCGTGACGCCGCTGGCGATCGAGTCCGCGCCGAGCGACGGGTCCACGGTGCGTTCCTCCTCGATGGTGACCGGGGTCTCGAGGGGGTTCTGCAGGGCGTTGGCCAGCTCGAAGGCCTCGCGCAGCTCGAAGTCGCCGGTGATCTCGCAACTGCCGCCGAGGATGGCGCTGTTGATGCGCGGGGCGGAGTACAACTCCCCGTCAAGCACGATCGCCAGGAGATGGCCGACGTTGTTGCGGGTGATGTTGCCGAAGATCTCGGCGCCCTCGGAGTTGAACTGAAGGCTGATCTTGGGCCGGCCGGTCATGGGGTCGGGAAAGACGCCCGCCCGCGAAACGTACTTGCCCGTCAACCCGGCCTCGGCGGTCTTGCGAACCAGGTAGGTCGGGGCGCCTTCGGCCCGCCGCCGGCGGCTGCGCTCCTGCATCAGTTCGTAGCCGGGCTCGATGATCTCGGCCCGGACCAGCTCGTCGCTCTCCGGGTGCACCATGCGGAACTCGAGGAAGGCGACCTTCTTGATGGTCTCCTCGGCGCTTTGCTTCTGGTCCTCGGACATGCCGGGGATCTGGATGGAGATGCGGTTCTGGCCGGCGGGACGGAGGATGGGCTCGGCGACGCCGAAGGTGTCCACGCGTTTGCGGAGGACCTCGATGGCTTGGTCCACAGCGCGCTCCTTGTCGGCGATGTTCGCGAGACGGCCCGGGTCCAGGGCGACCAGAAACTCCGTGCCCCCCTGGAGATCCAGGCCCAGCTTGATGCGGCCGGCAGCCTTTTGCTGGAGGCGGTTCAGAATGGCGCGGTTGCGCTCCACGTCGTCGTCCTCGACCAGCGACGGGAAGAACCGGGCCAGGTCGTTGGTGCCGGTCGCGGCGAGCAGGTGCGCGTACGCTTGGCCGGGTTGGGCGGCCTCGAGTTCGCGGGCGCGCTTGACGAGCTCGTCAAAGCTGGGGTCACGGAACTCGACCCGCTGGTCGAAGACCTGGATGAGATCGCGGCCCTTCGGGGGGTAGAGCTCGTACAGGGCCCAGGCGACAATGAAAACGGTGAGGAGGAACCTCCAGGAGTTGCGGCTCATGATGGGAGGGGCTGACGGGGGACGCTCAGGACTTGGCCTCGGACTGGGCGCGTTCGAGGACCTCGGAGATCGAGTGCTTCAACACCTCGAGCTTGGCCTCGCCGCAGCGGACGGTGACGGTCTTTTCCTTGATCGAGACGACTTCGCCGACCAGCCCGCCGCTGGTCACGACGCGGTCCTTGACCTTCAACGCACTCACCAAGGACTGATGCTCGCGCGCCTTCTTCTGCTGCGGGCGGATGAGGAGGAAGTAGAACACGACGAACATCAGCCCCAGCGGAACCACCATTTTCAGGAGGTCCCCGGGCTGGCCCGTCGTGCCAGGCGGCGCGTCCGCAGCGAACAACGCCACCCGCCAGAAAGTGTCGGTCAGGGCTTGCATGATGCCGGCAACGTCAAAGAGCCGCAGAATCTAGGGATCGCCGCCGCTTTGGCAAGCCCGGGGTTCGGATTCGGTGGGAGGGTGGGACCGTGGGACCGTGGGACCGTGGGACCGTGGGTCCATGGGGCCGGGGGGCCGGGGGGCCGGGGGGCCGGGGGGGCGGGGGGTCGTGGGGGGGTGCGGCGGCACCACTCGCGCCCTGCCGCACCATCCACCGTCGTACCGTCCACCGTCGTACCGTCCACCGTCGTACCGTCCACCGTCGTACCGTCCCACCGTCCACCGTCCCAGTCCCACCGTCCCTGCGTCCCACCGTCCCGCGATCCGTCCACCGTCCCACCGTCCCACCGTCCCACCGACGCACCGTCCCACCGTCCCACCGACGCACCGTCCCACCGTCCCAGCGTCCCACGGTCGCACCGTCGCTTGCGCTGAAGCCGGCCCGCGCGCACACTGGGCCGCCATCGCCCAACATGCTTAATATCCACCATCTTGAACTGTTCTATTACGTGGCGCGGCACGGCGGCATCATGGAGGCCGTCCGGAACATGCCCTACGGCATCCAACAGCCGGCCATCAGCGCCCAGATCATCCGGCTCGAGGAAGACCTCGGGGTGACGCTGTTCCAGCGCCGGCCCTTCGTCCTCACCCAGGCCGGGACCGAGGTGTTCGAGTTCATCCGGCCTTTCTTCGGCAATCTGGACCAGTTCGAGCAGCGGATCACCGGCGGGGTGGGGCAGCAGATCCGGATCGGGGCCTCGGAAGTCGTGCAACGGTATCATCTGCCCGAGATCGTGCTGAAGCTGCGGACGCGGTTCCCCCACCTGAAGCTGCACCTGCGGGAGGGCTACCAGCCGCAGCTCGAGACGTGGCTGCTGGCGCGGGAACTCGACCTCGCGATCACGATGGTCGAAGGCAAGCCGCCGGCCGGCATCAAGCAGGAGGAGCTCATCCAACTCCCGCTGGCGTTGATGGTCCCCCAGCAACACCCGCTCGAGGACGCCGGGGAACTCTGGCGGCGGGATCGCATCGAGGAACCCCTGATTGCGCTGCCCGCCTCGGAGGGGATCTGCCGCCATTTCCAGCGGGAACTCGGGAGGCGGGATCTCGAGTGGTTCACCAGTCTCGAAGTCAGCTCGCTCGGCCTGGTCGAGGCCTACGTCCTGAACGGGTTCGGGATCGGGCTGGGATTGCACATCCCGAAGATGACGCCGACGCCCGCCTTGCGGCTGGTGCCCTTGACGGGGTTTCCGCCGATCAATGTCGGGGCCCTCTGGATCGGGAAACGCACCAAGCTGATGGAGGCGTTCGTCGAGGAATGCCACGCCCGGGCTGCCTGGATGACGTCGTAGCCGAGGTCCCCACCCAACCCGCCACCCGACGCCGAGGGAAGGGCCCGCCGGTTGCGCGAATCGTTACTTGACGGCACGTAGGGCATGCGCGAAGCTCCCGGCGTCAGTGACTAATAGATCCATTAAAAACAGAAAACAGAAGGCTTGAAGATGCGAAAAGCAATTATCGCAATGGGGTTGGCGGGGCTGATACCGGCCGTGCAGGCGGCTGCGTTCCTCACCTTGACGCCCGGTACCGCGGGCGTGCTCCCGCCGGTGACGGCGGCCACGACGGGCGCGGGCGCTGCGGCGTGGGCCGCAGGCGGTGCCTCGGCCGGCGTTGCCATCGCCACCGACCTGGACTCGTCCATCGGCGGGTTTGGCTACGTCGTGAATGATGCCACCGGCACCATCGCCGCCACCATCACGCCGAGTCTGGTGTTGGCGTACAGCAGCGTCCTGCCCGTGCCCGGCACGCTGGCGGTGAACACGGTGTACTACCTGATCGCCGACACCGCGGTGCTCGGTGTGGGGGATCCGGCGCCGATCGCGCCGTATCTGAGGACCGAGACGTTCGAGTTGTTCGAGGTCATTCCGGAGCCCGGTACCTATGCCTTGCTGGCGGGGTTGGGCCTGGTGGGCTTCGCGGGCTACCGGCGTTTCCGCCGCTAGACCGGGATCCGACTCGAGTCCATTCAGCGATTAGCGGAAGCGCAGGCGCAAGCCTGCGCTTCTTTTTTGTGGGACGGCTTGGGAGGTCCGGGGCGCAACAGGGGGCGGACGGGCGCGGTCTCGTGGCCAGCGTGCTGTCCCCGCTCGACCTGCTCAGGGGTCAGGAACCGACGCGGCTGGATGCCGCTTCTGCCTGCTTCATTCTGCCTCCTGCATTCCGGTTCACGGAGAGGGGCGTGCGGATACTTGACAGGGACGGCCAGGCACCGAGATTGCCCCCGCCGGCGATCCGGACGCCCGGGGCGCCGCACCACCTCACACGCATGACACGCAACAGCAACGGCGGGCTGCCGACGCCCGAGGAATTCCAGCGGCAGCTCCAGGAGTTGATGCGCCAGCAGTTGGGCGGACTCCGCGCCGGCCTGGCGCGTCCCCAACCCGGCGGCAGCGACGGCGAGGGGTCCGGGACCGAGGATTCCGTGCCGCGGTTCGACAAGAAACCGAAGGAGGTCAAGGCCTACCTGGACCGGTTCGTGATCAAGCAGGAGGAGGCCAAGAAGGTCCTCAGCGTGGCCCTGTGTGACCATTATCACCACGTCCGGCTCGCCCTCGAAGGCCGGGACCAGCCCAACTATGCCAAGCAGAACCTGATTCTCGTCGGCCCGACCGGGGTGGGGAAGACCTACCTGATCCGCAGCATCGCGGATCTCATCGGGGTCCCTTTCGTGAAGGCGGATGCAACCAAGTTCAGCGAGACCGGGTACGTGGGGGGCGACGTCGAGGACCTGGTGCGCGAGTTGTTCCGGCGGGCCAACAGCGATGTCCGGCGCGCCCAGTACGGGATCATCTACATCGACGAGATCGACAAGATCGCGGCGGCCAGCAACCTCGCCGGGCGGGACGTGAGCGGCCGGGGGGTGCAGACGAATCTGCTGAAGCTCATGGAGGAGACCGACGTGCCGGCGCGCTCGCCAAATGACATCGCGGGCCAGCTCCAGGCGATGATGGAGTTCAGCGCGCGGGGCCGGAAGCCGGTGGACCTGATCAACACCAAGCACATCCTCTTCATCGTCAGCGGCGCCTTCACCGGGCTGGAAAAGACGGTGCGGAAGCGGTTGCGCGAGGCGACGATTGGCTTCGCGGCCAAGGCGGCCACCGTCGAGACCGACTTCGAGGTGATGGCGCACGCGCAGACGCGGGACTTCATCGAGTACGGGTTCGAGCCGGAGTTCATCGGGCGTCTGCCGGTGCGGGTCTTCTGTCATCCCCTGGCGGTCGAGGATCTGTTCACCATCCTGAAGAGCTCGGAAGGGAGCATCATCCGGCAATACGAGCAGACGTTTGCGGCGTACGGGATCGAGGTGCTGTTCCAGGACGAGGCGTTGCGGCGGATCGCCGAACTCGCGAGCGAGGAGCAGACCGGGGCGCGGGGGCTGATGACGGTGTGCGAGCGGGTCTTTCGCGAGTTCAAATTCGAGCTGCCCTCCACCGAGGTGCGGCGGTTCGTGGTGACGCGGGAGGTGGTGGACGACCCCTTGGGGGCGTTGGCGGCGTTGCTGGCGGAGAGCGCGAGCGAGGAGCAGGGGATGCTCCGGCAGATTGTGGGCGAGTTTGCGGCGCGGTTTCAGCGGGAGCACGGGCTGGAGCTGCGCTTCACGGAAGGGGCGGTCGAGCGGCTGGTCCGGCGGGCGCGGGAGAAGGGGCAGCACGTGCGCGAGGTCTGCGCCGAGTGCTTCAAGGACTTCCAGTTCGGATTGAAGCTGGTCGCGGGCAACACGGGGCAAACCGTGTTCGCGGTGGATGCGGATGCCGTCGAAGCGCCGGACAAGGTGCTAAGCGAGTGGGTGGTGGCGAGCTACCGGGGCACGAAGCCGGCACCGCCCGCGCCCCCTGCGCCACCGGCACCGACTGGGGAGGAACCTGGCGGTGTCTGAACGCCCGGCGCAGCCGAGACGCGAAGGGCCAACGACGCTCGAGCTGGCGGCGCGGGTCGTGGCGGGGTCGGACCGGGAGCATCCGGCGGACGGGGTGTTGCGGGAGGTCCTGCGGACCGCGCGGGGTGTGTCGCCGGACAAGGCGCGGCGCGTGAGCGAGGCGGTCTTCGCGTACTTCCGCTGGCGGGGATGGGTGGACCGACAGGCACCGTTGGAGACGCAGCTTCGCACGGCGCTCGAATGTCGGCGCGCATACGCGGAGGCGCCGGGGAGCTTTGCCGACGCGGACTTGCTGAGTCGGGCGGTGCCGGCGTGGGTAAAGGAGCACGTCGAGGTCACGCCGGCCTGGGTGCGGTCGCTGCAGCAGGAGCCGGTCTTGTGGTTGCGGGCGCGACCGGGGCAGGGACGGGCGTTGGCGGCCGAACTGGGGGAGTGCCGGGCGGCGGGGGGAGGATGCCTGGCGGACGCGCTCGAGTATCGGGGGACCAGCGATCTGTTCCGGACGCCGGCGTTTCAGGGCGGTGGCTTCGAGATCCAGGATCTGCATTCGCAAGCCGTCGGTTGGGTGTGTGATCCGCAACCGGGCGAGACCTGGTGGGACGCCTGCGCGGGTGAAGGTGGGAAGACGCTACACCTGTCCGACCTGATGCAGAACCGGGGGTTGATCTGGGCGAGCGACGTGGCCGAGTGGCGGCTGCGTCGCTTGAAGCTGCGGGCGCGGCGGGCGGGGGTGTTCAACTACCGCCTGGCCCACTGGGAGGGCACCGAGCGGCTGCCGACGCGGACCCGGTTCGACGGGGTGCTGGTGGACGCGCCGTGCAGCAACCTGGGCACCTGGGGCCGGAATCCGCACGCGCGCTGGACGACGCGACCGGAGGACGTTCAGGAGCTGGCGGCGTTGCAGGCGCGGTTGCTGGCGCATGCCGCGCCGGCGGTGAAGCCGGGGGGACGGCTCGTGTATGCGGTGTGCACGGTGACGGCGGCGGAGACGGTGTCCCGGGCGGCGGCGTTCGTCGAGGCGCACCCCACGTTGCGGCGTGAGCGGTTGAGGGATCCCGTGGAGGCGGGGAAGGCGGACCAGGCGGATCTATTCCTGCGGTCCGACGCGCGGCGGGCGAATGGGATGTACGTGGCGGTGTGGCGGCGGGGGAACTGCGCTTGACCGGGGGAGGGGAGGGGCGTTCCTTCGGCTGGCATGAGCGGCACACATGGTCTTAGCATGGCGAATCTTAGCGATTATTCAGCGGCGACCTGCGGCGGAGGAGCCGCCGCGGGTCCTTGCGGGAGGCCGGGGCGCGGGGGATTCACGCTGATCGAGTTGCTGGTGGTGATCGCGATCATCGCGATCTTGGCCGGTATGCTGTTGCCGGCGCTGAGCAAGGCGAAGGCGCGCGCGAACCGGATCGCGTGTGTAAGCAACCTGAAGCAGATCGGCCTGGGCATGCTGATGTACGCGGACGACGACTCGAGCGGGTACCTGTCGGGCACGCTGGACGACGCGGACGATGACTTGACGTGGCTGTACCCGAACTACATCCCGGGGGCGGTGGCCAAGTCCGTGTTCGTCTGTCCGGCGACGCAGAACTTCATCAGCACGAACACCGTGCGGCATCCGAACAACGGCCAGATCGTCTTGCGGGACATGCTGGTGCAGGCGCGCAAGACCCGGGGGCGCTCGAACGAACTCGTCGGCGTCAGCTACGAGATCTACGGGTTCATGAACGCGATCGGCCCGCTGAGTTCCTCGAGCACGATCAAGTACTATGGCCGCAACCTGGCCTCTTACGGCATCAAGAAGTCCACGTCCAGCGTGCAGAGCTACGTCCACAAGCACAGCGCGTTCGGGCTCCAGGGCCAGGCCGTCGGACCGTCGGACATCTGCATCGTGGTGGACGGCGACCGCGAGGGAGGGGAGAACAACTTCCCTGACCAGGACGACAATCACGGCGCGGCGGGAGGGAACGTCCTCTTCACCGACGGTCACGTGAGCTGGGTTCCGGCCGGGACACGGGGCAACAACTACATCCGGATGTACGAGCTCGGCCAGGACGAGAATCGCGGGCCGCGGTAGCCGGGGGTTGGACTTCGATCGCGCGGCCGGCGCTGCTCGGCTTGGGGGCGTTGAACCTGGCGGGGCAAAGCGCAAAGCTCAAAGCGCAAAGCTCAAAGCGCAAAGCTCAAAGCGCAAAGCTCAAGGTAAGCTCCAGGACTCAAGGGGGACATGTCTGGCCCGGCATCGGCGGTCTGCCAGGCGGCACGCAGCGTGCGGATCGCGGCGCCATCCAGGGCGCTTGGGGGGGACGCTGAAGTGCGAGGAGCCTCCCCCACAGCTTCGTGGATCCGCTTGGGCGAGGAGGGCTGAGGACCTGCAGCACACGGGTCTTCGAGCCTCCCCAAATGAAGCAGGCCGGAAGGCGGGAGCCTTCCGGCCTGTGCGAGTTTGGTGCGAGTTCGGCGGTTACTGCTTGAGCCGATAGAACTTGCCGGCGCCGGTGGGATTCACCTGGTGCGGGCTCTGGGCGGTCTCATCCGTCCAGGGGCCGCGGACCGCGTCGGCGGATCGGAGGGTGGCGCCGCTGCGGGCGATCTCGGTGGGGTGGCTGGAGGCCGGGCGGATGGCGGGAGTGATCGGCTTGCGTGCGGGGTGGGGCGGGCTCTTAAATGCCGGCGCCATGATTCTGCCGCTGAGCGACGCACCCAATCCGCGGGGCACCCCGGTGATCACCTGGGCGCTGATAGCGGCGAACGTTCTTATCTACTTGTTCATCACCTGGCCGTTGAGCCACCGGCCGCCTTCGCGTCAGGACCCGCTCCTGCGCGAGTATGTGTTGACGATCCGCGAGGTGTTGCCGCCCGGGGTGCCGCTCCAGGCCGCGCTGGCCGACGTTTCGGCGTACGACCTCTACGTGTTCCGCCACGGCTTTCGCCCGGCCGCGCCCGAGTGGGCGGACCTGTTCTCGTCGCTGTTCTTGCACGGCGGATTCCTGCATCTGTTCGGCAACATGCTGTTCCTGTGGATCTACGGGGACAACGTCGAGTACCGGCTGGGGCGGCTCAGGTTCCTGCTCTACTACCTGCTGACGGGGGTGGCGGCGACGCTGTTCTACACGCTGTTCGCGAGGGACTCGAAGCTGCCGCTGGTGGGGGCGTCCGGGGCCATCTCGGGGGTGCTGGGTTTCTATTTCGTGTGGTTCCCGCGGAACACGGTGCGGCTGTTCGTGCTCCTGTTTCCCTTCTTCATGAACGTGGTCCAGGTGCCGGCGCGGCTGGTTCTGGGGATCTACCTGGTGCTGGACAATGTGCTGCCGTTTCTGCTGACGCAGGGCAGTCGCGGTGGCGGGGTGGCGCACGGGGCGCACATCGGGGGGTTCATCGCCGGCCTGGTGCTGGCCTGGCTGGCGAATCGGCGTGAGGTGCGCGCCTCACCGAAGGAATACCGCGGATCGGCGTCCCGCCTGCCCAGTCCGGCGCAGGCGGTGCGGAGCGCCCTGGAACGAGGCGATCTGGCCGACGCCGCCACCGCCTACTTTGCGCTGCCGGCGGAGGCGACGCGCGGGGTGCTGCGACCGGAGGAGTCGTTGCGGTTGGCGGACTGGCTGGCGGGTGCGGGACATCCGGAGGCGGCCCACACGGTCTACCTGCGGCACCTCCGCGATTCTCCCCACGGGCCGGGTGCCGCGGAAGCGCACCTGGGCGCCGGCCTGGTGCAACTGGAGGCGGCTGGCCAGATCGCCGCGGCGTACCAGCACTTCCTCGATGCGCTGGATTTGAATCCCCGGCCAGAGACCGCGGCGCGGGCGCGGGCGGCGCTCCAGGCGATCGCTGCACGGCAGAAGTACGCCCTGCGGCGTTAGGGTTGACAGGGACACCGAACCCGGTTCCCTTGGGGGCCATCACACCTGATGCAAGCACGATGAAATTGACGAAGCATGCCACGCCGTTGTTGGGTCTCGCCCTGGTCGTCGTCGCCGCCGCCGTTTCCCTCCAAGCGCACCCGCGGGCGCGGACGCCCGTTCGCCTCCCGGATGTTCCTGGCTACCTGACGCTCAAGTGCGATTTTCACGTTCACACCGTGTTCTCGGATGGCTCGGTCTGGCCGGACATCCGGTCGGAGGAAGCCTGGCGCGAGGGCCTGGACGCGATTGCCATCACGGACCACATCGAGTACCAGCCGCACAAGGCGGACTTGCCCACCCAGCACAACCGGTCGCATGCCATTGCCAAACCGCGGGGCGACGAACTGCGGGTGACGGTGATCCGGGGCTCCGAAATCACGCGGGAAATGCCGCCGGGCCATCTGAACGCGATCTTCCTCGAGGATGCGGCACGCCTGGACACGAAGGAGTGGCGGAGCGCTGTGGAGGAGGCGCATCGCCAAGGGGCGTTCATCTTCTGGAATCATCCCGGCTGGCGCGGGCAACAGCCCAACGGAGTGGCCAAGTGGTACGAGGAGCACACCGAGTTGCTGACGCGCGGGTGGCTGCACGGCATCGAGGTGGTGAACGGGCGGGAGTACTACCCGGAGGCGCATGCCTGGTGTCTCGAGAAGAACCTGACAATGCTCAGCAACTCGGACGTGCACAATCCGCTGAATCTTGACTACGACGTGCCGGCCGGGGATCACCGGCCGTTGACGCTGGTGTTTGCGCGCGAGAACACCCCCGGGGCGATTCGGGAAGCCCTGTTCGACCGTCGCACCGCCGTGTATTCCGACCATCGATTGATCGGTCGGGAGGTGTTCCTGCGGCCCCTCTTCGAACGTTCCATCCAGGTTCGCAATCCCGAGGTCTCGTTGCGACCCAGGCAACGCGTTTATCTCCAGATCCAGAACGACTCGGATGTCCCCTTCGAGCTGGAGTTGGCCGACGCGGTGCCGGACCTGAGCGTCACGCGCGACCTCACCTTGCACGCGGGGAAGACCACCCTGCTCTCGCTCCAGCGCGGAGCGGAGGGTGAACCCGGGGAGCGCGAAGTGGCGATTACCTACCGGGTGAAGAACGTGCTCGTGGGTCCCTACGAAGCGTTGAAGGCCCCGGTGCGGGTCAAGGTACGCTTCGTCGCCGCTCCATAGTCTCGAACCTTCTGACCACGGTGGTCAGCTCCGCGGAGCGGCGACCGGGCAAGAGCAGGGGGATGAACCAAGTGGTCCGTTTCCGGACTTCGAGCCAGAGCGCCGGTTAGAACGAGCGGCCGGGGAGCTCGATTTGGGCCTTGATGGAATGGAGCTTCCGCTTTCCGCCCACCGTGCTGTCGCTGCCTTTGATGGCTCCCGACATGCTTTGGAACGGGTTTTCCAGCGGGCCGCGTGCCGTGGCCGAGGGCGCGAGGTTGGGCCGGCGCTCCAGACTCTCGGCGGCAAGCAGGTCCTGCGGGAGCAGCGGGCCGGACAGGTTCCGGGTCGGGCTCGCCATGACAGGGTTCAGCGCCTCGCGGGTGGGGTCTGGATAGGCGGTCACCGGATCCAGGCTGCTGCTGATCGAGAGCTCGGATACCGGGCTCACGATGGGATTGGCGCCCAGCAGGCGGGCAACGCCGGTGAGCTCGGTCTCCGGGGACGCTGCGGGCGCGACACCCGGGGCCGTGAGGGGAGCCAAAGAGCTGAGCACCGACCGGTCGCTGGTCGCGGAGGACGACTCGCGTCCCGAGGAACGGTCGCGCTGGAAGGGGTTGTCCACCCAGGCGCGGATCCCCGAGTTCGCCTCCTGGCCTGGTTCGCGCGAGCCGGTATTGGGGTTGGCCAGGAAGGCGGGGGCACTGACGCGAGGTTCGAGAGACCGTTCACCCGGCGGGCGGTAGCCATCCCGGCCAGGGGTGGAAGTGAGGCTCAAGGGTCCGGCGGAGTTCCGCAGCGGATCCGCTCCAGGTTGGGGCGCCCCGGGGGGGGTGTCGGATGACTCGAGCCGTTCGTAGTAGCGCAGGAGGTCGCCCTTGGGCGCAGTGGATTCGCTGGCGTTGCCCTCCACACCATGCTCGCGCACTCCGAACGCGCGGTTGACATCCAGCTCGCTGTCGGCCTCGCTCCCGGGCGCGCGCAGAATCCAGTCCCGCCGTTCCATGAGGAGGTCCCGCTCCCGGGGTGTCAGGGGCGAGCGGGATGGAGCCAGCGAACTGGGCGGCGCGAAAGGGGGCGCCGTAATGCCCTGCAAGGAGTTGCCCGGTCTGAGATTGCTGAAAGGATTCTCCCAGCCCTGCGACCGCTTCACCTTCGACTGAGATTCGGCCGCCGGGGACGCCTTGCTCTTGGGGTCCGAGAAGATGACCTGCTCTTGGGCGGTCGTGGACGCGGCTCCGACCAGCCCCAGCGCCACATAAACACTGCGGATCCAACCCACGCCTGAGACACGGTCTCGCATGAACACGTCACTTGTAAGCCCGCCACCCCGAGCCGTCAAACGCCAATCGCATGCCAAACCAGGATTGCCTGCGGGCGCGAACTGTCGTACCCATGCCCCCATGAATCCGCTTCAAGTCGCTCGGGGATGGGCTTTGGCCGCGCTCGCCGCCACCGCCGCAACATTTCCCCCTCCCGCCGACCTGCCGGCCCGTCCGGAACCTCCCGACCCACTGGCCTGTCTGGAGGGCCAGGTGGTTCAGACAGCCGGGGAATGGGAGCGGCTGCGCCGGCCCGAGTTGAAGGCGCTCTTTCAGCACTACATGTACGGTCATTTGCCCCCGCCGCCCAAGGCCTGGCAGGCCGAAGTGCGACGGGAGGATGCGGCCGCGCTCGGCGGCCAGGCCGCGCTCCGCGAGGTCATACTCAGTTGGGGTGCGACAGGGGCGCCGCGATTGAACTTGCTGGTGCTCCTGCCCAACGAGCGCCCGGGCCCGGTCCCGGTGATTCTCGGGATCAACTTCTGTGGCAATCACGCGGTGCTGCCCGACCCGCAGATCTCGCTGCCCACCGGATGGATGCCGCGCCATTGTCCGGATTGTCCCGACAACCGGGCCACCGAGGCGGGGCGGGGCAAGGACGCGCCATCGTGGGACGTCGCCCAGGTAATTGCGCGGGGCTTCGCCCTGGCCGTGTTCTATCACGGGGACCTGGAACCGGATTATCCCGAGGCGCCGGAGGGCATTCGAGCCTTCGCGGCCCGGGGCGGGCTGCGGGAGGTCTGGGGGGCTCCGCAGCCTGACGCCCTATGTCCGGCCTGCCCGGAGCTCTACGCTGCCGGGAACTACGATTGGAGCACGCTGGCGGCATGGGCATGGGGTTTCCACCGGGCCGTGGACTACCTGCTGACCGACCGGCGCTTTGATCCCAAGCGGTTGGCCGTGTTTGGGCACTCACGCAACGGCAAGACCGCCCTGCTGGCCGGGGCGTTCGACGAGCGCATCGCGCTGGTCTTGTGTCACCAGGCCGGATGCGGCGGGTCGGCCCCCAGTCGCGGTCGCGTCGGGGAATCCGTGAAGCAGATCAACGACCGGTTTCCGCACTGGTTCAACGCGGCCTTCAAGCAGTTTAACGACGCGCCCGAGAGGCTGCCCTTCGACCAGCACGCGCTGATTGCGCTCTGCGCCCCGCGGCCGGTCCTGTTGTCGAACGCGACTGAGGATCAGTGGGCCAATCCCGCGGGCCAGTTCGACATGCTGGTGGCCGCCTCGCCGGTCTACCGGCTGTTGGGTGTACCCGGGCTTGCCGCGGAGGCGATGCCGGCGCCCGGCACATTGATTTCCAGTCGGCTCGGGTACTTCCTGCGCAACGGGCGGCACTCGACGACGAGCGAGGACTGGAGGGCGTTCCTGGACTTTGCGGAAGCTCAGTGGGGGAAGGCCCGGTAGCCCGCGTATTACCCAGGAAATCGCGACCGCCTGTAGGCGCTGCCGTCGTCTGTAGGCGCCGAC
>JABTUJ010000002.1 GCA_015075445.1 Verrucomicrobiales bacterium
CCCGGCCCCGGTGCAGTGCCACTCCCGGCCCAGGGCGTCCTGCCAGAACTCGTTCAGGACCCGGGCGCCGGAGGTCGGCGGGCCGATGGGCGTGGTTGGCGAGCCGTTCTGGTACGTGTGTGGCCGGTGCCCGTAGACCAGCACCCGTCTCGCTTGTCATCACTTGCCCGCACTGAAACCGCCACCGAAACTAGAAGTCTCCATGAAACCCAAGATCATGGCTTGCCTCGGGCTGTTGAGCCTTTTTGCCGGCGCTCCGTCATGGGCTCAGGGACAGGTGAACTTCGGCAATCGTGTGACCATAGCGGGAATCGATGTCCCGTTCTTCGATTGCGACGGGGTGACGAGGCTGAGCGGACCCGAGTGGGTGGCCCAGCTCTATGCGGGTCCGGTGGGAACGCCAGAGAATCAGTTGCGCGCCGTGGGTATCCCGGTGCCCTTTCGGACCGGGGCTGCCGCCGGGTACTTGACGTCCTCCCCGGTCGTGATTCCGGGCATCCCCCTGGGAGGCCCAGCCGTTGTCCAAGTGCGGATGTGGGAGGCCGCGGCGGGTCCGAGCTATGAGTCGGCTGTTGCAGCCTGCCGCAAGCGCTACCAGAGCAACGTGCTGAAACTCGCGTACACGGGCTGGCCTCCGGCAGCGCCAGTGGACTTGGTGGGGCTCCAGGCTTTCCACCTCCTGTGCGGATGCGATTGCCCTGATTTCTGCGTGCCGCTGCGTTGTTCCATCACCAGGGAGGGGGAGGAAGTCGTCGTGAGCTGGAGCGGCCAGGGGGGGATGACCTACGCCCTGCAGCACGCCAACTCGCTGGCGGGGGAGTGGAGGACCGTCCTCACCCAGACGGCCGCGGGCGAATGGCCCACGGCTTCGCAGTTGTCGGCCTCGTACCCCATCAAAGACGCCGGCGGCTACTTTCGAGTTCTGCGGATCGAATGAACCGGGAGACGCATTCGGGCATGCATGCGAAGCTCGCCATGCGACCTCTTCGGGGTCGCGAACTTCAAGGTGACGTGACCGACGCCGCGCGAACATCCGGAGCGTGGCGATTCAGCGCCGCTCTCTGGGTCAGGAACCTGCGTCGGGGCTGTTGCCGAAGAAGCAAAGCGGTGCTGAAGCACACGCACTCCAAAACGCTCGCGCGCCGTTCGGGGGTCTGGCCGCCGCCAGCGCCTGGGAAAGCTCCCAACCTTCTCGCTCGATTCCGCTCGGTGCGTCCACCAAACACTGACGCTATGGACCTTCCGCTTGAGATGACTCCCTTCCAGCCTGGTGCCCCGGCTGGCATTATCTGCGTTGGGATCCCCCTGTGGGCGGCAGCCCTGGGGCTGATCGCGGCGCCACTGGCGGCGCAAGAGTTGGATGTAAACCGCGACGGCGTGGTCGATTTCGCCGTCGAGCCAGGCAGGGAGTACTGGGATTACGCCAACTACGTGAACTGGTGGGACCTGGTGCCGCGCGGCACCAGCGCCATATCCACCAACACCACCTTCGCTGTGATGGATGTGGTCGGACCCGATCCGGCGTCGGCCTGGCTGGGCACGGTGCCCCCGCGTCTCTTCAGCCAAGGCAACATCAAGGTAGGTCCCGGCATGAGTTGGCCTACCTTCGGGGGCCTCCTCTGGACACCCCGGGACCTCTACCTGGGACTGCGCCTGGCGGCCGCGGAGGGGGTCCACTACGGGTGGGTGCAGTTTCACCTCACCGAACAGATTCCGTTCAGCTACCAGGTGACGCTGGTGGCCACCGCCTTCCAGCCTCACCCAGGACAACCGATCCTGGTCGGCCGGCAACCCCCGCTGCAACCGGCTGGCTTGGCAGCCCCTCTGATCCTCGAGCCCCCGTCCAGTCGGAGTGTGCGTGCAGGAGAGGCCTTCGCGCTGGCGGTGGTCGCGACCGCCAATCCCTTTCCCACCTACGAATGGTGGCGCGGGGGCCAGCCGATTCCTGGGGCAACCTGGAACGCGTTGCAGATCCACGACGCTCAACCCGGAGACACAGGCGACTACCAGGTGACCGTGAGCAACGCTCAGGGCAGCACCCAGTCGCAGGTCGCGCATGTCTTCGTCGGCTACGCGCTGGAAGTCCGGGTGGACCGCGGCGGGACCGTGCGCGTGGACCCCGCCCGCGAGTTGTACGAACCGGGTCAGCCCGTTCAGCTTGAAGCCGTACCCGATGTCGGTTGGCGGTTCCTTGGGTGGGAAGGCGATGCTTCCGGGATGACCAATCCGTTCACGCTGACGATCAACCGCCACCACCGGGTCAAGGCCGTGTTCGCGTCCGGACCGGGCGACTTGAAATGGGCGTTCAAGGCGGGCGGCGCGGTGTCGCCCTGCCCGGCGATCGGGGCGGACGGCGCACTCTACTTCGGGGTGGCTGACCGGATCGTGGCCCTCGACGCCGAGACGGCGCAGGCGCGGTGGGAGTTCCGAACCGGCGGGGCCGTGCTCGCCTCGCCCGCGGTGGGTGACGGGGGGCGGGTGTACGCCGGTTCGGGGGATAGTCGGGTCTACGCGCTGAACGGAGTCACGGGCCGGAAGGAGTGGGAGTATCTGACGGATGGCAGGGTGTACACCCCGCTCTCGATCGGCCCGGAGGGCACCGTATACGCCTGCTCCGATAACGGGACGCTCCATGCCCTCAGCGGCGCCACGGGCCGGAAGCTCTGGCAGGACACCGTCCTGGGGCACGACTTTCCGGCGATTGGACTGGATGGGACGGTGTACGTGGTCCGACGCGGCGCCGAGCAGTGCCGGGTTTATGCGGTGAACCCAACCACCGGCCAGCGACTTTGGTATCACACAATCGACTCGCCCAGGGCGCCAGCCCCGGCTCTCGGCGCCGATGGGACGGTGTATGTGAGTTCCGGGGTCGGGGTTTATGCGCTCGAGGGGGCGACCGGCCAGGTGCGATGGAGCAACGCCCTGGTCAGCTACGCGCCTCCCGCCATCGTTCCGGACGGGACCGTCCTGGTGGTTTCGGGGGGCGGGTTTGGCTTGTCCAGGGACACCGGGCAAATCCGGTGGCGCGGCAGCTACGACGTGGGGGATTGGATGCCCCGAGCGGAGGCAACCCCGGCGATCGGTTCGGACGGAACGGCGTATGTGGCCGTCGGGGCGCTCGGGAACTGCCGGCCACCCGAGCCTCCGAGTCAGGAGCCCATTTGCGAGTCCTTTACAGCCGCACAAGCCCTCGACGGCGTTACGGGGCAGAAGATCTGGTCCTGGAAGAATCTCGGCGGCGACGCGACCGCTCCGGCGATCGGGCCGGATGGGACCGTGTACGTGGCTTCGGGTTCGACCCTTTACGCTTTCTTGAGCGCCAGTGTTCAGGGTCTGGCGGCCAGTCCCTGGCCCAAGTTCCGCGGCGACGCGCGCAACACCGGGCGGGTCTCGGCTGCGCCGCCGCTGCGGCTCGACATCTCCTGGCAGCAGGGCGTGGTCCGGATCGAGTGGGTGGGGTCGGGAGTGCTGCAATCGAGCGACGTTCTCTTCCCGGCGACCTGGCAGGACGTCAGTGACGCGACGAACCCCTACGCCGTCGAGCCAGCCAACGCGCAGCGATTCTATCGGCTCCGCCCGCGCTCCCAGAGGAAGCGCCGAGGCACAAGGCGGCGCATTTCCGATGCTGCGGGTCCCGCCTGGGGCGGTGGCTCCCGCACCGCAAGCCAGGCCGGTCATGGTGGGGTCGACTCGTCCCCTTGGCATCATGGAACTTCCCTTGAGCTTTGTGCTTTGGACTTTGAGCTTCGTCTCCCCTCGTCCTTGGCCTCACCAGGTTCATCGCCCCCGAACAGGTCGCGCAGGAGCAGGTCGCTTCGCACCATCGCTGCCATCGTCTTGGTCCTCCTCGGCGGCCTGAGCGTGGCGCCGGCGCGGGCCGCCGTGGCGTTCAGGGCGTCGGTCTGTGCCGGCGCCGCGGAGAAGGGCTTCGTGGATGGTTCTGGTGCGGACGCGCGCTTCGCCTCCATTGTGGCGTTGGACGGCGATGGCGCGGGGAACCTCTACGTCGCGGACGCCGGGAATCAACGGATCCGCAAGGTGGACCGGCGCGGACAGGTGACGACGCTGGCCGGAACCGGCGAGGCCATCGAACGCGACGGGCCCGCCCTGGGGGCCGCGTTCCGGGACCTGCGGGATCTGGGAGTGGACGGCGCGGGCAGTTGCTATGTGCTGGACGGGTCAAACCTGCGGCGGTTGGGAACCGACGGTGTGGTTTCGACCCTGGGCGCCATCACGATCCCCACGGGCGAGTTGAGTTACACCAACTACGAGGGCTGGGGTCCGGACGCGTACGAAGTAAGGTGCACGGCCGACGAGTTCTTTGGGGTGCAGGACCTGACCGTATCGGGGGCGGGGGAAGTGCGGGTCCTGAGTACGGCGAGGAAGGTGACCGCCCGGATCTGGCTCCGCTTCGGGGTCTGGAGTTGGACATGGTCCACGATCACTCAGATCTCCCGGCGGACGGACGATCGGTGGGTCGGTCTTACCAGGTCGGAGCTTGTTGGATTCACCTGTGACGGCTGCGTTCCGCCCGGAACACCTCCGCCGGAGATTCTGAGCGGCACCGTGATTGCCGCGGTTGCCAAGGGCAGCGGGGGCCCGCTGTTGGTCCACCGTCAGGAGTTTGACAGCTCAGCCGAAGGATTCGGCCGGCTCGATTGGATTGAGGAAGGTGCCGAACGGCCGTATGCCACCCACCTGGTGGGATTGCCGGAGGTCCGGGCATTGGCCGCGATGGCTTCGGACAGCGTCCTCCTGCTCGGGCGGCGAGCCGGGGAGGCAGTGTTTCTTGCCGTTGGGCGTGATGGCCTGGCCGTCGAGGTCGCCGCGGACCGGGCGCCGGAGATCGGGTTGGTGGTTTCGCCTCACGGAATCGTGTACTCGGCCACGGCGACGGGAGTGCTGCGCTTCGTGCCGGAAGGGATCGTTGTGCTCGATCTCGAAACCATCGCCTCCGGCGGCGCCACGCTGGTGCTCTCCACCGTGGCTTCACCAGGTCGGAGAATCCGGGTGGAACAAAGCCTGGACCTACGGTCTTGGGAAATCTGGCGCACGGTCACCAGTTCCGGTCGCGATGAGTGGGAGGTCGGCACGCCATCCGGCGTGAGGTGGTTCCGTGCCCGCACCGAGTAGAGGGCGCAGAGCCGTATGGAGACTCCATCCCGGTTTTCGGAGAGCGGCTGGCTTCGGCTTGGACGCAACTTCGTGCCAGAGGGTTCTCGGCCCGCGATCGGGTTGGTCGGAAGACGGAAGTCAACCGAGATCGGCTTGTTCGCCCTGCCGGTTACCTCGGGTCAGGCGCTCGCCGCCACCGAACCCGGGGATTCCCGCGAGCCCCACGTGGCGGCGAACAAGTGCAGTCCTCTTCGGTCGGAAGGCGTCGTCCATCACCAGGCCCTGCCCACGCGACTGCAAGCGGTCCTCGCGCCGCTCGTCAACCGGGAACGCCTGCGCTGGTTCCAGCGAATAGCCGGATTCCGGTTGGACGTGCTCTGGCACCAGTCTTCTCACCAGTCACTCCCGCAAGCTCCGGCACTCCTCTGTCCCCATGCTCGCCGGGTTGGTTTGATGACCTTCGTGCTGCCGCTGAAAGTGGCCGGCACGCATCCCCTCTCGTTGGTCCTGCAAGCGCCCGGATCGTTTGCGAACGGTGCGCTCCCCCCGAAGTTTGCCGACGCGGTGCGACTGATCCGCTTGCTGGCGCACGACCTTGCCCTCACCGCGACTTCCAGGATGGCCACGGTGGACTGCCCCGATGGCTGCCCTCCTCCCTCGGCAGCTCGTCCACACTCCGGTTCGAACCATCCGCTCGTCGCGCAGATGCTCGACTACGTCCAACAGAACTGCCACCGGCCGATTCGTCTGGATGACGTCGCTGCCGCTGGGGCCCGGGCCCGATACCTGTGCGACCTCTTCTTCTCCAGGACCGTCGGCCGGACGTTTCCACCACTACCTGGATGACCTGCGGCTGGCCCTGCGGGCTGCTGGCCGATCCGCGACCCTCCATCTGCGTCGCCTGCAATGGGCTACACGGACGCCAATTACCGGCAGGCCTTCAAGGCCCACACCCCGCTGTCCCCGACCGACTGGCGGCGGAACCACCAGACCGACGACGGACGGCAGGTGACACAGGCTCTCAGTCACGAGCCCCGCCAGCACCAGCAGCCAAGCCTGACGCGCCAAAAGAAACCACGAGTCAACCATCAAAAGAAATCGCGGTTGCCGACGGCGATGGGGCGCCCATCTTCATAGTGTTAAGCCGAAGCAACCCATGGAAGGACCAACACATGAAGTCGAACCTCCCACAACAAGCGTTTGAGAACTGGCAGCGTTCGTTGACCCGCGCGTGCGCCATCATCTTGAGCCTACTGACCCTGACCGCAGTTCGCGCTGGTCCAGGGACGATCCCGTCGGAGCTGTGCGAGAATTGGTACGACCCGGACATCACCGGGTGGTTTCAATTCAGTGAGGACGCCGACAAGGCGATCACGTGGATCTCGAACGGAGGGATTGACGGCACGCCGTGCGTCTCCAGTGAACTCGGCACGCTGACGGACTTCCCCGAGAATCCCGCCGTGTACTATCCCTTCTACACTTATGAGGGCAATCATCCCGTGGATTTCACGGCGACGCCGCTGGTGAAACTCTCGGTCAATCTGGAACGGGGCACTGCCAACCTGCGGGGTGGTTCGCTACGCCTGTTCGTTGGCGAGTGGCGAGCTGAGAACGACTTCGCGTTCTACTGCTTTACCCGGGCCAAGTTCAGCACGACCGGTTCGGAGTGGGTCACTTCCGAAATCGAACTGACCGCTGCTGGCGCCGATTGGAGCCGATACTACGCGGCCGGGGCCAACCCACCCGCGCTGGCCGACGTCTTGGCGCTGCCCCAACAGTGGGGCTTTGCGATCTTCGACGCGACCGGTCAGCCCACCGGCCGGGTGCATTTCGATGAGGTTCGGGTGACCAAGATGTTCCGTTGGGAGACGTGGAACCACGCCGGCGACACCAACGGCTGGTACTATTTCGGAACCGGCGAACTTGGAACGTCTGTTCATTGGTCGGAGGCCGAAGGCGCGACGGGGTCCGGATTCGCATGGACGCCCCTGGGAGATTTGCGCGAATCAAACGATCCGGATACCGGCACGGCCTTGTTCCCGCTCGTCGCCTATGGATGTGCGAAGCAGGGTGTTTTGCGTCCTCTGAATCTGCTCGAGCGCAAATACGTGAGCGTCTTCCTCAATCCGAATCCGATGGTCCAGCCCGGCGTGCCGCCCGGGTTGGCGAACTTGAAAGGAGGCACCTTGAGTCTGTGGGTCGGCCGTTGGAACTCGCCCAACGATTACGCCTTCTATCGGTACATGCGGGAAAATTTCGACCCCGGAACGGATGGATGGAAACGAAGCGCGATCACGGTCAGTGCCGAGCCGGGCGACTGGCAGTTGATCGCCGAGATTCATCAACCACCGCTCGGCGGCAAACCGGTGACCGCACTCTTGGCCGATCCCCAGCAATGGGGTGTCGGGCTGTTCGGGGCCACCAATGGACCCTCGGGAAATCTGGGATTCGATCTCCTGTCCGCCAGGCTGTATGCGGAGGACGTCATCGGAGCCGAACACTACTCCGGATTCATGCGGGGCGACGGGTATCGGTGGCCTCCCTTCTCGAACCCGGGACGCCTCGCCATTCGGCGGGGTTCCTCAGATACCGTGATCGTGTCGTGGCTCGCCGACGGCGAGCTGGGTTGGTCAACGAATAGCATTCTACTTCAATCTACGGTTGCTCTGGATGGGGAGTGGCTTCCGGAGCCTCCCATTATTTGGTGGCCGTTTGATTGGGATTGGAGTTTCGGCGTGACAAATCTGCAGACCTTCTTCCGCCTGCGTACTCCCAGTCCGGGTGAGCCCGGCTACCGGCTGCATCCCGGGGTAGGGAGCGGCTGTCCGCAACAGGGTTTCGACTTCACCGGTCTGCCGGGCGGTACGAACCACTGGGCCAACACCGAGGCCACGCAAGACAACTGTGCCTGGATCGTCCCGGCGTCAAAGACGGGCTTTGCGAACGAGCCCGGCGGGGTTCAGCCGGTCGAGTTCGTGCGGGTGCTGTTGCGGAGCTTCCACGCCAATCCTGACAACCAATGGGCCTGTTGGACTGGGGCACTCGCTACGTGGGAGGACGACGCCATCCACCAGAACGACGGATGGTTTCACTTCCGTGTGCGTAACCCCAGACCTGACGATCCGCCTGCGGCGTATCGCTTGTGCTTCGAGTTGGCCTTCGACAACCCCCACGTGCCTCCCCCCGATACGCTGCAGCTCAACCGTTGGTGGCTGGACGTGACTTGGGACTGGAAGGAACGCGAAGGAGGGCGGCACGTCTTCACACCCATGTACCGTTTGAAGGATCCCGTCGGCGCTGTCACCCCTTGGGTCCATGTGGCCGACACAAACGTCCACCTCGTTGCGGATTCCGTGTACGGCGGGCGGCATTACCGCGCCCGCTTCGACCCGCTGCTGCCCGCCGGCTCCTGGCGCGAAGTCGAGGTCGCGCAGAACCTGCCTTACACGCTGGAGGATCGAGCGGCATTCCTGAACTTCATCCAGACGACTTACCTTCCCAAACACGATGACCTCTGCATTCGGAAGCGGAACTTGGGCTATGGCGGGCTGTCCACCACAAACCTGCCGCCCGACCAAACCGAGTACAACGCGCTGTACGCGATCGAGATCTTCCGAAAAGCCTCCGGCGGTTCAGGAACCGCATGCACTCCCGATCTACCAAACACAAACACGATCGTGGTCCTGGCGGGCGTGGATTACGAGCCGGCAGGCAACTGGGTCGCCGAAGGGGTCGCGCTTGAGATCTTGGATCACTGGGACACGCCAGGCATCGACTACCGCAGCCGGGCATCCTACGTAATCATCCCGATCGCCAACCCGGACGGCTACGAGTGGGGCACGTGCCATGTCGAGCCTTACGGCAATGGTTATGGCGACGACGCCATCCACCGTGGGTATATGTTCTTCGAACCCACGGCCGTTGCCCCGGACACCGTGCTGGACCCTGAGGCGGCAGCCCTGCGAAACTACATCCGCTCGCTGCGGTCCCCAGGTCTCGACGGGGTGCGCAGGCGGATCACCTGCGTGCTGGATTTTCAAAGTGATTTGTGCCCTGATGAAAGCCGTTGGAACGAGGTGCCGCCGCCGGGATTTCCGATGTACCCGCCGGTTTACGGCATGATCGGCCGCGGTCCACTGGCGCAGACCGACGCACCCGCCGCCTTTGTGGAGAGCCTGACTCACGGAACCTACCTCGGGCCGTACGTTCGCTCACCCATCTCCGACCCCAAGGCTTGGAGTCTCTCCGACAGTGCCGGTTGCACAGAGTACGAGGTACCGCTGTTCATCACCTTTGAGTTCGACGGCGTGGCGCTCTACAGCGAGCAGGACAAAGCGCCCGAGTGGATGGTTGGCGAGTTCTCGAGTCCGATACACATACCCGGTGGCTCGAGCAGGCCGTTCTATGTGCATGGCTACCTCGATCAAGTGGGACAGGATACTGCCGGAGACGCAGCTTACGTCTTCAAGCAGTTCGGCCGGGACATCCTTAAATCCACCACCCAGACGCTCTTGAACCCGTAACCGAGGAAACAACGGGTCGGCAACGCCATGTAGCGCGAGGACTGGAATGAGGCTGGAGACGCCGACGGATGGTACTGGTACTCGGGCGGGGAGCCGGGCGATCCAATGACCTGGTCGGGGGTCGGGGGCGGTGTTTCCGGAGAGGTGGCTTGTCGCCTGGACGATTGCGCCTCGTGGCCGGTCACGGGGCCCAACCGGTACTACCCGCTTTACACTTACGGGACTGTTCACGCTGTCAACCTGTTGGAGAACGGCGACGTGAGTGTGTGGCTCAATCGGTGGCTCATGCTGAACGACTGGCCCGCAAATCTGCATGGACGGTTGACCGTGTTCGTCGGCCACTGGCAGGACGAAAGCAGCTACGTCTTCTACTTCTGCAAGAACGCCTTTCCGCTGCCCCCTCCTCCGCTCTGATTTCCCCCGACTGAACCCTGGTTTCAGACCAGACTGCGCGTTACGCCTGATCTCAGCGGCTGGGAGATCGTGGGATCGCCCCCTTCGACGGCTGGCACAGGGGAGGCGCTGCCGGGACATCTCAAGTTTCCGTTGGCGATGGTCCTGCGAAATCCGCAGCAATGGGGACTTGCCATCGTGGGTGTCGAGACGGGCAAGCACCCGGTGCAATGGCTGGGCTTCGACGATCTGGTCATCTCCCCGTCCAAGCCACAACTGACGATCGAACGAGACGGCCCACGCCATGTGCGGCTGGGTGGCTGGAATGCCGACGAACCGTTCACCATCTGGGCTTGCGATGCCCTCCCCAATGTTGACCCACTGCGGGCGATCCCGCTGGTGACCTTGCGGAGTGGTGAAGCCCTGATCCAGGAGGTCGTGGGCAACGCGAGGTTCTATTACGCGCAGTGAGTTGGCCCGAGGCTGTGAAGCGAAGGAACGCTATGGCTCGCAGAAAGGTGGCTCGGAGAGGCATCGGGGCGGACGGCGGTGGGCGAGCCCGTGGCTCGCCAGTAAGTCGGCTGTGTTAAGGTCGAAGGCCAGGCCCACGTCCTTTTCCGGCACCGCCGGGACTTCACTGATGCGAGCCAGGGCCGTCCCGGACTTCGCCATCCGCCGGGGATGACCGACGCGCGGGAGTCGCGTTGTGGCCGTGGCTTGGAGGGATCGGTTGACACGTCCCGGCGCATGGGGAACGGTGCGGTCAGCAAGCCACCCGTACCGATGAGATCGGACCTTCCGATCATGGGGATCATCCCGGTCGGCGGCGGTGTCCGCAAGAACCGCTTGAGAGGAGGGAGGCGTTGCGCCCAATTCCCCACGCGGACCTCGACGATGGTTGGCTGCCCGTTCGCCACGGCTGTTGCCCGCGGCCGCACCTTGAGGAGCGGAGTGCTCCTATGACCGCCATGAAACCGAGCTGGCTTTGGTGGACGCCGTGCCTCGTGGCCCTTTGTGCGCCGGGCGACAACGGCTTCCTCGTCCGCGAATCATATCTGAACCACGACGGGATCGTGGATTTCGCGATCACCGTCCACTGGGGGGGAGACTGCGGTGGACCGCCCTGTGAGAAGTGAGGCTGACTTCGGGTCACATCTCGACATGCAACATGTGAGCTTGCGCCAGGGGTGGCAGCTCATCGAACGAACGCGCCACCAGGGTGCGCCGGCGGATCGAGGGAATGCGCTGGATCATCTGCCGCGCCGATTTGACGTCGAACTTCGACGGCAGCTCGAGTTCGGGCAGGGCGCGGAACAAGTGGGACCGGGCTGGTCCCAGGTACAGATAATCCAAGAGCGCCTTTTCGGGAGTCGCCATCGCGACGCCCGGTGTCTCCATGACCTCGAAGCCGAAGAAGAACTCCGGCTGGAGATGATGGATGGAAACCGTTCCCAGCGGAGTGCGGAACACCCGGGTGCGTCCCACCGACACGGCGTAGATCACGTTGGGAATCTGAGAGATGATGCCATGGTAGTACAGGGCGCTCTGGAGGGACACATAACTGGGAAAGGGAGCGGTGAGATGCCCCGGCAAAGCCAGCGCATCCAGTCTGCCGGGAAGCGCCCATAGCCCATGACGCAGGCGCAGAAGGTGGCCGGCCGCCGCCAACCGAGCGAGCAGCCGGCTGGCCGTGCTGACGGCAACACCCAGATAGGCCGCCGCGTCAGCGGTGCGGAACACGCTGGCGCCCATCCGGATCAGTCGGGCATGGGTTTCGATCAAGTTCATGACTCGGTGCTCCCCAGCGCCTCGGCTACCGTCAATTGGAGGGTCTCCCAGACCGACTCGGAGTCGTATTGCTCCCGGTGGCTCGTGGCCAAATACGCCAGGACCTGGCTCTTGAAGGTCGCGAACGTGACGGCCATCGCATTCTCCTGGGCCTTCGGGCGGCACGGACGCAAGTTGTCAGGAAGCTCTGTCTTCGCGCCGGAGCTGATCAGCCAATAGAGATCGAACACGTCCCGCGCTTGGGTCAACGCGCGATGAGCCAACGCTCCCACCTTTTGCTGGTAGGCAATCTCGATCGGATAGTGGCTGGCCATGATCGGTGTGAGGCGGTAGGCGCGGATGAGCTCGGGGTCAACCGGCTCGAACCGCGGTTCGTCCGGCATACCCCGCCGGGAGAACTCGAGCTTCGTCGGCAACAGCGCGGCGGAGCCGTCGGCGCGCAGGCTCAACTTCCAGCGTTGGGTGGTGTGGGTCTGCTTCGGCTCGGCCCAGTGAACGACGGACAGCCCGTGCGCTTTCAGAATCTGGCCAAACGGTTTCGAGTGCAGGATCAACCGGACCCGCTCCTGCAGGAGATCGGGTGACACGGTTTGCGCATCCAAGTCCATGTCTTCCGAATAGCGAATGCTCTTGAGGAAGAAGCGCAGGTTGCATCCGCCTTTGAGGGCGAAGTGTCGCGGATCGAGTTTTCTTCCAAGTTGATCGAGAAGAAGCAGGTGGAACAGCTCGACGTGCTGCACGGGTCCAGGCGCATTCATCGTGCCCATTGCAATACGCGATCATTACACGGGTGTCAATATCGCGTATTACAAACGTCCTGGATCACCCCCTGCCTGGCGCATTGATCGGTGGGTCTGTGGTTGACCTGCGGCGGGTCGAACCCTCTTGAAATCCCACAGGATCCGCCGGGCTTCGCGGAGACCCTGGCAGACGGGCTGCCGGCGGGCAGCCCGGGTCCAAAAGAACTCCGGCTGGAGATGATAGATGGAAACCGTTCCCCGCGGAGTGTGGAACACCCGGGTACGTCTCACCGACACCGCTTAGACCACTCTGGGAGTCTGGGAGATGAGCGCATCGAGAAGGGCTTTGGCCAGCATGGCCAAGCACCCCCTTGGCGATCGCTTCCCCCTGGCAGGTTGGCGATACAACGCCGAGTGTCGGCGGCACAATGAACACGCGTGTTTTCTTGCCTTTGTTCCCCCGGGCGGAGGTGCCCGGTGTGATGGAGACCGGAGGCGCCGACAGCACTTGAGCGGTTTGGGGGTTGATGCCTCGCTCCTCGCTCTCGGTGTCTCGGCGAATCGGTCCGGCGACCGCCAGCGAGGGGGATTCATCACGGCGACACGGAAGACGCCGGGCAGGCGAGGACCACGCCAAGTCGCCAGGTGGGCGGTGGTAAGGTCAAAGACCAGGCCCACGTCCTTTTCCGGCACCGCCGGGACTTCACTGATGCGAGCCAGGGCCGTCCCGGACTTCGCCATCCGCCGGGGATGACCGACGCGCGGGAGTCGCGTTGTGGCCGTGGCTTGGAGGTATCGGTTGACACGTCCCGGCGCATGGTGAACGGTGCGGTCAGCAAGCCACCCGTACCAATGAGATCGGATCTTCCGATCATGGGGATCATCCCGGTCGGCGGCGGTGTCCGCAAGAACCGCTTGAGAGGAGGGAGGCGTTGCGCCCAATTCCCCACGCGGACCTCGACGATGGTTGGCTGCCCGTTCGGCACGGCTGTTGCCCGTGGCCGCACCTTGAGGAGCGGAGTGCTCCTATGACCGCCCTGAAACGGAGATGGCTTTGGTGGACGCCGTGCCTCTTGGCCCCCCGCTGCGATGGCGGGATGGCACTGGCCGTCGGTTGCCTGATCGCCGCGGGCGTGGGGGGAGCTCGAGCGCAGTTTCCTCCGGGAGGAAGCCCCGTCCCGGTGACCGAGTGCACGGCGACACCTGGGTATGATTTGAACGGGGATGGGGTGAACGACTGCTACCATTACTCCTGCGTCACCGCGTATCCGGGGTGGCCGATAGATTCGTCCACATTCTCGATCTTGAAGCCGTCCCCGGGAAACGACGTGCTGTCCCCCGAGGTCCCCTTGCGGCTGGGCAACTGGATCCCGGCGCCGAACGATCCGCTGGCCCAATGGCGGTCCGATGGCGTGGGGCTCTTCTCGTTCAGTCCCGGCGGGCCCCCTTCCGGACTGCTGGCCCAGACCAACACGGCTTACGTCGGCGTCCGGTTCCAGACCGCACAAGGATTGCGCAGCGGCTGGGTCAAAGTTGGCGCGAACCCGGATACCGGCTGGCAACCCCAAGCGGATACCCCGATCCGGGTGGTTGACCAGCCCGGCCCACCGCCGGTGACCGAATCGGAATCCCTCGTCGCCATTCATCTGGGACCGTCCCACATCACCGACTTTGTCGTCGTGGTGCGCGCCTGGACCAACCTCGTGTCCGGGGAAGTGGGCGCGTCCGCGACGTTGAAGAACTGGGTGTCAGGTACCAACTCGTCCGAGTATGAGATTGTGGGAGAACCCGGGACTGCCGGCGGAGAGCCCGTATGGCTCGGCTACCCGTTGAGAGAAGGGGCGCTCTTTCCCACCCAACTCCCAACTCCCGCGCAGTGGGTACTGGCGAGCGAGGGCGTTGTCCTCAACGATTCACGGTCTCTTCCGGGCGTGACCGAACCGGTCGGGGTCGGCCCGCTGGCGAGGAAGGCCACCGTGACGATCGGCCTGCGCCGGCCCGGAGCCTCGAGCCGACCCGGCTGGATGCGGCTTAACCGGGAATACCAGCTTGAGGCCGCCTGCCCGGAGATGGCCGACGTGATCCAGCAGGTCGTGGGCGAAGCCAATCCGATCGAGCAATCCGACCACCAAGGCAGTGTCCGGGACTTCACGCGCCAACGGCTAGATCTGGACGGAGACGGCATCGTCGAGTGCCTCGTGCGTACGCACTACCAAAGCGATGCTTCTGCTCAGAACTCCACCGAGGAGGACGAACTGGTGCCCTTGGGCGAGACCGCCATCTTGACGGGGTCTCCGTTCCTGTTGGGTGAACCGATCCCCATGGAGTCTGCCGGGGGACGGACGTGGCAACGCGCACCACTCCTCACTTACCGGTTCGCGCTGGGCTTCATCGGCCCGGTCGAGCAGTACCGCGTAGCGACTCCCATCGGTCTGCAGTTCGTGGCGGCGGGCGGTGTCCGTCTGGCCTGGCTGCAACTCTGGCGCGGGAGCGACCGCTACTATGGGTGGTTCTATCCGGGTGGAAGTGCGATGGCCTACGAACCTCGCTCCGGCGTGCCTCTCAACGCGGGTGAAGTTCCGAATTCCCTTTGGGCCTCGGCGCAGGGTGATCTCCTTTCGGTGCAGTGGAATCCGGCCTTGAACGACTGGAACTTGGAGACCGCATCGGTCCTCCCGACCTCGGAATGGACAGCCACGACTTCGGCGACTCCGGGGCGGGCGATCCTGCCGTTGGACGGTGCGGCTCGCTTTTGCCGCCTGGCGCCCAAGCGGGTCAACGAGGGCCTACAGCGGGTGTTCACCGGTTGCCCCGGGGCCGTGACCGCCCTGGCATTAACGCCGGACGGCGCCGGCCTGGTCGTGTCGGGTTTTGAGGGCGCACGGCTGTGGCGTTCAAGCGACGGCCATTTCGTGCGGTCCTATGACGAGAACGAACCGACGGAATGGGTGCGAGCCACGGCGGTGTCGCCCGGCGGCCGGTTCCTTCTGACCCACCGGGACGCGGTCAAGGCCTGGTCGCCGACCCGTCGCTGGCTGCGGCTGTGGGATACCGCCGAAAGCCGCCTGGTGGCGGAGCAGGAAGCGGGGATCAGCGATCCGTTGTCGGGCTTGAGCCTGGACTGGCTCGCCGTCTCGCCGGAGGGCAGGTGGCTGCTGCTGGATGGCGTCCTGTGGGACGTGCAGGCGAAGGAGGTGCGCCGGTTCGAGGGCGTGGCCGGAAGCTTCTCCCCGGACGGTGTCTGGTTGCTCACCCGGCTTGAAGGCGGTCGCGCCAAGCTCTGGCGAGTGAGTGACGGCAGTCTTCAAGCGACCTTGGAGGGACATGCGGCGTGGATCCACGCGGCGGCCTTCTCTGTGGACGGCACCCAGTTGGCCACGGGCAGTGAGGATCGCACGGCTCGCTTGTGGCGCGTCGACGACGGTGGTGCCGAGCGCACGTTCGAAGGACACACGGATCAGGTGCTGGCCGTGGCGATCTCCCCGGATGGTCAGCGGTTCCTGACCGGCAGCAGGGACAAGACCGCGCGGCTTTGGCGGGTGAGCGATGGCGGCCTGCTCCGGCAGTTCCAGTACGGAGCTACCGCTGTGACGGCCGTGGCCTTCTCGCCGGACGGGCAGTCGATCGCCGTGGGGTCGGAGGACGGCGTGGTCCGGGTCTATGACACTTCAATCCCAACCAGCGACTAACGGGAGTCCATCCGCATACGGACCTATGCAGCACGGACTTCGACCATGCCGGCGGGGTGTACCGCTCGACTCCGTTGCAGTGAACAGTGGCCTCGCGGAGAGTCCCTGGCCGAAGTTCCGGGCGGACGTGCAGAATACCGGGCCTGTGAGGCCGCCGCCTCTGCGTCTCGCCATCTCCCGGCACGAAGGTAAGGCACGGATCGAATGGACAACACCTGCGGTCCTGCAATCGAGCGATGCGCTCGTGTCCGGCGTTTGGCAGGACGTGAGCCACGCGGTGAGCCCGTACGACGTCGAGCCAGCCAATGCGCAGCGCTTCTATCGGCTGCGACGACCCAGACCGGGGCGGGCACGTGTCCAGACCAAGAGTCAGACCGACCATCCGGCTGGGCGTGCCGACGCCCGCACCGCAGTGGGGAAAGGAGAGAGCCACGTATGAATCTTCTCGGAAACCGACGGACCTCCTGTAAACCGGGAGCGGCGGCATACTCGCTGCGGACGCCTGGGACGGCAATCCTGCTGCTGCTGCTCCTCGCGGGTGGCTTTCCCGGAAGGGCCGCGCAACCGGGCGAGAAGCTCTGGGAGTTTTCGTTCGAGGGCGTGGTGTATCCATGTCCCGCGATCGGCAGCGACGGAACGATCTATGTGGGGACGGGGGGCCCGGATCCGCGCCTGTATGCCCTGGACCCGGCAACGGGCCGGGAACGTTGGGCCTATGCCACGGGGGGGGCGGCACAATACGCGCCGGTGATCGGTCCCGCGGGGACGGTGTACGTGGCCACGCTGGACAATCGCCTCCAAGCGGTGAGCAGCGCCACCGGCCAAGCGCTCTGGGAGTGTCCCGTGAACGTCACCACGCCGGCGAGCGACGCCGACGGGGTTCTGTACCTGGCCCACGGATGGCCCAAGTATCAGGTGTGCGCGCTGGACGGAGCCACCGGCGCGACACGCTGGCAGTCAGCGGTTCTGCCCGGAGTATTCGGCCCGGCCGCCATTGGGGCCGACGGCACGGTGTATGTGGGGGCCGAGGATGGGAGGCTGTACGCCCTGGACGGAACCAGCGGAGCGCGTCGCTGGGAATACCTGGCCGGCGGCCCTCTCTACAGCGGGGTGGCGATCGGCGCGGACGGCACCGTGTATTGCGCCAGCGATGGCGGTGGCGTCGCCGCTCTCGACGGGGCGACGGGCCAACCGCGCTGGCAGGTTCAGACGGGTGACCACGTGCTTTGGTCGGCGCCGGTGCTGGGCATGGGTGGGCGCCTCTACGTGGCTGCCAGTCGGATTCACGCCTTGAACGGGGCGACCGGAGAGACGCTGTGGACCTTCGAGACCGCCCGGACGAATCACTGGTCCTCGCCGGCGGTGGCAGCCGACGGTACGGTTTGCTGTGGGAACCGGGGTGACGGAGGCGGGGTGTACGCCTTGAATGGGGCGACCGGAGAAACGGTGTGGGAGTTCACCGCGAATGCCCCGGTGTCGTCCGACGGCGTGGCTATTGGCGGGGACGGCACGGTGTATGTGGGCGTGGCGACTGTGCCGGGCAAGGTTTACGCCTTGCAGGGAACGAGCGGTTTGGCCGCCGGCGCGTGGCCCAAGTTCCAGGGCAACGCGCAGAACTCCGGTCTGGTGGCGCATGCGCCGGCGATTCGGAGGCAACCCGAACGAGTGACCTGGCGCGAGGGAGCGTCGGGCACGATCCGCGTGGCGGTGACAGGATTTCCTGCGCCGGTGTGTCGCTGGTTCCTCAACGGGAGGGAACTGGCCGGCCACCAGGGCCAGGTGCTGACTGTCCGTGCGGTTGGGCGCGCCGACGAAGGAGTCTATGGGCTGACGGTCAGCAATCTGGTCGGTCAGGTCACCAGTGCGCCCATCGTGGCCGTGGTCAGCAACGTGGACCCGCTGGAGTTTCCGGGTTGGCGTTGGGAAGGAGGCGGGGGCACGGTCGTGGCCCAGCGGGCCCGCACGCCCTTGGGCCCCTGGGTTGAGTTTGATCAGTTCCCGCCAGGAACGTCGGGCGCCTATGTCGAGACGAACCTGGTCGAGACCGCCCGTTTCTACCGGCTCGGCGGCGACGCCATCGCCCGGTTCACCGCCACCGCGCTGATTCCCGGCTGGTGGTACACGTCGGTGGTCGCGACGCGGCATCGCATCGAGTATGTGTGGGAAGGGGGCGGGTGGACCAACTGGGTGGAGTTGACCGAGCTGACGCTGGCGGAAAGCCCGCACCTGTTCCTGGACACCGACGCGTTCGACCATCCCGGTGCGGTATATCGGACCACGCGGGTGCCATAGGGAGGTCGTGCATGAAAGCGGTGATGCTCGTGCTCACAGCGGCGTTCACGCCTTGGATTGCCCCGGCCCAGGGGCAATTCGAATTCGGTAACAGGAACTTTGTCGCCAGGGTCTCCCTTCCCAACGGCGCGTTCGCCACCGGCACCGACTTCTGGGCGCAGGCCTACGTCAAGCGGGCGGGCGATCCGGACTCCCGATATGCACCGGTTGGCACGCCGGTGAATCTCCGCACCGGCAACCACGCGGGGTACATCCTCGCCCAGGCGGTCACCACGCTGTTCCCGGGAGGCACCGAGATCAGCGTGGAGATGCGGGCGTGGGCAGCCGCATGGGGAGACAGTTACGAGGAGTCTGGGCAGAACGGGGTTCGCGGGGACCTCTGGGCCTGTCTTGGAGGTGCCAGCCCGGTGCTGCTGACGGTCACTGACTCTCGCTCCAGCGCCACGTCGGACACCGCATGTGTGGTCGTCGGCTATCCGTTCACCCCTCGTACCCGAGCGCCACACTCAAGCGCGGTGACAGCGGGCCCGGAGCCAGGCGGCGTAGCCCGCCTCGTCCAGTTCACTCGCGGCCAGGGCGAGCGTCTGAAGCGTCGCGTCCACCTCAGTCGCGGTGAAGCGGCGCCCGTTCAGCTCGAGGAACAACACCGCCGTGGTGAAGGCCGTCCGCTTGTTGCCGTCCACGAACGGATGGTTGCGCACCAATCCGAACGCATAGGCGGCGGCCAACTCGAACAGATCCGGCTTGCGGTAGGCGAGGAGTTGCCGGGGTCTGGCCAGCGCGGAATCGAGCAGGGCCGGGTCGCGCAGCCCCCGCCCACCGCCGAACTCGGCGAGCAACCGCTCCTGCAGCGCCAGAACCGTCTCCCGAAGGACCCAGTACGGTTCCCTCATTTCGCCAGCGCGCGCAGGGTGTTCCGGTACCGCCGGATGACACCCTCGGCGGCCTCCATCTGCCGGACGAACTGCTCGTGTCCCTCGGTGACCGGCGTCAGGCGCATGGTGCCATCGGGGGCATCCGTGAGGCAGAGGGAGTCGCCCGCGGCCACATTCAGCCTGGCCATCGCCTCTTTCGGGAGCACCACGCCCACCGAATTGCCCACTTTGCGCAGCTTGAGCTCGAATACCATGTCGCGATGTTGACACAGACGTAATAACGGCGCAAGCGCGCGGTGCTTGGCTCGCGGTTGGCTGCGCGGACGGCGATGGTCTTTTGCGCCCCTGCCGCGGAAACGCAGGAAGACCCTCGGAGGTACCGATGAATCGGAAGAACTTGAACATTCAACTTTCGTTCGATGGCGTTCCGCCGTCGGTCGTTGATAGGCTATGCGGTCCCGGCTTGGGCCATGTCTTGGCCGCCTGCACTCGTCGTCGGACACGCCTGCTGGCGCGGCTGGTCGCCTGCGGGGCGTGTCTGAACAGTTTGTGCCTGACCGCCCAAGAACCCCAACTGACCACGGTCTGGGCGCGAGATTTCAATGGCGACGGGCTCAGCGAGGTCTCCCGCATCGAAGGGACTTGGATCGAATACGTGGGTGGAGGATGGCCGGGCCGGCTGGTTCCCATCACCGTCCAGGGAGCGTACCTCCAGGCTGCCGCGGGCGCGGCGCTCTGGTCGCCTGCCACACCTCTCACAACCAATGATCGGGTGAGTCCGACCCTGTCCGAAGGCGGCTACTGGTTCGAACGAGTCTCGATTTGGAGGGAGCTCATGGGGGAGCCCCTCCCGCCGTTCGATCCCGTCGGACCCTACGTCGGCGTGCGGTTTGTCGCCCGAGACGGCCCGCACGCGGCGTGGGTGAATCTCGCGGACCCGGCGGATTTCGGATGGCAACCGGAACCGGGGGCAGCCATCCGCGTGGGGGACAAACCAGAACCGCCGCCGGCGCCGCCCGAGATTCTCGAACAACCCAGCGGGACAAGCGTTCCCGTGGGCAGCCCCCTGACCCTCTCGCTGAAGGTCACAGGGTACCCGTTTCCGACGCTCCAGTGGTACCTCGACGGTCAAGCGATTCCGGGCGCGATGGGGAATGTGCTGAGCGTGGCCAGCGCGCGCCTCACCGATGCAGGTGAGTACCATGCGACCGCCAGTAACGTGGTCGGTACCGTGACTTCCCAAACGGCCCGCGTCGTCATCGGCTACACGCTGGTATGCAGCGGTCATCGCAGTGGCGACGTCCGAAGTGATCCGTCACTGGAGATCTATGAGCCGGGGCAGCTCGTAAAGGTCACCGCGATCCCGCGAGCCGGCCAGACGTTCCTCCGGTGGGAGGGTGACGCGGAGGGCACCACCAACCCGCTCACGCTCACGATGGACGGCCACAAGAGCGTCGTGGCGTTCTTCACGCCCGGTCTGGGTGATCTCAAATGGCAGTTCGTCACCGGCGGCGCCGTGCACTCGTCGCCCGCCCTCGGAGTCGACGGCACGGTGTACGTGGGATCATCCGACCGGAAGCTGTACGCGCTCGACGGTGCGACGGGGCAGAAGCTCTGGGAGTTCGAGACCGGCGGCGGAGTCGAGTCCTCCCCGGCCGTGGGCGCGGAGGGCACCGTGTACGTGGGATCGCACGACGGCAGCGTGTATGCCGTCGACGGAGTCACCGGACTTCGGCGGTGGCAGTTCCTGACCGGCAGCAACGTGGTGTCCTCACCGGCGATTGGGGTGGACGGGACGGTGTTCGTGGGATCGAACGACCGCAGGCTGTACGCGTTGAACGGAAGCACGGGCCAGAAGGTGTGGGAGTTCCTGACGGGTGGCGAGGTCGGGTCATCGCCGGCCCTTGGCCTGGACGGGACGGTCTATGTGGGATCCTCGGACACGAGGCTCTACGCGCTCGCGGCGGCGAGCGGGCAGGTGAAATGGGAATTCACGGCCGGCGGGGCCATGGGGTCACCGATCCTCGGTGCCGACGGAACCGTCTATGTGGTCTCGAACGACTCGGTGCTCCACGCCCTGAACGGCGTGACCGGGCAGCAACTGTGGGAGCTTGCCGGGGCCGGCTCGAGGCTGGCGATCGAGGCGGATGGCACACTCTATGTGGGCGCCAATGAGACGGGGTTCTGGGCCCTTGACGGGAAGACGGGGCAGAAGCGCTGGGAAACCATGGGCCTTGAGATGTATCCAGAAGGCAGCACGAGCGTCGCGTTCGGCGCCGCAGCGGCCCTCGGCGCCGACGGGATGGTGTACGTGACCGGCAAGGCGACGGTGTGTGCCTTGGACGGACCGTTTCCGTGGCCTCAGTGCGGGTCTTACTCGGTCGTCCATGCCCTGGATGGAACCACCGGACAGGCAGCCTGGGGAGGAACGCAGGAGCCCTTCGACTTCGACTACTCGCCGTCCTCCCCAAACATCGGACCGGATGGCACCGTCTACTTCGGGTCCGCTGACGGTCGCGTCCATGCGTACCAGGGGAGCAGTGGCCTCGCCGAGAGTCCCTGGCCGAAGTTCCGGGCGGACGTGCAGAATACCGGGCGCGTGAGGCCACCGCCGCCGCTGCGTCTCGCCATCTCCCGGCACGAAGGCAAGGCACGAATCGCATGGACAACACCTGCGGTGCTGCAATCGAGCGATGCGCTGGTGCCGGCAGACTGGCAGGACTTGAGCGAGGCCGGCAGTCCCTATGACATCGAACCGGCGGACGGGCAACGGTTCTATCGCCTGCGACGACCAAGACGAATGCGGGGCGACATGCATGGCCGGAGCGTGCATGAAGTGCCCGGGGTCAATTCAATAAGGTGCAAACGAAGCGCATGAAAGCCCTGGTCGCAGAAATGTGTCGGACGGTGCTAGGTCGTCAAGCCGCCCGCGCTCGAACCCGGCAGATGGTGTGGCGAGGACGTTGGAAGATCCGACTCCGGCGCGGCGTCGGGTGGGTTTTGAGTGGCGCCTGTTGCCTGGCTGGCGAGGGCCCGGTTATCGGGGAACTGGTGGGGCAGTGGCCGGGGTATCCGCGGGGCGGTTGTCTGGGTGTTGCCCTGGAGAATGATCGCCTCTATGCCGCCATCGGGCCCGGGGGGGTGGTGGTTTTCGATGTCGAGAACCCGGCGCAGATCCGCCGGTTGGGCGGTTATGAGACGGGAGGAGAGGCCTGGGGCGTTGACGTGGATGGGAACCGGACCTTCGTGGCAGCCGGCACGGCCGGTCTGCACATCCTGGACACGAGCGATCCGGCCAACATCCGTCGGCTGGGAGCGATGCCCATAGCGCTGAACGCCAACAACGTGGTGGTGGAGGGTGACCTGGCCTACGTTGCGTCAGGCAGTGGCCTCTGGGTGCTGGACGTGAACGATCCGGCCATGATCCGGCCTCTGGGGGGATTCGGCGCCGATCTTGGCAGCGACTTCCAGCATTTCGAAGTGGTCGGGGACCGCGTCTATGCCGCGTTCACGCAATGGGGTTTGCAGGTGCTCGACGTGAGTGCTCCCACCAACCTCCGGTGGCTGGGCACTACTCTTGACACGGGTGCGGAGTCTGTTCGCGGCGTGGCAGTGTTGGGGGATCGGGCCTATGCAGCCTGGTTTGAACCGGAGTGGCAGCAGCCTTGGGAGCCAGGGGAACGGATGCGTCGTCTGTCGGTGCTGGACGTCAATGATCCGACGAACATGGTTTCGTTAGGGATGATTGAGACCCGCGGAGAACCTCTGAACGTGCATGGGAAAGGGTCAAGCGTGTTCGTCCTGGAGCGGCTGCCTTGGCCCAACGGCCGTCTGAGCGTGGTGGACGTGAGCGATCCGGCGAACCTCCGCGAGTTGGGCGAGTATGTGACGAGTTGGGATCCGGGGGGCCTGGCCAGGGTGGACGACCTCGTCTACGTCGCGAGCGGGGCGGACGGGGTTCAGGTACTGGACGTGGGTGATCCCACGAACATCCAGAGAATCGGCGGGGCCCAGACGTATGGGGAGGCTGCGGACGTGCGCGTGTTAGGAAACCGGGTTTACGTGGCCGATGAGTACCGCGGGCTGCAGGTGCTTGAGGTGGACCCGGATGGCGAGGTGAGATGGCTGGGAAGCTTTGCCACGTCAGGCGGCTGTCGCTCCGTGGACGTCGTGGGGGATTTGGCCTACGTGGCGGATGGGAGAGAGGGCGTCCAAGTGCTGGAGGTGAGCCGGCCCGCAACCATCCGACGGTTGGGTGGTCTCGATACCGCTGGCCACGCCTGCGCAATTCAAGTGGTGGAGAACCGTGGCTACGTGGCGGTCGAGGAAGGGGAGCTGTTGGTGCTGGATGTCAGCGTTCCGAGCGATCTGCGTCAGCTCGGGCATTACGTGCTGCGTTCCGCCCAGGTCTGTGGCGTCCAAGTTGTCGGATCCCGGGCCTTCCTGACGTTGCACCCGCAGGGGAGTGATTTCGCAGCGATTGAGGTCGTGGACGTGACGCATCCCGCGGCGATCCAGCGACTGACCCGTTACTCCAGCCGCGCTCGAAGACCCTCTGAATACAGCATCCACGTGGTAGGGGATCTGGCCTACGTTGGCAGTTCGCCGATCGAGGTCCTCGATGTGAGCGACCCGCAAGATATCCGGGTCGTGGGCCGTTCCGCTGCGGGACTGTGGGGGGGCCGCATTCAGGTCGTGGGTGACTTGGCGTATGTGGTCGTGACCGGCTATGACCGGCCCGGCCTGCAGGTCTTGGATGTGAGCGATCCGAGGGATCTGCGAAGCCTGGGCGGTTTTGACACCGCTGGTTCGGCCAGAAACGTGCGGATTGTCGGGAACCTGGCGTTCGTGGCCGACGGCCGTCCCGGCTTGGCGGTGATTCGCCTGTCCGGGGGTCCGGGATGCGGGCCCGGCCTCCTGCTCGAGCCGGCAGGGCAGACGGTCCCGCCGGTCTCGTCCCTCCCTGGCGATCTCAAGTGGGCGTTCACCACCGGCGGCGCGGTACGTTCCTCGCCGGCACTGGGAGTGGATGGCACCGTGTATGTCGGTTCAAACGACGGGAAGGTCTATGCCTTGGACCCAGCACTGGGAGAGAAGCGCTGGGATTTCCAAACCGGCGGCGCGGTAGATTCGGCGCTTGCCGTCGGCGAGAACGGGACGCTCTACGCGGGGTCGCGAGACGGGAGGTTCTATGCCTTGAGCGGGGTGGATGGCAGGAGGCTGTGGGGGTTTGGGAGTGGCAGCAACGTGGTGTCCTCGCCGGCGATTGGCGCGGACGGCACCGTCTATGCCTGGGCAGGGGAACCGGGTGGACTCCAGGGGTGGCTTTACGCGCTGGACGGGGCGACGGGGCAGCAACGCTGGATAGCTCCCACCGGGGAGCGGCGGGTGCGGTTCCCGGTGATCGGTCCGGACGGAACCGTGCACGCGGGTGAGCAGAGGTGGGATGGCGCTACCGGGCAACGCCTCGGGGACACGTGCGGGGACGGTTCGATGGCGGTGGGGTGGGACGGCACAGTGTACTTCACCCGCGGGCTCCTGGTTGAGGACGAATGGAACATCGCCAGGCACCATTTCGGCGCGGGAGCGTGCCGCGGGGCCACCGGCGCGAGCCGTTGGCAGTGGCAAGTGGCGCGCGGGAGCTTCCTGCAGTCTTCCGCCCCGGTGCTGGGCACCGATGGGACGCTGTATGCGTTCAGCGGAGACTCGGACGGCGCCCGTCCTCACGCCCTGGGCGCGGCGACCGGATCGCTGCTTGGGGACTGGCAGTGTGGCGTTATCGCGAGTCTGGCGGCGTCCCCGGCGGCCGGGGCGGATGGCACGCTCTATGTCGGCGTCGGATCGAGCATTCAGGCGCTTGCCATGCCCGCCATGCAGAAGGTCTGGGAGTTTCCAACCGGCGGCGCCGTGCTTTCGTCCCCCACCCTTGGCACGGAGGGTACGGTTTATGTGGGCTCGGATGACGGCAGGCTGTACGCCCTGCAGGGAAGCAGCGGACTCGCGGAAAGCCCTTGGCCAAAGTTCCGCGGGAATGCGCAGAATACTGGCCGGGCCAACACTCCGCTCCTGCCCCCGGCAGTTCCGCGGATCCTCGAACAACCCACCGGCGCGCGCGTCGTAGCGGGTGGCGATTTCACGCTCTCGGTCACCGTCACCGGCCAACCGTACCCGACGTGCCAGTGGTACCACGCCGGTCAGTCCATTCCGGGTGCGACGCGGCTCACGTTTCAGGTGATCGGCGCACGACCGGCGGATGCGGGCGAGTACCAGGTGCTGGTCAGCAATCCGGTCGGCAGCGTGACGTCGGAGGTGGCGCGCGTGGTCGTGGGTTACTACGTGAACGTGTCCATCCCCCGCCCGGGCGGCACGGTTCAAGTCAAGCCGTCACAGTCCATCTACCGGCCGGGGCAGGTGGTGACCCTGACCGCGTTCCCCCAACCCTGTCACGTCTTTGTGCGCTGGGATGGCGCCGCCCAGGGTGTGGCTAATCCCCTGACGCTGACGGTCGAGGGCCACACCGACGTCAATGCGTGGTTCGGCACCGCGGGCGGCGATCACAAATGGCAGTTCCGCACGGGTGGCCCGGTGCACTCCTCGCCCGCACTCGGAACCAATGGGACCGTGTACGTGGGATCGTCCGATCGGAAACTGTACGCGCTCGATGGAGCGACGGGGCAGAAGCTCTGGGAGTATGAGACGGGCGGCGGCGTGGACTCGTCGCCGGCGGTTGGAGATGACGGCACGGTGTATGTGGGATCGCACGACGCCTGGGTTTATGCCATGGACGGCGCCACCGGTCTGTTGCGATGGAAGTTCCTGACGGGCAGCAACGTGGTGTCCTCACCGGCGATTGGGATGGACGGAGTGGTGTTCGTGGGATCGAACGATCGCAGGCTCTACGCGCTCAACGGAACCACCGGCCAGAAGGTATGGGAGTTCCTGACGGGTGGTGCCGTCGAATCCTCGCCGGCCGTCGGCCCGGACGGGACCGTCTATGTGGGATCTGCGGATCAGAAACTCTACGCTGTGAATGGGCGGACGGGTGAGAAGCTCTGGGAGGCTGGGATTGGCGGAAAGGTCGGTTCGCCGGCCTTGGACGCCAACGGACGGGTCTATGTGGGATCGACCACCACCGGGAGGCTGTATGCCCTGGACGGGCCAGTGGGCAGAAGGTCTGGGTTGTTTCGGGGTTCCAGCTTTCGCCCGTCATCGGCCCGGACGGCACCCTGTATGGAGGGTGGTCGGCGGTCAATGGCGCGACCGGCCTTACCCGCTGGTATCTTCCGGTCACGGAGTGGATCTCCGACGTGGCCGTTCGGGACACTGTAGTTCGATCGTCCCCCGCCGTTGCCGGCGACGGGACGGTCTGGGTGACGAAGGAGGTGAGGGAGTGCATGCTGGTTCCTTGGCCGCCCGGGCTGGAGTGCCCCCTCCCTCCACAGCCGCTCCTGTCTGTCTTGTGTGGCGCCACGGGCGAAACCCTCTGGGTGGAGAGCTTGGAGCAAGAAGGGCTTTCCGCGTCCTGCCCGCTGATTGGCCCTGGCGGGCTGGTGTATGTCGGCGCGCAAGGCGGTTGGGTGCATGCCGTCCAGGGAAACAGCGGTCTCGCCGAGAGTCCCTGGCCCAAGTTCCGCGGGGACGCCCGCAACACCGGACGGGTCTCCCTTCCGGCGCCTCTGAATCTGCGCGTCTCGCGGCAGGGAGAGAAGGTGCGGATCGAGTGGTCCTTGCCGGGCATCCTCCAGTCAACCGCCGAGCTCGCACCGGCCACTTGGCAGGACGTGGGCGGGGCAAGCGCTCCCTACGACGTCGAACCGGCGAACGTGCAGCGGTTCTATCGCCTGCGGCGGCCGAGGCGGGTGCGACGCGGCCGGCCAGCGGCCGGACTGCACGCCGCGTCTTGGTCTGCGGAGTCCAACGCGACGGCCAAATGACCCAGGCAAAGGGAGGGCATGAACTGGCCACAGTCAACGCCGAGGCCTCGCCGGTGGTAATCGAGGACTTCCGACCCTTGGTAGACGTTCCGCGGTTCTACCGGGCTGTCGAGGCACCCTGGCGGACCTTGCTCGCTGGGCGAGGCGATACTGCCCTTTCCCGGGTTGGGCCACGCGACAGCCGCAGATGCCGTCGCGCCCGCGCCCGAGACATTCCAGGCTGCGATCCTCCATGACGGCCCGAACCCAGGGCGAGGCGTCCGAACGCCACCGGCCGGGCAAGGGCGAGGTCTCGTCCACGTGGACATGCTCTTCACACCACTGCCAGGGAGTTCGGCGGTCGGCCGGTTTGCAGGCGGCGCAGAAAGCCCCTCGGGGTTGCCGAGGGGCCGGGGGTCGGGCGGGCGACGCGCCTACTTGGCGGCCAAGGCATACGACTGCCGTGTTCAAATGGACAACTGACACCAGCCACAGCGGGTGGAAGTGTCCTGGGACCGCCCAGGCCTCCACGCCACCAGCGCTGCTGTCCGCCACCGGACCAGCGTTAGAACGGGCAGGGACTCGTCATTGGATCGACCCACGCGTACCTGCCCGGACCGACCTTCTGGAGCTCCGTGACCCGTTTGCCGGTCGAGTGGAACCAGACGAACAGGTTCTTGGGCTTGGCGCCGAGCTTGGCAGCGAGGTCGGCCACGGTGATCCCCAACGGGCCGGCGGCCTTCACCTGGGCGAGCACCGACTCCTTGAGCTGCCCGCGCCGCTGACGCTTGGTCTTCCCGGCCGGCTTGGCGACCACTGCCCGGGCATTTGTGGTGGCGGCCATGCGCGGCGTGCGAGAGGTCGGGCGGCTCGCCGGCCCCTTCGTTGCCTTGGATTCGACGTCAAGTTTCCAGGCGGCGAGTCGCAGGGAGATGTCCTCAAGCTGGGCCTCCAGCGCCTCCTTCCGTTCCACCAGGGTGGCGATTGGTTTCAGAGCAGCCGAAGTGAGATGCGTCAGATTCATCGGGGATGAGCATACGCGTCCGGGCTGTGGCAGACAAGCCGCCGATCTCATGGCAGCCACGGAGCTCCCTGCGTGTGTCATCCGAACATCTGCCCCTGGCCGCCGGGCCATCCTTGACTCCTGCCGTGGCTGAGCAGCTTCGCCGCCCGCTGCCGCACACCCCTGTCAAACCCAGCGCTCGCCAACGCGCCTCCTCATCCTGGGCCGCCCTGCGCAGGTCCGTAAGGAGCCTTCGGACCGCGCGATCTGCCTCCTTCTGCTCCTGGGTTTCAAGCCACCACGCGACCATCGGGCGTAGGTTCGCCTCCCATCCCGAAGCATGGAAGCTCCGGACCGCGATGGTCAGCCGATCAATCTCAATCGGGCCCACCGACCCACCGAGGGTTCGGCTCTCTCGGGCGTCAAAGGTGACGATCATGCCCTCCCCCGGCCGTCGCACCTCGGGCAGGAGCCCATCCAGCGGGTACCGGCGCACCGCATCACTCGCTTGCTCGATTACCGATCGGGCAGCAGCCAGACAAGGTGAGACACCGAGAACGCTGACGAGATCGTCGAGGATCTCAGGCACGCGGAGGCTGAGGCCGGTGCCCCGACGCAGCCCCTCCCACGACGCCAGGAGCACGGTCCGCAAGAGCAGTCCCTGTTCGGATTCGGAGAGCACACGCGCGGCGGCTCGTAGGGAGGCAATCGCGGTTTGGGCATGCACCCAACCCCCCCAGGCGGCCTTCATGCCGATAGGAACGGACGGCCCTCGTCTCCAACATCCGCAGGACCAGGAAGGCCGCCCATCGTCGGTGCCCGCCGACCGGGTCGTCGATCAGCAACTCAAGGAGACCAGCATACTGCAATTGGTCGTGGTTCATGGTCACCAGAAGACGTGAGCGTTCTGCCTCCTGCGGATGCATCGCCAGATCTCGCGCACGCCAACGAGAGCGACCTGGAGGTCGAAGGCGGCAGCGGTTCGGGTCATCTCAGCCTGGCCAGTTGCTCTGCCGGGACCAACACCTTGAGCGATCGCGCCGCGCCGGGCGTGCGACGGATCAGCCCCTTCTTTTCCAGGGTGAGAATCATCTGGTGCACCGTGGGTGGGGAGACTTGGAAGAAGTGCGCGACGTAGCCGCAATCGCACTGGTACGACGAGGGCATGATTTCCTTCGGCACAAGGGCGAGCCTGGCAGAGCCAGGGGCGCCTTTCAACACCCGGGACACACCCGGGACCGGCAGATCCGTCGAGGCATCAACCCTTCGTTAGGTGGGGCGGCATCCTGCAGCGATCCCCCCCTGCAGGCTGCCGCTGGAGTACGACGGCAAGGCTCAATCGCCACGTCACGGGAACCGACGAGGGCAACCGGAATGCGCTGAGATCCGTTCACCCTGCAGCCTGTGTGAGCGAATCCGTCCTCCCGTCGCCGGAGGCTAGCCGCGCCTGAGAGATGGCCGGGCCTCCCGAGCGCGGGTCTTCACCCGCTCCGGCCGCTGCCACTGCCCGAGCGGTCATTGAGCATCTCAAGCTGGGTCAGGAGCTCGGCTTCCTGTTCCCGGAGCCGGTCGGTGATGACGCTCGCCGGTTGGCCCTTCCGGGTGCGTGACAACAGGGTCAAAAGCGTCGAGGAGGTCGGGATACAAACCGCGAGTTTCCTGGGAAACCAGGGCAGTCGGCGGACATGCTGCGCGTTCTTTTCACCTTAACCCGTTCACGCGTGCCTTCAGGGCCGGCGAGCCCTCTTCCGGTCCAACGGGTTACGTAAAAGACTCCTTCAGTGTTCCTAGCCCATTCACTTCGTCCATTCACTCTTGCTGCCCTGTCTGATCGGTTCTCCTGGGGCGCATTGCTCCTGGCGTTCGTTGGGTAGCTGGCGGGACGCCGCGTCTGTCGGAGCCGCCCCGCTAGTGGCGTCCCACTTGCGGGACGGGGACGTCCCGAAAACGACGTCCCGAGCCTCGCATCCCCAACCCAGGCGCCTGACGGGCCTTGATCGGCAGCGTGTTAGAAGACCTGCCGTGGGTCGGCACGCCTGATGCAGTTGGTTGATGCGCGCGGCGCCGATTCGGTGGCGAGCGCGGTCCGACGATGAGTGCTTTGACCCAGGACGTGCGGTATGGCGTGCGAATGCTCGCCAAGCGCCCCGGTTGCACGGCCCTGGCCGTGATCCTGCGTGCCTTGGGTATCGGGTGCGTCCCTTTTCCTCGCCCGCCGGGCCGTGCGCGTCGGTTCTATGGTTGCGCTCCGACACGAATGTTGAAGGGGAGAAATGACCCTGGAGCGGGGGAACGAAACCGTGGAACCTTGAAAGGAGAACACTCCATCTGCTGGCGCCGGGCCACGTGGGGTGCGCTGCTCCTGCTGGCGTTGGTCCGTGTCCAGGCCCAGTTGCCAGTCGTCGCTGGAGACGTCCAGACCACCGTGCATCAGCGAGTGGATTACGGTTGTTGCCCGGGCATCGTGGTCGGATTGATGAACACCAACGGCTCCCCCTATACCACCGAGTTGATGTGCGAGTTCCTGGCTTCTCACGAGCCGACACTCCGGCGGGTCAATGGCGCGGCGCACCTCGATCTGGCCGGCGACACGGACCGCGACTACGTCCTCCAGGCCTCGGCGGACCTCTCTCATTGGGTGGACCTTTCGACGAACATGATCTGGGACGGCCCGATCCCGGATCCCGAGTCCGCCGCCGTGAATCATCGTTTCTACCGTGTACTCGAACCATGAACGACCTCCGTTTCGCCTTCCGCCAACTGTTGAAGAACCCCGGTTTCACCGCCGTGGCCGTGCTGACGCTCGCGCTGGGCATCGGCGCCAACACGACCATGTTCACGGCGGTCAACGCCATCCTGTTGCGTCCCCTGCCCTATCCGCAACCTGACCGCCTGGTGGAAATCTTGGAAGCCGCTCGTCAGGAGTCCCCCAGCGTTGTGGCTTACCCCGACTTCTTGGATTGGCAACAGCAGACGAAGGTGTTCGCGGAGTTGGCCGCCTACCAGTTGGCGGCCTTCAACCTCACCGGCGCGGACGAACCCGAACGGGTGCCGGGCCTCCGGGTGACCGCGAACTTCTTCCGGACCTTGGGGGTCAAGCCGGCGCTGGGGCGGGATTTCCTCCCCGAGGAGGATACGCCCGGCGGGAGCGCCGTGCTCCTGTTGAGCCATCGCTTGTGGGAGCGGCGTTTTGGGGCCGACCCGGCGGTGGTCGGCGCACCGTCCCGGTCAATGGGCGGGCACGTAGTGGTGGGCGTTCTCCGCGCGTGGTGGCCTACGAAGAGGCGCAGGCGTTTGTTCCCCTGGGGCCACAGAAGCCGCGCCTGATGAGTCGCGGCCTGCGGGACGCGCTTTTCGTCAAGGGGCGGCTGAAGCCCGGAGTAACCCGGGCGCAGGCTCAAGCCGAACTGGACGTCATCGCGCAACGACTGGAGCAGCAGTACCCCGAAACCAATGCGAGCCGGCGGGCCGTGATCTTGGGTCCGCGTCACCCCGAGATCGAGCGGGGGAGGGAGATTCAGACGACTCTCTTCATGCTGGCGGGCGCGGCGGGTTTTGTCCTGCTAATCACCTGCAGCAACTTGGCGAGTCTCCTCTTGGCGCGCGGTGCCGGGCGCACCCGGGAGATGGCGGTGCGCCTGGCGCTGGGGGCCGGTCGAGTGCGTTTGATCCGGCAACTGCTGATCGAGAGCGTGTTGCTGGCGCTCGCCGGGGGCGCGGCTGGGTTGTGGCTGGGGGTTTGGGCTTGCCGGGGTCTCAGCGCGCTGCTGCCCCAGATCGCGCAGATCACCCAGGGCGGGTTTACGCTTGAGGCCCGGGTGTTCGGATTCGCCCTGCTCGTCTCCCTGGTGACCGGCCTGCTGTTCGGCCTGGCGCCCGCCCTGCGCGCCTCGAAGCCGGACGTGCATGAGACACTCAAGGAAGGCACGACCCGCTCCAGCCCCAGCCTGCCCCGCCAGCGACTCCAGAAGGCGCTGGTCGTAGTCCAGGTGGCGCTGGCGTCGGTCCTGTTGGTCGGCGGCGGATTGCTCTTGCAGAGTCTCTATCGGCTGATGACGAAGGACCCGGGATTCGACCCCCGGCACGTGCTCACGGTGAAGCTCCACCGGGGTGGTGCCGGGACGACAGATCCGGAACGCGAGGCCGCTTTCTGGAGGGAGCTCTCCGCGCGCCTGCAGAATCTGCCCGGTGTGGTGTCCGTGGCCACGGCCTTCCCGATGCCGTTGGAGCCCAGCAGTTGGACCTGCCCTTTCTTCGTGGAGGGTCGGCCCTTGCCCGCCCCGGGACAGGAGCCCATCACGGATGTCTTCTCGGTCAGCTCGGACTACTTCCGAACGCTGGGTGTTGGCTTGCTCAATGGCCGGTTCTTCTCCCCGGAAGAAGGCGCGCAGTCGGCCAAGGTCGCCCTCATCAATCAGACCCTGGCGGCGCGTCATTGGCCGGGGGAAAGCCCCGTGGGCAAGCGATTCCGCGTCTTTCCGCTGGAGACTCCGGACCCCTGGCGGACGGTCGTGGGCGTGGTGGAGAACTTTCGACTTCACGCGCTGAACGAGTCGCCCAAGCCCGCGGTGTACCTTCCGTCTATGAGCGGCGCCGTCTTGATCCTCCGCACCGAACCCGATCCGCTGAGCCTGCTGGCGGCGGTGCGAGAGCAGGTGCGCGACGTGGACCCGAACCAACCGCTCCATGACTGCAAGAGCCTGGAGCAATGCATGGAAGAATCGGTGGTCGGCCAGCGAGTGACCACGTGGTTGCTGGGGGCCTTTGCTGGCATCGCGCTCGCGCTGGCGGCGGTCGGCATCTATGGGCTGATTGCCTATTCCGTCGCGCAACGCACGCACGAGATCGGCGTGCGCATGGCGTTGGGCGCCGGGCGACTCCAAGTCACGCGGCAGGTAGTTGGCGGCAGCCTGAAGTTGGCCCTGTGGGGCGTGGCGGCGGGCCTTGCCGCCGCCTGCGGCGTTACCGGTCTGCTCACCAGCCTGTTGTATGAGGTGCGGCCGCTTGACCCAGCCACCTTTGCGGCCGTGTCCGGTGTGCTGCTGGGCGTCGCCCTGCTGGCGAGCTATCTGCCGGCCCGGCGCGCAGCGAGGGTGGACCCGGTGGTGGCGTTGCGCTGCGAGTGATTTGAACGCCGAACGCGGACCACGCAATGCGGAACGAAACGACAACGAACCATGGACAGCGGACGACTGACCACCAGCCGCTGACCACTCACCCGTCGCCATGACCGACCTCCGCTTCGCCATCCGCCAACTGCAGAGGAGCCCCGGTTTCGCCGCCGTGGCCGTGCTCACCCTCGCGCTCGGGATCGGGGTGAACACGACCGTCTTCAGCATCACCAACGGCCTGCTGCTGCGTCCCCTGCCGGTGCCCGAGCCGGAGCGACTCGTGGCCCTGTTCACGACCTACCAGAAGCAGTCCGGCCTGAACGGGACCTCCTACCCGGACTACCGCGACCTCCGGGATCGCAGCGACGTGTTCGAGGGCCTCGCGGGTCATTTTTACTTTCCGATGGCGGTCCGGACGGCGGATCAGGCGGAGGTGGTGTTGGGTCACGTGGTCAGTTGGAACTACCTCGAGGTCCTGGGCGTTTCTCCCGCCGTAGGCCGCGCCTTTCTGCCCGAAGAAGACCAGGCCCCCGGCGCCCGGCCCGTGGCGATGCTCAGTCATCGCTACTGGCAGACGCGCCTCCTGGGGGACCGCGGGGTGATTGGCCGGACCGTGTCCGTCAACAGCCGTTCCTTCACGGTGGTGGGGGTGGCGCCGGAAGGTTTCACCAGCCTCTGCACCGCGGCCGCCCCGGACGTGTGGGTGCCGGTGGCGATGATCGGCCAGGTCCTGCCCTACCCGATCAACCTCGAGGGACGCTTCGATCCGTGGCTCGACGAGGCCCCGCAGCCCTATCTCTGTGAGGCGCTGGCTCAGGGCGATTTCGTGAAGCGATTCCATCTGCATCTGCGGACAGCCGCGGCGCCCCAGGACTGGATTCACCCCGTGCTCAACGCGATCCACGAACTGGACCCGAATCTCCCGCCCCCACGGGCTCTGACTCTCCGCCAGTTCCTCGAGGCCTCGGTGGAGGCGGTGGCTGGGCCGGTCCGGATCGTGGGGCTGTTCGGCTTGCTGGCCCTGACGATGGCGGTCGTTGGAGTGTACGGCGTCCTGGCGTTCGTCGTCAGTCAGCGCAGACACGAGTTTGGCGTTCGCCTCGCGCTGGGCGCGAGCGCGCGCGGACTGCTTGGCCTGGTGCTCCGGCAGGGGTTGTGGCTGACGGGCGTGGGTGCAGTGATGGGATTGGTCGGCGCCCTGCTGCTGAGCCATCTGCTGGCGAGTCTGCTCTACGAAGTCAGTCCGTGGGACCCGCTGACGTTTGTCGTCGCCACAGCAGCCCTGATCACCGCCGGCGCCGTGGCGAGCTACGGGCCGGCCCACCGGGCGGCGACGCTCGATCCCGTGGTTGCGCTGAGATGCGAGTGAAACGGGACGAACGGACTTCCGGTGAGAAGGCGGAGTGGCGCTGAACTTGTGAATGCCATGTGGAAACGAATCGCAGTCGCAAGTGGAGTGCTGGCGATGGTCTTCGCCGTGCTCCTGGGCCAGAGTCGGCGGCGCGCAAGCGTCCTCGAAACCCAACTCCGGTGGGCGGAGGTCGAGCACACGCGTCTGGCCGAGGCCGCTCGCCGCGCGAACGAGCGGGTCCTCACGCTCACCGAGGAGCGGAAGGGCGATCGCGCTTTGATCGGACAGCTTTGGGGTCTTGTCCACGCCGGTCAGCCAAAACCAGACCGCCCTGACGTCGGGGGTGGGGCAGGCGTGCACGACATCGGCGCGCTGCGCAGCCTGGCGGCCGCGAACGGGGGCGACCTTAGTCAGGTGATCCAGCAGATCCTGACTCCAGAGGCCTTGAACGCCACCCTCCAACGGCATGCCGACCAACCGGCCTTCTGGGTGGCGGCCGCTTCCCTCTGCGGCGAACCGGCTCAGGCCCTCAACTACCTCGAGAGCGCCGCCTCGCGGTTCCCCGAGTCTGCCATCGCCCAGGCGGCGCTTATCGAGGCGAAACGGGCGCTGCCCGAGGCGGACGAAGCGACGCTGGCGGCGATCGCGAACCTGCGCCAGGCTGATCCGACGAGCTCGCTGGCGGACCATTACGACGCCTATTTCCGCTTCAAGGAGGGCGATGTCGCCGGCGCCGTGCAGGCCGTGGCCGCGGCCAGCGAGAAGGACCGTTTCGCGGATCACCGCCTCGAATTGCTGATGAGTCGCTATCAGTGCCTGCGGGAGAACGGATGCTCGGACGGGGGCGCGCTCGCCTTGTCGGCCTTTTCCCTGGGGTTCGAGCACCTGCCGATGCTGCGTGAGGTCAGCCAGCAAGCCCTTGAACAGGCCCAGGCGGCGTACGCCGCGGGTCAGCTTGAGCCGGCTCTTGGCACGGCCGACTCCGTGGCGCGGATCGGCCGCAACCTCTCCGCTTCCGGGCGCTTCATCATCTACGACCGGGTGGGCATCCACTTGCAGGAGGCAGCCCTGCTGGCGAGGCGCCGCTTCCTCGAGGGCGCGGGCAACGCGTATCAGGTAGGGGAGACTGACTTTCAACTCGGCGCGGTTCGGGCACGCTCTGCCCAGATCGGGGAGATGGTCAGCGCCTTCGGCGGCGTCCTGGCCACCATGACCGATGAGGGGATCGTGCGTTACGTTGAGTCCGCGGTGACGCACGGCGAATTCTCCACGCTGCAAGGGCTGACCGCCGCACCCTGAACGGTCCCTGCAGCCGCCCTAACGCCCGTGCTGTCGCGAACGGCTTCGGCGTGCTTCTCCGCGCGCATACGCTCCTCCCGGGAACCCGACCGAACACCATCGCGAAATCGTTCCGCCAGATCCGGACCTCGATGACCTCGGTGTCGAGCAGGTCCAGGACCGCCTGCGCCGACAGCGGCGCTCCCGACGGCGCCTCGGCTGCGTCCAGCCCGGGCGGTCCGATGCGGTTCGGTTCAGGGAGCAACAGCGATCCCGCCGCGCCCAAGGCGCAGGCCAGGGCCACGCTCCATCCATGACGCAGCCCAATGCACATCGTTGCCATAACTGGCCAAGGGCTTGAACGATCACTCGGTCTGGGGCATTGGTAGCTCGATCGCCCGGACCGTCACGCGACGAAGTGCGTTTGAGGACCGGCGGCCGCCGCGAGGGGCTGCGTCCGGAAGGGGGATCCCAAGCCCGACGTGCCTCAAGCTCCGCAACCGTGGCTCACGGTGCCTGCGAGTCGGGCCGAGTCGCACCTTGCCCACGCGCGAATCTTCCCCGAGGTTGCGACATGACCTCGAACAGCACCGCCGTCGCCCAGGCCGGGGGATCGGGGTTCGTGAATACGCGTTGGACCGTCGTGCTTTCTGCGGGTGACCCCAGTTCCCCGCGAGCAGCCCCAGCGCTCGAGGCTCTCTGCCGGGCCTATTGGTACCCGCTTTACGCCTATGTCCGCCGGCGAGGGTACTCGGTCGAAGATGCGGAGGATCTCACCCAAGCCTTCTTTGGCCACTTGCTCGAGGCGCGCAGCATCGCGACGGCAGACCCGGACAAGGGGCGTTTCCGCGGGTTCTTGCTCACGCGCCTCAACCACTTCCTCGCGGACGACTGGGATCGTCGCATCGCCCAGAAGCGCGGTGGTGGCCAGCGGCTGGTGCCGCTCGAAGGGCTAACGGCAGAGACTCGCTACCAACGGGAGCCCGCGGACCTGCGCTCGCCGGACAAGCTCTTCGAGCATCGCTGGGCCGTGACGCTGCTGGAGCGCGTCTTTGAACGGCTCCGGCAGGAATACACCGCCAAAGGCAAGACCACGCTCTTCGACGAACTGAAGGACTGCCTCGTCCAGACCCGGACCACCGGCGCGCAGGACGGGGCGGCGATGCGCTTGGGGCTGAGTGAAGGCGCTCTCCGGGTGACGGTGCATCGGCTGCGCCAACGCTATCGCCGCCTGCTGCGCCTCGAGGTCGCCGACACCGTCTCCGGCCCGGAGGAGGTCGAGGAGGAACTGCGGCATCTTTTCCAGGTGTTGACCGGCTGAAGGCCGAAACCCGGGCTGTAACAACCGCCCGCCTTTTCCGCATGAATGGATGGCGATGAACACGACGCGCACATGTCCGGAATGCGGGAAGCCGGTGGCGGCGACCGGCGTGCAGGGGCTGTGCCCGGAGTGCATGATGAAAGTGGGGCTGGCCACGGAGACCGACGATGCCGGCGCCGGTGAAGTGCCCGTCGCCGGAGCGCCTGATTCGTCCGCGCCGCCCCCGGACGAAATCGCCCGGCTCTTTCCCCAACTGGAGATCGTTGAATGCCTCGGGCGTGGCGGGATGGGCGCGGTGTACAAGGCCCGCCAGCCCCGGCTCGACCGGTTCGTGGCCCTCAAGATTCTGCTGCGTCGGCGCCCGGACGGCGGCCCGGACACAGCGTTTGCCGAGCGGTTCGCCCGCGAGGCCCGCGCCCTGGCCCGGCTCAACCACCCCGAGATCGTGGCGGTGTACGACTATGGGGAGGCCGGTGGCTACCCGTACCTGGTGATGGAGTACGTGGACGGTTTGACGCTCCGGCAACTGCTGCAACGGGGAAAGCTGGCGCCGCAAGAGGCGTTGGCCATCGTGCCGAAGATCTGCGAGGCCCTCCAGTTCGCCCACCAGCAGGGCATTGTCCATCGCGACATCAAGCCGGAGAACATCCTCCTGGACAAGCAAGGTCAGTTGAAGATCGCCGACTTCGGCATCGCCAAGATCCTCGTCCCTGGCGCGCAAGACTGGTCGCTGACGGGGGCGAAGGAAGTGGTGGGCACGCCGCCCTATATGGCACCGGAGCAGATCGAACACCCCGCGACGGTGGACCATCGGGCGGACATCTATTCGTTGGGGGTTGTCTTCTACGAGATGCTGACCGGCGAGCTGCCGTTGGGCAAATTCGCGCCCCCCTCGCGGAAGGTGCACGTGGACGTGCGTTTGGACGAGGTCGTCCTCCGGGCGCTGGAGAAGGAGCCGGAGCGCCGCTACCAACACGCGAGCGAGGTGAAGACGGATGTCGAGACCATTGCCCAAGCCGGCGATCTGGGGACTGGAGCTCCGTTGCCGCAACCGCCCGCCAGCCCGGCGAGCGACAGTCGCGGTGCAGCGACACGGAGCGTTCGAACCGGCGGGGTGCTTGGCTATGTCGCTCTGGGATGGTGCGTCGCCGCCATCCTCGGGTCTGCCGTGCTGTTGGCGATCCCGGGCCGTGCCGATTGGGCGCTGGGCTTGGCCGCGGTGGCCCTCGTGCTGGCGTTGGCCTTTGGTGTTCTGAACCCGCAGGAGCGGTGGAGCCGATTCGTAGCCGTCAGTTCGATCGTCACGCTCTGCCTCGGCGTCGGCGGAGGAGCGGTGCTGCGGCACACCCTGGCGCGGCGGGCACAAGGCCGACAAGCGGGCCAGCTTGGGCAGTCAGCCGCGGCGGGCGTGGAACACCAGCAACCGCCTGACGGCCCGGCCAGGCCGGGTTCCTCCCCGCGCCGGCTGCTCCGACTGCATCCGTACGGCCCCGTTGGCGTGCTGGCCGGCGCGCCGGACGGCCAGACCCTGGCCGTCGGGGGTGGCCGGTCCATGGTGAGACTCCTGGATGCCGGGAGCGGCGACCCGATTGCGACGCTGGCGCTGTTCAGCCCCGAGGAGGAATCCGTCCTCGCGGAGACGCAAACCGCACCGGGTGTCGAGGTGCGTGCGCTGGCGTTCTCCCCGGATTCGAGCGTGGTGGCCATCGGCAACAGCCTGGGCCAGGTTAAGCTGTTCGACGCGCGAAGCGGCGGGTTGGTGCGAGCACTCGACGACGCGGCAGGAAGGGCAACGAACCGCCCGGCCGCAGACAAGCTGCTGACGCTGCCTCGCGCGCTCGGGAACGTTTGGGCGCTGGCCTTCTCCCCCGACGGCGCGCTGCTGGCGACCTGCGGCGACCCGATGCCCGCCGCGGGGAGCGCCGGGGGACGAACCCTGAGCCATGGCGACTGCCCCGGGTTCTTGAAGCTGTGGGATGCCCGGACGGGCGCGCTGAAGCAGGACCTGGTGGGACACAGTTCGCAGGTGCATGACGTGGCGTTCTCGCCCGATGGGCGATTTCTCGCGAGCGTGGGGAACTGGTCCAATGCATCCGATCACGGCAGCGGAGTCAGACTCTGGGATCCACAGACTGGTCAGATGGTGAAAACGATCCGGCTGCCCGACAACGGCGGCGCCCTCTCGCTGGCCTTCTCGCCCGACGGCAGGCGCCTCGCCATCGGGGCGAAGCGCTATGACAAGGCCACGGACGTCACCAGTGGAGCGATCAGTGTCGCATATCCGGCCTCCGGCATGGTGGACCTGACCTGGCTGGTTCCGGTCTCCGTGCGACCGGTGGCGTTTTCGTCCGACGGAAAGTTCATTGGCGCGCGCAGTGCCCGCAACGCGGTGACCCTGTGGGATTCCACGACCGGAACGGCGGCGCATGATCTCCAGTTGAGCGACAAGGCGGAGGGTGAGCGCTGGACCTCAGTTGCCTTCTCCCCGAAAGCCGACCGGCTGGCCATCGGCGGGGTGGATGCCGAGCAACGCGGTTTCGTGGATCTGTGGGAGCTGCCCCTGAGTGTTGGTGCCGTGGAGCCAGCCCCGAAGCCCGGTGTGGACCCAGGCCCCACCGGCCTGGCCAGCGTGACCAACGTGGGCGGCTCCTACGGCACCCTGGTGTCGGGAGGCGGGCCGGGGAGTCTCGTTCAACTTGCGGGCCTTCCGGAGGTTCAACAGGACCTGGCCCTCACCGAGGCGCAGAAGGCGGCAGTACAGAGGGCGCTCAGCCGGTTCCAGGCATTCGAACAGCCGTTCATTCAGGCGGGCAGGACTCCTCCGCCTTCCGGCCAGGTTGCCTGGCATCTGGCCCGGCAGGCCGCGCACGCCCAGGAGGTCACGCGGACGAGCCAGGAGATTACCCAAGTCCTGACGAGCACGCAGCAGCGGCGGCTGGCAGAGATCAGCCTGCAAGACCAGGGCGCGGAGGCACTTTTTCAACCGGAGGTCGTGAAGACCCTCGGCCTGACTCCGGCTCAGCAACAGAGCCTGGCCCGGCTGCGGAAAGAGGCGGATCAACAGATCGCCGCCCGGATGGGTCGCCCGCGAGGGCTCGACGGCCGGCCGCTGACGCCCGGAGGCGGCGGCGGCTCTCGAGCCGGGACGAGCGCTGGTGGCGGGGCCGGAGTCGGCCGTCCGGGAGCGGGCGCTTCCCCCATCACCGGCGTGGCGGACATCATCCGGGCTTCGGAGCGCATGATGATCGAGGAGGTCCTGACGCCGGCGCAGCAAGCCCGATTGAAGGAGCTACAAGGCGAGCCCTGTCCCCTGAAACCCCGTTACCGAGCGAGGGCTGGGGGAGGCGGTGGCGGTTTCAGCTTCTCCGGACAGGGCAGCGGACCGCTTCCGTAGAAGGAAAGGAGTAAGTGCATAGGCAACCTGCAGTGAGATTGATGGCCATCGTCGTTTCGGCCCTCGCCACCTTGCCCGCCGCCGCGCAACTGGTCGAACCGGCCATTGCCATTGAGGTCAATGCCGTGGTTGGACGACCGGCCGGTCAGGCTGATGGCCGCTCCTCCCGTGGTGGGATCGAAGTCCGTACCTGCCCGACCAGGGAATGGAAGACCAGACCCGCCACCAGGTCCGGCGCGGCGAGCTTGGGCGGACGCCGGCGGCCCGCTCCGTGCGCATCGAAGACGGCTTGAACCAGATCGGTCGGGAGGAAGCCCTGGAAGAGCGACTGGAAGTCCCCGGGAGCAAGCGGTGCCGTGATCAGCATCCGCAGCTTCTGCCCGATCCCTGATCCGTTGTTGATCGCTATCGTTAAATATCAGTCGCCTGGAATTTCCTAACGGCATTGGGGCTCGACCTCCGGCACCTCCCACACGTACCCGCCGGTGTGGCGCTTCACCTGCTTCCAGGTGCCCGGCGTGCCAGCCCCGGTGCAGACCCAGTCACCGCCGAGCGCATCGCGCCAGAACTCATTCAGGATCCGGGCGCCGGACTTCGGCGGGCCGATGATCGTGGTCGGGCTGCCGTTCTGGTACGTGGCTACGCGCTTGGCGATGGCTTCGGCCAGGAGGGTGAAGTTGTCGGCGGTCAACTCGCGGAACAGCGCCGTCTGTGTGAGACCCCTGCGTTTCTCTTCGCGATTCCCAGGCCGCTCGACCGCGGAAGGCTCCTTTGGGTGAACTACGGCGCACTCCGGTGCTTGGGGAGCGATTCCACACTCGCGGCAAGGAAACGGTGCCACTCCACGGCGTCTGTTGGCAACCGAGTGCCCATCGTTGCCAACCACACCGAACCGACGTAGCCTGCCGGGCGCTTGGCGGCGGATAGCGGTGGCTCGGTCCTCTCGAAAGCTCTCGTGGTGGTAGTTGGTGGGATTTGTGGATCTTTACAGTCGATTTGGTACTTCTCGTTGGTGGCGTGCTGCTTCTGCTGGGCATTGTTTCCAGCACACTGGGCACACGGCTGGGCATGCCGGTGCTGGTCTTGTTCCTCCTGGTGGGGATGTTGGCCGGCTCGGAAGGGATCGGCGGCCTGGAATTCGAGGACTATCATCTGGCTCATGCCATCGGGACGCTTGCGCTGGCTATGATTCTGTTTGACGGAGGATTGGGCACCTCGATGGCTGCCATCCGACTGGCGTGGGAGCCTTCCGTCCTCCTGGCCACGTTCGGGATGCTGGTAACCGCGTTGATCACCGGCGTTGCGGCTTCCTGGATCCTGAATGTGTCCCTCTTAGAGGGGCTCTTGCTGGGAGGGATTGTTGGCTCGACAGATGCGGCGGCGGTGTTCGCGATTCTCCGTGGGGGGGGGTGTTGGGCTGCCAGTGCGGATTTCGGCCGTGCTCGAAACAGAGAGTGCGTCCAACGATCCGATGGCCATTTTTCTGACGGTGGGCTGAATTGAACTCCTGTTGGGGCACGATACCTTCGGCCCCGGGCTGCTCGGGCTGTTTGCTGGGCAGATGTTCATCGGCACCGCGGTGGGGTTGTTGGGGGGCTACGCGGCAGTGTGGCTGGTCAACCGGATCGAACTGGGAGCGACTGGGATGTATCCGGTACTCGTCAGCGCGTCCTGCCTGCTGACGTACGGCGTGGCTGTTCTGTTGGGTGGCAGCGGTTTCCTAGCCGTATACACCTGGCGGGCGTGGTGATCGGCAACAGGTGGCTGATGTTGCAGCAGGGGATTCGGAGGTTCCATGACGCGATCGCGTGGCTCGCCCAGATCGTGATGTTCGCCACTCCCGAGATCTCGATGCAGGCGCCCCTGCTGTTTGACGTGGTGTTCTTCATTGTGGTGGTTTCGGCAATCATCCAAGGAGTCAGTCTCAACCCGGTTGCGCGGTGGCTGGGGCTCGAACGTCCGCGCGAACCGGAACCCCCGGTCACGTTGGAGATCAGTTCGCTTCGACATGTCGATGGCAAAGTGCTCGACTACCACGTCTCCGAGGAGTCTCGAGCAGCAGGCCGGACGGTTAAGAAATTGGCCCTGCCCGGCGGAGTTGTCATCGCGATGATCACTCGAGGGGACAAGGTCATCCCGCCACAGGGGATCACACGGATTCACGCCGGCGACCACGTAATCATCGTGTTAAAGCCCGGCACGGAACCCCTGGTCAATCAGGTGTTTGGGCGAAGCCCCGAGGAACGAGCCACGGTGCCACACGCCGTCGAGTTTCCGTTTCGCGGGTCAACAACCATCGGCGAACTGGTGGAGTTCTACTCCCTTCGCATTGACGCTCCTGGGACGACAACCCTGGACGCCATTATGCGTCGCGAACTCGGTCCTGACCGAACCGAGGTTGACGCGGTTGTTGAGCTTGTGTTCTTGCCGCCGGATGGGCCTGCGACCTCCGCTACCACGGCGGGAGACCGCATCCCGGCCCCGCGGCCCGGGTTTCTGCCGCCTCGCTTGCAGCGCACACGGCTCGCCCAGCGGGAACCGACACCTTTCGTTGCTCCTCACCGATGCAGGTGCCCGGCGGCTTCCGGCTGGAAGATGACCCTCTCAACGCGCAGCCAGACGGGTCCGGCAGGAACCACCCACTCAAACTCATCGCCCTCGCGGTGACCCAGCATGGCCGTGCCAATCGGAGCCAGGACCAAGATCTGGCGCGATTCATAGTCCGCCCGGTCCGGGAAGACCAGCGTGTACGTCATCACGTCGTCAGTGAGCAATTCGCGCAGCCGGGCCTTGGAGTTCATGGTGATCACATCCGCGGGGATCTCCGCGGGCGCAACGACCCGGGCGCGGTCCAGCTCAGCGCTCAACGCGCGCAGGTCATCGCGCGAGTTCCGCTGGTCCGTCACCAGGGCGCGAAGCCGGCGCATGTCCGCGGCGGTGACATAGATCGTGCGGTCGCTGGTCCGGGCTTGGGCAAGGGCAATGGATGGTGGAGGCATCATAGGACTCGTAGGGGTGGGAGATTCACGTCGAAAGCCAGTAGGCCAGTTCCTTGACCTGTTCGGGCGTGCCGAGGACCAGGAGTTGGTCGCCGGGCTGGAGGGTTTCCGAGCTGCCCGGGGCCACGAGCCTTCGCCCCTGCCGCTCCATGGCCACCACTTGCACGCCCCACTGTGCGCGAAGACCCAGTGCCGAGAAGCGCTTGCCGGAATGCTTGAAGACTGAAGGTACCGAGAGTGGCAGGAGCCCCATCGCCTCAATCTCCGGTCCTTGCGGGTGGATCACGTCGCCGTTGGGGACGGCGGTCAACCACTGTTCGGCGCGGCGCAGATCCTCCTCGCGCCCAACCAGCAGCAGCGTGTCGTTGGGAAACAAGGCGGTGTCCGGCGCAGGGCTGGGAATGGGGATTCCCTGACGTTCCACGGCCATCACCGTGCACGCGAAGCGGTCGCGGAGAGACAGCTCCTGGATGGTGCAGCCGACCGCCCGGGCGCCGGTCGAAACCAGGACATCACTGGCCTGCAACTGCCAGCGGGGCGGGACGTCCCTCCCGCGTGCCGTGGCGGAAAGCCCGCTAAGGGGGGTGTCGGCCAACTGCGCACGCAGCTCGATTTCGAGACGGCTGTGCCAGCGGATGAGCTGCCGCCAGAGCCCCATCGCCAAGCCGCCCAGCGCGACGAGCAGCATCACGAAATGCCAGCCACCCAGCACGTCGTGCGGCAGCAGGGTGGCCAACCAGAGCGCGCTGGCGCCCACGGTGACCGTCTGGAGCAACGCCTTGAAGATGGGCCGCAGGGCCGCGCGTCGTGCGCCCGTAGGCACGGCCACCTCGGCACACATCATGGCGACCGCGTCAATCATGCGCCATAACGCCACCAGCGGCGCCAGCAGCACCACCCCAAACCCAAACCAGAAGAGCGTCGGCAACCCTCCGGGTGTTGGCCAGTCCTGACCCAGCCAGCGCTGCGACAAGCCGTAGAAGGGCGCTGCCAGCAGCAGCAAACCGGAGATCAACAGAAGCTGCGCCGCGATCTGGAGGAGGCGCGGACCGATGATGCGCCAGACGCGGTGCGACTGCTGTCCCTGGCGCAACTGCTCGATCCAGTCGTGGTAGAGCCTGAACCACATGCGCAGCCGCTCGGGTTGGTAGGAATCCAGCCAATCGGCCATGGCTGGCGCCAGCCGGATCAAGAACGGGGTCGTCGCGGCGGTCAGCAGGCACAGGGCAACGGCGATGGGATAGAAATGTGGGGGCGCCAGTCCCCCCTCGACGGCGACCAACGCAAGGATCAGCGTGAACTCGCCGATCGCCGTCAGGGCCAAGCCGGCCTTGACAGCCTCCCTGGTCGGGTAGCCCACGGCGAGCAGCGCCAGGCTCGCGGCCAGCGCCCGCCCCACCATCGCCAACAGGAACAGCCCGAGCACCAGCGGCCACACCTGTGCGAGGAGGGCGAAGTCAAAGAGCATGCCCATGGCCACGAAGAAGACGGCACCGAACACGTCGCAGAGCCCAGGGACCGCGCGCTCGATCTGGGCGCTGAGCCCGGAGCTCGAAACGATGGCACCGAGCAGGAAAGCGCCCAGGGCGGCGGAGAACCCGGCCTTGGCGGAAAGCAGTGCCATGAGCAGGAGCAGTCCCACGATCAGGAGGGTCTGCACTTCAGGCAGGGCGCGTCGAGCCAGGTACCGCAGCAAGGGCGGCACCAGCAAGAGGGCGAGCACCAGGAGACTGATCAGCACGGCGTTGAGACGGAGGACCGTGCCCATGACCGTGCCGGCATCGCTCGGGCCCGCTTGCGCCAGGGAGGTCAGGATGGTGAGCATCACCACGGCGACCAGGTCGTCCAGCGCCGTCACGGTGAGCGCGGTTTGGCCGTGGCTCGAGTGCAGCGTGTGGGTGTCGCGGAGGCTCTTTCCGATGATCGCCGTGCTGGAGACCATCAGGAGGCTGGCCAGCACGAGACCGGTCTCGCCCGGCCAGCCCAGGGCCAGGCCTAAGAGGCGGCAGCCGTTGAGAATCAGAACGGCCGTCAGCACCGTGGCCAGGATCAGCGGGATGCCGACACGTTTGAGGCGTTGGAGTCGCAGCCCCTGCCCGATGGAGAAGATGAGAAAGACCAGACCGAGTTGCGCCAGGGTGTGGATGCGGGCGGCGTCGGTCACCAGAGGCAAGGACGGCGTGTGCGGTCCCACCAGGACGCCCACGGTGAGGTAGCCGAGGACCACCGGCAGGCCGAGGCGCTGGCAAAGCCACGCGACCACGGCCGCCAGCAGCACAACGATGCCGAGGTCTTGGATGAAGTCCACGCCGATCATGATGGGATTCCTGCTACGTTGTTCACGCGGCCCACTCCACGCTCAATCGGGGTCACGGCAGGCCGGCCGCCGCCGGGCGGTTGCGGGATGCTCAGGATAGGACAAGGGGTCGCCGCCAGAATCCGGCTCACGGCGCCCGCGGCGCGGTACCGCCGCCAGCCCGCGAACTGCTGGGTGCCCATCACGATCAGATGAGCCTTCTGCTCCTTTGCCAACCGAAGGAATGAGGGTGCGGGGCGCCCCTCTCCCAGTGCCGTCGCCACCGTCACCCCCGGCGGCTTCCACCGGCGCAGCCAGGTGCCGAAGGCCGCCGCGGCCTCCGCGAGTCGCCGGTTTCGCGCGCGGGCTGACCGATACCGGGCCTGGAGCCTTCCGGTTCGCAGGACATTGCACACCGTGACCTGCGCATTGTACCACTGGGCCAAGGCCACGCCGCGGAACAGGGTCTCGGCCCCCACGGCCGTCATTTCCACGGGAATCAGGACGTGCCGCCAGAAGCGCGGGCGTGCCAAGGAAGGAACCTCGCTGTCTGGCCACAGTACCTGACCAGGCAGCAAGAGCACTGGACAGGGGGCGCCTGCAAGAATGCGGTGAGTGGTTCCGTTGCGGAACAAGCCTCCCCGCCCGGGCTTCGTCTCCGTGTGCAGGAGGAGCGCATCCACGCGCAGCCTGGCCGCCGCCCCCAGGATCTCGCGCTCCGGTTCGCCGATGCGTACTGAGCGGGTCGTGGCCACACACGCGCGCACTTTGCGCTTCGCCACGGCGAGCAGTTTAGCATGGGCTGCGTCCACCATCTGCTGCTTGCCGACGCCGGCGAGCAAGGGATGCTTACCGATGTCGACCGCTCGTGGAGGCGCGGCCAGCACATGAACCAGGTGGAGTGACGCTCCCAATGACTGTGCGAGCCACGAGGCGTAAGAGAGCGTCTTCATGGACGCCAGGGAGAAGTCCACCGGCACGAGGATCCGCCTCCAGCGTGGGGCCAACTCGACGCCGTGTCTGGTGTCGCCGGTGAATTCGCTGGTCGGCCGGGTGATGTCGTCGCGGGTGGCGGGGGGCGCGGAAGGCGGAATGACGGTGTTCATGCGGTCAGGTGTGTCAGGTGTCAAAGCCTCGGGGTGAAGCGGGAGATCACCGGGCCTCCCGATGGCCTACGGGTCTGTCGAGGTGTACCGCGGGCAACCTACCGGGCGGAGACGGTTCGCGTCGGACCTCCGGGACGCAACGCCCGCCCTTTGCGGCGGTCCGGCGGCTTGGAGCGGCGGCTCCGCGCTTTCTGCGCCAGGACTGAGAACATCCGCTCCAAGGCAGCCTGCTGCGTGTAGCCGCGTTCGTCCGCGCGCAAGTCAGGGCCTGGAACCGCAAGATGCGCGGTCGCGGTGAAGGGCGGCCGGCCCACGGTTCGGCGCAATATCACCTCGGCCGAGTTGATGGCGATCAGTCCTTGGAGCGCTGTCAGCCTGCCGTGGACGTACGCCGCCAACTCGGGATCAGGTCTCTGCGTGCATTGCCGGAACGTCAGGTGCATAATCAGGTGCAGCGGCATCGGTTCACTGACTGGCAGGGTGCCAGGCGGGTACGTCCTTCAAGTTCGCGAATGCGCGGTCCAAGGCAGCCGTCTCGGTGAAATCGACTTCGTCGCCGCGGAGGTTCGGTCCCGGGCCCTCCAACTGGACCGTGGCCCGGAAGCCCGGTGGTTGCGAGTGCGGGCAGAGCGTGACGTGTGCGGACCGGATGCTGAGCAGCGTCTCCAGTCTTGCCAGTTTGGTACGGACGTGAGCCATCACGGCGGGATCGGGCTCCTGGTCAGGTTGATTGATCATGAGCAGCATGGTCGTGGTTAGTTGCGGCGCCTTGCTGGAGCCATGGTTCTTTGCCGCGGTGGTCAACGGGCGTCCGCGCGGATCGTACCCGTGCGGGGCACCAACCGGCGGAAGGCCGTCATGCCCGGTTGGACATGACCACTCGGCACTCTCTCTCGCAGACCAGCAAGGCGCCAGGATTCTCAATCGGCGGCCTCCGCATCGTCACCGGTTGTTCCCTTCACGGTCGTCGTCGGGTTGCCGGTGATCCAACGACAGGCTCACGTAGCTTGAAGCATGCCAGGCGGTACCACGCCGCAAAACCCCTCGAAAGGACGGCCTCCGTCTGCCGTACGCCGCTCGGTCGACAGGCGGCTGGTAAGCGGTGACCCACCGGTGGTTTGCCGCGTGCCGCATCGGGGGGGTACACCCGCGCGGCGACCGCGCCTCCCCGTGCCTCGCTCACGGGAATGCGCGAAAGAAGAAACCAAGGTCAGCGCCGTGGGTGAGGAGGACAGAATGGGACTTGGTCGCCAAGGCTTGGCCGGTTCGGGGCTTCTCGACGACGCTCGAAGCCGATGGCGCAACCGCCGTCCCGGGATCAGACACAGAGCGCCGGCGTATCGCCGGCACACCGTTCAGGTGCTGACCTCGCGAGAGAAGCGGAAGCCGCTTCGGCGCAAGTCGCTGATGATGTGTTGGCGGACGATTCCGGGAAGTGCTTCCGGCGGGAGGACGCCAGCGACCTCCCCGGGCCAGTGCTTGATGAAAGCCGCGGCGCATTCGGCGGCGGCGTAGGCGATCGGCGTGGTCAAGAGCCCTCGGCGGCGGAGTTGGCGCAGGCTCGCGAAGACACAGGCGCACCGTTGTTCACACCGGCCGGTGCCTCGCCGGCCCGTCACGGAAACGGCCACGGCAAAGCCGGCGTCCCGCAAGGTCCGTTGGCGCATCCGGCCCGCGACCTCAGCGGGAAGGATGGTCGCCGGAAAGCGCTGTTCGGATCTGCGGTCGGAGGGCCGCAGGGTTCCCTGGCGGTACCAGCGTCGGAGGCGCTCGATGTCGCTGCCGCCGGCCTTGACGTCAAGATCTCTCATGGGGATGAAGTGTGGCAGCGTGGCTACTTCATCCTGCGCGACCAAAACGACGCGGACGTTCCCGATCGGGGGCGGGAACCGGAACCATTCGGCCTCTCCGAAGCGGCGGACGAGCCGGAAGCTGCCCTGGCGATAGACGCGCGGCCGGGAGATCGCCGCGTCGTAGGCGACGTCGGGCGACCACGTGGATATGGGCTGGCTGCTTTCGGTTTCCTCGAAGAGACGGATCTGTACCTGGACCACCTGGTCTAACGCGTCCGCCGCCCGCGCCACGAGAAGATTCGTCAAACCCGGCGCGGCTCCCGCGTTGATCAACGCCAGCTTGCCGCGGCGCTCGAACTGCTCGTGAAAACGCAATTGCTCCGCTCTGAAAGGGTCAGGTTCCAGATGAGAAGCGAGATCGAGGTAGCTGACTCCCAACTCCAGCGCGGCGTGAATCGTGACCGCGTTGAACGCGGCCGGGACGGTGTTGACCAACAGATCGCATCCGCGCGCCGCGCGGATGAGAGAGCGACGGTTGCGCGCGCAAGCCGCCCCACAGGGAACGTCCGGGCCCACGAACGCGCGTCCGCGTTGCGCGTCCCGGTCACCACACCACACCTCGTGACCACGGCGGCGCAATAATTGCGCCAGGGCCCCACCCGTCGCGCCCGCGCCCAGCACGAAGACTTTCATGGCGGGTTCCTCTCAAGGTCGGAAAAGGAAGTTGCTGAACTGCCACGGATCAGCGTGATCCGGCTGCGCCTCCGGGTTCTCGCTGAAGTACACCCGATGCCGCTGCAGCGGCGTCCAGTCCGAGGGCTGGGAAACCAGGCGGCCCAGGTAGCGCCGCCCGTCGCGGAGAATCTCTTCGTGCGGCAGTTCCTCGGGAAAGCAGACTCCCCGCCGCGGGTTGCGGATCGTCCACAACACCGCCGTGAGCACACCCGCGGCCACTTGCACGGCTGTGGCATTCACGTGCGGGACCTGCTTGCGCGCAGCGTTGATGCCCAGGACGCTGCCCGTCCACCAAGACTGGTACCGGTGCCCCATGATCAAGGCGCCGACCAGGTCCCGGCCTTCGAGGATCTCGTCGGTGAGTATGCGCTTCTTGGGATGGAGCTCGTAGTTCCGACACCGGAGCTCGTGCAGCGAGACGATCGAATCGTTGCAGGGCATGTAGGCGTAGTGGACGGTAGGGCGATAGACGACCCGACCTTTCTCGCGGACTGTCAGGGCGTGCGAGAGACCGAAGGACTCGCCGTGGGTGACGATCATGCCGACGATTTCCTGATGGGGCACCCACGAGCGCACCCAAGTGTTCAGGCCCATCCGGGGCAGGATGATCTGGTTGGCGGAGCCGGTTTCTGGTCGGGTGGAGTAAGGCGGCTGCCACTTTTCATGGGTCCCCCAGCCCAACTCGCTGGGTGAGACGGACTCCTCCCACATGCCTTCCACACTCCAGGTCGAGACGAACTCGTCGGGCCGTTTCGGCCGGGCCGCACGTTGTGTATCCCATTCGCTGCAGTGGATGACCTTAACTCCCAGTTCGCGCGCCAGTTCGCCGAAGGCCGCGTCGTGCAGGCGCCGTTCCAGGCGCCGGGCCTGGGAGCGGGGCAGGTGCTGCTCCGCCAGCGTTTTGGCAGCGATATCCAACAATCCCCGCTTCACGAAGTGCGAGACCAAACCCGGATTGGCACCGTGGTCGATCACGGCCGTGGTCGCTGCCCGCCACTTCCCGGCCAGGGGCAGGAGTTGCTGGTACCGGGCGTAGAGGGACTTTTCCAGGCAGGACTTGCTGTGCATGTCCGAGGCAGGATCCCAGGATTCCAGGGAGGCGTTGACATAGAGCACCTCGTTGTCGTGTGCCCAGGTGAGGATGTCGAAGAAATCGATGCTCCACGCCAGATCGATGATCAAACCACCGCCTCCCACATAGGTCGAAAGTAGTCGGGTAAGATTCAAGGGCGTGACGCGTTCCCGGACAAAGTTGAGCCCCTTTTTGATCCATGGCCGCAGAACTTCCTCACGATCGGCAAAGTCGATCACCGTAATCCGGGAAGGCGGCACGCGGAGGTGCCGGAGCAACATTGGCAAGACGGCTCGGGCGACAACCCCAAAGCCGGTCATGAGAACTCGCTGGTTAAAAGAGGTCATGGTGATGGCTCGCTCGCGAGGCACGTTGGCCCTCTGCCAACAGACGGTGGACCTCCCTTCGAGATGACAAGCAGCAGACATGCGCGGTCCTCACTGAGGGCAACCCAATCTGCCTTCCGGTGGCGAAGTCTTCGCTCAGAATGACGACGGGACACGCTCGGGCAGCCGTCGGAATACCACCCGTGTCAGGCATTGTGATCATGATGAACCTCCCAGGTCGGGTACGGTGAGTGAGGGGTGACAGACGCCCTCAGCCGGGCCGCGCCGCCGGGGCGCATCGTGCCCTGTCGGGCAGTGGCGGGATCGCGCGGCGATCTCAAATGCGGGTCGCCGGCCAAGTTGCCGGAGCGTCCCGACGATCCGGTGCTCGCCACTCCAGCCGCCCCACAAATCGTTGCGACGTTCCAACACCACCGCCGACGTCACGGCCTTCCAGCAACTGGGAGCTCATGGCGGGTGGTGCCGCGTAGATCTCGTCAAGAACCACGGCTCCTCGGAGGTGCCGGGATGACGCATCAGCGTCTCGAAAGCGTCTGACACCGACGGAAGCCAACGCCGCCCCAGGGTCCAGAGCGTCTCGACCCGGCACGCCATCACCAAGGTGTTCCACAGCGCCCCGGCGATGTATAAACGGCGGGCCAGAGACCGGCTGGGCTGCTCCCGGAATGCGATCACTTTTCGAACCGCCACTCCGTCCGACCAGCCTACAGCCCGACCCGGCTCGATCCAGCCATACTCGGTTTCTGGACCGTCGGGGCAGGTGCCCAAAAGGACGAGTTTGTCGGGCAGACGTTGCGCCGCGCGCAACATGGAGCTCACGGCCTCAAGAAACGCAAGTACCTGGAACACAAAGTGGTCCGAGGGGAGGATCACCACCAGGGCCTCCGGGTCCCTCGCCCGGATGTGGGCCAGCGGGCAGAAAATGCCCGCGGCGGTATCGCGGTTCTGCGGTTGGAGCAGTGTCTTCGCCCAACCGCCGTGGTGCAGATGCTGCCAGACCTCCGGCACGTGCTGTTTGGCGACGACGACCGTACGGTCCACACCCGACAGGGACATCGCCCGGGCCAGCGTGTGTTCCACCCTCGAGCGGCGGCCGACGAAGGCACAATACTGCTTGGGGCGGTGGGCCCCCAGCCAACGTTCCGTCAACGGCCGAAGCCGTTCGCCCTCGCCTCCGGCGAGGACGATGGACCCGAGTGCGGGATGAGAGGCGAGCGACCGGGCGCCGGTCTCCTCCGGCTGGCTCGGCAGCACAGGTGTCGTCGTGACGGCCACCGCTGGTCGGAATGAACGTCGTTTGCGTACTTGGTTCGACATGATTCGTTGCTGCTCGATGCGTTAGCTGGCTCCGTGCCACGGAAGCCAGCCAAGGCATTCCGCTCGGGAGACCGGGGTTCTTGGAGAACAGAGCACCGGAAGCCCGTCGCGGACTGGCCCACGGCGGACCACGGGTGGTTCGGCCCGTGCCACTGCTTGCCCTTATCGTGGCCGCTGGCGCACGATCAGGACGGGGCAACCCGCATGGCGAACCACGTGTTCGGCGACGCTGCCGATCAGCAAACGCCGGAGGCCGGTGCGCCGCTCGCTGGCCATGATGATCAGGTCCGCCTGCGCGTTCGTCGCGAAGCTCACGATGACGGCGCCGGGAGATCCGTGGGCAGCGTGGCATCGCGTTGGGACAAACGGCCTGACCTGTTCATCTGCGAGGGCAGCGAGGCGGCGCTGGCCCTCCTGCCAAACCTCCGCCCTCAACCGCCGCGTCGCGGCAGACTCATAGCGGGTGGGCGGCATGGCGATGCCCGTCACGTGGAGCAAGATCGCGCCGGACCCGAACTGTCGTGCAACGGCAACGGCCAGGTCCAGCGTCTGGAGCGAACGATCTGAGAAGTCGACGGGTACCAGGATCGTTCGGAGCTGCAGTGGCGCCCAAGACTCGGTCGCGGCGGACTGATCAGCCGGTTCGCAAGGCGTGGCCTGCGTCGTCTGCACAACATGCTGGAACCGGGGTGCCGCTGGCCGGACGGGGTTGGGCGGAACTGGTAGCGGGTTCCTATGCACGTGTCATCTCCTGGTTCTGAGGTTGCCTTCGGCCGCGACGTAGCCGGTGCGCCGGGGGTGCGTCGTGAAATGCACCGATCTGGACGCGGCGCCGCGGTGCCGAGCGTGAGTCACGCGCCGGCTGACCGAGGCGCTGGAACGCCGCCATTGGCAGCAGGTGCCAGCCGGAACACGGGACGCACACCACGCTCATGGGCGCCTCGCGCAAGATGTCCCGCGACACCGGGTGATGCCAGAGCCGGGCGAATCCCCGGGGCCGGTTGATCCCGACGACAATCAGGTCTGCCGCCTCGGCCGTTGCCCGTGCCACCGCCTGCCGCCCGGCAGGGCCCCGGCCTAGCGTGTCCCATGCCGCTCCCGCCGCCGGTTGCGGCGCGCGTTCATCAGGTGGACGTTCCTCTCCCAAGCACTGCCACCAGAACCCGGGCGCGGCCAAGGCAAGGCGGCTCACGCTGATCGTGCAACGGTGAAGCGTGTTCAGCGCCTGCGCCCAGCGGAGGGTCGCCGAGGTGCCCCGGTTGGAGTTCGAAACCACAACCACACGCAGGGGATTCTCCCCGGCGGCCCAAGCCCGGAACGCCGGCCCGCCGCGCACCACCAGCGTGGGAACTCGGGCGTACTCGGAAACGCGCTCCGCAACACTACCCAACAGCCAGCGTACCGGCGGCACGTTGCTCAAGGACGACAGCACAATCAGACCCGCCCGACGCCTGGCCGCCACATCCAGCAGCACAGCCGAAGCAGACCCGGGGAGAAGCCGTGTCTCCACAATCGCCCCCAGGCCACGACACCGAGTGGCTTCCATCGACAACCGAGCCTCCCACCGCTGATGCAGAGCGTCGAAGGCGGCCCGGGAATCGACGCGCAGACCCTTCTGGTTATACACATGCACGAGCAGGAGCGTCCCCTGCAGGCGCGCGGCCAGGAGCGCTGCCACCGAGGCGGCCTCGGAGGCGTGAATTGAAAAGTCGGTTTCGCAGAGAATCAGCATGGTTCACCTCACCCCGTGGACCCGCCTGGCAGGCTCGGGTCGGTTTGCTTCGTGGAAAGTCTCCGCGATACGGGCCGGCACGTCAGAGACGTCCGACGGCCGGGCCGAAAGGCTATGCGGAGACTCCACGGGAGATTCCAGGCGTCCCAAGGGGCCAGGCGGGCAATGCCGGTCGCCCCCGGTGATCTCTCGACGGGACCGACGTCCGGTTCAACCAAAGCGACGGCAGCGTCGCGCGGCGCACTCTCCGCCGCCCCCGGGGGGCCCACCCCGCGAGCCGGTTCTGGGTGGGCGCTCTCTCGACGGCCGAGGTTGCCCTCGGGAACGGGGGCGAGAGGCTGGTTGGACGGATGCCAGTGCGCAGGCACGACGAGCACCGGACAGCGCGAGGTCTCGACGACATTACAGGTGACGCTGCCGAAAAGCAGTCGGCTCAACGCACCGCGGGCGGACCGACCGAGGACGATCAGTTCGGCGTTGAGGGCGCCGGCCAGCTTGAGGATCTCATGCTCCGGGACGCCCTCCCGGATCAGGCATCGCATGGGCACACCGTGTTCGGCGTAGGAATCCATGATCGCCTCCAAGTGCTGCCGCGCGCGCGGTTCAACGGCGCTCGGCTGTCGACCCCGCACACGGGAAAACAGGAAGCCACCGATGCAGGCCCAGTCAATCACATGCAGCAGCACCAAGGCAGTTCCCCGGCGTGAGGCGATGCCCAAGGCGAGCTCCATGGCCGTGCTGGTCGAGGTGCGGAGATCCAACGACACCAGCACCGGGTTGGCGCGAAGGAGGTTGCTCCCTGATACCTGCGCCTTGGGATCGTTCACGGCTAAGTCCTGCCAGGATTCCTTCGCCTGTTCGGCGGCCATGATGCTGTGGCAAAATCTCATCAGCGAGGGTCGGTTGTCAGTGTTCATGCTTCACCAAGGGAGGATTCACGACGGAGAGGATCCCGGGGACGGCACCAGGCTGCTCGAGTCCGCCAGGGTGGTCGCCCCCGCTTCGGCGATGGTTTGCCAACTCGGGACGCACCGCGCGAGGACCTCATCCAGTTCAGGGGTGGCCAGAGGTGTGGTGGACCGCAGCCGCAGTGCGTCGAGGAAGTGGTCGCCCGTCTGTGGCACATAGCGCCGCACGATGCCGGTGACAAACACCTGTCGAAGCCGGGACTCCGTTGATTGGGCGAGCAGTTCTCGGACGATCCGGAGCATCGTGTCCGGATCAACGGGCTTCTCGACCAGCGCATCGACGCCAGCTTCGGTGGCGCGGGCCAGTTGTCCGATGGCGGCGGTCATCATCACGATCGGCAGCAGCGGCTTGAGGTCGGCCACGCGAGTCCGCAGTCCCCAGCCGTCCCGTCCCTCGAGGTTGGTGTCGAGAACGGCCAATCCGATCGACTGGGATCGAAGCAGGGCCAAGACCTCCGCGCTCCCGGCGGCCAGCAGCGTTGGCACTCCCCGGTCGCTCAGGAAACCGGCCAGCTTTCGGCCGGATCTGGGATCAGCATCCGCGAGCAGAACGGCCTTCTTTTTCATCGCGGTTTGGTTTAGGGATTGGTGGGCGGTGCCGGGTGACGCGGCCGCCGTCCGCCCGAGCAAGGCAGGGGGTGCGTCATGGCGGTCGTGCCGGCCGAACGCGCGTTTTGGGCATGGCTTCACGGCTTGCTCTCGGTTAGGGTTTCGGTCCAAAAGTTGCTGAAGCTGTTTCCATGCCATGTGTGATTCAGAAGGGCAGGCCTGCTTGCTATGAGTGTTCCCGTGCTTGAGAACCACGCCAACTCCCCGCGGCAGGTTCGCGGCGGCTCACCTGTGGTACGCGCCGTGCCACTACCGTGAAGCCCGGCATCAAATCGCATCTGGCCGAGTGCGCGATCGCGGCAGTGCTCGTGTTGGTGGGTTTGGTCGGGATCGAACGCATCGCCCAATCTCACATGGACCGGCTGCGCGCGGAAATGGATGCCCCAGCGCGCTGGTTCACCGGCACCCTCAGCGAGATCCAGGCTGACGCTCTGGACCGGCGGCTGGCCCTGTTCGAAGGACGCAGCCTGCCTGCTCCGGTTGGGGGGATCCGTTGGCAGACCCACGTCGCGCAATGGGCGGCCGGAGAGAAGCAGGCGACACCAGGGACTTCCCCGGTTGTGCCCGAGACGTTGGCGGTCCGATTCCACGACGTCCTGACCAACTACCTTGAGACGATCACGTCTGCGTCGTCCGCGGGGGTTCCCGATCCGCTGCTGACAGAAGTCATCACCCTATGCGACCAACTGAGGCAACTGACGGCGGCGGCCGAGCCGGAGCAGCATCCCGTGCCGGGTGCGACTTTGGATTCGCTCCAGCGCGTCTGGTTCTTGTCCCTGCTGCTCGTGGCCGTGGCAACTGGCGTGGGGGTGGCCGTGTTCTATCGACGGCTCATCGCCCCGCTACGCGTTGAATTGGGCAAGAGCCGGGTCCACCTCGAACGTCACGAGAAGCTCGCTTCGCTGGGGGTTCTGGCGACGGGCATCGCGCACGAGATCCGGAATCCGCTCACCGCCATCAAGGTGCGGCTGTTCAGCCTCAAACGCGGTGCCCCCGAAATGGCATCCGTGCAGGAGGACGTGCACGTCATCAGCCAGGAGATCAACCGCCTCGAGCGGATCGTGGGTGACTTTCTGCAGTTCGCCCGTCCTCCCGAACTCGCCCGCCAGAACCTTCCGGTGCGAAGCCTGGTACAGCAGGTCGAGCGTCTTCTGGGACCGCCGTTGGCTGGCCGCTCGGTGAGCCTGGTCCTGGAACCACCGCCGGAGGCGTGGGTGCTCGCGGACCCGGAGAAGTTGAAGCAGGTGCTCATCAACCTGGTCCAGAATGCCGCCCAGAGCATCGCTCACGAGGGGCAGGTGACCCTCCGGGTGGACCTGGCCCACCAAGAGCTCCTGGGACATCCGACCGACGTCGTCCGGATCGAGGTGATTGATACCGGTGCCGGTATGCCCCCGGAAGTGGTTCGGCGCCTCTTCGATCCGTTCTTCACCACTAAGGATGACGGCACCGGGCTCGGCCTGCCCATTGCCGCCCGCATCGTCGAGTTGCACGACGGTGTGATCGAATACGAGACTCAACCCCAGCGCGGCACCACGTTCACGGTGGTTCTGCCCCGCGTCACCCCCGATGAAGCACCGACCCCAAATCCTGTTGATTGAGGACGACCAGGCCATCACCAGCAGCATGCTGAAGGTCCTGGAGGCCGAAGGTTACGATGTCCGGGTGCTGGCGCGTGGGGATGAAGGGCTGACCTGTGCCCTGAACGAGCCGTGTGACGTGGTCATCAGCGACCTGAGGCTTCCGGGCACCGACGGGCTCACGCTGGTGCGAGAACTCCACCAGGCCAGACCCAAGCTGCCCATCATCCTCATGACCGCGCACGGGACGACCGACACCGCGATCGAAGCCACGCGTTGGGGGGCGTTCGACTACGTGCCGAAACCCTTCGAGATGGAAGAGATGCTCGACCTCACCGCCCGAGCCATCGAATGCAGCCGGCTGATGTCCGACCCGGTCGAGATGGGCCCCACCGAGTCCCGCCAGACCGCCCTGGTGGGCCGGAGCCGGAGTATGCAAGGGATCTACAAGGAGATCGGCCGGGTCGCGGCGACGAAGGTGATTGTGTTGATTCGCGGCGACACCGGCACCGGCAAGGAACTCGTGGCACGGGCGATCTACCAGCACAGCGACCGTGCCCGTGCGCCCTTTCTGGCGGTCAACTGTTCCGCCATCCCGGAGCACCTGCTGGAGAGTGAGCTCTTCGGGCATGAGCGCGGCGCGTTTACCGGGGCCGACCGGAGGCACATCGGCCGTTTCGAACAGGCCCATCGCGGCACGCTCTTTCTGGATGAGATCGGGGACATGAACGCGAACTTGCAGACCAAGCTGCTGCGGGTCTTGCAGGAGCAGAGCATCCACCGCGTCGGCGGCAGCGAACCGGTGCCCGTGGACGTCCGCGTGATTGCCGCCACGCATCGCGATCTGGAAGCGGCCATCCAGGAGCGGACCTTCCGCGAAGACCTGTATTACCGCCTCAGTGTCATGACGATTCATCTTCCCCCGCTGGATCAGCGCACCGAAGACATCCCGGATCTGGTCCGGCACTTCCTGCGCAAGCACGGTCCGGAGGTGGGTATGGACAGCCCTTCCATCCAGGCTGAGGCGGTCGAGTTCCTGCAACAACAGCGCTGGCCCGGCAACGTGCGTGAACTGGAAAACGTCGTGCGCCAGGCTCTCCTGTTCGCCCGCTCCTACACCATCAGCGCCGACCACGTCCGTGAAGTCCTGCAAAGGAGCCGCAAACCGTTGAGCGCCCATGAACCACACCATGCGGCTTACGTCACTGATCTGCTCGCCAGGGCTGAACGAGGCGAAGTGCAAAACGCCCTGGGGCAGATGCTGACCGACCTGGAACCCGAGCTCTACCGGCAGGCCATCCGGCGGGCGCAAGGGAATCAGGCCAGAGCCGCGCGCTGGCTCGGGATCAGCCGCCTGCGGATACGCGAGAAACTGCGGCAGCTTGGGCTCCACCCCGCGCAGGATCAGAGTCCGGACGACATGACCCGTCCGTCGGCTCCCGACTCCCCCGCCCAGACATTCGCGCCCGACGACACCGACCGCGCGGCACGCCCGACGGCAACGCCATTGGAGTCAGCTCAAGGTTGCTGACCCCGACGATGAACGCTCGACCGACGCCAGAACAGATCCGTCAGCAGAGTGCGCCAGGCCCGGGGGAGAACCACGACACCCCTTCCGGGTGCGGGTCGGCGGCAGAAATGCGGCGCGGCTTGTGTGGCTGGGTACACCATTCCCTGTGACCCTCCCGAACGCGTAGTCACATTCACCGCATATGAGTGCGCCCCTCCTTGTGTTGGTTATCCTGACCTTGGCCACCCTCCTGCTCGTGACCGAATGGGTCCCGATGGAGGCCACCGCCTTGCTGACGCTCGGGGCCGTGGCGGTGACAGGACTGGTCGAACCCCACGAGGCCGTGGCCGGGTTCAGCAATCCGGCGGTCGTAACGATCTGGGCGGTGTTCATCCTCAGCGGCGGCTTGAGCTGCACGGGCGTGGCGAGTCGACTTGGGCGGCAGGTCCTCCGGCTCGCTGGACGGCAGGAGTGGCGCATCATCGCCGTGGTCATGCTGAGCGCGGGCGCGGTTTCCTCGGTCATGAACAACGTCGCGGTCGTCGCGCTGATGCTGCCCGTAGTGATGGACCTGGCCCGGCAAACCGGGCAGCCGCCCTCCCGCCTCCTGATGCCGCTGGCCTTTGGCACAACCCTCGGCGGGCTGACAACGCTTCTGGGCAACAGCCCGAACTTGCTGGCGGCGGAGGCCTTGCGCGGCTCCACCACGGGTCCGCTCGAACTCTTCGACTTCACCCCGGCCGGTCTCATCGCGCTGCTCGCCGGGGTCGCGTTCATGGTCCTGGTGGGTCGCCACCTGCTCCCCCGCAGCGACTTCACGGCTGCGGCCGGGGCGGTGCCGGCAGCCGGCCTGGTCACGCAGTACCAACTCACCGAGCGGCTGTTCCTGTTGCGCGTGCCCGACGGCTCGCCGGTGGCGGGGAGGACCCTCGCCGACCTCCGGATCGCCAGCATTCTCGGCGCGCAGGTGGTTGGCGTCCGACGCAACGGGAACAGCGAACTCGCGCCGGGACCGCAGACCGTGGTGCGAGCCGGCGACGTGCTACTCGTTCGGGGGCAGCAGGAGCGGCTCCAACGGCTGGTCGGCTGGCGCCTGCTCGCCGACGACCCGGAGCCCGCCACCGGGCAGGAGTTGGTGGAGGAACCACTCGATCTGGCGGAACTGCAGGTGGCCGCCGATGCGGATCTTGCCGGCAAGACGCTGCGTCAGGTCAGCTTCCGCCAGAAGTTCGGCGCCAACGTGCTCGCGTTGCGGCGCGGCGGTATGACGCTCGAAGCCCACGTGCTCGACACCCCGTTGCAGCCCGGTGACGCCCTCCTCGTCCATGGTCCCCGCAGCCTCGTGCAGAAGCTCGCGGGTGACCCACAGCTACGCCGTGCCCGTTCGCTCCCTGCGACCGATCTCGTGGCCGCGTATGAACTCGCGGAGCGACTCCTCACGTTTCGCGTCCCTTCCGGCAGTTCGCTCGATGGACAGGCCCTGCAAGCCGCCGGCTTGGCCCAAGCCGCCGGCCTCCGCGCGTTGGTGCTCCAACGCGTTGACGGCACCGTGGTGATGCCCGGGCCGGAAGTGACGCTGGCGGCAGGCGACCGGCTGATCGTGCTGGGGCGTCGTGCCGACCTCGAGCTGGTGCGGGCACTGACTTCGTGGCACATCGAGCCGGCACCATCCGACGCGGATTTGGCACTGGAAAGCGAGCAGGTGGGATTGATGGAGGCGGTGCTCGCACCGCGCTCGCGACTGGCCGGGCAACGTGTCCGCGAGGCCCGACTTCGTGAGCACCTGGGGGTCAGTCTCATGGCCGTGTGGCGCAGCGGACGTCCTTACCGCTCCCAACTGCGCGAGATGGAACTGCGCGAAGGCGACGCCCTGCTTTTCTACGGACCGCGGAGCCGGTTGCGCGCGCTGGGCCGGGAACCGGACCTCATCGTGCTGACCGAGGCGGCCCAGGAACTGCCCCGCAGCGCGAAAGCACTCTGGGCCTTGGCCATCCTCGGAGGCGTGTTGCTCACGGCCGTGCTGGGCTGGTTGCCGACCTACCTCGCGGCAGTGATCGGCGCGGGTCTGATGGTGGCGACGGGTACGGTGCGGATTCAGGAGGCGTACCGGTTTATTGAATGGAAGCCTGTGTTCCTGGTGGCCGGTTTGCTGCCCTTAGGCACCGCGGTCACCAACGCCGGCGCGGCCGCTTGGCTGGCCGACACGCTCTCCACCTCGCTCGCCCCGCTCGGTCCGGTCGGGATGCTCGCCGCCCTGATGGGCGTGACCCTCCTGGCCAGCGCGGTCCTCCATCCGGTGGCCGTCATCGTGGTGCTCACGCCCGTCATGCTCCAACTGGCCTCCACGCTCGGACTCTCGCCCAGGGTCGTGATGCTGGCGACCGCGGTGGCGGCGGCTTCGACCTTCATCAGTCCCTGGTCGCACCCGATCAATGTCATGGTCATGGGGCCGGGCGGCTACCGGGTCTCGGACTTCGTCAAAGTGGGGCTGCCCCTGACGTTGATCGTTTGGGGGCTCACCCTGGCGGTGCTGCCGTATCTCTGGCCGCTCCGCGCACCCTGATGGCTTTGGTTTACGGGCCAGGCAACGAGTGTGGTCTCTCACCAGACTAGCGCGTCCCCGCGATCAGGTTCGCCTCGGCCTTGCGAGTACCAGGTGACTGTGGTTGCGCTTCAGACAGAGGAGAGGCACTGCAGGCCCGTCTTCTGACTGGTCGGGGCAGGATCCAACCCCTGGCCGGGGTCCGAAGACCGCCGAGGCACCGGTTTGCGACTGATCTCGGGCCGGTCTCCGGCGACGGTCCGGCCAAGCAAAAAGCCCCTCGGGGTTGCCGAGGGGCCTGGGGGGCGGAGAAAGCCGGTCAGACCAGTTCCAGGAGAAGCCGGCTGTCGACCCGATCCGTGATGCGAGCCCGCTGCCACGATTCCCCAAACCGTCGGAACATGATCACCGCGCCGACTCGGTCTTCACCACTGATCTGAACGCATTCCTGGGGACCGGTGCCGACCGTCGCAAAGACGGTCAGGCCCCCGTCGCGCATTTCGGCCAGGTCGCCGTCGTCGTTCTCGGCCTGGATGAGCAGGACCCGTAGCCCGCGTTCGTGGTAGGCGCTCCCGGGCGCGATGCCAAAAAGTGGCTGGCCCACGGCGAAGTGGATGGCCAGTTGCATGAGGAAGGACGATTTGCCGACGCCCGTGGGACCGAGGATCAGGCAGAGCGCGCCGCGGTAGAGGAAACGTTGCATGATGAGTTCGTTGGGATCGGTTTCAGTAGGGGGTGTGGGCAGGTCGTCGAGCAACCGGAGGACCGGCAGCGCTTCGACCTTGACCGCCTCCTTCTCGATGCCCTGGGCAAGTTCACCGGGCAGGAGGTCGGTCAGCAGGACGCTGAGGGGAGACGAATCCGACAAGGCAGGCCTCCGGGCTGAGGTGGATGATGCGTTGACGGACGGTGGGCACGCCCTCGACCACGCGCAGGCCCCCGGGCATCCGCAGCCAGCCGCAGATGTCCCAGCGGGTCGGGTCGGCGCCCAGCAGACAGGCGACGCAGAAGAAGCGGACCTGGTCGCGGACAGTCAGGTCGCTGACCCGGAACCAGGCGTGCAGGCTCTTGCCACCCGAGTCCACGACCAGCGCCAGGGGGGCGAAGGTCGCCAGGCGGCTGATGAGCAGGGCCTGGTGGACCTTGGTCAGGGTCAGGTCATCGAGCTCGGCGACCAGATGCCGGCGCAGGCCGGTGTTGTTCTGGCAGCGGGGCGAGGGCCGACCGCGATAGTTCAAGGCCGCGCGGTCGCGCATCGGGTTGACGACGATGAACTGCAGCCGGTCGGCGTCGGCGAGGGTTTCCTCGAGGGGCCGGACCATGGCCTGCTCGGTGTTGCGGCCCGTGCAGACCAGTTCCCCGGGCCGGAAGAGGCCGGGCAGGACCTCCGAGGCGCTCAGGCCGGTGTCACGATGGACCTCGAAGGCGGGCGGAACCTCGGCCAGGACCTCGGCGATGAGGGCGGGGCTGGGTTCGGGCCAGTCCACGGGTTGGCGGCCGAAGTTGAGCCGGACGACGGGCTGGCCCGAGTAGGCGAAGACCTTGGCGGTGCGGTTGGCTGAGCGGATGCGCTGCATGTGGCGAACCCAGGTGGCGGCCTGACTGTCGGCGTGGGCCTCGAGCCAGCGCAGGAAGCCCGGGTCGGTGTTCGAGGTCGAGGGCGGGGCCGGGACACCGAGGCGTTCACACGCCGCTTCGAACTGCTTGAGCGACCCGGCCGGCTGCCAGGGCAGGGCGGCGGCCAAGTCCCGGGGGAGTTGGAGGTAGGCGCAGAGCGCGGCCGAGCAGAACCACTCCCGGGGCGTGGCCGTCTCGGCGGGCATCTGGCCCCGGACGTGGAGTTGCTCGAACACGGCCAGGTCAAAGTCCCGGTGATGGGAGACCCAGTCCCGGCCGCCGAGGGTGTCCCAGGGGAACTGGGCGGGGGGACAGACGCAGGTCCCCCTCGCCGCCGGGTCCGCGCGTCGCCCAGGGCGCCGGGGGTGCGACTGCGTAGTTGGCGTTCGTGACCAGCCGGAAGTACGCCGCTTCTTGCTCGATCCAGTCCTGGTTGGTGCTGCCCGAAATCGGGTTGACGCGCACGGTCACCTCGCGGGCGCCGTCGGGAATGCCGATCGTCCATTGCCCATTGGCGGCAGGAAGCACTCTGCCCCAGGTGTTGGTGCTGTTCCAGGTGTTGGTGTGCAGGTCGTAATCGTAGTTCGGGTATGCTTCGGGCAACGCCTGCCGTGTCACGCTGGCTGCTAAAAGGCAGGCAGCCAGCGCACCACTCCGCGCAGGTGGCTGCACCAACGGCGGGCCAACCGGAATGGGCAACCGACTTTCCAGCACCAGAACTTCGCCGGTTCGTGCGTCGCGGTTATCCCGTCCTTTCTGGACCCAGAGCACCTTGATCCGACCGCGCGAGTCCTCACGCTCCTCCCGAACCCCGGCCGTGGCCAGACCGGCTTCCTCGAGGAGTGCCGCGCTCCGAAACTGGCTCCGCGCGCTGGCGTTTCCTGTCCCGATTCACCTTGAACCACTCAGTCCACCGAGTACTTTCCCTGCGCCTTGAAAACAAGAACCGATAACTAACATGAGCGCTTGTTAGTATGATGGAGCCGTGTTGCGCTGATCCCGTCGCTTCCGCGGCCGTGGGACGCGGCCCTTGCCAGCCGGCTGGCTGCGCATGCCCCGGCGGCGTGCGGTGGACTCCGGTCCTCCTCGCCGCGTCGTGTGGGCTAGCCGCCGTGGCAGCCGGTTTCGAGTTGCGCGAACCCCGGGTGTTGCCCGACCGCGCCTTCGAATTTCTGATCGGGGGCGAGCTCAGAGGAACCTATCTGGTGATTCGGCGGGGTGACACGCCCGATCGCCTCACGACACCGGTTCAGGTCACTTGGCCGCCGGACGGCCCGGTGCGGGTGGATGCCGACGGAAGTTCCGCCGCGCGCGGGTTCTATCGCGTGGAAGCCGTGCCTGTGGATGCCCCGCGCGACCTGGACGGCGACGGACTGGATGACGTCTTTGAGTTGACGTACCCGTTGGCCTTCGACCCCCTGGACCCCACGGATGCAGCGGGGGATTTCGATGGCGACGGGTTCGACAATGGCGAGGAATACCGGCGCGGGACCGATCCCACCGATCCTGCCAGCCGGCCGTTGATTCGAGTTTCCACGGCACCGGCGGCCGACGAGACGGGAGTGAGTGTTCAGCGCGAGCTCACCGTGCTTTTCGAGAAGCCGGTCGCGGTCGAGACCCAACTGAGCCACGAACGGTTCTTTCTCGAGTTCGGCGGGCGCCGCCTGCTGGCGCGGACGGCGATCGCGTTGGACCGATCGCGGGCCTGGCTGTTTCCGCTCGAGCCATTGCCGCCGGGGGCGCGGATCAAGGCGGTGTTCGATGCGACGGGCATCCGCGATGCACTGGGGCGCGCGGTGGACGCGGACGGTGACGGTCAGCCGGGCGGCCGGCTCGAATTCGGTTACACGACATTTGGCGCCACACCGGTCCTGGGCACGGCGGTGGTCGGGCAGGTGTTCGACAGTGAATTCCAACCGGATGGAGCGGGCGGCTTTACCAACCGGCCTTTGGCGGGCGTCCTCATCACCGTGGACGGGGCGGAGCAGACGCTGCGCACGACGACGGATGCCAGCGGCTTCTTCCGCCTCGAACCGTCGCCGGCGGGCCGGTTTTTCGTGCATGTGGACGGGCGGAATGCGGCGGGCAGCCGTTGGCCGGGAGGCACCTACTACCCGTTCCTGGGGAAGGCGTGGGAGGCCTCGCCGGGCCGCACGAACAATCTGGCCGGAGGCACGGGCGTCGTCTACCTGCCCAGAATCGTCGCCGGCACCTTGGTTCCGGTCAGCGCCTCGACGGCGACGGAAATCACGTTCCCGCCCGAGGTCCTTGCGCGGCAACCGGAGCTGGCCGGGGTCACCATCACCGTCCCGGCCAACGCGCTCTTTGCGGATGACGGCACCCGCGGCGGGCGTGTGGGCATTGCCCCCGTGCCTCCGGACCGGCTGCCGGAGCCGCTGCCCGCGGGGTTGCAGCTTCCGCTGGTCATCACCATCCAGACTGACGGCGCGCTGAATTTCGACCTACCCGTGCCCGTGCGGTTCCCCAATCTGCCGGACCCGGTCACCGGCGAAGTGCTTCCTCCGGGCGGTCAGGGGCTGCTGTGGAGCTTCGATCATGACGTCGGCCGCTGGGAAATCCAGGGAACGATGACAGTCAGCCCGGATGGCCGGTTCGCGGTGTCCGATCCGGGCGTGGGCGTCCGCCAGCCTGGCTGGCACGGCTTTGCTCCGGGAACACCTCCCGGGCCCTTCGGATTCCGCCAAAGCCGCAGTTGTGACGCGGCGGTGTTCAGCGGAACCGTAGGCTGCGTCGCTTCCTTTGTTCCGGTGGTTTCCACGGCCCAATGTCTCGCTTTGAATGTTGGAGGTGGCCTGCTGCAATCCGCCGGCGACTGCATTGACTTTTCGCGCGGCGAATTCACCGACGACTACTTTGGCTGCGGGATGAGTCTGATGGGCACCTCGTTCGGTATCGCGGGCTGCTTGTTGGAGTCGGTGCCCATTGTCGGCCAGGCCGTCGGTTGTGGGCTGGGAGCGATCAGCATCGCCCGCGCCTGTTTTCCCGCCGCCCCGGCCGGGGCCGGTCGGCCCAGTCGACACGGTCCGGTCGAGGAAGCTTCGGAAGTCGTCTGGCGGGTTTACGAGCTCCATCTGAGGATCGTGGAGGAATATGCCGAGATCCTCCGGTTGCTGACCGGTTCGAGCGTGTGGGTCGAGGCGGTCCACGTCGAAGCCGGCGGCTGGCTCGAGCAACAGCGGCAGGTGACCGAGCTCCTGCGACGATTCGTCGCCTTTGCCGCCCCGAACTCGAGTGGGGGCGTGCCCATTTCCCCCGCTGAACTGGCCGCCTGGAAAGCGGCTCCGCGCCCGGCCGGTTTCCCCGCGGCGGCCTTCGACCAGATGGCCGACTACCACAACCGGACCTTTGCGTTCTATCAGCAGGGCCTGATGACCCATGCCGCCGCGGGCCGGAGCGATTTCCAGGACCGCGACCAGATGCGTGCGGCCATTCGACGATGGCTGGATCTCTTTGCCGAGCTGGAGGCACTGGGGGCGACCGTCTTCTCGCTTCCCGATGCCCAGGCGGCGTTCCTGGATGAACTCGAGCGGCGCGGCACCAGCGCACCGCTTGATCATCTGGACCGCCTCTTCTTCCGCTTGGAACTGCTCTACACCGACGTGGACCTCCTCGGGACGCCCTTGGTGCGAAGTCCGCAGCACGGGCGGATGCTGGGCGACGGCCGGCTGCCCTTCGCGGCCCTGGCGCCGAAGGCTCTCTATCTGGCGGAGTTCTTCGATCCCTCCCGCAACCTCTATGGCAAGGTTCATTTTCGCACGGGCCCCTCGGGCAGGGTCACCCAGATGCCGAAGGTGGATCTGACCGGGGTGGAGGACCAACCGGACACCGACGCCGATGGCCTGCCCAATCTGGGGGAGTGGGTCGTTGGGTTCCTCGACCCGCTCAACCCGGACACCGATGGTCAGGGCGGAAACGACCGCGAAGACCTGCTCGCCGCCCTGGAATCCGGCCGGGCGGGGCCGTTGAGCACGGGGCTGGTCGCGGCCGTGGACACGGACGGTGAAGCTGCCGACCTGGCGGCCCACGAACGCTACACGCTGGTGGCGGATTCGGGCGGTGGCCTGGTCGTGGTCGAGGTGGACGGTTTGAATCTGACGCGCGTCGCCGTCATTCCCACGCCCGGCCTGGCCCGTGCGGTCGCGGTGGATGGCCACTGGGCGGTGGGCGGCGACAGTCGCGGCGTCCTCACCGTGCTGGACTTGAGCCGGCCCGTTGCCGAGCTCGCGATCCCGCGCGCCCGCCTGAGTGCCGGTGCGCCGGTCTGGGGGGTGGCAGTGGCCAATCCGGTCGCGTTTGTGGGCTTGGACAGCGGTCAACTGCTGGCCGTGAACCTCGAGGCTGGCGTCATCGTGGACCGTCTCCGGGTCAGTGCTCAGAAGGTGGAAGATGTCGTGGTGTCCGGCAGTAAAGTGGCGGCGTTGGCGGCGGCAACGGTGCACCTGTTCGATTGGGACGGCGCGTCGCTGAGACGGACGGGTCAGGTGCCCAGCGATGGCAACCCGACGAGCCCGTTCGGCGGTCGCAGCCGGTTGTTCGCGGACGGCCGTCGTGTCTTCGCCACGCACCGGACCGGGTTCAACGTGTTCGCGACCACCGGCCCGGCTCCTGAACTGCTGCGCCGCGTCGAGACCACCCAGCTTCATTGGAAGCAGATCATCAGCCCGGATGGCTTGCTGGGCGTGGCCGCCATGGGCGTGAACTTTGGCGCCAGGCCGGTGGATGACAACGTCAGCCTTTACGATCTGGGTGCGCCCGCCGGGTCGGAGGGCTTCCTGGCGACCCTTGCGACCCCCGGCATCGCCCGGGCGGTCCTCAGCCGGCAGGGATTCGTCCACGCTGCGGACCACCAGGCCGGCTTGCAGGTGCTGAATCTCAATGCCCCCGACCGAACGGGCATCGCTCCGACCGTGACGGTCCGGCTGGATGCGGGCGGCACGACGACCGAGCCCGATCGTTGGGTCGAACTCGTGGCCGAGGCGGCGGACAACATCGCCGTGCGTGAAGTGGAGTTCCTCGTCAATGACACCCGCGTCCATACCGACACCAGTTACCCCTTCCGCCATCGCTTGCGCGCACCGGCGGCGGCCGGTGCGCCCTTCGTCGTGACGGCACGGGCGTTGGACATCGCTGGAAACGCCGCGCTCTCGTCACCGCTGCCGATCACCGTGCTGCCTGACCTCTCCCCGCCGCGGCTGCTGCGGACGTCGCCGACCTCGGGTCAACCCGTCGGCGCGTTGCACGAGATCGTGGCGCTGTTCAGCGAGCGGCTGGATCCCACCACCGTGACGAGCACCAGCGTGGTCGCCCGAGCGGCCGGACCCGACGGCCTCTTCGACACCGACGATGACACCCTGCCGTCGGCGGCCACGCAGACGCTGCGTCCGGCTGGCGATGCGTTGGTGGTCTCGCTGGCGGCGCCTCTGCCGCCGGGCCTTTACCGTCTCGAGATCAGTGCCGCGCTCACCGATCTGGCGGGTCATGCGCTCACGGGCTCGTTCGCGCCCGTGTTCCGCGTCGCCGGGCCGGCGGACATGACGGACAGCGACCGTGATGGCTTGCCCGATGCCTGGGAAATCGCGGTTTCGGGCACGGATCCCTCCCAGGCGGACACCAACGGGAATGGCATTCCGGATGGAGAGGAAGACGCCGATGGCGACGGGTTGACGACGCTGTTTGAACTCTTTGCGGGCACCGATCCCACCCTGGCCGACACGTTCCAGACCGGGCGCAGTGATGCGGCACTGGATGCCGACGGCGACGCGCTGACCTTGCTTCAGGAGATGTTTCTTGGCACCGACCCAACGCTCCCGGACACCGATGGTGACGGCTGGAATGACGAAGCTGAGATCACGCTGGGCAGCCGCCCGACTGATCCGCGCAGCCTGCCGTGGCTCTTCTCGATCGCTCCGGCGCACGCCGGTCTCGCGAGGCCAGCCTGGGAGCCGGGCGCCGGTCAATATGCCGCCCTGCAACAACCTGTCGGCTTGGCTCGGCCAGCTTGGGAACAGGCCGCGGAGATCCCCTACGGAACCTCCCGGGGCCAGCCGCCACTGACGCTGCAACGCAACGACCCATGAAAACCAAGCATCCCCTGCTCCTGAACCGGTTGACTCTCCCCGCCGCACTCCTGCTGGTCGCTGGCCTGACGGTGGGCGTGCATGGCCAGGCTCTTGTGTCGGGCAGCGACGGGTCTTACGGCCCGCTCGAGATCACCGGCAACACGACGCTGGCCATGCCGGCGGATGGCGTCTTTCACTGCACGACCATCACGATTAACAACGGCGCGACGCTGCGGTTCATCCCCAATGCCCGGAACACCCCGGTCCGACTGCTCGCCACGGGGGACGTGCTGATCAGCGGAACGATTGATGTCAGCGGCAGCAACGGCGCGACGCTCCTGGGAGGCGCCGGTGGTCCCGGCGGCTTCGCGGGCGGAAACCCGGGCCGATTGAACCTGCCTCCCGGCGCCGGCGCCGGCCCGGGCGGCGGACCAACCAACGTGGATGTCGCGTTGCGCCACGGGGTTTTCGGAAATCGCCGGGCGGATGCTCCCCCCGAACTCGCGCAGCCGTACGGTAACGCCCTCCTCCTGCCGTTGATCGGCGGCTCCGGAGGCGGTGGCAGCCCCACGGTAGCGGGCGGCGGCGGCGGCGGAGCCCTTCTCATCGCCTCCTCGACTTCCATTCGCGTGGCGGCGACCGGACGCATCCTGGCCACCGGCGGCTACAACAGCGGCTCGGCTCTCAGGAGCGTGGGCAGCGGGGGAGCGATCCGGCTCGTGGCGCCGCAGGTGGTCGGCCAACGGGAGGGCGGCTTTGGAGCCGTGCTCTCCGTGGCCAGCGGAGCCGGGGCTTCGGATGCTTACTTTGGCCGCATTCGCATTGACTCCAGCGACCTCCGCCAAGCGAGTGACGCCAACTTCTTGTTCCAACCCGTCGCCGCCGTCAGCATCGGGTCCTTCATGACGCTGAACCCGGCACCCCTGCCTCGTCTGGACCTGGTGCGGGCTGCCGGGCAGGACATCGCGGCTGATTCCGGACCGGCCTTTCTCGAGCTCCCGTTTGGCAGCCCGGCAACCCAGGAAATCGAGGTGCAGGCGCGTGACTTTCGTGCGGTCGTGCCTGTTCGTGTGCGGTTGGTCCCCGAGGCCGGGGCGGCGACCGAGTACGCCCTGGCACTCGACAACCGGAGCGAGAACCCGGTGCGCGGCACGGTCGCGGTCCACGTGCCGCCCAACGTCCGCACGGCCGTCGAGGTCTGGACCGCCCCGGTGCCTGCGCCTTGATTCTGGGCTCTCGGATGTCGGCAGGCCAATGATCGTGGTCGGGCTGCCGTTCGGGTACGTGGCCACCCGGCCCTGTGCGGAGTCAGCGTTGGCCCCAGCCCTCGGCCGCGTACCTGCCTGCAAGAGTCGAGGGTCAACAGTCGCAGGAGCGGCCGTCGGCACGGGCCAGCGTTTCGTCCACAGGGCACAACCTCGCCGATGACGCGCAGACCGCCACCGCACGCCTCGGCCCCCGGCCAGTCGCCACGCGGTTCAGCGTGTTGGTTCATCGCTTGCCATTACTCACCCCACGCCTGCTCGGAGATGGCGAGATCGTCGAGCAGGAGCGCACTCCACAGCCCGTCGCTGGAGTAAATCTCGAACACCACGGCGACCGACTGGCCGGCCAGCACGCTGACGTCCACGCTGTAGCGCAGCCAGCCGTCGGTGCCGCTGCCCTGGCAGACCTGGCTATCCTGAAACGCCACCTGTCCGTTGAGGTAGAGCGTGATCTGATCGTACCAGGGGACGTCGCAGAGTTCTTTCGAGTAGAGCCACGCGGCGAAATTCAGGTAGAGCGGCTGGCGGTTGGGCAGCGTGATCCGCTGCCCCAACTGGACCTGGCGGCGACCGTCTTCATCCATGCCGAGGAAGGCGGCGTAACGACCCGAATAGGGTTGTGCCCCGCCGAGGTTCTCCGCGGTGAAAATCACCTTTCCGGGTGACTGCTCCCAGCCCACCAGCGGCCCTTGCTCGAAATCGCCGTTGACGAACGGATTGACGCCGGGCGCCGGCGCGAAGGTCGCGGTCACCGTGCGCGCGCGGTCCAGCGTGACCACGCAATCGCCGGTGCCCCCACAGTCGCCACTCCAACCAGCGAAGGTGGAACCCTCGTCTGGCGTAGCCTGCAGCGTGACCGTCTGGCCGGCCGGCAGGGTTTCGGTGCAGTCGGCACCGCAGAGGATGCCGGCCGGAGACGACCGCACCGTGCCCGCGCCGTCCCCGGCCCGGGTCACGGTGAGGGTGTGCACTTGCTGAACGCGGTAGAAGGTGGCAACCGACGGCACGACCACCCGGTAAGGACTGGTGGCAGCGGGTACGAAAGCCCACGGCCCCCGGATTTCCGACGCCGATTCCAGGAGACCGCCACCCTCCCACGTGATCACGACACTCTGGCCGTCACGCTGGATCCGGAGGACGGGCGGTCCCGCGGCGGCAACGGCGTGGTGGCGGATGGCTGTGCACAGGACGAGCAGTTCGGCGAGCAGGATCGCGGCCTTCATACCTTGATTGAAACCGGAGGCTGTGTCTGGGCTGAGAATGACCGCAGCTTGTCGTCCCCGACACCTCCTGGTCAAGAGAGAACCACGCGTCGTACCGCTCCACCTCCGGCAGACATTCCGCTTGCGGGATTAGGAATCTTCTTTACCTTGCAGCACGTATCCGCGGAAGGGACAGAAAGGAGATGGAGATTCGCGGCAACAACCAAATCAAATGAAACCACTCAACAGCAAGTCCGCCTTGGCGGTTGCCTTGGCGTTCAGCGCAGGCCTGAGCGGCGTCTCGGCGCAAGTCCTCTCGGTCGAACCCATCAGTGCGACGATCATCAGCGTCAGTGGGAACGATCAGACGTGGGAAGCCCGTTTTCCCAACGTGTTTGATCCCGCCCGCCCCAAGCGACTGCTCTGGGAAGGCACCGTGGAGGGTGTCGGTTACAGTCTCGATCCACAGACGGGAGAACTCGTTCCGGCAGGGCTGACACTCCAGTTCGACTGGATCGATCCCCAGTGGGGCAAGCAGTACAGCCCGGGGTTCTCCTTGACCGTGAACCCCACCGGCTCCGCGAGTCCAGTTCTCGACCGGATCGAATACCTCCTCCCCTTCTGCCCGCCCGAGGTGAGCATCCACTTCCGGACGGATGCCAACCTTGTTGGCGTCTTCATTATCAACGGCGCCTTTACGCATGAGTGCCTCATACCCGAACCCGCTGACTACGGGCTGATTGCGGCGCTGGGAGCTGTTGCCTTTGGCGTCTTCCGGCGTCGCCAGGCGATCTGAGCGGGCCTGCACTGATCAACGCCATATTGCGCAACGGAGTGCCGGGCCCTTGCGTGGGCCACGTGCGGTTGTTTGCTGGTCGCCCCCAGCCGCCCCTTCGATCCACCTCTTGGGACGGCACAAGTCACGCAGCGTGCCGCCGCTCGCCACGCAAGTCACTTGGAGTGCGGAACGGTAGCGCGTGACGGCATGAAGCCGCGGGCAGGACCTTACCCCTGGCCGGGATCGGAAAACCGCCGAGACCCCGGTTCGCGACTGTTCTGAGGCCGGTCTCGGGCCACGGTCCGGCGACGCAGAAGGCCCCTCGGGGTTGCCGAGGGGCCGGGGGTCGAGTGAGGCCGACACGCCTGCTTGGCGACCATCAGCTCGAACACTCGCCCTATGTGATGCGGCTCCTGAAGCGCTCAAGGATCTGGCTATTTCTGTTTGAAGTTGACCACACGAGGGTAGTCCTTTAAGGCCGGCATGGGGTCGGCGCTGCCCTTGAGTTGCTTGTTCAGGAACCAGAGGGTGTAAGCCTTCATGGTCCGCATCGCTTCTCTCAACGCCGGCAGCTCACCGGTGCCGAAGAGCCATTGGCAATCTCCGGCCTGCGCGTGGTTGATCCCCGAGACCTGAAACCAGATCGCATCCTGAGTCGACACGTGGTTGAAGACTAGGCCTTCGCTTCCGTCGGAGAGGGTAATCGGGCTGGCGTAGATCGAAAGCGTCGGTTTGGACAGTCCCAACGAAATAAGGTCATCAGCGTTCTGGAAGTACCCTTCGAGAATGATGGCTGCCCTGCATCGCTCGTCCACCCTGGCGACTTCGCCCGCGACGCCGCCACCCCAGGAGAACCCCATCGTCGCGACGTTCATCACATCCAATCGGCCGGCAAAGATTGAATCGTTCCGGTTCCACTGCTCCAGTTGATCCAGGACGAGTCGCACATCCCGGACCCGATCCTGGAAACCCACCGCTGAGGCGAGGTTGGGCGAACTGGATCCACGGTTGTAATAGGTCCCGTCCGGCAGGACGGTGAACGCGTCAAAGTGATCGACCCCCACGACCACGTAACCGTGGCTGGCCAACTCGATCGCCCGCTCCCCGATCTCGGTCCTTGCGCCGTAGCCGGAAATCGAATGGATGAGAATCGGATACGGCGCCTGCTCCACCGCGGCGGGGGCTTCGGGAAGCGCGTAGGAGACAAAGAAGGCTTCGCGATCGGGCATCGGTGAAGCACCCCAGGAAGCTGGCCAGGCGGGATCCATCGCCAATTCAAGATCCTCCAGCCGGCCGGGGTCCTGACCTGCCCGTGCCACCGCCGGATACCACAGCGAGACCATGAATGATCCGTTGGTGGAGATGTCATAGCGGTTCCGGCGGCTCGGGTCGGTGATCCGTCGCGAGACGACGCCCACGGGATGGGGGCCCGTGGGCTTGGCCATGGGCGTGATGAAGTGGCTGGTGGCCGTGCGATAGAACCGTTGCGTCCACAAGGGGCCAACCGCATCCACGTAGCGGAGGGTATTGGTCGAGGCGTTGGTGCGGACCAGCGTCACCAGCGGCATCCAGTCCTTGAGGTCGAACGAAACCTCGACTGGGTAGAGGTCATAATACGGGGCAAACCGCCGGTTAACGGCCCCATCCAGCGCAAGTTCCACGGCACCATCTGGCCGCACGGTGACCCCACTAAACCGATGCGGCCGCGCCCCGGTGGTGTCCCAGATGGTGATTGTGGCGTAGACCCGAGTCCCCTGCGTGGCATCTCCCGTAACACCACTCAGCGTCAGGCGAAAGGACTCGTTCGCTTCGGCCACGTCGTCGGCGGTGATTGGGATGGTCAGCGTCGCCACCTGCTGGCCCGGTCCGAAGGTCAGCGTTCCGGAAACGGCTTCGTAATCGATGCCCGCGATCGCGGTCCCATCGGACGTGGAATAGTCCACGGTGAACGCTCCCAAGGCACCATCATTTTCCCGAAGCACCTTCACTGCGAGCGCTCCGTCGCTCTCACGCACCCAGAACTCGGGTTGCTCCGGCTGTACCCCAGGATCATTGTCCACGACGTTCACTGTTGTTCCGGTCGCACCGCCGCCCAGAACGGCGCCTCCCGTGGGATCACTCAGGCTTACGCGAAAGGACTCGAGCGCCTCGCGCACGCCGTCATTTAGGATCGAAATATCCACCAACTTGAGGCGTTCGCCCGTCGCGAACTCCAGCGTGTTGGTCAAGCCAACATAGTCCGTGCCCGCCAGAGCGCTGGCGTCGGACGTTCGGAACTGAACCGTCGCCGCGTTGGCATTCTCCCCGCGTGCTACACCGATGCGGACGAAGCCGTCCGCCTCACCAACCCGATAGTTGGTGTGCTCGAGTTGCACGCGTTCGTCGGTGTCAAGGATCGTCACCATGGCACTCGCGCGCGCCGCGACGAGTTTGCCTCCGGTGACACTGCCCAAGGCGACGCGGAACCTCTCGTGTGTCTCGAAGGCCGTGTCGTTCAGGATCGGAATCAGAACGCGCTCGAACTGTTTTGCGCCCTCAAGCCGCAGAGTGTTCGTCACCCCCACATAGTCGGTGCCAGCCGTGGCCGTGACATCTGAAGTCGTGAGCTCAACCGTAATGGGCAAGTCGCCACGTTTTCCGCGGACCACCAGGATCTCAACCGAACCGGCCTCCTCGCTGACGGTGTACGTGACCGAGTTCAGTTGAACCGGGTGATCATCGTCAGTGATCCTGACCGTGGCGGTGCTGAAGCCGAGAACCGCGCCGCCGGTCGGAGTGTTCAGGCCAACCTGAAACACCTCGTCTGCCTCGGCCTGCGCGTCATCAATCAGCGGTATCGTCACGGTCTTCAACGTCTCGTGCGCCAGAAACGTCAGGGTGATCGAGACTTCCGTATAGTCCTTCGCGGCGGTCGCGGTTCCAGCGATCGTGTTGAGATCGACGCTGACCACGGCTTCCAGGTCGTTTGAACGTTGAATGTGGACGGTCGCTTCAGGCACGCCCTCAGACGTGTCGTAGGTTGACGCAGAGAACTGGATCACGCTTTGGGCATGAAGGCCGAGGCTGAGCATTAACATCAGGCCGCTGCTGGTGACAGGGGGAAGGGTTCTCATAGGTGATTGGGGTGGAGATAGTAGGGTTGTCCGTTGGCCATGCCGTGCCCAGACAGGGGCTACTCTCATCTTATCGCACAGATGACGAGCATGAGCAAGGCTCAAGGCTGGCGTCTTGCATAGTACGCAGTACGCAACTCATGGACTACCCGCCACGGGCAAAACCCCGTTTGGTGTTCTCGGATCATGGATCTCACCCCCAGCTTGGCAACACAGCCGCAAAGCGCCTCCACGCCAGGCGGCCTGCTGTGGAGGTAGGTTATCCCCTGGCCGGGGTCGGAAAGCCGCCGAGGCACCGGTTCGCGCCTGCTTGCGGGGCGGTCTCGGGCGGCGGTCCGGCGACGCAAGAAGCCCCTCGGGGTTGCCGAGGGGCCGGGGGTCGGGCGTGGGCGACGCGCCTACTTGGCGGCCATCAGCTCGAACACGCGCTGGAAGAGCCGGACCCGGCCGGTGATCCGGCGGACGATCTGGGCCGCGTGCCCGCGGATCGCCTGGAACGGACCAGGTAGAGATGGAAGGTGCATGCAGCGAGCCTCTTCGAGGGCGCGCTGGTGTGGGTCCGGTGGCGATCAGTCCTCCCGCTGCCACGCCGGGTTTCTGCCAAGAGTTCTGATCATTGCTTTTGCACGTCTGCGGTTCCCTGCGTAGAGTGTGCGACACATACCCACCTTGTTTCCATGAATGCGGATTCGCACCGTTGCGGGTGGCGCGGTCGTTGGTTTGACCCGTCGCCATTCCTGATTCTCCAATCCCACAGCGGTCTGGCCCGGTTGCGGTCGCTGACCCATGCGGTCGCGGCCTGGGGGTTGGTCCTTGGTTGGATCATGTCAGCACCGATGCGAGGCCACGATTACTTGAGTCCACCGGGCTGTCGATGGGGGGTGTTACTGCACACCAACGCGTTGCCGCGCGCCATCCTGACAACACCGGAGGGATACGTGATCGGTGGCCTGATTTCGCCGGAACCGCCGCTGGTGACGGAGGCCGCGTTCCTGGCCGCGGTCACTCGCGAGGGGGCATTGACGCGCTGGGGCACGTTCACTCATGACTCGCCATTGAGCGGCGGCTGGAACCTCGGGGCGGTTGCCGCCGTTGCGGAAGACACCACTTGGCCCGCCGGCTATGTCTTCACCGGGTCGGTGCCGATTCTGTACCGCGATGGCTTGAAGGAATGGGCGGCGGAATCCTTGTGGGTCGTGAGAACGGATCGCGAGTTCAATCGGCTCTGGCAGTACAAGGGAAACGACGGCTACGGACATGTCGGCACCTCGATCGTTTGGCATGAAGCGGGTTATCTGGTGGGCGCCGCCACCGACGTCGAGGTGAATCTGGGTCCCCTGGACGAGTTCGATTGGGGCGGCGGCCGGGGGCAGTTGACCTATTTCCACGCCGAAGCCGGGGCGAGGTTGTGGACCCGGGGCGGATTCGGCGGCGCGCCCGATCTCGATTCGCCGCCCATCTGGTCCATGGTGGCCGGCGCCGGGGACTCGTTGCTGCTTGGCACCCGTTACGGGATGAAACAGCTTGCGCGCACGGGCGAACCCGGATGGTCAGGTGGCGAGTCTCTGCCTTACGTGGCGGTGTTCCCCGCCCCGGGCGGGGGCAGCCTGGGCGTGGGCAACCGGAGGGAGCGACCTCCGGACCATCTGGGGCAGGCGCCGAAGGACATTGTGCTGACGCGGCTGGATGCGGTGGGAGACACCGTGTGGACCACCCGTTTTGGCATTCCCGACTCGAACGATTTTGCCCGCCATATGATCCCGATGGCCGACGGCGGTTGTCTGATTCTCGGCAGCACCGGAATGTATGGCTCTGACCGGGGCGGCACGTGGTTGATCCGAACCGATGCCGAAGGGCGGAATCTCTGGGATCTGGCGCTCAAAGGCTTCGGTCGGCGGGTCGCCGCCATGCCGGACGGCGATATTCTGGTCGCCGGCGAGGCGCGGGTCGAGGACCAGTGGCGGCTGTGGCTCGTCAAGGTCCGGGGGGACTTGCAGGCGCCGGTGCCCGTGTTCAGTTGCCGACCCAGCTCGCGCGTCTTCATCCAGGATGAACTGACCTTCGACGCCTCGGCTTCGACGGCGCCTGGGAGCACGCTGACCGCATGGGACTGGGATTTTGGGGACGGCACGACCGCGACCGGCACGGTGGTGCGGCACCGTTACGCGATCCCGGGCCCCTATCCAGTGCGCCTGACCGTGGCGAACACCGAGGGCGTGGTTCGCTCGGTCGAACAGACCATTGAAGTGCAAGCCCTCGCTTTTCAGTGGGAGCGAGTCTACGGCGAGCATCGTCAGGACCAGCTTTACGCCATGGTGGAGGCGGCGGAGGGCGGTTTCTTGATGACGGGCGCTAAGTACAGGTCGGTCGGTAACACCGTCATCCTTTGGCTCTTGAAGACCGATTCCCGAGGCCACGTTCAGTGGCAGCGCCATTTCAAAGATGACGTGGGCCAAGGAGCGCGCGGCATCTCGCTGGTTCGCGCCCCGGGAGGGGGCTATGTCATTGCCGGCGAACGCCGGACCTCCATTCACGAAACTGGCAGTGACGGTTGGGTGATTAAGGTCGATGAGAACGGCGAGATCGAATGGACGCAACGGTTCGTCGGTGACAGGGCCGAGCGTCTCTACAGCGTGGTCGCACTGCCGGCCGGCGGCTATCTGCTCACGGGCCGCATGGAGGCGTACTGCCCCATTGATGGTGAGGTGTGGTGGGGGCGTTTGGCCGCAGACGGCAGCGTGGTGGCCACCAACCTCATCACGGTCGCCCCGGGTTATCCGCGAACGGGTCTCTGGATCGCGGGCACACCTGCGGGAGGCAGTGTGATGACGACCACGGGGCCGTGGCCGTATGTGTCGCCGGACGATCCGTTTAACATCTCCGGTGGGTATTTCGGGTTGACGAAACTCGATGCCAACGGCGACGCGGAATGGACTACCCTGCTGGGTGCGGGACATCATCAGTCGTCGCCCGTCTGGGCAGCGCCGACTGCGGACGGCGGCTATTACGCCGCCGGCCAACTCCAGGGGGACGGCTGTCTGATCCGGTTTGATGCACTCGGCGCGCCCAGTTGGACCAATCTCTGGGGTGCGCCAGCTCGCAGCGAGGCTGTTTATGGTGCGACCGTGACCCGGGACGGCGGCGTGCTGGTGGTCGGGGGACTGGCCTGGCCTCCGGAACAGTACCGCACCGACCTGTTCGTGGCGCGGGTGGACGGCTCGGGCCGTGAGCAATGGCGGCAACGGTTGGGTCAGCCGGACAAGTCCGAGGCCGGCAAGACATTGGTGGAGTTGGCGGATGGCAGCATCGTGGTTCTGGGTCGACTCGAGCTTGGCTCGCAGGACTACCGTCCCTGGCTGTTGAAACTCGGTCCCAACCACCCACCCACGGCGCATTTCAATCGTGCGACGCCCCGTCTGCTCTCCGGAACACCAGTCCGATTCGAGGTGCGCGACGCGGCGGATCGCGATGGCGAGATTGTCGGTTTCGAGTGGGATTTCGGAGATGGAGCCTTTGGCGCGGGATCGCCGGGGGAACATGTGTTCACCCGAGCCGGCACCTTTGCGGTGACGCTTACCGTCGTGGACGACCGCGGTGGTGAGGGACGTTACACCGAATCCATCACGGTTGAACCGGCGATTGTCACGCCCACGCCCGGCGTGACGGTGGGCGCACACATCCTCCTGGAAGATCCGGCGGCGCATCCCGAGCTTGTGGACCCAGCCGGAGCGCCGGACGGGCTGGAGTGGGAGGGCGCGCTGGCGTTTAGCCTGGCCGCGACCGGTCCCGACGGCCCTTGTGTGTTCCGGATCACTTTCTCCAACCCGGTGCCGGAAGGGGCGACGTTGTTCAAACTACCCGGGTGGACGGTGGTGCCCTACGTGCGGATTGACGAACACACCCTCGAACTCGAGCTGCGGATTCGCGATGGGGAGCTCGATCCGTGGTTTGTCCTGGCCGTTCTGGAGCCAGAGCTGCCCTTGCTCAAGTTCGCCCGCTCGAGTGCAGACCGACTGAGCTTGCGGTTTCGTGGTTTGACCGGCAGGGCGTACAGCGTCGAGCAGACCGCGCGCCTGCCCGCGGCGGAGTGGGTGACGGTGCCGTTTGCGCTGGCGCCAGGTGAACCGTGCGCCCATGAGACCCTGGCCGGGGCGGGCCAGGACGAGACGATCTATCTCGAGATGCCCGCCGCGGTGCAGTCCTATTACCGGCTGCGCGCCGCCGGCTCGCAGTAGACCCGGTGGGCCCACTCGCCGGCGTCGGTGGTGAAGTCCTGGAAGTCCACCGGCACCGCGGTCCACCCGAGAACCTTCGCCGCCTCGTACTGGCCGTGGCCCGAGACGACTTCGGTTCTGTGCCCCAGTGTGGTCCCACCTGTCTGGAGGCACCCCCGATTTGACTCCGCTGGCTCTGGCAATAAGCTCACCGACGTGATCGCATCAGAAGAAGCGGATACAGCACTAACCCCAGTCCCCGCCCGGCTGCGGGAGATCTCCGGCAGATTCCTCAGGACGCGGCTCAGCGGGTGGTCTCGGAACCAGTCCCTGGTTCGGAGCGTCGGCGTCCTGCGCGGCCTGGCCAGGTGGCGGGCCGCCGTCGCCTGCGGGCGGGCGGGGATGCTGCTGGCGCTTGGCGCCGCTCCGGCTGCGGCCTACCAGATCCAGGCGCTGCTGGGACCCACCGGCGCCGGCCAGTCCATCTCCACCACGGCCGAAGCGGTGAACGCGGCGTCCGCGCAGGAGTCGGCCCAAGGAAGCTACTACATCCGTTCCAGCGCGACCGACGGATCGAGTGGCTTGCTCCAGTTGACCGGCACGCGCTTCTCGCGCTCGCCTGCGCTTGAAAGCAGCACGTTGCAGGGCCGGGTGGCCGCGGCCACCGTCAGCACCCTGCTGCGCCTGACCGACTACGCCGGCCCGCCCGATGAGGAGGTCGTGCTGGTGGTGCGCATGCGTTTGGGCGGGTTGCACGCCTTTCATGGCCGCAGCGTGGCCGAGGGCATCATCGGCCCTCCCCCCGGCCCCACCGCGGCCTCCGCCAGGCTTGTTGCCCGCATCTCCGTCGGCCTGGGCAGTGGCTCCCGGTCGCACGCTTGGATCAACGTCACCCACAACGGCCGCGGCACGATCTCCACGGAGTCGAGCGTGAGCACGTATCCGGGCGAGGTGCAGGGCGGAGCTAACGGCATGGAAATCCGCCTTCGTGTCACGCGGCAGGACATCGACTGGGTCGGTGGCTACTGGCGCGCCTGGGCCAGCCTGGTCGGAGAGGCCAACGCCTCCGGCGAGAATTACTATATGGAGATGAATGGCTCCGGCTCGGTCTGGGTAGGCGTCGAGGGCGGGCCGGGTTGGCGCTCGGAGCCAGGGAATTCCCCCTTCCTACGGAAGCACCCCGGCGGGGCCAGCCTGGCGGTCGCCGCGGGAGCTGGCCGGCTGCAGTTGATCGGATACCCAGGCCAGGTGTTCCAACTGCAGGACGCTTCCTCCCTCGGCGCGGCGTGGACCCAAGTGGGGCAGGTGGTCATCGGAGCCGGTGGAACGGCCATCTGGGATCTCCCGTCCCTGGGCGCCGCGCAACGCTTCTTCCAGTTGGTCCCCGAGCCCTGATGCTTTCGGGGCCGCTTGCCCGTGAGCGATAGGCGCCACGCACCGGAAAGCGCACACCTCAGAGGAGGGCCTTTTTTTAAGGCAGCGGTGCAACTTTTTCGCGGCGTTTCCCAGGTATAGGGCACGGGCGTGAATGCCAGGGGGGACCAACTGAATTGGGTGGCGTCATCCTCCGCCGGACCGAACGACCTGATGACTGTCGATGTCCAGTTCGTCGGCGGCACCGGGCTGTTGGACGATGCCACGGGGGCGTTTAGCACCACGTTTAAAGAAACCCTCTCACCCACCGCGGACCCCCTGGTCATCATCGGGACGTTTGACGTCGTTGGCACAGGTCCGATCCGCTCGGGTATCCATGCCCAACTTGACGAGGCGGATCTGAGGCTCGGGCGCGCGCAGGCCAAGCAGGCCTGACCCTCTCGCCCCCTTGGGACGACCCGTCGGGAAGGCTTGACAAGCGCCGTCCCCCTGACCAGCGTGCCCGAAATCCTGCAGTGGCGATGCATGATGCATGCTGATGATCGGCAGGGCTTGGCCACGACGCCATCGACAACAGAATAACCACAGCAAGCGGAGAGCATTATTATGTGTGACCAATGTACGCGACGCGAGTTCCTGCAGACGGGCATCGCCGCCGGATGGGTGATTTCGGGCGCCACCCTGAGCCGCGCCCTGGCCTCAGACGGGCCCCGTCCCCCGCTCAGGCAGAAGGCGCGCATCTGCGTCATCTTCTCCGGCACGCCCGGTCCGGCCGATCGCGGATGGGGGGCCGATGTGACGCAGTATGAAGCCATGAAGGCGCGGCTGGCCAAGGCGGAGAAGGACCTCGGCAACATCGAGCTGCTCATCGGGCAGTCGGTGAATGCGGAGCAGACGGCGGCGCTCCTCGAAAAGGCCGGCCCCGGGACGCCCGTGCTGGCCATCAACCTGGAGATCTTCGCCCTGACCCGCGTGGTGCAACCGATTCTCGACCGGGCCCATCCCATGATCGTGTTCTCGCTGCCGGCGAGCGGTCACGACTGGATGTACGCGCACCGCTGGCAGCGCCAGGGCAAGCGGGTCAGCCTCTTCCCGACGAGCGACTACAACGAACTCGAGCGTGCGCTGCGCCTGCTGCGTGTCATCCCCCTGATGCAGCAGAGTCGCATCCTGCTCTTCCCGCCCGCCCGCGGCACGAAGCCCGCGCAGTCACCGGAGGAGATCAAGAAGCGCCTGGGCGCGGACGTGGTCATCGTGGAGGAGAAGAAGTTTGGGGAACTGATTGACGGAGCCGAAGCCGGCGCGGTACGCGGCGAAGCGGACCAATGGACCCGGGAGGCCAAGGAAATCGTCGAACCCAACGCGGAAGACATCAACAAGGCCGCCCGGGTCAGCGTGGCGCTGCAGCGACTCATGGAACGCGAGCAGGCCCACGGATTGGCGATCGGCACCTGCATGGGCTGGCTGCCGAAGGGCTTCCCCTGCCTGGGCTTCACCCGGCTGCGCGACGCGGGCATTCCGGCGGCCTGCGAAGGCGACATGGACTCGCTGCTGACCATGATGCTGTTCCAGTACGTGACCGACCGCGCGGGCTTCCAGGGCAACGCGACGTTCGACACCTCACGCAATGTGCTGTGGACCGCCCACTGTACGGCGCCGCTGAAGATGGAGGGAACCGGCAGCAAACCGGCCCCGTACCTCCTGCGCGGCCATTCCGAGGTGGGCGGCAGCGGCTGCGTGCCGGAGGTCCTCTATCGCCTGGGCCAGACGATCACCCGCACCAAGCTGGTCAACCTCGAGACGCTGCTCGCCTCCACCGGCAAGATCATCGAAGTCCCGGCGCGGTCCGTGCGCGCCTGCCGCACCCAGATCGTCACGGAGGTGCGCGATGCCGCGACGATGGCCGCCAACTGGGGCAGCGCCATTGACAGCGAAGATGCCATGACGCTGCTGCACCGCGTGGTTTTCTATGAGGACCACATGGACACCGCCCGCCACCTCGTCCGGTTGCTGGGCATGAAGCTCGTCGAGGAAGGCTGAGCCTCACCACTCGATCCGGGCTGAACCCAAAGCGGGCTCCTCGCGCGGCTAGGAACCTGGCCGGAGCGTGAGCCGGCCTGTGCCTTTCGTTTCGACGCGGACCCACCGCCCCCGCGCACCTCCTCAACTGACGCAGGGCCGGCGCCGACGGACGCGACCTTCGGCGCTCCCCTGCCCCGCCGCGGCGACCCGAGCGCCACCGGTCGTTCGCCGCCTGGGCCTTCAGATAACCGGCGCTCTGCTCAACCCGGCCTGCGGCGAAACACGCGAGAACGACCGAGGGCATGAGTCCGGTGTCTCGACCGTCAACCACCGCCGGCTGCGGGCAGGGAGCGACGTTGCCGCCCGGGCGGCCAGGGAACAAGGCGGAAGTCGGCGCCCGGCACCCGACTGCGCGTTGGACTCCTCCAGCATCCCTGCCCGCGCGAAGCGTTTGGAGTGCGGTGTCTTCCAGCGCCGCTTTGCGTCGTCGCAGAAGTGATTTGTTCTCGACGGTGCGAACGCCGTGAATACCCTAATGGCCATGCGTCCCATGCTCCCCGCGGCTATTCCGGCCGAGGGTATCCCACCCGTTGCCCAGCCTGGACAAGTGGCCATACTAAACTCCGTGCAGTCTCCGTGGGCCAGGATGTCTCCGAACCTCCTGCTTCTGGTGCTGGCGTCGGCTGGACTGGTTGTCTTCGCCGCCGCCCAATCCCCGGTGGAGCCGGCAAGGTTGGCCCGGCCCACGCCGCAGCAGTACGTCTGGCACGAGCAGGAACGGATCATGTTCGTCTGCCTGGACCCCGCCACCTGGCAGGGCCGCGAGTACGACAATCACTCGACGCCGCTCTCCGCCATCAACCCCCTGAAACTCGACACCGACCAGTGGTGCCGTGCCGCGCAGTTGTGGGGGGCGAAGCAGATTCTCTTCGTGGCCAAGCACACGGGCGGCTTTTGCTGGTGGCACACCGAGACGACGACCTACGGGATCAAAGAAACCGCGTGGAAAGGCGGTCAGGGCGATGTGCTGGCCGAACTCGCCGCCTCCTGTCGCCGCCGCGGCCTGGCGCTCGGCATCTACGTCTATCCCGGCGACGACACCTGGGGCGCGCCCATGGGCAGCGGCGGTCGCACGAAAGACCCGGCGAAGCAGGAGGCCTACAACCGGGTCTTCCGCCAGCAACTGACCGAGGTGCTCACCCGCTACGGCAAGATCACCGAGGTCTGGTTCGACGGCAGTTGCGTGATCGACGTCAGCGACATCCTGCGCCAGCACGCCGCCGACGCGGTCATCTTCCAGGGCCCGCAGGCGACCATCCGCTGGCCGGGCACCGAAAGCGGTAAGCTCCCCTACCCCGCGTGGAATGCGCTTTCCAGCCAGGACCTCAAGACCGGCGTCGCGACCGCCGCCCATGGCAATCCGGACGGCGACGCCTGGGCCCCGCTGGAAGCCGACACGACGCTTTACAACCACAATTGGTTCTGGTCGGCCGAGAACGAGAAGAAGCGCAAGAGCCTCGAAGAGCTGATGGACATCTACTACAAGTCCGCCGGTCACGGCGGCGTCCTGCTCCTCAATTCATCGCCGAACACCGACGGGCTGATCCCCGAGGGCGACCTGAAGCTCTACCAAGCGTTCGGGAGGGAAATCGAGCGGCGGTTCCGCGAGCCCGTTGCTGAAGTGTCCGACCGGCGGGGATCAAGCGTCGAACTGGCACTCCCGCGGCCGTCCCCCATCAACCGCGCCGTGGTCATGGAGGACTATCGGGAGGGCGAACGCATCCGGGAATATGCGGTGGAGGGGTATGTCGACGGTCAGTGGCGCGCGTTGGCAACCGGCAGCTCGGTGGGGCGAAAGAAGATCGACGTGTTTCCCCCCGTGCAGGTCAGCCGGGTGCGGTTGCGAGTGACCCGGTTTGCGGCGGAACCCATCATCCGGCGTCTGGCGGTCTTCCATGTCACCGAGCTTTCCCAAGGAGGAACCCACGCCGATGGCGCCACCACCCCCGCGTCAGGTTCCTCCCTCGACTCATCGGGCTGGCAACGTTGCGGCGCGTGGGCACCGCCGTCCTTTCGTGATGGCAAGGCAGCTTTGGACGTGGACCTAAGTCCGTTCATTCCCCAGCCCGGCCAATACGAAGTGCGGTTCGAGCCCACGACGGACTCGAGTGCCCTCCGCATCACCCAACTGACGTTGCTCTACGAAGGCGAAGCAGCCACGCCGGGCTTGCTCACCCCCTTGAGCGCGCCGCACACCTTCAATGTGAACCGCACCGCGCAGGTAACGTCGGAGACGACTTCCAAGCTCCAGGTGGAACTCACGCTGGACGGCAAGCCTGATGGCGAAGGGACGATCTGGATCCGGCGCCGCCCGACGGAGTGACCCTATGGAGGCGACGCCGTCCCCTGCCCGCCCGCCGACCCCGCCTTGCGGAACGGGGCGCGCCGGTTTGTTCCGGACACCGGACGGGGTGAGTCACCGGACCACGTTTCTGCTGGTCTGCGGGCTGTTCTGCCTGTCCGGTCTGTGCAACGGGATGATCGACGTGCTGAACAAGCACTTCCAAAACTCGCTGCAGGTAACCAAGGCGCAATCAGCGTTCGTGCAGGGCTTCTGGTACGCCGGCTATTTCTTCCTGGCGCTGCCGGCGGGGATGTTTGCGCGACGCTACGGCTACCGGGGCGGGATCCTGTTTGGGTTGTCGGTGATCACGGCCGGGTGCCTCAGCTTTGTGCCGGTGACAAAGATTGTCGCGGACCAGAGGGTCGTCTTTGTGCTGTTCCTGCTCGCGCTCGGGCTGGTGGCCTGCGGGTTCACGTTCATCGAGACGATCGCCAATCCCTACGCCACGGTGCTCGGGGCGCCGGAGGCTGGGGTGGCCCGGATCAACCTGGCGCAGAGCTGCAACGCGGTGGGCTGGATCCTCGGCCCTCTGCTTGGCGGCTCTTTCCTTCTGTCCAAGACCGAGCAGGTCAACACCAGCAACGCCGCGCTGCACCTGCCCTATCTGGTTGTGGCGGGGATCGTCGCGGTGCTGCTGGTGGCTTTCGTGTTGGCGCCGGTACCAGAACTCCACGCCGCGCAAGAGACACCCGCTGGCGGCATGGGATCGCGCGACGAGGTGCCGCTGTTTCGGGAATGGCACTTCGTCCTGGCCATCGGCTCGCAATTCCTCTACTGCGCGGCGCAGATCGGGATCTTCAGCTTCTTCATCAACTACCTGAAGGACCCGGCCTGTGTGCCAGCGCTACCCGTCTGGCTCGCGGAGTCGCTGCCACCGGACATGAAGTACCTCCGCGACGGCGTCTGGCACCTCACGGACTACTGTGCCGGCACGATGCTGTCGGCGGCGTTCATCTGCTTCACGGTGGGCCGGTTCTCGGGCAGCGCCCTCCTGCGGTTCGCCCCGGCACATCGGGTGCTGGGTTGCTACGCGCTGGCCAACGTTCTGCTGCTGGGTGTGGTGTGCCTGGGCTTGGGTTGGATCTCGGTGGGCGCCCTGATGCTGAGCTTCTTCTTCATGTCGATCATGTACCCCACGCACTTTGCGCTGGCGATTCGCGGCCTGGGAGAACGCACGAAGCTGGCGTCGTCCTGGATGGTGACCGCCATCGTGGGCGGCGCGCTCATGCCCATGCTGATGGGCTGGCTGGCCGATCATTACTCGATGCGCGCGGGCTTTCTTCTGCCGTTGGTGTGCTTCGTGGGCATCATGGCCTACGGGTTCGGCTGGCGCCGACTTTACCGCCATGACCTCGAACAGAGCAGTTGATTGGAAGAAGAGGAAACCCATGGAATCCCCAGAAACCCCCGCGCGCCTGCCGGCGACCACCTCGCCCAGCATCGCCCGAGCGAACCGCAGACAACTTCTCCCGCTATGGCTCGTCGTGGCGCTGTTTGGCATCGGCGGAGGGGGCTTCTCGCCGGCCGCCAGCGAATCGCCCGACATGGAGCGGCGGACTCAGGAACTGAAGAACCTGAAGTGGGGCATGTTCGTGTGCTGGTCCTTCAGCACTTTTTCCGGCAAGGAATGGACGCCGGGCGTGACCGACGTGAGCTTCTTCCAGGCCGCCGGCTGCGATCCCGAGCAATGGGTGCAGACCGCCCGCGACGCGGGGATGGGGTACATCCTGTTCCTGACCAAGCACCACGACGGCTTCTGTCTCTGGGACACCCGGACGACGGACCGCAAAGTCACGAAGAGCCCGCTGGGCCGGGATGTGTTGCGCGAACTGCGGGCGGCCTGCGACCGGCATGGCCTCAAGCTGGCGCTGTATTTCTCCGAGGGCGAATGGGACTGGCCCAACAAGCCGGATGGCACCCGCTACCAGGCCAACGGGGGCTATCACCCGGAAATGAAGAAGGCGCAGCTCCGGGAACTGCTCACGGACTACGGGCCGATCGAGTACATCTGGTTCGATCATGCGGTCGGTGACGGCGGGCTGAGCCACGCGGAAACGCTGGCGTTCTGCAAGACCCTGCAGCCGGGCTGCTTCATCGGCTTCAACCACGGCGATCAGGCAGGTGCCGACATCCGCCTCGGGGAGATGGGCCGCCCCGGGCCGCTGGAGGATCACCAGGCGGCGGGCCCGCACCTGCGCGACGCGCCGAGCCGCCACTATCGCCTGGCGGAGTTCACGTATCCGATCCTGCCCGCTCACGAGGGCGGGGCGATGTGGTTCTACTCCCTGCCACGCCACGACCGGCTCTGCCTGCCCGCCGAGAAGCTCTACGCGGATTACCTGGGCGCCGTGAAGCACGGCAACATCTTCTCGCTGGATGTCGGACCGGACTACGCCGGGCGGCTGCGCGAAGTCGACGTGGAGACGCTCAAGACCGTCGGCACCCTGATCCGTTCCCAAGCGCCGTGGCCCAGGCCGGCGGGGCCCATCCGCGCCTTCTGCGTGGACTTCAACTGGGGACCCGGCGGGCCGAACGGCTTTGCCCCGCCCGGGCTCTGGGCCGATGCCGACCCCGCCGCTCACGTCGCGTGGTACGCGGCCCTCGGGGCGAACGTGATCCAGAGCTTTGCGGTCTCCTGCAATGGCTACGCCTGGTACCAGGGAGGCAAGATCCCGCCGCAGCCGGGCCTCAAGCACGATTTCCTTCCCGAACTGGTCCGGCTGGGTCACGCCCGCCGGATGCAGGTGATGGGCTACTTCTGCATCGGCGCGAACACCCGCTGGGGTGCGGCGCATCCGGCGCTCAGCTACGGCACCCCCAGCGCCTATCATCTGCCTCTCACGGATGCGTACCTGGATTACCTGGCCGAAGCCGTCGAGGAGGCGCTGACGAAAAGCGGCATGGACGGCTTCATGGTGGATTGGCTCTGGAACCCGGCCGACGCGGTGCGTCAGGACAAATGGTTGCCCGCGGAGCAGGAGCTGTTCGCGCAGCTCACCGGCCAGGCGTTCCCAGGGGAGGCCAATCTCACCGCCGAAGCCAGGCTCGCCTACGAACGTTTGGCGCTGGACCGTTGCTGGGAACGCATCCGTTCGACCGCCAAGCGGGTGAAGCCTGATTGCATCCTCTGGCTGTCCTGCAACCAGGTCCACGATGCCACCATCGCCGGGTCACGCCTGCTGCAGGAAGTGGACTGGATCATGGACGAGAGCGGCAGCCCCGAGGCGCTGCGCGCCGTCGCGCCCATGTTCGGCCCCCACACCCGCCAGGTCCTCTGCGTTGTGGGCTGGGGCGACCGGCACGACGCCCGCCGCATCTGCACCGACGCCGCCAACAGCCGCTACGGCATCTACGGTTTCAGCCAGCCGCGGCCCGATTCGTTGCCGCGACCAATCGCGGAGTACCTGGCGAGCCCGATCGAGTCCTTCAAGGACAATGACCGGAACATCGCCGTGCTGGCGCGCTTCTACAACGGCCACCCGATTCCCAGTTCGGCGCCCACACCCTGACCCGGATATTCCATACTCGGCATGAAACCGCGACCGACTGTAGGGGCCGACGTGAGGAGGCGAAGGGTATCGCCCCCGGCCCACAACGCCTCCTCACGTCGGCGCCTACAGCGGGAATGAGATTTCCAGGCTAAGCCCCCGCCACCCCATGCTCCACGATCCCAGCCACCGTCCCCAACCCATCACTACCGCCGAAATCGTCCTGCAACCGGCGGAGAAGGAAGTCCTGCGCCGCCTCGTCGCCGAACTCGCGGAGGTGGCCGCCCTGCCCGTCCATCGGGAGAAGGCGGAGCTCTGGCGGCGGCTCAACGACCTGGAATCGGACCGTCCCATGGTCTGGATCAACGAGATCCCGTGGCACGAGATGAACGTGGACGACGAACTGACACTGCGCACCAAGCACCCCTGGGCACGCGAGTGGGAAACCACGCTCCGCCAGACGCTCTACCAATGGCGCCACCTGCCCGCCGACATGATCGTGAGCGACTTCATGGAGTGCCCGCTCGCCATCCACAGCTCGGACTTCGGCATCATCGAGGATGTGGATCTGGCCCTGACTGACCGGGCCAATCCCATCGTGTCGCGACACTTCAACATCCAGATCCGCGACTGGCCGGACCTGGAAAAGATCCAGATGCCCCGGATCACCCACGTCGCCGCCGCGACCGAAGACCGGTTCCGCGTGATGTCCGAGATCTGTGCGGGCCTGCTGCCGGTGCGGAAGGTGGGCCAGACCCACATCTGGTTCACGCCCTGGGATTATCTGATCCGGTGGTGGGGCGTCACCGAAGCCATGGTGGATCTGCATGAACGGCCCGACCTCGTGCAGGCGGCCGTGGCCCGCATGGTGGCTGCCTGGAACACCGAGCTGGATCAGTTCGTGGCCCAAAACCTCCTTTCGGCCGACGCCAATAATACGCGCATCGGCTCCGGCGGCTATGGCTTCACCCGGTCCCTGCCCCCGCCCGCCCACGGGGTTGGGGTTCAGCCGCAACAGATGTGGGGCTGCTCGAACGCGCAGATCTTCTCGGACGTCTCGCCCGAGATGCACTGGGAATTCGCGCTCAAGCACGACTTCCCCTGGCTGAACCGCTGGGGCCTCACCTACTACGGCTGTTGCGAACCGCTCGACTTCAAGCTCGACCTGCTCCGGCGCATCCCGAACCTGCGGAAAGTCTCCATGAACTACCGCATCAAGTTGAACCGCGCGGTGCAGAACGTGGCCGACCGCTACGTGTTCAGTTACAAGCCCAACCCCGCCGTGTTCGCCACCGACGAGTGGCATCCCGAAGAAGCCCGACGCGAGCTGGTCGCCGAGCTCGAGCGCGCCCGTGGCTGCCACGTCGAGTTCATCATGAAAGACATCTCCACCGTACGCTATCAGCCGCGGCGTCTGTGGGACTGGGCGCGCCTGGCGATGGAAGTCGTCGAGGAACACGCTCGGTGAGCCGGAACCGCCGGGGCTGAACCCTCGCGACCGGGTGTAGGCGCCGACGTCAGGAGGCTCTGCCTGGCTTGAGTCTCGTCACCTCGACTCCTGCGGGGCGGTAGGTGCCGACGTCAGGAGGCTCTGCCTGGCTTGAGTCTCGTCACCCGACTCCTACGGGGCGGTAGGTGCCGACGTCAGGAGGCTCTGCCTGGCGAGTCTCGTCACCTCGACTCCTACGGGGGTAGGCGCCGACGTCAGGAGGCTCTGCCTGGAGGTCTCGTCACCCCGACTCCTACGGGGTAGGCGCCGACGTCAGGAGGGCTCTGCCTGGCGAGTCTCGTCACCTCGACTCCTGCGGGGCGGTAGGTGCCGACGTGAGGAGGCTCTGCTGGCAGGTCTCGTCACCCCGGCTCCTACGGGGGTAGGCGCCGACGTCAGGAGGCTCTGCCTGGCTTGAGTCTCGTCACCTCGACTCCTACGGGGCGGTAGGTGCCGACGTCAGGAGGCTCTGCCTGGCTTGAGTCTCGTCACCTCGACTCCTACGGGGCGGTAGGTGCCGACGTCAGGAGGCTCTGCCTGGCTTGAGTCTCGTCACCTCGACTCCTACGGGGCGGTAGGTGCCGACGTCAGGAGCTCTGCCTGGCTTGGTCTCGTCACCTCGACTCCTACGGGGCGGTAGGTGCCGACGTCAGGAGGCTCTGCCTGGCTTAGTCTCGTCACCCCGACTCTACGGGGCGGTAGGTGCCGACGTCAGGAGGCTCTAGCTGAGCTTGAGTCTCGTCACCTCGACTCCTACGACGGGGGTAGGCGCCGCCGCGGGTAAACCGCCATCAGCACCCCGCCGCAACTCCGTGCGCCGCACCCGCAGCCTTCCGCTTCGCCAGCGTCTGCTCGGGGCCAGCGACGTGGGCGTAAGCGACAACCCGCCCAGCCCGGTGCAGCGCAACTCCCGCGGCATCTGCTCGCCCACCCGTTGAGCCGCCTCGACGACCTCGTCGAACAGGATGACCGGGTCGTAATCCGCCAGCGCCAGGTTCGCGCGAACGCCTGGCTCGCCGCCAGCACGTTCTTACCCAGGCACGGCACCTCGACGCGGTTGGCCACCGGATCGCAGATGAGCCCCAACAGGCTCTGGAGCGCGAGTGACGCGGCCGCCATCGCCTGCACCAGGGTGCCATCCGCCAGCGTCACCAGGGCCGCAGCCGCCATGGCGGCTGCGGAACCCCCCTCCGCCTGGCACCCCCCGACCTCCGCCGCAAAGGTCCACCGACTGGCGATGAACACGCCGATGAGCCCGCTCGCCAGCAACGCCCTCGCCATGTCCTCCTCGGACAGCCCCATCTTCTCCGCCACCGCGATCACGGCTCCGGGCAGTGCCGCACACGCGCCCGCGGTGGGGGCCGCCACGATGACGCCCATCGCGCTCTTCACTTCCATCAGCGCCGAGACGTACAGGAGCACGCGATTGAGCGCCCCGCCGTTCAGCAATCGACCGCGGGCGTGCAGTTCAGCGAACCGGCCGGACTGATGCCCCAGGACCCGGTCTTCGTAATGTGTGCCGGTAATCCCCTGCTGGATGGAATGCCGCAGCAACCGCACGATTGACACCATCCGGTCCAGGCACTCGCTCTCGGTCAGGTTGCCCCGGGCCCGCTCGTATTTGACCGCCAGTTGCCAGAGCGGCGTGTTCCGCCCGGCATCATGCCGCAGCATCGCCTCGCCTGTCGTGAAGGGCACCGTCATGCCCCGCCACGACGGCACGGGCAGCACGGGTGACAGCCGCTTCACCTCGCGCACCGGCACGAAGGCGCGCAGCGATTCGATGGCTTCGTCGCTCACGAAGAGCGAGCCCTTGACCTCCACGAGATCCCCACCCGCCGCCGCGTGGACGACGACATCGTCCCACTCGCGCGACTCCGCCAACCGCCGCGCCACCGCCCGGCCGTCGCCCGCCACCCAAAGGAGCGTCTCGTGGTAGTCCCCGAACAGCGAGACGGAGTGGCCATCCACGCTGATGACCTCAATCATGCCGCCGCCGGTAGACAGGGCGATCAACGAGTGTTGGGCGCGTGCATGGCGCAAGGTCAGCCGATAGGTGTTGGGGTGGGCATCCCCGGCATCGACGATCTCGATGCGAACGCGCACCCCTGCCGCCCGCAAGGCCTCGGCCGAACCCGGCAACCGCTCATCGGCGGCGTCCCAGCCCAGCAACCCCCCGAACAAGCCCATGTCGGAACCCTGGCTCTCGTGGGTGGTCGGCAGCGAACCCTGGCGATCGAACTCGACCCGCACCTCGTCGATCTGCCCGTCCATCAAGTCCCGCGCCAACCGCCCGATGCGCAGGGCGGCGGCGCAGTGGGAGCTGGACGGGCCCCGCATGACGGGTCCGATGACGTCGTTGAAGATGCTGACCGGCAAACCGGCGTTACTCATACGGTGCGTACCCAATCCTGCTTCAGACCGCGGATCAAGAACCACTTTCCCCGTTGCCCACTCCCGCTCCCGTGCGTATGGTTGCGCCGTGCCAAAAGTCCAACGTCTCGCCGTCTGCACGCGTGTTCCGCCCACGGCACCGGCACTCGGCATCTCCGGACCGCGCCAGGGATTCACGCTGATTGAACTCCTGGTGGTGATCGCGGTGATCGCCATCCTCGCAGGTCTCCTGCTCCCCGCCCTCGCCCGGGCCAAGGAGAAGGCGAAGTCCATCAAGTGCACCAGCAACGAGAAACAGATTGTCCTCGCGTATCTCCTGTACGCCGATGACAACGCCGATCATCTGCCGGTGGCCGGCCAACCCGAGCCCTCGATGGGCGCCGGGTGGGTCGCGCCGAGTCGCTGGTTCCAGGAGGTCAGCCCCTACATCTCCCGCATGGAGACCAGCTACACGACGCTCGTGGCCAAAGGCAAGGTGGTCGTGTGCCCCTCCGCCAAGATCGACAAGTCCATCCCGAAGAACATCCCCGGCTTCGAAGGCTACGGCGGGTACGGCCACAACTGGGCCTACCTCGGCTACACGCCGGAAAACTCGGAGAAGCGGCTCGCCCGGCAGAAGACCTCCATCATCACCAAACCGGTCGAGACCGCCATGAACGGCGACAGTCTCGACCCCGGCCCCGGCATCAACTGGTGGGACTATGGCTACATCGATCCGCCCAGCGTCACCCGCGATTTTCCGTATGTGCGCCACGGGCGCGGCGGCAACTACGCCTGGGCCGACGGGCACGTCGCCCTGGGTCGCTGGCGAGACATGTCCACCGGGAAGGAAGGCAAGCTGGACTGGTACTACCAACCAGCGCCCTGAAGCGCCCCCTTCCGACAACGACCCGTTTCTTTGCGACGAAGGAGCGAGAGAATCCAGAGTGTCATGAAGGGTTCGGTTCCCCTCCTCCCCCTCGCTTCCGTCCTTCTGCTCGGGGTCGTCGCCGCGGCGGCTCCGCGGCCCAACTTCGTCGTCATCCTTTCGGATGACATGGGGTATTCCGACGTGGGCTGCTACGGGGGCGAGATCGCGACACCGAATCTCGACGCCCTCGCCGCGCAAGGCCTGCGCTTCACGCAGTTCTACAACACGGCCCGTTGCTGCCCCACCCGGGCTTCCCTGCTCACCGGTCTGCATCCGCACCAGACCGGCGTCGGCCACATGATGGAAGACCGCGGCCACGACGGCTACCGCGGCGACCTCAACCGCCGCTGTGTGACGCTGGCCGAAGCCCTCCGGCCGGCCGGCTATCGGACCTACGCCGTGGGCAAGTGGCATGTCACCCCCGGCGCTTCGGCCCAGACCCTCGCCGCCACACACAACTGGCCCCGACAACGCGGTTTCGACCGCTTCTATGGCACGATTCACGGCGCCGGCAGTTTCTGGGATCCGAGCGCGCTCGTCCGCGACAACCAGCCCATCACCGTCGCCAACGACCCCGAGTATCGTCCCGCGGTCTTCTATTACACCGACGCCATCAGCGATCACGCCGTGCGGTTCCTCCGCGAGCACGCGCGCGATCATGCCGGCCAACCTTTCCTCCTCTACGTGGCCTATACCGCAGCCCACTGGCCCATGCACGCCAAGGAAGCCGACATCGCGCGTTACCGCGGTCGTTACGATGCCGGTTACGCGGCGATCCGCGAGGCGCGCCTGACCCGGCTGCGGGAACTGGGTCTGCTCGATCCGACCTGGACGCCCGCGCCGCTCGTGGGCGACTGGGCGAAGGTCAAGGACCGGGAGTTCGAAGCCCGCGGCATGGAGGTCTATGCCGCCATGGTCGACTGCATGGACCAGGGCATCGGCCGCATCGTGGCCGAGCTCCGCCAGCAACGGCAGCTCGACGACACGCTCCTCTTCTATCTCCAGGACAACGGGGGTTGCGCCGAAACCGTGGGCCGTGGCACCAACGCCCCGCCCCGCGCCGGGCAACCAACCCTGCCCCCCATGGCGCCTGACGCGCCTCAGTTCGGCAGTGTGCCGAGGCAGACCCGCGATGGCTGGCCCGTCCGGCAAGGCTACGGTGTCCTGCCGGGTCCGGCCGACACCTACATCGCCTACGGCCGGGAGTGGGCGAATGTCAGCAACACCCCGTTCCGCGAGTACAAACACTGGGTGCACGAAGGCGGCATCGCCACCCCGCTGATCGTCCATTGGCCGGCGGGCATCGCACCTTCGCGTCGCAACGCCCTGGTTCGCGAACCGGGCCAGCTCCCCGACATCATGGCCACGTGCCTGGCCGCCGCGGGCGCGAACTACCCGGCGGAGTCCAACGGCCAGAAGCTCCTGCCCCTCGAAGGACGCAGCCTGTTGCCTGCGCTGGCGGGGCAACCGGTGGAACGCGACGGCCTCTTCTGGGAACACGAGGGCAACCGCGCCATTCGCGTCGGGCAGTGGAAGCTCGTGGCCAAGGGACGCAACGGACTCTGGGAGCTCTACGACATGACCGCCGACCGCACGGAGACGCACGACCTTGCCCGCGAGCAACCCGAACGCGTCCGCGACCTGGCTGGACGGTGGGAAGCCTGGGCCCGACGCGCGCACGTCCTCCCCTGGCCGGAGAAGTGAGCCCGGACCTCGGCAGAGGGAACAAGGAGCGCAGAACGGAACCGCAGGTCCAATTCCGGAGGCTCTGCTCCTGCTCCCCGGCAGAGAGCAAGAGCAAGAGCAAGAGCAAGAGCAAGAGCAAGAGCGAGAGCAAGAGCGGGAATCGAATCGGCGGTTCTTGATCCTCCCACGAACCGGAATGCAGAAGGCAGAGGGGCACCCATCCAGGCCGGTTCATGGCCCCTGAGCAGATCCAAGCGAACCGCGTCACTTCCCCAATTTCCGATGTTCGCAATCGGCGGAGAATCCAAGACGGAGAGTCCCTCCGCCGATTGAACATCGGGGATGGGGCTGAGGGAGTCGCTCCTTGGACCTGTGGTGCGGGCGTCCCGCGAAGCGGCCTCAGGTCCACAGCCGCGCGAGCAACTCGGGCAACACGACCCCCGCCGGACCCGCGAGCACGTAATGCGCCTGGTCGGTGAAGGGAGTGGGCGTCGGGTTCACTTCCACGACGGTGGCGCCGCTGCGCAGCGCCTCGGAGGGCAGAGCAGCGGCCGGGTACACGACCGTCGAGGTGCCCACGGACAGAAATACCTCGCAGGTTGTGCTCGCTTGCCAGGCCTCCTCCAGCTCCGCCGGCGGCAGAAGTTCGCCAAACCAGACAACGTCCGGTCGTAACGGGCCGCCGCAGCGGGGGCAGCGGGGTGGAACCTCGCCCGTCTCCGGCCAGGTCGCGACCGGGACGTCTTCGGCAAAGCACTTCGTGCGGGTAATGTTGCCGTGCAGCTCGATCACCCGACGGCTGCCGGCCCGCTGATGGAGTCCGTCCACGTTCTGTGTCACGAGCCGGAAATGCGGCACCCGCGCTTCGAGTTGCGCCAGGGCAACGTGGGCCGGGTTCGGTTTCGCCGCTGCCACGAGTTCGCGTCGCCACGCATACCACTCCCACACGAGTCTGGGCTGCTGGCGAAATGCCTCCGGCGTGGCGAGTTCTTCGACACGATAACGGGCCCACAGGCCGGTTTGCGCATCCCGAAAGGTCGGCACCCCGCTCTCCTGGGAAACCCCGGCGCCCGTCAGCACAGTCCAACGGGTGGCCGCCGCCAGTCGGGCAAGCAAGGCCGCGGGAATCGTCACGGTCCAATCCCCAGACGGCGGGCGGCCTCGGGCAGCTTGAGGCCGTGGATTTCAAACACCTTGTGGGTGGAGGTCCGGCCCCGCACCAGTTGAACACTCCGCCGGGGGAGGCCAAGCGCGTCTGCGAGAAACCGCAGCACCGCCTCATTCGCGGCGTCGTCGACGGGCGGTGCCGCCACGCGCACCCGGAGTTCGTTCCCCTGCTCCCCGGCGATCGCTGTCTGCGTGGCGCGCGGTTGCACCTTCACGTTCAGACGCAAGCGGTCCGCGAGGGGTTGGAGACAGGCAGAACTCACCGGGGAACGGCCGCAGACCCAGCGGGCCGTGGCACTATCGTTTGAGGAGTTTCAGTAACGTCTCCGCCATCACGGAGGGGGTTTCAGCGACGGCGATCCCGGCGTCCGCCAACGCCGCCACCTTGGCCGCAGCCGTCCCCTTCCCGCCGCTGATGATCGCGCCGGCGTGGCCCATGCGCCGACCGGGCGGCGCGGTGGCTCCCGCGATGAAGCCGGCGACCGGCTTGCGGCAGTTCTCCTTGATCCAGGCGGCGGCCTCCTCTTCCGCGGTGCCGCCGATTTCGCCGATCAGGATGATGCCGTGCGTGTCCGGGTCGTCGTTGAAGAGGCGCAGGACATCGAGGTGCGACATCCCGGGGACCGGGTCGCCGCCGATTCCCACACAGGTACTCTGCCCAACACCCGCGCGGGTGAGCTGCCACACCGCCTCGTAGGTGAGCGTGCCGCTGCGCGAAACGACGCCCACCCGACCCGCCCGGTGAATGTAGCCCGGGGCGATGCCGATGCGGCAACCCCCGTGTGAATCCGGCCCGGATCCGGGCGTCACGATGCCCGGGCAATTGGGACCGATCAGGCGCGTCGGCCGGCCCTGCATGGCCTGGCGCACCTTGAGCATGTCCGTGACGGGAATGCCTTCCGTGATGCAAACGACGAGCTCGAGCCCGGCGTCGGCTCCCTCCAGGATGGCGTCGGCCGCGAAGGGTGCCGGGACGAAAATCGCCGATGCCTGGGCGCCGGTCTGCTTCACGGCTTCGGTTACCGTGTCGAAGATGGGCACATCGTGCGGGCCGTGGCGGAAGCTCTGGCCGCCCTTGCCGGGCGTGACTCCGGCCACCACCTGAGTGCCGTAATCGAGCGAAAGCTGGGCATGCCGCGCGCCGAAGCCGCCGGTGATACCCTGGATGAGCACCCGCGTGTCGGGTTGGACGAGAATGGCCATGAGAGTCTGCGGAGGCTTGCGAGTTAAGGACGAAGCGCGCGGCTGGGTCTTGGGGCAGGGTCGGAGACGACGGTCACGCGGCCACGCGCACCGCGGTGCGGGCGGCATCCGCCATTGAGTCGCCGCTAAGAATGGGCAGGCCGGAGTCTTTCAGGCGCTGTTTGCCGGCGCGGACGTTGTTGCCCTCAAGCCGGACCACGAGCGGGAGCTTCAGCTTCGTGTCCTTCACGGCCTGGACAATGCCAGTGGCGATGACGTCGCAATCCATGATGCCGCCGAAGATGTTCACCAGGATCGCCCGGACGTTCGGGTCCTTCATGATGATCTGGAAGGCGGCGGTCACCTGCTCGACGCTGGCGCCGCCGCCCACGTCGAGGAAGTTGGCCGGCTGACCGCCGCAATGCTGGATGAGGTCCATGGTGGCCATGGCCAGCCCGGCACCGTTCACGAGACAGGCGATCGAGCCGTCCAGCTTGATGTAGTTCAGGCCGTGATGGCTGGCCTCGACTTCGAGGGGCGCCTCCTCGGCCAGGTCGCGCAGCGCTTGCAGGTCGGGATGCCGGAACAGGCCGTTGTCATCGAGCCCCACCTTGCCGTCCAACGCGAGGAGCGTCGGTTTGCCGGCGGGACCTTCGACCAGGGCCAGGGGGTTGAGTTCGACGAGCGACGCGTCGCTCTCCCACCACGCGCGGTAGACGCCGAGCAGGAGCTTTTCGCCGGCGCGGATGAGGTCGCCCTGGCAGCCCAGTGCCACGGCCAGTTTCCGGGCCTGAAAGGACTGCAAACCCAGCGCGGGGTTGACCCACTCGCGCACGATCCGCTCGGGCGTGTGCGCCGCAACCTCCTCGATGTCCATGCCCCCCTCGGTGCTGACCATGATGACGGGGCATCCCGCGGCGCGGTCCAGCAGCACGGCGCAATAGTACTCGCGCAGGATCCGCACGCCGGCCTCGATCAGCAGCTTGCCCACCACCCGGCCTTCCGGGCCGGTCTGGCGCGTCACCAGCACCTGGCCCAGCATGGCCTGCGCCCGCTCCAACACCTCGTCCGCCGAAGCGCACACGCGCACCCCGCCCTGCAGGCCGGTCTTGAAAGTGCCTTTCCCGCGGCCGCCAGCGTGGATTTGGGCCTTCACGACCACCTTGGCATGGCCGTCCGCCAACAGGCGCTTGGCAACCGCGCGCGCCTCGTCCGGCGTGCCCACGGCCTCACCCGGAGGCACGGGCACACCGAAGCGAGCGAGCAGCTGTTTGGCCTGGTATTCGTGGATATTCATCGCGAAACCGGCCGGAGTGTGGCGTCCTCGAAACGCGGCTTCAATCTTCAATATCAGGCCGCGCACACCACGAGCCTGTGGTGCCAGCTTCCAGCCGGCCGTGCCCGTCATCGGCCCGGTTTGACCCAGAGCTTCTCGATCGCCTCGAGACTGCGCCCCTTGGTTTCCGGCACAAAGCGCCAGAAGAACCAGACCGCCACGAGGCAGATGCCCGACGTGGTGAAGAACACCGCGTGCATGCCCAGCGTGGCGACGTACCATGGGAAGATCAGGGCGCTGAGACTGTTCGTGCCCCAGTTGGCGAAGGTGGCGATCGACGCCGCCCGACCCCGCACCCGGTTGGGGAAGATCTCGGGCGTCAGCACCCAGATCACGGCGCAGATCGACAGCGCAATGCAGGCCATGTAAACGCACATCACCCCGCCGATGCTCAACCCCACCACCCGCGACACCACCGCGCCCGGTGCCCCCGCGCCCCCGCCCTGGGTCACGCCGAACAGGAAGAGACCCCCGAGAGCCGCCAGCGCCACGGTGACCACGGCCATCCCGCCCAGCAACAGCGGCCGGCGCCCCCACCGGTCAATCACCAGCAGCGCCAGGATCGTGAACACCAGATTGATCACCCCAAAACCAACCTGCCCCAGCAACGCCCCGAGATCCTCGTAGCCGGCGGCCATCAGGATCTTCGGCCCGTAGTACACCACCAGGTTCACACCGGAAAGCTGACCAAACACCGACAGCATCACGCCCACCAGCAACGCCCGCCGCAACCCGGGACGGAACAACTCGCGCACCGACCCCTCTTCCCGCGCCAGCGCCGCCTGGATCTCTTCCGCCTCCCGCGCGGCCGCGGCGGGCCCGCTCACGCGCTCGAGGATCGCGACGGCACGGGTCGTCTGCCCGGCCTGAAGCAACCAGCGCGGGCTCTCCGGCACCAGGGCCAGCAGCCCTAGAAACAGCGCCGCGGGCAGCATCTCTGCGCCGAACATCCCGCGCCAATACTCCCGCACCATCACCCAATGCCACCATCCCTCCCCTGCCCCGCTCCCGGCGTGGCCGGCGGCCCATCGCAGGATCAGCCAGTTCGAGAGATAGGCCGCGAGGATGCCGATCACGATCGAGAGCTGGTAGAAGGCCACCAGCCGCCCGCGCCATCTCGGCGGGGCGAATTCCGAGATGTACATCGGCGCCACCACCGACGCGATTCCCACACCGATGCCCCCCAGGAGCCGCGCCACCACCAGCACGCCGAACGTCCGCGGAATCGTCGAGTACAGCGCCGAAACCAGGAACAGAACCGCCCCCAGCGCCAGGACCGGTCGGCGTCCGAACCGGTCGCCCAACACGCCGGCCACCGCTGCCCCGGCCAGGCACCCCACCAGGGCCGAGCTGATGAACCAGCCTTCGAGAATCTCGGTCAGGCCAAACTGTTGCCGCACCACCTCGACCGTGCCCGAGATCACCGCCGTGTCGAAGCCGAACAGCAACCCGCCGAGCGACGCCACCAGACACACCAGCGCCAGGTACCACACCTGCCGGCCCTCCGCAGTCTCGGTCGTGTTCAGCCCTCCGGCCACACCGCCTTGAGAATGCGAAGCCATCACTCAGGCCCCCGCGGATTGAGTGCCCGGGGTGCCCCACTCCCGCAGCCTTTGCCAGCAGTACCACTGCATGCGCGGCAGGTGGAACGGTCCCTTCCACAGGTTGCCTTTCAGCCGCGTGGACACGCTGCCATCGCGATGGAGATAACCGAACCACTCGCCGTGGAGCGGGTCGGGGAAGTGCGCGTAGGCCCAGTCATGGACCATCGCATGCCACCGGGCGTACTTGGGCTCCCCGGTAAGCTGCCAGGCCAGCAGCATGGCGATGATGGCCTCGTTGTGCGGCCACCAGAACTTCATGTCGTGCCAGTACTCGGTGGCGGGAAGCCCCCGCGCATCCCGGTAGTAGAGGATTCCGCCATGCTCGGGGTCCCAACCCTGCTCGATCGAGTAGTCGATGATCGTGCAACCCAGCCGCGTCAGGCGCGGATCGCCTCCCCGCAGACGGGCCTCCTCAAGGATGAACCAACCCGCCTCGAGGCTGTGTCCCGGGTTGATGAGCCGCCCGTCGAAGTTGTCGTAAAACTCGCCCTGCGGCCCGACACACTCGAGGAGGCACCGCCACTCCGGCTTCAGGAAGTCCCGCTCGATCTCGGCCACGCACCGGTCGATGACCTCAGCGCACACCGGGTCGGGACTGGACTTGCGCAACTCCTGGGCCGCGACGATCAGGATCATCGGCACGGACAATCCCTTCAGCGGTCGGGTCCCGGGATCGGTCTTCGGCGGCAGGAACCCGGGGGTGTCGAGGTAATGCAATACACGCCGGAACAGGTCCAACGCCTGTTAGGTGCAGCCCGCGTCCTTGGCCGCCGCCGTAGGCCGCCAGCGCAATCACCGCAAAGAGCTCTGAGAAGACGTAACGGCGCTTGCGCAGCGGCCGACCCTCGCGCGTCACCGAGAAGAACATGCGCCCGTCGGTGTCGTAGCCGTGGCGGTCGAGGAACTCGAGCCCGTGCCGGGCCAACTCGAGCCATTCGGGGCGGGCTTCGACCGTGTCGTAGAGGGTCGATAGCAGCCAGGCGAAGCGGCCCTGGAACCAGATCGGCTTGTCGTTCTGCAGCAGACTTCCGTCCTGATCGAAGCAGGTGAAGTAGCCGCCGTGCTCGCGGTCGATGGCGCGCGGTATCCAGAACGGCAACGTGTCGTGCAGCAGTCCGTCCCGGTAAATACCCAGGAGCTCGGCCCAGCGATGGGAAGATGGCAAAGGGTTCATCCGCGGTGCTTCGATCTGACGCCGCATCACCTCGTGTGCGGCGACGCCGTTCGGCCCCAGCCCGACCGGCTCCCCGGACTCTACGGCGAAGCGGCCGCCGCGCCATGACGCATTCACGTCATGGCCCCGCCGCCCGGGCGGCCGGGCTCCGTCAGTCCCGCAGGTAACCGGTCTCGGCCAGGATTTCGCGCCAGCGCGCCGCGGCCCGTTCGAGCGCCGACTGCGGCGGGATCCGCCCGCTGATCGCCTCGGCAATCTGCTGGTCCAGATAGTCCGTCAACTCCTGCGAAGGCGGGATGCGAAACCGGGGTTGGTTGCCGGGGAAGCCTTCGAAGATCTGGTCGAGGTAAGGGATGACGCGGCGGCACTCCGGGTCTTCGTAAATCGACTGGCGCGGGGAGCCCTTGCCCCACTCGAGCAGGAGCCGGCGGGTGTTGGGGGCGTTGACGAAAAACTCGATCCAGCGATAGGCCGCTTCCGGCACGGTGCAGGCGCGGTTGATGCCCAGCGACCACGCGCTGAGCTGCGGTCGGCGGCCGGGAATGACCGCCGCTCCGATGTGCTCCGGGAAGCGACACAGGTTCGTGTCCTTCAGTTGCGCCCAGATCAGGCTGGGCCACGTGAGGTACATCGCCCCTTTGCCCTGGAGAAAGAGGGCGTTGGCCTCGGTGAAGCCGAGCCGTTCCGAGCCCGGCGGGGCGTAGCGGAACATCTCGGCGAAGAGGCTCAGACTCCGGACGCCGATCTCGCTGTCGAGCTGCGGCTGCCAATTCGCATCGACCAACTGCCCGCCCAGCCCGTGAAAGATGCCCGCCCACACGGTGAAGTTCTGTTCCTGCAAGCCCATGATGATGTTGCCGTAGAGGGACGGGCTGTGCAGGAAACGGACGATCTCGAGGTACTCCTCCCAAGTGCGCGGCGGCTCGAGGGGGCGCCCGGTCTGGGCCTGGAACGTCGCCGATCGCTCGGCGAAAATGTCTCGTCGGTACAGCAGGGTGATGACGTCGCAGGCCATCGGCAACGCGTAGATGCGCCCGTTCCACCGCCCCGAATGCTGGCGCACGGCCGGGATGAAATCGGCGAGATCCGGGCCGTGCCGCGCCACGAAATCGTCCAGGGGCAACAGGTAGGGGAGGATCTCGCCTTCCCACTGGTGGGCGACCTGCAGCACGTCGAAGGTGCCGGTGCCGAGCAGCACGTCGGTCAGTTCCTTCTCGCGCAGGCTGAGGTACGGGGCGTCCACGACCGTGACGCGCAGGCCGGTCTGGCGCTGGAACTCGGCGGCTAACACGCGCGCCGCATCGGCGTACACCCCGGTCATGTGAATCGAGCGGATCTCGCGCACCGCTGGCTCGGCGGGTTCTCTCTGGCAGCCCGCACCCAGCCACAGCAGAAGCGTCATCCCCAGCGCCACCGGAAACCAGGGAGGTGCGTGGGCAGGTGTCCGGTTCCCCTGCCCGCTTCCCGGGAGCCTGTGGTGCGGGCGTCCCGCCTGCACCCTCCGCGGTTCATGGCCCCCGGGCAGGTCCAGGAGCAGCCACCTGCCCCCCCTCATCCCCGATGTTCGTAATCGGTGGAGGGACTCCCCGTCTTGGATCCTCCGCCGATTACGAACATCGGGGATGGGGCTGAGGGAGGCGCTCGCTGAACCTGTGGTGCGGGCTTCCCGCCTGCACCCTCCGCGGCTCATGACTCCCGAGCAAGTCCACGAGGAACAGGCCGCTTCCCGCGGTCGGTGCATACCCATCACGTCCGGCTTCACAGCAAACGTTCGGTTACCGCCTTGGCCACCGCGCCGCTGCGCGTGTGCACGTGGAGCTTGGTGTAAATGCTGCGGAGATGGTTGTCCACGGTGTGGTAGCTCAGCCCGCACCGCTCCGCGATCTCCTTCTTGATCAGCCCCTGCACCATCCACTCCAGGATCTCGCGTTCCCGCGGCGAAAGGCCGTAGTCCTTGCGGGGCGGCACCGCCAGGCGCGTGAACATGTCGAGCACGAGCCGCGCCACCCGCGGGTTCATCGGCGCGCCCCCGGCCAGCACCTGCTCAATGGCCCCGATGATGGCCTCGACATCCGCCGTCTTGAGCAGGTAACCCGACGCCCCGGCGCACAGGGCCTGAAACACCTTCTCGTGGTCATCGTACACCGTCAGCATGATGACCTGTGTGGCGGGTGCCCGGGCCTTGATCCGCCGCGTGCCCTCGATGCCGTTCATGCCCGGCAGGCCGACATCCAGCAGGATCACATCTGGCGCCGGCTCCCGTTCCAGCGCCGCGAGCACCTCCTCACACCGGCCAAAGGCATGGGCACAGACCAGGTGCCCGACCCGGTTGACCGCCCGCGCCACCATGCGCCGGCAGTCCTCGTGGTCTTCCACCAGCCACACCACGGTCTGTGTCCGGCCCGACCCGCTCTTCACGACGCGCGAGTATCGCCCCGGCCTCGTTGACCCCGCAAGCCCGGCAGAGCGCCGCCCCGGTCCCCACGGAGTTCGCCTCGCGGAGGGAAAAGGTTCGATCCCCAACGAGGCATCCGTTAAGAGAAGCCCATGCCGACTTGCTTCGCGCGCGGACGCCCTGCCCGACAGGTCGTGGGCCAAAGGGATGGCTCTCGCTCCACGCGCCAGCACCGGGCGACGGTCGCCGCCGCATGCCCCCTCACCCGGCCGTCCCGCCGCTTCGCTGCGAGGCTTCTGCTCGGCATGCTCGGTTTGCTCAGCTTCCTGCTGCCCACCCGCGGATCCGGCGCGGAATGGCAGACCGGCCCGGGATTCCGGTTTCGTGAGGTTCAGCCCGACGCTCCCGCCTCCCCGGCCCACGCCCGGACCGTGGGGTTCACCGTGATCCCGGCGGCGCCGGCCGGCGTGGTTTTCACCAACCCCGTGCCGGTGCGCTTGATGATGGAGAACAACAACCTCATGAACGGGTCGGGCCTCGCGGCCGGGGACTTCGATGGCGACGGCTGGTGCGATCTCTATTTCTCGGCGCTGGACGGCACCAACGCGCTGTACCGGAACCTGGGCAACTGGCGGTTCACGAACGTGACCGCCCAAGCCGGGGTCGGTTTTCCCGGAATGCGGTCCACCGGCGCGTTGTTCGCGGACGCGGACGGGGACGGGGACTTGGACCTGTTGGTGGCCACCCTCGGACATGGCGTCCGCTACGCCGAAAACCTCGGCAACGGACAGTTCCGGGATCGCACGACGGCAGCCGGTCTCGGCGGTGACACCGGCAGCACCACCCTGGCGATGGGCGATCTGGACGGCGACGGCGATCTCGACCTCTATGTGGCCAACTACGGCGTGCTCTCGATTCTGCGCTCGGGCGGCCGCGCCGAACTCCGCCGCGTGGGCGACCAATGGGTGGTGACCGGGCCGCACGCGAAGCGACTGCGGTACGTGGACGGCAACCTCGAGGAGGTCGGCGAACCCGATGGGCTTTACCTCAACGATGGGAAGGGGCGGTTCAGCCTGGTCCCTTGGGGTTCGGAGTACTTTCTGGACGAGCAGGGCAAACCGCGGGCCGAACCGTGGGACTTCGGCCTCACCGTCCAGATCCGTGACGTGAATGGCGACCGCGCACCGGACATATACGTCTGCAACGATTTTCAAACCGTGGATCGGTTCTGGATCAACGACGGCCGTGGGCGGTTCCGACTGGTGCCCCGGTTGGCCCTGCGCAAGCAGAGCTTCTCCTCGATGGGGGTGGACTTTGCCGACCTCGACCGCGACGGCTTCCTCGATTTCTTCGTCACCGAGATGATGGGCCGCGATCCGCGGGTTCGCATGCGCCAGATCGTCGGGGCAGCGCCGCTCATTCCCGAGCCGGGGCGACTGGAGAACCGCCCGGAGGTGGCCCGGAACACCCTGTTTCTCAACTGGGGCGACCACACCTACGTCGAGATGGCCCACTACGCCGGGGTCGAGGCCTCCGACTGGTCCTGGCAACCCATCTTCCTGGACGTGGATCTGGACGGCTACGAGGACCTCCTCGTCGGCAACGGCATGGCTTTCGACGTGCAGGATCGTGACGTGCTGCGCTATGTCCAGTCACTCGGACGCCAAGCCCCCGAGCATAGCCGGACCAATTTGGCCCTTTACCCGCCCTTCATCACCACGAACATCGCCTGGCGTAACCGCGGCGATCTCACCTTCGAGGACGTCAGCGCCGCCTGGGGCTTCAACGCCGTTCGCATCGCCCAAGGCCTCGTTCAGGCCGACCTCGACAATGACGGCGACCTGGACCTGGCTTTGAACGGCATCAACGGCGGCGCCTGGCTGCTGCGCAACGACACCGTGGCGCCGCGCGTCGCCATCCGCTTGCGCGGGCGCTCGCCGAACAGCCGCGGGGTCGGCGGCGTCATCCGCGTCCGCGGCGGACCCGTGCCCGTCCAGATGCAGGAGATCCTCTGCGGCGGTCATTACCTCGCGGGCAGCGAGACCCTGCGGGTGTTCGCCGCGGGTTCCACGACCAACGAACTCAATCTCGAGATCGCCTGGCGCAGCGGCGCCAACACCACCGGTTTGCGCGTCCAACCCAACGCGATCTACGAGATCGACGAACCCGCCCTCTCCGCCAGCCCCCCCGCGGCCACGCCGGCCGACTCAAGCCCCGACCGTCCGTGGTTTGAGGATCTCAGCGAGGGCCTCGGGCACACCCATCGCGAGACCTTCTTCACTGACTATCAGCGCCAGCCGCTGCTCACCCGGCAGTTCAGTCAGTTGGGCCCCGGCGTGGCGTGGTTCGACCTCGATGGCGATGGCCGGGACGAGCTCTTTCTCGGTGCCGCGAAAGGCGGGGCGCTGGAGGTCTTTCGCTGGCAGGGAACGAACCGGTTCGCGCGCTTGCCCGGGATCGAGGGCTGGTCGGCACCGGACGACCTCACCGGTCTGGCCGGGTGGGTTTCCGCCACCGGCAAGCGATCGCTGCTCGCCGGCCTCTCGCATTACGAGTCGAAGGACCCCTGGGTGACCGGCATCGCGCAGGTCTCGGTCAACCCCGCCGGCGCCCTGACCGTGCTCCCACTCACCCCGGTGCCGGGAACCACGGCCCTGACCGGCCCGCTGGCGGTGGCCGATTTCGACGGCGACGGTGATCTGGACCTGTTTGTGGGCGGTCGCCTGGTGCCGGGCGCCTATCCCCAGCCGGCCGCGTCGCGGCTGTTTCGGTATGAAGCTGCCGGGCTGCAACTGGACGAGGCGAACACCCTTGCCCTGGCCGGGGCGTCGCTCGTGAGCGGGGCGGTCTGGAGCGATCTTGACGGGGACGGTCTGCCCGAGCTGATCCTGGCCACCGACTGGGGCCCGCTCCGGATCTACCGCAACCGCACGGGCCGCCTCGAGCCCTGGAACGTACCGGTCCGGCTGACCGGGGAAGGAAGGACCGAGGACCAGGGACCACGGACCACGGACCACGGACTTCGAACTTCCAACTTCGAACTTTCAACTTCCAACTTCCAACTTCGACCTTCCCACTTCGACCTTCGACCTTCCCACTTCGACCTTCGACCTTCCCACTTCGACCTTCGACCTTCGACCTTCGGACTAACATCTTCGCCGACCGGTCGTCAGTCCGGCGCGGATGCGGCAGCACTGACCCTCGACGATCTGACGGGCTGGTGGAACGGGGTCACGACGGGGGATTTCGATGGGGATGGCCGGCTCGACATCGTGGCCAGCAATTGGGGCCTGAACACCCCCTGGCGCGCCAGCCTCGAACACCCTCTGCGGCTCTACCACGGCGATCTGGCCGGCACGGGCGGCCATGATCTGCTCGAAACGATGTACGTACCGGAGCTGGGAGCGGACGCGCCGCTGCGGGGCCTCAACGCCCTCAGCCAGGCTTTCCCGATGCTTCTCGGGCGCTTCACCACCCACCGCGCCTTCGGCGATGCCACCGCACAGGATCTGCTCGAGACGCTGGGCGTGCCCGCCTCCTCGGTGGCTGCCTCGACGCTGGCCTCGGTGCTCTTCCTGAACCGCGGCACCCACTTCGTCGCCCGCGCCCTTCCCGCGGAAGCGCAGTTCGCCCCCGCCTTCGCGCTGAACGTGGCTGACGCCGACGGGGACGGACACGAGGACCTGTTCCTGAGCCAGAACTTCTTCGCGCTCCGACCCGAGGTGGCCCGTCTGGATGGCGGCCGAGGCCTCTGGTTGCGGGGTGACGGCCAGGGCGGTTTCGCGGCGGTTCCGGGACAGCAATCGGGCATACGGGTCCATGGCGAACAACGCGGCGCCGGGCTTGCCGATTTTGACGCCGACGGCCGCGTCGACCTGGTGGTGTCGCAGAACGGCACGGCGACACGGGTGTTTCGCAACGTGAGGGCCAGACCGGGATTGCGCGTGCGGCTCGTCGGGCCGGCCGGCAACCCCGATGGCATCGGCGCCGTCTTGCGCCTGGGCACCGGCACCGCGTGGGGGCCCGCTCGCGAACTCCACGCCGGCTCCGGGTATTGGTCGCAGGACAGCGCCGTGACCGTGCTGGCCCGCCCCCCAGAGGCCGACCGGATCGAGATCCGCTGGCCCGGCGGACGGCGGACGGTCGTGGCACTTCCCGAAGACGCACGCGAGCTCGTGGTGACCGCCGAAGGCCGGGTGCACGGAGTCGGGTCCCGGTCATCTTGAACGCTTCGGGCTTGGGGAGGAATCCGGCGCGCGGCCCGGACTTCCGCTCGCGGGTCTTGGTGCGGCGGCGCGGCGGACTCCGGGGCACGCCCTTCGATGCGCGATCCGTCGCATCTCGAGGGGTAATTAGCTTGCCGGGGCTGGCCCGCCTCGGCTAGTAATTCGGCTCGTAGCAGCCCGCCTTACACTCGATAGCGGGTTTGGCCCACGCGAGGCGGGGGCAGACCCGGTTGACGTAAGGAGGGCAGCTTCGGCAACCAAACCCGTTGACTCGGGATCAAACCAAAACCAGACAGCGTATATGAATGACTCCTCCACGCGCAGACTCCTGGTGACGACCTGCCTGGCGGTGGGTACAGGCCTGCTGGCGGTCCACGCCGCAGCCCCCACCGCCCCGCAGGGATTCATCAAGGCGAAGGAATTCCTCGACATCGGGGGAACCGCGGTGCTGAACCTCACGGACAGCCCCAAGTTCCCGAACAACCCCGATATCGTGGCCTATCCGACCTTCTTCGAGTGGCCCGCGGGCGCGGACCTCAACACGCCTCCAGCGGGCGACGTGAAGAACAACTACGGCGTCCAGATCCTCGGCTACTTCTACCCGCCCTCGACTGGCGACTACATTTTCTACCTGGCCTCCGATGACGGAGGCGCACTCTACCTGAGCACCAACAGCGATCCCGCCAACAAGAAGCTGATCGCGCAAGAGAGCGGCTGGAGCGGCGTGCGTTCCTTCACGGCCATCGGGGGTGGCAGCACGGTCGAGGAGAAGAACTCCCAGACCTTCGCCAACACGCAATGGCCGACGAAGGACACGGTAATGGGGGGCGCCCGGATCACCCTCCAGGCCAACCAGCCGTATTACATCGAAGCCCTCGCGAAGGAAGGGGGTGGCGGTGACAACCTGGCCGTCGCGGTCCAGGATCCGCAAGGCACCATTGACGCGACCCTCCCGATCCCCGGCAACCGGCTGGCCCCCGCCGACGTCGCCACAGCGCCCGTCATCCTGACCCAACCTCAGAATGCCTATGTGTACGCAGGCGGAACCGCCACCTTCTCGGTGGGTTATGACATCCCGCCCCCGGCCACGCTCAGCAGCATCAAGTGGACAAAGAACGGCGCGGACCTCCCGAACAGCAACGCCACCAGCGTGAGCCTGGCGGCGGCGGCGGCCGACAATGGCGCCAAGATCAGAGCCGTCATCACGACTTCGGCGGGCGTCCTGCACAGTGACGAAGCCACCCTCACCGTGGCCACCATCCTCAACGAATTCGCCCAGGGCGTGGTCAAGTTCGAGGCCTTCACCGGCATCGGCGGCACCGCCATCCAGGCCCTGTTCGACGCCGAAAAGTACCAGCTCAACCAAGTCGATGATTTCCGCCTGCTCGGCGGCATCGACACCCCCAACGGTTACGGCGACAACTACGGCGCGCGCGTTTCCGGATTCATCATCCCGCCCGAGACGGCCAGCTACCACTTCTTCATTCGGAGCGACGACGCGTCGGCGCTCTACCTGAGTGCGAACGAGACGCCGCCCGATCCCAACTGGGATCTGCCGATCTGCCAGGAAACCGGTTGCTGTGCGGCCTTCCAGGAACCGGGGGACACGCTGCCGGAGGAAACCACCATCGAACCCATCGCCCTGGTGGCGGGCCGGAAGTACGCCTTCATCGCCCTCGTGAAGGAAGGCGGCGGTGGTGATTACCTGCAGGTGGCCGCGCGCAAAGTCGGTGACACCACGCCGGCCGCTTCGCTGGTTCCGCTCTCCGGCGCCTGGGTGGGAGCCAATGCCAAGCCGAGCTTGGGAACGCCCGTGATTACGCGGCAGCCGCAAAGCCTGCCGCAGTTGCTGCAGGGCCGCAGTGCCCAGTTGAGCATCGAAGCGTCCATCACGCCCGCGGCTTACAACTTCCCGCTGCTCGTCCAGTGGCGGAAGAACGGTGCCGCGATCCCGGGCGCCACCGGTCTGAGCTACGCGATCCCCTCCGCCTCCACGGCGGACAACGGCACCTACACGGCCGTCGTCAGTGCCCCCAGCGGTCAATCCGTCACCAGCGACGAAGCGGTCGTGACCGTGATCGCCGACACCTTCCCGCCCAAGATCAGCCGCGTGAAGGCTTCGTCGGTCTCGACTTTGATCGTGACCTTCGACGAACCCCTCGACCCGGCCAGCGCCGGGACCGCGGGCAACTACTCGCTCTCGGGCGGCGCAACCGTGACGGCCGCCACCGCCTCCGGCAGTGCCGTGCTCCTCAACACCAGCAGCCTCACGGTGGGCGCGTCCTACACCCTGACGGCCGGCGGGGTGAAGGATCTCTTCGGAAACACCTTGCCCGCCGGAACCACAGTCAGCTTCGTGGTGAACGTGGTCACCTATGCCGATGTCATCCTGGCCGACGGCCCGGTCATGTTCTATCGCTTCGAGGAGACCACCGGCCAGGTGACCAAGAACCTGGGCACCGCCGGCACTGCCGCCGACGGCCTCTGGATGTCGGGCAACGGGCCCGATGATTCCTTCCCGGTGAACGTGAGTTCGGGCACGGGCCCCCGGCCGGGTGACTTCCTCGGCTTTGCGCCGGACAACCGCTCGGGCCGCTTCACCGGGCCGCAGGACCTCCTGTGGGTGGACGCGCAACTGCAGCTCCTGAACAACCTGGGCGCTTTCTCGCTGGAGTACTGGGTGAAGCCGGCCAACCGGGTCAGCGATCCCACCACCTTCGGCAACCGCATCGGCATCGTCGGCCAAAACGACGCCATCGAGTACGGCTTCATCAACCCGAACACGATCCAGATCTGGACTCCGGGCGGCGGTTCGTTGAACACAACCTACAACTTCCCGGACAACACCTGGCATCACGTGGCCACGATCGCGGATGGCCGGAGCATCAAGAACTATTTCGATGGCGTGTTCATCAACCAGATCACCCAAACCACGGCGAACTACGGCAGTTCGACCTTCAACGTCCACGTCGGCGGCGGCGGCGCCTTCGATGCCACGGGCAACCACTTCACCGGCGAGATCGATGAGGTGGCCATCTTCACCAAAGCCATCCCGGCCGAACGCATCGCCGCGCACTTCAAAGCGGGCAAGGAAGGCGGCGAAATTCCCGGCGCAGAACCCGTCATCGGCGGCATCGCGCGTCAGGGCAGCAATGTCGTCGTCCAGTACGACGGCGTCCTGCAGTCCGCCAGCAGCGTGACCGGGCCGTGGGCAGACGTCGCCGGCGCTCCCACGGGCAGCGGGCAAACCTTCACCACGCCCGCCAGCGCCGCAGCGCAGTACTTCCGCTCGCGCCAGGAATAGGGCGGAGGATCCCTTCACAGGGAGATCGGGTTTCGGCCCGGTCTCCCTTTTTCGTCAGGCCAGCTTGCGTACCCTGTAGGCGCCGACGTGAGGAGGCAAAGCGGGGACGCAGGAGGCGAAGCTCTCATGCCCCTGGCCCGGGCACGCCACCAGCAAACGACCGCCGCCGGCAGATGGCGTCGGGTGGGGGCGGTCCGTCTCAACCGCGTGGTTCGCCTCGGTGTGCCGGCGCGCCGAACTCCCTGCGGCAGGCCCTCCGCGAAAACCGTGAAATCCGCGGTGCATGATGGGCGTGATCTGCGACCGCGAATTTGGCGGATGGCGCGGATGAGGTCTGGCCGTGATGCCAGCCCATCTCAAGACCATGGCTGACGGTGTGGTCCATTCCGGTGTGATTGGTCCTTGCCATGAACCTGGGCACGAGACTCGAGCCCACGCCCGCGGCGTGCCAGACGGTAGCCGGGGGTCGAGCGAGTTCGCCAGCGAGACCCCCGGTGGCGGTCAGGCGTGGACGAGCGCATCCCGGAGGAATCCCAGACGCCGTGACCCCGGACCTCTGGCACCCCCTCCGGGGTGCCTTCGACTTGGTCCCGGGCGGCCGGAGGTCGTCGCCCCGCGACGACCTCCGGCTACCGTCTGGGACGCCTCCGGCGTTAACCCGGACGCCTCCGGCTCCCGATAGACGGGCACGAGACTCGGTCCACCCGCAGCGTGCCAGACAGTAGCCGGGGGATTCGAGCAGGTTCGCCAGCAGGACCCCGGTGGCCGATCGAGCGCGGACGGCCTCGGAGGATGACAGACGTCACCCAGGTCTCTGTGGCAGCCCATCAGAGGTGCTTCGACAACCCGGACCCTCGCCAGTGCTGGCTTGGTCGGGGATGCTCCAGTTGGCGGCAACCGAGCCGGACTGGCAGGCCGAAGCCGGTCATCGTTGGACCGCGTTGCGCCTCCCCGCAGAAGGCAAGACCGGTTTCACCCGCCTTTCACCAGCCGAGACCGGCGTCACCTTCACCAACGTCCTGCCCGAATGGACCAGCGCCGCCAACCGCGTCCTTGAAAACGGGTCGGGTGCGGCGGTCGGCGACTTCGATCAGGACGGCTGGCCCGATGTGTTTCTCTGTGGTCTGCAGGGCAACAGCACCCTCTACCGCAATCTCGGCCACTGGCGGTTCGAAGATGTGACATCGCGTGCCGGCCTTGCGCTCACGAACCTCGTCGCGCGCGGCGCCGTCTTCGCCGACCTCAACGGCGACCGCCGCCTGGACCTCTTGGTCTCGACGCTGGGACGCGGCGTCGTATGTCTGCTCAACGACGGTCAAGGCCGGTTCCGCGACGTCACCGAAGCGGCCGGCACGCGCACCGGCTTCGGAGCCAGCACCCTGACGTTGGCCGATGTGGACGGCAACGGGACGTTGGATCTGTACGTGGCCAACTACCGCGCACAGGATGTCCGCGACGACGCGCTGGTCGAAGTCCGGATGGTCAACGGGCAGATGGTGCTGCACCCGAAGTACCGCGGGCGCCTGTTCCTCACCCCGCAAGGCCTGCGCGAGTTCGGTGAACCCGACTTCCTCTACCTGAACGACGGCCAGGCTCGATTCCGCCCCGCATCGTGGACGGACGGCACCTTCCAGGACGAGGAAGGCCGGCCACTCGAAGGCCCGCCGCAAGACTGGGGATTGACGGCCGCCTTTCACGACCTGAACGGCGATGGCGCTCCCGACCTCTACGTCTGCAACGATTACTGGACCCCGGACCGGCTCTGGATCAACGACGGTCGCGGACGCTTCCGGGCCGCCCCCAGGGTCGCGCTGCGGCATACCAGCGAGAACTCGATGGGTGTCGGTTTCACGGACCTCGATCACGACGGTCAGGTCGATTTCCTCGTGCTCGACATGCTCAGCCGCGACCCGGCCGTGCGCCGGCGACAGGTCCTGGCGCAGACTCCCATGCCGGCAGGAGTCGGCGAGATCACCAACCGCCCCCAGATCATGCGGAACACCCTGTTCCTGAATCGCGGCGATGGCACCTTCGCGGAGATCGCCGACTTCGCGGGCCTGCCCGCCTCGGACTGGTCCTGGCAACCCGTGTTCCTGGATGTGGACCTGGACGGACATGAGGATCTGCTGATCCCGGCCGGCCACACCCGGGACGTGCAGGATCTGGACGCCACGCTGCGCCTCCAGGGATTGCAGCGGACCTGGCCGCGGGACATGCCACCCCAGGAACGCCAACGGGCTTTCACCCGCCAGATGATGGAGCACGCGCGGCTGTACCCGACGCTCGAGTTGCCCATCGTCGCGTTTCGCAACCTCGGGAACCGGCGTTTCACCGAAGTCACCGGCGCGTGGGGTACCGATGATCTGGCCGTGCACCAGGGAACGGCGCTGGGCGACCTCGACCGCGACGGCGACCTGGACCTGGTCGTCAACAACCTCAACGGCGTGTGCGGGATCTACCGCAACGACTCGACCGCTGCCCGGGTGGCCGTTCGTCTCCACGGCCTGCCCCCCAATACCGCCGGCATCGGTGCTCGCGTGCGTCTGCACGGCGGGGCGGTGCCGGTTCAGCAACAGGAACTCCTCGCCGGCGGACGCTACTTGTCCGGTGCCGAACCCTTGCTCGTCTTCGCGACGGGTCAGGCGACGACTGGCCTGACGCTCGAGGTGATCTGGCGCACCGGCCGGACCTCGCGGGTGGCGAACGTCGCGGCCAACCGCCTCTACGCGATCGACGAGTCCGCCGCGGCCGAATCCACGAAGTCATCACCGCCCGCCGGCCTCGGGCATGACCGAACGGAAGCCGCTGATGCGTACGCCGCGAAGGAACCGGCCGCGCCCTGGTTCGAGGACCTCAGCCATTGGCTCAACCATACGCATCGGGAGAACACCTTTGACGAAGCGGTTCGCCAACCCCTGCTGCCCAAACGCCTGGGCCAGGGCGGGCCGGGCGTGGCGTGGTTTGACCTCGACGGTGACGGCGCGGAGGAACTGGTCATCGGGAGCGGCGCTGGCGGTTCGCTCGCCGTGTACCGGTTCGCCGGGTCGACCACACCGCAGCGCGCCATCGGTCCGCCCTGGGACACGATCATGACCCGGGACCAGACCGCGATCCTCGGACTCCACCGCCCGGACGGCACCCCCTGGATCACCGTCGGCGCAGCCAACTACGAAGACGGCTCGATCGCGGGTGCGGCGGTCCTGGCGTACCGCCCCGGGCTCGTTGTCCCGGAGCACAGCGTGCCCGCCTTCGCCTCCAGCGTCGGCCCGCTGTGCGCCGCCGATTTCGATGGCGACGGTGATCTCGACCTGTTCGTCGGGGGCCGGGTCGTGCCGGGACGTTATCCCGAGCCGGCCACCTCCCACCTGTTCCGGCAGGAGCCGGCGGGATGGGTACCAGACGCGATCCACCAACCGTTGTTCGATCGGCTCGGGCTGGTGACCGGCGCGATGTGGAGCGATCTCGAGGGCGACGGGTTCCCGGAACTTGTCCTGGCCTGCGAATGGGGACCGGTGCGGATCCTCCGCAACCGCGCCGGCCGGCTTCAGGTCTGGGATCCCCCCGTCGAGGTTTGGGACGGGAGAGGGACCACGGACCACAGACCACAGACCACAGACCACGGACCACGGAGGTCCGACTTCGACCCTCGGACTTCGACCCTCGACCTTCGACCTTCGACCTTCGACCTTCGACCTTCGACCTTCGACCTTCGACCTTCCCCGCTCAGCGACCTGACCGGCTGGTGGACCGGGGTCGCCGCCGGGGATCTGGATGGCGATGGCCGGCTCGATCTCGTGGTGGGCAATTGGGGGCTCAACAGCCCGTATCGGACGGCCGCCGACCACCCGTTGCGTCTGTACTACGGCGATTTCCGCGAACGCGGCACCCTTGACCTGCTGGAAGCGGAGTGGGATCCCGCCCGCGCGACGGATACCCCGCGGCATCGGCTGGATTACGTGGCCACCGGTTTGCCGTGGCTCCGGGCGCAGTTTCCGAGCCTCACGGCCTTCAGTCAGACCACGATCGCCGAACTGCTTGGGGATGATCTCCCCCGCGCCGCCGTGGCTGATGCCCGCATGCTGGCCTCGGGCGTGTTCTTCAACCGGGGCGACCGATTCGGCTTCGTGCCGTTCCCGGACGAGGCCCAGTGGGCGCCTGGGTTCAGCGTCCAGGTGGCAGACTTCGATGGCGACGGTGCGGAGGACGTGTTTCTGAGCCAGAACTTCTTTGCCCTGCCCTGGGAGATGCATCGCCTGGATGCCGGCCGTGGCCTTTGGCTGCGTGGTGACGGGCGGGGCGGTCTCACCGCCGTCCCGGGACAGGAATCGGGCGTGCGGGTTTACGGTGAACAACGCGGCGCGGCGCTTGCCGACTTTGACGCCGACGGCCGCGTGGACTTGGTGGTGTCGCAGAATGGCAACGCCACCAGGCTCTATCGGAATGCGCAGGCGAAGCCGGGCCTGCGCGTGCGCCTGGAAGGATCGCCCGGGAATCCGACGGCGGCGGGCGCCGTGCTGCGTTGGCAGAAGGGCGAACGGTCCGGACCGGCGCGTGAGATCCAGGCGGGTTCAGGATACTGGTCGCAGAACGGGGCGGTGCAGGTGCTGGCGAGGACGGGGGTGGGGATGCGTCTCCGGGTGCGCTGGCCGGGCGGTCGGGTAACGGAAACCGATGTGCCGGAAGACGCCCGCGAAGTCGTCCTGGGCACGGACGGCGTGCTCCGGGTGGTCTCTCCGGAACCGTCCCCGCACGAAAAGCGGCGCTGAAGCGCTCGCACTCCACACGCTTCGCGACGCCCCGAGTGTCTGGCAAGCACCGCAGCGCACCGCCCCCGCCGAAGACGTCAGCGGGCTTGGCATGCTGCCGGCCCGACGCTACATCATGGGCATGCCGACTGACGTTCCCGACGCGCCTCGTTACGCCCTCGCCCAACTCGACAGCCTGCCCGGGGTGGCTTGTCCCTGCGGGGAGGCGCGACGCGCCTTTCGCGATGTGCCCAGCGCTCCCGCCAGCGTTCACCTGACGGACATCCACGCGGACAGCCGTACGCACTACCATCGGCGGATGACCGAGATCTATGTGGTGCTCGAGGGCGAAGGTACCATCGAGCTGGACGGACAGTCTTTCCCGCTCCGCCCGCTCACCGCCGTTCTGATCCGCCCGGGTTGCCGGCACCGCGCTGTTGGTCGCCTGCGACTCCTCAACATCCCCATCCCCGCCTTCGATCCAGCCGACGAGTGGTTTGACTGACCGGCGAGGCCTTTCCTCCTTCGCACCCGGAGCAGCGGCAGACTGCAGGCACTCCAGACGCGGGGTTCTTGCCACCCCTCAGGCTCCCTGGTCATGATGGGGCCCGTGTCCCGTCCACGAGAGAGAGGTTCGAAACCCGCCCGGGCCGACCGGGAACAGGGAGAGCCGCCGGACGCAACGGGCCGCACGAGTCGCCGTCGCTGGGCCTTCCGGTTGGTTGCCGCCGGGGCGATCCCGCTCCTCGGGTTGCTCGTGGTCGAGTGCCTCCTCCGCCTCACTGGCTTCGGCTATCCGACCGGCTTTTTCGTGCATCATCCAGCCACCGGACCGGACCGGTGGGTGGAGAACCAGCGTTTCCCGTGGCGGTTCTTTCCCGTCCCGCTGACCCGGCACCCCAACCCCGTCGTCATTGCCGCGCGCAAACCGCCGGGGACCTGCCGGATCTTCGTGTTTGGCGAATCGGCGGCGGAAGGCGACCCGGCGCCGGCCTTCGGGTTTTCGCGGATTCTCGAAGTCCTCTTGCGCGATCGATACCCGCAACTCCGCTTCGAAGTGGTGAACGTGGCCTTCACGGCCATCAACTCGCACGTGATCCTCCCCATCGCCCGCGACTGCGCGCGGCTCGAGGGCGATTTCTGGCTGGTGTACATGGGGAACAACGAGGTGATCGGCCCGTTCGGGACCGGCACCGTGCTGGGGCGCCAGGCGCCGCCGCTCCCGTTGGTTCGCCTCACCCTGGCGCTCAAGGCCACCCGCGTCGGGCAACTCCTGGACGCCGCGGGACAGTGGCTCCGGCCCGGGACCGTGGCCGAGCAGGGCTGGCGCGGGATGTCGATGTTCCTGGACCACCGGGTGCGTCGCGGGGACCCCGGGCTGGCCAGGGTCTATCGCCACTTCGGGCACAACCTCGGTCAGATCCTCAAGCAGGGCCGCGCGGCCGGCGCGCGGGTCATCGTCAGCACGATGGTTTCCCGGGTCCGGGACTGGCCGCCCTTCGCCTCACTGCACCGTCCGGACCTCACCGCGACCCAGCGCCAGGCCTGGGAAGAACACTACCAGGCGGCCGTGGCGGCGGAGGAAGCCGGTGACTTCGCCGCGGCAATCCGGCACTACGAACAGGCGGCCCAACTCGATGACACCCACGCGGAGCTGCTTTATCGCTGGGGCCGCGCCTGTCTCGCTGCCGGAAAGACCGCGGACGCCCGCCGCCACCTGACCGCGGCACGCGATTCCGACACCCTCCGGTTCCGCACCGACTCCCGTCTCAACGAGATCATCCGGGAGTTCGTCGCCTCCTCCTCGGACGGCGTGCACCTGGTGGACGCCGAGCGTGCCTTCGCCGAAGTCCGCCCCGAAGAACTTCCCGGCGAGGAATGGCTCTACGAACACGTCCACTTCAACTTCGCCGGGAACTACCGGCTGGCCCGGCTCTTCGCCGATGAACTCGCCCCGCACCTCGCCTCCGTCCCCGCCGGTCCGCAGGCGCAGCCGCCCCCGTGGCTGGCGGAGGAGAGGTGCGCCGCGCGATTGGCGTACAGCGACAGTCAACGGCACGACGTGGCCCGGATCCTCGAACGCCGTTTCGCCGAAGCGATTTACCAGGGTCAACTCGGCCACACCAGTCGCCTGGCCCGGCTCGAGGCCGAGATCATGTCGCTGCGCGCCAGCGCCAAAACGACGGGCCGGCGACGCGCGCTCGAGCTCTGCCGCCAGGCCCTCGCCACCGCTCCCGACGACTGGGTGTTGCACGATCTCGCCGCGCGACTCCTCGGCGTGCTCGGCGACGCGAACGGCGCGCAGGCCGCGTGGCGGGAGGTGGCCCGGCTCATCCCGCATCACGCCCGTCCTTACACTGAGCTGGCCAAGCTTGATCAGGCTCGTGGCGATCTCGAGGCGGCGGTGGCCGGCTTCCGCCAGGCCCTCGCGGTCAACCCGGATGCAGCCGAGGCCCTCGAGGGGCTGGGCTTGATCTACGCCAGCCAGGGGCGAAGCCGCGAAGCCAACGGCTATCTCCGGCGCGCGCTGCGTCTGGATCCTACCCGGCAGGCCGCCCGTGACGCGCTCGCCCAAGGCCCGAGCGGCTCCACCCCACCACGCCCCCGTCGGCAACGGCGTCCTGCGACAGCCCGATCCACAGTCAACCCCGTCGCTGCCCCGTGCCGACGCCGGTCCTGAACCCATGCGAGGCAAGTCGTCAGACTACGTGTCGCTTGGGGGCGCAGGTTTGATCCTGTTGTTGGTGGCCGGGCACGTGGCGTGGCAAGTCGAGCCAACGCTTCGCTACCACGAACTGGCCCCTCCCTTCTTCCTCGAGAGCCCCACTTGGGCGAAGGCGCTCGAACCCGCCGGGGGGGTGGTGCGCCAGGCCGGAGCGGGCCTGGCCCAGTTCAACGTCAGCACGGCACTGGGAACGCTGGTCTTCACGGGTTTGCTGGGGGCGCTGCTCTGGGCCGCGCGCAGCGTCCTGGTCCGGGTCGATCCCTCCTTGGCGACAGCGGTCGCATGCGTGCCCGTGGTGTTGGTCGCCAGTCTGACCGGGCGATATGTGACCCAAGCCGAGCAACTCGCTCTCGCGATGCTCCTGGCACTCCTCGCCGCAAACGTCTGGATGCGCCTCCCGACGGCCTCGGCGGCCGTGCGCATCGGGAGTTTCTGGGGGTTGACCGGCCTGGTCTTCTGGCTTGGCGGGCCGGCTCCGGTCTTCTTGCTGGTCGCGGTGGGCTTGGCCGGAACCCTTGCAGTGAACTGGCAACCGAAGGTGGCGTTGGGTTGCGCGGCGGCGTTGGTGATCCTGCCCTTGTGGCGCTGGCATTGGCCAGCCTTCAATCCCTGGGCGTTTCTGGCGGACTGGGGAAAGGGCTGGTCGCAAGGACTGGCTTGGGCGGCCTGGAGTGTTGTGCCCATCTGGATGGCGATCCGCGGTGGGCTGAACCGTCGCGCTGCCGCCTCCGCTGCGCGTGTCGAAGGTCTGTTTGCCCGCTGGCTGCAAGGGAAGTTCACCGGCGGACGACGCTGGATTGGCTGGGCCGCGGGCGGCGGCGCGACCTTGCTCTTCCTCTGGCTCACTGTCGACCGGCCACGGAAAGCCATCGCGCAAGTCAGCCTGTCTGCAACGCGGGGCGACTGGACGCGGGCATTGACGGCCGCCGGCCGCGTTTCGGATTGGCCTGCCCGCACGTACATCGAAGCCTCCCGGGCACTGTTCCACGAGGGCCGGCTGCTCACCGACCTGTTCACGTTCCCCCAACGCCGCGGGCGCGAGCTCCTGCCCGACTTCCGGGACGGCCTCGAGATGAGCTCCGCGCTCAGTGCGACGCTGTTCGAACTGGGCCAGGTCAATCTGGCGGAGCACCTCGCCCATGAAGTCCTGGAACTCGAAGGCCCGCGTCCGCCCACGCTGCGGTTGCTGGCACGCATCCACGTCCTGCTGCACCGCCCGGAGGCCGCGCGCGTGTTCCTGAACCGCCTGCGGCGCGTGCCCTTCTGCCGCGAAGAGGCCGATGAGGAACTGGCCCGGCTGCGGGCCGATCCGGCCGGCGATCTCGATCCTCAGCTCGCCCTCCTTCGCGGGCGCATGCCGCGCACCGACGAGCCCGAAGTCCGCCTTCCCGCCGATCGTCTGCTGCGGCAACTCCTCGCAGCGAACCCCACCAACCGCATGGCGTTCGAATACCTCGTAGCGCATCATCTCCTGGCCGGGCAACCGACGGCGGCCGTGGATGCCTGGCTGCAGTGGCAAGCTCCCGGCAAGCCCGGCATCCCGCGCCTCGTCGAAGAAGCCCTGCTCGTCGTCCGATCGCAGACGCGAGACAAGACAACTCCGCTCCGCGGCGGTGATCACGCAATTCATCCGGTCACCCTGGAGCGCTACCGCCAGTTCCTCGAGGCCCTGCGACCCTACGCGGACCGAACCGCCGAGGCCCACGCCGACCTGGCACATGCTTTCGGGGACACCTTCTGGTTCTACCTCCGCTTCGGCGACTCGGTCGCGGCGTGCACACCGACAAAGAAAGGGGCTCCGTGAACATCGCCCGCCGAAGGCTTCACGCTCCCGCGCCCCGGCCCGCGAGAAACATCATGGCGACGAGGCGCGGCGACACGCAAAGCGGCACTGAAGCACACGCACTCCAGACGCTTTGCGCAGGCCGTACCGCCGCTGGGACGCGAAGCGCTTGGAGTGCGTGCGCTTCAGCGCCGCTTTGCGTACGGCTGGCCTTGGCCGTGTTGCTTCCCTGGCTGGGCCTCACCAACGCCGCGAGCGTTCAGGCTGCCGAGCTTCGTCCCGACTCACCGGGCGCCTTGTCGGCACGTCCGCCCCGCTTGCGGCCGGACTACACGGGAGTCGTGATCCCACCCAACATCGCGCCGCTCAACTTCCTCATCGACGAACCGGGCCGACAGCACCGCGTCCGGCTGGAAGGGGCGCACGGTTTGCCGGTCGAAGTTGCGGCGGACGCGGCGGGCAAGGTGATCCTGCCCGTTGCCGCCTGGCGGACACTGCTGCGGACGAACGTCGGGTGGCCGCTGCGTTACACGGTCCAAACGCTGAGCTCTGCCGGGACCTGGGAATCGTGGGCGCCGGTCACCAACACGGTCGCGCGCGAACCCGTGGACCCGGTGCTGGTTTATCGCCGGCTGCGGCCACTCTACAACTTCTATCGCGAGATGGGCATCTACCAGCGGGACGTCGAGAGCTACCGCCAACGTCCTGTGCTCGAGAGCCGCGATTTCGGCGGCGGCTGCCTGAACTGCCACACCTTCCAGGATCACCGGCCCGACACCTTCGCGCTGCACATCCGGGGTCAGAAGGGCCCGCAGCCCATGCTGCTGGTACGTTCCAATGCCGTGGCCCGGGTGAACCAGACGGCGGGCTACCTCGCTTGGCATCCCGGCGGCGAGTGGCTGGCTTTCTCCGCCAACCGCCTCTCGCTCTTCTTCCACACGCGGGGTGAAACCCGGGATGTGTTCGACGCCGAATCCAACCTCGGCCTGTACGGGTTGCACGCCAACGCCATCACCCGACCCGCCGCGCTGGCTGACCCCGCCCAACTTGAAACCTGGCCGCGCTGGGCCCCGGACGGACGTCATCTCTACTTCTCAAGCGCACGTCCCCTGCGGGTGGAGCGGTTTCGCCAGGTGCGCTACGATGTGCGACGCGTCGCCTTTGACCCGGCAACGAGCACCTGGGGCGAACCGGAGACGGTGGTGGCAGCGGCGGAAGCCGGGTTCAGCGCCACGCAGCCGCGGATCTCGCCGGATGGCCGTTGGCTGCTGTACTGCCGGTCCCGCTATGGCCACTTTCCCATCTATCAGGCGGACAGCGACCTCCACGTGCTCGACCTCGGAACAGGCCAGTCGCGGCGCCTGGACGTCAACAGCGACCAGGCTGACACATGGCCCTGCTGGTCCAGCAACGGCCGCTGGATCGTGTTCAGCAGCAAACGCGGCACGGGCTTGTTCGCCCGCCCCCACTTCAGCTACGTCGATGCGGAGGGGCGGTTTCACAAACCCTTCCTGTTGCCCCAACGCGACCCGACCTACTACGACGCGTGTCTCGAGACCTTCAACGTGCCGGAGTGGGTCACGGGCCCGATTGAGGTCAGTCCCGCGCGGTTGGCCCGGGCGATCTTGCGGCCGTCCCACGTGCTGGAACCCAGCAATGGGGCGGGACACGCCCACCACGAGGAGCAGATCGCTCCCCGGCCGCGAGACTGACTCAAGGTGCCGGCGGAAGAGCCGGCGGCGGCGCATTTGGGGGCACCTGGCCGCTCAAGGCATCGAGCGCGGGGGTGAACCGCGGGTTGAGTCGCGCCACCTCGCGATACTGGGTGGCGGCTTCCTCGGCCCGTCCCAAGCGCTGATACTCGTTGGCCAGGTTGAAGCGGGCCTGCCAGTACTGGGGATCCAGCTCGACGGCCTTCTCGAAGCAATGCAGGGCGATCTCGTGCTGACCCGCCATGCGCAGGGCATTCCCCAGGTTGTTATGCGCCGAGGCATAGTCCGGCATGGCCCTCACCGCCGCCTGGAAATGCCCGATGGCTTCGTCCGTCTGCCCGGCGCGGAGGAGGAGATTCCCGAGGTTGTTGTGAGCCTCGGCGTAGTCGGGGAAGAGGGTGAGCGCCGTCTCGTACTCGCGCCGGGCTTCGTCGGGCCGGCCCAGGCGGGTCAGCGCAATGCCAAGGTTGTAATGAACATCTTCGTCCTTCGGGAGGAGGGCGCTGGCCTGACGATAGTGCTCGAGGGCTTCCTCGAGACGGCCCTCCTCAAGCGCCCGGTTGCCTTTCTGAAGCCACGCCGCCCCCTGCTCCTTTGCCTCGAGGTTCTCCGCCCCGCCCGTCGGTGCCGGGGCGGCCGGAGGACGGGTGGGCGGCGACACCCGCACCGGCGCATTGGTCGCCACCGTGTTGGTGTTGGTGGAAGCGGGCGAAGGCACGGTCCCGGTCGGAGGCGGACCCGGGGGCTTGGTCTGGTTCACCCTCGGCGCAAAGAACAGAATTAAGAGCACGACCACCGCCACGACCCCCAGCGCAACATGTTTGGGGTGCAGCATCGCTTTCGCGGCCTTCTCTCGGGGAGCCGGGGAGGACCCGGACCCACGGTTGTGCTCCGGTTTCATCGGGAGAAATGTAGCGCGTTGTAGGGTCTGCGAAAGGGGCTATTCCGGCCGCTGGTCCGCCCGGGCACGGGTGTCGGCTACCATCGCCTCCCAGTACTTGCGGAGGAACGGAGGATTCTGCTGGCTGTCCCGGAGATAGGAGCGGTCGGCGCGGGCCAAGTCGAGGACGGCCGTGATCATCTCTTCCTGGCAGTAACCCGCCTCGGCCAGGGGCAGGCCGTTGGGCTCGCGAATGAAGCTCCAGCCGCTCGAGGTCTGCTTGCCATCGGGCGACTCGCCAATCGTGTTGGCCACACAGTGGAACATCTTCGAGTTCGGCCCCACCGGCTGCTGGGCACGACCCGAGATGCGCTTCCACGCCACCGCCTCGAGCTCGTCCGAACTGCAGGAGGGATGGAACAGGATCTGCGCTCCGGCCATCCCCGGAATCCGGTACAGCTCCGGATGCCGGCCGTCGCGACAGATGACCAGGGTGCAGAGGATGCCGTCCAAGGAGAAGAGCGAGAGTTTATCGCCCCCCCGGCAGTACTGCTGTTCGTCGCGCCCCGCCCTGTTCACCTTCGCGTATTCGTGCACGATGGCCCCGCGCGGGTCGATCACGTGGGCCAGGTTCAGGTGGCGATCGGCGGTGCGTTTGAGCGTGCCGACGACGGTCCAGATGCGGTGGGCGGCGGCGGCGGCCTGGGTCTGTTCGAGGGCAGCCTCGACCCGGGCCGGTTCGAGCCCGATCACGTACGGGAAGTAATAGCTGGTGAGGTTGGCCTCGGGGAACAGCACGACCCGGCTGCCGGCCGCCGCCGCGGCTTCGATGTAGTGCAGCGTGCGGTCGAGGTTGTGTTCGAGGGACCGCGCCCAGTGCATCTGCACGCAGGAAACCTGCAGGGTCAGCGGGGGTTGGGAGGCTTGGGACTCGGGTTGCATCAGGAATCAGGGAATCGTCTCCACACCGCACAGGCACCAGACCAGTTCCGGCGAGAAATGGTTGTAGCTGTCGGTTTTCTGGAACACGAGCGCTTGGGGCGCGCCCAGCCAGGCAAACACCCGACGGGCCTCGTGCACCGCCTGCCGCAGCGCTTCCAGGTTGGTCTGGTAATCGATGCCGGGTATGATCAGTTGCACCGGCCGGGGGGCGATCAAGGCCAGGAGTTCCGGCACATCGTACGGGATGCGCGATTCTTCCCCAACGAACACGGCCAACCGCGGCAGCCAGGGCAACGCCTGCGACCAGCGCCCCACGCCCCCGGTGCCGGAGGCCACCGTGTCAAACCTCCAGGGCGTGATGCCGCCCACCACAATCACGCCCGCCACACGGTCATCGAGCGCCGCCGCGTGCAGGGCGGCGAGGGCGCCGGTGCCGTAGCCCGTGAGGTAGATCTGGTCCGGATCGACGTGTCGATGGCCCCGCAGGACATCCACGGCCGCCCGGGTGTCCGCCACCGTCTTGCCGAGCAGCGACCAGTCCGGATAACGCTCGTAGAAGTGGCGCACCTCTTCGATTCGCGCGCCGTTGCCAAGCTGGTCAAACGCGAACACGGCGTAACCGCTGCGGGTGAGGGCCAGGTGCGGCGTCTCTCCCCGGTGATAGCCCGCCACGTATCCGTGCGAGACCGACAGCGGATGCAGCCACACGAACGCGGGCAGTTGGCGGGTGGTTCCCGCCACGTTCGTCGGATAGTACAGGTCGCCCGTGACGTAGTTCCCGAAGCTCAGGCTTTCCTTCACCAGCCGGGCCGGCGGGGTGTCGCGCCGCAGCAGGGCGGCCACCGGTTGCGGTTCCGCGCCGTAGGTGCCGCCAGGATCGGCCGCGAGGGGAGGCGTTTCGCCCAGCACCTGAGAGATCCGCTGGCGGATCTCGTGCCGTTTTGCATCCCATTCCTCCCGGCTGTTGATGGGCGCACCGTCGGCGGTGAGCAGAAGATCCCCCCTTCCGCGGGCGGGGAACCGCGCTGGATCGAGCGGGGTCCCGCCGGCCCGTTGCCAGTCCTCAAGAGTGGGGTAGATCGGCGCATCGTCCACGCGGCGGGAGGCGCGTCCGAACTTCCAGTCCAGCCAGTCGAGGTAGCTCTCAATGTCCCCGGCCGCAGTGGCATGGGGTCCGTGCCGGTAGCGCAGGTTCAGGTGATCCGGCGCCCCGAGCAGCGCGAAGACGGGCTGCGCCGCACGCTGGCACTGTTCGATGGCCCAGACGCTTTCGACGTTGTCATTCAGCGCCGTCGAGAGGAGCACCGGCCGGGGGGCGATGCAGGCGATCAGCTCGTGCTGATCGATCGGCAACCGGTCCTCGCGGCCCACGAAGAAGCGGAGCCGCGGATGCAGCCAGTCGGGGAAGTTGCGGGTGATCAGCTCGATGCCCTCGCCGAACTCGGCTTCCGAGAAACAGCGCCAGGGACAGGCGCCACCCGCGCCCGAGCTGCTCGAGATCACGGCGGCGATGCGTTCATCGAGCGCCGCAGCGATCAGGGACGTCTTGCCGTTGCGCGAGTGTCCGGTGAGGGCGATGCGCCGAGCGTCGGCCTCGGGCCGGGTTGCGAGATAATCGACGCAGCGGCTGGCGGCCCAGGCACGGCGGGTGAGCTTGGTCCAGTCATGGTCTGGCCAGAGATCGCGCCAGGGACCCGTGTCGTCGCGGGCATCGGCGCCGGCGTACACGCAGGCGAGGTACCCGCGGCTGACGGCGATGAGCGCCCACCGCCGGTGGTTGTACTGCGTGAGGAAGACGGGGAAAGGGCCGGGTCCGGGTGGGCGGAGGATCTCGAGGCGGAGCCGGGCGCGGTGTTCGGGGCCGAATTCGAGGGTGACCTCCTCGCGGTGGGCACCGGGTTCGCGGTGGGTTTGGCGTTCGGCGACACGGACGTTGCCGGGCGGTGGGGGGACGGAGCCGATGACGTAGTGCTGGAAAAGCCCGATCAGTTCAGCTCGGTGCGGGGCCCATTCGGCCGGCGTGGTGACGGGTTGCCCGTTAGCGGGGCGGAGCGGATTGGGAAGCCCTGGGACGCCGGGCAGGCGCGCGAAGTCCGGGGGCAGTTCATCGGACGCCTCGAGCCAGGTCTCCCAGGCAGCGCTGCGCGGCAGGATGCGTCGCAACTCGTCGAGGAGTTCCTGGCGCCGGGCGAGCTCGTCGGCCGACGTCACGAACACCAGAAACAGCGAGAGGATCAGACCACGCATTTCCTAGGGGTCAGTAGATAGTATGCTCCAGATCCGATCGCCTCGTCTCCCGGTCAGGGTAGCTCCTGGATCCGCAGGTTCCGCCAACGCACCTCAAGCGGATCCTGGCGGTCCCCCACCCCATGCACCTGGAGCGCGATGAAGCCGGCCGGAGTCACCTCGTCCACCAGGTCGGCGGCGGCGACTCCGTTGAGCCAGGTCTTGAGGGAAGAACCGCGGCACTCGATCCGCAGGTGGTTCCAGCCCTCGGCCCGATACGCGCGGCGCGCGGGTTCATTGTCCTTCAGGTCCTTGAGCCAGCCGCGGCGGCCTTCTTCGTAGATGCCGCCGCTCCACGCCCGGTCGCTGGGGTCGATCTCGACCTGGTAGCCGTGGACACGGCCGGCGGGGATCCGGAAGGTCTTGCCGCCGAGTTCGACGACCTTCTCATGGTCGTGGCATTCGCTACGGACCTGGATGCCGGAATTCAGGCCGGGGCTGGTTTGGAACTCGAGTTCGAGGATGAAGTTCGTGTAGGGCCGGGTGGTGCAGAGGAAGGCGTTGGGGGTCTTGGGTACGGTTTGGCCGATCACCATGCCCTGTTCCGCGCGGTACTTCGCCTGGCCACCGCGTTGGACCCAACCCGTGAGGTCGGTGCCGTTGAAGAGCGGAGTCCAGGCCCGTTCGGCCGCGTGGGTGAGTGTGGCGGAGGCAAGAGCGAAGCCCGAGACGAGGAGGAGGACGGCGGCATGCATGGGCGGGGTTATAGACCGCGGGGAGATTGGGGGCAGCAAAAAAGAGGGGGGGATGAGAAAGGGGCCGGACAGTGTCCGGCCCCTCTGAGGAGAAACGACGTTGCGTTGTACGCTGTGCCCTTACTGGCGCAACCGCCCGAACCAGGTGGGCTGGGTCGGGGTCAAGGTGTAGGGCGAGGCGGCGCCGGCGACATCCTGCCATTGGCCGGTGACGGTCGGTGCGGATTGCAGGGTACCGCCACCGGTCCATTCGAGCGTGATCGAGCCGTTGGCGTTCTTCTGGATCTTGGTGAATTCGAGCGCCGCGGTGGGTTTGTCGGGGGCCGTGCCGGTGCGGTACGTGAGGATGCCGCCGTTGGCGGAATCGTTGAGGAGGACCCTGGTACCGTCTGCCTTTATGGTGAAGATCTCGAGGCTGGCGCCACCGGTGCCATCCTGCCAGATCGTGCGGATTGGGTAGACCCCGGCTTCCTGGACATAAATGCGGAAGAGGGTGTCGGATGCCGCCCTTCCGCCATCGAACTGGCCCAGGAGCATAGCGTCCGCGAGGTTGTTAAGGTAGCCGGCCTGCGTGCGGAAGCCGTCGTCGCTGTTCACGCCCATGGTAATCCAGCCGGCGGGCAACTCGGCGAAGGTGAGGACTTCGCCGTTGATACCGTCGACGGCGTACCAGACGCCGGGGACGCCGGGCATCTGGTCGTCCGGCGTGAAGTTGCCGGTCATCCCACCCTCGGCTTCGTTGAAGTTAATGACGGTGGCGATGTCGAATCGGACCACCGATCCCGCGGTAACCCCGCGAGCGAGCGCCACGCCGATGATGTCGGGGTCGGCGAGGTTGACGGTCACCGGATTCCCGTCCTGGTCCTTCAACTGGCCGGCGAGGGCGAGTTCGGTTTCGGCGAGACTGGTGTGGGTATAGGCGTCGTTCTGGAAGACGCTCCAGCGGAACCCACGTCTGGACTTGTCGACAGACGCGGCCTGCATCGAGCGGGTCAGGACGCCGTAATACATCGTCTTAAAGCTGGCAGTGTCAGTCACCGTGTTGCCCCGGGTATCCTTGACCTCGATGATGTAGGTGTGATCGGAAGCCGGCGGGAAGGGGGTGGGGCGCGTCCAGGTGAAATCGAACGCGTCGGTCTTTGGAGCCGGTGTCAGCGGGGCCAAGGTCCCGTCGATGTAGAGTTTCGCGGTGGCCGGATCACAGACCGAGGCGCCGAGGTTGTTCACCCGGAACGAGAAGCCGTCGACGGTGGGGTTGACGGCCGAGAGGTAGATCAGGTCGGCGGTGGTTCCGCCAACGCCGAGCGTTACGAGGGCCGTTTCGCCCGGGGACTTGCCGAAGACGATCGCGTGGGCACCCAAGCCACCCCAACCTTTCTGGCCGGGCGTGTCCTTGTCGCCGTCGTTGATGGCCATGCCCAGGCCGAACTGGGTGCCGTACACCAGGCTGTTCAACCCCAGGGCGGCTTTCGGCAACTTGATCTCATAGGTGGTCCTGCGGGTCGTCTTGTCTCTTCGGATGGCAACGTCGGTGAGGCAGGTGGCTTCCGCGATGCAGGGGGGGCCGGACTCGTGACGGTTGGCCTCGACGAGATTGGTGGGATCATTGAGGTTCTCATCCTCCTCCACGCCACCCAGGGCGTAGTTGTAGAGGGCGACCTGTTGATCCTGGGCGGCGTTGGCGATCATCAACTGGATGGAATCGCCGTTCCACGCACTCCGGGCGGCGTTCTCGTGGTAGTCATCCGTGACCACGAATCCGAAGTAAACGTTCTCCGCATCGTAGACGACTTGAACCGCCGAGGTCTGGTCATCGGGACCCGTCCACGTGCCGCCGGCGTATTCCTCGAACAAGACGAGCGTCCCGGTCCCGGCGGGTCCGGAGCCTTTGGGGATGTAGAACTTCGGATCCGCCAGCACCGGCACGCCGCTCCATTCCGCGAGGTTGCCATCGAGAACGATGGGTTTCGGTGCCGGGTTGGCGGTGTAAACCTCCTTTCCGGGTTCGATGTCGTTCTTCCGCGCCAGCGTGATCAGGGCGGTTTCACCGGGCGACTTGCCGAAGACAATCGCGTGGGCGCCCAGGCCACCCCAACCCTTCTGGCCGGGCGTGTCCTTGTCGCCGTCATTGATGGCCATGCCCAAGCCGAACTTGACGCCACCCGCCAAGGCTTCCAGGCCCAAGGCGGCCTTCGGCAGTTTGATTTCGTAGGTGGTCTTCTTGGTCGTCGTATTGCGCTTGATGGCGACTTCGGTGAGGCAAGTGCCTTCCGCGATGCAGGGGGGACCGGCCTCGTGCCGGTTAGCCTCGACCAGATTCGTCGGGTCGTTGAGGTTCTCGTCCTCTTCCACGCCACCAAGCGCGTAGTTGTAGAGGGCCACCTGCTGCGTGCGGTCCGCACTGGCGATCATCAACTGGATGGAATCGCCGTTCCACGCGCTTCGGGCCGCGTTCTCGTGGTAGTCATCGGTGACGATGAATCCGAAATAGACGTTGTTGGCGTCATAGGCGATCTGCACCGCCGAGGTCTGGTCGTCGGGACCCGTCCAAGTGCCGCCGGCATACTCCTCAAAGAGGACCAGAGTTCCTCCGTCGCCGGAACCCTTGGGAATGGAGAACTTGGGATCCGCGAGCACGGGGACGCCGCTCCATTCGGAGAGATCGCCATCCAAGACGATGGGTCGGGGAGTATGGATGGCGCTGTAGTACTCCTTGCCCGGCTCGATGTCGTTGGCCTGACTCCCCAAGGGAACCAAGCACGCGGCCGAGAGCAGCCACAGGGGGATTCGTTTTGGGTTCATACGCAGTCTTCCGACGGGGGTAACTGGATTCTAAGTCGTTGGGTAACTGATCGGCAGGAGTGTGCGCCCCAACCGCCGCTTGTAAAGCAAGTTTTGGCGAGTTGGTGGTCAGCGGGTGCGCGACACAAATCCTTGGATCGTCCGTTCTGGGCTCGATTTTGCGCCGAGGCACCTAGAGACCGAAAGGGTGGCGGTCCGCTGCGGTTGTTCTCTGTGTCCTCCTGAGCTCTGTGCTGAACCCGGGTCCAGTCTTTCAGCACAGAGCTCAGGAGGACACAGAGGATCAGCCGGCGAGGCAGCCGGGATTTTGTCTTACGCCCGTCGTCAGCATGAGCCGGGGGCGGGGTGGCGAACCCACCGCAACCCGAGCTGGCAGCCAAACCGAAGGAACCCGTCACGTGCGGCACCGCTGTCCTCTGGAGCCTCCGCCGGCGGAGCGGAACCCGGGATTCCCTCCTCGGCCTGAAACGGCGACCGAGGGTAGGCGCCGACGGGAGGAGGCGAAGGGTATCGCCCCGGGTCCACTACGCCTCCTCACGTCGGCGCCTACCCCGAGGACGAACGTTCGGTGTTACCGTCCGGGCGCCAGCGCGGGACCCAACACCACCCGGAAGCCGACGAAGTAGATGCCATTGGAGGGAGGCATCATGAAACGGTTGGCCGCGCGGGCGAACTTGGCCTCATGGCCCCATCCACCGCCCCGGAAGACCTTGAACTTGCCGTTGGGCGGGCCGACCGGGTCGGTCACTGCGCCCGCCGGGAAATCGGCGTACCAATCCTCGCACCATTCCCAGACGTTGCCGTGAACGTCGTGAAGTCCCCAGGCATTGGGTGCCTTCAGCCCCACTGGATGGCTGGAGCCGTCGCTGTTCTCCTGGGTCCAGGCGTAGCGGTCTGCCGACGCCTCATCATCGCCGAAGGTGAAGTGATTGGTGCTCCCTGCCCGGCACGCGTACTCCCACTCGGCCTCGGTGGGCAAGCGATAGACATAACCGGCCGGCAACCGCCCCGCCGCCTGCTCGCGGGCGGTGAGTTGCGCACAGTACCGGGTGGCATCCACGTGGGTCACCTTCTCGACCGGCCGTTGCGGGTCGCCGGTGAAGTGGCTGGGGTTCTGGCCCATCAAGGCCTCGTACTCGCCTTGCGTCACTTCGAACCTGCCCATCCAGAAGTCCCGCGAAAGGCTGACGCGCCGGTTCATCTGGTCGAACCCGCCCGCCTTGATGAGGACGAAATTGGTGGGCGGCTCGAACCGGATCGCCGGTGGGCTCGGAGCCGCAGCGGACGGACCGGCCGGGCGTTCGCAACCCGCCAGCAAGACCGCCGCGCTCGCTAGCAGCAGCGCGCGGAGCGGAAACCAGGTATTTCGGTCAGGATTCATGGTGGGGTGACGCGGACTTCGGTCTGGCTGGGTTGGAGGGCCACGGTCTGTTCATGTCCCCCCGGCCAGCGAACCCAAAGGGCTTCCGCTTGGGCCGGTCGAGCGAGCACCTGGACAGCGCTGTCCTGCGACCAGTAACCCGCACCGGCCTGCACGGCGCGCGCGGGCCCGAGCCGCCCATCGGCATAGCGAAGGCGCATCTGGGCGCCGACCGCCTCGGGATTGCCCGGTGGTCCGGCCAGGATCACCCGCAGACCGGGCAAAGCGCGGGTGTTGGCGTAGAGCTTCGTCGGACCGTCATTCTGGGTCACCGCCAGGTCGAGGCGACCGTCGTGGTTGAAGTCCGCCAGGGCGGCGGCGCGCTGCTCGCCGTGGATCACGATGCCCGAGGCCACCCCGCTGAAGGTGCCATCGCCGTTTCCTCGCAACCAGGCGCCACGACCGCTGCCGTCCCGGGTCAAGTCAAAGCCGCTGCCGAAGAAGTTCTGGCTCACGAAAAGGTCCTCGCGGCCGTCGCCGTCGAAGTCGCCGGTGTTGACGGCGAAGACCGGCGCCCGTTGGGCTTCGTCCGGCAAAGGGACGGCGAGGAAGTTCGTGCCGCGATTGAGGAAGACGGCTGAGTCGAGGCAGGTCGCTTCGACGGTGTGTGCCTGCGTGAAGCGCGCCCCCCACACGTCTTCGACCGTCGCGTGCCCGTAGGCTTCGTGCGTCGGAATCCGCCGGGGCAGATCAGGAAAGCCGCGCGCCAGCCAGGGACGGGGACGCACCGGCAACCACTGGCCGAGGTGCTTCCACGCCTCGACGATCTCGACCACGCCATCGCCGTTGGTGTCGTCGTAGATCAGCCGCAGCGGCCCGGGGCGATTCAGCTCGTAGAGGGAGTTGCGTCCCCAGTTACCGGCAGCCAGGTCCAACCGGCCATCACCGTCGTAGTCCCCCACCGTCACGCTGGTCCACCAGCCGGGATAGTCCGCCAGACCCCACGCCGTGGTCACGTCTGTGAAGCTTCCTCCGTCATTGCGGAACACACGGATCGGTCCCCATTCGACCGCGAGCGCCAGGTCCGCGTCGCCGTCGCCGTCCAGGTCGGCGAAGGCCGCCCCGCTCACGAGGCCGAGGGCGGTGAAGGGCCGGCTGTACGCGGCACTGGAGCGCAATGTTCCCCCCTCGTTCAGCCAGATCGCCGAGGACACGGGCTCGGGGTATCGTCCGGGCCGGTAACGACCGCCGATGAACAGGTCCAGATCGCCGTCGCCATCCACGTCCGCCAGGGCCAAGGGACCGGGGCACGCCTCGCCCACCACGCCTTCCCGCCTTTCGAGACCTGCGTCGGCTCCGGCCGTGGTTGCCGTGTACACCGCGAGCGTGGCTTCCACGGTGCGGGCCAGGTCGAGATTGGATTCGGCCACCAGCAAGCTCCGGTTGCCCTGGCCATCCGGCCAACCCACCACGGCCCCCTGGTCATTCGGGGCCGCGGCAGCCGCGGCCACCCGACGGAAACTCCGTCCGGCCTCGTTGAGGAACACGGTGAACCGGCCGCCCCGTGCGGCGGAGACCACCAGATCCTCCCAGCCGTCGCCGTTGACGTCGAACCAGCTCAAGCCCGGTCCCAGGCGGCTGAGGCGCCGGGGCAACATCGGTTGGAGAGCCCAGTCGTCGAAGTCATCTTCGACATGGACGTGGTCGAGCGCTTCGCTGACATCCGCGAACCACGGCGGTTCGGGTGGTGGTTGAGCCGCCGGCGATTCCCCGCCCCAAGCGCCTGCGGCGTCGGCGGTCTGTCCAGCCCGATCGGCCTCCGGTTCGAACACCTCGACAAAGGTATTAGGCTGCACCGGCACGACGGTCTTTTCGCCGTTGCGCCAGCGGACCTCGAGTTCGTAGGACGCGCCCGCGTCGGGCGCTGCCGCAAAGACCCGGAGCGCCTGATCCCCGGAGAGGTAACGCCCGCCGGCGATCATCTCCTGGGTCTGCGGAACCTTGCCCCCCGTCAACCGCAGGCGCGCCCCGATACCGGCCGTGTTCGGCGCCCGCCCCTTGAGCCGGACCGCGATCCGACCGGCGTTGGCGTCGTTGCGGTAAAGGCCGGCGGCATCGTTGAGCTGGTTCACCACCACATCCAGATCGCCATCGTTGTCGAGGTCGCCGACCGCCATGCCGTTGGAGACTCCGACCTGGCAGAAGCCCCAGGCCTCGCTCATGGGTGCGAAGGTGCCATCGCCTCGGTTCCGAAAGGCGAGGTTGGCGGTGGGCCATGCAGGGTGATAGCGGCGGAACCGTCTGCGCTGTTCGTGGGTCAGTTTCATGCCCCGCAGTTGATCGACGCTGTCCTGATCCATCACGTCGTACTCGAACCCGTTCGTGACGAGCAAGTCCTCGAAGCCGTCCAGGTCCACATCGAGAAAGATGGGGCACCAGGACCAGTCGGTGGCCGCCACGCCCGCCATCAGCGCCACCTCGGTGAACGAGCCATCCGTCCGGCCCAGGTAGAGCATGTTGCGGTTGAAGCGCGGCGCCTCGTCAGCTCGCTCGCTGGCCGCCAGATCGGGGAGGTCGCGCACCAGTTGTCGCATGCGCCGCTCGTGCGCGCGGGCCAGCATGTCGAGGACCAGAAGGTCCTCGTGCCCGTCCCGGTCCACATCGGCAAAATCCAGCGCCATCGAAGAGCGGCTGGTGTGGCGGAAGGCGGAGGCGGGCAGCGGACGGAAGGTGCCATCCCCGTTGTTCAGCCAGCACCGGTCTGGCGAGGCGTTGTCGTTGCAGACATAGAAGTCCGGGGCCCCGTCCCCGTTGAGGTCGCGGAACATGACCGACAACCCCCACTCACGGAAAGGCCCCACGGGCTTGCCGTCGGCGTCGAGAAGAACACCGGGCTCGTTCTGGATGGCCCGAAACCGGCCCCCGCCTTCGTTCCGATAAAAGCCGTCCACCTCGGGCAGCTCGCGCACGCGGCCGTCGGGCAGGGCTTCGAACCGGTCCTTCCAGTAGGGCCGGGTGGCGGGCTCGCCGTTGACCTTCGTCACGCGCCACTGTCCCCCTTCCCGGGCGAGGGCGAAGCGCGTGGTGGGATCCGCCAGGTGCATCACGTCGATGTAATGCGTGCAGTAGAGATCCAGATCGCCGTCCCCGTCGATGTCGGCGAGGGCCATCGACGTCCCGGAGGCGGTGCGGGACAGACCGGAATCCGTCGCCTCGGTCCAGTTGCCGTGTCCGTCGTTGAGGAAGAGGCGGGTGCCGGTGGCGATCCCATTGACCAGCAAGTCCAGGTCGCCATCGCCGTCCACATCCGCGAAGACCGCTCCGGTTGAGAGTTGCTCGGCGCAAGCCGCCTCCCCCAGAGGCATCGGCGCGAACCGCCAGTCGCCGAGGTTGCGATACAGCCGGTTGGGTCCTTGCAGGTTGCAGAAGTAAAGGTCCGGCCAGTCGTCCCCGTCCACGTCGCCGATGGCCACCCCCGCACCGTTGTGCGTCACGGCGTTCGTCAGAGACAGGTCACCGCGCAGCTCGTTCGTGAAGAGCACCCCGGTAACGGACGGGGCCAAGCGAGTAAAACCGGCCTTCGCCTCAGCCGGCAGCGTCGGCAAAGTCGCGCGTCTGGCCTGGGAGTCTGCCGCCCAGGACAGCGTAGCTGCCCCCCCTGGCAGCGGACAGCCCAGGAGCCATCCAGCCGCGAAGAGCAGGGCAACCCCGCGGCGCCTCAAGTCCTTCCAGCACACGTTCACAGCCAATCGTGGGCAGGGTAGTGAGGGCTGGGGTGGGGACAAGGACGAACTCGTGATTCACCACATCGCGCCTACAGCGGGTAGGAGACTCGCCGGCCAAGCGCAAGGGCCGGCAGCCTCGTGGAGGACTGCCGGCCCTGCTGATCCGGAATGGATGGCGCGTGCCCGGGAATTGGGCGCGCCACGGTCCCCGGTTAGCGGCGGGCCGGGGCGCAGAGCCGACCGTTGTTGTACGCGTCCAGCATCCGGGCGAGCGGTTCGCCCAGCTTCCAGGCCGCGCTGTTCGCGGCAACCCGGCTGCCGGCATAAGTCGCCCACCAGAGGTTCCCCGCCTCGATGGTTTCCGCGATGCAACTGCTGTCGTTGCCGATCAAGACGTTGAGCGTCGCGCAGACCAGCGCCCGGAAAAGGGTGTTGCGCTTGTCGCCATCGGGCCAACCCAGGCGCGCGATGGCCTCCGCCTTGGTGTAGGTGATGCCGCCGATGGTGATGACCTCGACGGGCCAGGCCGCCGGGTGGTTCTTCCAATAGCCGGGCGTGCCGGTGCCCGGGTTGGTCGGGACCAGGTAAAGACCGGCGTCCCATGTCGGGTCGTGTTCGCCCGGCTCGAGGGTGGTGCAGGCCATGAAGCCGTCGGCGTCCGCGTCGCTATCCACCGCATCGTCGCTGCCCTGATCCTGGGGGCTGAGCACGTAGCCGTCGGGGGCGAGCACGCGAATCTGGTAATCGCCGGGAATGAGGTTGGCGAACAGGTAGTAGCCGTCGGCGTCGGTGGTCGTTTCGTCGAGCACGTTACCCAGGCAATCCAGCAATTGGACCGTCACGCCGGCCAGGCCGGGCTCATGCGCGTCCTGGATGCCGTCATAGTCAAAGTCCTGCCAGACGAAGTCGCCGATGGAGGCGCACTCGAGCGGCACCTCGACGATGATGATCTGGGCCATCGTCTGGGTGTTGGGCGTCTGGAGGTCGCACCCCTCCGCCACCGGGTTCAGGATCAGAATCGTGGTATCGCCGCAGCCCGGCGAGTAGCCCTCGCCGTTCGCGGCGGCGTCGGCCAGGATCGCATTCACCCGCGCCTGCCGCCAGGAGCCGAGCCCGCCCGTGGCTTGTTCATCCTCGACGAGCGACCAGATGGCCCGCTGGACATCGCCGTAGGTGTACAGGGTGCCGTTGGGGGCGGTTTTGCCTGGGTAGTTCTGGTTCAGGATGTAGAGCACCAGGTCGAGGTTATCGAGGGCCCCGGGAGCATCAAAGAACCCAGGCACCTCTGGATCTCCCAGGGAGTAAACCCGGGCGGTATAGACGCGGTTAGGCAGGATCCCGGTGTCGGTATCCACGCACCAGCCATCGAGCACCAGCGGACCGCCGGTTTGGATGGTCACATCCAGGTAACTGAACTCCCCGAGCACGCCGGGGGTTGCTACGGAGAAACACACGGTGTTTGGTGGCTGCACGGCATGGGCCGCCGCCAGGCCAACAGCGCAGCCAATCGCTGCCCAAGCCTTGACCCACCCACGACCCGGTCGTTCTTGTTTCATATGATGCACTCCTATGATGATGGTTCTTCTTACAGTCCTTTGCTACGACAAGCGCCTAAGCAGTAGCACGCATCGTGCCCCCTGCAAAGCTTGAACTGGACATTACCTCTCAAGTAATTAATTCCGAGACCTTTGCATGCCATGCAAAGCATGATTTACCTCCCGGCCTGTCGACCGCCCCGCCCCGCGCCCCGCCCCGCGCCACGGTCGCGACCGGGCAAGCCCCACCACCGCCGGGGATCCGCCCCCATCGCTTGACCGGGCCGGGGAAATCGGCCCCCGCAGGAACAACCCACCCATACCAGCCACGGCCTTCAGGTGGCCTTGCGTCACCTGTCACCGCCCATCTCATCCGTGTGATCCGCGTCATCCGCGGTCAAAGCCCACGTCAGCATGCACCGCGGATTCCACAGATATCACGGATGGATGGGAGAGGGAGTGCGGCTGGGCGGCCATGCGAGCCGAACGGCTCGGTCGAGGCGAACCACCCCAGCCGCTGCTGCGCCCCGATCATTGGCCCCGGCGGTGATCGTTCACCTGAGGGATCGAGCCCCTCAACCGGGGCCCGGCGGTTCCCGTCGCTGCGGGCAACCGGCGCGGGCATAGCTCAGCGGGACGACCAACACGGCGGCATGGGCCTTGCGCACGACCTTCTCCGCCACGCTCCCGAACAACGCCTGGCCCACCCCGCCGTGACCGTGGCGACCCAACACGATGAGATCCATCCGTTCCGTCGCCGCAAACTCCAGAATGGTTGCCGCGTCGGGTCCGACGCGGAACTCGACCCGACACTCGACGCCGGCCGGCACCCGCGCGAGGTAGGTGGTGGTCATGCGGGCTTCCATCGCCCGGCGGGCGTCCGCCTCAACGTTGTCCACCTCGTAAAGGTAGGACTTCCAGAACTGCGCCTCCGGTTCGTGGATGACGTGCAGGAGACACAGCGTCGCCCCGGGACGGCGCACCACGGCGTCGAGGGCGAACTCGAAGGCCGCGTCGGCGCTCTCGGAGAAGTCCGTGCAGAACAGGACGCGCGCGAACCGCGAAGCACCGGGCGGCGAAGGCGGGGGCAGAGGTTCGCTCATGGGATCAAACTGGGCAGGAACGTGACCAGGGACGGAAAGGCCGTGAGCAGGATGGCCGCGAACACCAGGGCGCCGAGAAAGGGCAGGCTGCCGCGGAAGATCTTCTCGAGGGGCACATCGCGAGCCATGCCGCTGACGACATAGGCGCACACCCCCACCGGGGGCGTGATCACCCCCATCATCGTCACCACGACGATCATGACGCCGAACCACAGCAGATCGTAGTTCAGCGCGAGGATGACCGGGTAGAAAATGGGGATGGTCAGGATGTCGAGGGCCAGCGCGTCCAGAAAGCACCCGCCCACCAGGTAGAACAAGATGATGAGCCCGACAATCGCCCATCCGGGCAACGGCAGTCCCGTGAGCCAGGTGGCGACCTGCGCCGGCACCTGCGTCACGGCCAGGAACCGTCCGAAGATGATCGCCCCCGCCACGATGGTCATCACCATGCAGGAGGTGCGAATGGACTCGTTCAAGCAACGCAGCAGCTTCGCCCAGGTGAGCTGCCGCTTGCCCAGCGCGATCAGGAGCGTGCCGGCGGCGCCCACGGCGGCGGCTTCCGTGGCGGTGAAGTAACCCGCGAACATGCCCCCCATGACCAGCGCGAACAGCAGCAGCGTCTCCCAGACCCCCCGGAGCGACGCAAACCGCTGCCGCCACGAGAAGACCGGCCCCGCCGGCCCGTAGTCGGGCCTGCGCCGGCACTGCACGTAGATGACGCCGCAGAAGAGTCCCGCAATGAGCAGGCCTGGTACCACGCCCGCCAGGAAGAGCTTGCCGATGGATTGCTCCGTCAGAATTGCGTACACGATGAACACGATGCTCGGCGGGATCAGCATCCCGAGACCACCGCCCGCGGCCACACAGCCCGTGGCCAGCTCGAGATCGTACTTGTAGCGCCGCATCTCCGGGAGCGCGACAGAGGCGATGGTGGCGGAGGTGGCCGGGCCGCTGCCGCAAATGGCTCCGAAGGCCGTGCACGCGCCCACCGTGGACATGGCCAACCCGCCCGGCAGCCAGCCCAGCCAATGATAGGCGGCGTTGAACAGACCCCGGCTGATGCCCGTGTGGAACGCGACCTGCCCCATCAACACAAACAGCGGGATCGTGGTCAGGTTGTAGTCGGCGAACGTGTTGTACAGATCCAGGCTCGCCATGCTGAACGCAGCCGAGGGCGACACCACCAGCGCGAAGCCGATCAACCCCACGACGGCCATCACGAAGCCCACGGGCATCGAGGCCGCCAACAACAGAAACAGCAGCGCAAACCCGATCCAGGCGGCGTCGGTAGGGGTCATGGCGAGAGCAAGGCCTGTCCGGGATGGGTGAGGTGATAGAGCTTGATGAGCACCACCAGACCGCACGACATCGCCAGCACGTAAGGCACCCAGAACACGGGCAGTTGCAGCGTCATGCTGACTTCGCCGGCCGCCCGCAACGAGTTGCCGTAGGCGACGCAGCCCCACGCCAGCAGACCGAACAACGCCATCCCCAGCAACCGCATCAGCGCATCCACGGCCACCCGGCCCCGCCGGCCCAGTCGGTGGAAGAAGTACTCGATGGCCACATGCCCCTTGATCGCCGTCGTGTACGGGAGCGCCGACGCCAGGGTGAGGACCGCGGCGATCTTCACGAGGTCATACGCGCCCGTGAACGAGAGCCGGAAAACGCGCAGCGTCACCTCAGCCGTCGTGACGAGCACCATGGCCATCAGGCAGGCGCCCGCCACCCAGGCCAACGCCTGCACGACCCGCCGCAGACCCGCGTGGTACAAGTCCAGCCAGCCGCGCAGGCCGGCCGACGGCGCCAGCGGCACGCTCATGGGGCGGCGCGGGAGCTGGCGAGTTCGCGGCGCAGATCGGCCAGGAAAGCCTCGCCCGGCAACTGCTTCGCCTGCGCCGCCTTCACGTATTCGTCCAGGACCGGCTGCACGGCGGCCTGCCAGGCCGGTTGTTCCTCGGCAGACAGATGCAGAAACTCGCGGCCGAGCTGGGTCACAAACTCGCGTCCTTCGCGATCGGCCTGGTCCCAGGCCGCGCCGTGCCGGGCGATCCATTCCTGGCTGACCTCGGTGAAAACCTGCTGGATGTCGGGCGGCAGCTTGGCCCAGCGATCCCGGTTCATGACCACGAACATGGCGGTGGTGTAGCCGATGGCCGACGCATCCACGACGTAGCGGATGGTCTCGCCTTGCTTCCAGCCCTTGAGGGTCTCGATAGGACACAAGGTGGCCTCGACCACGCCCTTGGCCAGCGCCTCGTAGGTTTCGGGCTGACTCATGGCGACGGGGGTGGCGCCCAGGGCTTCGACGATCTTCGCCGAGAGCCCGGTGGCGCGCACCTTCAGCCCTTTCAGGTCGGCGAGGGACTTGACGGGTTTCTTGCTGGCGAGGATGCCTGGACCGTGGGCATGGACGTAGAGCATCTGGACGTCATTGAGTTCGGCGGGCCGATGCTTGGCGAGCAGGGTGTTTGCGACGCGCGTGGCCGTCATGCCGTCGGGGTACCCGAGCGGGAGGTCGAGTCCTTCGCTCAAGGGGAAGCGGCCGCGGGTGTAGGCGAAGCAGCTCATGCCGATGTCCGAGATGCCCTTCACCACGCCTTCGTAGCACTGGTCGGCCTTGGTGAGGGAACCGGCGGGGTAGATCGTGATCTTGACGCGGCCCTCCGTGCGCTTCTCGATTTCGCTGGCCCAGTTGGTGGCCGTGATGCACTGCACGTGGGTCGGCGGAAAGAAGATGCTGTAGGAGAGGTTGATGGTGGGGGTTGCGGCGGGGCCGGCGGCCCCGGAGGCGGGGGCTCCCGGCTTGCAGGCGGTGCCTGCGCCGATCAGGCCCAGCATGAGTGCTCCCGTGCCCAGGGCGACGGTCCAATGGGTTGCGGTCATCGAGACTCCTTTGGCTTTCTGTGCGGTTTCATGTCATGCGGTCCGCCGGCCTGGGGCCGGTCCGGGGTGCGCTTTGAGCGGTGGTTATAGACCCATCCCCGGGCCGACCGCAACTTCTCTCGGCGACGAAAAAGGAAATCTCATTGCAGGCGAGACCCGCCCCTCCGTGGTCGGCAGGCGGGCCACGCCGCGGTTCGTCCTCCCGGATCAGGGCGGGGACGGCTGCACCAGAGGATTGGTCCAGTTGAGTCCGTGGAACCGCGCGAAATCGGCATCCGTCGGCCCAGCGAGGCACTTGTCCCACCACCGGCGGGCCGGCTCGTGGTTTGGCGACTCGGTGTGGTGCGCGTGGATCAGGATGTTGATGTCGGGGAGGATCATCGCCGGGCCTGGTGCCGCGACGGTGCCGGGGCTTGACCCTCCGGTCGCAACCTGCCAGACAATGCGCATGCGCATTTCGGTTCCTCTCCTTTCCCTCGCGGTTGTGCTGGGTGCGTCGGCTGCCGCGGCGCAGCGCACCGTGCACACCTTCAAGAAGCTCGTGTTGACCTCCGAGTTCTGGGCCGAGGGCGCGCACGTGGGCGATTTCAACCGCGACGGCAAACTGGACGTGGTGTGTGGGCCGTACTGGTATGCCGGCCCGGATTTCCGGGCGCGCCACGAGTACCGTCCGGCCGCGGCCAGCTTCGTACGTCGTCTGGCCGATGGCAGCGACGAGGAACTGCCGGGCTACGAAGGCGCGCTGGGTGTGAAGAATGCCTACTCGGATTGCTTCTTCACCTGGACGGGCGACTTCAATGGCGACGGTTGGACGGACATCCTGATCGTCGGCATCCCGGGCGAGCAGGCGTACTGGTTCGCCAATCCCCAGGGCAAGGGCGGGGCCTGGACCCGGCACCTGGCGCTCGACGTGGTGGACAACGAATCGCCGACCTTCGCCGATCTCACCGGGGACGGGCGCCCCGAGTTGGTCTGCAACTCGAAGGGGTTCTTCGGCTATGCCGCCCCGGACCCGGCGAAGCCGGAGGCGCCCTGGCAGTTCCGTCCCATCTCGCCGAACAAGAACTACCACCGGTTCAACCACGGGCTGGGTGTGGGAGACGTGAACGGCGACGGGCGGCCGGACCTGCTTGAATCCAACGGCTGGTGGGAACAGCCGGGCTCGCTGACGGGCGATCCCGAGTGGACTTCCCACGCCTTTACCTTCTGTCCCCCCGACCCGGGTGTCCCGGTGGGTGGGGCGCAGCTCTTCGCCTACGACGTGAATGGCGACGGCTGGAACGATGTGATCACCTGCCTCGCCGCCCACGGATACGGCCTCGCCTGGTACGAACAGACCCGGGAGGCAGGCAAGATCTCCTTCGTTCCGCATGTCTTCATGAACAAGCAGCCTGCGGACAACAAGTACGGCGTCAAGTTCACCCAACCCCATGCGCTGGACCTGGTGGACATGGACGGGGACGGGCTGAAGGACCTCGTGACCGGCAAACGTTTTTGGGCGCACGGACCGGACGGGGATCCCGAGCCGAACGAGCCCGCCGTGCTGTACTGGTTCAAGCTGGTGCGCGGTCCGGACCGTTCGGTGGACTGGGTGCCGCACCGGATCGACGACGACTCGGGTGTCGGCACGCAGGTGCTGGCCACCGACGTCAATGGCGACGGCCGCCCGGACATCGTTGTGGGCAACAAGAAGGGCGCGCACGTTTTCCTGCAGGAAGTCCGCGAGGTGAGCGAGGAGGAGTGGCAGGCCGCGCAGCCGAAGCCTTTGGCCAAGGCCCGGTGAGCTCCTCGGGAACTCGCGCACGGACATCGCCGGAACCTCAACCCCAACCCATCCCACCATGAAACTTGGATTCGTCTCCGCCATTCTCCCGGACCTCTCCCTCGAACAGGTGCTGCAATTTGCCAAGGCCGAGCGCTTTGGCTGTGTCGAGCTCATGTGTTGGCCGGTGGGCAGGGCCGAGCGCAAGTTCGCGGGCGTGACCCACATCGATGTGACCGGCTTTACCAAGGCGCGGGCGGATGAGGTCTGGGCCCGGGTGCGGGAACACGGTGTGGACATCAGCGGGCTGGGGTACTACCCGAATCCGCTCGATCCCGATCCGGCGGTGGCGAAGACGGCGGTGGACCACCTCAAGCAGGTTATCCTCGCCGCCGAGAAGCTCGGGCTGGAGAACGTCAACACGTTCGTGGGCCGGGACTGGACCAAGACGGTGGACGAGAACTGGCCGCGGTTCCTGAAGACCTGGAAGCCGGTCATCCGACTGGCCGAGGATCACGGGGTGAAGATCGGCATCGAGAACTGTCCCATGTCGTTCACGCGTGACGAATGGCCGGGAGGGAAGAACCTGGCCACCACGCCCGCGATCTGGCGGCGGATGTTCAGTGACATCCCGAGCGACCACTTCGGGCTGAACTACGATCCCTCACACTTCATCCTCCAGTTCATGGAACCGGCCGCGCCCTTGAACGAGTTCAAGAGCAAGCTGTTTCACTTGCATGCCAAGGACGTGCGGATCCGTTGGGAGCGCATGAACGATGTCGGCATCTTCGCCTACCCGCTTGAATGGCATCAGCCCCGCATCCCCGGGTACGGAGACATCGACTGGGCGCGGTTCATGGCCGCCGTGCAGGAGGTCGGCTATGACGGCCCGGTGTGTATCGAGGTCGAGGATGGCACCTTCGGCAGCACGCTCGCCGGCCGGCAACAGGCGCTGCGGACCGCGCGCAACGTGCTCCAACCGTTTTTCTGCTGATCATGCAACTCAAGTTTGACTGGCTCATCGTCCTCGAGAACCTCCGCCGCGGCCTGATGGTCACGGACGTGCAGTTGGAGGCGCCCAGCGGACCGCGCATCGTCTATGCGAATCGGGCGTGGTTCAAGATGACCGGCTATGACCGCAGCGAGGTGACCGGCAAGACACCGCGGATCCTGCAGGGGCCGCACACCGACCGGAAGCTGCTGCGCCGGCTCAAGGAGGAGCTGCTCAACCGCCGCGTGTTCCACGGCCAGACGTGGAACTACCGCAAAAACGGGGAGCCCTTCCTCATGAACTGGTTCTGCTATCCCATCTACGGGGAACGGGGCAAGCCAACCTACTACGTGGCGGAACAGGAAGACGTTACGGAGGTCGAGACCCTGCGCATGCGGGAAGCGCTGTTGCGGGATCCGGGCGACCCGACGGCGACCGCCTTCTTCGCCGTGCTTGCCGAGTACAAGGCCTCGCGGAAGAAGTAGAAACTCCAGCTTGCCTTCGCCGGGGCAGGTGGGAAAGCTACGCAGCTCGATTATGGGACACGTCAAGCTGCACATACCCGGCCCGGTCGAAGTCAGCGAGAAGACCTTTCGCGCCTTCTGCCAGCCGATGATTGGCCATCGCGGGCAGGGGTTCAAGGACCTGTACGCGGCGATTCAACCCCAGCTCCAGGCGCTGCTCTACACGCAGCAACGGGTGTATCTGTCGACTTCCTCCGCCTGGGGGGTGATGGAGGGGGCGGTGCGGAACCTGGTCGCGAAGCGCGTCCTGAACTGCATGTGCGGAGCTTTCTCCGACAAGTGGTTCGACGTGTCGCAGCGCTGCGGCAAGGCGGCCGAGGCCCTGCAGGTGCCCTGGGGTGCCCCCATCCGCGCCGAGCAGATCGACGCGCAGTTGGCCACCGGCCACTTCGACGCCCTGACGGTAATCCACAACGAGACCTCCACGGGCGTCATGAGCCCGCTGGCCGAGATTGCCGCCCTGAAAGCGAAGTACCCGGACGTCATGTTCATCGTGGATTGCGTCAGCTCGCTGACCGCTGTGAAGGTCGAGTTTGATGCCCTGGGCATCGACGTCGTGCTGGCCGGCACGCAGAAGGCGTTCGCGATGCCGCCGGGCCTGACCGTGTTCGCCTGTTCCCCCGCCGCGCGGGCCAAGGCCGCCACGGCTCCGGACCGGGGTTACTATTTCGATCTGCTGGAGTTCCAGAAGAACGCCGAGCAGCACATGACCCCGAGCACGCCCAGCATCGGCCATGTGTACGCGTTGGCCTCGAAACTCGAAGACATCTTTGCCGAGGGCCTCGAGGCCCGGTTTGCCCGGCATCAACAGTTGGCCGAGGCCACGCGCGCCTGGGCTGCCGGCCACGGGTTCACGCTGTTCCCGGACGCCGGTTACGAGTCGCGGACCCTCACCTGCGTGAACAACGGCGCGAAACCGGGCGGCCGCGTCACCGACGTTCCCAAGTTCCAGAAGTTGGTGAAGGACCGTGGTTTCCTGATCGACGGCGGCTACGGCAAGATCAAGGGCACCACGTTCCGCATCTCGAACATGGGCGACGAGACCGCCACCACGATGCAGACCTTGTACGCCGCGATGGACGACGCGCTGCGCGCGCTCTGAGCTCACGCGTTCCGAACTCCCTCGCGCTCCAACCCCATGCCAGCCGTTCTCCTGTTGCGGCGCGACGCGATAGACGGCTTGCGTTGGGGGGCCGGGCTGTTGGGCTGGCTGGCCACGATGGGGGCGTCCGCAGTCATCTTCCACGGCACCGACGATCCGACCCATAACACGACGCCGCCCGAGGGCGAATGGGCGGACAGCGGGTGGCAATGGCAGGGCGATTGGCGAGGGTTCGTCGGCACGCCCATTGCCCCCCACTGGTTTCTGACGGCCAAACACATTGGTGGGAAGGTCGGGGACGTGTTCCGGTTCGCCGGCGAAGCCTGGCCCGTGACCGCGTTCTTTGACGACACGGCCAGCGATCTGCGGCTGGCCCAGGTGTGCGGCGAGGCTGCCCGCGTTCGCCCCGCTGTACGAGGGCGGATGAGGTCGGCAGACAGCGATCTTCTTTGGTCGAGGTCTGTCCCGTAGCAGCATAGTGACGGTGACCAACGCGACCGAGGAGGTCGAGATGCGCGGTTGGCGCTGGAAGAGCTCCACGTCCGCGTTGCGATGGGGACTGAACCAGATCGTGGACACGGTGCCCTACGACACCGAGCCTGGCACACTGCTGGCGACCTTCGATCCGGCAGGAGAGTGTGGATGAAGCTACGTGGGCGGGGGTGACTCAGGCGGGCATGTTCCTGCAGCGCGAGGGCCGCTAGGAACTAGCAGGGAGTGGCTTACGGCGTCGACGGTCCGCTTCCGCTACGGCCAGAAGGAACAGGCTCAATGCCGCGCTCTTTGACGCAGGGCTTCTATGAACGCGGCGGATTCGGTTGGATGTTGGTCGCGCCGGCGGTCCGCCCCGACCGGCCTCGCTGTACGCCTCACGCATCTCTGCGCGGCGACAGTGGATCCTCTCGACCATGGAGCAGCATCCTGCGCCGGAAGTATTTCCAAAGGTCTGGCGGGCTACTTCGGCGGAGGGAACCTACCAGGAAGAAACGGCGATCGTCGACGTCGGGCGGCAGGAAATCCGCGTGTCGCTGCCGGCGGGTCCGGCCTTCTTCAAGCTCTCCGCCTGTCGTTACCTCCGGATCACAGGAGTCGTTGCCGAAGAGGCGGAGCTCGTGCTGCGTTACGAGTGAAGGGCGCACGGGGCCGCTAAATCCTTGTTGTCAGCCGGGAACCGTCTGCTACGTTCCGCCGCGAACCGGCGGGCGCGACCGCTGAGGAAGGCCTCGGCCGTATCGCCCCGCGGGTTCACGCAAACCGGAAAACGAACGCAAAAGCAAACGAACGCAAACGACAGGAACGCAGAACGCTGGAGAACAACGCATGATAAAATCCATGGACCCGAGTCCTGCTCTCGGCAGGCGTCATCGGTGCCGGGTCGGTGCTGATGGCGGGAAGCCGAACAACACCCGGTGGTGAGTGCCCTGCAGTCCACCACCATCAGCGGGTACGTAGACACCTCGTTCATCTGGCTGTTCGGGACGGGTACCGAACTGCCAGGCCGCTCGTTCGATGGGAGCGAGAAGCAGAATGGGTTCAACCTGAACGTCGCCTCGATCGCCCTCGAGAAGCCGTTGGACGATGGGAATTGGGCGGCCGGTTACCGTGCCCAGCTCCTCTTCGGCCCGGACGCCCGGACGCTCAGCCTGCAGTCGCCCTGGGGTGGGGACTCAAGCGGTGAAGTGGCCATCAAGAACGCCTATGTGTCGCTGCGCGCGCCCATCGGCAACGGCCTCGAGTTCAAGGCGGGCGTGTTTGACACGGTCGTCGGCTACGAGGTCTTCGAGTCGGGGAACAACCCGAACTACAGCCGGTCGTACGGCTACTACATCGAACCGATCACGCATACCGGCGTGCTGGCCAGCTACGAGCTCACCCCGTGGTTGAGCGTCAACGGTGGCGTCGCCAACGGCGTCAGCGACCGCAGCCTGCTCAACCGCGCCAACGACCGCGCCGGCTATTGGCGCAACCAGGGCGAAGGCGGCACGAGCTGGGAGATGGGCCAGGGCGGGTAGCCTACCTCGGATCCGTCGCCTGACGGCGCCGTCCAGCATGGGTTTCCTCGAAGGGGCCACCCTGTACGGCGGCATCGTGGACACAGGCATCGGCAACGACGGCATCGGGACCAAGGACGTCATCAACCTGTATGCCGGGTTGACCGTCCCGACGCCCATCACGCAGGTCTCGCTCGGGGTCGCGTATGACTACCAGGCCAACGGCATGTTTGATGACTCGTATGCCAATGCGCTCGGCGGTTACCTGACTTGGCAGATGACCCAGAAACTGCGGTTCAACGCCCGCGGCGAGTACGCCACCGGCAGCGCCGGCGCGTTCGGCACCGCCACGGGCGAGGGCGCCGAACTGTTCGGCCTGACCGGCACCCTGGACTACTCGCTCTGGGCCCATGCCATCACCCGGCTCGAGTTCCGCTGGGACAACGACCTGTCGGGCAAGGGCGTCTTCCTGGATGGCACGAAGGACAACGCCATTTCGCTGGCTCTGAACGTCATCTACAAGTTCTAGCCGCGTTATCGAGCCTGGCTCGCCACCCCTTCCGGACAACCGGAGGGGGTTTTTTGTTGGCGCTGTCCGCCGCGATCGAGGAACGCCGCCGTCCTCCGCCGCGTCGGACCGCGCCCTCGCGGATCGATCAGGCTTGCCCGCCGCAGTGAGTGCACACACCGCGACGAGTCAGGCCACGAATTCCAGGAGCACCGCCCGGCCTCGCCCACCTCGGTTTCCCGGGCGGCGGCGACCGCGGCACGCAGGTTGCGGCCCTCGAGGAAGAGGAGACGGTAGAGCCGCTGGAGTTCGAGTCGTTGCTGCGTCCCCAGGCCGGCCCGCCGCAAGCCCACGGTGTTGAGCCCGCAGATGTGGTTGTCGCCCCGCGCGCCATCGTGTGGGGCGGGAGGTCTTTGCTGATGGCCGAGCCGCCCTGCATCATCGCCAGCGTGCCCACCCGCACGAACTGGTGGATGAGGCAGTTGCCCGAGATAAAAGCCCGGTCCTGAACCACCGCGTGACCCGCCACCAAGGCGCCGTTGGCAATGACCACCCGGTCGCCCACGACGGCGTTGTGACCGACGTGGCAGTGGGCCATGAGGAAGTTGTCCGACCCGATCACGGTGTCTTCGGTCAGGCTGTTCGAGCAATGCACGGTCGCCTGTTCGCGGAAGACGTTCCGGTGCCCGATGCGCAGGCGGGTGGGCGCACCGTTATACTTCAGGTCTTGCAGGCGTCACCAGCGACAGCGCCGGTGTGAAACGATTATGGGCACCGATGGTGGTGTGACCGGTGAGGTGCACGTGGGGGCCCACGACGCAGTGCGGGCCGATGCTGACGTGTTCGTCGATGATGGCATAGGGCCCCACGGAGGTCGTGGCGTCCAGTTGCGCCTGCGGATGGATGATCGCAGTGGGGTGAGATCATCGGAGGTCGCGTGGGGGGCGTTCGCCGGCAGGGTCACAGTGAATAGCCATTTCCCGGAAACGTATCGCGTTCGCGCTCGATGCTCAGTGGCCGAGGATGACGCGGTCCAGCACTTCGATGCGCAGGAGCTGGCCGGCGCGGATCAGGTCGCGGGTCACCTTGATGTCTGCCTCGCTGGGGGTGGGATCGCCGCTCGGGTGGTTATGGGCCAGGAGGACGGCGGCGGCGTTGGCGGTGATGGCGGCCTTGAACACCTCCCGCGGGTGGACCAGGACGCTGTCGAGCGTGCCGTCCGCGATGGCCTGGCGGCCGATCAACCGCCGGCGGGTGTTAAGGAAGAGGGCCTGGAGCCGTTCCACGTGTTGGAGCCGCGTTTCGTCCCGCAGGAAATCCGCCACGCGTTCGGGGGTGTCCAGGAGGGGCGCATCGCCGTGCAGCTCACGGGCCAGGCGTTGGGCGAGTTCGAAGGCGGCCGCCAGGGTGACAGCCTTGTCGCAGCCTGACCGACCGCGCAAGGCGCTGAGATTCGTCAGGTCAGCGGCTGCCAGGCGATGGGCGGCGCGAACTGCTTGACCAGCCGCTGCGCCGCATCGAGCGCGGAGATTCCAGCCGTGCCGGTGCGCAGGAGGATCGCCAGCAGTTCATCGGTCCCGAGGGCCGCCGCGCCCGCTCCAGGCAGCCGTTCGCGCAGGGCGTTCGCTGGGCAAGGTCCTTGATCCGAACGTGGTCGGGCACGGCGGAACTCGAAGGGAGTTTCGGGTTTTCAAATCAAAGTCCGGCGGATTCAGGAAGCGCTGGCCCGAGCGGTATCTGGGTTCCGCCGCCCCTGCGCTGCGCCAGAACTGCGATCCCGCAGGCAGCGCCCGCGCGCGCGTGGAAGAGCGCGGAGCGTTTGGGTGCGCCGTTCCAGCGGCGCTTTTCGTCCCGCCGCGTCAGTGCGGTGGTTCCCCTGCCCACGCAAAGCGGCGGTCAACCGCGCGCACTCCAGACGCGGCTCGACTGACGACGTGCCCGGCGTGAGGTCAGGAACTTGTCACCGACGGCCCGTGGTCAATGTTCGGCGCATGCCCACATGTTTGCGATGGCTCGCCGGACTCCTGTGCGCGGCGCTGCCGGTTCTGGCTCAAACCCCGGCCGCTCGGCTGCCGAACTTCGTCGTCATCTTTGCCGACGACCTCGGGTATGCCGACGTGGGATGCTTCGGGGCCAAGGAAATCCAGACGCCGCACCTGGATCGGATGGCGGCCGAGGGGATGCGATTCACCAGCTTCTACGCCGCCCAGGCGGTGTGTTCAGCGTCCCGCGCCGCTCTGCTCACCGGGTGTTACCCGAACCGCATCGGGCTCCTCGGGGCGCTCGGCCCCAAGTCGAAGACCGGGATCCACGACCAGGAGCTGACGATCGCCGAAGTGCTCAAGCCGCGCGGCTATGCGACTGCGATCTTCGGCAAATGGCATCTCGGGGATGCGCCCTGCTTCCTGCCCACCCGGCACGGCTTCGACGAGTATTTCGGACTGCCTTACTCGAACGACATGTGGCCGTTCCATCCCGAGCACGTGAACCTGCCGCCCGCCGTGGCGAAGCGAAAGGCCGGCTATCCGGATCTCCCGCTGATCGAAGGGGACCGCGTCGCGATCTCGCCAGTGACAGCCGAGCATCAGGCGCAGCTCACGACGTGGTACACCGAACGGGCGGTGAAGTTCATCGAGCGCCATCGGGACCAGCCGTTCTTCCTGTACGTACCGCACGCGATGCCGCACGTGCCGCTGTTCGTGAGCGACAAGTTCAAGGGCAAATCCGCCGCCGGACTGTACGGGGATGTGATCATGGAGATTGACTGGTCGGTGGGGCAGATCCTCGACGCCTTACAGCGGCACGGCCTCGACGAGCGCACGCTCGTGGTGTTCACGTCCGACAACGGCCCCTGGCTGCTGTACGGGAACCACGGGGGCTCGGCGAAGCCGTGGCGTGAAGGCAAAGGCACCATGTTCGAGGGCGGCGTGCGGGTGCCCTGCATCATGCGCTGGCCCGGGCGTATCCCGGCCGGTCGGGAGTCTCGTGAGCTTGCCGCCACCATCGATCTGCTGCCGACGTTCGCCCGGTTGGCGGGAGCCGACTTGCCGACCGACCGGATTCTGGACGGGAAGGACATCGGCGCACTCATGGGCGGTGGACCCGAGGCGCGGACGCCGCACGACGCGTACTACTTCTACTACGGCCGCGAACTGCAGGCGGCGCGGAGCGGGAAGTGGAAGCTGCACTTCCCCCACAGCTATCCGCGGCCGGAACCGCCGGGTGGAGATGGCCTCCCCGGCAAATACGCGCAACGTCGCATCGGCCTCGAGCTATTTGACCTGGAATCGGACCCGGGCGAGACCACCGACGTGGCCGCGCGGCATCCGGAGGTCGTTCGACGGCTTGAGGCGATTGGGGAACGGGCGCGTGCCGATCTGGGGGATTCGGCCACCCAACGCGAAGGGGCCGGGGTGCGGCCGGTCGGAGTCAATCCCGCCCCGGACGGATGACAGCAAAACCGGCGGCAATGGCGGCCTTCGCCTGGCCCTCGTCATGCGTCATGAGCCGGGTGAGTTGCAGCTCCTCCATGGCTGCAAGATGGAGACGGTCGAGGGAACGGCAGTGCTGTTGGCCGGAATTCCGATGCTGGCGGAGGGCGGTCAGGAACAGGGACGCCGGCAACCGGCGCGGTTCGAACGGCGGCTGGTTCTTGAGGCTGGCAAGTCGGGTTTCCGTTTGCCGCCACTGGTTGCGGGTGAGGCGTCCCCCGACCCATTCCGCCTTGAGCTGTACGAGGGTCTCCAGCTCCGCGAGGATGGAAACAACGACGGTGTCTTCCCCGGCGATTGCGGCCCAAACCGCCTCGCTCAAGGGCTCAGGGCGCAGCACCTTGAGCAGGCAACTGGTATCGACGTAAACCATCCGCTCAGCGGAACTGCCGCTCCTCGCGGGCGAGTTGGAGGTGTTCGTCGATGCTGGAGAAGACCTGATCTCCGAACGTCTTTTGGATCCAGCGGCGATGCACGGCGGGAGTCCATCGCGGGCGCCGGGTGGACGGCGGGGTGATGCGAACCAGCTTCGCGACCGGTCGGGAATCGCGCGTGACGAGGATCTCGCCCTCGAGTTCGAGCGCCGCCTCGGTCGCTGGCCAATGGAGTCGAAGCTCACGGATGGTGATGCGCTTCACACGGGACGAGTAACATGTTTCACAAAACGGGTCAATCGGGGCCGACGCGAGCCGGTGGCGGATTGCGTCCGATCAGTACCGGGCCTGGATGGTATAGCGTGATCCCTCCGGCTTCGGGAGGCGGATCCATTCCCGGGCGGGGTCGAAGTCGGTCCAGGGCGCGCCGTTGACCACGACCTCGCGCAGGGTCTGGCGCGTGGGGTGGCGAAGCCGGACGAGCAGCGTGGCGGGGCGGAGCGGTCCGGTGAATTCGACTTGGGCGGTAATCGAACCCTGCGCGGCCGCACTTTCGATCTGCAGATGGACAGGTCCGAACCAGGTGGGCGCCCCCCGGATCGTGATGCGCTGGCCGTCGGCCAGCCAGGCCCGCGGGATGGCCTGACCCACGAACAGGCAGCCGTCCCCGTGCAGTTCGTTGAGGAGCAAGTTGCGGTACAACTCGAACCACGCGCCGTCGGTACTGGGCGGCCCGAAGTACTGACCCCAGGCCCAGCGATGCTCGACGGGCTCGAGTTGGCCGTGGGAGAAAGCGCAGGCCATGGTCGAGTAGAACGTGCGAATGGCGGCCTCCGGTTCGTCACGCCGCAGGTAGGCGGTGCCCTGTGGGTTATAGACGGGTTCGTTGGCGGCGCCCCATTGCTTGAGGAAAAGGTTGTCCTCGTGATCGTGCAGCATCGCCGTGGCCAGCCAGCCGCGCGGGTCAATCGCCGCAAGCCGCACGAGGTGCAAGGGGCCGGTGTCCACGTCCGTGGGATACCACTGGTCGAAGAGGCGGCGCGGGAGGGTGGCGGCGCACGGCACATAGTTATGCCAGGTGCCGTCGGCCAGCGGCACGACCGGGGCCTTCACGCTGCCGCGGGCGAACGCGTGTTCGACATCTTCACGCAGCGTTCTCGCGGCCGCCAGGCAGGGACTCGCTTGCGAATGGCCGTACGCTTCAAGCGCCTGACCGAACACCGTCAGGCCGCCGACGAAATACGCGTTGGGGAAGGCCCAGGCTTGCGCGTCATGCGTCAGGTCATTGAGCGGAGCCACGATGAGGCCGGGTGCGGTCGGGGAAACGCGGGCGCGGGCGAGTTCCGCCAGACACCATTCGAGGGCCTTGAGCGAGGCGGGCAGCAGCCGCTCGAAGGCTGCCCGGTCCCGCGAGAGCAGGAAGTTCTGGCCGATGGCGTAGAGCATCGATGGGGTGTAAACGCCCCAGTCCGCATAGCCACCCACGCGGCCGTTCTCGCGTTGTTGGGACTGGAACATGGCGGCGAACTCGGCTTCGGCGACCGCGAAGTGGCCGCGCAAGCCGTACAGCATGTAATCGACATAGACGGCCTGGTTGATGGGCCAGTCGGCATTGAGCTGGCCGTAGGCGAAGTTCGAGTAGGGCAGGTCGATGCGGTCCACGCCGTCCTGGGTCCGGAAGCGGGGCAGGCGGAGGGCATGCCAGAGGTTCGCCCGGAACAGCTCGTTGACCTTGGGCTCGGGGACCGCGAACTGGGCGCCTTGCTCGAGCCAATCCTCCCAGTGCCGGAGCGTGGCGGCGCGCGCGCGCGGGTAATAATCGAGCTCGTCGAGCGCAGGGACTTGCTGAGGCGGCACGACTGGCGAAGCGAGTTGGAGGACGATCCAGTTCGTTTGCTGGGGACGGAGCTTGCCCACACAGTCGAACTCGAGGTGGGGATCAGGATCCTGCCCGGCGGCAGCGCGAGGCACGACCGCGAAGCTGTTGTCGGCTTCGACTCGCAGCCAGATCGCCCCGGTTTCGCGGTCGGTGACGTCGTAGCGTCCCGGGCTGCCTCGCAGTTCGGGATGCCGGTTGGTACTCCCGGTGGCGAGGCGGAATCCGAATCGGACAGGGCCTTCCCCGCTGAGTTCGACGCGGGTGAACAGCACGCTGGCCACCTCGCCGCGCCGGTCGGGCGGGGCGGGGTGGAGCGGGGCGGCGAACTGCTCGATCCTGGCGCGTTGGCCGTCGCGCTCGAGGTGGGTGACGATGACCGGCAACCCGTCGGTGAGATGTTGAGCCGTCCAGCGGGAGTCGGGCCAGAGCGGATCAAACCGGAAGCGATGGGGCGAAGCGTGGTCGGGGCGGACGCTGGCCCAGCGGTCGATGCCGAACTTGTAGAGCGAACCGTGGCGGGCGACGAGGGGGATGAGATGGCCGCGGGTGCCCATCCACGCGGTTTCCCAGGGGCGGTCCCAGGCGTTGGGATCGCCCATGTCCTCCCAACGGTTGGTGAAGCTGGCCAGGGTGGCTTCGGGCGACCGCCGCACCGCGTCCAGCGTCCGCTCGCCGGCGAGGGAGGCGAGGTGATCGGCCCAGGGAAGAGAGTCGTCGGCAAGGGTCACGTAGGCGTCGTGTTCCGGCAGCCACAGGGCGCGGTATTTGCGCAGTTGCAGCAGGCCGATCGCGAAGCCGCGGGTGCCGTCCTCGCGGGTCGGCACGGCGAGAACGGGCGCCCCGGGCGTGAGCGCGGGATCGTCCCGCAGTCGAGTGACCTGTCCGGGCGTCCCGTGCTCGAACAGGTACTTCCACATGGCGTCGCCGTTGTACTCGAACGGGAAAGCGCCGCCGCTTCGGTCGGCAACTGGCGGCCATTCGACGTCCGCCTCAAGCACGTCCACATCACCGCCGCCCGCCTCGAACCGGGCGGGGTCCGCGAGTTGGTCGGTGGCTTCGAAGTCCACGCCGCGCGGCGGCGAGACCTGCAAACCGGGTGAGCCGGGCAGGAGTCGCACGGAGAAGGACGAACGTGCGGGTGACTGGTGACCGAACGCGAGGCGCACGCGGGCAGTGTCGGCCTGGGCAAAGGCGAGGCACGTCAGGGCGACGGTGGCAGCACGGAGGGCTCGGACGGTGGGTGAGCAGTGGGTTCGCATGGCAATTCGTCAGGGAGGGTCCGGAGGCAGAGAAACACGTTGCCAGCCCTCGGTGCCGAGCCGGATGTCGCGTTCAACGAACTCCCAGATCACCAGTTGCTTGTTTCGCAGGAGGGCGGGACGACGGAAGAGGTCCTGACGCACCAGGGTCGAGGCGCCCCCGTCGCTGACCAGGGAGGTGAGGGGTTGTTTCAGTTCCCGCGCCAGGTGGGCCACGAAGCCGGCGCCGCCCGGCTCATCGGTCTGGTAGATGCGCAGGAAGCTGTCACCGAGCACGAGCACCCGGGCCAGGGGTTCGTCCCGGTAGCCCTCCCGGGGATCGCCCTGGAGGACCTGCTCACAGGGGATGATCTCGGGCGCGATGGCCCGTTCGAGCGCCGGCACCTGGAGCATGCGGAGGAGGTCGCCCACGCGCTGGATGGGGGCGGGTCGGACCTCGTAGACCGCCGATCCGGCCTCGACCCAGCCCGAGCGCAGGACGTGTTGAGCGACGGCGCGGGCCGCCAGGGCGATGCCGGCCGGTGACCAATGCGTGTCCTGGGCAAGGTAGAGCGCGGGAGTTCCGACCGTCGCCTCGCTTCGGGCCCGGGCGAACAGGGTGAACAGGTCGAGGAGTTCGACGTCGCTTGCTCGCAGCGCCTCCATCAAGCGGCGGGTCTCGGCACCGGGCGGGAGTTCCCAGGGCCCGGAACGGCGGGTGAGCCGATCCGGGTAGACGCTCTCTTTGTTCGGGACCGGCAGGACGAGCAAGCGCAGGCCCCGGGCGGCCAGTTGGTCCCGAAACGCCACAATGGCCTCCACCGCCTGCGTCACGTCGTCGGGGTGGCGTCCGGGGTCGGCGCGTTGGGTCAGAAACTGAACGCCGGGACGGTAGTACCACCAACCCTGGCGCCCCAGGAGCGCCTTCTCGCCGGCGGAGTGGAACAACTGGAACTGGGCATACAGCATCCAGGGCCGGAGTCGGCGGGCGACCCAACTGGCGTCTTCCAGCGCCTGTTCGTAGGCCCGCAACCGTTCGGCGGTGGGGGGGTGACGGAAGAGGTCCAGGGCCTGGGGCCGCTCCCCACGGCCGACCTCGACCGCCCACTGGATCACGCCGACACTGCCAAGCAGGGCCAGAAAGCCGAGGGCGAACAGGCGTGACAGGGGCGGCGCGTGCATGGCCGGCTCAGAACTGGAAGTAGAGGAAGGGATTGGAGGATTGGGCGAACATGGCGAGGACGGCGACGCCGAACACGACGGCCAGGGCCATGGCTTTCGGCACGGTGAGCCGGGCCGCCCAGTCATGCGCCTGCTGGCGCTGAGCGACGAGCCCGGCCGCAAGTACCAGGAGGCAGGTGGTCTCCCGCCCGTACAGTTCGGCGGCGAGGAGCGCGCCGGCGAAGGTGGCCTCGCCACCCCCGAACATCGCGGCGAGGTAGCGACCCGCCTCGGGCAGCGTGGCGGAGCGGAAGAAGACCCACGAGACGAGGACCAGTCCGAAGGTGAGGGCCACGCGCAGCGCGTGCGGCAGGCGTGCGTACAGGCTTCGTTTGCCCTGCCAGCGTTCGAGGATCAACCACGCGCCGTGGTAGGCGCCCCAGGCCACGAAGGTCCAATGGGCGCCGTGCCACAACCCGCCGAGCAGCATCACCACGGCGAGATTCAGGTAGGTGCGTCGTGACCCGCGCCGGTTGCCGCCGAGCGGCAGATACAGGTAGTCGCGCAGGAAGGTGCTGAGTGAGATGTGCCAGCGCCGCCAGAAATCGGTGAGGCTCTCGGCGTGGTAGGGGGCGTTGAAGTTCTTGAGGAACTCGAATCCCAACATCCGGCCCAGCCCCAGCGCCATGTCGGAGTAGCCGGAGAAGTCGAAGTAGATCTGGAAGGCATAGGCGGTGACGCCGAACCAGGCATCGAAGGTGCCGAGCGATTGGGCGCCAAACGCCGCGTCGGCCACCGTCCCGAGCGGGTTGGCCAGCAGGACCTTCTTGCTGAAGCCGAGCATGAACAGCGCCGCGCCCGAGGCGAACTTCTCCCAGCCATGGGAGCGGGCCACGAGCTGGTCCGCCACCGTGCGGTAGCGCACGATGGGCCCCGCCACCAGTTGGGGAAACAGCGCGAGGTAACAGGCGAAGTCCGGCAGCGACCGGGCGGGCGGCGCGTGGCCACGATAGACATCCAGGCTGTAGCTGAGCGCCTGGAAGACGTAGAAGGAGATGCCGATCGGCAGGGCCACCTCAAGCAGGCGCAATTCACCGGCACCGAGCCACCCCAACACGGCGTTCAGGTTCGCCTGCAGGAAGTTGAAGTACTTGAAGAAACCCAGGGTTCCCAGGCTCAACCCCACAGCCGCCACCACCACCCAGGCACGTTGGCGGGGTCCGGCGCCCGGCTGCGTGAGCAGAAGTCCACTGGCGTGGCTGACCAGCGTGACCCAGAGCATCAGCAGGACGTACCAGGGATTCCACCAGCCGTAGAACCCGTAGCTCGCGATCAGCAGCCACCCGTTCCGGGTGCGGGACACCGCTTCCTCCGAGAGGCCCGCGACGTGGCCCACCCACGGCAGCGCGTAGTAGATCGCCAGGACGACCGGCAGAAAGTAGAAGAGGAAGATGTGCGTGCTGAAGACCATCAGCTACTCCGCGTCGGTCCATACGGCCCAGTAGAGGGTGTTCGTGGTTTGGCCGAAATACTGGTTGACGATGCCGCCCATGAAGAAGTCGTCGAGCGGGGCTTCGAGGGCGAGACGATGGGTCTGGCCGGAAGCAAACTGGCGCACCGAACCACCGATGCCGGGCGCACGGGCGTCGGCCGCCTCGACGCGGGCTTTCCACGGGTTGTAGTGACCCACGTAGATCGTCCGATCGTCCACGGGGCCGCGATGCACCTCGAGGACTTCGTACTTCAGGATCGTGGCGTAATCGTAGAGGTCGCGCTTGAAGATGGCGCCCGGCGGGATCTCGAGCAGGCGGGCGGTCACCTCGAATTGGCCCTTCGTGGCCACGGGCGCGGAGGGGTTCCTGGCCCCCGACCCGGGGTCCTCGCGGCAGGAAGTGAGGAGCAGGCCGACTCCGAGGAGGCCGAGGCTCAGGCACGCAAGGGGTTTCATTTCAAGATCTCCGTCGCCGTCCAATGCGGTTCCCAGCCCTGACCGAGGTCGAGACGGGTGGCCGGGCTTGAGTCGGGGGCATCGGCCGCGGGCCACCGGATGATGGCCATGGTGATGTCCGGCACCTTCCCCAGGTCTTCCGCGCTGCGGGTGAAGAGGAGGTACTGGCCGTCAGGCGAGACGCACGCGCCGTAGAGGTGGTGGCCGGGTTCGGCATGGAGGCGTTGGCGGCTGGCCCCTTGGGTGTCCGCGGCCCACAATTCGGCGTGGCCGGGTTGCTCGGGAATGATGCCCCGGGCATAGACGATGCGCTGCCCGTCCGGGCTCCAGTCCGGCGTGCAGTTATACCGCTCTGTCTCGCTCACCGCCCGGATGGCGCCGGTGGCGAGGTCGAGGCAGCCGATGTTCCAGAAGGACCCGAGGCCGTTGGCGGTGCCGGCCAAGTGGCGGCCGTCGGGCGACCAGACGAGTTGGCCGACGATGCCTCGACGGGGGAACTCACGCACGACGGCGCGGTGGGTGAGCTCGATGAGGCAAATGCCCTGGGGTGTCAGACACGCAAGCTGACGCCCGTCCGGCCCCCAGGACGCCCACGGATAGTCCCGGCCCCAGACCACCGGGGCGCTGCCGTCGGCCTGGGCGACGACCAGTTCGAACGTGCCGTAGGTGTTGTTGTCGACGGCTTCGGAGCGTGGCAGACGGTAGTAGAGCAGTCGGGTCCCATCGGGGGAGAAGCGCGCTCCGGCCTCGTGGTACTCGGCGGTGCGGGTGATCGGGTGACGCCCCGAGCCGTCGGGTCGCAGCAGGAACAGATCCCAGTCACCGGCCGCCGTCTTGGCGCTGCAGACCAGCGTGCCACGACCGCGCAGTTCGGCCGCCAGCGTTGCGGGAGACGACGAGCCGGCAGGGGAGGGTTCGCCGGCCGGGGCGCGCGATTGGTCGAAGATGTCGTGAGGGGTCCAGCAAGGCTCCCATCCGGCGGGCAACGTGAGCACCGGGCCGCGGTTCGCGTGCGGGTATAGCCCGCGGAGTTCGCCGCTGTCGCCCCCGAGGATCGGGGCGTCGCTCAGTCGCAGCAGACCCATGGGGGCACCGGCGCGCCCCGGATCTCCGTCTTCCTCGACATTGCCCGTGAAGAGTACGTAGCGGCCGTCCGGGGAGACGTGACCGCCATACACGTGCCGGCCATCCTCTCCAAAGACGAGCTGGCGGGAATCGCCCGCGATCGTGGTCTGCCAGAGTTGGGTCCAACCCTGGCCATCGTTGCCCGTCTGTCCCGGCGGACGCCACGAGAAGATCACGCGGCGCGAATCCGGGAACCAGTCCGGGGTACAGGAGTTCCCACGATTGACCGCCCTGGCTTCGCCCGTCAGGAGGTCGAGGCGGGCGACGCTCCAGCCGGTGCCATAGGAGTTGGCCACGCCGACCAGCCAACGGCCGTCGGGCGACCAGGTGGGTTGTTGGAAGAAGCCCTGGCGCGGCAGGGTGCGGAGGACCTCGAGCCGTTCGAGGTCGACGAAGCCGAAGCCCTTGACCGAGAGCGTCGCCACCTGGGTGGCGTCGGGACTGAAGCTCGCCCACGGCCATGCGCCGGCTGGCCCCAGAACGCGCACACCGGTGCCGTCGGCGTTCGCCAGCACCAACTCGCCCTGCGCGCCGTAACGGTTGCCGTCGATCGTCTCGACCCGGGGCAGTCGGCGGTAGAGCAGCCGCCGGCCGTCGCGGGAGACTTGCGGGGCGAACTCGCTGAAGTCCGGCGTCCATGTCAGCGGGCGGTGCTCCGAGGCGTCAGGGCGGCACGCAAAGAGATCCCAATCCCCGGCCGTGGAGCGTGCGCCATAGACGATCCAGCCGAGGTGCCTGACCTCGGAGGCGAGCACCCCGGTGGCGAAGGACTCCTGGGCAACCGGCGTGGGCAGGCAGGCGAGCCACGCGGTGAAGGCCAGGAAGCGGGGCAGAACACGCGTGCGCATGCGGGGAGCCGTGAATCACTCGACTTCGATCCAGAAAATGTCCCAGGGCTGAAGCCGGATCGGCACCTTGTCGAAGTCATCGGCACGACCGAAGTGAACGACCTTGAGGTTGTTCACGGCCGCCGCGGGATCCAGTCGCACGATGCGGGCGTTACGGCCGGCGACGCCAGCCAGTTCAAGCCGGACGTCGAGTGCGTCGGGACCGGTCCCCTCGAACCGCCAGACGATCACGTGTTTGTAGCCGTCGCCGTCCCCGGCGATGGCGCGGACCGCGGCCTGCTCGCCGGTGACCGGGTAGCGAGCCCCGTCGAGCTGGCCAAGGAGCCGGAAGACGTACCAGGCCGGTCGCACGCGCCCATGGTGGTCGAAGAGGGCGCTGTACTGCGGCATGGTGTTCCACCAATGCGCCATGAAACGGCGGCCGCCCGGCGACATCCAGTCGAATTCCGACGGGTCCACGAAACAATCGCGGATGTGGTAGTACGCGGCCATATCCAGGCCCGCCTCGGCGTAGCGCCGGGTGGTTTCGAGAATGAAGCAGGGTTGGAAGCCGGGGGCGAGGTTGGGTCGCATGAGGTCCATGTTCCACTCGGAAATGAACAGCTTCACGTCACCGAGTTGGGGGAACTTCGCGAGGCGGCCGCGCTGTTTGGCGATGTTGCCCGCATGGGCGGCGGGTGAATCGGAGTAAAGGTGCCAGGAGAGGAAGTGGAGCGGGACCCCTCGCGTGGCGCAATGCTCGATGAGCCCCTCGACCAGGAAGCTGTCGGCGGAGGCGACGGCGGGCCCGCCGACTTGCGCGGCGGGATCACCGCGGAGCACGCCGGCCACCGTGTGGGTGTAAAAGCGGTTGTAGTCGGCGGCGCTGCGAAAGAAGTGCGGCGTGCCGCCGGATTCGCCGATGTCCGGTTCGTTGGCCACTTCCCAGGCGGCCACGTTGAAGCCGGCCTCGCGGGTGTGGCGGGCGAGGGCCTCGCAAAGGCGTTCCCACGCGTCGTAGTCATTCGGATGAACGACGAAGTGGTCGACGACGGGATAGAGGACCGGCGGCTTCATCGCCAGGGCCAGGATGGAGCGGGCCCCCGTGTCTCGGACCGCCTCCAGCTCGGCGTCGAGCCGGGTCCAATCGTACGTGTCACGGGCGGGGAGGATCCGGTAGTACTCGCTGAGGAACAACCGGATGGTCCGCGGGCGCAACTGGCGGAGTTCCTTGATATGGGCCCGGATCATCGGGTCGCTCTGCAGGCCGCCCTGACCGAGGGCAAGGGCGGGCATGTCCCAAGCGCCGTCCGCCTGGTCAAAGTCCACGCGGAGACGGACAGGATCAGCCGCCAAGCCGTTTGCGATCAGGGTAAAGGCGAGGAGGCCAGCGAGGACAGGAACGCACTTCGGCAGGCAGGAAGCAGGCACGTCCCGGGGAAACCGGGACCATTGACCGTCCGGCTCGGAGCGGGTGGATCGGGCTTGAACCACGCGCGAGGCTAACGCGTGGCGGACGGGTCCTCCAGCCTATTTCGGTACGGAACCTTTCGCGGGGTGTGCGACACCAATCTTCGGATCGTTCGTTCTGGGCTCGGTTTGGTACCCAGGCACCTAGAAAGCTCGATACCGAAAGGGTGGCGGTCCGCCGCGGCAATTACTTGGCCGCCAGGGCTTTTTCGATCGCCGCGGTGACCTTGGGGGAATCCGGTTCGTCGCCGGACTCGAAGCGGGCGAGCAGTTGGCCGTCGCGGCCGATGAGGAACTTGCCGAAGTTCCACTTGATCTCACCGGGGAAGGCAGAGTCCTTGCCGGTCAGGGCGGCGTAGAGCGGGTGTTGCTCGGGGCCGGGTTTGACCTTGACCTTCTCGAGGAGCGGGAAGGTGACATCGAACTTGGAGGTGCAGAAGGCCTGGATTTCGGCGGGCGAGCCGGGCTCCTGATTGCCGAAGTCGTTGCAGGGGATCCCGAGGACGACCAGGCCCTGGTCCTTGTACTTGCGGTAGGTGCTCTCGAGGGGTTTGTACTGGCGGGTGTAGCCGCACTGGGAGGCGACGTTGACCACCAACAGCACCTTGCCTTCATAGGCCTTCAGCGACGTGGGTTTGCCCGCGAGGTCGTGCAGGGGGATGTCCTTGAGGGAAGCCGGAGCGGCCAGCGAGGTCAGAGCCAGGGCGGCGAGCGCGGTGACGGTAATGAGTTTGAGTTTCATCGTGGAGAAGAAAGTGGCGTCGGCCGGAGCGGTGTCAAGCGGTGACCGCGGCGCGAAGCTTGCCCCGGCGGGCGTCGTGGTACATAACGTCCCCGTGCGATCCGATGCGGCGAGGGCTGCCATCGACCTGCTTTCCCATGAGCCAGCAACCCGATCTGTTTTCCGTGCCGCCGGATGACCGGAGGGCTGCCCCGGCGCCCTCGGTCCGGCTCGATATTGCGGTGGACGTTCTGGCCGGGGTGTGGCGGCTGACCTGGACGGAGGAGGATGCGCGCCAGCCGCTGGCGACGGGCGAATTGAGCACGAACGAGGTGGGGTGGTTCATGGGCTACAACCTGGAATGGAACTTCCAGGCGGGCGCGCGGCGGGAGGGCCGCCGTTACGGCAATCACCCCTCCTCGACGCGCGCGCTCGTCAACCGTGTGCGCAAGTACTTCGCCGTGGCGGACGAGCGCGTGCATGTCGAGGTGCAGTTGCCGGTGCTCACGGGAACGGAGCTGACCCGCGAGCGGCGGGTGGCGACCTTCACCGAACCAGCGGGTGTCTGGCCCTGGCTGGGGGGGCGGTGGGCGGACTTCGCGCGGCTGCGACTGCCCGCCAGCCGGGAGATGGGCGCTCCGCCCGCGCACACGGCCGCCTGCGCGCTCTACCTGGTGGTCTGTGGGGCGTTGCGGGTGTCGCCTGACCCGGCGGTGCTGCGCCGATTGGATGCCGGAAAGGCCAAGGCGACTCCCGACGTTGAAGCCGATGAGCCCGACTGGCTGGATCCGTGGTCGGAGGAAGAGGAGGCAGAAGATCCTCAGGCGTGCTCCGACGCGGCCACGGCGCGAATGTTTGAGCGGCTGCGTGAGCAGAACGCCCGGCGTTGGGAAGTGTTGAACCGGGTACAGCGGAATGCCACCCGGATGCGGGAGCTCGAGGCGCAGCGAAAGCAGGCCCAGGCGGCACGACGCGCGGCGAAGGCCTCCGCGACCGCCGCCACGGCCGCGGCGCCCGTGAATGTCCGGCCAGCCGTCGAGGTTCCCGCCGTAGGGGTGCGGACCGAGACACCCCGGCTGCCGCTGCAGGCGACGGCCTTTCCCTTGTCCGACCTGCGGGCGTATTTCCTGCGCGAGCAGGCGGCAGCGTGGTGGGTGGCCAACCAATCGGATGAACTGCTGGCGCTGCCCTACTGCCGGATCGAGCGGCTCGAGTACCAGCTCCGGACGGCGCTGCGGGTGCTCGGACCGTTGCGGGGGCGCGCCCTGCTTTCGGACGAGGTGGGGCTGGGCAAGACCATCGAGGCGGGCCTTGTGTTGAAGGAGTTGCTGCTGCGCGGCATGGTGCGGCGGTTCCTGGTGCTCACGGTCCCTTCGCTCGTGGACCAATGGGAGGAAGAGCTGGCCGACAAGTTCGGCATCACGACCGTGACCACGAACCACAGCGACGCCCGGGACGACCTCGACCACTTCTGGCGCGAACACCCGGCGTTGATCGCCAGCCTCCATACGCTCAAGCAGCCGGCCCACGCGGCCGTGGCGCGCACGGTGAAATGGGACCTCCTGGTCGTGGACGAGGCGCATTATCTGCGGAATCGCGACTCGCAGGCGTGGCAGGCGGTCAACGCGTTGCCGCGTCAGTTCCTTCTGCTCCTGACCGCCACCCCCGTCCAGAATTCGCTCGAGGAACTCTACAACCTCGTCACCCTCCTCCAGCCGGGTCAGTTCCCCACCCCGAAGGAGTTTCGCGCACGCTATGTGGACCCGAAACGGCCGCGTCAGCCGCGTGCGCCCGAGGAGCTGCGCCGGGCGTTGAGCCAGGTCATGATCCGCAACACCCGCGCCAATGCCGGGCTGCAACTACCTCCCCGTCGGGCCGAGACGGTGCTGTTCACGCCGGACGGCGAGGAACGCGCCTTTTGGGAGGGTTGGGAAGCGGAGTTGCGGTCCAGTCTGGCGCGCATGACGCCCGGTCAATCGAGTCTCTGGGGGCGCTTGTTGCTGCAGGCGGCGGGCAGCAGCCCGCACGCGTGGCGCGAGGCGCTGGCGAAGTTCCCGGAGGCGTCGCTCCGGGAGCGGTGGCGGGCGACCGCGCCCTTCGAGGCAAGCTGGCAGAAGCGTTGCCAGCTCGTCTTGCCCCTCACCCGCGGCGAGGGCGGCGTGGTGTTCTTCACGCAGTTCCTGAAAACCCAGGCCGCGCTGGCCGAGTTCCTCGAGCGGGCCGGCGTGCCCACGTTCGTCATCCACGGCGGCACCCCGCCGCCGGAGCGACAGCCCATCACAGAGGCGTTCCGTCGCCAGGGGGGCGCGCTGCTCCTGACCCACAGCGGCACCGAGGGACGCAACCTCCAGTTCAGCCATCGGCTCGTGAACCTCGATCTGCCCTGGAACCCGATGGAAATCGAGCAGCGCATCGGACGGCTCCACCGCCTCGGCCAGCAACACCCGGTGCGCATCTACAACCTGGTCCAGGCCGGCACCCTCCAGGAACACCTGCTCGACCTCCTCCAGGAAAAGCTCAACCTCTTCGAACTCGTGGTCGGCGAGACCGGCTTGATCCTGGGCGAACGATTCGGCAGCGACGAGTTCGCGGAGGAGGTCCTCCGGCGCTGGCAACAGGCCGAGGGTGGCATCGGTCCCGCCCTGGCCGCCCTGGGCGAGGAATTGGCGGCGGCGCGGGCCGCCTATGATGAGGTCCGGCAACTCGATGAAACCCTTTTCAAGCACGACTACGAGTCGCTCTGACGCCTCGGCATGAAACTGCCCCGCCCCACGCCCGAGCCCGGTGCCCTGGTGGACTTCTACCAGCAGGCACTCTCCGGCCTGGGCGCCGCCTGCGAACGGACCTGGTACGACCGCCTCACCGTCCTGGCCGACGGCGCAGCCGCCCGGCTTTGGAACGACACGGGTGAGCTCAGCGAGACGGAGCTCTCGTTCCCCGCCCCGGATGCGCCCGGGGCGCGCGATCCCCACCGGGAAGTCTTCCCGGGTTGCCCCCTGACCTTCCGCCTGGCCGACCTGCTCCGGCCTTCGCCGCTGCCGCTTGAAACCGTGGTGCTCGCCAGCGACAACCCGCAGCGTCCAGGACTCGAAACGGTCGAGCGGGCGTGGCGGGTGCAGTTTCCGGGGACGACGCGGTGGAGCCTTCGCACCCCGCTGACCGCCGCCCATCACTTCTCTCTGCTGGCGCTGCTCCGTTGTGAGATCCAGGCCATCGACCAGCACTGGAGTCTCCACCGCCTCGCCCTTTCCCTGCCGCACGGCACCCCGGACCCGGAGCTGGCGACCGGCCTGGCCCTCGCGCAGACCGACCCAGCACCGGGCCGCGAGATCGCCTGGCCCCCCGCCGAACCCGGTTCATGGGCGTCCTACCTCGAGGCCGCCCTGGCGCCGGAACTCGCGCCGGAGCTGGCGCCGATTCGCGAGCGTCAACAACAGTATTTGCGCCGCGAACTGGAGCGAATCGACGATTACTTCGGCCGCTACGAACTCGAGCTCACCGGCCGCGCCTCCCGCAGCTCGAGTGAAGCCAGCCGGCTGAAGCTCGCGGACCGGCTCGCCGCCACCCGCACCGAGCACGCGCGCCGGCGCTCGGATCAGGTCGCCCGCCATGAGATCCGCGTCGTCGCTCATGTGGATGCCCTGCTGCTGGTGGCGGAACGGGCCTGGCACGCCGAGTTGGATGTGGTGCGGGACCACGCGGCGCAGCAGTTGGACGCGCGCTGGGTGCCGCGCACACGCCGCTGGGCGATCGCCTGACCGGACGGATTCAAGTGGGAGCCGGGGAGATTGAAAGCACAGGGAAAGTGGCAAGGAGAAATGAACACCTGGGCCCGGCTCGGTTACATTTCTTCTGATGGCCAAGCTCCGCCCACGGTTCGGGCCCGGGCCCAGTCAATCGCTGGCGCGGTGTCGGTCGGCCCAGGCCCGAGGCGCGCGAGCACCGCCCCAACCTGCATGCCTGGGCCTTCCCTCCCGTGGACACATCCGCCCCTTCGAACCGCTCGGCCCGCCCGGTACAGGGGGACCTCGTTCTTGAATCAACTCGGACACGCCCTGCGAAATCGCTGGGCTGCCGCCTTTCGCCTTGAACGGCCACACCGGGCCAGGCACATTCCAGCCACGTCGAAAGAGCCAATGCCTATACATCAGGCTACTGCCGGACCCTCCGCATCCAGTCCTTCCGCGCGCCGACTGCGCGTCTGGCCCGCGGTCATTCTGGTTGCACTCATGGTCTTGCTGCGGTTCGCCCCCGCCTTTCTCGAAGGCGGTTTTTCGAGGCACTGGATGATCGCCATGATGGGGCCGATGCTTTGCTGCCTGCTACTGGTGATCTGGTGGGTGGCAGGCAGTGGCGCGCTTTGGAAGGAGAAGATACTCGGTCTGTTCGGACTCGTCGCGGCCTTCGCGCTGACCCTGGCGCTCGTGGAACCTATGATGCGGGGACCCGGCACCATCTATGTCACGCTTCCCATGGGGATGACCGGCTTCGTTGTCGGGGCGGTTCTGCTGCAAGCGCGTCGGCCGCTCAGGAGAACTGGCATCAGCCTGTTCCTGGCCTTGATCGGATTCGGATTCTCCGTCCTGCTCCGCAACGACGGCATGACCGGCGAATACCAGCTCACCCTCCATTGGCGCTGGACACCGACGGCGGAGGAACAGATGCTCGCGGCCCGAACTCCCGATTCTCCCGCCCTGGAACCGCCGTCCATTGCCGGTCCAACGAATGCAGCCCTCGCCAACAGTGAATGGCCCGGGTTCCGCGGCGCGGACCGCTCGGGTACCTGGCGCGGACCCCGGATCGCCACCAACTGGTCCGAGCGACCACCGAGGCAGCTCTGGAGAATCACCGTTGGTCCCGGCTGGTCATCGTTCGCCGTTGCGGGCAGCCAACTGTTTACCCAGGAGCAACGCGGTCCGATGGAGACCGTGGTTTGTTACGAGGCGACGTCGGGTCGCGCGATCTGGAACCGGGGGTTCGAAGCCCGTCTGGAAGATCCCATGGGCGGCCCTGGCCCCCGGGCCACGCCCACCATCGCGGCGGGCCGGCTCCTCGCCATGGGCGCCACAGGTCTGTTGCTCTGTCTGGATCCCGCGACCGGCGACGTGGTCTGGCAGAACGATTTGAAAGAGCTGGCCGGTCGCGCGCCACCGATGTGGGGTTTCTCAGGGTCACCGCTCGTGAACGGTTCTCGTGTAATTGTCTGGGCGGGCGGCAAGGAGGACAGCGGTCTCCTGGCATTTGACCTCGAGACCGGCGCGTTGCGTTGGTCGGCGGCGGCGGGCGATCATACTTATGCCTCGCCGCAATTGAACACTATCGCGGGCGAGGAACAGGTGTTGATGCTTTCGAATGATGGGCTGGTGCTGGTGGAACCGGAGACGGGCGAGGAGCGGCTCAATTACGAATGGAAGTTTTCGGGTTACCGCGCCGTACAACCGAGGGTGGTGGGGGAGGACACGGTGCTTCTCGGGACCCCCATGAATGTCGGCACCCGGGCCATTCGCGTCACCCGGATCAACGGGCGGCTCACCGCGGAAGATCTTTGGACGTCCCGCCGCCTGAAGCCCGATTTCTCCGACATGGTCACGTATCAGGGATACATCTACGGCAACGACGGAGGCTTCCTTACCTGCCTCGACCTCATGACCGGCGATCGGATGTGGCGAGAGGGACGCTACGGAAAAGGCCAGGTGCTTCTGCTCGAGAACGACGGGCTGCTGCTCGTGGCTGCCGAGAACGGCCGTGTCCACCTGGTGCGCGCCGATCCGCAAAAGCACGTCGAGCTGGATTCGTTCAAGGCGCTTGAAGGCAAGACCTGGAACCATCCGGTCCTCGTCGGTGACAAACTCTACGTGCGGAATTCGCAAGAGGCAGCGGGTTTTCAACTACCGCTGGCGTCAATTCGCCGGGTAACGGCTCAGACCGAAAGTGACGTGGTCACTCCCTGATAAGCGGCCCCAAAGTCGTGTGAGTTGTTGCGGAATGCTCGGCTTGCCCCCTGGTAATCGGCCGGCGTGATCGAGAGCGAAATCATCCGGGGACGCCGAATCGGCAGCCTGGGACTGGGTGAAATTCGTGGGTTGATTGAAGCCAACCATCATGGTACGGGGCCACGTAACGCCATCGCTCTCCCGCGAGACGGGCGCTCTTCAAGTAATGGCGCTCAATAACCAGTCTGTCCCATCGCTCCCTGTCGTCGGGTTGATCAAGCCGGCGCAGGCTCAGTCCCTCCAGCACGGCCTGTTCGCCTGACTTTTCCGCCAGTTTTTCCGTGCGCGTCCCGGCGGTTTGTGCCAGTTCCTCACTGCGCGTATGGCAGTGCAATTCCAGGACTACTACGAAACGCTCGGCGTGAGCCGCTCGGCCACGGACCGCGAGATCAAGTCCGCCTTCCGTCGCCTCGCCCGGAAGTACCATCCGGACGTCGCCAAGGACAAACGCAGCGCTGAGGAGAGGTTCAAGGCCATCAACGAGGCGTACGAAGTCCTCAGCGATCCCGAGAAGCGCCGCAAATACGACCAGCTCGGGGCGGACTGGAAACAGGGCGCCCCGCCCCCTCCGGAAGGCGGCTTCCCTCCGGGAGGCTTCACCCCGGGCGGCGCGGGCAGCCCGTTCGCCGACTTCGAGTTCGACGGCACTGGGTTCAGCGACTTCTTCGAGCAGTACTTCGGGGGGCGCGAGGGCTTTCGCGGGGCCGCGGGATTTGGCCGGGGCGGGGCCGCCCGGTCCCGCACCGCCGGTGCCCAGCGCGGTGCCGATGTCGAGAGCGACCTCCTGGTGACCTTGCACGAGGCCCTGAAGGGCGCGGTGCGGCAGCTCTCCCTGCGGCGGACCGATCCCCGCACCGGCGCCGGGCAAACCGACAGCTTCCGAGTTCGGATTCCGACCGGGGCGACCGAGGGCCGGCTGATCCGGGTCCCCGGCAAGGGCGAGCCCGGCGCCGGCGGGGGGCCGCCGGGGGACTTGTTTCTCCGGGTGCGCCTGGCGCGGCATCCCGATTTCCGGGTGCAGGGGACGGACCTTTACCACGATCTCCCGCTGGCGCCCTGGGAGGCGGTGCTCGGCGCCACCGTCACGGTCCCCACGCTCGAGGGGACGGTCGACGTCAAGATCCCGCCCTTGTCGCAAAAAGGGCAGCACCTGCGGCTGCGAGGCCGGGGATTGCCGGCCGAAGGCGGTGGCCGGGGCGACCTGCTCGTCGTGCTGTCCATCGTCACGCCGGACTCGGTCACGACCGAGGAACGCCGGGTGTGGGAGGAACTGGCCGGACGTTCGCACTTCCATCCGCGGAGGACCGCATGAATCCGGAAGCCCAGGATCTGCCGGCCGTGCCGCGGCGTTACACCCTGGCGACGGTGATACACATCACGGGAATCGACCGGGCAACGCTCCTCGAGTACTGCGAAGCCGGCCTGTTGCCCGTCGAACCGGCCCGGATGGAGACGGCGGAGTTCGACGACCACCTCGTCTGCACCCTCCGGCAGATCGAGTTCCTGCGGGAGACCCATGGGGTGAACCTGGCCGGGATCCGCATGATCCACCAACTGCTCACCGAGGTGGAACGGCTGCGGCGCGAGCTGCGTTTTGTGCGCGAGGGCGGTTGAGCCGTCCCCGCTCCGGAGCGTGCGGGCGGGGAGCCGGACGGACATCACCCATGTGAGAACCGCTGCAAAAGTGGTGTTCAGCCCCCCGGGCTTCGCGTAAAACCTCCCCATGCAGAAAATGCTTCTGGCTTTCGGAGACGATGTCTACGAAGACCTCGAACTCTGGTACCCGAAACTCCGGCTCGAGGAAGCCGGGTACGGCACGCAGTTGGCCGGTCCGGAGCGGCGCACCTTCGTCGGCAAACACGGTTATCCGGCGACGGCCGACCTCCGGATTGCGGACGCGCGGAGCCAGGATTATTGCGGGCTGCTCATTCCCGGCGGGTTCATGCCCGACAAGCTGCGTCGGGAAGCCCGGGTGCTGGAGCTGACCCGCGAGTTTCACGCCGCTGGCAAGCTGGTGGCGTTCATCTGTCACGGCGGTTGGATTCCGATCTCGGCGCACATTCTGCGGGGCAAACGGGCCACCGGCTCGCGGGGCATCAAGGACGATCTCGAGAACGCCGGAGCGATCTGGGTCGATGAACCGGTGGTGGTGGACGGCAACCTCATCTCGAGTCGCACCCCGCGGGACCTCGCGCCGTTCGCCGCGGCCATGGTGACGTTTCTCACGGAGGCGGGGAGCACGAGCGGCTGAGCCTGCTCCTCGCAGCGTTACGGGCCCGTTACGCCCGACCCGCTGCGGGGTGCCTCCGAGGATTTCCTTCCGGCCGCCAGTACTTTCGCGAGCATGTCGACCCACCCCGGCTTTGGTGCGCATACGGATCCGACGTTCAAGTCGCAACCGCGGCCCACGGGCGAGGTGGTCCGGCGGGTGGCGGTGTATCTGTGGCCCTATCGGTGGCTGGCGGCGGCGACGGTGCTGTGTGCGGTGCTGTCGCTGGCCTTCGGCTTCTTGTACCCGAAGCTGACGCGGGTGCTGATCGATGAGGTGCTCACGCGGCAGAAGGTGGAGCTGCTGGCGCCGGCGGCGGGCGGGTTGTTGCTGGCGTTCTTCCTGCGCGAGGTGTTCAACAGCCTGCGCATCCGGGTCAACAATCATCTCGAGCAGAATGTCATCCGGGACATGCGCTGCCAGGTGTACGCGCGCCTCCAGCGCCTGCCGGTGCCGTGGTTCGACCCGCGGGCGTCGGGCGACCTGATGACCCGGGTGATCGAGGACGTGAACATGATGTCGAGCGCCCGCGGATCGACGGCACCGAACAGGCACGGGGAGCTCCTGAGCATCGTCGGCGCCCTGATCCTCATGCTCAGCTACAGTCCGAGCCTCACGCTATCGCGTTAGCCTACGCGCCGCTATGGCCGGGCGCTATGGTACACCCTGACGGCCCACCGGCGCTACCGGAAGCAGTGAGGCCGCCAGCGCCATGAACGCGCTGCTGATGGACAACCTGCGGGCATCCGCCAGATCAAGGCGTTCGGACGCCAGACCCACGAGGACGGGCGGTTTGCGCAACGCGCCGAGGATCTGCGCGAGGGTACGCTCGTCGTCATGCGCGCCTGGGCGTGGTACGGCCCGGCGATGGAGTTTGTCGGCGCCCTGGGTATCGGTCTCGTCCTGGCCAGATGGTGGGGCCCGGGTGATCGACGGCGACTGGAATCGGCCAACTTGTCGCCTCTCATGCTTTACGCCGGCATGTTCTTCCACGAACCCATCGCCGACTGCACAGCCTCAACCAGATGCTCAATCCGCCCGCGCGACGCAGCGCGGGTCTTTGACATCTGGACGCCCTGCCCGAACGAACTTCCCTGGCGCGCCGGTCGACCCAGGAACAAGGCGGCTCCTGAACTGGAAGTCGTCCACCGTCCGGCAACCGCCGGCGCCGCGCCTCCGACCGACTGGCGGGCGCGAGGGGAGGTCCGCTATGAGGACGTTGGTTTCCGCTACGGCGCCGGCGACACCGTGCTCCGTGGCATCAACCTCCACGCGCTGCCTGCCGGCCAGATGATCGCGCTGGTCGGCCCGACCGGTGCCGGGAAGTCCACGCTCGCGAATCTCCTGCCGGCCTTCTACGAGGCCACCGGAGGCCGGATCCTGATCGACGGACGCGACCAGCGCGAGCTGCCCCTGGATTTGCTTCGGGCCCAGATCGCCGTGGTCAGCCAGGAACCCTTCCTCTTCAACGGCACCCTGCGCGAGAACGTCCTCTACGGGCGGCTCGACGCTTCCGAGGACGCGTTGCTCGCGGCCACCAGGGCGGCCAACTGCCACGCCTTCATCACCCGCCTGCCCGACGGCTGTGACGCGCGGGTCGGGGCGGCGTGAAACCCAGCGTCGGCGAGCAACGGTCAGCATTGCCCGGGCCCGCTTAGGACGCCCATCCTGATCCTCGGCGAGGCCACCGCGAGCGTCGACACGGCGACCGAACGACTGATACAGGAGGCCCTCGAGCGCTTGATGGCCGGTCGCACCAGCTTTGTCATCGCGCACCGCCTGAGCACCATCGTCCGGGCCGACCAGATCCTCGTGCTCCGCCGCGGCGAGATCGTGGAACGCGGCACGCACGAGGATCTGCTGGCTGCCGACGGCCTGTACGCGCGCCTGGCCCGGATCCAGAGCACGGCCACCATCGAAGAGAGTTTCGCCCGTCTGGCTCCCGCCGGAAGCTTGTAGGCGTAGGAGCCGACGTCAGGAGGCTCTGCCGAGTCTCGTCACCTCGACTCCTACAGTGTGGGACGCCGGTTCATGCCCGGACTTGATCCGGACAGCGTTCGGTGCTGTTCCGCAACACAAGACCGCCGCCCATCGAGCCGCCATGAAAGCCCACCCGTTCTCCGCGCCGAAGCGTCTCCATGAACCGCCCGGTAAGGGCACCGGGCCTACAACCTGTAGGCCGGGTCCCCTGCCGGCGGGGAGGGTTCATGGCCCCTGTGCAGATCCAGGAGAGCCAGGCCACTTCCCCCATCTCCGATGTTCGTAATCGGTGGAGGGACTTCCCGTCTTGGATTCTCCGCCGATTACGAACATCGGGAATTGGGCTGAGGGAGGTGCTCCCTGAACCTGTGGTGCGGGCGTCCCGCCTGCACCCTCCCCGGTCCCTGACCCCTGAGCAGGTCCTAAGGGAACCGACCTTTTCGCATCCCCGCACCCGGCCGCCCGCCCGCCTCGGTTTGGCGCTCCTGCTCGGCACCTGCCTTTCCCTGTCGGCGGCCGAGGGCAAACAGACGGAGATGGTCCCCATGCGCGACGGCGTGCGCCTGGCCACGGACATCTACCTTCCCGACGGCGCGGGCCCCTGGCCGGTCATCCTGGCCCGCACGCCGTACAACAAGGTCATGGGCGCCGGCATCGGGGCCGACGGCGCCAAGCGCGGTTACGCGGTCGTGGTGCAGGATTGCCGGGGCCGCTTCGCCTCGGAAGGCGACAACCTCCCGTTCCACCTGGATCATACCGACGGCCCGGACACCCTGAAATGGCTGCAGGCGCAACCCTGGTGCAACGGGAAGATCGGCACCTGGGGCGGCTCGGCGGGTGCCATCACCCAGTTGCTCATGGTGGGCCGCGATGCGCCCCAACCCCTCTGCCAGCACCTGGTCGTCGGCGCGCCGGATCTTTACGCCGGCATCTATCCCGGCGGCGTGTTCAAGAAGGCGATGATCGAGGACTGGATCCGGGGCAGCCGCTTCGGCACGAACGCGCTCGCCGTCTGGGAGGCGCACCCGGCGTACGATGACTACTGGCGCGCGCGCGACGTTTCCCCCCGCTACGCCGAGGCCACCACGGTCGCCGTCCACCTCGGTGGCTGGTACGACATCTTCGCCCAGGGCACCATCGACTCGTTTGTCGGGTACCAGACCCGCGGGGGTCCGGCGGCGCGGGGTCGGCAAAAGCTCGTCATGGGCCCCTGGACGCATGGCGTGCTGCAGACCAAGGCCGGCGACCTCACCTTCCCCGACAACGCCAAGCGGCCGCCGAACGACATTCACGATTCCTGGAAGTGGTTCGACGCGCAGCTCAAGGGCGAAGACAACGGCCTGGCGACCGCGCCGGCAGTCACCTACTACGTGATGGGTGATGTGACTGACCCGCAGGCGCCCGGCAATGTCTGGCGCACCGCCGACCAGTGGCCGCCGGTTCCCACCCGCAACCAGGCGTGGTATCTCCAGGCCGACCGCGCGCTGCGAACCGCGCCTTCCGGGAACGCCCTCCCGCTGGCTTACCTGTATGATCCGGGTGACCCAGTGCCCACCCTCGGCGGTCTCCAGCTTACCCTGCCCGCCGGCGGCAAAGACCAGCGCCCCATCGAGTCGCGTCCCGACGTGCTGGTGTTCACCAGCGCTCCGTTGACCGAACCGCTCGAGGTCACGGGTCGGGTCCGCGCGAAGCTCTGGGTCAGCAGCGATGCGCCCGACACCGATTTCTTCGTGCGCCTGTGCGATGTCTACCCGGACGGCCGTTCGATCAACGTCTGCGAGGGCCAGTTGCGCGGCCGATTCCGCAGCGGCTTCGACCGGGAAGCGTTCCTCAAACCGGGCGAGGTGTATCCGCTCGAAATCGATCTCTGGTCCACAAGCCTCATCTTCAACCGCGGCCACTGCCTGCGCGTGCACGTCACCTCGAGCAGTGCGCCCGGCTACGATCCCAACCCCAACACCGGCGATCCCTTTCGTGCCCGGGATTACCGGCGCGCCGCGCGCAACGTGGTCTTCCTGGACGCGCAACACCCCTCGCACCTCCTCCTGCCAGTGGCGCCGGGCGGGCGGTGATCGGGAGACGGTCAGCCCCGAACAGGCCGAGCGGGCATCGTCCGCCGCGTGAGGGCATCGTCCGCCGCGTGAGGGCATCGTCCGCCGCGTGAGGGCACGCGGCCTACAACCCTGAACCTGTAGGCCGCGTGCCCTCACGCGGCGGACGTTCGCTTCCGGGGAACCCTTGCACGCCCGGCTGGGAGGGATCGGGCGTCCCGCCCTTGCTTCCGCCCCGGCTCCGGTTCAACCTCTCGCACACTTCGCTTCCATGCGCATCGAACTTGCCTATGGCCGAAACGGGCTGGCAGTGGATCTGCCGGACGACCGCACCACCGTCATCGAACCGACGGACCAGCCGGGGTTGCCGGACGAACACGCGGCCGTACGGGCGGCCTTGCGACAGCCAATCGGCGCCCCGCCTTTGCGGGACAGCGTCCGCGCCACGGACCGCGTGTGCCTCGTGTTCACCGACAGCACCCGCGCCACGCCGAACGAGCGCCTGATCCCGTGGCTGCTGGCCGAGCTTGACCACGTGCCAGCCGACCACATCACCCTGCTCAACTCCACCGGCACCCACCGCCCCAACACCCCGGAGGAATTGGCCCGGCTGCTCACCCCGGAAGTCCTCGCCCGCCATCGCGTCCTCAACCACGACTGCCACGACGACGCCTCGCTCGTCGCGGTCGGCTCCATGCGGGACGGGACGCCCGCGTTGCTCAACCGCCACCTGGCCGAGGCCGATGTGCGGGTCATTACGGGCTTCATCGAACCGCACTTCTTCGCCGGGTTCAGCGGCGGTCCCAAGGGCATCATCCCCGGATGCGCCGGCCTCGCGAGCGTGATGGCCAACCATCGGCCGGAGAACATCCGCAGCCCGCAGGCGACCTTCGGCGTCACCTTCGGGAATCCCGTGTGGGAGGAGTTGCGCGAGGTCGCCCTGCGGATCGGCCCCAGCTTCCTGCTGAACGTGGCGCTGAACGCGCGGCGCCAGATCACCGGCGTGTTCGCGGGGGACCTGATTGCCGCCCACCAGGCCGGCACCGAGTTCGTGCGGCGTTCCGCCCTGCAACCGGTCCCGGCCGCGTTCGACATCGTCGTGACCACCAACAGCGGACACCCGCTCGACCTGAACCTGTACCAGGGGGTGAAAGGATTAAGCGCGGCGTCGCGGATTGTGAAGGACGGCGGCACCATCCTGCTGGCCTGCGAATGCCGGGAAGGCGTGCCAGCAGGGAGCCCCTTCGAACGGCTTCTGCGTTCGGCGGCGGACCCCGCGGAGCTTCTCCGGCAACTGGGATCGGCCCCGGAGATTCAGCCCGAGCAATGGCAGGCGCAGATCCAGGCCCAGATCCAGGGACACGCCCGAACGCTCTTGTTCAGCAGCCTGCCGGACGACGTGGCGCGGGCCTGTCACTTTGAACCGTGTCACGCCCCCGGCCACTGGGTGCACGAGCAACTCGCCGAACTGGGTCCGACCGCCCGGGTGGCGGTGTTGCCGCACGGACCGCTGACCATCCCGCATGTGCCGTCAGTACCGAATGCCTGCGCGCTGACCTCGCCGCCCCCCCCCCGTAGGCGCCGACGTGAGGAGTGCGTTGTGCAGCGGAAGCACGTCGCTTCGCCTCCTCACGTCGCGCCTACGGGGAACGAGATATCGCAGCGCGCCGCGGCTTGGGCGGTTCCGGGCCAGCTCAGGCGTCCGCCGTTCTCCAGCACGCGGCACCGCTGGCCCAGCCGCTGACACTCGGCCACGAACTCGTCGGGCGTCGCGGTGTTGAACGCGAACAAATCGTAGTGATAGGGCACGACGACGCCCGCCCCGATGTCCTTCGCCAGCGCGGCGGCCTCGCGTCCCCACAGGTTGCCGGCCACGCGCCGCTCCGGCGCGCGCCCGTTGATCGGCAGCAGCGCGATGTCGATGCCGAACGGGCGCAACCATCGACCAGACCCGTAGCGACGGTGTCGCCGGGGTGGAACAAGGTGAACGGCCCCGCCTTCACGACGAACCCGACGTGCGTGTAATGCCCGGCGGAATCGCGTTCGAGCTGTTCGTGAGCGGCCGGCACCGCGTGGCATTCGAACGAGCTAACGGTGACCGAACACGGGGCGTTGTCCGGGTCGAGATCGAGCACGCGCCCCTCCGGCAGACCGGATCGCCGGAGGGCTTCGGCACGGTTGGCCCGGGCACAGATCAGGCGGAGATCCGAATTCACCCGGGCCAGCGGCTGCAGCGTGTCGGGGTCGAGATGGTCGGTGTGGTTGTGGCTGGACGTGACCGCTTGGATGAAGGTCAGCCGCTCGGGAGCGATGACACGCGCGGTGAGACGTTCGTGCGGTTTGTCCGTGCCCGCATACTTGCGGGTGAGCGAATCGGAGAGATAGGGATCCAGGAGGAGATGCTGGCCTTGCCACTGCACCAGAAAACCGCTCTGGCCCAGCCACCAGAGGTGGAGTTGGTCCGCGGCGCGCCGGGCCGCCTCCACGTCGGCAAGCAGGTCGTCGTCGCTGCGTTGGGGGCGCTTCATGGGCCGGGGTTACCCGATCTCGCTGACGGCACGGATGCCGGGAATCCGCTGAAAGTGCTCGTCGAAGGTCAGGACCACGGCCCCGATGCGGCGCGCGCAACAGGCGATCATCACGTCCGATAGTGGCAGGCAGGTCCCGGCACGGTCCAACTGCCACAGAAGCGTCTCGGTATCCTGCCAGATCCGATGGTCGGCAGGCACATACAGCATGACGTCCCAGGCCCGACGGAACTTCTCGAGCACGGCGGCCACACGCAGTCCCCGCGCCACCTCGCAGCAGCACGATGCCCAGGGGCCATGTCGCGTCGCCGGGCGAGAGCCTGGAGTTCCTGCAGCGGGTTGCGACCTTCCCGGCTCAGCCGGATGTAGTAGCTGCTATCGGCGAGCACGGGGCTTTCGGGCATAGGGAGCGGGGGTTTCCGCGCGTCGCATCGCTGCCAGATCGTACGCCGGGTCGAACGCTTCGCGCAGTTCGTCCGGGCTCAGGTCGAGGTCGCCCAGCGCCTCGACGAGCGCACCGCGTCGGACAAACTCGCGCAGGGCAAGGTCCACCGGGAGACGCTGCAACTGAGCAACTCGGCAGACGCGGGCGGGAGCCGGGACCGCGTGGTGGGTTACGGCGCGTTTGCGTTTGGCGAACCGGCCTGATCCGCCGGGAGGTGGACGGGGAGGGTGTGCGACACCAATCTTCGGGTCGTTCGTTCCGGGCTCGATTCTGGGTCGAGGCACGTGGAAAGCCAGATACCGAAAGGGTGGCTGTCCGCTGCGGTTGTTCTCTGTGTCCTCCTGAGCTCTGTGCTGAAAAGCCGGACCCGGGTTCAGCACAGAGCTCAGCAGGACACAGAGGATCAGCCGACCAAACCGACTTCGCGGCGCACCTCCCGCACACCCGCGACGAGATTCACCAGCTTCTGGCGGGCCGCCCAGCGGGCGGTCTGGCTCAGACCGCAATCCGGCGCCAGCACCAGCCGGTCCGCCGGGGCAAACTCAAGACAACGCTTCACGCGTCGCGCAATGTCGTCCGGGGTTTCGACGTAGTAGCTCTTGACGTCCACCACGCCCACCGCCACGTCGCGACGCTCCGCGATCGGCCGGATGAGCTCGAGTTCGGCAAACTCGCGGCTGGCCATTTCGACGTGCATCTCGTCACAGGCGAAATCGAGAAACGCCGGAAAGAGCGGGGCGAGCTGGCGCGGACCGACCGCCCGGGCCTTGTAGTTCCCAAAGCACAGGTGGGTGCAGACCCGGGTCCGGCCGCGCACCGTCTCCACCGTGCGGTTGAAGAGGCTGACGAGGCGGCGCGGGTTCTCGCGATGCGCGTAACAGCTCATGCTGGGTTCGTCCACGCTGATCTCCTGGCAACCGGCGGCAACGAGTGCCTCGAGTTCCCGGCGGACGATGGGGAGCAAGGCCTCAGCGAGCGCCCACCGATCCGGGTAATCGAGGGCCGGGTTGGGGAGCAGGCGGCCGGCGAGCGTGTAGGGGCCAGGCACACTGGCTTTCAGCGTCGGGCCGACCAAGGGCGAGGGGTTGCCCGGCGGGCGCGGGCCCAGACGCGCGTTGGCCAACCGTTCCAGGCGCTGGTACTCGGCGACCGCGCCGAGGCCGTGGGGTGCCTGCAAGGGGCCGACGATGTGGTGTTTGCCGCGCTGATCGTGAGCGGGCGGGCCCCAGCGCCGGGAAGGCGCCGTCTCGAGGTCAATGCCTTCGAGGTGGCCGTAGAAGGAGAGGTTGAAGTCGAGCCGGGTTTGCTCGCCGTCGGTGACCACGTCCAGGCCGGCGGCCAGTTGGTCCTGCACGGCGCACGTCACGGCGTCGTCCTGCAGTTCGGCCCGGTCATCGGGACCGAAGCGGTCGAGGTGTTGGGTGGCGAATTCCAGCCAGCCCGGGAAGGGGTAGCTGCCGATGACCGAGGTGCGGAGCGGACAGGTTTGCATGGGGTCAGGAGGCGGCCGGGAGGCCGAGGTGCTGATAGAGGGCGGCGAGGCGGCGGGCGTGCTCGTCGTAGGCGGCTTCGAAGATCGCGGTGGCTCGCTGGGGGCCGACGACGGCAGCCGCGGAGAGGACGAGCGGCGGTCGGCCGGCGGCGGTGAGGCGGGCGGCGACTTCGGACTTGATCGCATTGATCAGCAGGCAACCGCCGACGGTCGAGCCAGGGGCTACGGGGGTGTCGAGTCCCGGCAAGCGCACCATGGCGTCGCCCACGGGGGCGCCGGTGTCGAGGACGAGATCCGCGAAGTCGGTGAGCTTGCGGCCATCGGCGCGCTGGCTGCGGCTGGCGGCGGAGTGTTGCTGGCTGACGATGGCCACGGTCTTGAGGCCGCGCCGCTGGAAGCCTTCGGCCATCTCGATGGGCACGATGTTCGCGCCGCTGGAGGACACGACCAGGGCGCTGTCCTGTGGCGAGAGGTCGAAGTTGCGCAGGATGCGGTCGGCCAGTCCGCTGACGTTCTCGAGGAACATGGCCTGGCGTTGTCCGTTGGGGCCGACCACGGGGTTGTGGAAGCTCAAAGACAGTTCGACGATGGGGTTGAAGCCGGGGAAGGACCCGTAGCGGGGCCACATCTCCTCGACCATGATGCGGCTGTGGCCGGAACCGAAGAGATGCACCATCCGGCCGGCGAGGATGGTGGCGGCGAACCAGTCGGCCGCCTGGAGGATGGCGGGCATCTGGGCCTCGACCCGGTCGAGGAGCATCCGGCACTGCCCGAGGTAGTCGCGCGCGGGTTGCGTCACGCCGGCGACCCTACCGCTCGCCCGGGTTGCAGGGAAGACCGCGTTGCGTCAGCCTGATCGCGAGTCGAGCATGGCGAGGCTATTCCTGAGCATGTCGGGCGAAGGGCGGGGACACGCCACGCGGGCGCGGGCCCTGGTGCAGGCGCTCGAGGCTGGGCATCAATTGACGCTGTTCGCGTCGGGGGATGCCTACGCTTTTCTGGAGCCCCTGTATGCCGGGTCGCGGGTGCGGGTCGAGCGTCTACCGGGGCTGCGGTTCGCGTACGACGCGCGGCACCGGTTGCGTTACCTGGGCACGCTGCGGCTTGTGGCCAGCTATCTGAAGGCGCTGCCCGCCACCGTGAACCGGCTGTCGGAGATGGCACGACGGGAGAGGCCGGACCTGGTGATCACGGATTTCGAGCCGGCGCTGCCGCGTGCGGCGCGGCGCTGTGGCGTGCCGTTTCTGAGCCTGGACCACCAGCACTTTCTCTGTGCGTACGATCTCCGGGTGCTGCCGTGGCGGCTGCGTTTCCACGCGGGTTACATGCGCTGGATTGTGGGCGCCTACTACTCCGGCCAGGCGGAAACGGTCGTGTCTTCGTTCTACTTTCCCCCGCTGCGCCGGGGGTGTCGGCGGGTGACGCAGATCGGGGTGTTGCTGCGACCGGAAGTGGCGGCTGCCACGCCGCGCCCGGGCGAACATCTCGTATCGTACGGGCGCCGGTCGATGACGGAACGGGTGCTCGAGGTCCTCGCCAGCTCGGGTCGGGACGTCCGGGTGTACGGTTGTGGCACGCGGCCACCCCGCGGGAGGCTGACGTTCTGCGCGGTGAGCGAGGCGGGCTTTGTGGAGGATCTGGCTGGCTGTTGCGCGCTGGTGAGCACGGCGGGCAATCAGCTCGTGGGGGAGGCGCTTTGCCTGGGCAAACCGGTGCTGGCTCTGCCCGAGCCGAACAACTTCGAGCAGGCGATCAACGCCCATTTCCTGCAGGCCAGCGGGGCAGGCGAGGCGGTGCCGATGTCCAGCTTCAGCTTGGTTGACCTGCGGCGGTTTCTGGGCCGGTTGGAGGAGCGTCGGCGCTGCTTGGACCATTCGCGGCTGAACGGGCTGCCGGCGGCGCTGGAAGTCATCCGCCGCCATTTGCCGCGCCCGCCTGCGGGAGCCACCCTGGACGAGGACCTTCGGGTGGCCTGAGAACCAGTCTTGGCCTGCCCCAGACGTCGTCAGCTTAGGGTGCCGGTTTCGGTTCAGCCTACCCGAAAACCGCTGCACCTCGCGCATCACGTCGAGGAACCGGTCCACTTCCGCGCGCGTGTTGTAGAAGTAGAAGCTGGCCCGGGCCGTCGAACTGACGCCCAGCTTCTTCATCAGCGGTTGATTGCAGTGATGACCGCCTCGCAGCGCCACGCCAAACTGGTCCGCCACCGTCACCAGGTCATGCGCATGAACGTCCGCGAGCAGGAAGCTCACCAGCCCGGCCCGCCCCACGCGCGGTCCGAACAGACGGATGCCCTTGAGTGCCCGTAATCGCTCGTACGCGTAAGCGCCCAGCGCTTGATCGTGCGCGAAGATGCGGTCCCGCCCCAGGGCATCGAGGTAATCCATCGCCGCCGCCAGCCCGATCGCGCCCGCGATGTCCGGCGTGCCTGCCTCGAACTTGTGCGGCACCGTGTTCCAGGTGCTCGCGTGGTAATCGACGCTCGCGATCATGTCGCCTCCGCCCTGCCAGGGAGGCAGCGCCTCGAGCAACTCGTGCCGGCCATACAACGCGCCAATGCCGGTGGGCCCGCAGATCTTGTGGCCGGAAAAGACCAGGAAATCGCAGCCCAACGCCTGCACATCCAGCGGGAGGTGCCCGGCGCTCTGGGCGGCATCCACCAGCGAGACGGCCCCCACCTCGCGCGCGCGCTGACACAGCTCGGCCGCCGGGTTGACGGTGCCCAGCGTGTTCGAAATGTGGGTGAAGGCGAACAGCTTGACCCCGGGCACGAGCTCCGCCTCCAGATGGCTCAGGTCCAGCAAGCCCTCGTCGCCGGTCACCGGCAAAAACCTCAGCTCCGCTCCCGTCCGCTGGGCGAGCAACTGCCAGGGCACCAGGTTGCTGTGGTGCTCCATCTCGGTGAGCAGAATCCGGTCCCCGCGGCGGAGGTGAGCCCCACCCCAGGTCTGCGCCACCAGATTGATCGCCTCCGTAGTGCCCCGGGTCCAGACGATCTCCTCCGGGCGTTGCGCGTTCAGAAAGCGCGCCACGCGGGCGCGCGCCCCTTCGTAACCGGCGGTGGCCCGGTTGCTGAGCTCGTGGATTCCCCGATGCACATTCGCGTTGTCCCGCCGGTAATAGCAGTCCAGGGCGTCGAGCACCGCCCGGGGTTTCTGGCTGGTGGCCGCGTTGTCGAAGTACACGAGCGGATGTCCATGCACCCGCTGGTCCAGGATCGGAAAGTCCGCGCGGCACTGCTCAAACCGGGTGTCGTCAGCGCGGCGGGCAGGAGGGGCAAGTTCGGTGAGCATGGGTGGCTACAGCAGACCCAGTTCCAGCTTGGCCGCGTCGGTCATCATGGCCTGGTTCCAGGGTGGGTCCCAGACCAGCTCGACGTTCACCTCCTCGACGCGCTCGAGGCCCAGCACCTTGCTCTGGGCATCCTGCTGAATGACAGGGCCCATGCCGCAGCCCGGCGCCGTGAGGGTCATTTTGACATCCACCCGGTAGGTCCCGGCGCCGGGCACCGGCGCGACCGCGCAATCGTACACCAGGCCCAGGTCCACGATGTTGACCGGGATCTCCGGGTCATAGCAGGTCTTGAGGACCTCCCACACGGCCTGTTCGACCTCCTCCCGCGTCTGGGGTTTGCCGCTCGCCACCGGCGTCGCGGACGCGGTCTCAATGCCAAGGGCGTCGGCCTGCGATCCTTCCACCCGGAACATGTTGCCGTTGACGACCACGGTGTAGGTCCCCCCGAGCGCCTGGGTGATGTAGGCCGTCTCTCCGGCCAGCAGGGTCACCTTCGTGCCCACCGGCACCACCGTGGCCTCGACGTCCCGTTGGAGAATGACTTTGTCCGGAGGATTCATAGGTTCAATCAGCCGGGGTTTCCGTCGAGACCGGCTGGTTCTGACCCTCGACGGCGGCCAGCGCGGCGTGCCACGCCAGCAGCGCACACTTCACGCGGGCCGGAAACCGGTGCACGCCCGCGAACACCGCCAGCTTGCCCAGGTCTTCGGCGTCCCCGCCGCCGGTCGTCACCAGCGTATGCACGCGGTCGAAGAGCGCCCGAACCTCGCTCTGGCGCCGGCCTTTCAGCGCCTCGGTCAATAGCGACGCCGACGCCCGCGAGATCGCGCAGCCGTCCCCCTGAAAGGCGATGTCCCGAATCACGTCGCCCTCGGTCTGGAGGAACAACGTGAGCTGGTCGCCGCACAGCGGGTTGTGGCCCCGGGCCAGACGGTTCGCGTGCTCGATCCGCCGGAAGTTCCGCGGGCTCCGGCTGTGGTCCAGAATGACTTGCTGGTAGAGATCGTTCAGTTCGTCCGACATGAGCTTCAAGCGTGCGGACCCACCTGAATCTGCGTGTCCTGTTCGAGCCGGTCCCAGACCAGACGGTCCAGTTCCTCGCGCAGCGGGGCACACCGCACGCGGTCGATGATCTCCCCGGCGAACGCGTGAATCAACATCCGCCGCGCCGTCTCAAGCGGCAACCCGCGCGAGCGCAGGTAGAAGATCTGTTCGGGCGGCAACTGCCCGACGGTCGCGCCGTGCGTGCACTTGACGTCATCGGCGTAGATCTCCAACTGGGGCTTGGTGTTGACGGTCGCGTCGTCCGAGAGCAGCAGGTTCTTGTTGGTCTGCTTGGCATCGGTCTTCTGCGCCCCGGGCCGGACCAGGATCCGGCCGTGAAACACGCCGCGCGAGCGCCCCTCGAGAATGCCGTTGAAATACTCGTGGCTGGCCGTGTGTGGCTGCGCGTGCTCCACCACCATGTAGTGATCGGCCAACTGGTCGCCGTCGGTCAGGTAAAGCCCGTTCAGCACGCACTCCAACCCCTCGCCATTCAGCGCGGTGTGAATGTTGTGCCGCGACACCCGGCTCCCGAGGGCAAAAGAGTGCAGGTTCACCTGCGAAGCCCGCCCGAGGTCGGCATGCACCGCCGCGAAGTGATAGGCGGCCCGGGATTCATCCTGGAACTTGAGGTGATCCATCACCACCTGGTCCGCCGCCACCACCTCGGTGACCGCGTTGGTCACGGTTGTCGCCGTCCCCCGTCCCAGGTAATGCTCCACCACCGTGAACTGGCTGCCCGCTTCCGCCAGGATCAGGTTGCGCACGTGCTGTGCTCGCCCCTCCTCCTCGCCGCTGGCAACGAACACCAATTGCACCGGATGCTCGATCACCCGCCCGGCCGGCACGTGAATCAACGCTCCGTCAGTGAAATAGGCATCGTTCAGCGCCGTGAACGGATTCGCCGATCCGTGCGCGTACCGGGTGAGGTGCCTCTCAAGCAGGCCGGCGTGCGTCCGAAACGCGGCCGCCAAAGACGTGACCACCCCACCGCCCGACGCCGTCCCCACCCGCGACAACCCGGGCACGAAGTGGCCATCGAGAAACACGAGGCGGTCGCCCGGCAGCCGCGCGAACGGACGCGCGTCCAGCTCCCCATCGGCCAGGCGCTGCGTCGGCGCCGCCAGCGTCGGAGCAAACGGCAAGCCCTTGAGCGGCGCCACGTTCGTGAACCGCCAGTCCTCGTGCGCGAGCGTGGGCAGGCCCAGCTCCGCAAACCGCGCCAGCCCCGCCTTCCGCAGCGGGAACACCCAGGCTGGCTGCTGGGGAAACAGGGCGCCCGACTCAAGGCGGGCGAAAGGCTGCACCCAGGGATCGACTTCCGTCGCCGGTTCCACCGGCCGGACCGTGGCAGGAGCAACAGCACTCATGGCAAGCACTCCGTTCAGGCCGCCAGTTGCAGCTCGCGGCTGATCCAGTCGTAGCCGCGTTCCTCCAGCTCGAGCGCCAGCTCTTTGCCGCCCGACCGCACGATCCGTCCCTCCATGAGGACGTGCACGTAGTCGGGCACGATATGGTTGAGCAGCCGCTGGTAATGCGTGATCACAAGCTGGGCCTTACCCGGGGCCTTGAGCTTGTTCACGCCCTCGGAAACCACCCGCAAGGCATCGATATCCAGCCCCGAATCCGTCTCGTCCAGCACGGCCAGCGTCGGATCCAGCACCGCCATCTGGAAGATCTCATTCCGCTTCTTCTCGCCGCCGGAGAACCCAACGTTCACCGCCCGCTTGAGCAGGTCCTCGTTCAGGTCCAGCAGCTTGATCTTCTCCTTCACGAGCTTGAGGAACTCGATGGCGTCAAGCTCCGGCAGACCCCGATGCTTCCGCTGCTCATTCAGCGCCGATTTCAGGAAGTAGGTGCTGTTGACGCCCGGGATCTCGACCGGGTACTGGAACGCCAGGAACAGGCCGGCCCGGGCCCGCTCCTCCGGATCCAGTTCGAGCAGGTCTTGACCCAGGTACCGCGCTTCGCCGGCGGTGATGTCGTAGCCTTCGCGCCCGGCCAGGACCGCGGCCAGCGTGCTCTTCCCGCTGCCGTTCGGCCCCATGACGGCGTGCACTTCGCCCGGGCCGATGGTCAGACTGATGCCTTTGAGGATCGCCTTGCCGGCCACGCCGGCGTGCAGGTTCTTGATGTCCAGGATGGAGGTTGTATTCATGGGTAAGTCAAATCGTTCACGTCCGTTCCGGTGTTGGCAGCGGAGGAGGTCGAAGCCTCAGCCGACGCTGCCCTCGAGGCTCACGCCCAGCAGCTTCTGGGCCTCCACGGCGAACTCCATGGGCAGCTCCTTGAAGACCTCCTTGCAGAACCCGTTGACAATCATGTTGACGGCGTCCTGCTTCGAGATGCCCCGCTGGTTGCAGTAAAAAATCTGGTCCTCCCCGATCTTCGAGGTGGTCGCCTCGTGTTCGATCTGGGCGCTCGTGTTCTTGACCTCGATGTACGGGAAGGTGTGCGCCCCGCACTGCTGCCCGATCAGCAGCGAATCGCACTGCGAGAAGTTCCGCGCCCCGGTCGCGCTCTTCCGGATCGCCACCAGCCCGCGGTAGCTGTTCTGTCCGTGCCCGGCCGAGATGCCCTTCGAGACGATGGTGCTCCGCGTGTTCTTCCCCACGTGGATCATTTTCGTGCCGGTATCGGCCTGCTGGTAGTGGTTGGTCAGGGCCACCGAGTAGAACTCGCCCACCGAGTCCTCCCCCAGCAGGATGCAGCTCGGGTACTTCCAGGTGATCGCGGAGCCGGTCTCGACCTGCGTCCACGAGATCTTCGAGCGCCGCCCTTTGCAGACCCCGCGCTTGGTCACGAAGTTGTAGATGCCGCCGCGACCGTGCGCGTCGCCGGGGTACCAGTTCTGCACGGTGCTGTACTTGATCTCGGCGTTGTCCAGGGCCACCAACTCCACGACCGCAGCGTGCAACTGGTTCTCATCCCGCATCGGCGCCGTGCAGCCTTCCAGATAGCTCACGTACGCGCCCTCTTCGGCGATGATCAAGGTCCGCTCGAACTGGCCCGTGTTCTTGGCGTTGATCCGGAAGTACGTCGAGAGCTCCATCGGGCAACGCACGCCCTTCGGCACGTAGCAGAAGGAACCGTCGCTGAACACGGCCGAGTTGAGCGCCGCGAAGTAGTTGTCGGTCAGCGGCACCACCGAGCCGAGGTATTTCTCGACCAGCTCGGGGTGCTTGCGGACCGCCTCGGAGAACGAGCAGAAGATCACGCCGTGCTTCTCCAGGTCCTTCTGGAACGTCGTCGCCACGGACACGCTGTCCATCACGGCATCCACCGCCACGCCCGCCAGCCGCTTCTGCTCGTCCAGCGAAATGCCCAGCTTCTCGAAAGTCCGGCGCAGCTCGGGATCGACCTCGTCCAGGCTGGCCAGTTGCGCCTTCGGCTTGGGCGCGGCGTAGTAGCTGATGCCCTGGTAATCGATGGGCGGGTAGTAGGCCTTGGGCCACTTGGGCTCGGTCATCGTCAGCCAGTGCCGGTAGGCCCGCAGCCGCCATTCGCACAGAAACTCCGGCTCCTGCTTCTTGGCCGAGATGGCGCGCACGACGTCCTCATTCAATCCGGGGGGGAAGGTGTCCGACTCGATGTCGCTGACGAACCCGTACTTGTACTCGGTATTGACGAATTCCTCGATGGTGGAAAGGGCGGTGCTCATAGGTGCGATATCAGGGGAGAGGGGTTAACGCTTCTTCGTGGCGCAGGCGGGGCAGAGGCCGTTGAAGGCGATCTCGTAGCCCCGCATCCGGAAGCCGGGCGGCAGACGCATCTCGGGGTGCCCCTCCTCGGGGTCCGTCGTGATGTCGTAGGTGCCGCCGCACTCGTCGCAATAGAAATGGTGGTGCTCGCTCATGTTCGAGCAGTAGCGGGTGGCGCCGCGATCGTGGTGGACCTGCTTGACGAGCCCACAGCGCACGAGCGTGTCCAGGCAGTTGTAGACCGTGGCCATCGAGATGTCCGGCAACTCCTGCTTGGCGCGGATGAAGACCTCCTCGGCGCTGGGATGATCGCGCTTCTGGAGGAGCACACGGTACACCTGGCGGCGCTGCGTGGTGGGACGCAGGCCGCTGCGGGCGAGCCGCTCGTCGAGGCCCGGCGGCAGTGCCGGCTGGTTGACCTGCTTCTTCATGGCCGCGCAACGTAGCGCGTCCCGGTCGCCTGTCAATATTTAGACCTATTCTAATTTCAAGCCGCCCCGCTGCAGGGCGGCGTTGCCTGCCCGCCTCCCCCATGGTATCCGACTCCCATGAAGTTCATCGTGCGGTGGCTCTTCCGGCTGCTGCTCCTGCTGCTTGTCCTCACGGTGGCTGCCCTCCTCCTCAAGGACAGCGTGCTCAAGGAGCTCACCGAAACCCGCCTCCGCCAGCGCACCGGCCTCGAAACCCAGATCGGCCGCCTCGAAGCCCACCTCCTCTCCCCCACCCTCACCCTCCACAATGTCAAGCTCTTCAACCCCCCCGAGTACGGCGGCACCCCGTTCCTCGAAATCCCCGACGCCACCCTCCAGTACGACCGCCTCGCCCTGGCCACCGGCCGCCTCCGCTGGCGGCTGATCCGACTCCACCTCGCCGAGCTGACGATCGTCCGCGACGCCCAGGGCGGCGCCAACCTCCCCGTCATCCGCGCCGCCATCACCCACCGCACCGCCCGCCCCGGCTTCGCCACCTGGCGTTTCGGCGGCATTGACACCCTCAACCTCACCCTCGAACGCATCCGCGCCTACCAGCTCGGCAGCAAGACGCCCCCCGCCACGTTCCACCTCGGCCTCCAAAACGAAATCCTGCGCGACCTGCGCACTTCTGCCGATGTCGAAAAGGCCCTCCTTGATCTGGTCACCCGCCTGGGCCTCGGCCCCTACCTGCAAACGCCTGCCGCCACCAACAGCGCGGCCACACGCCGTCGTTGAGGCTGTTCTGCACCGGATCGTGGAGGCCGATGCCGGGCCAGGGCTGCGGCGTGCCCAGCGTGACATAGTGGGCGTCGTCACGCCCCCTTCCACAGCCGTGCGAACGCCGACGCCGCTCGCGCCTTGCGGCGCGCCGCCGCGCTCTCTAGCCTTTGCCCCGATGCAGGCCGACGCGCCCCTCAACCTCTCCGTCGCCCTCGGCAAACTCACCCTGCCGAACCCCGTCACCGTTGCCTCCGGCACGTTCGGCTACGGCGTCGAGTACGCCCGCCTCCTCGATCTCAACCAACTGGGCGCCGTCGTGGTCAAGGCATCCGGCTGGCCCCGTCCGCGGCAAGACCCCCGCACCGCCGAGGTCACCAGCGGCCTCCTCAACGCCATCGGGCTCCAGGGCCCCGGCGTCGATGGCTTCCTCCAGAAGTACTGGCCCTTCCTCCGCACTTTGAAGGTCCCCGTCATCCTGAACATCTGGGGCACCACCGTCGAGGAGTACGCCGAAGTGGCCCGGCGCTTCGACGCCGTCGAAGGCATCGGCGCACTCGAACTCAACGTCTCCTGCCCCAACATCAAGGAAGGCGGCGCCCAGTTCGGCACCGACGTGAAACTGCTCGCCCAGGTCGTCGCCGCCTGCCGCCGCGCCACGTCCCTGCCCCTGATCACCAAGCTGAGCCCGAACGTCGTCAGCATCGCCCCCTACGCCCGCGCCGCCGCCGAGGCCGGCAGCGACGCCCTGGCCATCATGAACAGCTACCCGGCCATGGCCATCGACATCGAGACCCGCAAGCCGCGCCTGGCCAATGTCACCGGCGGACTCACCGGCCCCTGCATCAAACCCATCGCCATCAAGCTCGTCTGGGAGGCCGCCGCCGCCGTCCAGATCCCCATCATCGGCATGGGCGGCATCCAGAACGCCGCCGATGCCCTCGAGTTCCTCCTGGCCGGCGCCAGCGCCGTGGCGGTGGGCACCGCCACCTTCTACGAACCCCAAACCGCCTTTCAGGTCCTGGCCGGCCTGCAAGACTTCATGCGCCGCAAAGGCGTCCACGACGTGCGCGAACTGGTGGGCACGGTCCTCGCCAAACCTTCCGGCGGCTGACCGCCGAACCGTCTGCCGGCGCGGGGCCTCCGCAGTTCCCCTTTTGGCCCGAGGGGTCGCCGGGTGAGGGCACCCGGCCTACAGGGGCGCGTGTGGGCCAGGTTTTCGCCCGGGTGCCCTCACCCGGCCTGGGGCGATTCGGCCAAATGGGACTGCTGTCTGGGCCTGCTGGCCGGTTGACGCCCGCGTTCCTTGTATTAGCATTCCGGTTGTGATGCCTTGGTGGTTTCAGAATCACCTTCCGGATCTCATCCCAGGAGACCCGCGCATGGCTCGGACATCCCCACAACCGCACGACCGGCTCGCCCTATGACTGATCTTCGCTTCGCCTGCCTGGCGTTTGCCCTCATCACCCCGTCCCTCCACGCCGCGGACTCACCACGCGCCTCGGGCCCAGCCACCCGACTCGCCACGCCACCGGCGGCACGCCCTCCTTGTCCGGTTGGCTGGACCGACTTCGACAATCCCCTGGTGGGCGTGCAGGCCCACGTCCCCACCAATTATTGGGTGCGACTCCATGGGGGAGTGCTGCTCGCGGTCGAGCAGGTAAACGAACCGGCCAATCTTGCGTTCGTCCTGCCGTTCCGCCCGCGCCCCGGCACCGACGCCGCCGCCATCGCCCGCCAGTTCGCCAAGTTCGTCGCCCAGTCGGAACCGCGGTTCGAAGCGGAGGTCGTGGGCCAGCCGTCACCCGACCGCGCGCTCGCACGCTTTACCAGCGTGGCCGCGGGGAAACCCGTGGAAGGCCGGTACTGCGCCCTGCTCACCGCCGGGGGCTCGATGGCCCTGGTGATTGGCGCCATGGCCCCGCGCGACCGGTTCGAAAGCGAACTGCCTCGCTTGCGTCAGATCGCGCAGGGCTTCGGCTTCCAGCCCCCCCGCGGACGATGGCTGGATTACGTGTCACCCGCCGGAGGCTTCACGCTCCGTCACCCGGAAGGCTGGCCGATCGAGAGCAGCGATGGCCGCAGCGGCAAGGACAACATTGACTGGGTCGTGCGGGATCCTCACCAACCCCTCAGCCGCGCGTTTCAATGGTGCCCGCGTTACTGCTCCCCGCAGCTCCTCCAGGATCCCCTCCACGTGCTTCGCGGTTACCAGGCCGCCCAGTTCGCCAGTCCGGAACAGACCGTGCTCGCCGCCCTGTCCCAGATCTCGCAGGAACCCCGCCTCCTCAAGTTCAGTGTGAACCAGCCCCTCACTGACCTGTTTCGGAACCTGAACCAGCACGTGGCCGGATTGCTGGCCGGACTCGGGGTGGGCCGTTCCGACATTACCGTTTACGATTGCCTCGCCGAGGCCCGCGTCGACGGGGAACCAGTGCTCGTGGCCATGGTCGCGGGGCTCCAGACCCTCACCCTTCAGGGTGGCTTCGCCGGCCCGCTCACCGACCTGAGCGTCACGCTCCGCGGATGGTGCGCCCCGCCCGGGCAGTTCGTCCGCGACTCACCCGTCCTCGAGAAGATCTGCGCCTCGATGGAGCTCACGCCCGCCTTCCTCCGGCGGATCACCCAGGGCAATGCCCAAGCCGCCGCCAAGATCCGGGAGACCTACGCCCACATGAACGAGATCGACAACCAGATCCGCCAGAGCCGCTGGGATACCATGGACGCCATCGCCGAGATGAGCTACGACACCTTGCGCGACACTGGCGGGTACGTGAACGAACACACGGGGCGCATCGAACAGATCCCCCCCGACCGCGTGGTCCGGAATCGCAACGGCGAGTACGTCTCTCGCGAGGAGGTCGAGCGTGGCATCGACCCCAACCAAGCCACCGTCCTGCGCGAGGCCCACGCCGAGGACTACATGCGCGGCGCCTACGGCCGCATCGAGTTCTAGCCCCTCAGCCCGCGTCGACCCGCGAGTCATCGTGGCCGTCGCACGCTGGAACATAGGGGATTACGGGAAGCCGCAGATCCCCTCCCCCCCCCAATTCCCGATGTCCGAAATCTGCGGAGGATCCAGGGGCAGGGGGTTTCTCCGCCGATTGCGAACATAGGGGATTACGGGAAGCCGCTGATCCCCTCCACCGATGGGTGTTACCAACAGGAAAGATAGCAGGGGCCACACTGCCATCACGTGGCGGCACAGTGACAGGCAGTGAAGCTCGAGATCTTCGCGTGCATAGTATCTTGTCAGGGGAGATGGCAAGGCCAGCCAACGGGCACTCCGGCGTCGCGCGGGGCATTGGGAAGCCGGTCGCGGGAGAGAGTCAGACAGCCAGGAAAGGTGGGTCGAGCCGCCCGCCTACCAGCAGCCCCTTTCCCGCGCCGCCAAGGGGGCGCCACGGCGTCGTAAGGGGTAAGGAGAGGGACGGAAGGCCCAACCAGACAGCGACCGTTTATAGGGTCATTGGGCGCTGGGACCAAGGAGGCAGAGTTGAGAGAGTTTTCTGCAGGTTGTTCGTGCCTTTGGCGCCCGCAGGGCGTAGACTCTCTGCCCTCATGAGTCTTCTCATTCAGGATGCCTTCCTCTCCCCGGCGCTGGAGCTCTTGCCCACGCTCGAACACTACCGTCCCGACCTCGACTACAGCGACACCGAGTTCCTCACGCTGGGCGTGCGACGCATCAACACCTACCATCCTTCGGGGCGCTCGTTTCTCCAGTCGGTGCGCCAGTGCGAGGTGAGTTACGTTTCGCTCAAGGCCTACTTCGGAGCCTGTCGCAGCCGGCGGCGCCTGAACCTGCTGCACGGACTCAACACGGCAGTCTCCTGGCAACTGCGGGTGCCGAGTGATCGCTTCGCGGCCTTCCCCGAACTCCACGGCCGGGACATTCTGGCCTTGGACGGACACGACATCCGCCATGGCAGCCATGAGCCGGCGGCGCTCACCCGGCATGGTGAGAGTAAGGTCCCCGATACGCTGACCGGGGTGTTCCTGCGGGATCTGCGAACGGGCGGTGCGCGGGTGCTGACCCAGACCCACGGGCACCAACATGAGTGGGCGGCGGTCAAGGCCTGTCCCTGGAGTGACTTCCTTTGGCGACCGGAGGCCCGGGGCACGATCCTGGTGATCGATCCGGTGGCGGTGGACTTCGGCTTCCTGCGGGGCGCCAAGTTCAAGGGGGGCTTCACGGTAATCACGCGAACCAAGGAGAACCTCGTGGTTCGGGAATCCCGCCCGCTGAGCTGGGACCGGAAGTATCCCCCCAACCAGGGCGTGCTGAGCGATGAGCGGGTGTGGTTCAGCGAGGCGGGGGAGTTTCGGCGCATCCGCTACCGGGATCCGGAGAGTGGGACGGTCTATGAGTTGCTGACCACCGAGTTTCACCTGCCCCCGGGGATCATCGCCCAGATCTACCGACTGCGCTGGGACATCGAGAAGTTCTTTGACGTCTGTGAGAACCTCCTGGCCGAGGCGCGGGCCTGGGGGGCGGGGCCGGTGCCGGCGCAGGTGCAAAACGAGTTTCTGGTCCTGGTGCACAATCTGCTGATTCTCCTCAGTACCAAGCTGGAAGCGGAGGAAGGCCTGCGGGACGAGAAGGTCGAGGTCAAGTACGAGGCGGCGCTTCAAGCCCGGGAACGCGTGGCCAAGTCGCGGGGCCGGTCGGTGTCGCCCTGGGTGCGGGTGTTGCGACGGATCACCCGTTGGAGCAGTCAGTATACCCGATGGCTGCAGGATGCCTTGCTGCATCGTTGGGAGTGGACGGAAGGCCTAGCCAAGCTGCGGCCACTCATGCACGCCTATCTCCGCTAACGTCCCTGCCAGCCCCCGCCACCCCCCTCACGGATCCCCCTACGCCAATGATGTCCTACCCCTGCCAGCCAGCCGTGCCTTCCAGCATAGGGCCTGCCTTTGCACTATCTCTGTTTGTCGAGGTAACACCGATCATGTGGGGACGGTGAGCAACGGGCTGGTTGCGGTGGATGGCATCAGCGGCGCCGTGCGATGGGTCGCCGAGCTCCGGCCGCATCTACGGTCGCCGGTGGTGGGGTGGGGCGGCACGTTGTACGTGGGCAGTGCGGATCTGAGCGAGCCCGCGCTGTACGCCTTGGACACGGCCACCGGCGAGGAGCGGTGGCGGCGGGTGTGTGCGGCGCCGGGTCCGGGCAGTCCCGTGTTGGCGGAAGACGGCTCGTTGTACGTGGTTTCGGGCCAGCGGTTACTGGCGTTGGATGCGGTTAGCGGAGCGAAGAAGGCCGAGTTCGCCACGGCGGAGGGCGAGGGGTTCAGCACGTACCCGGCGTTGGGGGACCGGGGGCTGGTGTACCTGGGGGCGGGCAATGCCGTGTATGCCTTTGAAGAGTTGGGATGGGGGGCAGGCCACGGCGGGCTGGCCTACGCCCCCTGGCCGGCTTACCGGGGGGATGCCCAGCAGAGCGGGCGGTACAGTTGTCGGGCCGAGCAGGCGGCCGTGCGGGCTCCGGCGGAACGGCGGGTGTGGCACGAAGGGGTGGCAGGCACGGTGGAGGTGCGGCTGCGGCCCGACGCCTCGCTGGCGCTCCAATGGTACCACGATGGCGTCGCGGTGCCCGGGGCGACGAATCCCGTGTTGACCATCGCGACGGTCACGCAGGCGGATGCGGGGTGGTACGAGTTGGTGGCAAGCAATGTCCTCTGCCAGGTGCGCGCGGGGACGTTTGTGACCACGGACAGCACGCTGGAACCGCTGCGCTTTCCGGCGTGGCGCTGGGAGGGAGACGGCGGTTCGGTGACGGTCGAGTTGGCCCCGGTGATTGTCGGGCCGTGGACGGAAGCGGGCCGATCTGCGGGCGGGGAGAACGGTGGGGTGTATGTCGAGACGGACCTGCGGCGGCCGGCCGGGTTCTACCGCTTGCGAGCCGCCGAAGGCGGTGGACCGACACGTTTCACGGCCAGCGGGATGATACCGGGTTGGTGGTATCAGTCAGGCGTGGGGAGCCGGCACCGGATCGAGTATGTGTGGAGCGGGAGCGGATGGACCAACTGGGTTGCGCTGCCCGAGCTGACGCTGCCGGCGAGCCCGCACCTGTTCCTGGACACCGACGCGTTCGATCATCCCGACGCGGTGTACCGGACGACGCCGGTACCGTGAGCTGCGCGGGAGCAGGGTAGCAGTGGTGAACGGCATCCCCGGCCCACGTGGCAAAGGCGGTGCCGTTCGAGGTGAAGTCAGACATAGCGAATCAACCAACATGAAAACGCAACCCCTGTGGGCCCTGCTGATGACCTGTCTGCTCGGCGGTTCAGCGCGTGGCGACCTGATTGTCAATGGGAGCTTCGAGGATCCGGTCGTCTCCTATTTCGAGGTGTTTGACAGCATCCCCGGATGGACGACGACCTTCGGCCCGGGAATCGAGTTGCAGAACGGGGTGCTGCCGGCCTTCCACGGAGACCAAGTGGTCGAGCTGGCGAGTTATGACAACAGCGGGATGCGTCAGGAGGTGCTCACGACGCCGGGGCAACGCTATCAACTCGGGTTTGCCTACTCGCCGCGACCCAACATTCCTCCCGAGGGCAACCGCATCGAAGTGCTCGTGGACGGGGAGTGGCTGGCGACGGTGACGGGCGATGGCGCGGGGCGCTCCGGCACGCAGTGGACCAATCACGTCTTGGTGGTGACGGCGCGGAGCTCCCGGACCGCGCTGGAGTTCCGAGCGGCGGGACAAGGGGGCGACCCGTCGTTCGGAGGACTGCTGGACGATGTCCGCCTGACCGCCGTTGGCGGACCCCCGGGGAGCAGGCTTTGGGAATTCGCGACCGGCGGGCCGGTGTATTCGTCACCGGCGCTGGGGGCGGACGGGACGGTGTATGTGGGGTCGGATGACCAGTCGGTGTACGCGCTCAACGGTGCCACGGGAACCAAGGTCTGGCAGTTTCGGACCGGCGGCCCAGTGCGGAGCTCACCTGCCCTCGCGAATGACGGGACCGTGTACGTGGGATCGGACCGGTCTTGGGCCCTGAACGGGTTGACCGGCGCCAACACCTGGGAATGTGCGCTGCGCGGCCCCGTTTCGGCCTCGCCCTCCATTGGGCGAGACGGGGCGGTTTATGTTGGAATGGGAGACACCTTGTACGCTTTGCACGGAACAACGCGGGAGGTGCTCTGGCAGCGATGCTTCACGCAAGACATCGAGAATCCGATACGGCCCGCGCTCTCCGTGAGCCTCGGGAGGGACGGGACCGTGTATGTCGTCACGGTAGGCTCGGGCGAATACTACACCATGTGGGCGTTGGACTGGGCGACAGGGATTCTCCGTCGGGGATTCCTCTCAGGGCAGAGATCTTTCGCTGCTCCCGCGTTCGGGCCCGACGGGGCGGTGGTGGCGGCCTCCAATGGTGGGGTGGTTTGCTACGCCGAGCCTCTGACTGGCGTGCAGCGTTGGGAAACGATAACCGGCCTGGGACTGCGAGGTTCGCCCACCATCAGTGCGGACGGCTCTGTCTATGTCGGAGTCGATGTCGGAACAACCGGAGGGGCTTGCTGGGCGTTGGACCTCGTGACAGGTGTCCGACGCTGGCAGTTCCTGACTGGCGGCGGCGGCACCACACCGGCGCTAACTGCGGATGGGACGGTTTATGTGGGGTCGTCTGACAAGCGTTTCTACGCGTTGGTCGGCACGACGGGGACGGTGCGCTGGGAGTTTGTAGCGGGAGGGGGCATCGGGTCCTCCCCGGTGATAGGGACCGACGGGACGGTGTATTTCGGCTGCGACGATGGGAAGGTGTACGCACTGTACGGCGAGAGTCCGTTAGCCGACGCGCCCTGGCCGATGCTGAGCGGGAATCCGCGTCACACGGGATCGGCGGAGCCCGCCGACGAACTGGGGCATCGCCCGAGCGTGATCCGACAACCGCAGGATGCTGTGGTCGTGGCGCGCGGGAACGTCGCTTTCGCGGTGACGGCGACGGGCACGGCCCCTCTGGCGTATGCGTGGCGCAAGGACGAGGCACTGCTGGTCGAGGGTGGACGAGTCGCGGGTGTCAACGCGGCGCAATTGAGCCTCACGACCGTGGTTGCCTCGGACGCCGGGCGGTATGACGTGGTGGTTACCAATCGGTTCGGGTCCGTGACGAGTCGCCGGGCGGTGCTCACTGTCTCCAACGACTGGCTGGGCCAGCCGTTGTGGGGGTTTCCGACCGGCGGTTCGGTGTTTTCCTCGCCGGCGCTGGGGGCGGACGGAACGGTGTATATCGCTTCCTATGACCACAAGGTTTACGCGCTGGATGGGGCCACGGGGGGGAAACGTTGGGAGTTCGCGACCGGCGGATGGGTGTGTTCCTCGCCGGCGTTGGGGGCGGACGGGACGGTGTACGTCGGATCGGGGGATCAGCGGGTCTATGCCCTGGACGCCGTGACAGGGGCGAAACGTTGGGAGTTTGTGACGGGCGGCCGGGTGAAGAGTTCGCCCGCGATCGGGGCCGACGGGACGGTGTATGCCGGCAGCGTTGAGGGGAAGGTCTATGCGGTGAACGGAGTGACGGGCCTGAAGCGCTGGGAGTTTCCGACCGGCGGGCCGGTGTATTCCTCGCCGGTGATTGGGGCCGATGGGACGGTGTATGCGGGCTCGTCTGGCGGAGAGGTGTATGCGGTGGACGGGCTAACGGGCCAGAAGCGTTGGCAGTCTTGGACTCAGCCTGCGCAGTACCTGGCTCCGGCGGTTCAAGCGATTGGGGCGGATGGGACGGTGTACGTGATCCAGAACGGCGTTTACGCGCTCAACGGAGCGACGGGGCAGCGGGTGTGGGTTAGCACGAATCTCGACCAGGCCGATTCTGTGGCGATCGGGGCGGACGGAACGGTGTATGTGGGGGCGTTGGGGTCCTTGCATGCGCTTAACTGGGCGACGGGAGAAGAGCGCTGGGCGTTTGCGGTCGAAGGGTATGTGGGATCTGCTCCGGCGATCGGGGCGGACGGGATTCTGTATGTGACGAGTGGGCGAGAATGGTCCTCGGTTCCCAATAACGAAGACCCAGGAACGTGCGTCCTGCACGCTCTGGATACGGTGACTGGGCGGGAGGTCTGGTCTTGGAGGCAAGCGATCAGACAGACGGGATCTTCCCCGACGATCGGGGTGGATGGGACGGTGTATTTCGGGTCCTCCGACGGCAACCTCTACGCCCTCACCAGTTCCAGCGTGGGCGGCTTGGCCGTCAGCCCGTGGCCCAAGTTTCGCGGCAATGCGCAGAACACCGGGCGGGTGGGGGCCGGCGAACCGGGGAAGCCACCCACCTTGGTCCTGGAACCGGGCGATGCGACGGTGGTCGTCCGCGCGAATATCGCCTTCGTGGTGGCGGCGACCGGGACAGCTCCCCTGGGGTATTCGTGGTGCAAGGACGATGCCGTGTTGGTGGAAGGCAGTCGGATCGCCGGTGTGAACACGGCGCGACTGAGCCTCACGAATGTGCTCGCTTCGGACGCCGGGCTCTATCGCGTGGTCGTCACCAACGCGTTCGGGTCCGTGACCAGCCGGAGTGCGGTGCTGACGGTCACCGGCCACGTGCCCGGCCAGAAGCTCTGGGAGTTCGCGGCCGGTGCGGCGATTCACTCCTCTCCGGCGATTGGGGCGGATGGCACGGTGTATGTGGGGTCCGGTTGGGAGGCCAGACGCCTCTATGCGCTGAAGGGAGCGACGGGCGACAAGCTGTGGGAGTTCAAGACCGGAAGTGGAGTGCGGTCGTCTCCGGCGATTGGGGCGGACGGCACGGTGTATGTGGGGTCCGGTTGGGAGGACAACCGTCTCTATGCGCTGAACGGAGCGACGGGCGACAAGCTGTGGGAATTCAAGACCGGTCAGGGGGTGGAATCCGGTCCGGGGATTGGGGTGGATGGGACGGTGTACGTGGGTTCGCATGACGGCAAGGTGTATGCGCTGACCGGGGCCACGGGCCAGAAGCTGTGGGAGTTCGGGACGGGCAACTGGGTCGATTCCTCCCCGGCCACGGGGGCGGAGGGGACTGTGTATGTGGGGTCAACGGACGGGAAGCTCTATGCACTGAACCCGGCGACGGGGCGGCCCCGGTGGGTATTCAGGACTGGGAGTATGGGGTTTTCCTCCGCCGCCCTTGGCGCCGGCGGGACCGTGTATGTGGGTTCGAATGACGAGAAGGTCTATGCGTTGAACGGGGAGACGGGACAGAAGCGCTGGGAGTTCCTGACTGGCCGAGAGGTGGCGTCGTCGCCGGCGATTGGGGCAGATGGGACGGTGTATGTGGGTTCCAATGACAAGAAGGTCTATGCGTTGGACGGGGAGACGGGGCAGAAGCGCTGGGAGTTCCTGACTGGCGGAGAGGTGGCGTCTTCGCCGGCGATTGGGGCGGATGGGACGGTGTATGTGGGTTCCAATGACAAGAAGCTCTATGCGTTGGACGGTGAGACGGGGCAGAAGCGCTGGGAGTTCGCGACTGGCGGAGGGGTGACGTGTTCGCCGGCGATTGGGGCGGACGGGACGGTGTATGTTGGGTCGGCAGACGGCCGGCTCTACGCCTTGACTAGTTCCAGCACGGGCGGCCTGGCCGCCAGCCCGTGGCCGAAGTTCCGCGCGAACGCCCTGAATACGGGGCGGGGCGGAGGGGGCGAACCGGGGAGACCTCCCACGGTGGTCGTGGAACCCGAGAATCAAAGGGCGGTGGTGGGTGGTACGGTGGTTTTTGCGGTCACCGCCCGTGGCGCGTTGCCCCTGGATTACCAGTGGTACAAGGACGGTGAGGCGCTGCGTGAGACGGCGCGGATCCAGGGCGTGAATTGCTCGCGCCTGGAAATCAGGAACCTATTCGCGACCGACGCAGGGCAGTACACGGTGGGCGTGTCCAATGGGCTCGGGGCAACGACCAGCCGGGGGGCGATACTGACGGTGTCTGCCGCGCAGCCGGGCGACTTGCGGTGGGTGTTTCAGACGGGGGATGAAGTGATCGCCTGCCCGGCGATCGCCAAGGATGGCACGGTGTATGTGGCGTCGGTGGACCGGAAGCTCTACGCGCTGGACGGAGCAACGGGCCAGAAGGTCTGGGAGTTCCTGAGCGGTGGGCCGATGTACTCCGCGCCGGCGATTGCGGCGGACGGCACGGTCTATGTGGGATCGATGGACGGGAGCGTTTATGCCCTGAACGGCGCGACGGGCCAGAAGCGTTGGGCGCATGAGGTGGGCCGTCTCATCATGGGGTGCTGCCCGGCGATCGGCGCGGATGGGACGGTGTACGTGGGGTCTGATGACGCCAAGTTCTACGCGCTGGATGGCGCCACGGGGCGGAGGTTGTGGGAGTACAACGAGGCGTGGGTGAAGTCCTCGCCAGCGGTGGGGGCGGATGGGACGGTGTATGTCGCATCGATGGACGGTAAGGTCCATGCCCTGAATGGGGCGACGGGACAGAAGCGGTGGGAGTACCGGACCGGGGGGAGCGTGGAGTTTTCCTCCCCGGCGATCGGCGCGGACGGGACGGTGTATCTGGGGACGGTTGAGGAAGGTAAGGTGTACGCCCTCGACGGGGCGACGGGCCAGCGGACGTGGGTGTTCGAGACCTTCAACGACGTGCGCTCTTCCCCCGCTATTGGGGAGGACGGGACGGTGTATATCGGGTCCTTTAACAAGGGGGTCTATGCCTTGAACGGGGTGACCGGACAGAGACGCTGGGTGTACCGAACCGACGGGGAGGTGTTCTCCTCCCCGGCGATCGGCGCGGACGGGACGGTGTATGTGGGATCGCGTGGGCTTCACGCGCTGGACGCGGCGACGGGCGAGCAGCGTTGGTCGTTCTGGTTGGACACGGGTTCTCCTGAGGCTCTCACGCTGGGCGCGGGCGGCACGGTCTATGTGGGCTGGAGTGACGGGAAGGTGACCGCCTTGCACGGAAGCAGCGGCCTGGCCGCAAGCCCATGGCCCAAATTCCATCGGGACGCGCAGAACACCGGGCGGGCGGGAGCGGCCGAACCGGGGCAGCCACCCACCATCGTGGTGGAACCGGAAGACGCCACGGTGGTCGTGGACGCGGCGGTCGCCTTCGGGGTGACAGCGAAGGGCACACCGCCGCTGAGGTACCAGTGGCGCAAGGACGAGGCCGTCCTCGTTGAAGGGGGCCGGATCACCGGGGTCCACACCGCTCGCCTGAGCCTTACGAACGTGCTCGCTTCGGACGCCGGGCTTTATCGCGTGGTGATCAGCAACGCATTCGGCTCGGTGACCAGTCGGAGCGCGGTCTTGACGGTCACCGGCCACCCGCCCAGCCAGAAGCTCTGGGAGTTCGCGGCGAGTGGACCGATCAGTTCCTGCCCCGCAATCGGGGATGACGGCACGGTGTATGTGGGGTTGAACGACCGCGATGTGTACGCGCTGGACGCCGCCACCGGCGCCACGCGATGGGTCTTCCGCACGGATCTCAAGGGCGTGAGCACGGTGGCGCTGGGCGCCGGAGGCGAGTTGTTCGTCGCCTACTACGACCGGGTCTATGCCCTGGATGTGGCGACCGGCGAGGCGCGTTGGGAGTCCGTGACCGGTGGAGGGGACCGGCCCTCAGCCCCCGCCGTGGGCGCCGACGGAACGGTGTACGTCCACTCCGGAGACGGGCAACTCTATGCGCTGGCGGGAGCCGATGGCCAGCACCGTTGGGTTGTCCCGATTGAAGTGGGCAGCGTGGCTGGACCGGCTAGCGCGCCGGCCATCGGAAATGACGGGACCGTGTATGTCGGGTCATGGAGGAACGCCAAGGTCGTGGCGATCCGCGGGGCAACGGCGATGAAGATCTGGGAGTTCCTGACCGATGGACCGGTAGGGGCTGAACCGGCCGTGGGAGCGGACGGGACCGTTTACGTGGGGTCGCAGGGCGGCAAGCTCTATGCGTTGGACGGGGCCACCGGCCAGAAGCGATGGGAGTTCGGGACCAGCGGCCCGGTGCTGTCCTCGGTGGCGATTGGTGTGAACGGGACGGTCTTTGTCGGCGGCAGTTGGCCGGATACGAGGGTCTACGCCCTCAGCGGAGCGACGGGAACGAAGGTGTGGGAGTTTGCGACCGGTGGTTCGGTTTCCTCCCCCGCGATCGGCGCGGACGGGACGGTGTATGTGGGGTCATCGGAACGGAGATTGTATGCGTTGGATGGGGCAACGGGCACGAAGCGCTGGGAGTATCAACAGGGTGGCGTGTTTTCACCGGCCATCGGGCCGGACGGGACCCTCTACGTGGGTAGTGCCATCTCCGTGGGTGGATTCGACGGCAAGCTATACGCTCTGAGCAGCAGCAGCGTGGGCGGGCTGGCGGCCAGCCCTTGGCCCAAATTCCGGGGAGATGCGTCGAACACGGGACGGGTGCGAGCGTCGCCGGCGGCGAAGGTGGTGCAGTGGAGCGTGAACGGTCACTGGTACGAGCGGGTGGATGCGGGCCAGCTCTCGTGGACGGCGGCGCGGGCGGCGGCGGAGCAACGCACGCACGAAGGGATGAGGGGCCACCTGGTCACGGTCAGTTCGGCCGAGGAGAACCGGTTTGTGAGCGAGCATGCCGCGCTGGGCCAGGGGACAGGCGCGCTGCTCGAGCAGTACTGGCTGGGCGGGTTCCAGCCGGCGGGTTCGGCGGAGCCGGCGGGGGACTGGCGCTGGGTGACGGAAGAGCCGTTTGACTATGCCAACTGGGGTTCCGGCGAGCCCAATGACGGATGGGGCAAGGAGGATGCCTTGATGTTCTGGGGACCGCCGACGGCAGACGGGAAGGCCTGGAACGACGGGATCGGACCGGATGAAGGTTACGGCCAAGGTTATGTGGTCGAGTACGAGGCCGCGCGGCCGGAGGACCGGACGCCGCCGATCCTGACGGGCGTTCAGGGCGATTCCCTGCGGACGCGAGTGACGTTGCGCTTCTCCGAAGCCCTGGCGGCGGCGACGGCGATCGACCCGGCGAACTACGCTCTCAGTGGTGGCCTGCAGGTGCAGGGTGTGAGAATGGGGATCGATGGTGCCACGGTGATCCTGAGCACGAGCCTCCAGACCTCAGAAACCGCCTACACCGTGACCGTCAACAACGTGGCGGACCTGGCGGGGAACCGCATCGCTTCGGATTCGGAGGCAACGTTCACGGCTCAAGGGTTGTTTACCCTGGGGCAGTTCACATTCGGCAACCGTATCCTCGCCGCCGGGATTGATGCGAAGGTATTCCTCTCCTGCAGCACCACGCCTCTTGATGGATCGGCCTACCGGGCCCAAGCGTACGTCAAACAGGCGGGGGATCCGGACGACCTGTACGTGGCGGTGGGTGAACCGGTGCCCTTCCGCACCGGCGCCAGCGCGGGCTACATCACGTCCACTGCGGTTACGACCCCGTTTCCAGCCGGGACGGTGATTGAGGTGGAGATGAGGGCGTGGGAAGCGGCCCGCGGCGGCACTTGGGAGGCAGCGGTCACCAATCACGGGATCTACGGGATATCGTATCCGGTGACCCTCAGTGTCACTGCGCCCCCGGATCCACCGGCGGACATGGTCGGGCTACAGGGCTGGTGCAATCTCGCTGGCCAACCTCGAACACCCCCCCCGCGGATCGTACGTCAACCAGACGACGTTCGCGTGGCGGTGAACCACCCGTTTGTGCTCAGTGCCGCAGCGGCCTACGCCGCGCCCGACGCTTGGCGATGGTATCGGGATGGTCAACCGCTCGGCGGGAACAACGACGGCGTGCTCAGCGTGGCTCGGGCGCAGCTCACGCACACGGGCCTTTACCAGGTCACCGTCACCAACCAGTTGGGAGCGGCGACCTCGCGAGTCGCGCGGGTCGTCGTCGGCTATCCACTAACCCTCGCCCCCCACGGCGTGGGTCGCATCGAGGTGCAGCCCGCGGTCAACGTCTTCGCACCCGGAGAGACTGCGGAGCTGAGGGCGGTGCCCGGTGAGGGTCGCACCTTCCTGGGGTGGGGAGGCGACGTGTCCGGCATCGCCAACCCGCTTACGTTGACGATCGATGGCGTCCGTTCGATCGTGGCCCGGTTTTCGCTCGTTCCTGGTGATGAGCGCTGGCACTACGCGGGTGGCGCCCCCAGGCTCTCGGCACCGGCCATCGGCGCGGACGGGACGTTGTACCTGGCTTGCGGCCTCTCGAACGTCTGCGCGCTCGAGCCCGCCACGGGACAGGAAATCTGGAGGTACGAAACCGGTGGCTACGTTTCGGCGCCGCCGGCGGTCGGTGCCGGTGGAACGGTACTGGCAGGTTCCTCGGATGGCAGGATCTACGCCTTGGAAGGGACGACGGGTGCGCTGCAATGGGTATACGAGACCGGCAACGCGGTCGAGTCGGCCCCGGTGATCGGAGCGGATGGCACCGTCTATGTCGGGTGCTCGAACCTGCTAGGCCAGGCGACGGTCACGGCGCTTGACGGAGCGCAGGGAACCCCCCGATGGGAGCATGCCACCGGGAGCCAGGGAGGCGCTTCGCTCGCCATCGGGGCGGACGGCACGATCTACGTGCGGGCCGGCACGAATCTGTTTGCCCTGGAGGGTTCCTCGGGGACGCGGCGGTGGGCTTTTGCCTCTCCCGGCGGGATGACGGCTGACCCCGCCCTCGGCGACGACGGAACGGTGTACGCGAGGTCGGGCGAGGGTTTGCTGTATGCCTTGGAAGGACGGACCGGTGTTGCACGAGCGGGGTGGAGGCCTCCGGTGGTCGAGTACGGCCCGTCGGGGCCGGTGATCGGATTCGAGGACACGCTGCTGATTCCTGGCGGCAGCGGCGTGTCCGCGTTCAGCGCGTTAACGGGCATAGCGCAGTGGCGGTTCCTGGCAACGGACGGGGTGTACGCGACCCCCGCGGTGGCGTCCGATGGCACGGTGTATGTGGCCGGCGCAACGGGGACCGTGTACGCGCTGGACTCCAGAACGGGCGTTGAGCGCTGGCGTTTCGAGACGAGGGCGTGGCTCGACGCCCCGCTGGCCATCGGAGCGGATGGCACGGTGTATGTCGCCGCGGGCGATGGCGTTCTTTACGCCCTGCAAGGCAGCACCGGCCTGGCGGGGACGCCCTGGCCGAAGTTCCACCAGGATGCGCAGAACACCGGGCGCGGCCGGGGCGAGCCGCCGGAGATCCTCCGGCAGCCCGTCCGGACCGTGCTCCGGGAGGCCGCGGAAGGTCGGATTAGCGTTCGCCTGTCGGGGCTCCCACCGCCGCGCGCCCGGTGGTTCTTCAACGACGTTGCCGTGCCGGACGGCACGAACGCGACGCTCGTGCTTCCGACGGTGACCCGCGAGTTCGAGGGGTTCTATCGGCTGGTGGCGAGCAATGCGCTGGGACAGGCGACCAGCGCCCCGATCGTGGCTATTGTCAGCAACGTGGATCCGCACCGCTTCCCGGGCTGGCGGTGGGAGGGAGTGGGCGTTGAGGGTGGAAACGTCCAGGCCCAAATGGCGCCCTCCCCAGTCGCTCCCTGGCAGGGGTTCGGGGAATTTCCCGCGGGCGCCACGGCGGGTTATTACGTGGAAACCAACGTGGTGGACGCCGTGCGCTGCTACCGCCTCCGGACGGTGGCAGGGGACACGCGGTTCACGGCATGCACGCTCGTTCCTGGCTGGTGGTATGAAGCGGAGAATGGGAGCCGGCACCGGATCGAGTATGTGTGGAGCGGGAGCGGATGGACCAACTGGGTTGCGCTGCCCGAGCTGACGCTGCCGGCGAGCCCGCACCTGTTCCTGGACACCGACGCGTTCGATCATCCCGACGCGGTGTACCGGACGACGCCGTTACGGTGAGGCAGGGCCGGTGAGAAGGAGCGAGGGAGCAACCCTGCCACGAGCAGTTTTTCAGAACCTGGAAGTGTGGAAGCGGAATGCAACACGCGTGGGTGAACTCTTCAACCAAGACACCGAGGTTATGAGAATGGCGAAGCGATCCGTCCCCGCACGGAGTCTGTCCTCCAGGCCGTGCGTACTCGAACGTTGGGTCAACCGCCGGTGCGAAATCGCGGCTGTGTGCTGCGTTCTCGCCGGGATGGTTCCGACGGCCAGGAGTCCCGAGGCGGCGGGGTGGAACGTCCTGTTGTTGGATCAGATTGGTGGCTCGGCTTTCTGTCTGGCGGCCAGTAGCAATCGCGCCTGTCTCGGGATTGGCCCCCGATTGCTGGTCGTGGATGTCAGCCAGCCGGGGGTACCCGCCCTGCGAGGCCGAACAGCGCCGGTACAGGGGATTGCCACCGGGGTGGCGATGTCGGGCAACCATGCCTACGTGGCGCTGGATGCGGCCGGTCTGCGCGTGATGGACCTCTCCGATCCTGACAACCCCCGACAGGTCGGCAGCCATGATCTCCCGGGGGCGCGGGCGGTGGCGCTGTCGGGCGCTTACGTGGGTGTGGCGCATGGGGGCGGTTTCGATGTGATTGATGGCTCGGATCCGACGCAGCCGCGGCGTGTTGGCGGCTGCAGCTACCCTGGGGATGCGGAGGGGTTGGCGATGGCGGACGGTTTTGCCTACGTGGCCGATGGGGACCACGGCTTGCGGGTGATTGACCTTTCGGACCCGAAGTTGCCGCGGCTGGTGGGATCGTTGGATACCGCCGCGCGGGCTTTCGGGGTCGCGGTCAGGGAAGGTTACGCCTACGTGGCCGCTGCCGAAGGCGGCCTGCGCGTCATGGATGTGTCCCAACCAGCCGCGCCGCGCGAGGTCGGGTACTACCGTCCCGGGGGTGCGGTTGTCGGAGTGGCCATTCAGGGCGGTCATGCCTATGTGGCGAATACAGAGTCCGGTCTGCATGTGCTGAGCCTCAGCGACCCGGCCCGGCCCGTCCGGGTGGGGGCGTTGACCATGTCGTGCAGCTCCGTGGCGGTGCAGCAGGACCGACTCTATTGCCTCTCCTCCAGTCACGGCTTGTTCCGGGAGGTGAGCGTTGCCAATCCGGCGCGGCCCACCCTGGCGGCGACGCAACCCGTGCGGCCCTCCGCCGTGAGCCTGGACGGTGTCGCTGCGGAGGGGAACCTGGTGGTGCTGGGCTCCTGGGGCAGCGGCTTTGATGCCGTGGACGCCACGGACCCGAAGCGTCTGCGTGTGACTGGATCCATCATTGGAGGTGATTCCGGATGGTTCCGACGGGTGACGGTGTCAGGGAACTACGTGTACGGCGCGTGCGGTTGGGGAGGCCTGGGAGTGGTGGACCTTTCGGACCCGGCTCACCCCCGGGGCCTGGTCCAGCGGGCGTTGGTGCCCGCGGGGCATGGCGACGACGTGGCCGTGCTAGGTCAGTATGCCTATCTCGCGGCTGCGGAGACGGGCTTGCGCATCCTGGACATCACCCGCCCGTCGGCTCCGCGCGAGGTGGGCTCTTGCGATACGCCCGGCTGGGCTACCGCGGTGCGGGTGGCTGGAGACTACGCCTATGTGGCCGATTCCGGCAGTGGGTTGCGGATCATCAACGTCCGCGATCCGTCGCGTCCAGTCGAAGTGGGCGCGTATCGGACGTCCGGGCAGGCGCTCGATGTGGCCGTGGATGCCGGTTACGCCTACGTCGGGGACACCAGCCTCGGGCTGCGAATCGTGAACGTGACGGACCCGACGAAGCCGGTGCTGACCGGGGCTTGTGCGCTCCCGGGGCCGGTCGTGGGCGTCGCGGTCAACCCCCCCTACGTGTTCGTGGCGGCCGACTACGCCGGGTTACGTGTCGTGGACGTCTCCCGTCCTGCGGCGCCCAAAGAAGCAGGCTACCACGACCTGGCAGGATGGGCGCACGACGTCGCCGTGGTGGGGGACGTGGCTTTTGTGGCGAACATGTTCGGCGGGCTGTACGCGCTGAGGTTTGGGAGCCCCCGTCCGCCGGTCGTCACCACCGAACCGCAGGACGTGGAGGCGCCGACGGGAGCCGAGGTTGCGTTCAGCGTGGTCGCCGACGGCGCCGCACCCCTGGGCTATCAATGGTACAAGGACGGGACGCCGCTGAGCGCAGGCGGCCGGGCGTCCGGCGTCCGAACGGCCCGGCTGAGCATCGTCAGCGTGGTTGCTTCGGACGCCGGTTTGTATCACGTCGCGGTGACCAACGCGGTCGGGTCGGTGGTGAGCCGGAGCGCGCGGCTCACCGTGAGCGCCGTCGACGGCGGGCAGCGATGGGGGTTTCTGACCGGCGCCGAGATCTTCTCCTCTCCCGCCATTGGCCCGGATGGCACAATTTACTTCGGATCAAACGATCACTTCGTGTATGCCGTGGACGGGGGCACAGGGGTCAAGAGATGGAGCTTCGAGACGGGGGGATGGGTCCGGTCGTCGCCAGCGGTGGGCAGTGACGGCACGGTTTTTGTCGGATCGGATGACCCGTACGTGTATGCGCTCGAGGGCGTCACCGGGGCGTTGCGCTGGGCGACACTGCTGGGCGCGGCGGCGGGGCTATCGATGCGGGATTCCTCGCCTGCGGTTGGCTTCGACGGCACGGTGTATATCGGCGACGGCGAGCAGAACCTCGTTGCGCTCAATGGGGCCACGGGTGCGGTCCAATGGACGCTGCCCATCGGTTGGAACCGGTCCTGCCCGGCGATCGGGGCGGACGGTACGGTGTTTGTCGGGTCAGGCGAGGGATGGCTGTACGCGGTGGACGGGGCGACGGGCGTCGTGAAATGGCGGTTCCAGGCGGGCGGCGACGTCCGCTCGTCGCCTGCTGTGGGCGGCAACGGGATGATTTACGTGGGTTCGTACGACCAGCGTGTGCACGCCGTGGACGCCGCCACGGGTGTTGGCCTGTGGTCCTTTCTGACGGGTCGGGAGGTTTGCTCCTCCCCGGCCGTCGGAGTGGACGGCACGGTGTATGTCGGTTCGCATGACGGAAACGTCTATGCGTTGGACGGGAGGACGGGCCTGAAGCGCTGGCAGTACGCGATGGGGGATCGCGTGTTTGGCTCGCCCGCGATCGGAGCGGACGGCAGGGTGTATATCGGTTCCCACTTGGGCAACGTCGTCGCCCTCGACGGCGCCACTGGCACGCGGGAATGGACCTACCAAACCGGCGGGGATGCGGTCTCCTCGCCCAACATCGGCGCGGATGGAACGGTCTATATCGGCTCCTATGACCGGATTCTCCATGCGCTGACCAGCAGCAGCGTGGGCGGGCTGGCTGACAGCCCTTGGCCCAAATTCCGGGGAGATGCTTCGAACACGGGACGGGTGCGAGCGTTGCCGGCGTCGAAGGCGGTGCAGTGGAGCGTGAACGGTCACTGGTACGAGCGGGTGGATGCGGGCCAGCTCTCGTGGACGGCGGCGCGGGCGGCGGCGGAGCAACGCACGCACGAAGGGATGAGGGGCCACCTGGTCACGGTCAGTTCGGCTGAGGAGAACCGGTTTCTCACGGAGCACCCCGGCCTCGGGGCGGCGGAGGCAGACCGCTTGAATCGCTATTGGATGGGCGGCCATCTGGGGGAGGGGGCGGCTGAACCGGAGGAGGGGTGGGCGTGGATCACTGGCGAACCGTTCGTCTTCGAGAACTGGTCGCAAGGTGAGCCGAACGACTGGCCGCCAGGCGAAGACCACCTGCTGTTCAACCACCGCTTCAGTGATCACGGGAAACAGTGGAACGACGCGCCAGAGGATTACTCGATGTCCTTGGGGTACATCGTGGAGTATGAGCCGGCGTCGGGGGAGCCAGCGGAGATCGTGGAATCGCCGCCGGACCAGACGGTCGCCGTGGGAGGCACGCTGGCCTTGGCGGTCACGGCGCGCGGCACCGTGCCCTTGTTCTACCAATGGCACAAGGAGCAGGTGGCGCTGAGTGAGAGCCCGCGGGTTCGGGGAGTGACCACGGCGGGCCTCGAGATCACGAACGTAGTGCTGACCGATGCGGGGGCCTACACGGTGAGCGTGCGCAATGAGTTGGGTGCGACGACCAGCCAGGTGGCCCGCGTGACCGTGCGGGGAGCCGACGGAGTCGTCCTCTGGCCGGTGAACGGGCATGGGTACCTGCGGGTGGAGGACTCGGGCATTTCGTGGGACGAGGCGCGCCGGGCGGCCGAGACGCTGGGCGGGCATCTCGTGACGATTTCGACCGCGGCGGAGAATGCCTTTGTGGCGGGCCTGCTCCAGGGGGCGCCGCCAGGGGAGTGGGGTTACTGGCTGGGCGGATCCCAGGAACCGGCCGCAGATGGCGATCCCACCAAGGGATGGAACTGGCTCAATCGCGAGGGACCGTTTCCAGGCGTGAACGGCGGCACCCCCTATGCCAACTGGCATGCCGATGAACCCAATGGCCCGACCACGGAGGTGCAACGACTCACCCTCGGGCGCTTCCGCGAGAGCGGTCGTCCCGATACCTGGAATGACGAGAGTATGGCCTTCATGGTGGACGGCTACCTTGTCGAGTTCGAACCCACCCTCACCGTTCCGGGGAGCGCCAATCCCTGGTTGGCCGGGATGCCGGATGGGACCATCGCTACCGGCGGGTCCACCGCGCCCAGCGACATCGCCCCGGCGCAGGCGCCCGTGCTGTTCGCGCCGGTACAGCCGGGCGCGATCCTGCGGTTCGAGGTCGACGGCAGTGTCAATCACTACAACGCCGCCCCCACGGCTTCACCTGACGGCGATGTGGATTACGGCCTCTGGACCCACATTCCCGAACACGGCGTCGCGGGTTTCGAGGCGAGGTTGGATGCTTTGGTGGGCGTCTTTCTCGATGCGAACCGACCGGACCTCACTCCCGCCCCGGAAGCGTTCGGGCTTGAGCCTGATGCCCCGACTTCCTCGCCCGGCCTGAAGCAGGTGTTCTTCATCGGCGATGGCAGGACCGCGGGTGGCGTGCGTCAGGGGTTTGTTGTGCCGCTGGGCGCCACGCGGCTGTTCCTCGGCAGCATGGATGCCTGGCAGTGGAATGACAACCAAGGCCAGTTCAACGTCCGCATCACGGTGGAGTCAGGGCCCGTTCCACCCCCCATCCATTACGTTACGAACTTTGTCTGGGTGGAGACGGTGGCCGGCTCGGGGGTGGCGGGTTGGGGGGATGGGGTGGGTACGCAGGCGCAGTTCAACCGGCCCAACGGCGGGGCGGTGGACGCGGCGGGCTTTGTGTACGTGGCCGACACGATGGGGCATCGGATCCGGAAGATCAGTCCGGGGGGCGAAGTGAGCACACTGGCCGGCAGCGGGGTGGCCGGGCACGCCGATGGCCCTGGGGCGACAGCGCAGTTTGACCAACCGCTGGGTGTTGGTGTGGACGGGGCCGGGACGGTGTACGTGGTGGAGGCCGGGAGCCATTGCGTGCGGAAGATCACGGCCGCGGGGGTGGTGAGCACGCTGGCGGGCAACCTGAGTGCGGGGTATCGGGACGGGGCGGGAGCGACGGCGCAGTTCAACTTCCCCAACGACGTGGTGGTGGATGGGGCGGGGGACCTGTACGTGACGGAGTTCGACAATCACACGGTGCGGCGGGTGACGGCGGCGGGGGTGGTGAGCACGTGGGTGGGGGACCGGACCGCGGGGTATCGGGACGGGCCGCGGGGGCAGGCGCGGTTGACGCAGCCGGGGGGGATAGCGGTGGATGGGGCGGGGAACCTGTACGTGAGCGAGTGGGGGGGCCAGCGGGTGCGGAAGGTGAGTGTGGACGGCATGGTGAGCACGGTGGCGGGGACGGGGGAAGCGGGGCACCGGGATGGTGCGGGTAGTCAGGCGCAGTTCAACCAGCCCGACGGAATGGCGGTGGATGGGGAGGGGAACGTGTGGGTGACGGACTACGGGAACCAGGTGATCCGGCGGATTGGGGTGGGGGGGAAGGTGGAGACGGTGGCGGGGACGGGGGTGGCGGGGCATGTGGACGGGGAAGGGAAGCAGGCGCGGTTCTACTCGCCGGCGGGGATCGTGCGGGTGGGGTCGGGGCAGGTGGTGGTGGCGGACTGGGGGAATCACGTGGTGCGGCGGGTGAGCCTGGTGCGGCCGGTGGCGATTGTGAGGGAGCCGCAGAGCCGGGAGGTGTGGCTGGGGGAGGAGGTGCGGTTTGGGGTGGTGGCGGCGGGGAGCGAGCCGATGAGTTACCGGTGGTACAAGGACGGGGTGGTGTTGGGAGAGGGGTTGCGGATCGAGGGAGTGGAGGGGCCGGAGCTTCGCCTCCGGTTGGCGCAGGCCGAGGACGCGGGACGGTACTGGGCGGTGGTGGGCAACCCGGCCGGCAGTGTGGCGAGCGCAGCGGCGATCCTGACGGTCCGGGAACCGGAGCCGGGTCAGGCAGTGTGGACGTACACTGTCGACGGAGAGGTGCGTGGCTGCCCGGCGCTGGGATGGGATGGGACGCTGTATGTGACCTATTCCGCAGAGGGAGAGGAGGCCGGCGGGATTGTGGCGATGGATGGGGTCAGTGCCGAGCGAAAGTGGAGTTTCACGGACGGAGGCCGGATGACCGCGGGCGCCGCCGTGGGGCCGGAGGGCACGGTGTATGTGGAATCGGAGGCTGGCTATCTCCATGCCCTGGACGGGGCCAGCGGGGCGGAGAAGTGGAAGGTGGCGCGCACCGGACCGGCGGGTCTGCCGGCGATTGCCGACGATGGAACCGTCGTGGCGAGGACGGTGGATGGGCTGGTTGCGCTCGATGGGGGCACGGGCACGGAGCGTTGGCGCTTTGCCTTTGCGGCTGGCAGCGAGTCCCTGCCGGTGATCGCTCCGAATGGGAGGGTGTATGTGGGTTCAGCGCTGGAGGGCGTCTGGGCGGTTGAGCTTGGGACGGGCACGTTCCAATGGCAGCAGCCGCTGCCGCGCGGGGGAGTGTTTGCGCCGCTGGCGATCGGCCCGGACGCGACCCTGTACGCGAGTGCGACGACGAATGAGGTGTATGCCCTGGACGGCAGCGCTGGGAGCCCGAGATGGCAGTTCAGGCAGGGATACTTCGGGCTGACGTCAGCGGTTGTGGGGGCGGACGGCACGGTGTACGTGGCATCGCGGAGCGCGTTGCCGGCGGCGGTTCAGGTGCAGGCATTGGACAGTCGGACGGGGGCGTTGCAGTGGGTGTTTGCGGAGCCGGAGGGCACGGGGGCGTTCACGCCGGCCTTGGCGGAGGACGGGACGTTGTACGTGGGCACGGGCCAGCGGCTGTATGCGCTGGATGCCGGCACGGGTGCGCGCAAGCGGTGGTTCGGGGTTGAGCAAGGCATCAGTTCCGCGCCCACGTTGGACGACGTCGGCTGGGTGTACGTGGCCGGGGGGAAGACGGTGTATGCGTTCTGGGGTGGGAGCGGTCTGGCGTACGCGCCGTGGCCGAAGGACCGGGGGGATGCCCAGAACAGCGGGCGATACAGTTGTCGGGCCGAGCGGGCGGTGATCCTGCGGCAGCCGCGGGTGCGGGTGTTGGCGGAGGGGGAGCCGGGCAAGATCGAGGTGCGGTTGCGAGCCAACGCGTCGCTGGCGCTGCAGTGGTATCGCGGGGGCGAACCGCTGGCCGCGGCGACCAATGCCACGCTGCCGTTTGCGCGGGTGTCGCGGAGCGACGAGGGGGTTTACGAGCTGCGGGCGAGCAACGTGCTCTGCGAGGTTCGCAGCGAAACGATTGTGGCGATTCCGAGCAATCTGGTGCCGCTGCGGTTTCCGGCGTGGCGCTGGGCGGGGAGCGGAGCGGAGGTTGAGGTGCAATCGGCGCGGGCGGTGACCGAACCGTGGACGGCGATGGGGCGATATCCGGCCGGCACGACCTCCGGTTTGTATGTGGAGACGAACCTGGTGGAGGCCGCGCGCTATTACCGGCTCAGCGGGGAGGGGGCGGCGCGGTTCACGGCGACGGGTCTGGTGGCGGGGTGGTGGTATGAGGCGGCGGCGGGGAGCCGGCACCGGATCGAGTATGTGTGGAGCGGGAGCGGATGGACCAACTGGGTTGCGCTGCCCGAGCTGACGCTGCCGGCGAGCCCTTATCTGTTCCTGGATCTGGACTCCTTGGACCACCGGGAGGCGGTGTATCGGACGACGGAGGTGCCGTGAGACAGGGTGGGCCGACCCGCCTTCGAGACGAAGGCAAACAGGACAACGAACTATCCCATCCCAATCCCCGATGCTCGTAATCTGCGGAGAACACAAGACGAGGGGTTTCTCCACCGATTTCGAACATAGGGGATTTGGCCGGAAGGTTCATGCCTGATCTCGCGGAGCTCGATCCGAGAGTCCGCGTCGGCGTCATCCATCGGTTTGCGGGGGACAACGATGTTTGCCCGGGATGGAGGAAGCCGGCACCGTGGAGACGCGCCTACGAACCGTGACTTGGCGTGCCTACGTCCGCGGGAAGGGCGGCGTCGCAGTCTTGGGTGCACAGTTTTGTGTTGTCAGCCGCGGCCCGAGCGCCGAAGAATAGGGCCGTACAACGTTCTCCCCATGTTCCCTACCCGGCCTGCTGTTCCTCTCGATGTTGTTTGCTCTGGTTCTCTCCGTTCGCGGCGCGACCGTGGAGGAGGGGTTCACCCCCATGTTCAACGGTCGGGATCTCACCGGCTGGAGGTCAGCCAGGCTGGTGGTACGTCGAGGACGGGACCATCACTTCCGAGAACACGCCCGCGAGGCCCCGGCAACGCGGCGCATTACCTGATGTGGCGCGGGGATTGCCCGGCGACTTCGACCTGCGCCTCGAATTCCGGCTGGTGGGCGGCAACTCCGGTATCCAGTTTCGCAGCCGCGAGTTGCCCGACTGGGACACCTCCGGGTACCAGGCCGACATCGAGGACGGCGAGCAGTGGACCGGCTGCCTCTTCGAGCACACCCGCGGCGGCGTGTCCATGCGCGGCGAACACACGGTGATCGACCCCGACGGCACCAAGCACGTCACCTCGCTCGGTGATCCCAAACAACTCCTCAGCCACGTCCGGAAGCACGAGTGGAACACGTACCGCATCACGGCGCGCGGGCCGGAAATCATGCTCGCCATCAACGACGTGGTCATGTGCCGGGCCGTCGATCACCAGACCGGCGTCGCCGCGCGCTCCGGGGTGATCGCCCTCCAGATGCACCCTGGCCCACCCATGAAGGTTCAATTCCGCAACCTCCGCATCAAGACCTTCGGCGAGACCTCGCCAACGTCGGCACCCGCCCGGCCCGCCCCTCCCGCCACCCCGAAGCCCTGACCGCAGGAACCCCCGCGCCTTGACCGCGCTCAGCCGGCGATGGCTTCTGCGGCGGAGTGCCAGCGCCGTGCGGTCTGCGCCGCTGGGCGGCCCGCGTTACTCGATCCGTTGCCCGAGCCGCGGCCGGCGAGGGCGGTGGTTTCGGGCGGTGGTTCCGCTTGCCCTTTCGGCGGAGTTTTGGCATGACCCCGTGCCCATGAACACACTGCGCGCAGCGTGCCTGTTGGGTGCCTTGGCCGGCGGCCTTCTGTTTTCGGTTTCCCGGGCTGCCGAATCCGAAGGGCCCTGGATCTCCCTCTTCAACGGCAAGGACCTCACCGGCTGGGTGAAGGTCCATGACATCGAGTGCGAGGTGAAGGACGGGAATCTGCGGATCCTGAAGGGGATGGGATGGCTGCGCACCGAGCGGCGTTTCCGCGATTTCGTCCTCGAGTTCGAGTGGCGCGCGCTGGATGAGAAATACGACAGCGGCGTGTTCTTCCGGGCCGGGCTCGACGGCAAGCCGTGGCCAGACCAGAGCTATCAAGTGAACCTCCGCTACGACATGCTGGGCGGGTTGGTGAAGCGGTTCACGCCCGTGGTTCCGGCGGAGACGCCGAGGATGCCGCTCAACCAATGGGTCAAGTTCCGCCTCGAGGTGAAGGGTAGTCACGTGGCCCTGGACGTGGACGGCGAACGTGCCTGGGAGACGGACAAGGTCGAGGCGGGCGAAGGCTTTCTCGGCATCCAGATCGAGGATCGCCGGTTTGACTTCCGTAATCTCCGCGTCCGCGAACTGTAGGAGCCGACGTAAGGAGGCTCAGCCCAGCAGAGTCTCGTCACCTCGACTCCTACGGGGGGGCAGGGACTGGTAGGAGCCGACGTAAGGAGGCTCAGCCAGTCAGCAGAGTCTCGTGACCTCGACTCCTACGGGGGGCGGGGACCGGTCAACTCGAGGTTCACGGGCCCGAGGAGGCCGGAGATCGGATCGCCCTGATAGGGGGTCGGGCTCGTCCGGTAATGGTTGGCCAGCGTGTTGAACACCCGGACTTCGAGGCGGTTCTCGCCCGGTTGGAGCTGGCCGGACAACTTGACCCGCCACGGCGGGGCCACGCGGATGCCCGCCAATTGCCCGTTGACCCGCACTTCCGCGGTGGCCGCCACCCGACCCAGATCAAGCCAGACCTCACTGGTCGCCTGCGCCGACGTCAACTCCAGCGTACGGCGATACCAGGCCCCGCCTGAGTAACATTCGAGGGCCCCCAGCTTGGACCAATCCCCAGCGGTGGTTACGCCCCGACCGCACTCCAGCTTGATGGGTTCGGGCAATGCCGCCGCCCCGCTGTAGCCGATCTCAGGTTGCACCCGTAGCGCAACGACGGTCGCCTCGCGCAGGGTCGTGGTTGCCTCGAACCGCCCCCCGCCCGCCGCGCGCAAGGGATGGCCATCCGCCCAGGCCTGCACGGCGCCGCGCACCCGCAGCGTCAGGGCCTGCAGTCCCGGCGGGGCCGTGAACCGGAACCACTCGGCCGGCCGCGCCCCGGCACGCACGTCGAACGGGATGAGCGCCGGATCGTCCAACCACGTCATCGCCAGGGGCGTGCGCTCGCCTGTCGGCACGGCCGCGCCCTCCCGGCGGAGGACCAAGAAGCCGCGACCGGCGTGGTCGTAGCGAATCAGCAGCGGATTGGTGCCCGCCCGCAGCGCCAGCGGAGCTTCCGGGTTCGGGACACGGACGCCGTTCAGATACACAGCCGCCGGTGTCAGGACCTCGGACGCATGCGGCGTTTCGCCTTCGCGGCGGGAGCTGAAGGCCAGCCGGACGGTCGTTGGCTCGTCGACGGTGGCGCTCGTCCAAAGGTAATAGCGGCCACCGGCCAACTCGGGTTCATACCGGAATTCGTTGTGTCCCGACGTACGTCGGCCCAGGCAGAGGAAGTGGTCGGTCACGTTCTTCTTGAGACCGTGCCAGCCCTGATGACCGGCGTCGCCAAACAGACCCTGCCGCCAGGAGAAGCTGTAGGGCTTCCAGCGAAGCGACGAACCGGCAACGGGGGCGGTCGCGTCGCTCGTGAGATGGGTCAGCCTGGCCAATTCAGCCTCGAGCGCTTCCCCTGTCGCTTCGGGCGGCACCGGCCCGAGGAACCAGAACTGCGGGCCCACTCCGTACGGGACACGGTCCCATTGGGAATCGTCGAAGTCCGGCTGGGACCAGTCGCGGGCGTCGCCGGATTCGACGGCGTGCTGGAAAAAGCGGGCTTCGGGACCGATGACCGGGTCGACGGCGGGCAGCCGGAAATCGCCGTAACGATTGTCCATGGTGGGCTCGAGCTCGAACTCCCAAGAACCCTCAAGCGCGAGTTTCTGCGTAGGAGCGGCGGACGGGGGTGGCGGATTCTGGTGCGGCTGGCCCGGGTGGAAAACCACCACCTGCGCCTCGTAAGGCTCGAGGGGCAGTTCGACTTGCGTGCCGGTGGCCGTCTCGCCCACCACGCGCAGCGGTTGCACCTCCCCCGTCCACGGATCCCACAGCTCGGCGCGGCCCTTCGCGCGGAACTCGACGCGCGCACCCTTCGACGCGTCCATCACGAAGTACACGTCACGCGGTCCCACCCGGCGATGCAGCGAGCGGACAGGACGATCGGCCCGGGTGTCCGGAACGAAAGCCCCCAGGATGACGGGGGGCACGTCGGCGGGTTGGCCCAGCCGGCGCGCGGCGGGAAACATGGCCGCCACCAGCGCCTCGAGTTGCGGGTCTTCGCGTCCGGTACGGTCGCTGGCCAGGGGCAGGGTGCCGACGTTCAGCACCAGCCCGCCGGCTTGGGCGAAGCGATGGGCCTGTTCCAGCGACGACCAATGGATGGCCTCCATCGCCGGCACGACCAGCGCGCGATAGGAGGAGTCGGTGACTTCGAGGCGCCCTTCGCGGACTTGCGCGCGCGCCAGGGAATCGGCGTCGATGAACTCGAAGTTGATCCCGGCGGCCATCAGCGCGCGGGCAGTGTCGAAGGCGGTTCGGGTGGCCTTGGCCCCGTCGAGGCCCGCCGAGAAGGGCGCCACCGGGTACAGGACCGCCACGTCACAGACGAAGGTGCCTTGACTGAGGAGATAGGAGAGCCGGTCGAAGTAGCGGAAGAAGACGTCCATGTGCTGCCAGTACGGCATCCGGAAGTGGTAGCACGGCGGCGCCCATTCCCAGAACGAACCGTGCGTCGTGTAGTAGAGGCCGTGCAGGTTCAGCAGCGTGCAGCCGTAGAGGTAGTTTTCGCGGGTGGCGAACATGAGCCGCTCCGGCGTGGCGCCCCAGCCCAGGCTGTGATAGCCCTCGAGCCAAACCCGGGGGCGGCGGTAGAGGCTGGCGATCGAAGCCGACACTTTGCCTTTGATGAGGTCCGCCTGGCCCCCGGGTGTGTCGTGGCCGGGCGTCGTGTACCAGCGCGTGGCGCGGAAGTAGTCGCCAAACTCGTCGGGCTGCAATCCGCGGCCGCCGGAGTCGCAGGCGAAGATCAGGCCACGGGTCGCGTGCCAGCGGTAGATGGGCTGGAAGTACCGTTCCTCCATCAGCGCCATCCGCACGTCGGCATAGTCGAGACGCACCTTGGCCGTGAGGGGGCCCAGGTCGCTCCAGAGCGCCGGGAGGACTTCCCAGAGATCGTAGCCTTGGCGGCGCTGAAACTCGGTGGCGAAGTCCTCGTTCCACACGCGGTTGCCGGCCCCGACGTGCAGTTCGTCGTTGAAGAAGTAGTTCAGGCCGGCGGCGGATTTCGTGGGTGTGGCATCCTCGAAGCGCTGATAGAAATCGCGCACCACCCGCTCGCCGATGCCCTGGAGGAGCGGATTGAGGGTGTTGGGCTGGCGCTCGGCCCGGAAGAGCCACACTTCCCATTCGCCCTCCGGCGCCGTCCATTCAAGAGTGCCGTTGCGGACGCGCGTAGTGAGATCGACCCCGCCCTTTGTGGGCCGCCCTTCGACCACGCGATAAGCCCGCACCCCGACCAGATCGGGCGGTGTTGCCAGGGTCAGGGTTTGACCCGCGTTGAGGCGCTGGCGCGGCAGGGGTTCGAGCTTGAGCGCGTTGAGTTCGGTGTGGGCATAGAAGAGCTGGCGGAAGAGGTTGTCCGTCCCCGGCCAGTCCAGCGTGTAGGTGCTCAGCCCGATCCCCATCCCGCGCTCGCGACACGCGTCTGCGATCCGGCCCCAGATGCGCCACCAGGAATCGCTGAACAGCGGTGGATCAGCGGGGTACGTGGGCCAGCCCGGCGTGTCTTCGTGGGCGTAGTTGACCTGCACGCCACTCAGCCCCTTCGCATGCATTTGATCGAGTTGCCAGAGAAGCCGCTCTTCGTCGAGGCGATCCCCGGTCCACCACCAGAACGGCACCTGACCGTAGCCGGGCGGCGGCTGTCGGAATCCGGGCAGCGCATCCAGGTCCGCGGCGCGGCTGGGATAGCCGGCGGAGTCGGCAGGGAATGCCACCACAGTCACAGGGTTGTTGAGGGTCGCCGCCTCAGCGGCCATGCCGTCCGGCACGAACGGTCGCAACAGCACCAAGCCGCTGGCCAGCCACATTCGCCATCCACCAAGCCGCCGCCGGCCGCGGGGATCCGGAAGGTGGGCTCGAGCACTCGCAGGCCCGAGCGTCGCCCGGAACGGCGGGCTGGGGATCTCCGCTGCTGCGGCGAGCGAGCGGCGTGGAGCGGGTCGTCCAGCAGAGATTCGAGATGCTGTGCAGGTGCTCATGTTCAAGGGCTGATGCTGATGTGCCACGGGCATCGTGCCAAGGGATGAGTTGCGCAGCGCGTGGCGGAGAGGCAGTCCCCAGCAGGCGCAGTTCTTCGGATCGGAGAGATCGGCTGCAGGCGCCGACGTGAGAGGCGAAGTGGCGATGGCCCCAACCCGAACGCCTCCTCACGTCGGCGCCTACAGCAGACAGGGCAGATCGGGACCCTCTGGTTTAGGGCGGCGCGTCACTTGCTCAGACCTTCTCCAGGCAAATCGCGCACCCGGACGTCGGCTGGCGCCAGCGAGGCAGTCGTTCTCCGGGCAGTCGAGATAGAAGTAGGCCGTGGCCGAGACGTCGTCGCGGCGGTAGAAGTTGACCCCGCCGCGCGGATGCCGGGGATCGTCGAAGGCAGGGAGATCCGCGCGCTCCAGGAGGCGATGAATCGCGGGCGCGCGCCCGGTGAGGTTGAGCACATCGTCGCCGTGCGTATCGAGGACCCAGACGGGCTTGAGTTCAGCACCTTGGGCCAGCATCTCCGCCACCCGCGCCGAACCCGCGTTGCCCATCTGCTGGATCGTCACCCGGCAGTCCTGGTGGAAGTAGACCGGATCGTCGAGATGGAAGCGGTAGAACGCGTAGAGATCGTTCGCCGAATCGGAGACCAGCGACCCGTGAATCCGGCCGTCGTACTCCCCCTGGCCCCAGCCCGAGCCGATGTAGTCCTCCGTCCCCGTGCCCACCAACGTGGGCAGGGCGGTGTCGCCGTCCAGATACACCTTCACCTCGCCTTCGCCAAACCACGTGCCGCGGTAGTCAGGATGGCCGATGACACCAGGTTGGTGCCAAGGTAGCGCCCTTGCCGCGTACCCAGGGCAGGATTTCGAAGTCCTTCCCCAGTTCCGTCCTGAGGTCGCGCCGCCAGACCGCGTGGAAGTAGAGCACGTCCTCGGGATGCGCGCTCACGGTGGTGTAGTTGAGGTCGTACCAGACGAGCGCATAGGCCTTGGACTCGTTGACCAGTTGCACCCGGGCTGCCTTCCGGTACGGCATCGGGAGCGTGACGTTGTAGGAGCGGCCTTCCGGGCTCGAGAAGCAGGCACTTTCGAACGGCACGAGCAAGCCCAGGCCGACGCCAAAGAAATCGCCGATCGGCGCTGACACGGCCGGTCGGGCCGCGCCGTCCCAATACATTCAGACGGACGAGCCAGCGCGCTGTTCAGGGGTTGCGCGGGATGGTGCCACTGAGCCAGAGGCGATGGATGATACCCGCGCCTTCGAGGTCGGCCAGGACCGCGGTGTCGCCGGGCTTGACCACCAGGAAGGCGTCACCCTTCGCGCCGCGGTTCGAGCGGCCGCCGGCCCCCTTCGCGCCGGTCGGGTTCTCGGGACTGACCCAGCGTGTATGGGTGCCGGGCGGGAGCGTGGTAGAGTTCAGCGGCACCGCAAGGGAGAGCAGGATCGACACGTGGATCAAGGCGAGGCGCAGAACGGGGATTCATGGCGTGGGCGTAACGACACGGTTTCCTCCGGAGCAATCCCCGATGTTCGCAATCAGCGGAAAACCCACTCTGATTCCTCCGCAGATTGCGAACTTCGGGGATTGGGGAAGTGACGTGGTTCCCCCGGGATCTACTCACGGGCCATGAACCGACCCGACCAGGGCCGGCCTACCGGACGTCAAGGAGGCCGGGAGGCAGGCGTGGGGTGCGGAGCAGAGGGAGGAGGCAGCCGGCGGGACGCCTGCGCCACAGGGTTCAATCGGAGACGCCTACTTGGCCCACAGCGTCAGCCCGCGGAGATCCCGGGCGGGGGCCGGCCACACGCGGCTCGCCAGCCAGCCAAACACCACGCAGCTCAGCACGCCAACCACGGCGTAGCAGAAGAAGTGCGCTGGCGTGAAGACCTTCACCCCGACCACCAGCAACCCGCTGAGGACCGCGCCGATCAGCGCCCCCGGTCCGTGCGAACGGCGGCTGAAGATCCCCAGTGCAAAGAGGCCGGACACGGTGCCGCCGAACAGGCTGATGATGGCGATGAACGTCTCCCAGACGGAGCGCACGTCCGATTGCGCCAGGACGAGCGCCGCGCCGGTGCCGGCGAGTCCCACCCCCGCCGTCAGCCAGCGGGCCAGTCGCAGACAGGCGGCGTCGCTCGTCGTCCGTCGGAACCGGCGATGGAAGTCCGTCACGTAGGCCGTCGCCACGCTGTTGAGGCTGCTGCCGAGCGTCGATTGGGCGGCGGCGAAGAGGGCGGCCACGAGTAGTCCCGCGAGGCCGGCGGGCAGCTCCCGCACGATGAACAGCGGGAAAATGGCGTCGGTTTGCAGCGTGGGGTCCAGGCGCTCGGGGTGGTGCACGTAGAAGGCGAAGAGGGCGGTGCCGATCACAAAGAACAGAGCCTGGGCGACGGGCGAGAGCAGGGCGTTCAGCCAGATGGCTCGCGCGGCTGCGCGTTGGTCGGCCGTCGTGACGTAGCGCTGTACGACGTCCTGGCTGGCGGTGTAGGGGAACAGGTTGGTGAAGAGGCTTCCGACGATGATGATACCCGCGGCGCCGACCGTGTAGTCGAAGTTCCACGGCACGCTCTCGAAGAACCTGCCCTGGGCCGCGGCGGTGGAGAGGACCTCGGCCCACCCGCCGTCCACGCGGCCCACGAGCGTGAGCAGCGCCACGAGCGCCCCGCCCAGCAGGATGATCGCCTGCGCGGCGTCGGTCCAGATGACGGCTTCGATCCCGCCCAGGACCGTGTAGGTGATGCACAGTCCGCCCATGACCACGATGCAGAGCGACACGTCCAGATTGCTCACCGCCGCTAGAGCCAGGGAGGGGAGGTAGAGCACGATGGCGACCCGGCCGAGCTGGAACAGAATGAACAGGGCGCTGGCCAGGAGGCGCGTGGCGGTGTTGAAGCGGCGCTCGAGGTACTCGTAGGCCGAGGTCACGTCGAGCCGGCGGTAGAACGGCAGGTACACAGCCACGATCAGCGGGGTCAGCAGCAGGTACGAGTTGGCCAGAAACAGGTTCCACCCCACGCTGTAGCTCTGCGCCGGGATGGCCATGAACGTGATCGAGCTGAGCATCGTGGCGAAAATGCTCAGCCCCGCCGCCCACCACGGAATGCGCTGGCCGCCACGGAAGAAGTCGTCGGTCGTCCGGTTCCGACGCGCGAAGCTCGATCCGATCCAGACCATCGCGACCAGGTAGAGGACGAGCGTGGCCGAGTTCAGCCAGCCGAAGCCGGTCCGCGCGCCTACGACCTGTGTGCTCCACACCTCGGGCGAGCGCCGGCCCGGGTGTGTCTCACCACTCAGCACGTGGAACCGGCCGCGCCATTCGACCACAGGCGCGGTGACCCGTGGGGCGGGCAGATCGCCGAATGGCACCCAGGTGTCGGTAATCGTGTGATAGGCAAGCGCCGTCGCGGAGAAACCCGGATGCTGCGCCGGCGGTTCGAACCCGACGGCCGCGCCGGTGTCGCCACCCAGCACCACGAAGTGGGACTGCCCAATCGTCGGTGCGGGTGAAGGCGCGGCGACGGTGGGGTGGGGGAGGTCGGCAATGCGTTTCCAGCCCGCGCCCGGGGTGAACCGGTAGGCGTCCCGCAGGTAAGCCCGCACGGGCTTACCTTGGGCATCGCCGGAGAGGCCCGCGCCGCTGACCAGGTAGAAGGCCCCGGACTGAGCGGCCGCCACCGCCAACATGCGTGCCGGACCCGGCCACGGTTCAAGCTCGCGCCAGGACGAGGCGGGCGGCGTCAGGTCCAGCGCCCAGAAGTTGTGGAGTGCGTTGGTGGCGTCGGGTCGGGCAAGGCCGCCGGCCACATAGACGGTGTTGCCCAGGCGCGCCGCGCAGGCATTGGCTACGGGGTGTGGCAGCGGCGGGAGGGACTCGATCGTGAGGCGGTCGCCCGTCCAGCGGAGCAGGAAGACTTCGCGGTGATGCTCTTGTGCGTCGCTGCCGCCCGCACAGAGAACGCCTTCCGCCGTGGACACCGACACCCCGTAGGCCAGCGGGCGCGGAAGCTCGAAACCGGTCCGCCAGATGTCCGCGGGGTCAGTCAACACGAACACACGATCGTGCCAGACCTTGCGTCCGCCCTCCCACGGCATCGCTTCCGGGAAGTTCGCGCCCCCACCGACCAACAGCGCACCGCCACTGGTACCGGCAAAGGGGCCGGCGAACCCGACGGCATCGGGCAGCGACGGAAGCTGGGACCAGGTCAACCCCGGGCGTTGATCGTCGGCGGTGGTTGCCAAAGTGCCGGCGAACAGGACGCTCACCAGCAGACCGAGGCAACGGCTGGGGTTGAAGCGGTTGGCCACGGCGGAGGTTCAGGTGCGCGCCTCGTTCGCCAAAGGCCCAGCTTCCCGGAGTGGGAAGCCGACGGACTCAAGCTCCCGGCGCAGGGCCGCGATCTGGTCGCCGGTGAGCGTGCGAAGCGGCAGCCGCACGGGGCCGCACTCGAGTCCGATGAAGCTCATCATGGCTTTCCCGGCGGGCAACCCGCCGTGGCGAATCATGACCGCGATGATCTGGAGGGCGGTCCACTGGTGGCGGCGCGCCGCGGCGAGATCGCCGCGAGCGAAGGCGTCCCAGAGCCGGTGATACACGGGCGCTATGTAGTTGTAGGTGCTGCCCACGGCGCCCGTCGCGCCCAGGGCCAGGGCCGCCAGGAGGATTTCATCGCGGCCAAACAGGAGGTTGAAGCGTCCGCCCTCGAGCTGCAGGCATTGACTGAAGCTCATCAGGTTCTCGTCGGTGAACTTGATGCCAGCCAGGTTGGGAATCCGGCGGGCCGCCAGCGACAGAAACTCAGGCATCGGCAGGTGAACGCCGGTCATGACCGGGATTTGATAGAAGTAAAACGGCAGGTCGGGTGCCGCTGCCGCTACGCCAGCGCAGAACTCGACCAGTTCCCGGACCGATGCCGGCCGGAAGAAGGTGGGTCCGTGCGTGGCCACGGCGTCGGCGCCCGCCCGGGCGGCGTGAGCCGCGAGGTGCCGGCTTTCGTCGAGGCTGTTGTGGCCGACATGAACAATGACCTTGAGGCGTTTGGCGGCGGCCTTCACCCAACCTTCGGCCACCCGCTCACGTTCGGCCGTCGTGAGGGAAAGCCCCTCACCCGTGGTGCCACAGACAAACGCGCCGCCGACGCCGGTGGTCACCAAGTGGTCGGCCTGCGGGACGATCTGTTCCAGGTTCAGCGATCCGTCGGGATGCAGGGCGGTGAACGGCGCGGCGATGAGGCCGCTGAGTTTCGGTGTTGTCATCGGGTGTCCGGTGCGTCGGCGTCGCGGCACGCCGAGGAGCGCGAGCCTAAACAGCGCCGCGCGAATCGCAAGTGCGCCACGCGCGGTAACAGTCGGGGGTTAACAGGCGAATGGGGGTGGACGACGGGAGACAGGCGAATGGGGACTGGCGAATGCGATGTGGGTTCAGCGTCCCGATTATCAGCTCGTTCGTGCCCGCTCATTCGTCTGTCCCCATTCGTTTGTCCCCGGACAATTTGGTCTCGTCCGTCAAGGCGCGTTCGTCTGTGCCTCTCCGGGAATCCTGCCACGCGAGCTTTGCGATTGCCGGGCGTTGGGGGGTTGGCGGAAGCTCCGGCGCCGTGATTCGCGTCCGCCACGTCACCCGGGTCTTGCCGTACCACCGGCCGTTGCCGCTGACCCGACTCCCGCTGTTGTATCATCGGGAGCATCTGTTTCCCTATGCGAGCTACGGCGAGACGGAGGCGACGGCGGTCGAGCGCGCGTTTCGCTTCGTGGTGCTTGAGAATGAGGCGCTGCGCGTCGAAGTGGCGCCGGAGTTGGGGGGGCGGGTCTACAGTCTGTTCGACAAGCGGCTTGGGCAGGAGATCCTGTTCCGCAATCCGGTGGTGAAGCCGGTGCGGATCCTGCCCATCTGGGCGTTCTTGTCGGGCGGCATCGAGTTCAACTTCCCCATCGCGCATTCGCCGACCTCAATCGCGGAGGTCGGCTGCGCCACGGGTGTCAGCGGCGACTACGGCTGGATCCGGGTGGGCGAGCGGGAGGCGCGGACGGGCATGGAATGGGTGGTCGAGCTGGGGCTGTTCGAGGATCGCCCGCTGCTGATCCAGCGCACCGCGTTGCGAAACCAGTCGGGGGCGGATCACCCGTGGATGATGTGGACCATTGCGGCGGTGCGCTCGACGGTCGAGACCGAGTTCGTGCATCCGCCGCACCGGGTGCTGGTGCACGACCATCGCGTGGTCGAGGCGGACTGGCCGGGCGACGGGCTGAACTGGGATCGGAATTGCCGGGAGATGACGGCGCTGTTCTGGAAGCCCGGCAGCGCGCCGCACTTCGGCGCGTTTCACCACGATCTTGGGTTTGGCCTGATGCACCTGGCGGATCCGGCGGTGTTGCCGGGGAAGAAAGTCTGGACCTACGGCCACGGGCCGCAGCGGGATTGGGGGCGGGCCACGACCGAAGGCGATCAGTCGTACGCGGAGCTCGAGAGTGGGCCGTTGTTTGATCAGAACGAGAAGCCGGTGTTCCCCCACGGTCACGAGCGGCGGTTCGAGGAGTACTGGGTTCCAGTTGCGAGCCGGGACGCCTTCGAGGCGCCCGAGCTGCCGTCCTTGTCACTGCCCACCTGGCCCGAGCCGTGGCTGGGTTGGGCGCACTCGGCCTGGCAGACCGAGTGGGAACGGTTTCGCGTCGGGGACGGGCCGTTGCCCTCCTCGACCGTGGTGACCGGTATCGAGCTCGAAACAGCGCTGCGCCGTGAAGCCGGGCGGGGCAACCCGGCGGCTGCCGAACCGCTGGCGCTCTGGCTCGCGTTTCGGGGTCGGGCGCGTGAAGCGCTCGCCGTCGTCGAATCGCGGTCCGAGCCAACGGCGCAGCGTCTTGCGGGGCTGATTTGCTGGCGGGCGTTGGAAGAGCCGGCCCGGGCCGTCTCGCACCTTGAGGCGGGTCCGCTCGACGATCCGATAGCGGTGGCCGAGCTTGACGAAGTGTACGCCCAGCTTGGGTGGACCGAGCGGCGGGTGAAGTTGCTCGAACGGGCGCCGGACCATCGGCGGATCGTGGAGCGGCGGGCGGACCTGGCGCTGGCGTTGAACCGACCCGAGGAGACGTTGCGGCTCCTGCGTTCGCGCCCCTGGCCCCGGGAACACCAGCGCTACGTGCGCACCCGTCTCTGGCAGGCGGCTCAAGTGGCGCTGGCAGCGAAAGACCTGCCGGTCGCCGAGGTGCCGGAGGCGCTGCACGAGGATTCGCTGGCCGAGTTTGGTGCCTACTGGTCCGATGTGCCGGCCGTTCGTTAGCCCGGCCCCCCCCCGGCGCCCGAAACCGCGTCGACCCGTAGGCGCCGACGTGAGGAGGCGATGGGAGACCTTGAACCAAGCAGGGGAAGCGGCCTGTTCCTTTTGGACCTGCTCAGGGGCCTTGAGCCACGGAGGGTGCAGGCTGGAAGCCCGCACCACAAGGTCGTGGAGCGCCTCCCTCAGCCCCGATCCCCGAGGTTCGTAATCGGCGGAGAATCCAAGACGGGGAGTCCCTCCACCGGTTACGAACCTCGGGGATGGGGGAAGTGACGTGGTTCTCCTGGATCTGGCGGGGGCGTTTGGAGGCGGGCGAGGAGGCCGGAGAACCGGCGTTCGGTGGGGTGGTTCCGGACCGCGAGGGCGAGGGCTTTCTTCTGGCCCAGCAGCACCACCAGTTGCTTGCCGCGGGTCAGCCCGGTGTAGATGAGGTTTCGCTGGAGGAGGAGGTATTGCTGGAGGGCCAGGGGAAGGACGACCGCCGGGAATTCCGAGCCCTGGGCCTTGTGGACCGTGATGGCGTAGGCGAGCGCCAGTTCGTCCAGCTCACCATAGGCGTAAGTGACCTCGCGATCGTCGAAGCGCACGCGCAGTTCCTGCTCGACGGGATCGAGGGCCGTGATCTGGCCGATGTCGCCGTTGAAGACTTCCTTGTCGTAGTTGTTCTCGGTCTGGATGACCTTGTCCCGCACGCGGAACTGCCAGCCGAACTTCGCCGCCACCGGCTGGTCCGGTCGGGCCGGGTTCAGCTCCTGCTGCAGGCGCCCGTTGAGTTCGCGGATGCCGAGCGAGCCCCGGTTCATCGGGGACAACACCTGGATGTCGCGGATGGGGTCGAGGCCGAAGCGGGCGGGAATGCGGGTCTTGACCAGCTCAAGGAGCGTGCGGGCGATGGCGTCGGGGTCTTCGCGGGGGACGAAGTAGAAGTCGGAACCGGACGGTGCTGCGGTGAGATCGGGCAACTGGCCCTGGTTGATGCGATGGGCATTGGTGATGATCTGACTGTGGGCCGCCTGGCGAAAGACCTCGGTGAGGCGCACCACGGGCACGACGCCGCTGGTGATGAGGTCCTTGAGCACCAGGCCAGGGCCCACGGAGGGGAGCTGGTCCACATCGCCCACGAGGAGGAGGCTTGCCGACGGGGGCAGGGCGCGCAGCAGATGGTGCATGAGCGGGACATCCACCATCGAGCACTCGTCCACCACAAGCAGGTCGGCCTCGAGCGGCTGGGATTCGTTGCGGGCGAAGCCGCTGACGCCGGGGCGGGCTTCGAGGAGTCGATGGATCGTCGAAGCCTCGAGGCCGGTGGCTTGAGCCAGTCGCTTGGCAGCGCGGCCGGTGGGCGCGCACAGCAGACACCGGACCTTCTTCGCGCGGAGGATCAGGAGGATGGCGTTGACGAGGGTGGTCTTGCCCGTGCCCGGCCCGCCGGTGAGCACCAGGATGCGGCTCGTCAGGGCTTGCTGGAGCGCGGCCTGCTGGCTCGGCGCCAGCGTCTTCCCGGTCTTGGCCTCGCACCACGCCACGGCTTTGGCGACGTCGATGGGCGGGTAAAGCGGCGGCGCGGCCGCCAGGGCCTGGATGCGGGTGGCGATGCCCACCTCGGCGCGCTGGAGATGAGGCAGGAAGAGGAGATCCTGGCCGCCCACCGTCTCCCGGACCACCTCGCCGGCGGCCAGGGTGCGATCGAGCGCGGCGGTGACGAGGGCGTCGTCCACGAGCAGGAGCTTCTGCGCCCCCTCGCGAAGCTCCTCGACGGGCAGGGCACAGTGGCCCTGGCCGGTGGCTTCGAGGAGGACATGGCTCAAGCCGGCGCCGGCCCGCAGCAACGAGTCGAACGGGATCCCCACCTTCCGAGCGATTTGGTCGGCGGTCTTGAAGCCGATGCCGGGGATGTCGCGGGCGAGGCGATAAGGGTCGCTCCGGACCTGCTCGATGGCGTCGGCGCCGTAGAGGCGATGGATGCGGACCGCGCGGCTGGTCGAAACGCCGTGCGAGTGCAGGAACACCATGATCTCGCGCACGACCTTCTGCTCGGCCCAGGCGTCTTTGATGCGACGGCGCCGCTTGGGGCCGATGCCCTCGACCTGCTCAAGCCGGGCGGAGGCGGTCTCGATGACCTCGAAGATCTGTTCGCCGAAGTGGTCGACGAGCTTCCGGGCGCAGGTCGGTCCGATGCCGCGAACCATGCCGCTGCCGAGGTACTCTCGATGCCTTCCACAGTGGTTGGGGCGGTGCTGGTGAGCAGGTCCGCCCGAAACTGCCGGCCGAACTCTGCGGTCCTGAACCCAGACCCCCTGCGCGTTGATCCACTCACCCGGGCTGACCGAGGGGAGACTCCCGACGACGGTGACGAGGTCCCGGTGGCCGCGAGCCTTGACCTTGAGGACGGCGAAGCCGTTCTCTTCGTTGAAGAAGGTCACGCGCTCGATCAGGCCCGCGAGGGATTCGGGACTGGGCGAGGGCGGTGGGGCCGGGGCCGTGGTGGAGGGGGCTCGACTCAAAGCCTGGGTGACGGGCGCGTCGTGGTCAGGTCGCCGGACCGGCCTGGTTTTCGATGACGTTGAGGGCAAACTGTTCGCAGACGGCCCGCACCCGAGCCAGGTACAGCCGGTCGAAGTCTTGTCGGGCCGTGTCGTCGCTCATGGGGTGCGGACCGGAGGGTCCGAGGCGGCGGCCATACGGTCAAGCAAGGCCAACCACAGACGGCGCCCCCCAGGCAGGTCGGGATCGGCATGGCGCAGCAGTCGCGCCAGCAGGGCACGGAGCTCGGCGTCTTGCCGGGCTGCATGGTAGAGTTCCCACCACTGCTCCTCGGTACCACGCAGGGCCATGTCCACCAAGCCAGCGTGGGTCAGACGATCGCTCCACCGATCCGAGGTCTTGGACCGAAACGAATACATGCCATCGCGATCATGCTGCCGGAATTCCGCTCCGTGCAATCTTGGAGATGCACCGCCTAACCCTCCGGGGTATCCAGTATCAATTGCAGTCGCTCGCGGAGCACGGGCTCGAGTTCTCCCAGCCACGTCGCATCCACGAGCCCGACCTCGATCAGGTCGCGGAGGTGGGTGCGGTCCTTGTCGCGAAACGCGGCGAGCTTCATCCGGACCAGACCCGTCAACGTGACCATGCGGAAGGGACCCGCCGATTCGGACTCGGTGACATCGGGCGATGGCGTCGGGCTTTCCGCGCCGACCTTTTCGCCGGCGAAGACCACATGCACCGCCTCCCGAGCGCTCGCGTTGGGACCGTCCAGGAATAGATCCAAACCACCGGGTTGACCCAGCCTGGAGACCCGGCGGTACACGAAGCCCACCGCTTCCAGAGCCCGGCGCGCCGCGGTCAGGTCGGCCCGGCGCAGCAGGATATGCAAGTCCGGTGTGTTACGCACTGCAGCTTCATCAACCCGCGCCACCCAGGCGGCCACCGCGTTGCCGCCGGCGACGGCGTAAGGAACGCCGGCCTGATCCAGCGCCGCGGCCGCCCGCCCGAGTCGTGCGCGCACCCGTTCCACGGCGCGGATCATACGCGACCACGAAACGGGCTCAAGGGACACAGCGGATCTCATGCGGCTCCAGGCTAGGTGCTCCGTCCAGGTTTAGCCAGCGCTCGGTCCGACACGGATCGGTCAACCGCTGCGGAAGGGGAGTGTCCGCGAGGGTTCGCGGCCGTGCCCGACCACTTCCATCCGGTCGGGGTAGAGGAGCACGACGGCGTAGGCGTTGGACTGCTCGGTTTCCACCATCCCCCGGAACGTGAGGCAGGGAACTCCGTCGAAGACGTCGAAGGCGCCGGCGTGGTTGTGGCCGTTGAGCCAGGCCACGACATTTCGGTGCCGGCTCAGCACGGCGAGAAGTTGCCGGGAGTTCCAGACGTTGTGAGCGTCCTCCGGATGCACGGGGTGGTGTGCCATCACGATGACCCGTCGACCCGCCTGCGCCGCTGCCCGGCAGGTCGCTTCGAACCATTCCAACTGCCGCTCGCCGACTGCGCCGTTCCAAGTTTGGGCGTTGGGCGCGCCGGTGGCCGCGAAGCGTTCGTAGGCCGCCCGGGCATCGGTGTGCGCCGGGGTGTTCTCCGGATGCGCGTAGAGACTGACGTCGTTCGTGTCGAGCACGACGAAAGACCACGCGCCGAGTTCGAAGACGCCATGGCGCTCGGCCCGCCCCAGCCGCGCGGGAACCCGGGCTTTGTCGGCGTCGGCCACGTCGAAGTCGTGGTTGCCAAGCACGTGATGAAAGCGGTGCTGGCACCGGGCCAGCGGTTCGAGGATCGCATCGAAGCTTGCCCAGTCCCGGTCGATGAGATCGCCGAGGTTCACCGCAAAGGCGAGGTCACGTTCGTTGAAGTGCGCGACCGCCTCCGTAAGTTTGGCCACCGATTGGCGGTAATGACGGGTGCCGGCCGGCGCGACGTCGGCGTATTGCGGGTCGGCCACGACGCCGAAACTCAGCGCCGGGCGGTCTGCGGCCCGGACCTGCGCAGGCCGGATGCCATTCGCGGCGGCGGCCAGCGCGGTCGTGACGAGAAAGCGTCGGCGAGGGATCAGGGTCTTGCGCATGGCTTGCCTCACCCGGCGGCGGGCAGGAACTCGGTCATCAGGTAGGCGCCCATCGCGTTGGCGTCGGTGACGAATTGCGGGACACCGTGCTGCACGTCGAGGGACGGGCGATGAATGTGGCCGGCGCAGATGCCCAGCAGGTTGGGTGGGCAGTCGTGATTGCCCGCCACGTACACGTAGGGCAACCCCGCCTCGGCCAGGCGTTCCCCGACCCGTTCGATGGCCGCGAGCGAGGGGAAGCTGACGATGTCTCCCACCAGCGCGACCAGCGCGACCTTGGCCTCTTGTGCAAGGCGCAGGGCCTCGACCAAACCGGCCTCGGGATGCGTCGGTTCACCGGTTTTGAAGTGGCGGGTCTCATTGTAGGCCCGCGCCATCCGGGCGCTGTAGACCCGGTGCACTTCCCCGCGGGCGTCGTCCCGGAACAGGTGGGTGTCGGCGAGGATCATCACCTTGAAGGGCGACCTGATCGCGTCCGAGAAGAAGCGGACCCGGTGGTCATCCAGGGCGAACCCGCCCCGTACCGGGAGTGGGCGAGGCGTGGCTGGGTTCTCATCGCCTCGAGCGCTGATCCCGAACATCAGGGGGACAGCGGTCGAGTGGGTGGCCAGGGACTGGAGCAAGGCGCGTCGCTTCATGGGCGGTGGTTCCGGTTGGCGTGCGCACGGCTCAAATCAACGGGTACATGCCGGAAGATGTTACGTCGGTCTGGGTGCCCCGCAAGCGTTGGTCGCGTTGTGGGGGCGTAGGCGCCGACGTGAGGAGGCTTTGGGAGCGTAGGTGCCGACGTGAGGAGGCATTTGGGGACGTAGGTGCCGACGTGAGGAGGCTTTTGGGGGGCCTGGGACAAGACCCATCGCCTCCTCACGTCGGCGCCTGCAGTCGGTTGCGGCTTCTTGCCGGGTATCAAGTCTCCGGATTCGCCCTAACCGCGCCGGCTGAGGTGATGCGGCGTCGGGCCCATTCCCCCAGGGCGTCCAGGGCGCAGACCAGCAGGAAGATCACGACCAGCACCGCGGCGAACTTGTCCCAAGCATAGAACTCCTGGTAGGTGTGGAGCAGGAGTCCGAGCCCACCCGCGCCGACATAGCCGATGATCGTGGCCGAGCGGAGGTTGTACTCGAGCATCCAGATGGAATGGCTCCAGATGAGCGGTCGAACGGCCGGCCAGAGCCCGTATTGGAAGGCCTGGATCGGATGGGCGCCCCCTTGGCGCAACGCCCGCATGGCGCGGAAATCCACGGCTTCGAACGCGTCGGCGAAAAACTTGCCCAGGTATCCCAGGCTGTACGCCGTCAGGGCCAGCACCCCTGCCAGGGCGTTGCCGCCCACCACCGCGACCGCGATCAGCGCCAGGATCAAGCTGGGGAGGGTACGGACGGCGTTGAGCACCACGCGCGCCAGCAGCACAAATCCCCGGGGCGCGACCGTCCGCGCGCCCGCCATGCCGAACGGCACCGCCAGGACCAGCGCGAACAGGGTCGCCAGGACCGCAATCTGCGCGGTCTCGACCAACGCGCTCAGTGCTGCCGGCAAAACCGACCAGTCCGGCGGCCAGAAGTAACCCAGGAAGCGTCGCAGATTCGCGGCGTAGTCCAGGTCCCGACCCGACCCGCGGAGAACCGGGGTCGAGAAGGCAGCAGCGACCAGAAACAGCAGCAGCACGGTATCCAGCCACTGCCAGGGGCGCAGCCGGCGCGGCGTATCCCCGAACGGGCCGTTGGCGGTGGACGCGGTCACGCGAGCCGCTCCCATTGGGCGCCGTTCGGCCATCGCGGCCCGAGGCGGAGCACCGCATCCGCAAACCGGACCACCTGCGCCTCGTGGTGCAGCACACAGACCACTGCCGCGCCGCGCTGGCGGGCTTCCTCCCTCAACCGTTCCAGCACGAGCACGGCCAGCTCTTCGTTCAGGTTGGCCACGGGTTCGTCGGCAAGCACCAGCGGTGCGTCAGCAAACAGGGCCCGGGCGACCGCCGTCCGTTGCTGTTCCCCACCCGAGGTTTCGCAAACCAGCTTGGGCGCCAGGTTCGCCAGGCCGAGGTCGGCCAGCACCGACCATGCCGCGCGGCGTTCCGCTCGGGGGAAAGACCAGAGGGTCTGCCACCAGGGATAGCGTCCGAGGCGCGCCATGAGCACGTTGGCCAGCACGGTCGCCTGCGACACCAATTGCAGGTCCTGATGCACCCACGCCGGGCGCGATCGCGCCGGAAAACGGTTCCACTCGACCCGTCCCTCATCCAGCGCCAGGGTCCGGCCCAGGCAGGCGAGCAGGGACGACTTGCCGGCGCCCGACGGACCGGTGATGGCGGTGACTTCGCCCGCCACCAACTCGAAGCTCAGGTGTCGGAACAACCAGCACCCGTTGCGGTGCAGGCCGCCGTCCCCTACCCGGAGAACGGGCCCGGTATCGGATCGCGATGGTGCGGCGGTCCGGACGCGATCCGGGCACGGCTCAAGTGCGAGCGCGGCACACATCAACGGACGGTTTGTGCCAGCTCGAGGGCGGCCCGCAACGGGTCGAGGTGCGCCGAGGCGTCCACGGTCACCAGCTTGGAGGTGAACAGCCGGTCGCGCAGGGCCTGATGAACGGGCTCGTTGAGCTTCGTCAATGCCTGGCGCAATGTGTCGCGGGCTTCCGGCCCGAGGGCGGCGCGAACCGCGATCACGTGAGTGGGCACCGGCCCTTGGGAGGCAATGCGCTTGAGCCGGGCGCGCTGGGCCGGGCTGAGGTGCTGTTCGCCATCGAGGACATAGTAGCTGACCGCCGCCGCCTCGGCGTCGCCGCTCAACACGCGTTCGATCGCGGAGACGTAGCCGGTGCCGTACCAGACGTGGCCGCGCCCGAAGAACGCCTCGGGTCCGCTCCCCTCCGGGATCAACCCCTGCTGCCGGAGATGCCACAACGGGATGACGAAACCGGAGGTGCTGGTTCGGCTGGAGAACGCGACGGGGCGTCCGCGCAGATCCGCGACGCTGGCATAGGGCTTCTCGCGGAGTGCCACCCAGTAGCTCAGGTACGACGTCTGCCCGTCAATCTCGCCCGCCAGCAGCACGTCGGCGATCCCGCGATCGCGGGCCCGGACCATGTCCGAGGCACTGAGGTAGCTGAGGTCCACGGTCCCGTTGGCCAGGCCCTCGATGATGGCTGCGGCGGCCAGCGGGATGATGACCTCGACGGGCCGCTGGAGGGTCTTGCCCAGAAACGACTCCAGCACCCGCTTTTCTGCCAGCATGGCGTCGGGATTCTTGTCCGGCTTGAGCGCCACCACCACCTTGGCCGGCAGGGTCGCGGGTCGGCCGTCCTGTCCGATGGCCGCGGTGGCGGTGACGCCGGCCACCAGCAGCTTCGCGAGGAAGTTGTTCACGACATGCATCGACCCACGGTAGCGATTGAGCCGGTTTATGGCTGTCGGTAGCTTGCGGAATCTTGTCGGTGGCTTGCGGAATCCGGTCGCTGGCTCGTGCTGGCTCCGTCCCCGAACCCGAAAGACCAGACCCGCGGCGAGGGTTTCGGATCTGGCAGGGGCGGGCGGGGGTCGTTAGTCTCCAAGTCATGACCACCGGTGACCTGCCCGGAAACCCGGAGGAAACCCCTCCGGTGGCCTTGCCCATCGACGGTGTGCTGGATCTGCACACGTTCGCGCCGCGCCAGGTGCAGGCGGTGGTGGCGGACTATCTCGACGCCTGCCAGGCCGCCGGGATTCTCGAGGTCCGGGTGGTTCACGGCAAAGGCATCGGCGAACAGCGCCGCGCCGTTCACGCGGTGCTGGCCCGGCACCCGGCGGTGCTGCGCTTCGCCCTGGCCACGCCGGCGTTTGGCGGATGGGGAGCCACGATCGTGCACTTGCGTGCGCCGGAAACGAAGGGCGAAGCGGGGAGCAGGAAGGAATAGTCGCCAAGCCCCGGTGGCTTGAGGTTCGTGGGGCATTCCCAAGCGACAAGTCCCTGGGGGTCTGGGCGATGGCGGTGCCCCAGGGCGGCCGGCTACCCCCGATATCCGGCGCGCGCCACGAGCCGTCAGTCGCCCCTCCGCCCAACAGCTTCCTCACGGTCAAGACCGCCAAGACCGGCGAGACCGCGGACACCCCCGGGTTCCCGACGCTGCGGGAGAAACCGGAACGGACTTGGTCGGTCACTGGCGACTGGTTGCAGGCCGAGCGCGAGAACGGGCGGCGCCGGGCGTCGGTCCGGGATTTCCACTCCTTCCGCGTGACCTGGATCACCCTGGCCCTCGCCGCCGGGGTCCCGCTCGAACTGGTCCAGCGCGTCACAGGCAACCGGACCGTGGAGGTCGTGATGAAGGGCTACTTCCGGCCCGGGCGGGAGGATTTCCGGGCCGCCATCTTGAAGGCGATGCCCAAGATGCTGGCGGACGGCGGTGAACAGCGGTCAGTGAAGGAGGAAATGCGGGAGATGGTAAACATTACGGAACCTAAAAGCGTTGCCATTTCCTGCCTGTGGGCTTGACAGTCGCATGGGGGGGGGGGGTACGTTCGCGTCACAGTTCCAATCAGAACTCAGCACCAACAAGGAGTCCCATGAGTTTCCATTTCGTAACCGTCGGCTGTGCATGTGCGGCTGCTTCCTTGCTCGAGGTCCAGCCATCCCTGGCCCAGGAGCTCCTTCAAGCTGTCGGCCCACACCATCGCGTCCAATTCGCTTCCGCTTCGTTGCCCGAGCCGGTCGGCGGGGCCTTGCCACCCGCAGTGGCCTTCGTCGAACTGGCTACTGGCCTCAACCGGTGGGAGGAGACCTCGCAGCGTTGGGTTCCTGCGCAGGCCGAATGGGAGCAGACCAGTGAAGGGTATTTCATCGCCCGGAAGACCGCCCACCGGGTCATTCTGACACCGAATTTGAACACGGTGGGGGCGGCGCAGGTACTTGCCCCTGATGGCGTGCGGTTACGGGCCACACCGTTGGCCCTGGCCTACCGGGACGCCCGCACGAGCGAGAGTGTCGTGTTGGCCACCATCCAGGATTGCCGTGGGGTGTGGGTATCTGCCACCGAAGTGGAGTATCCCCAAGCGTTTGCCGGGACCGCCGCGACGGTGCTCTACCGTCTGGACCGTGACCGCTTCGAACAGGAAGTGATCCTGCAGGAACGCCTTCCACGGCCGGAGGAACTTGGCCTGGAACCTGCGAGCACCTGGCTAGTGGTGATCAGCGAGTTCTACGAAGTGTCAGCTCCCGTCCCCGTCGCGTCGGACTCGACGGCGGGTTCGGGGCAGGACTGGCTGAGTTTCGGCGTGATGGCGTTGGCGCCAGGAAAGGCCTTCCTGCTCGACGAGGACGCGGAGGAGACGGTGCCCGTGCTGAAGCACTGGGAAACGGCCGATGGCCGGAGCTTCCTGGTCGAGGCGGTGGACTACACGGCGGTGCGAGCACTGTTGGAGGGGTTGCCGGAGCCCGACCAAGCCAGGGCGCGGGCGCCGCGGACGCGGGGCGGGCGGGTGGCGGGCGGCTGGCCTATCCGCCCCACCGAGCATGAGACCCGAAGTGGCGTTCCCCGCTTCGAGGAGGGCCGCTTGGTGGTGGACGAGGTGCACTGGGCAGACCGAGGGCAGGGGAGTGGGGACCGCCTGGACTTGGCCGGACCTGGGAGCCGGGGTGCGACGGAACCGCCCCGGTTTGCGCAGGCCGACCCTCACCGCGGAGGTGAGCGTCGCGGGGTCGTGCTCGATTACCTGCTGCTTACCAGCCAGAGCAACCTCACCCTGCAAGGGGACACCACGTATTATGTGACGGGGACGGTGAACGTCCAGCATCTCACCGTCGAAGGAGGCGCGGTCGTGAAGTATGACACTCCCGCCACGGCGAGGGTGTCGGTGAGCAGCAGCGTGACCTGTCGCACGGGACCCTACCGCCCGGCGTTCTTCACCCACAAGTATGACAACACAGTGGGGGAAACAGTGGCCACCGGAGACCCCAGCGCCAGTTACGTGGGCTACCCGTTGCTGGAATTGGCCGGGTCCTCTGGGGCAAGTCTGGAACATCTGCGCTTCCGCCACGCGCAGACGGCGCTCAAGGTCCATGGCGCGAGCGGTGCGACGTTGACCTGCCGAGTGCGTCACAGCCAGTTTGTGCGCTGTGCAACGGCGTGGCTGACCTATGGGGTCTCATCCAGCTACCCGGTCCGGCTCGAGGCAGGGAACCTCTTGATGGTCAATGTGGGAACGGCTTTTGGGGGGTATCTCTACACGGGCACGGTGGAGCACCTGACGGTGGACGGGGCGAGTGTCCTGGCCACGGCTTCGAGCTACTATGGGCCGGGAGCGCTGGCGCTGACCAACAGCATCCTGGCCGGGGTGACCACCCTCATGGGCCAGGCCGTGAGTCTCAACGGGAGCTACAATGGTTTCTGGAACTGTCCGTCCTTCGGCAGTTATCAGCGCATCGCCCAGACCCCGCCTTTTTGGACGATCGCGGCCGGTGCCCACTACTTGGCCGGAGCCGAGTTCGTCAATGAGGGCACCTTCGCGGTGAGTCCGAGCCTCCGGGACGAGCTGCGGCGGATGACGACACGGGGACCCACCGAAATCACTTCCCTCGCTGAGTTGCCCAGCCTCAATGGCCTCATCGGGCAAGCTCCCTGGATCCGCGCGGATGAGATCACGTCACTGGCTCCCTTCTTGAACTGGGACTTTGACAAGGTGTTGGTGCCGCAGGAGTTGATCGAGGGCCAAACGGGTCACCGGGACGGGGATGTCCCGGACCTCGGTTACCATTACGCCCCGCTGGACTACTGCTGGACGGGGTTGACGTTGGAACGTGTTCTGGTTCTGGCCAAAGGGGTGGCCATCGGCCTTTACGGAGCCCATGGACTCGATTTGGGTCCCGCAGCCAGGCTGATCTCCTGCGGGTTGCCTCATACGCCCAATCAACTGGTGCGGCTGCAGGCGGTCCAAGAGATGGCCGCGGCGCCCTACACCGACCAGAGCTTGTTGATGACGCTGCTAAGGGTCGGCCAGGTGGCCTCGCCGGCCCCGGAAATCGTGCTGCGCTTCAGCGAAGTGTCCCTGTCGGGCGCTGGGACGGAGCGGCGCTATGTGCTGGAGGCCAACCAGGCCACATGGTGTCAACCCTCCTACCCGCTCGGAAAGCTGGCGGTCAGCGATTGCCGACTGTGGGGAGCCAAACTCTGGCTGCAGCCTGGCTATTCCGGTCTGCAACTTGCCCTGACCAACAACCTCTGGGGCCGGGCCTACCTCTACTTCGACCAGAAGTATTACTGCGGCACGGCGACGTTCCCGTGCTGTTTCTTCAACAATCTGGTCTACGGCGGCTTGTTCGCAGCCTACTACGGAGACCCGGCAACGTCCTGGGTGCTCAAGGACAACCTCTTTGACCGCTGTACATTCAGCGTGTACGGACAGGCCACCGACAATTCGCACAACGCCTACCACCAGGTGGGGGCGCGTATGCCTGGGGCCCACGACGATATCACGTTGACCTCCGTGAACTATCTCACCGGCCCCCACGGCTTTCATTACTACCCCAACAGCGGGACCACCGGTCTGAGAGCACTGGTCAACGCCGGAAGCACCAGCGCTGGGGCCCGTGACCTCTACTTCTTCACCACGCATGAGAACCAGGCCCCCGAGGGGACCACGATCCTGGACATCGGCTACCACTACCCCCCGGCCGTGCCGTTCCTCACCGTGACCACCAACCTGATCGGCGCCGTGGACCTGGGCTACCACCCGGGCAACCAGTCGCTGATCGTCTCCGTCAACTTCCATAACGGCCTGCCGATCAACTTCCGCCGGGTGGCGTCCAATGGCGGCGTCAGCGACTGGTCCAGCGCCTCTGGCTATGGGTTCGAGGTTCCGTCGGAATGCGCTCAAACGACTTCCGGGGTGTTCACCATGGGAGAGACCTTCTTGGGAGAACACCCGTATTTCCCGAGTGTGCCCGCCCGGATCTGGCGGATAAGCCCGACTGGCACGCTTGACGGCTCTCCTTGGGTGGAGTTGCGGGAGAGCACCGGCAATCCTCCACGGGCGGAGTATGACTTCAAACCTCAGAGCCTCTGCCTGGATACGACGGGAGTGTTCGGCGGCGATCTGCTGGTGGCCACAGGATGGCTCGAAACTGATACCGGAGGCAATGTCTGGCGTGTGAACCGCAGCAACAAGAGCGTGACCTTGTTGGCGGCGTTGACGGACTGCCTGGAAGGCCTGATGGTGTGCCCCAACAACCCCTCGAAGTATGGTTCGACGCTCGCCGGCAAGCTGCTCGTGGGCGCGGGCACCCGGCGACTCCTCCACGTCATCGGGCCGCAGGGCGGGCACAGCTCGACGGACCTGGGCATCACCATTTTCGACTTGCACACGGTAGCCCCGGCACAGTCGCTGTACTGTTTGGAGTTTCGGTACAAGGCCGGGACGGTCAACTGGCCCGACCATTACACCGGTCAGAGCCGGCTACTCAAGGTGTCGCCGGAGTTCTTCAGCAACATCGCCGGTGATATCCTCCTGGTCCGCTCCGGCGAAGCGACGCCGGTCGCGTACTCCCCCGATGGAGCGTTGTTCCTGCTGCGCTGGGACGGCACGCGCTATGTGTCTCTGCAGGTGAGCGACGATCTACCCCGCATCCTGGAGCATGCCGTCTTCGCCCCAGTTTCCCTGCCAGCGACACCCTGAGGAATCCAACGAAATGTCTATGATCCCGTCCCGCATGTACCGTATCGGCACAGTAGGTTGCTTCGCTCGGGCTTGGGGCGGCCTGCTGCTGGGGGTGATGCTGCGGGGTGTCTCCGCCTGGGGGGGCACACCGGAGATCCCGCTGTACGACCAGATCAGCACTTCGTGGGGCCCTGGCGAGCCGAAACGACATGGCATTCTCCTGGTCGCCACGAATGCTCCGCTTGGACAGTCCTTCGTTCCTACGCACGACGGACTGGATTTCATCGAGCTCACTGTCGGCATGACACGGCTACTGCGCCCAGCCGAGCAGGAGGCCCTCCGGGTAGACCTACGCGGCGGCGGAGTTGGGGGACCGATCATCGATTCGACCACCCCGGTCATGGTGACCTTTGCTGGCGAGTACCAATGGTTGGGGCTGACCTTCCGCTTCCCGGACCGGGTTCCGTTGACTCCCGGGGCAGGGTATTTCTTTGAGGTGGTGCATGTCGCAGGGTCCTCGTTTCTAGCCACCATCGATTTCATACCAGGCAGCTACCAGAGCGGTCAGATGTACTGGCAAGGGAGGCCTCAGGGGCTTTCGGATCTGTGGTTTAGCACCGGCCAGATGATTCCGGAGCCGTCCGCGGGCGCCTTGTTGCTGCTGGGCGGGCTGGGATTGTGCTGGGCCGTCCTGCGACCCCGTGGGAATCCTGACCGGCGTGGATTACCCGGCGGGGACGGCCGACCTGACCATGGCGTATGACGCCTTGAACCGGCTGACGAATCGGGTGGACGCAGCGGGCACGACGCGTTACTCGTACGCCGTGCTGGGCAGTGGCAGGCGCACCATGAGCGAGTCGGGCCTCTGGGCCACCGATGCCGTGACCGTCACCAACCGGTACGGCCGCGGGGCGGGGCTCAGGATCCAGCCGCCGGCGGGCGCGTTCGTGGCGACCGGTTGGCAGGGCTCGGCGACGCCATTAGCCTGCTGACCATGACCACCGGTGACCTGGCCGAAAACCCGGAAGAAGCACCCCCGGTGGCGTTGCCCATCGACGGCGTGCTGGATCTGCACACGTTCGCGCCGCGCCAGGTGCAGGCGGTGGTGGCGGACTACCTCGACGCCTGCCAGGCCGCCGGGATTCTCGAGGTCCGGGTGGTTCACGGCAAAGGCATCGGCGAACAGCGGCGCGCCGTTCACGCGGTGCTGGCCCGGCACCCGGCGGTGCTACGGTTCGCCCTGGCCACGCCGGCGTTTGGCGGCTGGGGTGCCACCATCGTGCACCTGCGTGCCCCGGAGACGGAGGGCGCTGCTTTACGGGGTCGGACCACGCTATGCCGTTGATCTCCGGGGCTTTGCTGGAGCTGATTGCCCGGTCTAAGGGTCTTAGGTCCCCTTTCCGGCCCGGATTCTCTGAGGCAAAGCGAAGGACCCCTTCCAAGGTACGGGGGATACCAACCGACCGCCTTGGGGGGCATAAACGGGGCTGGAAATCGTGCCCAACGGCTGTCCCGCAACGCAAGACGGCGACCCGAACCTTCACACTGAGGCACTTACCATGGTCCGACCCCGCTCATGAGTGCGCAGAACCGGCTCGACCTGAGCCGCGATCTCTGGTTCAAAGGTCCCGAGTCCGACGAAAAGTTGCCAGCGATTGGCATGACGACACGGTTGCCCACTTCCCATGCACCGCCCGGTGAGGGCACCGGGCCTACAACATCCTGTGGGCCGGGTCCCCCGACCCGGCGGGCAGGGTTCATCGCCCCTGGGCAGATCCAAGAGAGCCACGTCATCTCCCCAATCCCCGATGTTCGTAATCGGTGGAGGACTCCCCGTCTTGGATTCTCCGCCGATTACGAACATCGGGGATTGGGCCGAGGGAGGGGCTCCGTGAACCTGTGGTGCGGGCTTCCAGCCTGCACCTTCCGCGGTTCATGGCCCCTGAACCGGTTCAAGAGGGGTGTGACGCCTTCCCGAAACTTCATGTGACAGACGTTCCGCCTACCTCCTTCACCGCTATGAAGCCTTTACCCCAGTCTCGGATGCCCCTCCACCTGAAAAGCGTCTTGGCGCCGCGGGTCTTGAACCGCCGGCAATTCCTGCTCCAGGGCGGCCGTCTGTCGGCGGGCGCGGTGCTGCTTTCCGCTGGTACCTGGCGCGCGCTGGCCGCGACGCCGCGGATTCGGGTGCTCGAGACGCGCGTCATCAGCCACGACCGGAACGCCTACCACGGCTGGCCCACTGTGGCGCGTCGGCGCAACGGCCAGTTGCTCCTGGTCTGCTCGGGCGGCCGTGAGGAGCACGTCTGTCCGTTCGGCCGCGTCGAGTTGATGGTGTCGGCGGACGAAGGTCAAAGCTGGGGCTGGCCGCAGGTGCTGCTCGACAGTGCGATTGACGATCGCGACGCCGGGGTGGTCGAGACGGCGCGGGGCTCGATCCTGGTCACCTCGTTCTCCTCGCTTGCCTATGAACCGATCCTCGAGGGAGCGCGGAAACGCCCGGCGGGAGATGCCCAAGCCTGGCCGGCGGAACGCCTGCAGGCCTGGTCCGCAGCTCATGAACGCCTCTCGGCCGAGCAGCGACGGAGCGAGTTGGGCCAGTGGATGCTGCGGTCCGCAGACGGGGGCGTGACGTGGTCGGCGCGGTACACGAGCATCGTGAACAGCCCGCACGGGCCGGTGCCGCTGGCGGACGGACGCCTGCTCTACGCGGGCAAGGAACTCTGGACGGGCGAGCGACGGGTGGGCGTGTGCGAATCGCGCGATGATGGCCAGTCCTGGCAGTGGTTGGCCGCCATCCCGCCCCGGCCCGGCGATGACCCGGAGCATTACCACGAACTGCACGCCGTGGAGACTGGTGATGGCCGGATCGTGGCGCAGATTCGCAACCACAATGCGGCCAACGCGAATGAGACGCTGCAGACCGAATCGAGCGATGGCGGCCGGACCGGGGCTGTGCCGCGCGCCATCGGGGTTTGGGGGTTGCCTTCGCATCTCTTGAAGCTCCGCGACGGTTCCCTGCTGATGACCTACGGGCATCGCCGCTCCCCCCTCGGCAACCAGGCCCGTCTGAGTACTGACCACGGACGGACGTGGTCCGAACCGCTCGTGATTTCGGGGGACGGGATCACGGGGGATCTCGGGTATCCGAGCACGGTTGAGCTGGCAGACGGCACGTTGCTGAGTGTGTGGTACGAAGTGATGGCCGGTTCGCCGCGGGCGGTGCTCCGGCAGGCGCGGTGGCGGATCGAGCAGGGTTAGCCCGGAGGTTCATACCCCCCGTAGGCGCCGACGTCAGGAGGCGGAGTGCCGTTGCCCCTGCCCGAAAACGGCTCTCCACACGGACGGGTACGAATACGCCTCCTGACGTCGGCGCCTACGGGGGGGCGGGGACGCCGTGCGCCAAACGTCACTGTTACCCGGGGAGGGGAAACCTGGGTTGGCGTTTGAGGTTCCTTGCCTGGCTGGATGACGTTACGCTGGCGGCGATGAATTCCCGATGGTGCACAAGGCTGGTTGGCTCGGTGCTTCTTGGAGCATGGCTTGGTCCCATTGCCTGCGGCGAAGCACCGAAGCTCAACGTGGTGTTCCTGCTGGCCGACGACCTCGGGTGGGGTGAGCTGGGCTGTTACGGTCAACGCAAGATCCCGACGCCCCACCTCGACGGCCTGGCCGCCCAGGGCATGCGGTTCACGCAGCATTACAGCGGCGCGCCGGTCTGTGCCCCCGCGCGCTGTGTGTTGCTGACGGGCAAACACCTCGGGCACGCCGAGGTGCGCGGCAATCTCCAAGCCCAGACGCGGGTTCCCGAATTCACGGAAGGCCAGTATCCGCTCTCCGCGCAGGCCACGACGCTGGCCGAGGTGTTCCGCCGTGCCGGGTACGCCACGGCCGCCTTTGGGAAATGGGGCTTGGGACCCGTGGGCAGCACGGGCGACCCGAACCGCCAGGGGTTTGACCTGTTCTTCGGGTACAACTGCCAGGCGGTGGCGCACAGTTACTACCCGCCGCACCTCTGGCGGAACGCGGAACGAATCCCGCTCAACACACCACCCATCCCCGGTCATGCGCGGCAGGCCGAAGGCGACATCCGCCTCGAGGACTGGATCGGGCAGATCTACGCCCCTTCGCGGATGGTCGCCGAAGCGGAGCGGTTCATCGCCGATCATGCCGACCGGCCCTTTTTTGTCTACCTCCCCTTTATCGAACCGCATGTGGCCATTCACCCGCCACGGGAGTTGGTCGAGCGTTTCCCGGCCGCGTGGGACGACGCAGCGTATCGGGGCGAGAACGGCTATCTCCCGCACCCACGCCCCCGGGCGGGTTACGCCGCCATGATTGCGGACCTTGACGATCACGTGGGCCGGGTGCTGGCGGCGCTCGAACGGACCGGCGTGGCCGGGCGGACGCTCGTCGTGTTCACCAGCGACAACGGCAGCACCCACCCGGGTCGGGCCGGGTCGCGCTTCCATATCGGCGGGGCGGACCCGCCGTTCTTCAACAGCACGGCCGGTCTGCGCGGTTACAAGGGGAGCGTGTACGAGGGCGGGCTGCGCGTACCGATGATCGCTCGTTTGCCCGGCCGGATTGCCGCGGGGTCGGTCAACGACACGCCGGGCTATTTTGCTGACTGGTTTCCGACGTTGTGTGAGGCGGCGGGGTTGCCCGCGCCGGACGGTCTGGACGGTGAAAGCTTGTGGCCGGTGTTGACCGGGCGCGAACGCCCTCTCGCGCGGCGGCGACCGATGCTCTGGGTGTTCCCCGAGTACGGCGGCCAAGTCGCCGTGCGGCTCGGTGCGTTCAAGCTGGTGCGCCAGGGGTTGAAGACCGCCTCACCCAGGCCGTGGGAGGTCTACGATCTTTCGCGCGACCGCGCCGAGGCCCACGACCTCGCCGCCCAGCACGGGGACTTGATCCGCGAAGCCGAGGCGCTGCTCCGGCGTGAAGTCAGCGAGAACCCGGTCTTTCCGGTGCCGATTCCCGGGGTGAACACGCCGTAGCGTCACTGGGCGAGCCGGGGAAACTCGGCCACGCGCACGTTCGTGCAGCCGTATGGGATGAGGGTCAGTTCCTCGACCGGCTCACGGCTGGTCTGGGGCTGCGGAGAAATCTCTTCTGCCCAGCCGTGCTGCAGCTTCCAGTTCGGCAACCGTCGCCCTTTGACCTGTGCCACCATGCCCGCTCCCTCGGGGGAGAAGGGCCGGTCGCCCACGGGCCGTTCCTCAAACCGCACGCTGTTCTCCGGTCGGGCTTCGTCCACGAGCAATCCGTAGTTCCACGGTGTCGAAGGCCGCACTTCGAAGTCGGCGTGCGGGAGTTCGCGGTGCGGTTTGTCGGCGTTCACGCGGGTCCAGGTTTCACCGAGCTTGAGCGCGTAAACCAGCGGGCCGCGCTCGAGGGCGATGGCTTGGTTGTAGCGCCGGGACACCTTCGCGGGCATGGGGAAGTGGAGTTGAAGAACGGTGGTGCCCGTCCATTGCCGCTCGAGCCGGTGGAACGTGCCAGGCCGCAGTGCGCGTCCGCGGCCCTGCCCGACGCGCAGGCGCGCTCCGTCAGCCCAGGCTGGTACGCGCAGCAACAACGGGAAGCGGACGGGGGCTTCGACCGCCACCTCGACGCGCACGCTTTCGCGGAACGGATAGTCGGTGTCGAGGGTCACCCGAACTGGCTGGCCGCGCACGATACTCCGGACGGTGCTGGGGGCATAGGCCACCAAAGCCAGGCCGTCGTCCGGCGTGCGCATCCCCAGGTGCGCGACGAATTTGGGCCAGCCCTGATGCAGGTTGGCGGTGCAGCAGCCGTAGTTGGGTTCGAGCCCGAACAGGTTCGATTCTGGCCCGTTCGTGGACCACATGTGGTCCGGGTTGATCGTGCACTGGACCTGGTTGACCTGCTGGTCGTACTGATGCGACCACATGTCCGGCGCGAACGTGGCGGGCAAGGCATTGAAGGCCACCCGTTCGAGACGGTCGCCATAGGCCGGGTCGCCGGTCAGGGCCAGGAGCCATTCGAGGGAATAGAGCGCCTCAACCACCGCACACAGTTCGGTGCCCTGCGTCGGGCTGCGGCCCGACAGACATTCGTCGCCGGTGAACAGGCCGTGCACCTGGCCGTGGTAACGGTCCAGCAACTCGAACATGCGCGCCGCGGACTGGCGGTCCGCTTCGCGGCGCGAAAGACGCCACGCGAGGGCGCCAGCTTTGAGCGCCATAGCCGCGTTGACCACGTGCTTTTCCCACGTCCAGAGGCCGCGTCGCGGGGTGGGAGAACTGATCTCGGTTCCGGCGTAGAACGCGTCGTAGTCGAAGCCCTGGGCCTGGAGTTTGCCGGCGAGCTCGAGGAGCCAGGGGTCGCCCGTGCGGTCGTACGCGTAGTACACCGGGATCAGGCCTTCGAACCAGCGGAACCGGCCCCAGCCGAACAACGGGGTGCGGTCGAGCGCGGCCAGCGTGGCTTCGAGGTTGCGGCGCATCGCCTGGAAGACGGCGTCGTCGCCGGTGGCCTCGTGGTATTGCGCCAGCACTTTGTTCGCGAGAAGGATGGCCCAGAGATCGTAGGGTCGGGCGCTGGCATCGGCGGGGTAGGGGGCATACCAGCCGTCCGGTCTTTGAGTGGCCACGATGTGGTCCACGTAACGTTTCACCTTCGCTTTGAGGGGGGCGTCGTCCAGAACCCAGGCCAACGGGATGACGCCGTCCAGCCAGTAAGGCGCGCGTTCCCAGCCTTCGGCGCGGCCGCCGAACCACTGGCTCTGGCCGACGTCCGGCCAGAACTCGTCCAGATGTCCGCTCAGCCCCTCCGCTTGGAGTCGCAACTGGCGTTGGAGCCAGCCGGCGGGCTGGATGGCGCCGAGGGGCAGGGGACGGAAGGCCGGTTCGGCGAGGCCGGTGGCCGCCGGGGAGCGGGGTGGGTGATGCGCCGCGTGGGTGGGGCGGGCGAGGGGGGTGGCGGCGAGGGCGGTGGCTCCGAGGGACAGGTGGGTGAGGAAGGTGCGACGTTCCATGGGAGCGGCGGGGGCTGGAGGTTCGGTGGCGCGCATGCGGTGACGGGGCGATAGCTACCGGGCGGGGCGGGGCAACGCAAGCAATCCCGCAGGCACGAAAAGTTTCCCTTGCGCGCCGGCTGGATTTCACTATGATATCACTCCGATAACAGATCACACGTGATCCACTCGAAAGGCAGAACATGAATCATCCCTCCCAAACGCCGAACCGCGAACGCGAGGTCACCGTGCAGAACGGCTGGGCCTTTTTGCCCGTCAACCTGGCGCTGCTCCTGGGCGCGCCTGCCCTGCTCATCTGGTCCATCGCCGCCGGCGTCCAGGCCCAGAACCACCCGTACTGGTTCTGGTTCGTCACCGCCCTGCTGGTCCTGATCGCCGGGATCCTGATGCTCTTCGGCTTCTTCACGCTGCAGCCAAACGAAGCGCGGGTGCTCGTGCTGTTTGGCGAGTACCGGGGCACCGTCCGGCGCAGCGGTTTTCACTGGGGCAACCCCTTCTACTCGAATGGGCCTTCCTGCGCGAACCAGATGCAGGCCGCGGCCGTCGCCGCTGCTGCCGGAAGCGCGCGGGGTCGCGAGAAGCCGGCGCCGGGCAAGCGGCATCCGCGGCTCAAGATCTCCCTGCGGGCCCGGAACCTGAATGGCGAGCGGCTCAAGGTGAATGACAAGCGCGGCAACCCGATTGAGATCGCGGCGGTGGTGGTGTGGCGGGTTCACGACACGGCCCAGGCGATGTTCGATGTGGACGACTTTGAGGAGTACGTGAGTGTGCAGTACGAATCGGCGGTGCGCCACCTCGCCAGCCAGTACGCCTACGATCACGGCGAGGAGAACGAGACGACCCTGCGGAGCGGCGTTGACGAAGTCTCGCAGGCGCTGACGCGGGAGCTCGAGGAACGCCTGGGCAAGGCGGGCGTCGTGGTCGAGGAAGCGCGGCTGACGCACCTGGCCTACGCGCCCGAGATCGCCCAGGCGATGTTGCGCCGGCAGCAGGCCGAGGCGGTGATTGCCGCGCGCCAGAAGATTGTGCAAGGCGCGGTCAGCATGGTCGAGATGGCGCTGAAGGACCTGGCCGAGAAGAACGTCCTGCAGCTCGATGACGAACGGAAGGCCGCGATGGTGAGCAACCTGATGGTGGTGCTCTGCGGCGAGTCCGAGGTGCATCCGGTGGTGAACACCGGGACGCTCTACAGTTGAACGCATGGAGGAGCGCAAGGCATTCCTGTTGCGGATCAACGCCGACCTCTGGAAGGAGCTTGAGGCCTGGGCGGCCGCCGAGCTCCGGAGTGTCAACGGCCAGATCGAGTACGTGCTGCGCCAGGCCGTCCTCCGGCGACGCGGGGAATCCGAACCGTTGCCGGAAGCGCCGGCGGCCCGTCAGCGGCGTTCGGGTCCGCGTACCTGAACCCCCCTCCGTGCATGAACCGGCGTCTGATCCTCATCCTCGGCTGGTGGGCCGCGGTCCTGCTCGGGGCCGCGGCCGACCTGGCCTGGCATTATCCCCAGTTGCCCGCATCGATGGCCGTGCATTTTGACGCGGCGGGCGTGCCGGATCGCTGGTCGCCGAAGTCGGAGTTCCTCACCACCTGGATCCTGATGACGCTGCTGCTCGGCGGGTTGTTCGCCGGGCTGCGCGTGCTGGTGCGGTTCCTTCCGGCGGACTACATCAACATGCCGCGACGCGAGTATTGGCTGGCGCCGGAGCGAGCAGCAACCACCCGGGCGGAGGTGGGCGACGTTGTCCTGGCGTTGGGTGGGGTGATCCTTGCCAGCATCGGGGCCCTGAACCATGTGATCCTCCGGGCCAACCTCATGGAGCGCCCGGACCTCGGCCTCTGGCCGTGGGGCATCATGGCGATGACCCTCGTCGCGATGGCGGTGTTGCTCCTCAAGACCATGCGGCGGTACTTCCGGTCTCCATAGCCTCAGGCGGGTGGCCGCGAGACGGACGAAAAGCGCCGCTGGAAGCCGGCGCACTCGTGCGCCTGTGAGGGCGCCCATACTGCGGGGTGGAAGTCCCCGTCAGGCGGCACATTCACCCGCCTGTGACCGAAGGCTACTGCGTCGTGGCAACACGGGGTGGGAAGCTGCCGGAGGTGAACCACCGGTCCGTAACAATGCGAAGTATTGAACCCGCAACGTGAACCCGATTCGGCCACGCCGACCGGCGAGCCTGCGAGTGCTGTGCGAAGCCCAAGCCATGACCCGCGTGGGAAACGCTCCCTCGGTCTCCCCCCGGAGATCGGGTCCGCTGGCTGGCGGTTACCGGCAGACGAAAAGGTGGATGGACGCAAATGCCGGGGCTGGGGCGGCGGGGTGGTTGGGGACGGAACGGAGGGAAGCATGGGCGAAGTAAGCAGGGAGACCCGTCGGGGTACAGAACGGTGTTCATGGCCGCGGAGGCCCGAAGAGCCGCCCGAGGGGAGTCAGAGCGTCCGTAGTAGCGTCGAAGCGGGGTAATGCCCGGGGAGCGAAGGGACGCAGGAAAGTGGAGACGGAACGACCATGACGAACGACGAACGGAAAGAACGACCGGCGATAGTGACTGGGGCGACTCAGCCTAAACAAGCCGGAGAGGTCCGCGACCTCCGAGGGTGGATCGAACGTTCGGTGTGGACGGACCGGATGCTAACGCGGCTCGCCCAAAGCGGGCCGACAACGGTATGGTTCGGACTCTGGGACAAAGTGCGTGTGCCTCGAAATCTGCAGGCCGCCTTCCAAGCGGTATGGCGGAATCGGGGAGCACCCGGAGTGGATGAGCAAACGGTGCAGGAGTTTGACCGAGAGGCGGCGTCTGAACTGGCCCGACTGGAGGAAGAACTGCGCACCCAGCGTTACCGCCGTCAACCGGCACGACGCGTCTGGATCGAAAAGATGGGCACGACCGAGCAACGGCCGCTGGGGATCCCGGCGGTGCGGGATCGGACCGTGGAAGCGGCCTTGCGCAACGTTCTGGAACCGATCTTCGAACAGGACTTTGCCGAGTGCAGCTATGGGTTTCGACCGGGGCGCGGCTGTCGGGAAGCGGTGGGACAGGTGGAGGAGCTCTTGCGCCGAGGCTACGTCTGGTGCGTGGACGCGGACCTCAAGAGCTACTTCGATACGATTCCGCACGAGGGGCTGATGGCGTTGGTCCAAGCGCGTATCGTGGACGGCAGCGTCCTGACGCTGGTGGAACAATGTCTCAAAGCCGGCGTGTTGGAGGAGCTCAAGGGCTGGCAGCCGACCGAACGCGGGACCCCGCAGGGGGCGGTGATTAGTCCGATGCTGGCGAACCTCTACCTCAACCCGTTGGACCACGAGATGGGACGGCGGGGCTGGGCGATGGTGCGCTATGCGGACGACCTGGTCGTGCTGTGCCAGAGCGGGGAGGAAGCCGAGGCGGTGCTGAGCTTTCTGCGGGCCTGGACCACGGGGGCGGGGCTGACCCTGCACCCGACCAAGACGCGGATCGTGAACGCGACCGAGGTCGGCTTCGACTTCCTGGGCTGGCACTTTCGCGGCGGGAAGAAGTGGCCGCGGAAGAAGAGCCTCCAGAAGCTGCAGGAACGGTTGCGACCGCTGACGCGGCGGACCCACGGGCAAAGTCTGGGCGAGATCATCGCGCAGGTGAACCCGATCCTGCGGGGTTGGCACGGTTACTTCGGGAACAGTCACTGGACGGGCCTGCGCGGACCGGACGGCTGGCTGCGCCGCCGCTTGCGGGCCCTGCTGCGCAAGCGGGAAAAGCGGCCCGGATACGGGCTGAGTGAAGCCGACAGCCGACGCTGGCCGAACCGATGGTTTGCGGCGCAGGGCCTGTTTAGTCTGGAACATGGCTCATGCGCTTACGGTTAGTCTCGCAGAGACCCCACTGACCGGAGAGCCGTATGCGGGAAATCCGCCCGTACGGTTCGGAGGGAGGGGTGGCGCTAACCCCGCCATCCCTACCCCTATCAGACGCGTTGCGCGTGCCGGACGCTGTGGGGGTCGCGCCAGCTTTTGAATGCGGCCTGGTCACTTCTTGCTCCTGCTCTTGCTCTTGCTCTGTCCCGGCCCGGTCACTTGCATTCGGAGGTTCAGGGGACATACTAACACCAGGGTTTCGGACCGCTCCTTTCGCCACTTTTGGGCGCCGGGCGTTGGAAGCGGGGTGGTTCGGGGTCCTACCCTATGACCGACGTGCAAACACGGGAGCTTCGACGGCAGATCGCCGCGCTGCGCCGGCAACGCCGCTGGCTGCCTTCGGTGCTGGCCCTCGGATCGACGTTGTTTTTGCTGGCGCTGGCGTTCTGGCTGCTGGGTTTCCATCTGACGTGGTGGACCGGCCTGATGGCTTTCGTGCTCATCGGCTTCATGCAGTACCGCCTGCTGCTCGCCTCGCACGAAGCCACGCACAAGACGCTTCTCCCGCCGTTGTGGCTGAATGAGTTCGTGGGCCTGGGCTGCGCTTCGCTCGTCGGCGTGTCGCTGTTCAACTACCGACGGGCCCACCTCGAGCATCACAAGACCCCGCAGAGCATCGAACAGGACATTGACGGTTACATCTACCGACCGCTGCTCGCCGCGCAGGCGGGCTGGCCCCGATGGTGGCTCCTTTTCACGGGGAACTACCGCGACATCCTCACGAAGCTGCGCCGCAAGTTCTTCGGGGACGGCGGTCTGCCGGGCACGCACGCCCTGGCGAACGCGCCCCGCCCCGGTCTGCGGGCGGTGACGCTGCAGGTCCTTCCGCTGGGGGGGGCTCAACTCGGCCTGCTCGCGGTGTTCTGGTCGCTCGGTTTGATCTGGGGCTATTTCTTCTTCTGGCTGGCGCCGTTGTTGACCATCGCCCTGCAACTGGACCGGATCCGGACGTTCCTCGAGCACGGCTACAACTTCTTCTACCCCGGTCCGCCGCAGGCCGATCTGACGCGGGCGCCCCAGAGCACCATCGATGTCGAGACCCACTTCCTCGAGCGTTACCTGTTTGCGCCCTTCGGCTTCAGCGATCACCAGGCGCACCACGCGCACCTGACGGTACCGTTCTACCATTTGCCGGCCCTCCGTCGGCTCCTCGAGTCCCACCAACCGGGCTATGTCCGGCGCGTCCGCAGTTCCTATTTCACGCTGCTCGCGCGCATGATCCGCGCCCCGTTGGCGGCCGAACGTGAAGCGGATCTGCCGGTCCCTGAAACCGCCGTTTCTGCGACAAGCCCGTGAGCTGTCTGATTTGCGGTGGCAACGCCACGCGACCGGTCGTCCGGGCGCCTGACTTCGAGTACCAATGTCGCCCGGGCGAATGGAGCCTGGTCGAGTGCACGGGGTGTGGACATGTCTTCGTCGATCCGTTACCGGCCGTCGAAGAGGTGCCGGCGCTCTACCCGCCGGGCTACTACACCGTGAATCCCGGCTCGCCCATCTACATGGAGGGCGCGGTGGTGGAAGCGAAGATGGTGAAGGACGCCGAGCAGCTTCGGCGCCGGCTGGGGACGAGGCCGATCCGTTCGGTGGTGGACATTGGAGGAGGCAACCTCACGCGGCTGATCAAGCTCCGCGAGGTGTTCGAACGCGAGGGGGGCGGACCGGTGGCGGCGGCGTGTCTCGATTTGCAGTTCGACGCGGCGGTGCGGCAGCAGGCCGAAGCGGCGGGGCTCCGCTGTGTGCTGGGCAATGTCGAGACCGACCTCGAGGCGCTGCCGGACGGTGGCCAGGACCTGATTGTGATGCGGCAGTTGCTCGAGCATCTGCGGGACCCCCGCGCCGCCCTGCGGCAACTGCACCGGAAACTCTCGCCGCACGGGGTCCTGGTCATCGACACGCCCAACCGCGGCGGCTGGGACTACCGGTTGTTTCGGCGACGGTACTGGGGAGGCTATCACATCCCGCGGCATTTCCACCTGTTCGACCTGGCGTCCCTGGCCCGGCTATTGAGGGAAACCGGGTATGCCATTGAGGCCCAGGGTTGCACGCCTTCGATCGCCTTCTGGATCATCAGCTTCCGGAACGCGCTGGGTTTGAACTCGCTGGCGCGCGGCTCATCGCTGGCCGAGTTCCTCAACCTGAAGAACCTGCCCGTGGTGGGCGGCTTCTTCGTCCTCGACTTGATCTGGTCCAAGCTCGGCGGACAAACCTCGAACCAATTTGCGCTGGCCATCCGGGCTGACGCGGCAGGCCCCTCGCGACCGGGGGTGCCTTCCGCGGCCCCTGGGAAGGACCCGGCGCCCGGCCCTTGAAGTCGCTCGTTCAACGCACCGTATCGTTATGAAAACCCTCACCTCGCTCCTTGCCCTGACCTTGTTCGGCGCCGTGCCGGTCGGTCTCGCCCAAGGCACTGCCTTCACCTATCAAGGCCAGCTTGCGGATGGCGGTGTTGCCGTCACCGGAAGCTACGATGTCCGCGCGATCCTCTACAATGCGGGCATAGGTGGAGCCCAAGTCGGCCCCATCATCACCAACCTGGCGGTTGTCGTCGAACGGGGCTGCTTCACCGCCCCGCTGGACTTTGGCAGTGGAGTCTTTGACGGCTCCCGACGCTGGCTGGAACTCGCCGTCCGACCCAGCGGCAGCGGCGCTTTCACGGCCCTCAACCCCCGCCAGGAACTCACGCCCTCGCCCTATGCCCTCTACGCCCTGACGCCCGCGGGTCCGAAGGGCGACACCGGCGCGCCCGGGCCGCAAGGACCCGCCGGTCCCATGGGACCCAAGGGCGACAAGGGCGACAAGGGTGATACTGGCGCGACCGGGCCGGCCGGCCCGCAAGGCCCGGCGGGATCAGCCGACGCGTGGGGCCGGACCGGTAACGCCGGAACCAACCCCTCGAGCAACTTCCTCGGAACTACGGACACGCAACCGCTCGTCTTGCGCGCCGCGAATCAACAAGTCCTCCGTTTGGAGGCGCAAGTCAGCGGCACGCGCATCATCGGCGGCCGCGCCCACTCCCTGGATGCGGGCTCAACCAACTCGGCCATCCTCAGCGGACGGGAGAACACGATCGCGGCCGCGGCGCACGACAGCGTCATCGCCGGCGGGGTGGACAATGTGATCGCCCGCGACCAGCGCTCGGCCTTCATCGGCGGCGGGGCGCGCAACGAGATCCTGATGGACAACCAGCACGCCATCATCGTGGGCGGGCGGGATAACCGGATCGGGACCAACACGGTCCTCAGCCTGGTCGTCGGTGGTGGCGAGAACCGGATCGCCAACAACGTGGACGGCGGCCTCATGGTCGGCGGCTTCCGCAACGACATCCTCGGTTCGAACAACCCCAACCGCCGCGAGATCGCGCCCGTTCTCATCGGCGGCTCCGATAACGAGATCGGCCGCGAGAGCAGTTGGGCCGTCATCCTGGGTGGCGATAACAACCGCATCGGCACCAACGCCGCGAGTGCGATCATCGTGGGCGGCACCAACAATATCGTCGCGGACAATGCCGGCCATTCCTTTGCCGCCGGGCGGCGATCACGGGTGAACCATCAAGGCGCGTTCGTGTTCTCCGACAGCCAGAACGCCAGCTTCGCTTCCGCCGGCGTCAACACGTTCAACGTCCGCGCCGAGGGCGGCATCCACGTCAACGGGGACAGTTCGATGTTCTTCGGCTCGTCCGTCCGGCAGATGATCAACCTCTGGAGCGACCGCTACGGCATCGGCGTTCAGTCTTCCACCCACTACTTCCGCACCGACGCGGCCGGCAGCTTCTCCTGGTACCGCGGCGGAACCCACTCGAACAACGCCAACTCGCCGGGCGCCGGCGGCGTGGAAATGATGCGGTTGAACTCGGGCGGCCTGCGCGTGAACGGCACGTTTGTCAGTGCGTCGGATCGCAATCTCAAGGAGAACTTCGAACCGGTGAACCCGCGCGAAGTCCTCGACAAGGTGGCCTCCCTGCCCCTGAGCACGTGGAATTACCGCGCGGATCCCGCGGCCCGCCATGTCGGTCCCATGGCGCAGGACTTCCACGCGGCGTTCGGCGTGGGGCCGGACGACCGCCACATTGCGACCGTGGATGCCGACGGGGTGGCGTTCGCCGCGATCCAGGGCCTCAATCAGAAGCTCGAAGAGCAAGTGCAGGCGCAGGCACAACGGATCAGCCAACTCGAAGCCGAGCTGAACGACCTGCGGCGCCTGGTTCGCCAGGCCCTCGCAACCCCCGGCTCTGCCCAGGCCGCAACCGTACCGGCGCCATGAACTCCAACCTCATTACCAACGCTGCCGCTTCCGGGAATGTGGGGCCGGTTTCCAGCTCTGCGGCGGGGGTTGTGGTGCAGGCTTCCAGCTCTTCCGCGGGGGTTGTGGTGCAGGCTTCCAGCCTGCACGTTCCGCGTGGTTTGTCGGCAGACCTGGGCGCCCGCGGCGACAGCAGGTCCCTGAGCCCACTCCTCGCGTTCGTCCGCGGTGGAAGGCGTTTGGCCGCCGTTGCGTTACTCAGCACCGGGACGTTGGCCACGTCCGCTCAGCCTCTCACCGGCGGGTCGTACGTGCTGGTGGGTGCGGTGGCGACCGGCGCGGGCGCGGCGACCGGTTGGCCTTACTCCCTCTCGGCCTGGGTGCCGACCGACGGTGCCGGTCGTTCCAGCGGGGGCGCTTGGGACCTCACGGCGGGTCTGCTGGGTTTGTACGGTGCTGCCGGCGATGGCGTCTGGTTGCGCGTCGAACGGACCACGAGCGGGAGCGTGCGGCTCTGGTGGGCGGCGGAGATCACGGGTTATCAGCTCGAGTCCACACCCGCGCTGGGGCCGACGGCAACGTGGCAGCCGGTCGTCCCCACGCCGGTGGGCAATTCGTACACAACAGACCCCACATTCCCGGCCCAGTTCTACCGGTTGCGCAAGCCCTGAACCGCGCGCCTCGTCCTTGCCGTGTCAGGCGGCGGAAGCCCGACGCGCTGCCCGAGGTGCCGGCCGGCATCACCCAACGGGTTCTCGGGGTTCTCAAGGGCCGATGATCTGCCGCTGACCGGCGGCGAGGGCGCGCTGGGATCGACTGGGAGTCAGGCCCGGCACCCAGAAGTCCTGCCACTTGAGCCCGCACTCGCGCACCATCTCGGTGCAGTACTCGAGGTTGCCCAGATCGTCCCGGCCGCCGTTGTTGGTGCCGAAGGTGAACCGCGCGCCCGCCGCCTTGGCCTCGCGCAAGAACGGGGCGGTGGGCAGGTGCAGGCGGGCGTTGATCTCGATGGCCACCTGGTTCCGCACGGCCGCGGCAATCACCCGCTGCCGACGCTCCGGAGTCCAAAGCCGGTTGTAGTCACCGGCCAACACCTCCGGCAGGTAGGTCGGATTGACCCAGATGTCGACCGGTTCCCGGTCGAGGATCGCGACTGTGCTGGCCACGAGTTGCTCCATGAAGGCCTCGGGTTCGCCTACCTCGACCTCCTCCCGGATCCACAGGCGCATTCGTTTGCCCGCCGGGTTGCGAATCGTCATCGCGTCCGTGAACACGTAGTCAAAGCGCGCCACGGCCGGGAGCGAGAACAGCTCGACCCATTCGCGTCCCTCGGCTTGCATGGCCGTGTACGTCAAAGGATGCCGCAGCTCGGCCAGGGCCTGATCGATGCCGGCGTCGTTCGTGATGGCGAAGCCCAGTCCGCAATTGACCGCGACCCCGGCATTGATGCCGGTGCGGTGGAACCGCCGGATCACGTCGTCCAGGGTGAGCCCACCTTTGAGGTGGGTGTGCAGGTCGATGACCGGATAGTTGTTTTCATGGAGTCGTGCCAGCGCCGGCGAGATCCGGTAAGCGGCCGCGTTCAAGCCGGGGGGCGTGAGATCGTCGGGCAACACCCGCACCCGCAGGTTCCGGAACTGTACCCGGCTGCCGGGATCGTGGCACTGCAAGGCGAAGGTGCCCCCCGCTCGGTCCGGGTCTCCCGCACCGGACGTCGGAGCGGCCTCGACATAGTCGACGACCCACAGGTCGTTCACGCGCACGGTAATGTGCGGCCCGCGGACTCTGATCCGGACCCAAAACCATTCCCGGTCCGGCACCACCTGCTTGTACACGTTGCGGACGCCGTAGAGGCTGCCGGTCTTCTTGTTCTCGCGGTAGCCGCCTTCGCCGGTCGCGGTGTTGTTGATCTGCACCTCGTAGCCTTGCTCCGGCCACCCTTCCTCCTGGTAGGCAGTGTGGAAGAAGATGCCCGAGTTGGCACCCGGCTCGGTCCGCACCTCGGCCTCGAATTCGAAGTTGCGGAACCGGGCGCCGGCAACAGGTCCCACGTAGAAAAGGTGGGCGCGCGGGCCGTCACACAGGATGGTGCCGTCCTGCACCCGCAACGCGCCGGGATGTTCACTGGTGCGCCAACCCGCCAACGACTGGCCGTCGAACAGCGGTTGCCAGGGCCCGCTGTTGCTGAAATCCCCACCGTGGGCCGTACCCATGGCGGCGAGGCACACCCCACCCAACAGCCAGGCAAGGTACGGGGAAGGCGATGACCGGAAACACATGGCGGCCAGCTTAGTGATCGGCTGTCTGCGGGTCAATCGACGCCTCCCGGGCAGAGCCTCCTCACGTCGGCTCCTACCACCCCGCCCCCCGTAGGAGTCGAGGTCACGAGACTCACCCCTACCACCCCGCCCCCCGTAGGAGTCGAGGTCACGAGACTCGCTCCCACCACCCCGCCCCGTAGGTCAGAGGTCGAGATACTACCCCGCCCCGCGGTCGGGTCACGACTCCTCCCACCCGCGTGGGTCGAGGTCAGGACTCACCTGCCCGCCCGGCGGTCAGCACCGCACGGCCAGCGCGAACCGCTACCCCATCCCGCCATGCTGAAGCCGTCCCTGACCCTGATGCTTTCGACCGCTGCGCTGCTGCTGCCTCTGGCGCAAGCCGACGACTGGCCCCGCTGGCGGGGACCGAACTTCGACGGCATATCCAAGGAGACCGGCTGGCTGACTCAGTGGCCCGCCGATGGGCCCAAGCGGGTCTGGCAGGCCGATGTCGGCATCGGCTACGCCTCCATGTCGGTAAGCGACGGGCGACTCTACGTGTTGGGCAACACGAAAGAGGTCGATACCCTCCATGCCCTGGACGCGCGCACCGGCAAGGTGTTGTGGAAGCACTCCTACCCGTGCTCGTCGAAAGACCCCAACAACTACCCGGGTCCCCGTTGCACGCCGACCGTCGCCAAAGGCCGCGTCTACAGCGTCAGCCGCCACGGGCACCTCTTCTGCCTGGACGCCGCCACCGGCCGCGTCCTCTGGTCCAAGGAATTCCCGAAAGACTACGGTGCCGACACGCCCCGCTGGGGCTTCGCCGGTTCCCCGTTGGCCGAAGGGGACTGGCTCATCTGCGAAGTGGGCGGTGCCGGGAGTTCGGTGGTCGCGTTCGACCTCGCCACGGGCAAAGAGGTCTGGCGGGCCGGCGACGACACCATCGGATACAGCTCGATTGTCCCGTTCGATCACGCCGGCCAACGTCGCCTTGCGGTGTTCAGCGGGGCCGGGATCGTCCTGCGCAACGCCCGGGACGGCGCCGAGTTCTCGCGGCACCCCTGGAAGACCAGCTACGACGTCAACGCGGCCACGCCGCTCATCGCAGACGGCAAGGTCTTCATTTCGTCCGGCTACAACAAGGGCGCGGCGCTGCTGGATTTCACGAAGGACCAGCCCGTCGTGGTGTGGCAGGGCCGCCAGATGCGCAATCACGTCGCGTCTTGTGTGCTCTGGCAGGGGCACCTGTACGGCTTCGACGAAGGCGAGTTCAAGTGCCTCGAGTGGGCCACCGGCAAGGAGAAGTGGGGCGAGCGACGTTACGGCAAGGGATCGCTCTTCGCCGCCGGCGACCATTTCATCGTCTACAGCGACAAGGGCTACGTGGCGGTCGTTCAGCCCTCGGCCACGGAATGCCGGGAGATTGCCGGTTTCCAAGTGCTGGGCGGGAAGGACACCTGGGCCGTGCCCGTGCTCGCCAACGGCTTCCTCTACTGTCGCAGTCAGCAGGACCTCGTGTGCCTGGATGTGCGCCAGCCCTGAACCGCTTCCTCCATGCAAACACCGCTCACCATCCCCGCCCCCGACCCTTCGTCCCCGATCCGCCGCGGCGCGCGCCAGTCGCGTCCGTTCCTCCCCGGCGGCCTGCTGCTCGGTCTGCTCCTCGCCGGCGCTGCCGGTTGCCGCAGCACCCGGCCGGCGCCGGAGGTTGAAACGCTGTTCCCCATGGACGGTCCGCCGCACGGGTGGGTCGTTCGGGCGTGGAATGATGTCAGCCAACCGGCCGAGGGCTCTCCGCAGTGGACGGTGAAAAACCGCATCCTGACCGGGGGAGAACCGCGGGGCAGTTGGCTCATGAGCGAGCGGACGTACGGCGACTTCATCCTCGAGTTCGAGTTCAAGCTGGGCGAACGCGGCAACAGCGGCCTGGCCTTGCGCGCACCCCTGCGGGGCGACCCCGCCTTTGACGGCCTCGAACTGCAGATGGCGGATCTGCGGTACAACCCCGAGGCGAAGCCGGACGAATTGACCGGCAGCCTCTACCGCGCCGTGGCGCCCCGCGAGCAGGTCTACAAGCCCACCGAGTGGAACAAGTACGAGATCGCCTGCCAGGGGCCCGAGCTGAAGGTCGTGCTCAACGGCACCCTCATCCTCGACGTCAACCTCAACCACGAAACCCAGCGCCCGAAACGCCACGACGGCACCGAGGCCCCCGCCCTGAAAGACCGGCCCCGCCGCGGCCACATCGGGTTCCAGGAATTGAGTCGCGACGGCAGTCACGTCGAGATCCGCAACGTCCGCCTCCAGGCCCTCGACTGATGGTGCCCGTTTTGCCGGGAAGCCGCCTGTTCCTGCCGGACCTGCCCAGCAGCCATGCACCTGAAAGCGCCGGTAAACCGGACGCACTCCAGACACTTCGCGCGGAGCGGACGGGCTTCGCCAATCGCAAAGCGTATGGAGTGCGGGGGTTCACCCCCGCTTTTCGTGCACGGCTCATGGGAAACGGCGGCCGACGCCACAAGGGACGGGGCGTCCGGTCGTCCCACGGCCCGCCTGCCTGACGTCCTTTGATCATGACAACCGACCGCTCTGCCTCTCCGAAGCCGACTCCCGCCGCCCTGGGCTACGCCCTGCCCGCCGAGTGGGAGAAGCACGAAGCCACGTGGCTCGCCTGGCCCCACAACGAAACCGACTGGCCGGGCAAGCTCGACACCATCCGGTGGGTCTACGGCGAGATGGTCCGCAAGATCGCACCCGGCGAACGCGTCCGCTTGCTCGTCAACCGCCGCGCTGACGCCGACCTCGCGCGCCGGTATCTGGCGCGCGCCGGGGCGGAGGTCGGTCGGGTCGAGTTCGTCGTCCACCCCACGAATCGCGGTTGGACGCGCGACAGCGGACCGTTGTTTGTGCGGCGGGGCAGGGGACGCCGGGCCGAGACGGCCATTGTGCAGTTCCATTTCAACGCCTGGGCCAAGTACGACGACTGGCAGAAGGACCGGCGCGTGCCCGAGACGGCGGCCCGGTTGCTCGGGAAGCCGCTGTTTCGCGCCGAACATGCCGGCCGGCCGTTTGTGCTGGAAGGAGGCGGCATCGATGTCAATGGTCGCGGCACCCTCCTCACCACCGAGGAGTGTTACCTCGACCCGAAGGTGCAGGTTCGCAACCCGGGCCTTGGGCGCCGCGAGATCGAGGAGACGCTCGCGCAGTTCCTGGGCGTGACCAATGTCTTCTGGCTCGTCGCGGGCCCGGTGGGGGATGATACACACGGCCACGTCGACGACATCTGCCGGTTCGTCAATCCCCGCACCGTCGTGCTGATTCAGGAGAAAAACCGGCGCGACATCAACTACCGTCCGCTGGCGGAGAACTGGGAGAGGATTCAGGACCTGCGGCTCGAGGACGGCTCGAAGCCCGAGGTGATCCCGTTACCCATGCCGTCGCCGCTCTTCTTCGACGGGGAGCGGTTGCCGGCGAGCTACGCGAACTTCTACATCGCCAACGACGCGGTGATCGTGCCCACGTTCAACGATCCGCAGGACCGGTTCGCGCTCGGCATCCTGGGGGACCTGTTCACGGACCGCCCCGTCGTGGGAATCCACGCCGTCGATCTGGTGCTGGGCTTCGGCTCGCTCCACTGCCTCACCCAGCAGCAGCCGGCGGGGGCCTAACGGCCCCGTGCTCGTGCGCCTGAGAGCGCACTGGAACAGCAGGGTGCAAGTCCCTGACCTGGCCGACACTGTAGGGCCAGTAACTGAAAGTAACTGCATCGGGGCGAGAACCCCGGGTGGAGAGCAACTGGAAGTGAACCACCAGTCCGTAACAACGTCTGTCCGTAAGGGCGGGCAGTGTGAACTCGATTCGGTCGGCGGTTCTGGCGAGCCGGCGAGTGCGGGGCGAAGCCCGAACGAAATAGAGCGGTCAGCGTTGAGGGAGTGGAGCGCGTCTGATCGAGGGCCGTCGATGGTTGGAGACAGAATGGTGGGAAGTTCTGGTGACGTGAATCAGGGAACCACGGCCGGTGGCGAGAACGGAACCGGTCGGGGTCAGAGCCCCCGTAGTAGCGCGGAAGCGAGTAATGATCGTGGAGCGAAGGGGGGTAGGAACGTGGTGTTGGGAGCGAGACGAGTGCCATCCCACAAGGGTCCGGGTAGTGCCGCAAGGCTGTTCGCTCGGATGCGCCGGAACACCGGGCTTGGCATCGGATCCCCACCCGACAGTGGACCGTCCTGCGCGAGCGGGATGAGCGGGGCGCAAGCCTGCGCGGCTGGCTGGAGTCATTCTGACGCCTTGACCTCCACGCCTGGCCACCTCCATCGGCAGCCACGGACTGGAAAGCCGGATGCGGGAGATCCGCCTGTCCGGTTTGGGAGGGAGGGGGAGTGTTCAATCCGCTCCTCCTACCCTCATCGGGCCGCGGACCCGGGCAACCTCCGCCACGATTGAACCTGGACCTCGCTGCGGCGGGCGGCCCGCTCCAGCGAGGCGGGCCTCGCCCGCCCCACCGCTCGCCCCCCCGACCAGCCTCCCCTCGACGGCTGCAGCCCGCGCCTGCCCGACGAAATGGCTCACGCGGTTTCCGGAAGAAGCGGTCGGGCGCCTTATGGGGTAAACACCCCATCGCGCCCGCGCGGCATCGGCATAGAGTACGACGAAACGACACTCGCATGCAGCGTGGAAAGTCCATCCGCACAGACGAAAGCAGGCGCGCACTGCGGACCGCCGCCAACCCAACCAGCCCTCAGAAAGCCATGAATCCTTCAGTCCAACCTCCCGAGCCGAAGAGTCTCGTTCAATCGCCGGGTCGTTCGTCGTGGAGCGAACCGGCCTTTTCCGCCGCACCGCGCCCGACCGGTTCGTCGGTTTGGGTGGCTGGTTTCCTGGCCCTGCTGCTGTGGCTGTTGCACAGCATGCCGGCGGCCCGCGCCCAGGGTGTTCCGCCGGGCTGCACGGGCAGCGCCATTGGCATCAGTCTCTTCACCTCCGCCCCGGACGTTCACGTCGGCGACACGCTGCTCTACAGTGCCAGCGTCTTCAACGGGCTCCCCGGGAACCCGACGTCGTGCGATGCGTCCGACATTGTCGCCTGGATCACGACGCCCGACGGGGTCGTGCATCCCCTCACGCTGAGGAGGACCTATCTGACTCACCTCGAGTCCGATTTCTACACCACCGTCGTCAGCTATGTGGCGCGCGCTCAAGATATCCGGCCGGATGGCACGCTGCGTGCCACGGCGGAGGTTACCGCCACCATCTACCAGAACGATGTCCCCAGTTCCGGCGGCGCCAACCAGGGGGTGAACACGCAGGTGAGTCAGCCCTGCATCAAGCTGGCCGTGGCCTGCGTGGCCGGCGTCGGCGAGAACGGCACGATCACGTTCACCGGCACCGTCACCAACTGCGGCAACACCGCCTTGATCGGCGTGACCATCACGAACTTCGTCAATGGCGGGCAGTTCCCCGTGGCGTTCATCACCAACCTCGCGCGCGGCCAGGTGGCGTCGTTCGACGGAGCCTGGGTGCCGCTGAATCCGTGCCTTCCCAGCACGGCCACGCTGGTGGCCCAGGGCACCGACCAGTTCACCGCCTCCCCCCGGACCGTGAGCAGTTCCGCCGACACCACGTGCCAGAACACGCTGAACCCGGGGATCGACGTGACCATGGTCTGCCCTCCCCAGCCAGTCGCGCCCGGTCAGTTGCTGACCTTCTCCGGCCGCGTCAGCAACACGGGCAACGTGACGCTGACGAACGTCGTGGTGGTCAACAATCGACCGGCGCCGAACACGGCCGTCTTCACGCGCGCCAGCCTGGCCCCCGGCGAGGGGGCGGACTTCACCGGCAGCTACCTTGCGCCCGCCGAGTGCTCCGTGACGAGCACCCTGACCGCCACCGCCGCCAGCCGCTGCGGCGTCGAGGTCAGCAGCGTGGCCAGTGCCACCTGCCCCATCCTGACCACGCCCCAGATTGAGGTCACGGCGGCCTGTCCGACCGCCCCGGCAACGCCCGGGGGCGCGCTCGTCTATACCGGGACGGTGCGCAACGTCGGCGACACCGTCCTGAACGACGTCGTCGTGGTCAGCGATCGCCCGGCACCCAACACCACCGTGTTCACGGTCGCTTCGTTGGCCCCGGGCGCGTCCGCCAACTTCACCAGCAACGTGACCGCTCCGGCCACCGGCTGCTCCCTCACCACCACCTTCACCGCCCGAGGCCGGGACACCTGCAACACGACCGTCGTCACGGACACGGCTCCCACCACCTGCCCGATCACCACCGCCCCGGCCGTTGTGGTCACGTTGACCTGCCCGGCCACGCCGGCCGCCGCCGGCGGCGTCATCACCTACACGGGGACAGTCAGGAATTCCGGCAACGTCACGCTGAATGACGTGACCGTCGTCAACAGCCAGGCCGAGCCCACCACGGTCCTCACCGTGCCGAGCCTGGCCGTCGGCGCATCGGCCAACTTCACCGCGAGCTTCACCGCTCCCGCCGATGCGTGCTCGGTCACCAGCACCGTGACCGCGAACGGCAGCGATGCGTGCACGGGAACGGCGGTCAGCAACTCCGCGTCCGCCACCTGCACGCTGGTGACAACTCCCCGCATCACGGTCACCCAGAACTGCCCGCCGAATCCCTCCGGCCTGGGCGGTGTCCTCACTTACAGCGGCGTCGTCAGCAACACCGGCAACGTCACGCTCACCAACGTGGTGGTGACCAACGACCGCACCGGCGGGACGCCCGTGTTCACGGTTGCCACGCTGGCCCCGGGCGCGTCGGCCAACTTCACCGGCAGTTACCCGGTGCCCGCCGACAGCGCTTGCGCGATCACGTCCACCCTCACCGCGAATGCGCGGGACCGCTGCACCGGCACGGCAGTCACGGCCAGCGCGACGGCCACCTGCCCGGTGCTGGGCGCCCCCAACATCGACGTCACGCTGGCCTGCCCCAGCACCCCGACGTCGCTGGGCGGGCTGTTGACCTTCAGCGGCACCGTCCGTAATGCCGGCAATGTCACGGTGACCAACGTGGTCGTGCGGCGCGTCGCCCCCGCTCCCAACGCCGTCGTCTTCACCGCCGCCAGCCTGGCCCCCGGCGCGTCGGCCAATTTCACCGGCAGCTACAACGTTCCCGACACCGACACCTGTTCGACCCTCACCTCCGTCCGCGCCACCGCCAATGATCAATGTGCCGGCGTCGAGGTCGTCGCCAGCGCCAGCATCGAGTGTCCCCTGGTCACCGCGGCGGGCCTGGTCGTGACGCAGATCTGCCCGCCCAATCCCGGCGCTCCTGGAAGCCTGGTCGTCTTCGAGGGCAACGTCCGCAACACCGGGAACGTTACGCTGACGAACATCACCGTGGTGCGGAGCCAGCCGGCTCCCGGCGCGGTTGTGTTCACGCTGGCGTCACTCGCGCCGGGCGCCACGGCGGGCTTCAGCGGCAGTCTGACGGCTCCGCTGGACGCCTGTTCGGTGACCTCGGCCTTGACCGCCACCGGCCAGAACCAGTGCAACGGGAGCGCCGTCACCAACCTCGTGACGACCACGTGTCCGTTGGTGACCAGCCCGCAAATCCATGTGACCAAGGCTTGCCCGGCCACGCCGGTGGCCGAAGGCGCCCTGCTGGTGTTCACCGGCACGGTCACCAACACGGGCAATATCACGCTCACCAATGTGTTCGTCGTCAACGACCGCCCCGCCGCCAACACCCGGATCCTCGGTCCGCTCACCCTCGCGCCCGGCGCGGGCACGAACTTCAGCGGCAGTTACACGGCCCCGCTGGGTGCCTGCTCCGTCACGGATACGCTGACTGCCACCGGTGCCAACAAATGCACCGGCGAGCCCGTGACGCACTTCGTGACCGTGACCTGCCCGATCAACACCGCCCCGCAGATCGCGGTGACCCTCGCGTGTCCGACGACGCCAACCGCCACCGGGGGGCTGATCACTTATACCGGCACCGTGCGCAACCCCGGGAACGTCGCGCTGAATGATGTGACCGTCGTCAGCGACCGGGCGGTGCCGAACACAGTCCTGACCGTGCCGAGCCTCGCGCCCGGCGCGTCCGCGAACTTCACCGCCAGCTTCACCGCGCCCGCCGACGCCTGCTCTGTCAGCAGCACGGTGACGGCCAGCGGCAGCGACGCCTGCTCCGCGATCCGCGTGAGCGACACCGCGTCGGCCACCTGCGGGCTCACCACGGCGCCGTCCATCGCGGTCACGCAGGAGTGTCCCACCACGACCGCCAGCCCGGACGGGCTCGCCCAGTTCACGGGCACGGTGAGGAATACCGGCAACATCACGTTGACCAACGTGAACGTGGTCCGGGGCACACCAACCCCAGTGCCCCCGACAACCGCCGGGCTGCGAGGTTACTGGGCGCTGGATGAGGCCTCCGGTTCCGTCGCCCTGGATGGTTCCGGCGCCTCCCGCCACGGCACCATCATCGGCGCGACGCGCGTCCCCGGCCTCTCCGGCGGCGCCCTCAGTTTCGACGGCACCGGATCCTCGGTCGTGATTCCCAACTCGTCCGCCCTGAACTTCTCCGGCCAGATCACCATGTCGGCCTGGGTGCGGCCGCAGTCCACCGCGGGCAAGCAGAACGTCCTCGCCCATGGCTACACCCTCACCCCCGCGCGCTCCGTGTACCTCCGCATCAACGAGGGCCACTACGAGGCGGGGTCGCAGGACGGAGCGTCGCTCGCCGCCTCGGCGCCCATGCCACCCGGGGACCTCGGAACCTGGGTGCACCTCGCCGGCGTCTATGACGGCTCCGCCTGGATCATCTACCGCAACGGCGTGGCCCTGAACACGCTCACCACCGGGGTCGGTGCGGTCCCGGTGGATCTGGCCTGGGCCATCGGGGCCCGCGCCGGCGCCACCGACCGCAACTTCACGGGGGTGATCGACGAGGTCCGGCTCTACAACCGCGCCCTGACCGCGGCGGAAATCGCCGTGCTCGCGGCAGCCAATCCGGTTCCGGACACGGGCGAGCCCGTGTTCACCGTCGCCACGCTGGCGCCGGGCGCGAGCGCCAACTACAGCTACAGCCAGCCCGTGCCCGCCAACGGCGCGTGCTCCTTCACTTCCACGGTGACGGCCAGCGGGAGTGACCCGTGCACCGGGGCCCGCGTCACCGCGAACACGTCCTCGACCTGTCCGCTGCTGACCAGTCCGGGCATCACCGTGACCCAAACCTGCCCCGAGAATCCGGTCAGCCCGGGCGAAATCCTCACCTACACCGGCACCGTCCGTAACACCGGCAACATCACGTTGACCGACATCGTCGTGGTCAACAATCAACCCGCGGCGAACACCGTGATCTTCACCGCCGCCAGCCTGGCACCCGGCGCCACGGCCAACTTCACGGGCAGCTATACAGTGCCCCTGAACTGCTGCGTGAGCTCGAGCACCGTCAGCGCCACCGGCAAGGATCTCTGCACCGGCACCCCGGTGACCGACACGTTCACCGCCACGTGCACCGCGCTGACCAGGCCGCGGATCGTTGTCACCAAGGAGTGCCCGCCCACCGCGGTGCAACCGGGCGAGGTGCTGCACTACCGCGGCACCGTCAGCAACGCCGGCAATATCACCCTGGTCGAGGTCACCGTCGAGAACACCCAGCCCAGCGCCGGTGCGCCCGTCTGGGGACCGATCACCCTGGCGCCCGGTGAAACCGTCAGTTACTTCGCGTCCTACGTCGTCGCGCCCGATTTCTGCGGCACCGACACGGTGACAGCCCGGGGCCTGGACGCCTGCACCTTCGCGCCCGTGGAGCACAGCGTGACGACCACCTGTCCCATCGTGACCACCCCGCGCATTCACGTCACCAAGCAATGTCCGCCGGAACCCACGCCGCACCTGGGCGTCCTGGTCTTCACCGGCACGGTCAGCAACCCGGGCAACGTCACCCTGACCAATGTCTTCGTGGTGAACAACCAGCCCACCAACAACACGCCCGTCCTCGGACCGATCACGCTCGCGCCGGGCGACTCCGTCAACTTCGCGGGCAGCTACCGCACGCCGGAGTACTGCTGCCAGATCGTCGACACCCTCACCGCCCGCGGCCAGGCCCGTTGCTCCGGCGAGCAAGTCGTCGCGACGGCCACCGCCATCTGTCCGTTGCTCAACACCCCGCGCATCTCCGTGACCAAGGAGTGCCCCACGACCTCGGTGCCGGTGGGCGGCCACTTCGTCTTCAGCGGCTCCGTGAGCAACTCGGGCGACACGATTCTGACGAACGTGTTTGTGGTCAGCAGCCAGCCCAACCCCAACACCCCGCTGCTGGGGCCCATCGAGCTGGCACCGGTGAGACGCAACGGTTCAGCGGCAGCTACACGGTCACCGCCGGTTCCGACCCCGAGACCGACACCGTCACGGCGCACGGCATGAACACCTGCACGGGAACCACCACCACCGCGACGGCCAATTGTTTCGGGCCGGTGGGCGGGACGGCGACCGGGCCAAGCATCATGTCGGTCACCGTGGCCGATGGCATCGCGACGATCTCCTGGGCCGCCACCCCGGGGACCGTTTATGTGCTGCAGGGCAAGTCGGACTTGCACGGGGGCAACTGGATCAACCTGGCCGGCGAGGTCACCGCCAACGGGACCACGGCCTCGCAGAGCGACGCTGTGGACGCCCGCGGGCAATGTTTCTACCGGGTCATGGTCGTCCGGTGACGGTCGAGCCGGCGCAGGACCACGCCATCATCATGAAAGACGCACTTGCAGCCGCCACCCTCTGGACGGGGGTGCTGTGCACCTCCGCGCTGGGCGCGGGCACCCCCAGACTCCAGTTTGACCAGACGGTTTACGACTTCGGCAAGACCGCTCAGGTCGCCACCGTCTCCGGCGTCTTCAGGTTCCAGAACGTCGGCGACGACCTCCTCAGACTCGAGCCGCCCGAGGCGTCGTGTGGTTGCACGGCCGTCGAGCTGAAGCCGGGCGTCCTTCCGCCCGGGGAAACGGGCGAGTTGCGCTTCACCCTGCACCTGGGCCAGGTCAAGGCCCAGTTCGACAAGCGCATCACGGTGCGATCGAACGATCCTGAAACACCCGAGGTGGTGCTTGCCATCAAGGCGGATTACACGCCGCTCTACGACATCCAGCCGATGATCCTCGCCGCCGAGCTGGCGTTCGGCGTGAACGCGACCACCCAGTTCACCACCATCCGCCGCACCGACGGTAAGCCGCTCGGGCTCGCGCGGCTCGCGCCCTCCCAGCCCTGGATCAACGCGACGGTGGAGCCGGGTGCCACGGCGGATCCGGGGACCGCGCGCCTTCGCGTCGTCATTCAACGCGATGGACAACCGCGTCGGTTCCATGAGTTCGTCCACGTCTATGCCACCGGACAGACGAACGTGCCCGTCTCGATCATCTCCCTCCCCGGCCAGTTCGTGGGCGAACTCTCGGTCAGTCCCGAATCGCTCTACTGGAGCGTCACCCACGACGCGACGGTGGCGGCGGATCGCCCGGAGGCGCGGGCAACGCGGCGGGTGGCGATTCGCTCGAGCGACGGCCGGAAGATCGCGTTGAAGAATCCCCGGAGCACGGTCCAGGGCCTGAAGGTCACGCTGGTGCCCAACGAGGCGGACCGGGGCTACGAACTGGTCGCCCGCCTCGAGGAGGTGCCGGCCAGCAGCGTCAGCGGCAAGGTGTCCTTTGAGACCTCGGTGGCCGCACAGCCCGTGATGGAGGTGCCGGTCATCGTCCACGTGTCCCGTCAGTGAGGGCCTGGCCCAGCGCCCCGGCGTCCACAAGGGATGTTCAACCCAGCAAACCGTACACGAGGATCTGGACGACGCAGATCAAGGCGGCCCAGAACCGCAGGTTCTCCCACCAGGGCACGGGCCGGCTGGGTTGGTCGCGGAGTGTCTTGGGCAGCCAGATGATCCCAGCGAGCACCAGCACGTATACCCCCACAAAGGCGGCTTGACCCGCGGATACGGTGAGCGCCGCCGCCAAGGGTTCGATCCCGGAGGAATTCATGGCGGGGTCTCCTCCCGCACGGGCAGCCAGCAAACCAAGCCCCGCAACCGGGCTTCGCTGTACGGTGTCGTGGCCAGGCTCACCAGCAGCGTGACGCCCAGGGCCGCCACGAACGACCACCACGCCGTCCACAGGAACGGGATCCCCCCCGCGATCCCCAGCAGTTTCTCCGCACCGTTCAGGACGACCGCCGTGGCCACGCCAGCCAACATGCCCGCCAGACCGCCCCACTGCGTGGCCCGTCGTGTCAGCATGCCCAGCAACAGCAGAGCCAGCAGCGGCCCTTGGAAGAAGGTGAGGAAGGTCTGGAACGCCTCGAAGACGGTGCCGAACTGCGTCTTGATCGGATAGCTGAGCAGACCCCCACCCACCAGCAACCCCGCCACCAGCCACCGACCCAACCGAAGGCACTGCGCGTCCGTGGCGTGACGGTTCACAAACGGCCGGTACAGATCAGTGACCACGAGCGTGCTGGCCGAGTTTACGTACGAGTCCAGGTTGGACAGCACCCCGGCCAGAAACGCGCCGATCACAAGGCCCAGCACCCCGGTCGGCAACAGGTGCGTCAGCAGCATCGGCAGGACCCGGTTCCCGTCGAAATCCTTCCCCGGTGGACCCAGTTGCTCGGCCAGCAAGGCCAGCGCGATCATGCCGGGCAAAACCAGCAGGACGGGAAACACCAGCTTGATCGCTGCGCAGAACACGTAGGACGCACGCGCCTCGTTCTGGCTGCGCGTACCCAGCGTGCGTTGCACGATGGCCTGGTTGCCGATCCAGTAGGCCGGCCCCAGCACGAAGCCCAAACCCAACAGCACCGCCGGCCACGGATAGACGGGGTGATCCGCCGGTGGCAGGAGTTGGAAGTGATGCTGCGTCCACTCGAGCGCCCCCACCGAGGCTTTGAGCCCCGCGATCCCGCCCACCTTCACCAAGCCCAGGACACAGATCAACGTCGCCCCCACCACCAGAACCACACAGGACACGGCATCCGTGAAGACGACGGCCTTCAACCCGCCCAGCGTGGTGTAGAGTCCTACCGCCACCACACACAGCCCCACCGAGAACCAGAAGGGCCAGCCCAGCATCACCTCGAACATCGCCGCCGCGCTCACGAAGATCGTCCCGAGCGTGGCCGTCATGAAGCATACCCAGATCACCGCGAAGCTGGCGCGCACGGCCAGGTTGTAGCGTCGACCCAGGTACTCCGGCACCGTGTACACCCCGGCGATCCAGAAGAAGGGCATAAAGAGAAACGCCGCCAGCAGCACCGGGAAGATGCAGCCGATGAAATCGTAGTTCATCATCACCAGCCCGTAGCGGTAAGCGTCGCCGGCCACCCCGATCATGTCCTTGGCGCCGATGTCCGAGACCACCAGCGACATGCCCACCGCCCACCACGGCAGCGACTTCCCGGCCAGGAAGAAATCCCGGCTCGTCCGAATGCCCCGGCCCAGCCACAGTCCCAGGGCCACGATGCCCACCAGGTACAGCAGCACCAGGCCCACATCCAGCGGCTGAAGTCGCAGTGTTCCCATGACGGAGGCTTGCGCGCGTGTTCGGATTGCCGGACCGGAGGATGGCAGTTCGGCTCGCGCCAACGCAACCCCCGAATCCCCTGACGCCCCCGAATCCCGTCGCTGCCCACCCGTAAGCTCGGCTCCCTTGTGCTGACCGGCAGCTCCGGCTCGCGTCCGCCCGCGCGCCCCACGCGAGCGCAAATCTTAATTCTTAAGGGCTGACCCCGCCGGCTTGACGGCGCGGCCCCGATCTCCCTTACTCAGCGCCAACACTCGTTCCGTCCGACTGGTTACCGGCTGCCTTGCATGAAACCGCACCTTTACCTGCTGCTGCTCCTCGGTCTGGCCCTGCCCGCCGCTGTCACCGGCGCCACCACCGCCACTATCGAGGCCAACCGCGTTGCGGAGTGGAGCTTTGAGTCCTCCAAGGACTACGCCGACCCCTTCCGGCACGTAACCCTGGACGCCTTGTTCACGACACCGGATGGCCGGATGCTGCGTGTCCCCGCCTTCTGGGCCGGCGGCAAAGCCTGGCGGGTCCGCTACGCCTCGCCCACCCCGGGAACGCACTCGTTCCGGACCGAATGCAGCGACCCGGCCAATCCCGGGCTGCACGGCATCACCGGCACGCTCGAGGTCACGCCTTACACGGGCAGCAATCCCCTCCTCCAGCACGGCCCGCCGCGCGTCGCTTCCGACCGTCGTCACTTCGCGCACGCCGATGGCACGCCATTCTTCTGGCTGGGCGACACGTGGTGGATGGGCCTGGCCAAGCGCCTCGAATGGCCGGCGGACTTCCAGGAACTCGCGGCCGACCGTGCTGCCAAGGGGTTCACCGTCATCCAGATCGTGGCCGGCCTTTACCCCGATCAGGCCGCGTTTGACGACCGCGCGCTCGGCGACGGCGGATTCGCCTGGGAAAGGCTGTACACCCGGATCCGACCCGAGTACTTCGATGCGGCCGACCGTCGCATCCAGCATCTGGTGGAAGAGGGCCTCGTGCCGTGCGTCGTCGGCGCCTGGGGCTACCACCTGCCGTGGCTGGGCACCGAGAACATGAAGCAGCACTGGCGGTACCTGGTCGCGCGCTGGGCCGCCCTCCCGGTCGTCTGGGTCGCCGCCGGCGAACAGGCCATGCCATGGTACAACTCGGGCAACAAGGAGACCGAAACCCAGCAACTGCGCCGCGAATGGACCGAGGTGATCCGGTTCCTGCGCGCCACTGACCCCTTCCATCGCCTGATCACGACCCACCCGCGCAGCCATGCCCGCGATGAGGTGCTCGATCCCACCTTGCTGGATTTCGAGATGCAGCAGACCGGTCATGGCAGCCCCACCGCCCAGCACGCCGCCCGGGCTACCGAGGCCTGGAACCGCCCGCCGCGGATGCCGGTGTTATCGGGCGAATCCCGGTACGAAGCCCTCGAAATCCGGCCGACCCTCGGGGCGAAAGAGGCGCGCGAGGCGTTCTGGGCCCACCTGCTGAACAGCGGCTGCGCCGGCCATACCTACGGGGCCAACGGCATCTGGCAGGTGAACCGCCCCGACCAGCGCTACGGCAAGTCACCGGGCGGCAACGATTGGGGCGGCACGCCTTGGCGCGAGGCCATGCGCTTGCCCGGCTCCACCCACCTGGCCCACGCGAAACGTTTCCTCCTCACGCTGCCGTGGCACGAAATGGCACCCGCTCCTGACCTCTTCACCGGCGCCATCGCCGCGGCCGCCACCGCTGACAGACGCTGCCTGCTGGCCCTCAGCACGGAAGGCCGCGGCGTGGTCGTGAACCTGGCGAACCTCCCCGACGCCGCCACCGCGCGCTGGGTTGACCCCACCAGCGGTGCCTTGCAGGCCGCGGGGGATTCCTCCTTTCCCAACACCGCCACCCACGAGTTCGCGCCGCCTGGCCGGAACGCCGCCGGCGACACCGACTGGGTCCTGCTACTCGAAGTGCCTTGAAACCAGTTCCCCGTGAACGCTGCCATGAACGTCACCACCCCAACTCCCGTCAGTCGCCGTCAGTTCAGCAAGTCCACCCTCGCCGCCGGGGCCGCATTGGCCTCCGGCGCCTTCACGGTGCGGGCCGTCGAAACGCCGTCCCGACGCATCCGCACGGGCGTGATCGGGTGTGGCAGTGTGTCCAACGCCTACCTGCCGGAGCTGACCCGGTGCCCGTTTGTCGAGGTGGTCAGCCTCTGCGATATCAAGCCCGAACGCGCCCAACGACAGGCGGAACGGTTCCGCATTGGCCATCATTATCCGCATCTCGACGCCATGCTGGCCGGGGAGCCTTTCGACTTCCTCGTGGTTCTCACCGACATGCAGGTGCATGAGGGGATCAACCGCCGCGCCCTCGAGGCCGGCAAACATGTCTGGAGCGAGAAACCCATCGCCAACACGCTCGGGGCCGGCCAGGAGCTCCTGCGGTTGGCGCGCCAGAAGCAGGTCCGGCTCTGGGGCGCACCCATCACCGTCCAGAGCCCCCAGTTTGCCTTCATGGCCCGCACCCTCGCCGCCGGCAAGCTGGGCCGTGTCGCGGCGGCCCATGCCGACTACGGCCATGAAGGCCCGGACTGGTCGGCGTTCTTCTACGAGAAGCTCGGCGGTTCCATGCCGGACCTGGCCGTGTACAACCTCACGACGCTGACCGGCCTGCTCGGTCCCGTCCGCCACGTGACGGCGATGCTGAGCATCGTCACGCCGGAACGTACGGTGAGTGACAAGGGCCGCATCCAGGTGACGGAAGAGGACAACGCCATGGTCTTGATGGACCACGGCCACGGCGTGATCTCCCACGTCCAGTCCGGGTTCAACTACTTCAACCCGCACGGCCACGACGGCAGCGGGGAGCAGCGGCATACCCTCACGTTGGTGGGTTCGCGCGGATTCCTGGGGTTGGTCGGCTACGATTGGGCCCCCTTGGGCGTGGATCTGGCGACCGACGACGCCCCAAAGCTGAAGCGGCACGTGACCGACGCCCAGGGCTACGTCTGGCAGCAAGGCGCGGCGCTCGCCGCCGAATGCCTGGTGACCGGCAAGGAACTGCTCGCCACGCCGGAACACGCCCTGCACGTGCTCGAAATCATGACCGCGGCGCGCGAATCCCAGGCCACGGGCCGGCGGGTGGCTATCACCTCGACGTTCGGTTGGCCGGTCGTGACGGTGTGATTTGGGATTCGTGATTCGTGATCGGTGATTCGTGATCGGTGATTCGTGATCGGTGATTCGTGATCGGTGATTCGTGATTCGTGATCGGTGATTCGTGATTCGTGATCGGTGATTCGTGATTCGTGATTCGTGATTCGTGAACTGAAGGGTAGACTGAAAGACTTGACAGAGGGTGGGCTGGGTCGGGACGGTCGGTGGCATGAAACCGTTCCCAGTGTCCACCGATGGCAGCTCCACCACGGGGTACGAGATGACCTTGCCGGGAACCGCGAAGGTTTGGGGCGCCACTCGCTCTGCTCCCAGGCGGCTGATCCACCGCGTCGACGCGAGCGCGGAGGATGAGAGTCGAGTGCGAGCGCGTGCCGCGGGGTCCGCCGCCTTCACGCTGATTGAGCTTTTGGTGGTGATCGCGATCATCGCGATTCTGGCGAGCATGTTGTTGCCGGCATTGAGCAAGGCGAAGGACAAAGCGCAGGGCGCGGGTTGTCTGAGCAACGGGAGGCAAATGCAACTGGCCTGGTCCATGTACTCCAACGACTACAACGACTGGATCGTGCCCAGCCGCTGGTGGGTGGGGGGAGCGCTGGACTACAGTTCCCACCCCGACAACACGAACACCGCCCTCCTGATGAACCCCGCGCAATCGTTCCTCGCGCCCTACACGGTCTCGCCCGGCATCTACAAGTGTCCGGCCGACAAATCCGCGGTGCGCATCGGCGGCCGCATGCACAGCCGGGTGCGGAGCTACGCGATGAACAGTTGGATGGAGGGGAATCCCGCCTTTCCCCTCGTGCAGGGCTCGAACGACGGCAACCGGGGCGACAACAAACGATACCGGGAGTTTCACAAGTCCAGCGACATCACCTCGCCGGCGCCGTCCCAGGCGTGGGTGATGGTGGACGAGCACCCCGACGGCATCAACGACGGCTGGCTGGCGGTCCGGATGTACACCGACGGCCGGGCGTATTGGCGGGACCTGCCGGCCAGTTACCACAACGGGGCCTGTGGCTTTGCCTTTGCGGACGGCCACTCGGAGGTGAAACGGTGGCTCGAAGACTCGACCAAGCAACCCATCCGGCGCGTGTACAACTCGTTCAATTACTTCACCCAGCAGACGCGCGATTACGTCTGGTTCAGCGAGCGCTCCACCGCCGTGGTGCCCTAAGCCTGGTAATCTCATCCCCGCTGTAGGCGCCGACGTGAGGAGGCGTAGGGTAGGTGCCGACGTGAGGAGGCCTGGCGGGCCGGCAGAGGCACTTCGCCTCCTCACGTCGGCGCCTACAGCGGGGATGACAAGACCCGCCCAGGCCCGCCGATTCCTCCATCCGCGGCTTGCCCCGACCGGCGGGAAGTCGTATGTCGTTGCCCCATGAAACGGCGTCGGCGCTCGTGGACTGGCCTGCGGTGGATTGTGGTGTGTCTGGTCTTGGGGAACGAGGGCGGCGCTGTGCGGGGCGCACCGGCGGCGGGCTCACCCGTTCCCACCCGGCTCGAAGGCGTCTGGGGCACGGCGACGGAAGTCCTCTTCTGCACGCGCCTTCGCTACGATGATTCGCATTGGTACGCCAACATCGGCTACTACTGCGACGACGAGACCCGAAAGGCCTACACCGGCAACGGCCAACCCGATGTGGGGCGGCTGCTCAAGCTGAACCTCGAGACGGGCGGCGTCAGCACCGTCTTCGATGCCCGGGGCGGGTCGATCCGGGATCCGCAAATCCATTACGACGCCCGCAAGGTGCTCTTCTCCTACCGCCCGTCCGGCACGGACCACTACCACCTCTATGAGATCGCGTTGGACGGGACGGGGCTGCGGCAAATCACCGGCGGCCCCTTCGACGACTACGAAGCGGCCTATTTGCCAGACGGCGACATCGTGTTCGTCTCGACGCGTTGTCAGCGCTGGGTGAACTGCTGGATGACGCAGGTGGGGGTGATGTACCGCTGCGACGCCAACGGGGGCGGGATCGAGGCCATCTCGGCCAACACCGAGCACGATAACACCCCGTGGGTCCTGCCCGACGGCCGCTTGCTCTACACGCGTTGGGAGTACGTGGACCGCAGCCAGGTCGAGTATCACCATCTCTGGACGATGAACCCGGATGGGACCGGCCAGGCCGTGTACTACGGGAACCAGCGATCGCACATCGTGATGATCGACGCCAAGCCCGTGCCCGGCACCGACCTGGTGGTGGCCTGCTTCTCACCTGGCCATGGCGTTAACGAACACGACGGCATTGCCACGCTGGTGACACCGGAGCGCGGCCCGGATGCGCCTGCTTCCGCCCGGCCGCTGCACCGGGGCGGCCTCGTGCGGGATCCGTTTCCGCTGTCGTCCACGTCCTTTCTGGCGGCCCGCGGCAACCAGGTGGTCCACCTCGACGGCGCGGGCAATGTCACGGTGCTGCACACGCTGGACGGACCTGGAGGCGTGCATGAGCCACGGCCGATCCTCGCCCGACCCCGGGAAAGGGTCATCCCGTCGCGCACCCATCCGCGGAGCGGGTCGGGGACGTTTGTGTTGGCCGACGTCTATGCCGGCCGGAACCTGCCCGGCGTGAAACCCGGCGACATCCGGAAGCTGCTCGTCCTCGAATCACTGCCCAAGCCGGTGAACTTCAGCGGGGGTCCGGACCTGACCAGTTGGCTGGGGACCTTCACCCTCGAACGCGTGCTGGGGACCGTGCCGGTCGAGCCGGACGGATCGGCGTGCTTCGAAGTTCCGGCCGGGCGTCAGGTCTTCTTCGTGGCGCTCGATGAGCAGGACCTTTCGGTGAAGCGCATGCAGAGTTTTGCGTCGCTCATGCCGGGCGAGACGCAGGGCTGCGTGGGTTGCCACGAGCCGCGGACCCAAACGCCGGCCTTGTCGAAAGGCACGCGGCTGCTTGCGCTCGAACGGCCGCCGAGCCGGATCGAGCCGTTTTCCGACTACCCGGATGTCCTGGATTTTGGGCGCGACATCCAACCCATCCTCGACCGGCATTGTGTGGGTTGCCACGGGTACGAGCGGCACGAGGGCGGCGTGCTCCTGGGCGGCGATCTCGGACCGCACTGGTCGCATGCGTACTTCAGCCTCCTGGCCCATCGCCAGGTGGCGGACGGTCGCAACGGTCTGGGCAACCAAGCGCCGCGCACGCTCGGCAGCTCCGCGAGTCCGCTCCTGGCCAAGGTGAGCGGGCAGCACCACGATGTTCAGGTGTCTCCCGGCGAGTGGCGCACCCTCTGGCTTTGGATCGAGAGCGGGGCACCGTTTGCCGGTTCCTACGCGGGCCTGCGGAACGCCGAGCAACAGGCGCAGGTCGGCCGTGCCCTGGGACCTTTGGCCGCCGAGTTCGCGGCGGTCCAGCGGCGCTGCGGGGTCTGTCACACGGGCACGGAACCTGGGTCTTCGGCTCCCATGCGACTGCCCTACGACCCGAACCTGCAGGAACGCCGGAAACTGGCCGGCCGCCCGACGGGTGAGTATGAGCGGATCGTGTTCGAGCGGGACCCGATCGCGCGCTACAGCCTGAACGTGCTGGTGAATCTCACGCGACCGGACCGCTCCCCGCTCCTGCTTGCTCCGCTGGCGAAGGCCGCGGGCGGTTGGGGCGCTTGTCCCGGCGTCTTTCCGGACGCGACCGACCCGGACTATCAGCGGTTGCTGGCGGCGTTGGAGCGGAGCCGGGAACACCTCGCATTGCCGCCGCGGTACGGCACTCCCGGTTTCCAGCCCAACGTGCAGTACGTTCGGGAGCTCAAGCGGTTTGGGGTGTTGCCGGCGGATTTCGAGAGCGGTCCCGGCGCGCTGGACGGGTTTGCGGCGGATCAGGCGTACTGGCGGGCGCTCTGGCCGCGGACGCAGTGAGCGCGGCGTTACTCAACGAAAAGCGCTGCTGGAAGACCGCGCACTCCAAACGCGTTGCGTGCACCGGGTGGTGGAGGTCGCGGAGCGTGTGGAGTGCGTGCGGTTGACCGCCGCTTTTCGTGAGGGTTGTGGGGGAACGCAAAGCGCTGCTGGGGGCGACACCGGTCAAGTCATGGCGCGGCGGCAGGTGAAGCCGGCGCCGCTGCCGCGGCGGCTTTCTGGGCAACCGCGGCGAACACGCGTCGCTGCGTGAACTCGAACCGGAGTGCTCCGGGGCGGTTGGGCTCGCTGAGATAGCCGCCCTGAACCACGCCCTGGCAGAACGCCATGGCCTTGGCGACCTCGCCGAGCCGCAACCACGCATCGGCCGCAGCGGCCGCGGCGCGCAGGGGGGCGCCCGGATCGAGCCGGAAGCGGGCGGGACCGCGCTCGAGGTCGGTCCCAAAAGCCAACTGGCTCCACTCGATGCATTGCTCGTCATCCTCCCGATCCCACGCGAGCTCCGCCATCCAGGCTTGATAAACGCGCTGATGCTCGGGATCGACCTGGTTCAGCCGCGGCAACACACGGTCGAGTTCCTCCGTCGGCGGCCGGTTAAACACCGAACGTTGTCCGAGGTACTGCCGCATCAGGGCCCGGCCGTATTGCCGCAACAGGAGGGGATCCTCCGCCGCTCGCTCGAAGATGAGCTCGCGCCGCGGCGTCAGGCGGAGGACCTCAGGATCACCGGCGGGGGCAAAGACGGGCAGGCGGGCGGCGATCTCGAGCGGGAGGGGGTTGGCCGGCTGTTCGCGCTGCCAGCGCAGGAGCAGGGTGACGAACGCCTCCAGAGGGCGCTGGTCGTCCATCGTGTAATAGCCGGCGAAGGCCGCGAGATCCTCCCGGCCCATGCCCTTCTCCCGGAGCCACTGACCCAGGAGGGTGGCGGGCCGCAGCGAAAAGGTCTCGTCGAGTTCGAGGAACCGCTCGGCGCGCGCGCGGGCGAAGAAGTCGCGTTGCGCGGAGTACTCGAGCACGGGGAAGAAGTCGCTGTGCACGCGGGTTTCCGGTGGGGGGACCAGCGCGCCGCGGTCGAAGCCGATGATCTGTTGGGAGAGGAGGAGTGGGACGTTGTCGAGACCGACCCGGGCGAGGTCGGCATTGACGGTGGGATGCTGGAGTCGCTCGGCGAAGGCGGCGAGGTCGACCGCCGGTGGTTGGAGGGCGCCCACCAGGAAGAGGTCGCCCTGGATGCTGCGCCAGAGGCTGACGTGGGGGAAGACGCGGCTGAAAGTGCCCACGACCATGTCGAGGCCCGCATCGCTGAACTCGTCCACCTGAATCCACTGGAGCATCAGGCCGTCGGGCACCAGCCGCGAGCGGCAGGTCTCGTAGAACTCAAGGCTGAACACGCCGGCCACCCCGGCCATCCAGGGGTTCGAGGGTTCGCTGATGATGACGTCGTAACGCCGGTCGGTCAGCAGCAGGAAGGACTTGGCGTCTTCCTCGATCACCCGCACGCGCGGGTGTTCGAGGGCGTTGTGGTTCACCTCCCGAAACAGGGCCGCCCCTTCGATCACTTCGCGCGAGATCTCGACCGCGTCGAGGTGCTGCAGCGATGGATGGCACGTGACGGCGCCGACGGTGACCCCGCTGCCGATGCCGATGACCAGGACGTTCGACGACGCGGGCCGGAGCAGGAGCGGCAGGTGACCGGACAACACCTGGGTGTTCATGTCACCGCCCGTGCTCGCGTCGGTCTTGCCGTTCACCTTCATGAACTTCAGCGTCGGCATCCCGGGCGGGCTGTGCACCCCCACCGTGCTGCCTGCGCCGTCCCGATGGTAGTGCGTCACCAGGGTCTGAGCCGACTCCTTGAATTCACTCCAGGATCCCGGCACCACGTGCTGCCGGAACAGCCCGAGACTGAACGCGCCCGGCCACAGCTTCCCGAGTTGGCTGCTGGCCAGCAGGGTGACGACGATCACCGCCACCGGCGCGCCAAAGGCCAGCGCCTTCGACTGGCGCCAGCGCGGCAGGAGCAGGATCGACAGACCAATCAGGGCGTTGAGCGCCACGCCCAGCCCGAACGTCAGCGCCAGCCCCAGCTTCGGCATCAGCCAGAGCCCGGTCAGCGCTGCGCCCAGGACGGTCCCGACGGTGTTGACTGCGAACACGCGTCCCACGGAGCGCCCGGTTCGTCCGGCCTCCCGCGTGGCGACGCGGCTCACCAACGGCAGGGTCATGCCCAGGCACACGGTCGGGATCAGCATTACCCCGAAGCAGACCAACCCCTGCAGGGCCTCATACACGGGATACGCCTCGGCCCGGCGGGCGAGCAGTTGCGCCAGACGCACGAACCAGTAGGGCAGCATGGCGTAGAACCACATCGACGCCAGCACGGCGCCCGCCAGGGCCAGCTCGATCCACGCAAACGCCGTGAGCGGGTTCCGCACGCGCGGCCAGCGGTACACCACCCACGAACCCACCGCCAGGCCTGCGATGAACGTGATCAGCATCAGCGAAAAGGCGTGCGTGCTCGAGCCCAGCGCCAGCGCCAGCAGCCGCGTCCACCCGATCTGGTAAAGCATCGCGACAAACCCGGACAAGCCCACCCCGATCACCGCCAGGCGCATTTCGGCCGGGGTGTACGTCGCGTTCTCGGCCCCGGCCTGGGTGGTGTCCGCTGCGGTGGTTTCCACCGCGGTGGACGGTGGGGAGGGATCGACCGGCCGCGGTTCCGGTTGGGCCCGCTTACCTTCCTGGATCCAACCGCTGACGAACAGCGCCAGCGCCCCGACGCCGAGGTTCATCGCCGCGCCGGCGAAGATGGTGTATTGCAGCCCGATGGCCGGCAGCCACCAGAAATCGGCCAGAAACGTGCCCACCACCGCCCCCGTGCTGTTGATGAAGTACAGGGCCGCAATCTTCTGCCGGAGATCGCTCAGCGACCGCGTCAGCAACCGGGTGACCACGGGCAGCGTGCCGCCCATCAGCACCGTCGGGAGCAGGACGGTGAGCAGGCTAAACGCGAACTTGAGCACGACGAGCGCCGTGCCGCCGGGTTCGAGCCCGCGCCCGAGCGCGACGAACAGGCGGTAACAAACCTCGTACCACATGGGGAACGCCAGCGCGTACAGCCCGATCCCGATCTCGAGCCACGCGTAGATCGCCAGCGGCCGCACCGAGCGATCAGCCAGGGGCCCCAGCCACACGTTGCCGATCGCCAGCCCACCCATGAACGCCACCAGCACCGCCACCACCGCAAAGCTCGTGTGGCCGAGAAACAGGGCCAGGTACCGCGACCAGGCAACCTCATAGACCAACCCCGCTGCGCCAGAAACAAACAGGCACAGCATGACGATCCGGAACAGCGAGCGGTGGCCCAAGTGCATGCGCGCGGATGGTAGAAAGGGATCGCGGCACGGCAATGCTTTTGATCGCCCACGGAGACCGTAGGAGTCGAGGGGACGAGACTCAGCCCCGGGCGTGAGCCTCCTGACGTCGGCGCCTACGGGAATGGGAGGTAGGAGTCAGGTGACGAGACTCAGCCTGGCGTGAGCCTCCTGACGTCGGCGCCTACCGGGGGAGTGGGGAAAAGAAACGGGCGGCACGGGACCCGCATCGGTCCGGTGCCGCCCGAGGGCGCGAACCACCGCAGCTCAGTAAGCGGTCAGGGAAACCCGCTGGGCAAACGCCTCCCGGTCCAGCTTGCCGGCCGCGTAGGCGTCGGCGTCCGCTTTCTTCACCCGGAGGATCAACGTGCTTCCGCCAATCCCCCCCGCCTCCGGGGCGTCCGCGACCTTGGTCTCGACGACAGCGTGCCCGGCGTCCGGGCGGTCGCCTTCGATCCGGAGCACCCGGGCTTCGCGGGTGACCTTGGCCCGCCCCCCGGCGGTGCTCGAGATGGCCACGACGACCTGCTCGTCTGACTTCACGAGTCGGAGGTTCGCCGTGTTCTTGAGGGCCTCGATCACCTCGCGCTTGAGCCGTTCGACGCGATCGGCATCGAAGCTGGCCTCGCGCCGGGCGCCGGCCGCCTTCTGCACCCAGCCCGCCATGGGGGTCCGCTTCGGTCCGTACAATTCGCGGCGCGCCTCTTCCCACGCCGTGTTGGTGGGCGTCTCAGCGGGGGCGGCTGGGGTGTCCGCGGGTGCGGCGAGCGGGAACGGGACGTTCAGAAGGAAGACGGCGCCGTAGTCAGCCAGGTACATCGCCTGCGGTCGCCGCAGGGCCGGGAAGGAAGACACGACGATGCCCAGCGCCATGGTGTCGCCGCGGTCGCCGGTGCGGCCGGTCGCTTTCTGGAGAATGCGCGACATGATGGTGAGGTCTTCGCGAATCTCGGCGAGGGCAGCCGCGTCCGTGGTGGCGGTGGGGATGACCAACGGTTCGCTCGTGCTGGGGCCCTGGAGTTCACGCGGCAACCACTCGGCCCCGTCGATGAACTCGAGCGCGTGTTCGAGGTGACGTCCGAAGAACGGTTCGTCGGGAGGCTCGGGCGGTTCCGGCGCTTCGGGTGGTTCGGGCACCGGGCGTGGCTCGCCGCGGACGTTTCGGGATCCGGTCTGAAGCTGGGCGAGTTCGAGGGCGCGCTGGGCGTGGGCGAGTTGACGCTGGACCTGCGCGTTGACGTGCTGGACTTGCTGCTGCACCTGCTGGTTGACGTGCTGGACCTGTTGATGGACCTGCTCCATGGCGGCCTGGACCTCCGGGAGCGGCAGGTTCATGGCGACCGGGGCTGGCGGGGGCGGCGGGGGCTCAGGCGGGTCTTGGGCGACGATCAAGATCTGGCCGACGAAGGCGAAGGCCAGGGTGGGGAACCATACATGGGCGACTTTCATAGGGCTTGTTTACTGGGGGTTGAGGGTGGCTAACGGGGCAACCCGCGGTCGCTGCCCGTGGGGGTCAGCGAATTCACGGCGAGCTGCGTAAGTTGATGTTGGGTGGTGCCGATGGCGTCCTGGGCCACGACGGCGACGGTCTCGAGGTCGCGACGGAGCGTGGCGTAATCGGCGCGGCGTTGCCGATCGGCCTGTTGGAGCAGGGCGAGGGTGGTTTGCTGGTCCTGTTCGCGGGTGACGGCCCAGGCCTGGACGAGTTCGACGAGGCGTTCCTGGTGCTTGGCGTCGGCCGTTTCGAGCGCGGCCGAGAGCTTGGACTGGAACTCGGCCTGCAGTTCCTGCTTCAAGGCCGGCTCGAGCTCGGCGCGAAGCTGGCGGGCGTCGGGGAGGGGTGGGGCGGAGAGGCGTCCGCCGAGCCAGCCCAGGCCAAGGACGAGCGCGGCGGCGGCGGCCCAACGGATGGACACAGTGAGGGAGCGGACGGGGCGGGCGCGGCGGGGGAGCTTCCACGCGTCGAGCGCGGCTTGGGTCTGGCGCCACTGGGCGAGCTGCCGCTCGCAATCCGGGCAGGCGCGAAGGTGGTCATCGAGCTGCGCGTGCTGCTCGGCGGGCAGTTCGCCGTAGAGGTAATCCGCCCACAATTCGCGGCGGGGATGGAGTTGCGGATCGGTGGAGTTCATGGCTGGGGAAGCTGGGTGGGCCGGGTCCGCCGGTTGGGCGGGGGCACGAGTTTGAGGTCGAGTCGACGATGGAGGAGCCGGGCCATTTCGTTCAGGGCCTCGGTGGTGCGGGTTTTGACGGTGCCCTCGGGCAGGTCGAGGACTTCGGCGATTTCGCGGAACTTCAGGTCCTGGTAATGGCGGAGGACAAGCACGCTGCGGTAGTGTTCGGGCAGTTCCGCCAGGGCGCGGCGGACGGCTTCGCCGGTTTCCTGGCGGCTGACGGCGGTGTCCGGGGTGGGGGCGGCATCGGCGAACTGGTCGAGGTCGGAGCTCGCCTCGTCCGCGGCGGGGTCGGGGGAGGCGAGGCGGGTTTCGCGCCAGTGGTGGGCGCGACGGAGGTCGCTGTAAGTGTGGTTGAGGGCGATGCGCCAGAGGTAGGTCGAGAATTTGGCGCCGTGCTGGAAGGCCTGGCGGTGGGCGAACAGGCGGGCGAAGATCTCCTGGGCGAGGTCCTGGGCGCGATGAGGGTCGCCGGTGAGCCGGGTGCAGAGGCGTTGGATGGGTGTTTCCCAGCGCCGGACCAACTGGGCAAAGGCGGCGTGGTCGTCGCCGGTTTGGACGCGCCACATGAGCTGCTCGTCGCTGGGGGCGAAGAGCGAGCGGAGCGATGGGAGAGCGGTGGCGCTCATGTTCGAGGGTGATACGCCGGGCGCCGGGGTTTGGTTTGCACTTTTCTGCAACTTTCGGTTTCCGGCGGGTGTCCTGGGTCCGACAATGCGCCCGGATCGGACCGGTCGGCAAGGGCAGCGCGCGACGGATGAGCGAACCGCATCCATTCGAGGCTTTTCTCCGGGCCTATCAGAACGTGGTCTACACCACCGCGTTCCGGCTGCTCGGCCGGGAAGCCGAGGCGGAGGACATTGCCCAGGAGGTCTTCCTGAAGGCGTACGCGCACTTTGACGAGCTGGCGTCGAGCCCGACCGCGGGCGGCTGGCTCAAGACGGTGACGCGCAACCTCGCGCTGAACCACCTCACCCGGTACCGCAATCGCTGGCGGTTCTTCTCCGAACTGGAAGCCGAGGACGAAGAGGGGGGCGACGGTTTCGCGGCTCGCTTGCCGGCGCCCGAGACGCACCAGCAGACCCTCGACACGGCCGATCAGCGGGAGGCGCTGGAGGCGGCGTTGCAGCGGCTGCCCGCCGCCCAGCGCGTGCCGCTGGTGCTCTACCATTTCGACCATCTCAGTTACGAGGAGATCGCCGCGCGGCTGAAGGTCTCGCTGGGGAAGGTGAAGACCGATATCCACCGTGCCCGCGCGGCGTTGCGACGCCGGCTGTCGGCCCAGGAAATCGGCGCAACTTTCTCCCCGGCGGCTGTGTCCTCCTCTCCGAAGACGAGTCATGAATCCGAATCGACCCGAGCCGATTGATGAGTGGGAAGGCGAGCTGGACCGGGCGTTGCAGCGGTTGCCCGACCGGCCGGCGCCGAGCACGCTGATCCCGCGGGTGCTGGCGGCCCTCGAAGCCCGCGCGTGCCGGCCGTGGTATCGCCGCGAATGGTCCACCTGGCCCCGGCCGTTCCAGGGTTTGTCCCTGGCGGGGCTGTCGTTCCTGCTCGGCGCACTGACCTACGCGTGCCTGCATTTCCCGGAGCTGGCGGCGCCGGATACGATGGAGAGCCGGTGGAACACGTGGGTGGCGCCCTGGGTGGCGCTGTGGAATGCCGGCCAGGCCATGCTCGAGGTCCTCACCGGGCTCTGTCAGAACGGCGGGGGGTGGTTCTGCGTGGGCTTGGGCGTCGCCGTCCTGCTCCTCTACCTGTCCACGCTCGGGGCGGGGACAATGCTTTACCGAATGGCATGGAATCAACGTGGAGGAAAGCGATGAAAGCGCGATGGATCCGAGGCGGGTGGCTGGCGGCGGTCCTGCTCGGCGGAGCAGTATCCCAAGGATTAGGCCAGACGCCTTTGCAGGCGGAACGTGACGAGTCGGAGACGCCCCCCCCGCGGCAGGAACCGCCGGCACGGCATCACGTGGGCGAGGTGCTCGGGATCTTCAGTTCCTCCGAACTGCCCGCGAACCAGCGCGCGCACAACGCGGTGACGGTGTTTGGGGATTCGCGGATCGAGGGCGAGGTGCGGAACGAATCGGTGACGGTGTTCGGGAACGCCGTGGTGCGGGGCCGCATTGGGGGCGAATGCGTGACGGTCTTTGGCGATCTCGACTTGGACAGTGTGGTGGACGGCGAGGTGGTGGTGATCATGGGGGACGCCCGGTTCGGACCCAACGCGGTTGTCCACGGGGAATGCATCGTGGTCGGGGGCCGGATCACGGCGGAACCGGGGGCGACGTTCCATCGGCAGAAGCGGGAGATTGCGGGGTTCCTGCCCTCGGTGGGGGGGTGGTTCCGGTACGGGCTTTTTTGGGGACGGCCGGTGGTGCCGTCGCTGGGGTGGGTGTGGGTGGTCGTGGCCCTGCACTTCGTCGTGTACTTCCTGGTGGCGCTGTTGCTGCCGAAGCCGGTGGAGGCGTGTGAACGCGTGTTGCAGGAGCAGGGGTTGGCGGCGTTTGGTGTGGGGTTGCTGGGGATCTTTCTGTTCTGGCCGGTCGTGTTTGTGGTGGGGGTGACCGTGGCGGGGTTGGTGGTGATTCCGTTCCTGTTGGTGGCGGCGGTGGGCGCGGTGTTGTTGGGCAAGACGGCCACGTTTCAGTGGCTGGGGCGGACGTTGTTGCGGCGGCTGGGGGCCGACGGTCCCGGCGGGGCGCTGACGGGTTTCCTGGTGGGCTTTCTGCTGATCACGCTGGTGTACCTGGTGCCGGTCCTGGGACTGGTCGCGTGGGGAGTGCTGGTGCCTTTGGGTTTCGGGGCGGCCTTGATGGCGCTGGTGCAGGTGATCCGGGAGAGCCGGCCACCGCGTCCGGCGCGTCCGCTGGTGATGCCCGTGCCGAGCCGGGCGGTCGCGGCGACCGTCGGGATTCCCACGTCGTCAGTCGGTGCCGCTGGCCTGGCGGATGTTGGAAGCGGGGGACCGTCATTGACGGCGAGCACGCCGGTTGGCGAAACGGGGCTGTCGTTGGACGCACCGGCTGCGGGGGCTGGGACGGGAGCGGAGACACCGCCGCTGGGGCCGGCCTCGCCGCTGCTCAGCACCGCGCCGGCCACCCCGCTGATGCTCTCACCGGGCGAGTTGGCGGTGATGCCGCGGGCAGGATTCTGGATCCGGCTGGCCGCGACGCTGCTGGACCTCGTGTTGCTGGCGTGGTTCGCGCGGCTGGTGCACGGCTATTTCCCGTTGCTCTGGCTGGCCTATCACGTCGGGATGTGGATGTGGAAGGGCACGACCATTGGGGGAATCGTGTGCAGCCTGAAGGTGGTGCGCGAGGACGGCCGGCCGCTGGATTTCACGGTGGCGCTGGTGCGGGCGTTGGCTGCGGTGTTCTCGTTCGTGGCGCTGGGCCTCGGGTTCTTCTGGGCCGGCTGGTCGCCTGAGCGCCAGAGCTGGCACGACAAGATCGCCGGGACCGTGATCGTGAAGGTGCCCAAAGGGGTCTCGCTGATCTAAGCTCCCAAGCCCTTCGGCGGACCGAGAATGACCGAGGCGATAATCGCCTGCCGAGCTGTGGCCGGCTGCTGGAGCAGGGCCAGGACGGCCGCAACGTCGGCTGACTCAGCCCGCCGGCGGTCCCGCGCCGAGCCCGCCCGGTGCTCGAACTGGGCGGCGAGACGGGCGGCTTCGGCGCGGTCCATGCCGGTCCGGGTCATGCCGCCGCTCCGGAGGAACGCGGTGGCGGCGCTGGCCATGCGGCTGGGCTCGCCAACAGCTTGCCGGGCGGTGCTGGTTCGTGCCGGGGGCGGTGTGGGGGCCAGCACCACCGGAACAAAGACCTCGGAAGGTTGCGGTTCGACGACCGGCCGCGGGAGGACGGGCGGCGGTGCGGACTTCGGCTCGGGCTCCTCGCCGAAGAGCCGCCGCAGCTCTCCTTCGAGATCGAAGGCGGGTTTGGGTCGGGGAGGCGGTGTCCCGCCGGTGGGGGGGCGCTGGTGCGGGCCGGCAGGTGGCGTACCGGTTTGCTCTTCGTCCCACGTCTCCGGGTCGAGGCCCTTGCGGGTCTTGATCCAGTTGGCCACGGCGGAGAGCAGCAAGATCACCACGAAGACGAGCAAGCCTTCAAACGAGGCTGCCAGCAGCGGGATGGCCAGGGCGCCAGACATGACTTGAGTGAATCGCCGATCGGCTTAGGTGGACTTGGTCTTGTCGCCGGCGGCGGAGGGTTTGCCACCGCCCGCGATGCTGTCGCGCATGTCGGTATCGGCCTGGATGTTCTTCATCCGGTAGTAGTCCATGATACCGAGGTTGCCGGAGCGGAAGGCCTCGGCCATGGCCAGGGGCACCTGGGCCTCGGCCTCGACCACGCGGGCCCGCATCTCCTGGACGCGCGCCACCATTTCCTGCTCCTGCGCGACGGCGAGGGCGCGGCGGACTTCGGCTTGCGCCTGGGCGATGAGCTTGTTCGCCTCCGCCTGTTCGGCCTGCAGTTTGGCGCCCACATTCTCGCCCACGTCCACGTCGGCGATGTCGATGGAGAGGATTTCGAAGGCAGTGTTGGAATCGAGGGCCTTGTCGAGGACGGTCTTCGAGATGCGGTCGGGGTTTTCGAGGACGTCCTTATAGCTGCCGGCCGAGCCGATGGTGCTGACGATGCCTTCGCCGACCCGGGCCACGATGGTTTCCTCCGTGGCACCGCCCACGAAGCGGTCCAGGTTGGTCCGGACGGTGACGCGGGCGCGGACCTTGACGGCGATGCCGTCCTTGGCGACGGCGTCGATAGTGGTCTTGCCGGAGGCGGGGTTGGGGCAATCGATCACCCGGGGGTTGACGGACGTCTTGACGGCGTCGAGGACGGTCTTGCCGGTGCCTTTGGTGGCGAGGTCGATGGCGCAGGCGCGGTCGAAGTTGAGGTGGATGCCGGCCTTCTGGGCGGCGATGAGGGCGCGGACGACCATGGAAACGTCGCCGCCGGCGAGGAAGTGGACGTTGAGCTGGTCCACGTTCATTTCGAGGCCGGACTTGCGGGCGTTGATGTAATTGTCGACGACCAATCCCACCGGCACTCCCCGGAGCCGCATCGCGGCCAACTCGATGAGGCCCACGTAGGCGCCGGACACCCAGGCGCGGATGAAGATCGTGAAGAAATTGAACAGCAGGATCAGGAACACCAGGCCCACCACCAGGACCAGCGTGACCAAGATCCACTGCAACGAGAGGGCGAACATTGGGACGTTCATAATGTTGGGGCGAGCTGAGTTGGGCTGAGGGTTAACACGGTCGTGCGCAGCAAGTCAAACCGCGCGTACCACGACGCGGAGGCCTTCCAAGGCCACGACCTTCACGGCCGTACCGCGTTCGATCATCGGGCCTTCGGAAACAACGTCCACCCGGTGGCCATTGATCAGGGCCGTGCCCGAAGGGCGGAGATTCGTGAGCGCCGTGCCGGTCTGGTGCAGCAGTTCGGGCTGTTCAACGTTCAGGTTCCCCACCGTCCGGCGCGTGACGAAAGCCTGGCCGAGCTTGCTGTGCGGAAAGAACCGGATCCACAGCAGTCCTTCCACCAGCAACAGCACCAGCACCAGGAACAGCACCAGACTCCCGGACTTGGGTCCGAACCGCACGTAGCTCAACACCACCCCCGCCACCAGACAGCCGAATCCGATCAGTCCCGCGATCATCCCCGGCAGAACAATCTCGAGCAGCATCAGGACCAGACCCGCAATCAGGAGCAGGACCACGGTTTCCATGTGCGGCACAGCATAGCGGGTCGCCCGCACGGCGCAAGGCCCGCGACGAGGGGGGAGGCCGGGCGGTGACCAGCGGGCAAGGTGCCACCTCGAGCCGCCTCCCCACCGGCCGCCTCGGTCGGGGCCCGGCTCCGCGCCGCGCGCACAGTCGCGGCGACCGGCGAACAGCCGATCCCTGGCGCCGGCGCGCTGAATGAGGGCCGGTCTTGATTCGCTGCGGACGGAAGTAGCAGGAACCACCGAGAATAAGTATGAGTAAAGAGTTGTAACAAAGAAAGTGTTGACACGTCGCCGGCCCTTCGGTTTTCCTCCGCCGCGTGCGGCGAAAGACCTTGTTGGCAAGCGTAGGCGTCGTGGGGTTGCTGGGCGGGCTTCGTGGTATCGGCCTGGCGCAGGTTCCGGCCCTGGTTCATCACCAGGGTCGGATCGCCGTTGAGGAGGCCCTGTTCGATGGTCCCGGCCGGTTCAAGTTCGCGTTCGTCAATGCGGATGCCTCCCAGATCTTCTGGCACAACGCGCCCGACGGCGACGGCGACGGCGAGCCCGATCAGCCGGTGTCGATCCGCGTCAGTCGGGGGCTCTACTCGGTGCTGCTCGGGGACGTGTCCCTGGCGAACATGGCGCCGCTGGCTCCGGACGTTTTCGAGCCGCCCGAGGTCTATCTGCGCGTCTGGTTCGACGATGGCGTCCGGGGTTCCGAACGCTTGATACCCGACCAGAGGTTGGCGGCCGTCGGCTACGCGATGGTAGCTGCCAACGTCCCGGATGGCGCCATTTCCGCGGCGAAGCTGGCTCCGGGAACCCTCGACGGTCTCAGTGCGCAGGTGGCGACGCTGACGGCGAACCTAGCCGAGTTGACCCGTCGGCACGAGGCGCTGGCGGCGTCGGTGGTGAGCGGCTTGCCGGAGGGGGTTCCGATGGTGTCGACGGAGGCGGGGGATCCGGAGCTGTTGGCCCTGGGCCTTTCGCCGTTCATGAGTGTGCCCGGGCAGGGGTGGGTCAGTGGGGCGACGCAGGGAGAAGCGACGGCCCGCTACGGCCACTCCGCGATCTGGACCGGGCAGGTCTTGCTGGTTTGGGGCGGGACGCTGGGTGGTGGCGTGCTTTCGGGCGGCGGGGCCAGCTACGATCCGGTGCTGGACCGATGGGCGCCGTTGCCGGCCGCCGAGGATCTGGGGGCACGGCGGGGTCACACCGCTGTGTGGACGGGACAGACGATGCTGGTATTTGGCGGGTTGGGCACCACCTATCTGAACACGGGGGCCGCGTATGCGCCGGACAATTTCTCCTGGGCGCCATTGGCGGTGACAGGCGCGCCGGCGGCCCGCGAGGGCCATCTGGCCGTGTGGACCGGAGCGAGGATGCTGGTGTGGGGCGGGCGTAACGCCGCGGGGTTGCTGGCCGATGGCGGACTCTATGACCCGGCGGCGCGGGTTTGGGAGGGCGTCCCGACCCTGAACGCACCGGCGGGCCGTGTGGGGGCCGCGGGTGTGTGGACTGGTTCCCGACTCATCGTCTGGGGTGGCACGGGTGAGTCAGGCGATCTCGGCTCGGGCGCCCTGCTGCCGTTGGCGAATGGGACGGTTCCGGGAGCCTGGGTGAGCCTGTCGGCCGCGAACGCGCCCAGCGCCCGTTCCGGGCATACGGCGGTCTGGACAGGCCAACGGTTGCTGGTGTGGGGCGGCCGGTCCGGGGACACGCTCCGAAATGACGGCGCGGCCTACGACCCAGAGACTGATTTGTGGAGCCCGCTCCTCACGGCCGGGGCGCCGGCCCCCCGTGCCGGGCATCTTGCCGCGTGGACGGGGCAGGAAATGTTGATTTTCGGCGGGGACACGGCTGTTGGGCCGACGGCCACCGGTGGCGCGTATGATCCCGCGTCGGGCACTTGGCGGGCGCTGAGCGGCGCTGGGTCACCCCGGGCACGCACGGACGCGGCCGGGGCCTGGAACGGCGCGGAACTGCTGGTGTTCGGCGGCCGTGTCCAGGGCGCTCCGGTGGCGGCCCTGCAGCGTCTCAACCCACAACCGGCCTGGTACTTCTACCGCAAGCCATGAGCAAGCACCCCGTTCTTCCCCTTCTCCTCGGCGCGTTGGCAGCCTTCGCAGTGCCGGCCCGGGCGCAGTGGGTTACCCAAACCCTGCAGCTCCGGCCGGGGTGGAACGCGGTGTTCCTGCACGTGGACGCCGCGCACGCAAGTCTGGACCAGCTCGTGGGCGCCGGCGCACCGGTGCTCACGCCCATCGAGGAGATCTGGCGCTGGAATCCGAACCCGGCCACGCACCAGTTCGTGCAATCGCCCCAGCAGCCCGTGGACACCGGCAGCCAGTGGTCCAGTTGGCGACGCTCGGGTGGCGGGCCGGCCACGTTGGATCGGCTGACGGCCAACACTGCTTATCTCGTCCATTCAACCGCGGACTATGCGTGGGAGCTCAAGGGCCAACCCGTGCTGCCGCATTATCGCTGGTCCACGTCCGGCCTCAACTTCTTCGGTTTCCCCACGGTCCCCACGGGCGCGCCGAGCTTCGAAGATTTCCTGGCGGAAGTGCCTTCGCTGCAATTCAGCGAGATCTTCCAATATCCCGGCGGCGAATTCGGGGCGAACAACCCGCGCCGGGTCTTCGCGTTGCGGACCACACCCGTCCGGCGGGGTGAGGCGTTCTGGATCCGTGCCGGCGAGGTCTACAACCACTACTTCGGCCCCTTCGAAATCACGGCGGCGGGTTCGGGCCGGGTGGCTTTGGGCGAGAGCCTGAGTTCGTTCAGTTTCCGCGTCCGGAACCAGACCGCCGCGGCCCTGACGGTCGCCTTGGAGCTGGTGGCATCGGAAGCACCCCCGGCTGGGCAACCGGCGATTGCCGGGGTGCCGCCGTTGCTGGTGCGGGGCGCGCTGGACACGGTGGACCTGACGTACGGCGTCGCGGCCCTGCCGCTCAATACCCCGCAGACCTGGATGCTGGCGCCGCGCGGAGAACCGGGTTCCGAGGTGGAGATCGTGCTGGGTTTGGACCGCGCGGCGATCACGGCGAACGTGGGCGAACTCCTGGCTGCGGTGCTCCGACTGACCGACTCGCGGGGCCACAGCCGCGTGGACCTCCCCGTATCTGCCCAACCGGAGTCACGGGCGGGGCTCTGGGTGGGTGCCGCGGCCGTCACCGCGGTGGGGCAGTATCTGAAGACGTATCAGCGCGGCACCGGCGACAGCCCGGTGCTGGATGCGGAGGGCAAGTACATCGTGACGGAAGTGGACACCAGCATGCAACCGGTGCCCGCGTCTCATGCTTTTCCGCTGCGGTTGATTGTCCACAACCCGGCCTCGGGTCCGGCGACCCTGCTCCAGCGGGTCTATTACGGCTTCAACGCGGTGTCGAATGCCGTCATCGCCAACCAGGAGTCCGTCCTTGCCCGGAACCTCCTGGGCGAAGCGCGTCGGCTCAGCGTCGCCCATCTGCCGTGGTCGGCGGCGAATCCCGGCTGGGCCTTCTCCGGTGGCCTGGACCACGGAGCGGTGCTGAGCGCGACGGTCGCGACCCCGTTCAACGATCAGGCTGCGAACCCCTTCCTGCACACGTACCATCCCGACCACGACAACCTGAACGCGAGTTTCCGCAACGAACTTCCCCAGGGCTCTGAATCCTACACCGTCGTCCGGGAGATCACGTTGGACGTCAAGACTCCTGCCGGTGACTTCCACAGCCGCGTCGCCGCGGGATCGAAGCTCAAGGGAGAATACCGTGAAGTGATTCGCCTCGCGGGCCTCGCCCGGGGAGGCAACGCCTTCGACACCCGCCAATTCGAAGTGCGAGGAGTGTTTGAACTCACCCGGATTGCCGAGATCCCCACGCTGACCCGCGCCCCCTGACCCATTGCCGATCCCACCCTGCTCCCATGACCCCAACGATCCTGCCCGTCCGCTTGTCCCCTGCTTCGTTGAACTCCATGAAAACCATGCACCGCCGCACGTCCTCCCTTGCCGCCCTTGCCGTGGCGACCCTGGCGCTGGCTCTGGCGCCGTCCCGCGCGCTCGCGCAGGCCAACCCGAACCCGCCCGAGCTCCTGACCTACCAGGGTTTTCTCGTGGATGGGAATGGGGTGGCCCTGGGCAACCTCGCGCCCCGGAACTACGACGTGATTTTCAGGATCTACAACCACGAGTCGGCCAGTGCCACGGCCAACCTCCTCTGGGGTGAGCAGCAGACGGTCACGGTGGACAAGGGCTATTTCAGCGTGCTGCTGGGGGAAGGCGCCGCCGTGTCGGGCGTGCCGCGGGACGGCATCCCCCTCTCGTCGCTGTTCAACGGCCCCGTGGCGTCGGACCGGTTCGTCGGGATCACCGTCAAGGGCATTGGCTCCGGCGGCGCCGACGTCGACATCCTGCCGCGGTTGCGGCTGTTGAGTGCGCCCTACGCCTTCCTGGCGCGGCAGGCGGTCAAGCTGGTGCGGACCGACACGGGCGGCGATCTGATCTCCAGCATCGGCAACGGGGTGACGGTGAGCGGCGGACTCGCGGTGGCGGGCAACAATGTCTTCGAGTTGGGTGCGGGTGTGGCGGGCAAGGAGGCCAGTGCGGGCAAGATCGGCTATGGGATCTTCACCGCGAACACCCTCGACATCGTGGGGGCCGGCACGCTGGGCAGCAACCGCAAGGTCAAGATCTGGGCGGAGGGCGGCACCATCTTTGCCGGGCCCGTGCAGGCGACGAGCTTCAGTGGTGACGGTGGGGGCCTGACGGGCGTCGCCAAGCTCAGCGGCGGAAACACCTTTGGCGGGAACCAGATCTTCAACGACCCGGTGGGCATCGGCACGGCGTCGCCCGGTTTTCCGCTCAACTTCCCCAACACGCTGGGGGACAAGATCAGTCTTTGGGGCAACTCGGGCAACCACTATGGGTTCGGGATCCAGGCCAGCACGCTGCAGATCCACACGGCGGGTGCGACGGATGCCATTCGCTTCGGGTACGGCCAAAGCGCCTCCATGGTGGAGACCATGCGGATTGAAGGGAATGGCCGGGCGGTGCTGCAGGGGGGCTTTCTGGCCAGGGGCGGTTACCCGGGCGGCGGTGGCGTCAACAACGCGGGCTATGCCTTCTCCGGCAGTGGCGGCGACAACGATTCCGGGATGTACAGCGACACGGACGGTCACGTGCGTTTCACCTCCAACAGTTCGTTGCGGATGAGTGTGTACCCGGGTGGGGTTTACGTCCACGGGGGCGGATTGAACGTGGACGGATCGATGAGTGTCAACGGGGGGCACCAGGAGCTCTATAGTTGGGGCGTGCGGCTGAAGCGGGAGAATGACAGCAGCCGCTACGTGGACTGGGCCCGTTACCAAAACTCCTTCTCCTTCTGGATGTATGGCGGCAACACCCACAACTCCGGCACCCGGGAGGTCCGCTACGATGGGGATGGAAACTGGGACTTCTACTCCGATCGCAAGCTGAAGAAGGACATCGTGGATGCCGAGCCGATGCTGGACCGCGCGCTGCAGGTTCAGATCCGGCGCTACCGATGGAAGGACGAGGAGGAGACTGCCAAGCACAAGCTGGGCGTGATCGCGCAGGAAGTGCAGCCTTTGTTCCCTGACCTGGTTTCGGAAGGGGAGGACCGCGAAACCCAGGAGCCCCTTCTTAGTGTCGGCTATAGCGATTTCGGGATGGTGGCGATCAAGGCGCTCCAGGAAATGAAGGTCCAGCATGATGCGGAGCTCGCCGAACTCCGGACACAGATGGCCGACCTGAAGGCGCAGATGGCGACGTTGCTCCGGGTAAACGGGCAATTGCTCGAGCAGGCCGAGAAAGCCGCCGCCACCACCGCTTCCGTCCGGTGAGCGGGGTTCCTGCCACGTCCGGCGTCGGCCGGGAGGGTACGCCCAATGGATGACCAGGTTCGATGGGAAAGGCTGCCAGCCAAATGAATGGTTCCATGATATCGCTCCGAGTTCCGCTCCTGGGTCTGGGGGTGCTCCTCAGTGCCGGGGCGGCGCTGGCCCAACTGGCGCTGCCGATCGAGTTCCGCCATGTCAGCCAGGGTGAAACCAAGCTGAATGCCCAATGGCGGGCCGGCCCACCCACGGCGACTGGGAACGAATCCACGGGGGTTCACGTAGCCCCGACCCGTGGCCAGTTTCGGAGCCTGATGCCGCTGGGCGCGATTCCCGGGCTCAAGCGGAGTGACTGGGAAGCCGTCCGCACGTCGGCGATCCTGAACAACGGAACCACTCCGTTTTCGGGGGCCGTGGCCGAGGAGATGCGCCTGCCGCGCGCAACGGTGGACGGGGCGGTGGTGATGGTCCTGCGTCGGGGACACATTGGTGGGCCTTTCCTCAGCCGCCCGGTGTCCTTTGCGTTTGGTTCGCTTGTGGCCGCGCCGGAGAAAGACGAGCGCGGCGTGCTTTTGGGGAGCACCCCCAGCACGGCCTATTGGTTGCCGGAGCCGCATACCACCAACAGCCACGCCGGGGTGGGGTACTATTGGAGCCCGCACGCGCGGCAGGTCTATGCCATTCAACCCGGGCCGCTGGCGGTCACGTGGCGCAAGGCGCAGCCCTACACCGTGGCCAACCGGCCCAGCTACACCAACCCGAACGGGCCCGTGAGCTGGGAGACCAACGGCGCCAACATCTTCCTGTTGTACACGGAGAACTACATTGTCTCCGGCAGCGCCGCGAAGCCGCCGCGCAAGATGTACTGGACCCAGAAGGGCTTCCAAAACATCGGCGTGTCCGTGCGCGTGCCCACCGCGCGGGTGGGGGCCGTCAACATCGTTTACAACAACAACTTTCCGCGGACGGTGGCGGCCGAATACACGGGCGTAGGCAGCTCCAGCCCTTCGGACGGGACCGGCAACCAGCCGCTCGAGGAGCTGCGGACTTTGTGGTACGACCAGCAGTTGGGAAGCATCTATGCTTACAACGCTGAGGGGCGCGTGTTCGTCGAGTTGCTGGGCGACCTGCGTCCGGACGGCCAGACCTACCAGCCGCTCGGCACGGAGATTGTGGATGTCACCAAGCAGCCGCAGCCGGCGGATGTCACCATCGAGCTAGGGGAACGCATTCTGCCGCCGGAGGGGGGGGCGGTGGGCGAGTTGTTCCCCCAAGCCGTGCAAAAGGGGGTGGGGTCCGAGTTTGCCTATCAGCACAGCGTGGCCAGCGTGCTGCGGCCGGAGCTGTACGCGATCAAGGAGACGTTCAACCTGAACGATTACCTGGTGCACTGGCTCGAGGAGGGGGAGGCGGCGCTGCGATGGCCCAAGCTCTTCGGGCGCTACCGGCTGGTCTGGCCGGCGGACCTGGCCAAGTACAGCCACTATGTGCGGCCACCCGCGGCCACGGACGCCGAGGCTGCGCAGACCGCGGTGGTGATGGACCCGGAGAACGCGCCGACCATCGAGTACCAGGACGCCCTGGACCGGCCGCGGGCGAAATTCACGCCGGAGCTCAAGTTCTACACCTGGCTGAACGAGTCGTACCCGGCGCACCGCACCCTGCTGCGTTATGTGGCGGGGGAGAACATTGGCTTCGAGCGCGTGCTCTCGACCTTGAACACGGCCCTGATCGACGCCGTGAACCTGCCGGGAACTTCGATCGACGAACCGGTCGGCCTCCGCCAGGCGGGCGCCAATTCCGTCCTGACCCTGGGCGGGCAGAGCGGGAGTTACGGTCAAATGCCGGCCGGCACCTATTTTGCCCCGGGCGGGTTCACGATCGAGGCGTGGGTGTTCGTGCGCGAGGTGCGCAACTGGTCGCGACTGATTGACTTCGGTAACGGGCCGGCGTCGGACAACGTGGTGTTGGCCCTCTCCCAGGCGACGTCAGGCCGGCCGCGGCTCGAGTTCTACCGCGGTGCCAGCACTACCGGTCTGACCGCCAACTCGGTTCTGCCGCTTGGTCAGTGGGTGCATCTGGCGGTTACGTTTGATGGCACCACCGCGCGGTTTTACCTCGATGGCCAGTTGGACGCCCAGGGCCCGCTTCAGGGCGCCACCCAGGTGGTCACCCGCAACAACGCCTACGTGGGCCGCAGCAACTGGGGCGGAGACGCGCTGGCCAACGCGGATTTCGACAATCTGCGGATCTGGTCCCGCGGGCTGAGCGCGACCGAGATCGCCGGGTCCATGCAAACCGAGTACCCCGCGGGGACCGCCGGGCTCCTGGCCCAGTTCACCTTTGAACGCCTCGAGAATCCCGCGACCGACAGCAGCGGGAGGGGCTCCCACCTGACGCTCTACGGCAGCGCGGCCACCGGCGTGCCCGGTCTGAACCGTCTGACGGCACCCCGCTACATCGCGCGGACCGTGCCGGTGGGCGAGCGGATCAAGGCGCCGGCCGGCGAGCGAGGGGACACCGGCGGTGCGGACTACCTCGCCGGCTACATCGTTAAGAGCAAGGGGAGCTCGTACAACCCCGGCACGTATCGGGATCCGTTCGCGGTCGGTTTCGAAGAAGCCAACCGGGGCGCCATCATCCCCGTCAACGTGCTGCCGGGCAGGAACCGGCTCGAAGTCTGGTGGTTCCGCCCGAGCCAATCCCGCGCGGGCCTCAACGCCGGAAACAACGTGCTGGGCTTCAGCACGGTGTATTGGCCGTCGGTGGTCGGCGAATACAGGATTGAGTGGCCGGGCAACGCCCGCGAGATCGTCCTCGCCAGCAAACTCGGCGGCCGGGGCCTGAGCACTTCGGAGGCACTCGGGACGATCTATGTTCAGAACGACCCCGCCTTGCCCGGGTACAACCCGAACGAGGAGCACGCGATCATGTCCGGTGGTACCCCGTTTGCCACCCGCGACGATCTCAACGTCCTGGCGCCGGCGGATCAGTACTCGTCGCATCCGTTCGTTCTGGTGGATTACCCGCACCCGGATGGCCGGCCGGCGATGGCGGTCTTCCAGGTGCTGCGTGAGAAGCCGGCGGCGGGTTGGGTCTTTGACTACCTCGTGCCGGCCGGGCAGCTCATTCAGCCGCCGCCGCCGCTGAACTTCCTCGCCAAGCCGGTCGAGGGCAGCGGGGATCGGGCGGTCAACTACAACACCGAACCCGCCGGCGGCGATGGCGATCTGCCCGGCGGCTGGAACGCCGCCGCGGCCACCGGACCGTATGGCCACTACCAGCGCTTCACCTATCGTGACCGCAAACACGACCTGTGGGTCTATCGTGGCCCCCACGCCGGGTTGCCCGAGCTGAAACTGGGAACCTACGATCCGGCCGCCGACACCTTCGGCGCGCTGGGTGCGGTGAGCGCGGTCGTCGGCGACCCGTTCAGCTTCACGGTCCATGTGTCGCGGCAGACGGAGTATCTGGAAATGACGGTGGTCGGCGCCCCCACCTGGCTGACGCTCGACGGCTTCACGCTGCGCGGCACGCCGCAGGCCGGGGATGTGGGCGCCCGGAACGTCATCGTCACGGTCAGGGACTTGTACGACCAGACCACCGCCACCGGACAGTTGTCCCTCGAGGTGGCGGCCTCCGGCCCGACGATCGGGCAGGCGCCCCTGGTGATCCTGAGCACGAATCAATACACCGGGACCATCGTCGAGTTCACGGACCGCGCGCCCTTCCTGGCCCGCTCACCGGCGCCCTCCAACAGCTTTACCCTGCGCTATTACTACAAGACCGAGCCGAGCTTTGCGTGGCCCGGCCTCGCCGCGCCGCCCGCGCCCGGCAGCATCGTGCCCTACCTCCGACCCTGGGACGAGACGGCCCAGGCATTCGTGGGGGATCCGGATTCGAAACAGACCCGGTCGCTGGACATCGTCTACCGGCCGTTCTGGCCGGAGCGCGATCCCAAGGACTCGAGCAAACCGGTGCCGATCCTACCCTACGGCGCGACGCTGGTCGAACCGTTCCCGGGCGGCTTCCCGGGCGTGCGCGACTTCAAGACAGCGCACATTCTCTACCAGCAGTCGATTGCGGATGACCTGGCCGCGGCGGCCGCGAGCGCGGTCTTGCACGATCCGACGCGAGCGAAGTACGTGGATATCTCCACCCAGTTTGCCGACCAGATCCCGGCGGGGGTGAAGACCGAGTATTACCAGGGCAAGATCTTCTTCCCGCTGCTGCCGCCGCACCTGGTCACCCGGGTTTTCATCGATCCGAACATCGGACCGAAAGGCAGCCTGGGACTGATGGGCGAGTACCGGAAGGAGCTGCTCGGCGAGAGCTACCTCCAGCTCAATGTGCTCCGCGGTTCGGACCTGGCGGCGGTTCATGCGTTGTGCCCGACCGGCGACGCCGTGGGCTATCCGAAATGGGTGGCTTTGGTCAACGCGCTCGCGACGCCGGTCGAGACCTTCCACGAGGACCTGCCGCTGCGGCCGGGCACCTACGTCGCCGACCCCGATCAGACGGTCAGCATCGGCGTTGGCGAGCTGGCGGTGATTGAGAATGACAACACCGCCGTGGATTCGTATGCCCTGAGCGCCACCGGACCTGGCAGCGGCTACCTCACCTTGCTCGAAGCCAGCGGCACGGCCTTCACGCAGCCGGGGGATCCCGTGGCCCTGCACGTTTTCCGAGTGGGCGGCGGACTCCACCGCGGCGAGCTCAAGATCATCCCCGCGCCGAATCCGCTGAGCGAGCTGATCACGTTCCAGCACACCCCGGACCTGGCGGGCCGCTTCGACGAGTACGAATACGAGTGGAAGATCGCGGCGCCGGTGGATGGCTTCCCGCCGGAACCGGACGCCACCATGTCGCGCTATTTGTCGCTGACCGCCGTGGCGGCGGACATCCCCCGCTACACCCTGGGCGGGGTGGGCGTGCAGGCGTTGGGGGACAACTACGTGGTCATGCGCTATCGCCCCCTCAGCCCGACGCATCCGCTCTACCAGGCGAATCCGACCGACGCAGACTGGTCCGAGTGGACGCGCCCGGCGCTGGCCGAGGGTTGGATCAAGCGCGTCCTGGCAGGCATCAACCCGTTCAACCAGCGCATCAACGACCTGTTCAACAACCGGGTCAACACGGACGCCAGCCTTCTCACCCAGGCCGGCCGCAAGTGGGAAGGCGACGTCGCGCTGAATCTCGACACCATCAACAACTACGGCCTGATCGAGATCTACGAGACGGTGCTGCGGCGCGGCCGTTCCCTCAGCATCGAGTCCGGCTTCAACTATGGTCCCGCCAACGACGCCCTCCTCCTCGCGGCCGGTTACCTGAACGATCTCTACATGATGCTCGGCAACGAGGCCTGGGCGGACGCCGCCAACCCTACCATCGGGATCGGGACAGCCGACAACACCTACGGGGACATCGCCACCGCGCTCTTCGCGTTCCGCGGCCAGATGCCGTCTCTGCTCGAGGAAGAGCTGGCCCTGCTGCGCGGGCGGGATGACTTCTTCCAGCCCGGCGTCGAGATCACCCCGGTGTACAACCGGCTGATCTGGAACTACACCCGCGGCATCGACGCCGGCGAGGTGATCTACGCGCTCAACTACAACATCCAGGAGAACCCGGACCAGTCCCCCGACGGCATCATCAATGCCGAGGACGCCGCCCGGATGTTCCCGCAAGGCCACGGCGACGGCTACGGCCATTACCTGACGGCGGTCAAGGGCTACTACTCCCTGTTGTTGAACCAGTTCTTCGACTGGGTCCCGCGTATCGAGGCGGTCAACGTCCTCGGTCAGCCCGTCTCGGTGGATTACCAGGATGAACGCAAGTTCGCCGCCGCCGCCGCCGCGCTCGCCCGCGCAGGCCGTCAGGTCTTCGACCTCAACTGGCGCAAGGACTATGCCCCGACGCGCGAGCAGGGTTGGGCGCATTTCTCCCCCACCCGGGTGAACCCGCGCCGTACCTACGAGACCCGTGACGGGCCGAAGAATCCCGAGCGCTTTTGGGGGATGGATCACTGGGCCTCACGCGTGGGGCAGGGGACCTACCTCAACTGGGTCGTCGGCAATGCCATTCTGCCGCACGAAGATCCCATCCCGACGCATGAAGGGATCCAGAAGGTGGACCGCACCACGGTGCCCGAACTGCGCGAGCTGGTGACCATCGCCGCCGGGCTGCAAACGGCGCTCGACAACGCCGAGGGCGGCCAATCGCCGCTGGGCATTCCCGAAGGGGGCCTGGCATTCGACATCAATCCCTATGCCGTGGTGGGCATGGAGAATGGCACGCACTTCGAGCAGGTGTTCAAGCGCGCCAAGTCCACCCTGCAAAACGCCGTGGCCGCCTTCGACGATGCCAAGGACGTCACCCGCCTGATGCGTTCGGAACAGGATTCGCTGGCCGAGCTCCAGAATGCCGTGGCGCGCCGGAGCAGGCGTACACCGTGGCGCTCATCGATCTCTACGGCACGCCCTACCCGGACGACATCGGGCCCGGCAAGCTGTATCGACAGGGCTACAACGGTCCGGACCTGATCCATTACAAGTACGTGGATCTGCCGGAAGCCAATATCCCGGAACTGTGGAGCTACACCAGCGCCACGGAGTGGTCCATTCCGCTGCGGAACCTGCCGACCAACTGGGTGGCCGGCAGCTACGTCTCGACCAACAACGCCACCATCACCACCAACACGTTCCCCGCGCAGCATTACGAGTACATCAACTTCCCCGAGGTCGAGACCCTCACCTTCAACATCGGGCCGCATGGTTTCGCCGAAAAGCCGGCGAACTGGACCAGCAAGCGGTATTCGCCCGGCAAGATTCAGCAGGCCATTTCCGAACAGATCCTGGCTCACATGCGGTTGCGCCAGACGATCAACGACACCGCCGGCGATCTCGTGGTGCTGCAGAAGACCATCGATGTCTTCGAGGCTGACAACGCGACGTTCAACACCATCCGCGACATTCAGACCGGTCTTCTGGTGGCCGATGAGGTGCTCGAGAAGACCAAGTTCGCCTTCGACCTCTACGACAAGTACAACGAGTCCATCAAGAAGGACATCGTCGACGGCGCCAACCTCATCGCCCACGGTTTCCCCGACAGCTTTATCGCGGGTCTGGCGGCCGGCGGCGACCTCACCTCGGCGGGCGAAGCCGCCGTCCTGGCGGCCGGCCTGCAGATCACCTCTGTCTTGGACAAGGTCGCGCTGGCCAAGTACACGGTCTTCTCCGCCTGGGAACTCGCCACCACCACCGCGCGGAAGTACGCCGAGTTCTTCGGGATCGCCCCCATGGAACGGTCCAAGGACCTGCGCAACGCCGTCCAGGACCTCGGCAACAAGCTCGGCGACATGCAGGGCCGGCTGTGGACCGTCAACGAGCGTCTCCGCGAGTACGACGACAAGCAGCGTGCGGTCCGGGCGCTCATCGCCCAGGGCGACACCATCCAGGCCGAGCGCGAGATCTTCCGCCAGCGCGCCGCTGCCGTCGTGCACGGCTACCGGACGCGCGACGCGGCGTTTCGGATCTTCCGCAACGAGAAGCTCGAGCGGTACAAGACGCTGTTCGACCTGGCCGCCCGGTACGCCTTGCTCGCTGCCAACGCGTACGACTACGAAACCGGCCTCCTGAACACCAGCGCCGGCCGGGAGTTCAAGCGCCGCATCATCAACGCGCGGGCCTTGGGCGTCGTGCGGGAAGGCGAACCTCAGTTCGCCGGCAGCAATACCGGTGATCCAGGCCTCTCCAGCGCCCTCGCCGAGATGAAGGCCGATTGGGACGTGCTCCGCGGCCGGCTCGGCTTCAACAGTCCCGACGCCTACAGCACCACCGTCTCCCTGCGCACCGAACAGCTTCGCATCCTCCCGGGCACGGATGGCGACCTCCCCTGGCAGGATGTCCTCCATCGCGCCCGGGTGGATAACATTCTCGCCGACGGCGACGTCCGGCGCTTCTGCTTGCAGGTGGATGCCGGCGACGGTCTGCCGGTGCCAGGCATCATCCTCACCTTCAGCACCACCATTGCCGACGGCTTGAACCTCTTTGGCCAACCCCTGGCGGCGGGTGACAGCACGTTCAGCCCGAGCTCCTTTGCGACGAAGATCTTCGCTGCCGGTGCCGCGTTGGAAGGGTATCGCGGCATGGGCACGCCTTCCGCTAACAGCGCCGCGGTGAGCGGCGCGGGCGGCGCCTCCGTCGAGGATCCCTCGGTGTGGTTCCTCGATCCCAATGCCCTGGCCGCCACCCCCTACATCTACCTGGTCCCGGTGGGCGTGGATTCCCTGCGCACCCCGCCGCTGGGCGACGCCACCGGTATCCGCACCTGGAGCGTTGAGGACCTCGCCATCCCGCTGCCGTTCAACATCGGGGCGTCCGGTTTCTCCGAAGGCGGCTTGCTCCAAGCGGGCAACACCCTCACGGAACCGTTGTTCGCACGCCGGAAACACCAGGCCTTCCGCCCGGTGCCCAGCCCGGACTATTTCACCACCGACATCTATTACGGTGGCGACCTGCTCCGCTCGCAGTACACGAACAACCGCTTGATCGGGCGCTCGGTCTGGAACAGCCAGTGGAAGCTGGTCATTCCCGGTCGGACGCTCCTAAACAACCCGCAGGAGGGGCTCGATCGCTTCATCCGCACGGTGAAGGACATCAAGCTCCACTTCGTGACCTATTCCTATTCGGGCAACTAAGCGCGACTCCCCGGCCATGAACTTCCTTCCCTGCCTCACCCCCCGCGCGTCTTCCGCGCGACCTGTCTCCGGTGCCGCCCACCCCAGGCCGTCCCTCCCGGACGCCTCGCCCTTCGCCCGCTGAACTTCCAACCGCCTTACGCCCTTCGCCCTTCGCCCTTCGCCCTTCGCCCTTCGCCCTTCGCCCTTCGAACTTCGCCCTTCGCCCTTCGAACTTCGCCCTTCGAACTTCGCCCTTCGCCCTTCTCCTCTCCCTGCTGCTCTGCGCCGGCCACGCCCTGGCCTTCCCGCCGGCGCCGCATCACCTCATCTATGGCACGGTCCGGGATGAAATGGGCAATCCCTTCAACAGCCCCGGGGCCGAGGTGCTGCTCGAAACCGGCGGCCCCACCCGCGTCCGAAGTGCCCTCGCCCCCGGCACTGAGCCGGGCGTGAACTATCGCCTCGCCATCCCGATGGACTCCGGCGCCACCGCGGACCTGTACAAGCCCACGGCCCTGCGACCCACGGTGCCGTTCCGCCTGCGCGTGCAGGTCGGCAATGTCACGTACCTGCCCATCGAAATGACCGGTGCGGCCCACTTGGTGGCCCGGCCCGGCGGACGGTCGCGCGTGGACCTGACCCTCGGCGAGGATTCCGACGGCGACGGTCTGCCGGATGCCTGGGAGCGCGCGCTGATCCAGATGCTGGGCGGGGGGCTGAACCTCGAAGATATCCGGCCCGAAGACGACTCCGATCTCGATGGTCTTTCGAATCTCGAGGAATACCTCGCCGGCACCTATGCCTTCGATCCCGCCGATGGTTTTTCGCTGGCGATCCTTGCCACGTCGGCGGACCAACCCGTGCTCGAATTCACCGCCATCCGCGGGCGGAGTTACACCCTCCATGGCTCCGCCGACATGCACGACTGGACCCCGGTCCGTTTCAGACTTCCGGCCGATCCGGCCAGCGCCGTGGGACGGGAGCACCTGACCGCGACCGAGACCCGCCTGATCCGGGCGCAGGTGGGGGCGCCCGCGGACGGCGAGTCGGCCTGGCGCTTTTTCAAGTTGCAGGTGCGCTGATTCCTTCCTCCCGTGCCGCCGAACTCAGCCAGGCCCGTGAACGAACTCGCCCCCTCCCGATCCGCGGAGACCATCCACGGGAGTGCCGGCGGGACGCCCGCACCCCAAGCTCGGGGGAAGCGGCGGGCGCTCATGATCGTGCTGGCGACGGCGGCCGTGACGCTCGGCGCCTGGTGGATCCTGCGTTCCCCGGCGCCTCCCGTGCAACCCGCGCTCGGGTTGGACGAGTTGGTGCGTGTGGACGGCCGGTTGGTCCTCCGATCGGCCACCAACCAGCCGTTCACGGGTTGGCTGGTCGAACCGCATGCCGATGGGACATTGAAGTCGCGCTCGCAGATCGTCCGCGGGGTTTTGAACGGCGTCTCGGAAGGTTGGTACACCAACGGGCACATACAGGTGCGGGAACACTTCACGGAGGGAGTGGCGAACGGCATGCGCGTCAAGTGGCATGCCAACGGTGCGACCCAGTCAGTGGCCACGATCGTGCAGGGGAAGGTCCAGGGCCGGTTCCTCCGCTGGTTCGAGGACGGTACCCTGTCCGAGGATGTCCCCATGCAAGACGGGCAGCCCGAGGGCGTCTCCTGGGCCTTTTATCCGAGTGGTTTCGTCAAGGCCGAGGTCCGATTGAAGGCCGGCCAGATCGTGGAGCAGCGGTTCTGGAACGACGGTGAGGTCCCGGCCCGATCGAGCCAGTCGGCGGCGGCCCCCCGCGAGACACGTAAAGGCTCCTGAATGCGATCCTCGTCGTCGCCCTTGCCCGCTCGCATGCCGTGGTTCGCCGCGCGGTGCCTGCCCGGCGGCGGTCGCGCGCTGGCGGTCGTGGCGGTGTTCGGCCTGGTCGGTTGGCTTCACGGCGCCGAGATGCAACCGAGAGCCTACAGGTGGCGGCAGGCGACCTTCGATACGGGCGGGGGCGTCTCCAGCTCCGTGCATTACCGGCTGGAGTCCTCCCTGGCCGCAGCCGGCGGCTTGCGGCAATCCGCAGATGGGCGCATTGCGGACCGGCCGGGGTTCTCCGGCGCGCTCAATGGTCCGCCGCTGCCCGCGCCCGACACCGTCCACCGTCAGCTTGGTCAGCCGTTGAAGATCCGCGTGACCAGTCTGCTGGCCAACGACCGCGACCCCGACACGGACCCTCTTCGTCTGCGCCGGTTCGATGCGGCGAGCGTCGCCGGCGGCCGGGTGACCTGGGACAACGGCTGGCTGCTTTACGAACCTCCACCCGCGTTCCCCGACGTGGACTCGTTCACGTACGCCATCGAGGACGCGGCGGGCAATGTGGCGGCGGCCCTGGTCACGGTGCTGATCGCCGGAACCGGACCGGCGCCCTCGCTGAATCTGGTCGCCATCACCCTGCTGCCCAATGGCCACCGGCGCATTACCTTTGCGGGCATTGCCCGGCGTGGCTACGTGATTGAATGGGCGGAAGCCCTGCCCGCCACCCGGTGGGAGCCCCTGGCCACGGTCGAGGCCGATGCGCGCGGTGTGGTCGAATGGGTGGATGTCACGGAGCCCGCTCCCGCGGAACGTTATTACCGAACCGTCGCCGAATGAAGCCGCTGCCTGAACTCGCACCGATCCGCTGGCTCGCCCTCGTCACCGGCGCTCTGACGGTCCACGGCCAGATGGCCTGGGACGTCGGAGGCATGGGGGGCGCCGCAACGAGCGTCTTCGCGTTCCCCGTCAACCAGGCCATCCCGGACGGGGACCTCTCGGGCTTGGCGAACACGCAGACGTTGCCAGCTTCCTCTGCTCCCATCCGGTCCGTGGCGGTGACCTTGGTCCTCACGCCGCTGGGCGAGGGCGGGTTCACCGGGGATCTCTACGCCACGCTCGCGCATGACGGAGGCGGCTACAGCGTGTTGCTGAACCGGCCTGGAAAGCACCCGGGCCGCCCCTTCGGCTACAGCGATGATGTCGCCGTCAATGTGACTTTGGCTGACGATGCCGAGGCCGACATTCACCACTACCGCCTCACTCTCACCGGCAGCGAGGTCCTGCCCTTGACCAGCGCGCTGACCGGCCGCTGGCAGCCCGACGGCCGACCCGTCGATCCCCTGCTGGTGACCGCCTCGGACCTGCGCGACGCGACCCTCGCCTCATTCACCGGTGTCAACCAGGCTGGCAACTGGACCCTGTTCGTTGCCGACGTGAGCGGCGGCGGCGAATACCAGCTTGATTCCTGGTCGCTCGCCGTGACGGTGATCCCGGAGCCCGGCGGCGTTTTGGGTGCGCTGGCCCTGGGAGCCTTGGGCTGGGTGATGCTCCAGCGGCGCCGCGAGCGTCGGCGACCCCCGCTTCGAGCTCCGACGCCCCGTTGACGCTTGGTGCGGCTCCGCGTGTCCGCCGTCGCGACCGGGTGCGCCGGCGTGGGAACGCCAAGCGCCGCTTTGCGTTGCTGGAACACACCTCGGCTCAGCGGGAATCTGCATTTGACGTGGCGTGCGCCGGTGGGCTCGGTCATATTGCGCACCGTATGGCTGGCGACCTTCGCATCCCTGAAGCCACGGGTGAGGTCGACTCCACCCCGTCGGGCGCGTCCGGGACGCCCGCTCACCTCCCTGCGCCCACGGACCAGTCCCCGCCCGCCATCCCCGATCACACCCTGCTCCAACCCATCGCTGGCGGCAGTTACGGCGAGGTCTGGCTGGCCCGCAGCACCCTGGGCACCTGGCGCGCTGTCAAGATGGTCCACCGACGCAGCTTCGATCATGACCGGCCCTACGAGCGCGAGTTCGCCGGCCTCCAGCGCTACGAACCCGTGTCGCGCTCCCACGAGCACCTGGTGGACGTCCTCCAGGTGGGTCGCAACGACGCGGTCGGCTATTTCTACTACGTGATGGAGGTGGCGGATGCGATAGGAAGTTCGAAGGGCGAAGGTCGAAGTTCGAAAGACGAAGTCCGAAGGGCGAATTTCGAAGGGCGAAGTTCGATGGGCGAAGTTCGAAGGGCGAAGGTCGAAGGTCGAAAGACGAAGTCCGAAGGGAGGGAAGACGGGGCTTCGAAGACCGAAGCGTCCCTCCCGGCCGAGGCGGGCGAGCGGGCGTTGGACCTCGAACTTCGGACTTCGAAACTCGAACTTCGGACTTCGAAATCAGGACTTCGCCCTTCGCCCTTCTACCAACCCCGCACCCTACTCCACGACCTGCGCACTCGCGGCTGCCTGCCTTTCGAGGAATGCGTACGCGTCGGCCTGGCGCTCACCTCCGCCCTGGCCCACCTGCACCGCCACGGCTTGGTTCATCGCGACGTGAAGCCGTCGAACATCATCTTCGTGGACGGGGTGCCCAAGCTGGCGGACGTCGGATTGGTGGCGGCGACGAACGAGGCCCGCTCGTTCGTCGGCACGCCGGGGTACATCGCTCCGGAAGGACCAGGGACGCCGGCGGCGGACCTGTACAGCCTGGGGAAGGTCCTCTACGAGTTGAGCACCGGGCGGGACCGGCAGGATTTCCCGCAGTTGCCCGTGGATCTCCCGCTCGGGGTGGAGCGCAGCCGTTGGCTCGAATGGAACGAGGTCCTCACGCGTGCCTGCGATCCGGACCCGCGCCGTCGTTACGCCGCCGCGGAAACGATGCGCGCCGATCTCGAGCGGGTGGAACGTGGCCAGTCCGTGCGCGCGCATTGGCGCGCGGCACGCGCCCGGGCGATCGGGTCGAAGGCGCTGCTGGCCCTGGTATTGACGCTCGCGGCGTGGTTCACCGTGTCGCGGGCAACGCGACGCGACACGCGTCCGGTGCCGGGCGAGTCGGGCGTGCAAGCGTCAGTCTTTGTGCTGCCGTTTCGCGCGGAGCCGCGAAGGTACGGGTGGTGGAAGGGTGATCCGCTGGCGAACCGGCTGACGGATGCGCTGATGGACTCGCTCGCATTGATTCCCGGGGTTCAGGTGGGGCCGCGGAAGTCCGGGTGGGTCATGGAAGAGGAAGCGGGGTTGCGGGAGCGGGTGCAGCGCGAGTTCGGCGCGCGCGAAGTGGTGACCGGCCGGGTGCGGACGGTCACGAACGGTTGGGAAGTCACCCTGGCTCTCTGGGACGCCGGCGCCAGAGGCGCGCGTTGGAGCGATTCCTTTCGCGGTGAGACGAACGCCCTCCTCGCACTCGAGCGACAGATGGTGCACGCGGTGGGAAGGGAACTGGGACTCAATCTCACCGCGACCGTGCGTGCTGCCGTCGGGGACGCGCTGTCCCGCAACGTCGAGGCGTGGAAGTTGACCTGCCGGGCTGAGGCACGAAGGAGCGAGGTGAGCCGTGATGGCCTGACGGCGGCCACGGAACTGGCCTATCAGGCGCTGGCCGCGGATCCGAACTGCGTTGAGGCGCGCATGGTCCTGGCTTCCACCTACCGCAACTTGTCGGGGTTGCGGCCGCCGCGAGAGGTCTGGCCGCAACTGCGTGACCTTGCCGGTCAAGCGCTCCAGGTGGATGCGACGGCTTTCAGGGCTCGCTATTGGCTGGCCTGGGCGAGGATCTGCCACGATTACGACTGGGAGGCAGGAGTCCGCGAGTTGGAGCAGGTTCTGCCTGCGGAGGACCATCTGAACCGGGCGATCCTGTACCGCTGGCTGGGTCGGTTGGACGCGGCGAGGACCGAGCAGGACCAACTCGAACGACGCAACCTCGTGGACTCGACCGTGTGTTTCCATTCGCTGAAGGCGCGGTTCGTGGAACGTCGGTACGCCGAGGGCATCCGCGAAGCGCTCCGCTGGAGTGGACTCCTGCCCGAGTCCATCATTCCCCAGGTGTGCCTGGCGCAACTGGCCATGGAGAGCGGCGATTACACCACGGCCCGCGAAGCGATCGAGATGGTCCGGCGTCGGGATGACTCTCCCGAGTACCTTGCCCTGGACGGGCGTTGTTGGGCCCTCATGGGCCGGCGAGACGAGGCGGATCGCGTGCTGGGAGAGCTCGAGGCGATGTCCCGGACGCAGTATGTCAACCCTTACTTCGTGGCCCGAATCCGTGCCGGGTTGAGGGATCGCGGCAAGGCCCTCGAGGCCCTGGAACGGGCGGTTGAGGATCGCGCGGAGGAGATCGTCAACGCCGACTGGGGCGGCCTGCGGACCGATCCGGCATGGGATGACCTCCAGGACGAGCCACGGTTCCAGGCCCTGCTCAGGCGCGCGGGCCTCGACGTGTGGCCGAAGTGAGGGGAAGGCGTCTGGAGAATCCCTTTTCAGAAACCCATCTGCATGCCGCTGCGCGGTCCGAGTCGGGTGCTAAGACCGAGGTGCGTGCGTCCCGCTCAGTCGCCGAGCACGTCGTGCAGATCTTGGGCGCCATGCATCAGCCGGCCCAAAGCGACTTCGCCACCTTCGTAGCGGTAGAAGATGAGGTAGTTGCGGAAGCCCGGGACGAGCAAATACCGCGTGGGACGCTGCGGGTTACCGTAACGCCAGACCGGACCCATGGCCGGGTGTTGGGCGAGAAGATCGAGCGCTGCTTCGACGGCATCGATGAACCGCAACGCGGCGGACGGATTCGCCTGGCTGAGGTGGAGCGCTCTGGCCGTGAAGTCCGCCTCGAACTGTTGGCTCTGTCGCAGCGGCGTCATGTCGCGACGCCGTTCCGCTCACGGACGAGTCGCCTGACCCGGTTGACCGCTCTTCGTGACCAAGGCTTGGTCGGCCCAATGAAGCCCTTCTCGATCTCTCTCCCCAGCCAAGCCATGCGGCGGTGCCGCGCATCCTCCGCCTCGAGCAAGCGCAAACCCTCGTTGATCACTTCCTCGGCGGACGCGTAGGCTCCGCTCTTGACCTTGTTCGCGACAAATCGCTCGTGCCGTGCTGTCAAGACCACGTTCATGTCACGTCACTTGCCACACCCCTTTCCGGCTGTCAACCGGCCCGCGGTGCCCGACCTGCGAGGATACGATGCCGTTTCGGCTACTACGGTCATGGAACCACCAACCGGTAGAACCGAACGGCCTGGTTCGTGGCGTGGGTGTCGAGGAACTCGTGTGTCCCGCCGGTGCTGGTGCGAGCGAGCCGTTTGGTCCACGACACCAGATCGGTCGAGGCCTCGAGCACGTAGCGGGCGTTGGCTTCCGGTTCGGCGATCACGACCTGACAACCTTCCGCCGAGGGCGTCACCTTGGTGAACCGCGGTGGCGCACCGCCGTACTCCTGATGCTCGGTGATGGTCAAGACCTGGCCCGCCGCCACATTGGTCAACTCCTGGACGATCCCCGAGGGCCATTCGATGCGGACGACGTCGGCCTGGGTGGCATCGCCCAGGCCGAAGTGGGCGAGGAGCTCGACCTGATGGCTCTGGGACACGATCTGACGCAACTGCCACACCGTTTTGTCTCCGATGTTAGCCTTCACACGCACCTTCGCGCCGTTGCCGTCCTGGTTCGAGGACGCCCCGTGCAGCCTGATCTTCAGCCACCGATTGGGGTTGCCGATAGCGGGCTGGTTGTTGCGATAAAGGTACTTCCGGCCGTTGATCTCATTCACCACGACGAGGTCCAGAAACCCGTCGTTGTCGTAGTCGCCCCACGCCGCACCGTAGCCGCGGCATTCGTGGACCGGGCTACCCGTAAACACCTCGTTGAAGGTGCCGTCCCCCTGATTGTGGAACAGCCGGCTGGCGGCTTGCTGGTGGGCGATGAACAGGTCCAGGTGTCCATCGTTATCGTAGTCACCCCAGGCGCCAACTTTGGGTTGGGCGGAACCCGCCCGCTGCGGGCCGTTCGGGTCTCCGTCCAGAATCCCATGTCCATCGTTCCGATACAGGAGGTCTGAGCGGCCCCAGCCGGTCGCGAGGACGTCCAGATCCCCGTCGTTGTCGTAGTCAGCCCAGCTCGGGGCGACGGACATGTCCTGGATTTCGACCAAGGGACCGGTGGTGACGGGCACGAAGTTGCCGCCTCCCTCATTCTCGAACTGCAAGTCGTGCTGGCTCGAGTAACCACTGGTCGCGCACAGGAGATCCGGATCTCCGTCCCCGTCGGAATCAGCCCATGCCCAATGTTCTGGCCAGGTCCGCGACACCGCCAAGGCGCTGGCAAGGTCCACTTCGAACCGGCCCCCGCCAACCCCATGCAATACCGTGTTCGTTCCCCACTGCCCCGTCGCGTAGTTGCCCCAGAAGCCGACGATCAGATCCAGCCAGCCGTCCATGTCGTAGTCGCTGCAGGCCGCCGAGGAACCATGAACAGGGATCCCGTTGACCGTCCAAGCCCGATCAGCCGCCAGATGGGTGAATGTTCCGCCGCCGTCATTGACGAGATAGCAGGCCGGCTGTCGTTCAAGCTGGGCGAGGAACGCATCGAGGTCACCGTCGTTGTCGTAGTCGCCCCACGCCAGATTTGCTCCAAGATAGGAGGCTCCGGCCAACGAGTGGGTGAGGTCAGCGGTGAGTGTGCCACCCCTGTCGTTCTCATAAACCAACAGCCGCTTCCCGCCATCGGTATTCCACCCCCCGGCGATCACCAACTCAAGCCAACCATCGCCGTCGAAATCCACCCAGTAGGGGCACCACATGTCGCCTTCGAGCTTCTCCAGACCGCCCCCGGTAACGACGACAAACTTGGAGTCCACGTCGAGCTCCGCCGTCTCGCTGAGGGCCGACCCGTTGTCGTCCGAGACCACCGCCCAGTACGGACCCGCGGCGGCCTCGGTGACGTTGCTCATGAGCAAGGTGTTCTTGGCCGCCGAGGGGTTGGCCGCGGGGTCCAGGGCAGCGTCCTTGAACCACCACTGGAAGGTCACGGCTCCGCCCGAACTGACTGGCACGACCCGGAACTGAACGGTGGCGTTGAGGCTCACGGATTGACCGATGGGTTGGGTGGTGATCCATGGTTGGCCCCGGGCGTCGGCCGCGGCGACCACCAAGGTCACCAGCACGAGGGAGAGGTTCGGGGTTTTCATAGTCCAATCCCTACACGGAGCCCGCGGCCCGACCTTTTCAAGGAAAGCGAAGTTTCTTTGAAAAGACCTGGCCGCTCGTTACGTGTATTCCTTGGTTGGCGCCTCCGCGACGCGCCGGCCGGATGAACCGTCATGGTCCCCGACGCCTCCGATCCCAACGATGCGCTGACCACCCGGTATAGCCTCCTGAGCCGGCTCCAGGACTGGGGCGACCAGGCCAGTTGGCAGGACTTCTTCGAGGCCTACTGGCGCCTGATCTACGACGTGGCGCGCAAGGCCGGGCTCACGGACGTCGAGGCCCAGGAGGTCGTCCAGGAGACCGTGATCGGGGTGGCCAAGCACATCGGTGGCTTCGAACGCGACCGCCGCCGGGGATCGTTCAAGGCCTGGCTGCTGCACCAAACCCGCTGGCGCATCCTCGATCAGTTCCGCAAACGACCGCCCCACCCGAGCCACCGGCCACGCGGTCTCGACGACACCACCTCGACCGCAACCGTTGACCGGTTGCCGGACGTGGGGGCGGATCCGCTCGAGGCTGTGTGGGACGCCGAATGGCACCGGCACCTGCTGGCCGGAGCCATCGAAGCCGTCAAATGCCAGGTGCCCCCCCGCCAGTTCCAGATGTTCGACTTCGCCGTACTACAGGGGTTGCCGGCCAAGCGGGTCAGCGAATTGCTGCAGGTGAGTGTGATGCAGGTGCATCTTGCCAAGCATCGGATCGGTCGGCGGTTGCGCACGGAGATTCGGCGCCGCGAGCGTGAGCTCCGGGAACCGCGCGTCACCCCCAGTCGTGCGCCCGGTTGATGTCTGCGATGATCTGGTGCCGGCGCACGCCTGGCTTCATCCGCGGGTTCAGGTCGGGTGCGATGCGCCCAACGTGCCGCCAAAGCGTCGTCCTCGGGGTGTGGCGCAAACGCACGTCGCGCCTCCGCCTTTGTCAGCGGCTTCAGTACGGAGGCCGGAGCCAATTGCTGGCGTAACTGGGGAGCGCTACTGGAGCGCCTCGCGGGCCGCTTGCCGCATGGCTTCCTTGGTCGTATCGCCCGAGGCCGGTTCGTCGGCTGCCAGGCGCCAGGCAACGCGGGCTTCGTCCTTCCTCCCAAGGGCGGCCAGCGCCTTGCCGCGGCGGTAGTGAATGTGAGCCTCGCGCGCGTTCTCGAGTTTGCCGGTGGCCAGGTTCTCGGGATATTCAAGGGCGCGGTTGAATTCGGCCAGCGCCTCGGCGGCACGACCCGCTGCGAGATGGGCATCACCCAGCGCGAGGTGGGCTTCCTCGAACAGATCGTGCGCTTCGCGGGCACCCTCCCAAATGGTGATGCGGACCGAGTCCAACAAGCGCGCGGTGGCGGCGTAGTCGCCCAGACGCGAATAGGCCCGCGCCAGCAGCGCCACGAAGTCGGAGCGGCCTTTCCCTTCCTCAAAGGCGGCTTGGAGACGGTCGCGAGCGAGCACGATCAGGGCGCGTTTCTCGTCGCCGGAAGCCTGGTCGGCGAACTCGAACAGGATCCGGGCGAGGTCGCGCGCGACGATGCAGTCTGCCGGGTCCGCCTGATTGGCCTTCTCGAGCCATGAACGGGCGGTGCGCCGGTCGTTGTCCAGGGTCTTGGCTGCCATGCCAAGGGCGCGGTAGGCGATGACGGGTTCGGAACCGAGTTCGGCCGCCTTCTGCCACAGCTCGCGGGCTTCGGTGTGTCGGCCGAGATGGAAGAGGAGATGGCCGAGGTAGAGGGCGAGCTTGCCGTTGCGCGGGTGGGAGGCCCAGGCGTTCCGGAGCGGCTCGAGGGCCTCGAGGTGGTGCGGGAACACCCCCGCCGCGGGCGTGTCGGCGATGTAGCGTTCAAGTTGCGCCAGGACCGTGGAGTCCGTGCCGTGACGTTTGAAGCCCTGGGCGGCCCAGAGCGCCGCGAGCGGGTCGTGGTGGCCGGACTTCACGTAGAACGTCTCCAGCAGCCGGGCCAGCGTTTCGTCCTGGCCCAGCCCGGCGTATTCGGCCGCCAGGTCGAGCAGCGCGACGGGCTGGGCGTCGAGCACCTGCCGGAGCGTGGGCGCCTCGGCCTCGCTTCCCGCCAGCCACAGGAGGCTGAGCGCGAACGCGTCCAGGGGATTCACCGTCAGGTTCTGGCGGGCGAGACGGACGGCGCGGGTGGTGTTGCCAAGTTGCCAATGGGCGAAGGCCAGGCGATTGCGGCAAACGGGATCCGATTGCCACGGGCCGGTGGCGGCGAGCGTCTCAACAACTTGCGGGTAGTGGCCCGTCTGGCAGTACAGCTTCGCCGCGAGCGCGCGACCGGCCACGGCGGTGGCGGGGTCCAGCGCGGCCGCCCACGCGGCATCGAGGGCGGCGGTGCGGTCGCCGGAACGTTCGGCCGCAACGGCCAGGGCGTGGTGGGCGAGCCCCGACAGCGGGTCGGCGCGGGTGGCGGTGGTGGCGTCCGACACTGCGGCGGGTGGATCGGCGTCGAGATTCAAGAAGGCGAGCCCGATCCGGGCGCCGGCGGACTTGGGATCCTTCTCGAGGGCCTGGCGAAAATGGTTCCCGGCCTCGGTGAACCGCGCAAAGAGGAAGTCCATCCACCCGGCTTGCACCAGCTCGGACGCCGTCTGTGGAGGCTGCGTTTTGGGGGGCGGCTGACGGTCCGGAAGGTCCAGGGGGAGCATGAACCGCGCGAGCGTTCCCGTGGCGGACTCGAGCGTGACTGTGAACCGATCCTCGCGGAGGAGCGCGGCGGGGACCTCGAGGTTCAAGGTCGTCGGTTGGCGCGGCGACACATCACAGCGCGCGACGATGGCTGTCCGCGGGCCGGTCTCGCCGAGCTTCACGGTGACTCCGGACCAGGAGCCCGAGCCGAGCAAGCGCAGTTCGAGGCGGCTGCCGGAGCGGCGCGATTCGATGGCGACGTCCTTGTTTGCGAACGTGAAGCCGCCAAGGCCGTGGATCGGGTACCACCACTCCTGCCACTCGACGGCTTCACAGGGGTCGAGCCGTCCGACCTCGCCCTGGGTGAGCAGCGGGCCGGTCTGGACTTCGTTATAGGGGCCGTCGTTGTCAGTGAGGTCGGCCTGGTGCATGGTGCCGTAGCCGCCCCAGCCCCAGGTCCAGGCCTTCTTGCCCGGAAGTTGATGGTGGTTGCCGTAGGCGACGATGCCGCGGTCGAGATCGTTGTTGTAGGACCCGAAGAAATCCTGGTCGCAATACCAGGCGAAGATTGAGGAGGCATCCTGGTAGTCGGTGCCGTAGCTGAGGTCTTTGCCCTCGTGGATGGGCCAGCGGAAGAACTGCTCGGCGCCGTGGTCGGTTCCCAGCGTCATGGGATAGATGAAGCGGAAGCCGGGGGTGTTGGGGACGGCGGTGCAATTCCAGAAATAGTAGGGGCGGATGGTCGGGGTGGGGTTGTAGATGCGGATGCGTTCCTCGAGGAACGAACGCCCGGGGCGGAGGGTGACGAGCACGGTCCATTGCGTTCCGTAGATGCGTTCGGTCTCGCCGATGGCGACGGAAAGCGAACCGTCGCGGGCGCGGGGCAGCACGAGGACCGGCACGGGCTGCATGCATCCAACGGTGTGGCCTTGGGGGCCGGTGTTCCATTCGACACCGCCCGACGTCCAGGCGCCGGCCTGGCCGATGAGGGCGGGTTTGATGACGTTGTTCACATAGAACATGGGCTGGCCGGTGATCTTGTCGATCACCTCGTGGATCTTGCCGCCCAGTTCGGGGAGGAAGGTGACGCGCAGGTATTCGTTCTCCAGGACGACGGTTCGGTAGGTGCGATCGGCTTTCTCCCGGCTCAGGAAGTCGAGCATCGGGTAGGGATAGATGTTCACGCGGTCGGTGCCGCGGAAGTACGGGTGTTTGACGGCGGCCCAGGGATAGGTGGGGAGGGTGATCTGGCCGTGGGAGGCGTGGACCGTGTCCTGGGCCAGGGTGGAGGGGATGGCGGCGAGTGCCAGCCACCCGGCAGCGAGGAAGGCAGGGGACGTTTTCATGGGTGGATCGCGACGGGCCGGAGTCTGCGCCGCGGCGGCGGCCAGGGCCAGCGGAAAGGAGGGTCAGGGGTCGGGGCAACGCAAGCCGGCCTGTGTACTCGGACCTCGGTTCCCACCACCGCCACCGTCCGTGGCCCTGCCGCCCGGTCGCGACGATTCAGGTCGGAATGTGTCTGCAAAGTGTGGGAAGGAGTCGACTCCAAGCCCCTTTCGAGGCTTGTCGAACGTGGGTTTCGCCCTTTGTTTTCAAGGCTGGTACCCCCGTCCCGAATTGAACGGGAATCCACGGTTTAGGAAACCCAGGGAACCGTTTCGGAACCGTGCCCAAAAAGTGCGGAATAGCCGCGTAAACATTGGGGAAAACGTCGTTCTTCCCAAATGGACCGATTGGCACGAAAACGCATCGTCCCGGCGTTTTCGTGTTGGAATTTGTCGGAATACGCCGGCCTCGGGTCTCGGCATCCCTGTTCTGGATGCGAGTGATTCATGGACCATCGAACCCAAGCGGCGGCCATTCGCATGGGGGGAACACGATAACCACGGGATCTCGGCGCCTCGCTCCCTGAGATGTCCGGCTTTGTTACCCGACCCCATCGGACAGCCGGACGGGAGCCTTGGCGGACCGGAGCAGCTTCGCGATGTAGCCGAAAGTCGGCGTGCCGACGCAGTCTCGCACGATCCGCTTTCGCAGCGCTTCGTCTGCGGTTGGCTCGCGACCGGACTGACATGGAAGCCAGCCAACACCGCAAGGGGACCCCTGGACTGGGGAAGCGCAACCTTCTCGGGCGAGATGATTTACCGAACAACTCGGCGGTGGGAGGTGGTCGGACGGGGGCGGGCCTCTCGCCGTCGCGGCGGGCGCGGTGACCGCCCCCGAGCGGTTGACCGCCGTCGCGATACTCTATCGGGAGGCTGGTGTTTTTGGATTGTGCGACGCGGCCTCAAAGGCAGAATGGGCTCTGGCCCAGTATGAACCGAGGTATTCTACCACGCACCGCGTACTCGCCTCAGGGTGGTTAACCCCTCCGCATTCGGCATGGCTCGCGTCAAGTCCACCCGCTCGACTCCCGCCTCCGGCGCGCACCTTGGCTTCGAGGCCAAGCTTTGGCTCGCCGCGGACAAGCTCCGCAACAACATGGATGCGGCGGAGTACAAGCACGTCGTCCTCGGCCTGATCTTTCTCAAGTACATCTCCGACACCTTCGAGGAACACCGGGCGAAGCTCGTGGCGGGCCGGGGGGATTACGCGGGCGCCAACCCCGAGGACAAGGACGAGTACCGCGCGGAGAACGTGTTCTGGGTGCCGAAGGAAGCCCGCTGGTCGCACCTCCAGGCCAGCGCCAAACAGCCCGCCATCGGCAAGTTTGTGGACGACGCCATGGTCGCCATCGAGCGCGACAACCCGCGTCTCAAGGGCGTCCTGCCCAAGGACTACGCCCGCCCCGTCCTCGACAAGCATCGGCTCGGTGAGCTGATCGACCTCATCGGCACCATCGGCCTCGGCGCCAAGGAGAACCGCGCCAAGGACATCCTGGGTCGGGTGTACGAGTATTTCCTGGCCCAGTTCGCCAGCGCCGAGGGCAAGAAGGGCGGTCAGTTCTACACCCCGACGTGCATCGTCCGGCTGCTGGTGGAGATGCTCGCCCCATACAAGGGCCGCGTGTACGACCCTTGCTGCGGATCGGGCGGCATGTTCGTGCAGTCCGAGAAGTTCGTCGAAGCCCACGGCGGCAGGCTGGGTGACATCTCCATCTACGGTCAGGAAAGCAACGCCACCACGCGGCGCCTGGCCCTGATGAACCTCGCCATCCGCGGGATCGAAGCGGACTTCGGCCCCGAGCACGCCGACACCTTCCGCCGCGATCTCCACCCCGACCTGCGCGCCGACTACGTCCTCGCCAACCCGCCGTTCAACGACTCGGACTGGTACCGCAAGGACGACGACGTGCGCTGTCAGTTCGGCGTCCCGCCCAAGGGCAACGCCAACTTCGCGTGGGTGCAGCATTTTATCCATCACCTCGCGCCCCAGGGCATGGCGGGATTCGTCCTGGCCAACGGCAGCATGTCCTCGAACCAGTCCGGCGAAGGCGACATCCGCCGCGCCCTCATCGAAGCCGACCTGGTGGACTGCATGGTGGCTCTCCCCGGCCAACTCTTTTACAGCACGCAGATTCCCGTCTGCCTGTGGTTCCTGGCTAAGGACAAGCACGAGGGGAAACGCCGGGACCGTCGGCGGCAGACCTTGTTCATTGACGCGCGAAAGCTGGGCACCTTGATTGACCGCGTCCACCGGGAACTGACCGACGCCGACCTCGTCCGGATCGTGGGCACCTACCACGCGTGGCGCGGGGACCAGGGGGCAGGCAAGTACAAGGACACCGCCGGCTTCTGCAAATCCGCTACTGCTGCCGAAATCGCGGCGCACGGGCACGTCTTGACGCCCGGGCGGTACGTCGGCGCCGAGGAGGTCGAGGATGACGGCGAGCCGTTCGAAGAGCAGATGCCGCGGCTTGTGGCCGAGCTGCACGCTCAGTTCGCGGAGTCGGCGAGGCTCGAAAAGGCCATCAAGGCGAACCTGAAGGGGTTGGGGTATGCCCAGTGACCGTGTTGAACTCCCGCTCGGGTATGTCTGCGACGTCAAACAAGGTCGCTACCTCGGTCCGGGCGACATGTCCGAAATCAAGACTGAGCAAACGCCCATTCCAGTGATTGGTGCGAATGGGGTTCTCGGCTACACCGGCCACGTTTCGTACCGCGAGCCGGTGACTCTCGTCACTTGCCGAGGGCAACTGCGGAATGCTGCAACGCACAACAGGCCCAGTGTGGATTAGCAACAATGCTGTGCTTGTCCGCCGAAGAAGCCGCATAATAGCCGCTACATTCACTACGTGCTCCAAGCGACAGATTTTCGCGATGTCATCACTGGGTCTGCGCAGCCTCAAATAACGACGGGGCATTTGAACACGAAGGTGGTGACCATCACACGCGACGCGGAGGAGCAGCAAGCCATAGCGCACATCCTCAGCACGCTCGACGAAAAGATCCAGGTGAACCGGCGGATGAACGCGACGCTGGAGGCGATGGCGGGCGTTCTTCAGAGCTGGTTCGTGGATTTCGACCCCGTCCGCGCCAAACTCGACGGCCGCAAATCCGTGGGCATGGACGCCGCCACCGCCGTTCTCTTCCCCGAGCACTTGGAAGACTCCCCGCTCGGTCACATTCCCAAAGGATGGACGGCAGGGAAGCTCGGTGACATCGGCACAAACTCACGGCGCGGCGTCCAGCCCGGCGACATCGCACCGAACACGCCCTACATCGCCTTGGAACACATGCCTCGCCGCTGCATCGCGCTTGGCGATTGGGGCGAATCCGCCGACATAGCGAGCGGCAAGTCCGCTTTCAAGAAAGGCGAAATCCTCTTCGGCAAGCTGCGGCCCTATTTCCACAAAGTGGGCGTCGCCCCGTTCGATGGCGTCTGCTCAACCGACATCCTCGTCCTCGCGCCGAAAAGCCCCGAGTGGTTCGGCTTCCTCCTCGGTCACGCAAGCAGCGACGAACTGATTCAATTCACCGACCTCGCCTCCACCGGAACCAAGATGCCGCGCACGAATTGGAGCGACATCAGCTCCTTCAAAGTCGTACTGCCGCCGAAGCTCATCGCTGCCGCGTTCACGCGCATCATTCAGCCGATGTTCGACCGCATCCACGCCAACCTCCACCAATCCCGCACCCTCGCCGCCTTGCGCGACACGCTGCTGCCGAAGCTGCTGAGCGGGGAGTTGAACGTCGGCAACGATTCGCGCGTCCGTGTCGAGATGGCCAGACAACCCTGAAGGATTTCACGACCATGACCTCCCAACGAATCAGTCCGCAGGTTCTTGCCGCCGCCTTCCCCGATCTGAGCGGCTTTGACTTCATCAGCACCGGTAGCTACAAGACTGTTTACCGAGTCTCACTCGCAAACGGCGTGCAGGAGGTGCTCAAAGTGATTCGGCTCCCGATCCGCGGCCAGACTGAGGACGAGCAGGCTCTCCGCCGTCAAGAGTTGGGGCGCGCCCAGCGTGAAGTGAGCCTGCTCCGAGATTGCCGCAGCCCCTTCGTGGTCAGGCTCGGCTCCGTGCCGCCGGTCATCCGTCAACTCGACGGTGACGATTGCGTTGTGTACACGGAAGAATTTCTGCCCGGACGCGAGTTGCGCGAACTGATAGACGCGGCCAATCTGCCGACTGTCCACGAGATCAAGCTCCTCCTGACCTGCCTAACGCGTGCGATTCAGGCGCTCTGGACGCAACAGCACACGGTCCATCGGGACATCAAGCCGGGGAACATTCTCGCGACAGGGATCAAGGACCGACCCTATGTCCTGCTCGATTTGGGCATTGCCTACAACGTGAGGGAACCGGGACTGACGGCCAAACCAGAGCTCATCCCCGCGACGCCAAGATACATGGCGCCAGAGATGTTGGACCCCAATTTCCGGGAAAACCTCAGCTACAGGGCGGATTTGTATGCGAGCGGCGTCACGGCATTCGAGTTTGCCACCGGCGGTATTCACCCTCTGGCACGCACCGAGGATGACTTGGTGCAGACGATCACCCGGATTCTGCGGCAAGAGCCCCGTCGCCTGGCGAATGAGCGGCGAGACCTGCCAGCACCGCTGACGAACCTGATTGATCAGCTAAACAAGAAGAACCCGGCGTTGCGGCCCGGCAACCTTAACCTACTATTGCAGCAACTTGCCTGAGCTTATGCAAATCCTCGCGCAACATGGTCCGAAACCTGGAGATCGAATCTCTGCTGCACTGGCTGATGGTCTGTTGGATGGCGTGATCTACGGTGCTCGCGACATCGCACCCAGTCGATTGCTTGAGAAGTGCCGCGAACAAGCTGATGGGCACCCGGCGAGCCTCCGACTCTTTGACCCGCAGTACTATGCCTGCCTGTTTGCGTCAGAGCCGGGCGTACGTTTAGGAGCGCTGAACGGGGACGAGGCCTATCCCTATTTCGCGGGGCGACGGCGACGCGACCTGGAGCAAGAGAACCGAGTGGTCGCTGACTTGGAAGCGTGTCTCGCATATCAGAAGACACTCCCGGTGACCGCGTTCATCTCGCCCAACATTGTTGTCCGGCGCTCCCTGGATTCGGTGGAGGGTACCATCGCCAAGGATTTTCTACGCCACGCCGGCTTGACTCACGCGCAGTTGCACGACCCGCGGCCGGTCTTCGCCACGCTCGCGCTTTCCATTGACGCGCTGCGTGATCGAATCGAATTGCAGAACTTCCTGCAGGAGGTGACCGAGCTGGGGAATCCGCCTGCGGGGTTCTATCTGCTCGTTGAGCATCCGGATCATGATATTCCTCCGACCCTGGAGGAGCCAGACGTCCTGTCCCGCTGGATGCTGATTAATCGTGTGCTAAGTGTAAGCGGCTATCAGGTCATCAATGGTTATGCAGACGTGCTCACGCCGTACTTGGGCGCCGCAGGAGCGACAGCGGTCGCGAGTGGCTGGTTTAACACCCTGAAGGTCTTTTCCCTCAAGAAGTTCGCGCCAGCTGCTGGAATCGCGCGTCAGCCAGTGCCTCGATACACCAGTGCCCAATTGCTCAAGAGCATTCGGCATACGGAACTCGAACAGCTTCGCACCGAGTTTCCCGTGGTGTTGAATGGCGGTCCAATGGACGCCCACTATGAGGAAGATGAAGGCTCGCGTCCCTCATCGACTGGTGAAGCGCTGCAGAATTGGGAATGCCTGCGACGGCTGGACCGATTGGCAATGCCGGCCGATGCAGGCGAATCGCTGAAGCGGATCGGCGAGGCGCTGGATCGCGCCGAGGAAACCTATGCGCAAATCGGAGCGTCGGGTCTGACGCTACGCGAGCGGTCCAACAAAGAACACATCCAGTACCTTCGCGAAGAACTATCCTCGTTTCGGGAGCTTGCTGAAATCTAGATCTAAGAAAAAGCGCAGGGCCTTCTCCCAAGCGTGGCGGTTAAGTGGAGTGCGCGAACGTGGCGTACACCACTTTCGGATCCGTCCCGATGTCGCATCGAATCCCCACAGCCCCACCCGAAGGCGGCGAAAGGTCGGAAGAAACTGAGCTGCCGTTTTGGCCGTTTGCGTCGGGAGTACCAGAAGGGAACGGTGCGCGAAGTAACGGTAGCGAAATGCTTGGTGCAGCCCTTTGCGCCAGTCGGAGACTTTGCCCTCGATCGCAGTCAACCGAACCCGCCTCTTGAGCGCCAAGCCCGTGAAGTCATCGGGCATCTGCCCGTTCTCCCAAGCCAGCCACACGAGGTCGGCACGACCAAAGCCCTCCACGCCGAACTCGCGGCTGGCAATCGCGGCTTCCCGCTCAACCCTCAGATAAACCGACTCGAACCTGCGCAAGAAACCAGACTCGGACCGCTTCTGTGCCGAGGACGGGGGCAAATTGTGCCGCGTGTCTTGGCTCAGCGACTTTACAAATACCGGGCCAGGTGCCTTGGCCGCTATCGCCGTTGGGTTCATTGATTCGCGCCTAGGAATATGCCGTCAGAGCAGAAAACGCAAGCCGCTCGAATCGCGGTCTGCGAATCCATCGTCGAAGACGCTGCCCTGACGTGGTTCGGGGAGTTGGGCTATGCGGTCGGGCACGGACCGCAGATGGCGCCGGGCGAACCGGCCGCGGAACGGGACGCCTTCAGCGAGGTGGTCTTGGTCGCCCGTTTGCGCCAGGCCATCCAGCGGCTGAATCCCCAGGTCCCTGAGGACGCTCGCGAGGACGCGCTACGGCAGGTGCTGCGAGTCGGGTCCCTCTCGGTGACGCGGACCAACCGTTCCTTCCACGAGATGTTGCGGGACGGTGTGACCGTGGAGTACCGCCGCCCGCAAGGAAGCATCGCCGTGGACCTGGTCCGGCTGGTGAGCTACGACGACCCGCTGGCCAACGACTGGCTGGTGGTCAACCAGTTCACCGTAGTCGAGGGGCAGCACAACCGGCGGCCGGACATCGTGGTGTTCGTGAACGGCCTGCCGCTGGGCGTCATCGAGCTCAAGAACGCAGCGGACGAGGAGGCAACCATCTGGTCGGCCTTCCAGCAGCTCCAGACCTATCAGGAGCAGATCGGCAGCCTGTTGCAGTACAACGAAGTGCTGGTGGTATCCGACGGCACCCAGGCCCGCATCGGTTCCCTCACCGCCAGCCAGGAGTGGTTCAAGGTCTGGCGTACAATCGACGGCGAGGGGGATGCGCCCAGGACCGCGCTCGAGTTGGAGGTGCTGGTGCGGGGGGTGTTCGAGCCGCGCCGGTTCCTCGACCTGCTGCAGCACTTCATCGTGTTCGAGGAGGACCCGGACAGCGACCGCCTGCACAAGATCATCGCCGGCTACCACCAGTTCCACGCGGTCAATGCGGCGGTCGAGGAGACCGTTCGCGCCAGCGGCATGGTTGGGACCACGGCACTGAAGGATTTGGGGAGGTCCTGGTCAGGTCGTATGCGCGATGGGCGACCCGGGGATCGTCGAGTCGGAGTGGTCTGGCACACGCAGGGCAGCGGGAAGAGCTTTTCGATGCTGTTCTACGCGGGCCGGATCATCCGCCACCCAGCGATGGAGAACCCGACGCTGGTGGTGCTGACCGACCGCAATGATCTGGATGACCAACTCTTCGGCGTGTTCCAGCGTTGCCACGAACTGCTGCGCCAGATGCCCGTGCAGGCGACGGATCGGGATCATCTACGTCGATTGCTGCAGGTCGCGAGCGGTGGGGTGGTCTTCACGACCCTGCAGAAGTTTCTCCCGGAAAGGGGCGAACGGATGCCAAAGCTGAGCGACCGCCGCAACATCGTGGTCATCGCCGACGAAGCGCACCGCAGCCAGTACGATCTGGTGGACGGCCTCGCCCGGAATCTGCGCGATGCCCTCCCGAGTGCGTCATTCATCGGGTTCACCGGCACGCCCATCGAGAAGGCCGACGCCAACACCCGGGCGGTGTTCGGGGATTACATCAGCATCTACGACATTCAGCGGGCGGTAGCCGACAAGGCGACGGTGCCGATCTATTACGAGAGCCGGATCGCCAAGCTGGGCCTGAACCAGCAAGCATTGCCGAAGCTCGACGCCGAGTTCGACGAAATCACTGAGGGCGAGGAGTGGACCCACCGTGAGCGGCTAAAGCCCAAGTGGGCGGCGCTCGAGGCGGTGGTGGGGGACGCGAAGCGGATCCGGCTGATCGCCGCCGATCTCGTGTCGCACCTCGAGAAGCGGTGGGAGGCGTTGGACGGCAAGGCAATGGTCGTCTGTATGAGCCGCCGCATCTGCGTGGACCTCTACAAGGCGATCATCGCGCTGCGACCCGGCTGGGCCAGCGCCAAGGACGATGGCGCCGAGGCCGAGGGGGCAAGCGACTGCGTGGTGAAGGTGGTGATGACCGGCAGCGCCGAGGACGGCCCCGAGTGGCAGCCACACATCCGCAACAAGGACAGGCGCCGCCGGCTGGCGAACCGGTTCAAGGACCCGCGGGACCCGTTCCGGATCGTGATCGTGCGTGACATGTGGCTGACCGGCTTCGATGCCCCCTGCCTGCATACCATGTACGCCGACAAGCCGATGCAGGGCCATGGGCTCATGCAGGCCATCGCCCGCGTCAACCGCGTGTTCCGTGACAAGCCCGGCGGGTTGGTGGTGGATTACCTCGGTCTCGCCGACCAGTTGCGGCACGCCCTCGCCGCGTACACCGAAAGCGGCGGCAAGGGGAACCCGACCTTCGACACCCGCCAGGCCATCACCGTGATGCTCGAGAAGCACGGGATCGCCCGCGACCTGCTCCACGGCTTCAGTTGGGCGAAGTGGACCACGGGCACCCCGGCTCAGCGATTGGCGCTCATCCCTGTCGGCCAGGAACACATCCTTGCCCAGGAGGAAGGCAAGCAGCGGTTCGTGGCGGTCGTCACCGACCTATCCCGCGCCTTCGTCCTGTGCGCCGCCAGTGATGAGGCGACGGCGATTCGTGATGACGTGTCGTTCTTCCAGGCGCTGCAGGCGGCGCTGAACAAGCAGACCACCGGCAGCCGGAAGACGCCCGAAGAGCTCGACGCCGCGGTCCGCCAGCTCGTGTCCAAGGCCCTCGTCACGGAGGGACAGGTGATTGACGTGTTCACCGCGGCCGGGCTGCCCAAGCCGGACCTCAGCATTCTGGATGACCGGTTCCTGGCCGAGGTGCGGGGTCTGAAGCACAAGAACGTCGCCGCCGAACTCCTGGAGAAGCTGCTCAAGGACGAGCTGAAAGTCCGGTCCAAGCGCAACCTGGTCTTGGCGCAACGGTTCAGCGAAAGACTCAAGCAGACCCTCAACGCCTACCACAACCGCGCCATCGCCACGCAGGAGGTGATCAAAGAGTTGATCAAGCTGGCGAAGGAGTTGAAAGCGGCAACGAAAGCCGGCCAGAAGCTGGGCCTGACGGAGGAGGAGAAGGCCTTCTATGATGCCTTGGCGGCCAACGAATCCGCCGTGCGCGCGATGGGGGTTCCCGAGTTGAAGGTGATCGCGGCGGAACTCATCACGAAGGTGCGTCAGAGCGTGACGATTGACTGGACGGTGCGGGAAAGCGCCCGGGCGAAGATCCGGGTGCTCGTGAAGCGCATCCTCAACAAACACGGCTATCCTCCGGACCTGCAAGAGGAGGCGGTGAAGACGGTACTGATGCAGGCGGAGTTGCTCTGTGCGGACTGGGTAAGGTAAAGGGGATCTCAGCAAGGCTCTGCAATCACATGCAATGGTCTGCGAGCCTCTGCAAACCTCTGCAAGACTGTGGGATACCGTTTGTCAAGGGAGCTAAACAATCGCCAAACAAACCCTGATACGCCCAGATGAGCTTTGCAGGTGCAGGCCGAGCTCGGTTCGAAGCCCGCTCGTCAATCTTCTTGATCGCGAGGGCCGCGGCGCGCCGGACCTGTATTTCCGGATCGTTTAGGCAATCTCGCAGAGCGGGAGCGGCGGCCCGGGCAGATGGGTCGATGGCGGCTAGCGCTTCAGCAGCGGGTTTGCGAACCTGCCATTCCTCGTCGCCCAGCGCCTGGATCCGCGCCGGAACAGCCGGCGCGGATGTCGGCCCGAGGGCAGCCACCCGCTTGGCGGTTGCCACCCGGCCGGCATGCGCTTCGCGGACCCCAAGGGAGCGATGGTCAGCGTCTATTCGGAGCCGTAGCTTGTGAACGTTCGAGGCGATGGTGCCGTCAACTGAGCGTTGGTTCTCCGAACCACGCTGCGGTGTCCCCGGCGGATCGACTCCGGATCGGGAAAGCACTCCGGACACCAGCCTCTCCCGTCGTAATCGAGGACCGACTGCTCGCCGGACCGCCACATTCCACCGCCGGAACCCGCGCTCGCTCGCCACTTCTCGAAGTGTCGGCGCAGCCGCGTGAGCCCAAAATGGCCTCCGCACCGTTCACAGACGTAATCTCTCCTGAATGTGTCGAACATAGATCCCCTCCGACTCTGAACCACGTTCTCTCCGGAGCGTGGTCGCTCACCCGACGTCGTACGCTGTCCCACTTCAGGACCCGGTCTGTGCACCAGACCGCGTGAACGGCCTTTGGCCATGGCGCCCGTTCCAACCGGTGCTCGCTGCCGCTCCCACACCACGCCCCCCTCCGAGACGCGGCCCGGGAGCCGTGGAGCTCCGGAGGCGTGGAACCTCCGCGTCCGCCGCACTCGGAAGGTCGCGTCTGTGCGGACGGGTCGATCATGGTAGGAGTACATACGAATAAGATTAGCGACCTTGCTATAGGGTGTTTACCCCATATGGGCCCTCCGCCGTCTCGCCGGGTACCGAACGGCCCGTGTGGCTCACGATTCGCTTTGAGGGACCCACGCTTCGGCGCTGCAGCCCGTACGGCCGCTTCTCGTCCGCCCACCTCGATGGACGGTGCATTCACCAGCAAACTCGCGGGGCGGGACCAGACGGGGGGGCGGGGCGCGGCAACCACCGCGCTGGGGTGAACACCCCATAGCACCGGCGTGGGCTGCGTGGGTATCGTTCATCCTGAACATAGACGCCTGCCATGAAATGCGTGCTCAGCTCATCCGCCAGTGCTGAACTGGCCTTGCTCAAGAACATCCTGCAGAACGCGGGCATCCGGTGCATCGAGCTCAACGAGCAGATGGCCCAGACCATTCCCTTGGCGCCCTTCCAAGCCGAGCTCTGGGTGGAGAACGAGGCGGATTATGCCCCGGCGCTGGCCCTCCTCGCCGAGTGGCATCATCCGACCCACACCGGGGGACCCGCCTGGAAGTGCTCCCAGTGCGGCGAGACGTTGGGAAGTCAGTTCAGCAAGTGTTGGAAGTGCGGCCAACGGCGGGCTGCCTCCGCCTGAGACTTCCGGCTTGCCAGACCGCGGGAGGAGCGCGGATTCGACCCCATGGAACGTATTACCCCGGAAACCTCGCTAGGCCGGGTACTGACCTGGTGCAGGACCGTCCAGGCTACCGATGTCCACACGCAGGCGGACCACCTTTATACCTACCGTGTGGACGGCCGCCTGCTCCGCATCCCCGCCGTCGAGTTCCCGGCGCCCACCAATGACGACATCATGCGGCTGCTGCGCGAGGCGTTCTCCGTGTCCATCTGCGAGCGCATCGAGAAGCAGCTTGAACTGGACCTGAGTTTCATCTGCGGGGAGGTGCGGTACCGCGCCATCTTCAGCAAGCAGCAAGGGAAGCAGTCGTTCTCGTGTCGGGTGGTGCGGCAGCACCACAACCGTTTGGATGACCTGGAGCTGCCGGCCACGTTGGCCAGCCTGGTCCAGGAACCGCGCGGCCTGCTGCTCATCGCCGGCGGCAGCGGTCAGGGGAAGAGCACCACGGCGCGCGGCTTGCTGCAGGAACTCAATGAAACCCAGCCCCTCCGGGTGATCACCATCGAAGACCCGATCGAATACCTCTTCGCCGAAGGCCAATGCCAGTTCGAACAACGCGAGGTGGGCATCGACACCGCGTCCTTCGCGGATGGCATCCGCAGCGCCCTGCGGCAGGACCCCAACGTGATCTACATCGGCGAGATCCGCGATCAGGAGAGCATTCTCGCCGCCATGCAGGCGGCGGAGACCGGCCACTTGGTCTTGACCACGCTGCATGCCGATTCGGTGCCGCAGACCATCGACCGAATCCGGGAGTTCTACCCTGCCAACGAACAGGAGAATGCCAGTGCCCTGCTCGCCCGGAGTCTGAACGCGATCCTCTGCCAGCGGCTGGTTCCGGGCACGGATGGTCGGCGGGTTCCCTGTCTGGAGATCATGAAGCGCAATGCCGGCACGCAGGAAGCCATCAGCACGAACGATCTCCGCTTGCTGGCGGGCATCATTGAAGCCTCCGCCAGTGAGGGGATGCACAGCTTCGACCAGCACCTCCTGCACCTCCTGCAAGATGGACGCGTGACCGAAGCAGCCGCCCGGCACGCCGCCAGCAACTGGAACCGCCTGCAGATGGAGATGCGCGGTTACGCCCGGCAGATGCCCGGCATCCTCAAACGGGATTCGGACCGGCGATAGCTTCTCCCAGCGCGGGTCGCACCGCCTCCACCGGCGCGAGACGGGCCGCGGAATCCGCTGTCCGGCCGAACCGGCAACACGCTGGGGTGAACACCCCATGGCCGGCGAGTGCCGCGCCGCGTAGCTTGCCCTGTCAGACTTCCGGATGCGCTCATGGTCCTCATGTCCCGCCTGCGCACGTGCCCGGTTCGAGCGGCCTCCCCCAAGCTCTTGGACCGGGCTTTCTCTGTAGCACCGGCCGCGGACGCGCGCCTGCTTCGGGAAAGACCGCGGCGGGGCCTTAGACGATCGTCACCTGCACACTGCTTTCGATCACGCCGGCCGCGATGGCGTAGCGGGTGAGCCCCGCGGTATCGTGGATGTGGAGCTTCTCCATGAGGCGCTGGCGGTGCTTCTCGATGGTCTTGACGCTGATGCCCAGTTCGGCCGCGGCCTGCTTGTTGGCCTGGCCTTCGGCGATGAGCTGGAGCACCTCCGCCTCGCGGGGGGTCAGCCGCGCCAGCTTTGGCTGGTGGCGGGCTCCGCGAGCCGACGACGCCTCCTCCGACCGGGACAGGCGCCGGGCGATGGCGGGGCTGAACGAGGTCCGCCCCGCGTGGACTTCCCGCACCGCGCGGCACAAGATGCTGGCCGAGGTGTGTTTGAGCAGGTAGCCCGCGCCGCCCAGCGTGCTGACCTGTTCGATGTAGGCATCGTCGCTGTGAGCGGAGAGGATCAGCACTTTCGCCGTCGGCACCGCCGCGAGGATCTGCCGCGTAGCCTCCAACCCGTTGAGCAGCGGCATCGCGATGTCCATCACCACCACCCTCGGCAGGAGGCGCTTGGCCATGGCCACGGCCTGCCGCCCGGTCTCCGCCTCGCCCACCACTTGAATATCGGGTTCGGCCTCCAGCAGCGTCCGGAGTCCTTCGCGGACGACCGTGTGGTCGTCGGCCAAAAGCACGGTGATGAGTTTCATGGCGGTCATGGGTTTCGTAGACATTCGAAGCCAGCGGCCGAAGGTTCCACCAGTGGCCCGGTGCGCCGCTCGCTGCGCTCGCGGCGCACGAACGGGAGCTCCGCCCGGATGGTGGTGCCCTGGCCCGGGGTGGAATCGATGCTCAGCCTGCCGCCGACCATTTCCACCCGCTCCCGCATGCCGAGCAGTCCCAGGCGTTTGTTCCGCGCGGCCTTGCGCGGCCGCGCCGCCGGAAACGACCGGCCATTGTCGCTAATCTCCAACTGAACCACGTCCGACAATCGGCGGATGCTGACCTTCACCTGACTGGCGTGAGCGTGCTCGGCCACATTGGCAAGGGCGGACTGAACGACGCGATAGAGCACGGTCAGCCGCGTTTCGTTCAACTGCTCGACGCCGGCAAACGTGGTGAACTGGACGCGGACGCCCGTCCGCTTCATGAACTCCTTGAGGAGGGAATGGAGCGTGGCAATCAAACCCAGGTCGTCCAAGGCTGTCGGCCGCAGTTCGCGGGCGAACTGCTGGACGATGTTCACCGACTTCTCGACGAGCCGTTGGGTCCGCGTGATCTTCGCCTTCAACAAGGCGGGTTTGACCGTGGCCTCACGGGCCAGGGATTCCAGATGCACATTGATACCCACCAGGGTTTGGGCGACGTCGTCATGCAACTCGCGGCTGATGCGCCTCCGTTCGTCCTCCTGCGCTCGCAGGATGCCGTGCGACACCCGCCGCAACTGTTCCTGGAGGCGGCGCGCCTGTTCCAGCAATCGGCGGTACTGCTGCTCGCTGGTCCGGAGGGCGGCCTCCACCGCTTCCCGCCGCACGATCTCCTGTCGCAGCTCCGAATTGCTCACCATCAGGGTTTCGAAACGTCGCTGGATCTCCTCCGCCTGCTTGAGCACGGTCAGGTCGGAGACCGCCACGCGGCACCCCCGAGCCGGGCCGTCCGGGGACGTGCCGGCCGAGGCGTGCAGATTGGCCCAGAACGTGGCCCCGTCGGCCGTGACCAGCGAAAACTCCCCGACCTGGTCGCCCTGCCCGGCAAAGATGTCTCCCAGAAACTCCACAAAACCCTGCCGGCTCGGCGGCACCACAAAACGCGCAAACCGCTGGCCCAGGAGGCGCGAGCGCTCCACCCCGAGCAGGGCGGCTCCCGCCAGGTTGACCTCGAGGATCCGACTCTGCTCATCGAACGAGAAGTAGCCGACCGGAGCAAAGTCGTAGAGGTCGGTGTACTTCCCCAGCAGGGCCTCGAGCCGGTCCCGGGCTTCCTGCAACTCGGTGTTCTGCAGCTCGAGCTCGACCTGGTGAACCTGGAGTTCGTGGAGCAGTCGTCGGGCCTCGCCGTCGGAGCCGGGCGCTCCGGCGCCGATTCGCTTCGGGCGCGGTCGGCGCCCCAGCCGGGTTTCGGCGCGACCGCGCAGGGCATCAATGCCGGGGGTGGGGTGGGCGGATCGATTCATGGCACGGCTGGTTTGGCGGCGGGGCAACGGCGAGCCCTCAGACCTTCATTCGCCCTGCTCCCTCCCGCCATTCTGTCCTCGCTGTCCCCTGCCCTCGGTCCCCTGTCCTCGGTCCTCCGTCCTCTGATGTCTGGACGGCCGGCAGGTAGAGATGGAGCGTGGTTCCCACCCCCACCTCGGATTCCGCCACCACGGCGCCCCCGTGCTCCTTGACGATGGCCTGGCAAATCGTGAGCCCCAGACCCATGCCCTGATGGTCGCCGCGCGGTTTGGTCGAATAGCAGGCATCAAAAATCTTCGGCAGCGCCTCCCGCGCAATGCCACCGCCCTGGTCGGTGATGCTCAGCCGGACATACGCGCCGGGCGGCAGCGCCGCTTCCCCCGGAGCCCGCACCACCACGTTCTCGGTTCGCACCGTCAGCACGCCTCCCCGGGGCATGGCTTCCCGCGCGTTGAACACCACGTTGCGAATGGCCAGCCCGATCTGGCGTACGTCCACCTCGGCGGGCGACACGCTTTCCGGGAGGGAGTACTCGCATCGCACCAGTGAGCCGTTCAAGGCCGCCTGAACGGAGGCGTGAATGATCCCGGACAAAGGGGTCGCTTTGCGCACCAGCACGTCCCGGCGGGCGACGGTGACCAATCGCCGGGTCAAGTCCTGGGCCCGCAGGGTGGCCTGCTCCGCCTCCTGCAAGCGACGCGCCAGGAACTCCTCTCCCGGACGCACCAGCGTCTGCGCCATGTCCAGATTCACGAGGATGGTAGTGATCAGGTTGCTGTAGTCCTGCGCCAGACTCCCGGCCAGAATCCCCACCGCTTCCATCTTCTGCAGCAGGAGACGGTCCGCTTCGGCCCGTTGGCGCTCCGTAATGTCCGTGAGCACCGCCCGGCACTCCCGACCCGCCGCGGTGGCCTCTGCGTCGATCCACACGGTCAGGGGGCGCGGGCCATCCGGCTGCAGCTTCACTTCACAGCCTTCCCTGCCCCGTCCGGCGAACACCTGAGTGAGGAGGGCGCTGAACGCCGGCCGATCGCCGGCGGCAAGGAAATGGCCCAGACGGCTCGCGATCAACCGGGCCCGCTCCACCCCCAACAGGGTGGCGCCGGCGAGATTGGCCTCGAGGATCGTCCCCTCGCGGTCCAGCGTCAGGTACCCCACGGGGGCGAAATCGTACAGGTCGCTGTACTTCTCCATCGTCGCCTCGACGTCGTCCCGGGCGTGGCGCAGTTCCTCGTTCTGCAGCTCGAGCTCGATCTGGTGGACTTGCAGTTCGTGAACCAACCGTTGCGTGTCCGCCTCCGTCCGGTCCGGACCCGCGTCGGGGTGCTGCTCTTTCAGACGTGCCTCGGCAGCCTGACGCATGGCGGCGGCCTCGGCAGAGGGAGGCGGCTTTGGTGGCATGGCTCGGTTCCTACCCGACGGTTTCACTGTCCCTTGTCCTCGGTCCCCCGCCCTCTGACTTCTGACCTCTGACTTCTGACCTCTGACTTCTGACCTCGTCGTTTCCGCCGGGCGGATTGGTCGGCGATCCGCTGTTCGAGGCCGGCCTGCGTCGCGCGCAACCGCGCCTCGAGCTTCCGCGCGCTGGTGTTGTCCACGAAGGTGATCACGACGCCATCGATCCGGTCGTCGTGGGTACGATAGGGCATGATGCGGACCGTAAACCAGCGGCCATCACGCGCCGGGGCGGGCTGCTCCTTTGCGGCCAGGGTCCGCAGGACTTCGCGCGCGTCCTCGGCCAGGGTCGGGTAGTCCAACACCGAGACGAGGTCGGTGATGGCCCGTCCCACGTCCCCCGGAATGAGATTGATGATCTGGGTGGCCTGGGTGGTAAACCGTCGCACCCGGAGGTCCCGGTCCAGAAACAGGGTCGCGATGTCCGTGCTGTCGAGCAGGTTCTTCATGTCATTGCTCGCCCGCGACAGCTCGTCGACCTTGGCCTGCAACTCGGTGTTGACGGTTTGGAGTTCCTCGTTGAGCGACTGCATCTCCTCCTTCGAGGTGGTGAGTTCCTCATTGGTGGACTGCAGCTCCTCGTTGGTGGATTGCAGCTCCTCGTTGGCCGAACGGAGCTCCTCCTGCGCCGTCTGCATCTCCTCGTGGGTGGCCCGCGCCTCGGCCCGGACGCGGAGCAGTTCCTGCTCGAGTTCGGCCCGCCGCGCGTTGTGGGCGTGCGTCGAGGGTAAGCGGCCGGTCACGGGCGGAGTCACGGGCGGGGCCACATCGGTGAACACGATCATCACCAATCCGTGCAGCGGCCCGGGCTCCTCGAGGCGCTGGAGGGTGACTTCCACAGACAGCTCGCCGCCGTTGGTCGTGACGCTGAGACCGTGGAGCGCCACGCTGTCGGGTTGGCGGAGGGCTTTCTGGAACGCGCCGGCCAGCTCGTAGCGCAGGCCTTCCCGGGCCATGGCAAAGAGGTTCCAGTTGGCCTTGCCGGCCGCCGGTTCCAGGTACTTGCCGGTCCGACCACTGATGTAGAGGATGTCGCCCTGGGCATTGGCCAGCACGGCGGAGGGGGCGTAACGCTGCAGAATCAACTGATCGGCCAGCGATTGGAGACTGCCCGCCGGTCCGGGCGTCGGGTGGGCCTCCGTCGAGGCGACCGGGCCGGCGGCGAAGGCCGATGGGAACTCGACCGGCTCCGGACGAACGCTGGATTCCGAGCGGCGGAAGAGCCGTGACTTGCCCCCGAGCGGGACAAAGAGGTCGAAGGCGGTGCCGATCGTCTCGGCGCTCCCGAGAAACAGGAGGCCGCCCGGACACAGGCTGTAGTGGAACAGGGGCATCAGCTTCTTCTGGACCTCCGGCGCCAGGTAGATCAGCAGGTTGCGGCAGCTCAAGAGGTCGAGCTTGGTGAAGGGCGGGTCCCGGATGAGGTTCTGCGGGGCAAAGATCACCATCTCGCGAATCTCCTGGCGGACCCGGTAGCCGTGCGTCTCCTTGGTGAAGAACCGCCGCAGCCGCTCCGGCGAAACATCCGCCGCGATATTGCCGGGGAAGACCCCTTGCCGGGCCTTCTCAATCGCATCCCGGTCCAGGTCGGTGGCGAAGATCTGCAGCGCGAAACGCGCCGTGGCCGGGCTGGCCTCGAGGACCTCCTTGAACACGATCGCCAGGGAATAGGCCTCCTCGCCGGTCGAACAACCGGGCACCCAGGCGCGCAGCGCCTGCCCGGGCGATCGTTGGGCGAGCAGCGCCGGGTGCGCTTCGGCCGACAGTGCCTCCCACGCGGCGGGGTCGCGGAAGAAGCTCGTGACCCAATCAACGCTCCTTGAACAGCAGGTCCACCTCCTGGGTTCTCCTGCAGGTAGCGGACATAGCCGGCCAGCTTGTGAATCTGGTGAATCCCCATCCGGCGCTCGATCCGGCGGTAGAGCGTGTTCCGCTTGTAGAGCGAGAAGTCGTGGCCGGTGTGGGCGCGCAGCACGAGGACGGTCTTCTCGAGCGCGCTCTGCGTCTTGTCAGCCAGGACCAGTTCGGTCCGCGCCAGCAACGGCGTGCGTTGGAGATACGCGAGGATCTTCCCAGGCAACTCCTCCACCGGCGCCACGATGTCCGCCAGCCCGGCCTCCACCGCGCTGCGCGGCATGCCGTCGAATCTCGCCGTCGCCGGTTCCTGCACCAGCACCACGCCCGCTTTCTCCTTGATGGCCCGCAGGCCCAGGGTCCCGTCGGAACCCATGCCCGACAGGATCACTCCGACGCTCCGCTCCTGCTGGTCCTGCGCGAGAGAGCGGAGGAAGAAATCGATGGGCAGGCGCAACCCCCGCGGCGCCGCCGGCTCGAGCAGGTGCAGTACCCCGTGCAGAATGGACATGTCCTTGTTCGGCGGAATCACATAGACGCAGTCCGGCCGCACCCGGGTGCGATCCTTGACCTGGAACACTTTCATGCCGGTGGCCCGCTGGAGCAGCTCGGGCATGATCCCCCTGTGCGTGGGGTCCAGGTGCTGAACGATCACCAGCGCCAACCCGCTCCCCGCCGGGACGTGCCGCAGAAACTGCTCCAACGCTTCCAACCCCCCCGCCGAGGCCCCGATGCCGACGATGGCGACCGGCCCGGGCGCCGGTGAGACAGGGATGACCGGGTCACTGGCAGGCTCCGGTTGCTTCGCGCGGCGCTTCACACCGGATTTCACGGTCGGCATCCGCCGGCCGGCTTCCGGCGCACGCGCCGGAGGACGCGGTCGGCCATCCGGTCGATTGCTATTGTTGAGGGGCTTCATCGCAGCACAGTGACTGTGCTCCCGGAGCGCGATGGCCTCAACCGAAAAGCCACCCCGCCCCCACGCGGGGGCGGAACTCCGGCGACCCCATGGGGTGTTCACCCCATAGCGGAACCGCCAAGACCTTGCGCAGACTCGGGGTGGGACGGGATGGATGGTGCGGCCAAACGGGTACCGGTTGATCCGGACGCTTTCCTGATGCCAAGGGAATGGGGGGCCTCTCTCCTCTGCGCGTAAACCTCGGGTGCGGCCCTCCCGCTGGCATCCAGATTCGCGGCCCCAGGGGAGAGAGGCACGTCCCGCAGGGGCGTCGCCGGCGCCAGGGTTCGAGGTCCCTCCGCGGAGTCCTTCCGGGTTGTGTACCCATGCAACCGAACCTAAGGAGCCCTCGCCGCGCCTACAATGGGGTCTTTACCCCATGGCGCCGCGTGCTTCGCAGGACCAAGCTATCCGAGTTAAGTAGCCGGTGAATGCGCGGGAGGCGGTGGCGCGGTTTGTGACCGTTGCACCTGTTCTCGCGGAGGAAAGTCCGCGACGCCCCGCTCAAGACCACCGGCCAAGACCGAAAGCAGAATGAAAACTCACCTCAGAATCACGCTCCTGTTGGCCTGTGGCACTCTGGCGCTCGCTGCCGGTTGCGGCAAAAACGACGACGCGACCTCCCCGAGCTCCACCTCTACCAACACCCGGACATTGGCTCCAAGGACGAATGCGCCGTCCCCGAACTCCGCGGAGCTCCAACGGAAGGCCGACGCGGAAAAGGCCGCCCAGGTGGCCCGCGCTGCCGAGGCCCAGAAACAGGCCGAGGCGGCCGCGGCCGCCGAAGCTGCCAAGCTCGAGGCCAGCCGACAGCAGGCGGCGGCGGACAAACTGGCCGCCGACAAGGCCGCCGCTGACAAGGCGGCGGCGGACCTGCGTGCCCAGACCGCAGCGGCGGCGGCCCAGGAGCAGGCTCGAATCCAAGGCTTGATTAACACCGTGACGAATCTCACCGGGCAGAGCCAGTATGCCGACGCCCTGAAGGTGCTGGCCGAACTGGCCACCCTCAAGCTCTCCCCAGAGCAGCAAACCCTGGTGGAGGGGCTCAAGAAGACGGTCCAACAGCAGGCCACTCAGGCAGCCACAGACAAGGCCGCCGCTGGTGCTTCCCAGGCCATCGGGGATGCCCTGGGCGGCAAGAAGTAGGCGGACCCATCCCCGAGCCGTCTCCCTCGACCTTCACTCCCCCAACTCTTCAGACCATGATCCCCAATCACCCCCAGTTCATCGAAGCCATCCAGCAGAAGCGGAAGGTGAACGTGCGCTACTATTCCACGCCCGACCATGGGGTCTTGGATCGCGTCTGCGCCCCGCTGGATTACGGTCCGGGCGACGGCCCGTCCGACGGACTCAACCGGTACTGGCTCTGGGATTATGCCAGCAGCACCGGCACCCCGCTCCTGGGCCTCGCACCGCAGCAGATTGTGGACGTGCGGGTCTTGGGCGAACTGTTTGACCCGGCTGACTTCGCGGTCGGGACGGCGCCCTGGTCCATTCCGCGGAACTGGGGTTGCCCGCCGGTCTCATCGCCCGCCCGGTGAACCACGTTGGTTCCCGTGCGGTAGCCCGCTGGGCGGACCACGTTGGCCCGAGGTCGTTCCCTTTCTCGACCGTCAGCGCCCGCACGGTTGGCGGGCCGGCGCAACGGTCCGATTCAACTCCACCCGCCAGCCCGAAAGCCAATCATGAACGCATTGACACATTGGAATCAGTTGAGACAACTCGAAGCGCTGCAACACGGTCTGGGCAGCCTCTTCAGCCGCTCGCCCGCCCAGTGGCGCGAGGGCCAGGAGGAACCCCTCGCGGTGGCGGAATGGGCCCCGCTGGTGGACATCAGTGAGGACGACCACGAATACCGCATCAAGGCCGAATTGCCCGAAGTGAAGAAGGAGGACGTGCGGGTCACGGCGGAGGAGGGCACCCTGACCATCACCGGCGAACGCAAGTTCGAGAAAGAGGAGAAGGGCCGCAAGTATCATCGCGTCGAACGCGCCTACGGCAGCTTCGTGCGCAACTTCTCTCTCCCGGAGGATGCCAGCCCCGCGCAGGTCACAGCCACGTTCAAGGACGGCGTGCTGACCGTGCATCTGGCCAAGACCGCGAAGGCCGCCCCGCTGCCGATCGAGGTCCAGGTGGCTTGAGCGGGCCCCTTGGCACAATCGTGTCGGTGCGCGGCAGCGTCGTGGACGTGCGGTTCGAGGGGCGGCTGCCACCGATCTATTCGCTGCTTCGCACGGCGGCGGAACCCCCGATCGTGATCGAAGTGCTGGCCCAGCGGGACGCCCGGCAGGTGCGCGGCATCGCGTTGACGCCCACGCAAGGTCTCGCGCGGGGCATGGCCGTCACGGACACCGGCGGGCCGTTACAGGCGCCGGTGGGCCGGGGCGTTCTTGCGCGGATGTTCGACGTGTTCGGCAACACCCTGGATCGGGGCGCGGCGTTGTCCGAGGTCCAGTGGCGCTCGGTTCATCGGGCGCCACCGCCGCTGGCCCGACGCTCGACCCGCTCCGAAATCTTCGAAACGGGCATCAAGCTCATCGATGTCCTCGTGCCCTTGGAGAAGGGCGGCAAAGCGGGACTGTTCGGCGGCGCGGGCGTGGGGAAGACCGTGCTGCTGACCGAGATGATCCACAACATGATCGGGCACCAGGAGGGCGTGAGCATCTTCTGCGGCATCGGCGAGCGCTGCCGGGAAGGCGAGGAGTTGTACCGGGAGATGAAGGACGCCGGCGTGCTGCCCAACATGGTGATGCTCTTCGGCCAGATGAACGAGCCGCCCGGGGCGCGCTTCCGGGTGGGCCACGCCGCGCTCACGATGGCCGAGCACTTCCGTGATGACGAGCAGCGCGATGTGCTGCTGCTCATCGACAACATCTTCCGGTTCATTCAGGCGGGCTCCGAGGTCTCCGGCCTGCTGGGGCAGATGCCCTCGCGTCTCGGCTACCAGCCCACGATGGGGACCGAACTCTCCGCCCTTGAGGAGCGCATCGCCAACACCGATACGGGAGCCATCACCTCGATCCAGGCCGTCTATGTGCCGGCCGACGACTTCACCGATCCAGCGGCAGTGCACACCTTCTCCCATCTCTCCGCCTCCATAGTCCTCTCCCGCAAGCGCGCAAGCGAGGGCCTGTATCCCGCCATCGACCCGCTCGAATCCGGTTCCAAGATGGCCACCCCGGGCATCGTCGGGGAGCGGCATTACCGCCTCGCGCAGCAGATCCGGCGGACGCTCGCGCAATATGCCGAGCTCAAGGACATCATCGCCATGCTCGGCCTCGAGCAACTGTCGCCGGAGGACCGCAACGTCGTGGCCCGCGCCCGCCGGCTCGAGCGCTTTCTCACCCAGCCGTTCTTCACGACCGAGCAGTTCACCGGCCTCAAGGGGCAGTTCGTCCGCCGCGACGACGCGCTGGACGGCTGCGAACGCATCCTGCGCGACGAGTTCCGGGATTACCCGGAGAGTGCGCTGTACATGATCGGGACCGCCGACGAGGCCAAAGCCCGGCCCGAAACCTCCCTCGCCGGCTGATCCGGCCACCGCCGCCCATGACGCTTCAGGTGCTGCTGCCCTCCGGGATCTTCACGGCGAAAACCGCCGTGTTGCGCCTCGTCGCGGAAACACGCGCCGGCGCCTTCGGCCTTCTCCCGCAACGGCTCGATTGTGTGGCGGCACTCACGCCGGGCATTCTCAGCTACGAAACCAAGGCGGACGGAGAGGTGTTCCTCGCCGTGGACGAAGGCGTACTCGTCAAGACCGGTCCGGACGTGTCCGTTTCCGTGCGCCGCGCGCTGGGCGGAACCGACCTCGGTCAACTGCGCGAGGCCGTGGAACGGGAGTTTCTGACCCGGGACGAGCACGAGCAGCGCACGCGCCAGGTCATGGCGAAACTGGAAACCGGGTTTCTCCGGCGCTTGGCCGCCGTGCAGCATGAGTGACCCGCCCAGGAAACCGTCGCCGAAGGAGCCAACCCCCTTCGCGGAGCAAGTCGGGGCCAAAGCCGCGCGCAAGCTGAAGGCGCGACGCCACCGGACGCAGGGCATCTGGTTTGGCCTCGGCATGATGGGGTTGATCGGCTGGTCGGTGGCCCTGCCAACGCTGCTGGGCGCGGCGCTGGGACTCTGGTTGGACCGGCGCTATCCGGGCGGCCGTTCCTGGACGCTGGCGTTGCTGGTGGCCGGGCTGGCGATCGGCTGTCTGAACGCGTGGTTCTGGGTGTCCAAGGAGGAGCGCGCGATGCGCGACGAAGCGAAGGACGACGATGGATGATCCCGGGACCCTGACCCTGGCCCTGGCGTTGGCGGCGGGCGCGGCCCTCGGCGCCGTTTTTTTCGGTGGCCTGTGGTGGACGGTGCGCCGGGCGGTGGCCTCGCCCCATCCGGCCCGTTGGTTCATTGCCAGCTTGCTGCTGCGGATGGGCGTGGTCCTCGCCGGCTTCTATGCGGTCGGCGGGGGTCAATGGCTGCGGTGGCTCGCGTGTCTCCTGGGGTTTGTCCTCGCGCGTCTCCTCCTGGTGCGGCTTTCCTGCCCCACGGTCGCCCCCCCCGGTTCCCGCACGAAGGAGGTCGGCCATGCGCCTTAGCCCCGACGCCATCGTCCTCTGGCAAAGCGGGTTCTTCAAACTGAACGCCACCATCCTGTTCACCTGGGCCCTCATGCTCGTGCTGGTCGTCGGCGCCAAGCTCGTCACGCGCAAACTCTCCACCGACCTGACCCGATCCCGCTGGCAGAATCTCCTGGAGATCGTGGTCACCGCCCTCGAGCAGCAAATCGGGGAGGTCGGGCTTCGGCAACCGAGGCACTATCTCGCCTTCCTGGGTACGCTGTTTCTCTTCGTAGCCGCGGCCAGCCTGGGCACCGTCCTGCCGGGCTATGAACCGCCGACCGGCTCGCTGTCCACGACGGTGGCGCTGGCGCTGTGCGTGCTGGTGGCGGTGCCGTGGTACGGCATCGCGGACCAGGGTGTGCGCCGCTATCTGGCCTCCTACCTTGAGCCGACCTTCCTCATGCTGCCTTTCAACGTGATCAGCGAGATCTCCCGCACGCTGGCCCTCGCCGTCCGTTTGTTCGGCAACATGATGAGCGGCGCGATGATCCTCGGCATCCTGCTCACCATCACACCGTTCATCTTCCCGGTGGTCATGACCGCGCTCGGCCTGCTCACCGGCATGGTGCAGGCCTACATCTTCTTCATCCTGGCCACCGTGTACCTCGCGGCGGCCACGCGGACGCGGGCACCCGACTCCGCGCCCAGCCCCAGCCCTTGAGGTCCTGCGCAAACCACCACCTCCAACCCACGTACACCCTATGGATAACCTGGCCCTCATCGCGGTGGCTTCCATTGTCACCGCCGGTTTCACCACTGGCATCGGCTGTATCGGACCGGCGCTGGGCGAAGGAAAGGCGGTTTCGACCGCGCTCAGCTCCCTGGCGCAACAGCCCGACGCCGCCGCCACCATCACCCGGACGCTGTTCGTCGGCCTGGCCATGATCGAGTCCACCGCCATCTACTGCTTCGTGGTCTCGATGATCCTCATCTTCGCCAACCCGTTCTGGAATCACGTCCTCGCCGCCGCCACCGGGGCGGCCGGAAAGTGAACCTATGCTGATCGACTGGTTCACCGTCGGCGCGCAGGCGCTCAACTTCCTCATCCTGGTGTGGCTGATGAAGCGCTTCCTTTACCAGCCGATCCTCCACGCCATTGATGCCCGGGAACAACGCATCGCCAGGGAACTCGCGGACGCCGACTCGAAGCGGGCCGAAGCCAGCCAGGAGCGCGACCAGCTTCAGCAGAAGAACCAGAACTTCGAGCAGCAACGCGCCGCGCTCTTGAACCAGGCCACGCTCGCGGCGCAGGCGGAACGCCAGCGACTGCTCGACGAAGCCCGCCAGGCGGCCGATGCCTGGAGCGCCCAGCGCCAGCAATCCCTCGCCAACGAGGTGCGTAACCTCCATCGAACCATCACGGGCCGGGCCCAGGCTGAAGTCCTCGCCATCGCCCGCCAGGCGCTCATGGATCTCGCCTCGACGAGCCTCGAGGAGCGGATGGGCGAGGTCTTCACGCGCCGGCTGCGTGCGCTCGACGGAGGCAGGACCGGCTCGCCCAGGCCCTCCAGACTGCGCCGGAACCCGCGCTCGTGCGCAGCGCCTATGAACTGCCGCCCGACCAGCGCGCGGCCATCCAGCACGCCCTCAACGAGACCTTCGCCGCCGAAGTCCGCCTCCGGTTCGAAGCGGCCCCGGAGTTGGTCAGCGGCGTGGAACTGACCGCGAACGGACAGAAAGTTGCCTGGAGCCTCGCGGACTACCTCGCCTCGCTCGAACGGGGCGTCGCCGAGCTGCTGAAGGCGAAGGCCAACCCGGAGTCCCAGCCCCCACCCAACCCGGCGGTTCCCGACCCCGCCCCCTGAGCCCATGAACGCCGCCCCGGAAGGTCTGTCGCTCGTCTTCGACCGCGCCTTCGCCGGCCTCCGCCAGGTCCGGGAAGCCTTCACCCCGCAACTGACCGTCCAGGAGGTGGGCACGATCACCACCGTTTCCACCGGCATCGCGCGCGTTTCGGGCCTCCCGGGCGTGGGGTTCGAGGAGTTGGTCAGGTTTCCCGGCGGCGCATTCGGCATCGCGTTCAACTTGGACGAGCACGAAATCGGCGTCGTGCTCCTGGGCGACTACTCCCATCTGCACGCGGGCGATGAGGTCGAACGCACCGGCCGCGTCATGGACGTGGCCGTCGGCGACGGGTTGTTGGGCCGCGTCCTCGATCCGCTCGGCCGGCCACTCGATGGCCTCGGGGCGGTGGACGCGACCGAACGCCTGCCCATCGAACGCCCGGCAGCGCCGATCATGGACCGCGCCCCCGTCACCGTGCCGCTCCAGACCGGCCTCAAGGTCGTGGACGCCCTCATCCCCATCGGACGCGGTCAGCGGGAACTGATTCTCGGGGATCGACAGACGGGCAAGACCGCCATCGCGCTCGACACCCTGCTCAACCAGCGAGGGCAGAACGTCGTGTGCGTGTACTGCGCCATCGGCCAGCGCGCCGCGGCCGTGGCGAAGGCCGTGGCCGTCCTGCGGAAGCAGGGCGCGCTCGCTTATACGATCGTGGTCGTCACCGAGGGGAACGATCCCCCCGGCCTCGCCTACATCGCACCGTACGCGGCGACCAGCATCGCGGAGCATTTTGTCGCGGCGGGTCGCGACGTCCTGATCGTCTACGACGACCTCACCCAGCACGCCCGCGCTTACCGCGAGCTCTCCCTCCTGCTCCGCCGCCCCCCCGGCCGCGAGGCGTTCCCCGGCGACATCTTCTACATCCACTCGCGACTGCTCGAGCGCGCGGCGCATCTGCGTCCCGAACTCGGCGGCGGCTCGCTCACCGCCCTCCCCATCATCGAGACCGAGGCGCAGAACCTGTCCGCCTATATTCCGACCAACCTGATTTCCATCACCGACGGGCAGATCTACCTCTCGCCGGCGCTCTTCGCCCTGGGCGTGTTGCCCGCGGTGGACGTCGGCAAGTCCGTCTCGCGCGTGGGCGGCAAGGCGCAACGGGCGGCCTACCGGGCGGTGGCCGGAGACCTCAAGCTGGGTTACGCGCAGTTCGAGGAGCTCGAGACCTTCGCACGCTTCGGCGCCCGCCTGGATGAGGCCACCCGTCAGAGCCTCGAACACGGCCGCCGCATCCGCGCCTGCCTCAAACAGCCGGAATTCGCCCCCGTGTCCGTGCCCGCGCAAGTCGCCGTCCTGCTGGCGTTGACGGCTGGCCTCTTCGACCCGGTGCCGCTGGACCAGATGCGGGACGCCGAGCAGGCCGTGCGCGAGGCGGCCGCGCACCTTCCCGCGGAAGTGGGGGCCCGCCTCGAAACCGCCGACACGCTGAGCGACAAGGACCGTGCGACCCTGATCGACGGCGCCCGCCGCGCGCTCGCCCGGTTCCGGCCCGAGCCGGTGGAATCCACCCCCGGACCCATGCCGGCGGCCCCGCCGACGTGATGAGCACGACCACCGCCAGCCTCCGCCGCAAGATCCAGAGCGCGGGGGATCTTCAATCCGTCGTTCGCACGATGAAGGCCCTGGCCGCCGCGAGCATCGGCCAATACCAGCAAGCGGTGCGCGCCTTGGGAGACTACTACCGGACCGTGGAACTCGGCCTGGCCGCCTGCCTTCGGGAGAACCGGCCGGTGGCCTTGCCGGCGAAACCCGAGCGGAGGCCCAAGGCGGAGGTCATCAGCGCGGTCGTGTTTGGCTCCGACCAGGGGCTGGTGGGTCAGTTCAACGAGGGGGTGGCCGACTTTGCGATCCAGACCCTCGCCGCCCTGCCTGGCACCGCCCGGGTCTCGGCCGTGGGGGAGCGCGTTCAGGCGCGCCTGGCGGACGCGGGCTTGCCGCTGGTCGGCCTCTTCACCGTGCCCACTTCTGTTCAGGCCATCACCCCGCTCGTCGGGCAGATCCTCGTGGACGCCGAGGCCGGCCTCCGCCGGAGCCAGGGTGCTGAGCTTCACCTCTTCTACAACCGCCCCACATCCGGGGCGGTCTATGCCCCGGCCCATCAGCGGCTGCTGCCGCTGGACGACGCCTGGTGGCGCCGGCTGGCTCAGACACCCTGGCCGACGGGAAAGCTCCCGGAAGTGCTGGCCGGCGGCACCGCGACCTTGCGGGCGCTCATCCGCGAGTATCTCTTCGTCGGCCTGTTCCGGGCCTGCGCCGAATCCCTGGCCAGCGAACAAGCCAGCCGCCTGGCGGCCATGGAACGGGCCGATCGCAATATCAACGAACTGCTCGAGCATCTGAGCGGAGCCTTCCACCGCCTGCGCCAGAGCGGGATTGACGAGGAGCTGTTCGACGTGATTGCCGGTTTCGAGGCACTGTCCGGCCCCGCGCGGGGACCCGGTGCTCGATCCCTTCAACCCTGAACCCGCGGCCACCGCCCCGCAGTAGGGGTATACCCCATAGCTGCGGTGCCGTCGGTGGCTTAGCGTCCCACTCGCTAACCAGCGAAACGCCTTGATTCAATGAATGGTATGAAACACAGCAAACACCATGACCACGCCCGGAATCCGGGGCCTCGATTGGAGCCGGTTCGTTTCGAGTTCACCGATCCCACCGCCACCACCGTGTGCGTCGCGGGAAGCTTCAACCACTGGCGGCCCGACGCCAAGCCCCTGCATCCTGTGGGCGACGGTCGCTGGCTGAAGGACACGGTGTTGTCGGCTGGCACCTACGAGTATTGCCTGGTGGTGGACGGACAGTGGAGGCCCGACCCGCAGGCCAAAGAGACCGTGCCCAACCCCTTTGGAGGAAGAAACTCCCTTCTGAGGGTCGCTCCGTCACCGGAAGTATCCCTGCCTGCCAACACCGAACCCGTTCCCTTGAGCAACACCCCACCCGGAGAGGAAACCGAATGCTATGAGCAAACACACACGAGCCGTTAGTGAGGATCTGAACCGATTGGCCGGCGATGCCCGCGCCTGGGCCGCCGCCACCGCGGGCGATGCCAAGGACCGGGCCGGCGAGGTCCGCGACAGTCTCGCCGGTGCGCTGGACCGCGGCAAAGCCTGCTGTGGCCGGGCACGTGACCAGGCGCTGGCGGGTGTCAAGGTAGCGAACGAGGCCGTCCATGAGCATCCCTATCCCGCCCTCGCCATCGCCTTTGGTATCGGGGCGCTCCTCGGTGGACTGCTCGGGCGCCCGGGTTCACGTAACGGCGACTGATCTCACGTATGGGGCTTTCCCGCCAGCCTGGACCCGCCCGGCAAGGGCTGCGTGGGTTGGGAGAGACACCTCACTCAAGCCCACCGGCGTCGCGCAAGCAGCGGCTGTTCGCGGAGAGTGCATTCAACCGCGCTCGGTTGGCGGAGGAGTGGCGGACGGTGGCCGATGGAGCCGGGCGTCTGGCCCACCGGGCAACCGCCGTGGCCGCATGGGCTGCCGCGGCGGCCTTGTCGGCGGCTGGCGCGGCGGCCTTGCACCGCGGTGCGCGTCCGGCGCGTGGCACCACATTCGCCTGGTCTCCCCTGGTTCTGACGGGGGTGCGCCTGGCCCTGGCCGTCTGGCGCGGCTTTCGCGCCCGCCGTCCATGGCCCCTTCAGCCGTGCGCTCCCCGTACCGCCATGATGTCGCCTTCTCCCCCAGCCAGCGCCGTCCAAAGCCTCCGGATCCCCGAAGCCCACGACCGACTCGCGCAGGTCTGGCCGGCTTCGCCAAGTGGCGGGGAGGGTTTGGGCGACGGTTCGTACGGGCAGCCACACGTTCTTCGAGATCGATGGGTTCCAGTGGGCGGGAGCCTTTGCCTTCAATGCGTTCTTCTCCCTCTTTCCGCTGATCGTCCTGCTGGTGACCATCGGCTCGTTCTTTGTGGACCGAGACCGCGCCGGGCACGAGGTGATTGCCTACCTGGAAAGTCACGTGCCCGTCAGCGGCGAGCAGCAACGCCAGATCGTGGAGACCTTCGCGGGCGTCGTTCAGGCGCGCGCGCGGGCGGGCGCGCTCGCGGGGCTCATGCTGGTCTGGGCGGCCCTCCAATGCTTCAACACGCTGATCTGCGCGACCAACCGCGCCTGGGGCATCGAGGGTGACAACTGGTGGCGGCTGCCGCTGAAGAGCCTCGCGCTGGTCGGCCTCCTGGCGGGCGTGGTTCTCCTGGGCCTGACGGTGCCCGTGCTGCTGAGCATGGCGAAGGCCTGGCTGCTGCCGGCGCACGACTTCGGCTCCTGGGTGTACGGTTTGGGCAACCTCGTCCTCCCATCGTTGGTGGTGTTTGTCGGTTTGAGCCTGTTCTACCGGCTCGCCCCGCGCCGGCGCACGCGGTTCGTCGAGGTCTGGGTCGCCGCGCTGGCCACGACGGTCCTGCTGCGGGCGGCCGAAGCGCTGTTCGTCATCTATCTGCGAGACTTCGCCACGTTGAACGCGGTCTATGGGGCCTTTGGCGGGATCATGGCGCTGCTGCTGTGGATCTATGTGTCCGGGTGCGTCTTCATCTTCGGGGCCTGTCTCTGCTCCGGCCGGGCCGCCACCCGGCGACCTTCGGCCGTGAGCCACGCCGCCCCGGTGGGAGAACACCCCATGGCCGGCGCTCCGTTTCGCCCTTAGGCTGAGGATGCCGTAAACCAGGGCGCAGTTCCCCTCACGCACAGGCGCCCCCAACCAAGGCTGCGATGGCAACCGTGACACCGGCCAGGCCCAACGATGCGACGCCCAAGACGAAGCCAGGCTCGCTCGCGATCTATGTGATCCTGGGCGCAGCATTGTTTGCATTCCTGCAAGCGTTCTGGCTGCTCTCGCCCATCCTCTTGTCTTTCCTGCTCATCCTGCTGGTCACGCTCGCCCTGAATCCGGTGATCTCCTGGATGCGAGGTCTGGGAGGGGGGAGGGAAATCCCAACCGGCTTGGTCACCGTGGGACTGCTTCTGCTGATCGCCCTGACGGGCTGGGCGCTGTTCGGACCCATGAAGGCCTCGGTGATCACGTTGGCGGCACGCGTGCCGGAGTACTGGGAGCGCATGCAAAAGCCGCTCATCAAAATGGAACAACACGCGGTGTTGTCGGAAGCGAAGCTCCAGGCCGAAGTCAGCTCGGAAATCGCGGTCGACGCCGCGGCGACCGGCCAGCCCGAACCGCCGCGACCTGCCCCCCAACCGGTTCCGCCGCCCGCAGCCAGTGAGTCCGGTTCGATTCGAGCGAGCTTGAGCGACCTCTTGTACGGCGTGGCCGGGGGCTTCTCCGCGATGGCGTTCAACGCGGCGCAGATGCTCGTCGTCCTGGTGACCGTCTTCTTCGGGGTCATCTTCACGCTCATGAATCCCCGCCCGATCATCGGGGCCCTGTTCGTCCTGACCCCCGAGCGGCACCATGATCAGGCCCTCGCCATCGCGCGGCGGATCGGGGAGTTCGTGCCCCGCTGGGCCGGAGCGACGCTCGCGGGCATGGCGACCATCGGCCTGCTGGTGTTCGTGCTGATGTGGCCGATCTTCGGGTTCATGGACGCGCTGGTCCTGGGGCTGATGGCAGGCGTGCTCGAGGTCGTTCCCTTTGTGGGTCCCCTCCTCAGCGTCGTGCCGGCGCTCTTGCTCGCGCTGGGGCAGGGAGGCATGACGCCGGTGTGGGTCGTGGTCGCGTACCTGGCCGTCCAGGCGCTGGAGAACAACGTCATTCTCCCTCTGATCATGGCGCGCGGCATGAAGGTGCATCCGGTGGCCGTGATGTTTTCCGTGCTCCTCTGTGTGGCCGCCTTCGGCGTGCTGGGCGTGTTGGTCGCCGCGCCGCTCGTGGCGATCGTCGCGATCCTGCACGACGAGCTCTATCGCAAGCGCTTTCTGCCCACGGTCACCGACGCCGACCTGGATCGGCTGGCGCGCACCGCCCTGCGCGAGAAGCGGGCCGTTGCCCGGTGACCGCAACCGACGGCGCCGCGCCCCGGTAGGGTAAGACCCCATTGAGTTGAAGTGATTGTCCACTTATCATGCAATGGAAGTAACAGAACCGGCCTGAAACCAGGTCTAACGAAGAAAGTGACGACCCTATGAAAGCAATTCGTACGACACCGGCAGAAAGCCACAGCGTCCCCGACGCCAATCGGGATCCCATCTCCGGAACGCCCGGAGCGCATCCCGTGGGCACCGGAGTCGGAGCCGCGGGGGGCGCCGCCGCCGGGGCGGCCATCGGCGCCGTTGCCGGCCCCGTTGGGGCCGCGGTCGGATTGGTCGCCGGGGCCATTGCGGGCGGCCTGGCGGGGAAGGGTGTGGCCGAGGCCTTCGACCCCACCGCCGAGGAGGCCTATTGGAAGGCCAACTACGCGAAGCAAAAGTACGTGGAGCCAAAAGTTCCCTACACCAGCTACCAGTCGGCTTACCGGACCGGTTACGAAGGCCGCAACCGTTATCCAGGAAAGCGCTATGAGGACGTGGAGGCGAACCTCCAACGCGATTACGAACGAACCCGAGGCTCTGCGGGGTTGAGCTGGGACAAGGCCCAGAAAGCCACGCGCGATGCCTGGAACCGGCTGGAGACAGCGCCTCCCCGCCCCGCGGACCCGGTGGGTAGCTAACCCACCCGCTGAACCCGACCCCACTCGCGATCGGTCCGTTGCCGGATCGATCTCGATCGCCGGGTAGGGAAACACCCCATAGCCTGCGCAGGGCCACCGGCGCAGATTGCCGACGGGTAGTGCTGTCTTCCTTTCCAGGCCGAAGGCAGCCCTGCCCGTGGGCGGCCAACTCTCGACAACCCCGGAGCCGCTGCGACCGATGGCGACATCGGCCACATCGGCCAACTCGCTTTGAGGAATCCCCCGTGGCGCTGGCGGACTGCGAGGTCCCGGACGACAAGTCAGGGTCCGCGCGAGGTCGAGCCGCCGTTGCGCGCCGAGTTGTTCACCGTCGAACAGCTTGGGCGCCACGCCCGGGCGCTGGCGGCCACCCATCAGCTTGTGGCTCAGCCCGGCCCGAGCCGCCTGTTGGCTCGCCTGGACGAGAACGAGCAGCTCCTCCGGAACTATAACCGGGACACGCTCGCCGTGGACCAACGCCGGCGGGTTACGCCTGCCGCCGAGTGGCTGCTGGACAACTTCTACCTGATCGAGGAACAGATCCAGATGGCGCGGCGGCATCTTCCCCGGGGCTATAGCCGCGAATTGCCGCAGCTCGCCCACGGCCCCTCCGCCGGACTGCCGCGAGTCTACGACCTCGTCCTCGAGTTGATCCCGCACGTGGATGCACAGATCGATGCCGGGCCGCTCCGCGCGTTCGTCGACGCTTACCAGGCGGTGGGCTCCCTGAAGCTAGGCGAGTTGTGGGCCATTCCCATCATGCTCCGCCTGGGGTTGATCGAGAATCTCCGCCGGATCACCACGCGGCTGACGCTGGCCCGGCGGGACCGCGACCTGGCGGACATGTGGGTGGAACGTTTGCAGGATCAGGCGGAAAGGAACCCGTCCCACCTGGTGGTGGTGGTGGCCGACATGGCGAAGTCCGACCTTCCGCTGTCCAGTCGGTTTGTGGCCGAGTTCTGCCAGCGCCTGGCGCGCCAGAGGTCCGTCCTGCATCTGGCACGCACCTGGCTCGAACAGCACCTCCGGGAGCAGGGGCTGTCCATCGAACAACTGGTCGAACAGGAGAGTCAACAGCAGGCGGCGGATCAGGTCTCGGTCAGTCACAGCATCGGCAGCCTCCGCCTGCTGAGCGCCATCAAATGGAAGGAGTTCGTGGAGGCCCTGAGCCAGGTCGAGCAGACCCTGCGCTCGGACCCCGCCGGCGTGTACCGTGCCATGGACTTTGCGACCCGCGACCGCTACCGCCATGCGGTCGAGTCCCTCGCCCGACACAGCCAGATCCCGGAAACCCAAGTCGCGCAGCGCGCCATCGAACTGGCCGCGGACAGCGCCCGCCACAAGGGGCCCGCGGACCGAACCGCCCACGTGGGCTACTATCTGATCGACAAAGGCCTGCCGGCGCTGGAGGGCGCGACCCGGGTGCGCTGGCCGTGGCACACCCTCGTCGCCCGCAGCATCCGCCGCTTTCCGCTCTCGTCCTATGTGGGTGGCCTGGCCGTGCTCACCCTGCTCGTCACTTTGGCTTTCGTGCAGCAGGCCCGGGCCTTCGAGGTGTCGGGCGGGAAACTCCTGGGCTTCGCGCTGGTCTTTCTCCTGGGCGCCAGCCAACTGGCCGTGGCGTTGATGAACTGGCTGGCCACGCTGCTGGTGAAACCGCGCCGCCTGCCGCGGCTGGATTTCTCCGCCGGCATCGCGGCCGATTCCCGGACGATCGTGGTCGTGCCCACCATGCTCACGAGCGCGAAGGGCATCGAGCACCTCCTCGAGACGCTCGAGATTCATCAGCTCGCGAATCGGGACCCGCGCCTGCACTATGCCTTGCTCACGGACTTCCGGGACGCGCCCCAGGAACGCCTGCCGGGTGATGAAGGGTTGCTGCAGCAGGCGTGCGCCGGGGTCGAGCGGCTCAACCGCAGATACCCCTCCGCCAGGCCGGATCGCTTTTTCCTGCTGCACCGCCCCCGCCGCTGGAACAGCCGCGAGGGGGTGTGGATGGGTTATGAACGCAAGCGCGGAAAGCTCATGGAGTTCAACGCCCTCCTGCGCGGGGGGGCGCGGGAGTGCTTCTCCACCGTGGTGGGCGACACCGCCATCTTCCCCGCGATCAAGTACGTCATCACGCTCGACACCGACACCCAGCTCCCCTGGCGAGCGCCCGGCAGCTCCGTCGGGCATGATGGCCCATCCGCGAACCGGCCGGGTTCGATCCGGTGCGCGGCATCGTGGCCGACGGCTACAGCATTCTGCAACCGCGCGTGGGGGTGAGTCTGCCGAGCGCCCGCCGGTCTCGGTTCGTCCGGCTCTTCGCCGGCGACTCGGGCGTTGATCCGTACACGCGGGAGGTCTCGGACGTCTATCAAGACCTCTTCCAGGAAGGCTCCTTCATCGGCAAGGGCATTTACGATGTGGATGCCTTTCAACGCGCCCTGCAGGGGCGCTTCCCGGAAAATGCCATCCTCAGTCACGATCTGTTGGAAGCGTGCCATGCCCGCTCGGCCCTCGTGAGCGACGTGGAACTCTACGAAGCCCATCCATCCCGCTACAACGTCGATGTGGACCGGCGGCACCGCTGGATCCGCGGGGATTGGCAGATCGCGCAGTGGCTTCTGCCACGGGTTCCCGGTTCGGACGCCCGGCGCATCGCCAACCCCCTTTCCGGGCTGTCCCGCTGGAAGATTCTCGACAACCTGCGGCGCAGTCTCGTCCCCGTGGCCCTGCTGCTGTTCCTGCTGGGTGGCTGGCTGTTTCTGCCCGCGCTGGGCGGCTTGGGCTCGCTCCTGGTCCTGGCACTGATCACGCTTCCCGGCTTATTGGCGGCGCTCGTGCAGGGCGTTCGCCGGCCGGTCGATGTGCCGTGGGGGATGCATCTCGGGGAAGCCACCCGATCGTACGGCCGGCACCTCGGCCAGGTCTTGCTCACCCTTGCCTTTCTGCCCTACGACGCCTTCATCAGCCTGGACGCCATCGGCCGGACGCTGCTCCGCTTGCTGGTGACGCGTCGGCGGCTCCTCGAGTGGCAGGTGTCGGGCGATGCCGAGCACACGCCGCGCGCCGACCTCGTCGGCTTCTACGCCACCATGTGGATCGCGCCGGTAATCGCCCTTGCGACCGGACTGCTCCTGGCCGCGGAGCAGCCCGGCCAACTGGCGCTGGCCTTCCCCCTGCTGGCGGTCTGGCTCGCGGCCCCGTGGATCGCCTGGTGGATCAGCCAGCCCCTGGAATCCCCCGTCCCGGCCTTGTCGGCCGCGCAACTGACCTTTCTGCACCGCACGGCCCGCCGGACGTGGCACTTCTTCGAGACCTTCGTCACGGCGCAGGAGAACTGGCTGCCGCCGGACAACTTCCAGGAGGTGCCCGGGCCGACGATCGCCTCGCGGACCTCACCCACGAACATAGGCCTGGCTTTGCTCGCCAATCTGGCGGCCCGGGATCTGGGGTATCTCTCGCGCGCCGGCCTGATCCGGCGCACCGAAGCGACGCTCGCCACCCTGCAACGACTCGAGCGGCATCGCGGCCATTTCTACAATTGGTACGACACGCGCACGCTGCGTCCACTCCTGCCGCTGTACGTTTCCAGTGTGGACAGCGGCAACCTGGCGGGGCATCTCCTGACGCTCGCCGCGGGACTGCGGGAACAGGCGGAAGGCCCCCTCTTCACGCCCCAGGTCTTTGCCGGTCTGCGCGACACGGTGGGGGTTCTCCGGGAGTTGGCCCACGACCATGCCCCGCTGGCCCAGCTCGAGGCGGACCTCGCGCAGTCGCCCGCCCCTCTGCACGAAGCGCATGCCCTGCTGGTACGGGCCACGGCCCAGGCGACCGCGATCGCCGCATCCTGGGCTCAGCGAGAGGAACCCTTGAGGTTGTGGGGGCACCTGCTCAAGCAGAGTTGCGAGGAGCATCTGGCGGAGCTGCAAGGCCTGGCTCCGTGGCTCGTCGGGTCGCGACCCGAGAGTCGCCCCCCGGGCGAAGACGTGGCGCCATCGTCTGCGGCCACCCCACCCCCGAACCCCGCCATGCCGGCGGGCGTTCCCGCATCGGTGGCCAGCGCGTTGGAAGCGCTGGCCGGGCAATGCGAGGTGCTGGCGGCGATGGACTTCACCTGTCTGTTCGACTCCGCCCGCGAGCTCTTTTCCATCGGGTGCAACGTCACGGAACACCGGTGCGATGCCAGCTTCTATGATCTCCTGGCTTCGGAGGCGCGGTTGGGCAGCTACGTGGCCATCGCGTTGGGGCAGGTTCCCCAAGACCACTGGTTTTCACTGGGCCGGCTGCTCGTCGCGACGCGCGGCGAGCACCTGCTCGTCTCCTGGAGCGGCTCGATGTTCGAGTACCTCATGCCGCTGCTGGTCATGCCCCACTACGAGCACACGTTGCTCGGTCAGACGTGCGCCGCGGCGGTGCAAGCCCAGATCGAGTATGGGAATCTGCGCGGCGTGCCGTGGGGCATCTCCGAATCGGGCTACCACCGGACCGACGCTCAACTCAACTACCAATACCGCGCGTTCGGCGTGCCCCGCCTGGGCCTGAAACGCGGATTGGCAGAGGACTTGGTCGTCGCCCCTTACGCCAGTGCGCTGGCGCTGGTGGTGGCCCCGGCGAAAGCCTGCGCCAACCTGCAGCGGCTGGCGGCCGAGGGCCGGGCCGGCGATTACGGCTTCTACGAAGCGGTGGATTACACCCGGCGGCGGCTGCCGCCGGACGAAACCAGCGCCACGATCCGCTCGTTCATGGCGCATCACCAGGGGATGAGCTTGCTGGCGCTGGTGAATGTCCTGCAGGACGCCCCGATGCCGCGGCGGTTCCTGGCCTGTCCGATCCTGCGGGCGGCGGACCTGCTGTTGCAGGAGCGCCTGCCGCGGACCGCCGCCAGCGTGGGCACCGACGATGTGAAACTCAAGGAGCCGCGCACGGTCGTCAGCGACGGCGAAGCCGCCATGCGGGTGTTCACGGATCCCACCCCGCCCGTGCCCGAGGTTCATCTGCTGTCCAACGGTCGTTATCATGTCGTCATCAGCAGCGCCGGTGGCGGCTACAGCCGCTGGCGCGATCTGGCGGTGACCCGTTGGCGCGAGGATGCCACGCGCGATTGCTGGGGCATGTTTGTCTATGTGCGCGATCGCGCGACGGGCGAGGTGTGGTCCACCGCCTATCAACCCGTCCGGCGGGCCACGCCAGGCTACGAGGCCATCTTCACGCAGGCGCGCGCTGAGTTCCGGCAGCGTCCGCCCGGCCTCGAAGTCCACACCGCGATCAGCGTGTCGCCGGAGGACGACGTGGAACTGCGCCGCCTCACCCTCGCCAACCGTTCCTCCGGCGTGCGCGTCCTGGAGGTGACCACGTATGCCGAGGTGGTGCTCGCCCCGCCGGCCGCGGACGCGGCGCATCCCGCGTTCAGCAATCTCTTTGTCCAAACCGAATTCCTGCGCCGCGCCTCCGCCCTGCTCTGCACCCGCCGGGCCCGCTCCCCGGAAGAGCAGCCGCCGTGGCTGCTGCATCTGCTCGTGGGCCCCGGGGCCGACCCGGGCGACCTCTCCTGCGAAACCAATCGCTCCCGCTTCGTCGGACGCGGCGGATCGCTGGCGCAACCGGCCGCGATGCAGAGCGTCTCGCCCTTGTCCAACACGGTCGGTTCCGTGCTGGATCCGATCGTCGCGCTGCGGCGCACCGTCACGCTCGCGCCCGATGAGACCGTCATCCTGAACGTGGTCCTGGGCGTGACCGAAACCCGCGAGGCGGCGCGGGCGCAGGTGGACAAGTACCAGAGCGCCCGCATGGCGGATCGCGCCTTCGACCTGGCCTGGACCCACAGCCAGGTGACACTGCACCAGCTCGATGCCACGGAGGCGGAGGCACAACAGTACGGCCGTCTGGCCGGCGCCTTGATCTATGCCGACCCCGACCGGCGGGTTCCCCCCAACCTGCTGCGCCAGAACCGACGCGGCCAGAGCGGGCTCTGGGGCTACGGCATCTCCGGCGACGTGCCCATCGTGTTGCTCCGCCTCAGCGATCCGGACAAGCTGACGATCGTCCGCCAGATGATCCAGGCTCACTCCTACTGGCGCCGGAAAGGACTGACCGTGGATCTCGTCATCCTGAACGAGGACGACTCGATCTACCGCCAGTCCCTGCAGGACCAGATCATCCGTCTGGTTTCATCCGGCAGCGAGGCGCACCTGCTGGACCAGCCCGGCGGCATCTTCGTCCGGCGCCTCGAACACATCCCCCCGGACGATCGGCTGCTCCTGCAATCCGTCGCACGCATCGTCCTGAGCGATGAACACGGAACCCTGGCGGAGCAACTGGAACGGCGCCGCATCGCCGATCCCCCGGTGCCGACGCTCAGACCCACCCGGCAGGCGTCGCCCGAGCTGCCCACCCTGCTCCCGCCCCGCGAGCTGATCTTCGCCAACGGCCTGGGCGGATTCACGCGGGACGGCCACGAGTACGTCATCACCCTCCAGCCCGGCCAGATGACCCCCGCGCCGTGGATCAATGTGCTGGCCAATCCCCACTTTGGGACCGTGATCTCCGAAAGCGGCTCGGCCTACACCTGGGTCGAGAATGCCCATGAGTTCCGGCTGACCCCCTGGAACAATGATCCCGTTCAGGACCCCAGCGGCGAGGCCCTCTACATCCGCGACGAGGCGACCGGCCAGTACTGGTCGCCCACCCCGTTGCCAGCGCGCGGCCCCACGCCGCATGTCATCCGCCATGGCTTCGGCTACACGGTCTTCGAGCATACCGAGCAGGGCATTGCCTCGGAGTTGTGGGTGTATGTGGCGATGGACGCCCCGGTGAAGTTCATGGTTCTGAAACTGCGCAATGTCTCGGAACGCCCGCGCCGCCTGTCCGTCACGGCCTACTGCGAATGGGTTCTGGGAGACCTGCGGCCCAAGACCCTGCTCCACGTGCAAACCGAGGTGGACCTCAAGACCGGTGCCCTGCTGGCACGCAACCCGTACCACGCCGAGTTCGCCGACCGCCTCGCGTTTCTGGACGCCGGCGACATCCCGCGCACGCTCACCGGCGATCGGAAGGAGTTCCTGGGTCGAAATGGCAGCCCGTCGCGACCCGCGGCCCTGAACCACGTCCGCCTCTCCGGTCGGGTGGGGGCCGGGCTGGACCCGTGCGGGGCCGTGCAAGTCACGCTCGATCTGCTGCCAGGCCAGGAACGCGAAGCCAGCTTTCGCCTCGGCGTCGGGCGCGACGCCCCGGACGTGCAGGACTTGATTCAACGGTTCCGCCGGGCCGACGCCAGCCGCGGGGCGCTCGAAGGCGTCTGGGAATACTGGAATCGGACCCTCGGGGCGGTGAACGTCGAGACCCCCGATCCGGCGGTGAACGTGCTCGCCAATGGCTGGCTCCTCTACCAGACGCTGAGCAGCCGGCTCTGGGGGAGGACGGGCTTCTATCAGTCCGGCGGCGCCTACGGGTTCCGCGACCAGTTGCAGGACGTGATGGCGCTGGTCCACGCCGAACCGGCCCTCACCCGCGCCCATCTGCTCCGCGCCGCCGCGCGTCAGTTTCGCGAGGGGGACGTCCAGCATTGGTGGCACCCGCCGGCGGGTCGCGGCGTGCGGACCCATTGCTCCGACGACTACCTGTGGTTGCCTTATGTCACCTGCCGCTATGTCGCCGCGCTGGCGGATACCGGCGTGCTCGACGAAGCGATTCCCTTTCTCGAAGCCCGGCCGGTCAGACCGGACGAGGAGTCCTACTATGATCTGCCGCAGCGATCCGAGGAGTCAGGCACCCTGTACCAGCATTGCGTCCGTGCCCTCGAACGCGGACTGCGCTTCGGCCCGCACGGCTTGCCGTTGATCGGGAGCTGCGATTGGAACGACGGCCTGAATCGGGTGGGGCACGGCGGGCAGGGCGAAAGCGTCTGGCTGGGCTTCTTTCTCTTCGACGTGCTCACCCAGTTCGCCGAACTCGCGCGCGCGCGAAACGACCCCGTTTTCGCCGACCGCTGCGTCACCCAGGCGCGCCAACTGCACCAGAACCTCGAGGCACACGCCTGGGACGGCCAATGGTATCTGCGCGCCTGGTTCGACAGCGGCGAACCCCTCGGTTCCGCAGCCAGTCCCGAATGCCAGATCGATTCCTTGCCGCAGAGCTGGTCGGTGATCAGCGGGGCGGGCGACCCCCAGCGGTCCCGTCAGGCGATGAACGCCGTGGAGCAGCGCCTGATCCGGCGGCGCGTCCGGCTCATCCAGTTGCTCGATCCCCCATTCGACAAGTCGCCGCTGCATCCCGGCTATATCAAAGGCTACATGCCGGGCGTGCGCGAAAACGGCGGGCAATACACCCACGCCGGACTGTGGGCTGTCATGGCCTTCGCCCTCCAGGGTGACAGCGACCGCGCGTGGAAGCTCTTCGGGCTGCTCACCCCCATCCATCACGGCGCGACGCCCCAACAGGTGGCCACCTACCAGGCCGAGCCGTACGTCGTCGCGGCGGACGTCTATGCGGTCGCGCCGCACACGGGCCGGGGCGGTTGGACGTGGTACACCGGTTCGGCTGGCTGGATGTACCGGCTGCTCATCGAAACGCTCCTGGGCGTCAACCGCGAAGGGGACCGCCTGCGTTTGAACCCGCGGCTGCCGCGCCACTGGCAGGGCTACAAACTCCATTACCGCTACCGGCAAACGGTCTATCACATCACCATCACCCGGCGCGCGGCTCCTCCGGACGCCGCCCCTCCACTCGCTCCGGACGGCCCTGAACGGGACGGTCAGACCATCCTTCTGGTGGACGATGGCCAGGAGCATGCGGTGGAACTCAGCGTCCCTTGACCGGACCCCGGAGCGGACAGGCCGTCCGATTGACGGTCCCGTGCTGGAGTTGAACCTCCAGACCGGCGCGGCACTGCTCCGAGTCGAACGTGTCCCAGCGGATGCCGAGTTGCTTGCCGATCGCTTGCGCCTGATCCAGGGCAAAGGTCGTGGGGGGCTCATCGTAGCCGGACGCACCCCTGCACCGGGCCTCCGGAGGCCGCCATAGGGTGAACACCCCATCGCGGCCCGCCGCGGGACCGGTTCTATTGTCGCCCTGTGAATACTCATCTCAGCAGACTGCTCCCACGACTCGCGTGGCTGCTCCTCGTCGTTGTCACCGGTGTCCTGGTCACGGTCGGAGTCGGCTGTAACACGGCCCAGGGTTTCGGCGAGGATGTGGAAAGCGCTGGTGAAGCGATTCAGGACAAGACCAAGTGACGTCCGGCGAGTGCCGTCGCCCGGAGCGGGACACGCCAGCGCAGGAGCTGGCCTGACCTCGTCGCCGGCCTCACGTCAACTGGTGGGGGGTGACCCATGCACTCCCGTCCTCCAGAGATTCCCGACCTGGGCGGGCTGCGGACTGAGCCGGCGAGGGACCCCCTCCAGGACGACCCGCGCTACAGGGAGTCCGCCTTCCCCTAATCCCCTACGTTCGCAATCGGGAATGGAACCCGGACCAACGGCAACGGACCCATCGGCGATCTCCGAGCCGCTTGAGACGTGACGAGGAGCCCTGTCGTGTGCATGGCCTGCCCGAGGGCTCGAGCGGCTGGCAGATCGAACCGGGCGCGGTAGGGTTTTACCCCATGGCCACGGCCCGGCCTCCCGCTACCCTGCTGCCAACGCTCGATCCGAGACTGCCACCTCCAAAGCAACACCCGTCATGAAAGCACGTCCTCCCTTCGCGCTGGGCGCCGCCGTCGCCTGGTTCCTCACCGCCACGGCCCTGCCCGCCTCCGAGACGGACGACCGCATCGAGTCGTCGTTCAGCAAGTCCTACGCGTACCGGGTCTACCTCAAGGATGCCGCCATCAAGGCGGAGTCGCGGAACGGGGTCGTGACCTTGTCCGGGCAGGTGGACGAAGAGAGCCACAAGCACCTGGCTGAGGAAGCCGTGGCCGGCCTGCCCGGCGTCGCGCGGGTGGACAATCGACTGGAGGTCAAACTCGAGGGCACCGAGAAGTCGGACAACTGGATCCGCGCCAAGGTCCGCAGCGTGCTGGCGCTGCATCGGAACGTCAGCGGGAGCCGCACGCAGGTGGACATCCGGGACGGTGTCATCACCCTGCGGGGTCAGGCCACGAGCGAGGCGCAGAAGGAACTGGCCACCGAATACGCCCAGGACGTCCAGGGGGTCCTGCGGGTCACGAATGTCATGACGGTGGCGAAGGCACCGGCCCCGCCGGCCGCCACGGTGGCCGAGGCGGTGGATGATGCCTCGATCACGGCCCAGGTCAAAGTGGCCCTGCGCCTGCATCGTTCCACCAGTACCGTCAACACCCGCGTGGGAACCGCCGGGGGCGTCGTCACCGTGGGGGGCGTGGCCCGGAACGCAGCGGAAAAGGCGCTGGTGACCAAGCTCGCGATGGACATCAGCGGCGTGCAGCGCGTAATCAACAACATGGCATTAGCGCCGATGGGTTCGCCGAGTGACGTCCGCCCTGCCGGCGCCCGGAACCTGCGACTGGCGACCACGGAGGACTAGGCGGGAGGCCAGGGGACGCCGGGCTGAACAACTCGGAACCATGAACACATTCGAGATCCAGGGCGACTGGAACAACGCCAGGAGAAAACTGAAACGGAGGTGGGCCCAACTGACAGAGGGCGATTGGTGCGTCGTCGCTCGCAAGCAGGATGAGCTCCTGGGCCCCCTTCAGAAGCGCACCCGGGCAACTCGGAGGGCCGTCGGGCCCGCCCACCCGACGTGGTCCGACGGTTGGCTGTAGGCGGCCCAACGCACGGGCGGAAAGGGGTGCGGGAAAGGTGTGACCTCCCATCCGCGTGAGCGCCTCCTCAGGCGTATGCGGGCGCGCGGGGCGTGGATCTACGCGACGCTTCGTCCCCGAGCGGGCCGCCGGTTGCCGGAGGAGCTTCGCGCCGGGACCGTGGGGCGGCTGGCTGAGTCGTTGGCCTCCGGCGTTTCGGACGCGGGGTTCGAACGGTTGATCGCCCGCATCGACTCCGGGCCCATCCACTGCGGGAACCAGGTCCGGTTGTTCTTCAGCGGCGAGGAGGCTTTCGCGTCGATCCTGGAGGCCGTCGCCGGCGCCGCGGAGGAGGTTCTGCTGGAGACTTACATCCTGAGAGATGACGCCACGGGGCGGAAGCTCGTGGGGGTGTTGGCCGAGGCGGTGGGGCGGGGCGTGCGGGTTCAAGTGCTGGCGGACAACTACGGTTCCTGGGCGGCGAAGCGCTCGTTCTGGCGCCGGATGCGCAGCCTGGGAATCGAAGGTCGGCTGTTTCATCCGTTCTGGAGTCATCTGCGGGGGCTCCTGTTTCGCGATCATCGGAAGATCATCGTCATCGACCGCCGGGTTTGCTTCACCGGCGGGATGAACGTGGCCAACGAGTATGGGTCGTCGCACCGCAACGAGGACGTGGCCTGGCGGGATACGCACGCGCGGATCGAGGGCCCGACGGCCGGGGAACTGGCGCTGGTGTTCGGTGAAGGTTGGGGACGTGCGGGAGGGGTGTCGCAGCCTCGGCCCGCCGTGCCGGCCAGGGAGCGGAGCGGCGCCAGCACGTTGGTCCTGGATTCGCGCGCCGGCCGGGGCCACCGGGAGACGGCCGCGGTGCTGGCCGCCCTCGTGGGGGCGTCACGGAAGCGCCTGTGGATCACGAATTCCTACTTTGCCCCGAACCGGACGGCGATTCGCCTCCTGGGATGCGCGGCGCAACGCGGCGTCGACGTGCGCCTGCTCCTGCCCGGCCCGACCGACATGCCCTTGGTGCGCCACGCCGGGCATGGCAACTACTCGGCCCTGCTCGCCCACGGAGTGCGGGTGTTCGAGTATCAGGCGGCGGTTCTCCACGCCAAGACGCTGGTGGTGGATGACTTCGTCTCGGTCGTGGGTTCATCGAACCTTGATTTCCGATCCTTCTACTTCAACGCGGAGTGCAACGTCTTGATCCTGGACGAGGGAACCGGACGCCGGATGGCGCGGGCGTTCGAGGAGGACCTGGACCAAGCCATCGAGGTGAGACCTGAAGTCTGGCACCGCCGGCCGCTGGCTCATCGGTTGGGCGACGCCCTGGCCCGGTGCCTCAGTCCACTGCTCTAAGCCCGAAGGGCGCCGACGAGAAGGTGGGGTCCGGCAGAAGAGTTGCCCCCCGCACGAGCAGGGGGGTGCACGGTTTACGAACGACGCATAGCTTGGCTGATTCCGGGGCCGGTCGCCATTGGGGTGAACACCCTACGGCGGTCGCATGGCTTCCGAATATGGTGCTAACTTAGAAGTGGGCGAAGCGCACAAACAACGACCTGCAACGCGTCGGAGGCAAGCATGAGGAACGACTGGGGCACATTCGGAAGTCAACTGGTTGAACCCCTGAAGCGACTGGAAGGGGGGCCGAGGCTCCCGCTTTCTGCTGCTCCCCAGCCCCAGTGTCCATGAGCCCCGGCGCCGCACGCCCTGAGACGGTTCGCCGGCCCGTGGTGGCCCCGGGCGCGAGAAGGTCGCTCTGGAGGCTGTCGGCGTATCTCGGCGGGGGTCTGGCTGGGGTGGTCCTGGCGGTCGCCGTCCTCGGCCTGGCTTTTGGGAACACGATTCTCAACGGCTATGGGAAAGGGAGGATCGAGCGCGCGTTTTCCGCGGCCCATCCCGGGTGCACTTTGCACCTGGGCGAACTTGACTACGCCGTGGGTGCGGATCGCCTGGTGGCTCACGCCGTCACGTTCGCCACAACCAACGCGACGCTCCGAATCGCTGAGATCTCGCTGACTGGCGTTCGTTGGGTGGCCCTGCTGCGACGGGCGCCGGCCCTGACGGACGTCTTCGCCCAGAGCCGTGTCGAGGCGACCCATCTCGAACTGGCCTTCCCCAACGCGCACTACGGAATTCGTTGTGCGCGATTGGAGGCGGCAGTGCCGGAGGGGGAATTGGTCCTCGGAGAGGCTGAACTGCGGCCTCTGGATGGAGACGAAGCGTTCTTTGCCGCCCACGCGTTTCGAGCGACGCGATTTCACCTGGTCATAGCGGAGGGTCGGGTGTCGGGCCTCGCGTACGGCGCGCTGCTCCAAGGGCACGGTTACCGAGCCAGCTCGGTCCAGTTGAGCCATCCCTCCCTCGAGGCGTTGGTCAATCGCGACCAGCCGCTGAAGGCATTTGTGAAGAGCCCCCTCATGGTGCACGAGGCGCTGGCCGCCATCCGGCCCCCCTTTCAGGTGGACAGCGTCAGCATCACGCACGGGAACATCCGCTACTGTGTGAGGATGGCTGCCGGGGCCTACCCTGCCGTGCTGACGTTCGGGAACGTCAGCGCATCCGTCGAGGGCCTGGCGAACCGGCCCGAAGCGGCGGCCGCCATCCAGGTCCAGGCGCAGGGCGACCTCATGGAAGCAGGGACGCTGAAGGTGTTGATGTCGATCCCGACCACGCCAGCCGACCTCTCGCTGCACTATTCCGGTTCGCTCGGCGCCATGGATCTGACCCGCCTGAATGACTTCCTCGACATCGCCCAACATGTCCGGGTCAAGTCCGGCAGCGCCCGCGAAGCGGCCTTCGCAATCGAGGTCACCGCGGGCCAGGCACGCGGCTGGGTGCGCGCGACCTATGAGGACTTGGGCGTGGCGGTGCTCGATGCGCACACGGGCACCGAACAGGGGTTCGACAACCGCGTCACCTCCTTCCTGGCGAATGTGCTGAAGGTCCGCAATGCCAACGCTCCGGACGCCTCGGGCTCGATCCGGGAGGGGAAGGTCGACTACCGGAGAGCACCGGAGGATGGGTTCCTGGAGTTTGTGTGGTCCGCCCTGTGGAGCGGCGTCCGCGATCTCATCACCCATTGACAGGCCGGAACCCGCAGCCGCACCCGGAGGCGACCCACCCTGGCCGGGAACGCGAACCCGGAGCCTTCGGCGCGGATCATAGACCGGTGGTTCTTGTGGCTCCCCGCCACGGTGGGCGCGGGAACCGCGCGGTAGGGTAACACCCCATGGCGAGCGACCCACGGCGGGCGTAGCGTGACACCGGTCAGAAAGTCGAAACCAAGCAAGAGAAAGGCTGACTATGCTGTGGACAGTTGTTGTGATTCTGATGGTCCTGTGGCTGCTCGGGCTGGGCACCAGTTACACGCTAGGCGGGCTGATCCATCTCCTCCTCGTGATCGCCATCGTCATGGTGCTCGTCAACCTGATCCAGGGACGACGGGTGGGGTGAGGTCCCCGCGGGAGAGGCCCCATCCCCCCGGCCTTCTGTCACCCCCGGTGGGGAGGCCGCCTGAACTCTCATTACTATCTATGCTATGAACAAGCTCGTGTTTCTGGCTCTGCTGGTCGGTGGGGTGGTGCTCCTCATTCTGGGCTTCAACGCCACCAACTCCTTCGGATCCGATGTGTCCCGGTTCTTCACTGGTTCACCGACAGACAAGGCGGTCTGGATGCTCATCGGCGGGGCCGTCGCCGTGGTCGTGGGTCTCGTGGGGACGTTGCGCGGCGGGAAGCTCGTCTAAGTCAGATCTGAGCGGTCTCCCTTCCCGACACCGTCCCTCCCTCACCTCTCCAGACCATGATCCCCAATCACGCCCAGTTCATCGAAGCCATCCAACAAAAGCGGAAGGTGAACGTGCGGTACTATTCCACGCCCGACCATGGGGTCTTGGATCGCGTCTGCGCACCGTTGGATTACTGCCCGTGCAACGGTCCGTCGGACGGACTCAACCGGTACTGGCTCTGGGACTATGCCAACAACACCGGCACCCCGCTCCTGGGCCTCGCGCCGCAGCAGATTGTGGACGTGCGGGTCTTGGGCGAACTGTTTGACCCGGCTGACTTCGCGGTCGGGACGGCGCCCTGGTCCATTCCGCGGAACTGGGGTTGCCCGCCGGTCTCATCGCCCGTTCAATGAACCACGTTGGGTCCCATGCGACTCTGTTTGGTCAATCCCTCCAATTCGCTGGTCAGCATCGTCAACGTTGGCGAGAGCCGGTGGAACTCTACCCCGTGTGGAAGCTGTTCGGCCCGAGGGTGCTCCCGGGTCTGGCGCCCCCCCGGGGTAGGAGATCACCATCGTGGACGAGAGCCCGGGCACGCCGGACTACGGCACCATGCCTCGCCCCGATGTGATGGGCGGCATCCAGATTACCCGGGGCTGCCCGTTGAACTGCCACTTTGGCAGCGTGAACCTCTCCTACCGACGGAACCTCCATCTGGACTGCCAGGCGTATGCGGACTTTCGGCGCCAGCGCCCGGACGGGACGAAACCCTTTACGAAGAAAGACGAAGATCAATATGAATAGAGCAAAGTGCCCGCACTGCGGGGTGAAACTCGGCAATTATGCTTACGCCGACGCCTGTCCGCATTGCCACGAAGAACTGGTCCACAACACGCGGCTACTGGTCGCGACTCCCAAGGCGAAGTCGCCGAAGGCGCAATCCTGGCTCGTGCGGACATTCTTCAGGATCGTCCGCTGCGTGGAGAGTTGAACCCGGCAGCACACCGGAACGCGGAACCCGATGTCTCAAGTCTATCCCGAGCGCCACCCAGGAGGGGCCGGTTCCTCGACCCGGACCTCAGCGAGGGCTGGCGTGAGCTCAGCCGTCAGCACCCCGACCGACTTCCGCAGCGCCTTCTGTGCCCGGATGCGCTGCGCCGCAGCCGCCTTCGAGCGGGCCGTGTTCTGGCGCGGACTCTACCGGCACGCGGTGCCCCTGGCGTTCATCCTTCGCCTCACGACGCCGGGGTTCTTCCGGGCCGACGAGGAGTTCATCCGATGGGTGGCTGGCGACGGCTCCCTGGCCGAGGTCGAGGAGGACATCGAGCGCTTTCGCTACGGCAACCGGGTGCAGACGCATTGGTTGCGAACCGGTTGCCGCATCCATCTGAACCCGCACCGGATCCGGGGTTTGGCGCGGCGTTGCCTGGCCGCCTGAAGGCCGCCCGTGAACCTTGCCTTCGGCTCAAGGCCGCAGCGCGCGGCAGACCCGCCGGAAGTGATGACCGTAGATGGTGAAAGTGACGGCGAGAGGCAGGGCGTGCGGGCGACGCAAGCAGGTCCAGAGGAGCAAGGCCCAGTAGTGAAAGCGTTCGCGTCCGATGAGGCCGAGCCGAAGGCTCGCCAGACCAAAGGCCATGAGGGAACGCCAGTCCACGCGCCGGCTCAGCGCGGCCGGGCGGTACTCGCGCAGGAAGGTGCGGACGCGCTGGTAGAACGGGCCGGGTGAATAGAGGTCGCCCATGAGCCGGGCGTAGCCCTGGTGCAAGGTCTCCCGGTTCATCCGTGGTATGAAGTTCGTGGTCCCATCCACGTTGTCGCCGGTGCTCTGCCCCAACAGCCGACCCTGCCCGCTGAGCCGCTGATACAGCTTCGTGCCGGGGATGGCCTGCAACAAACCGACCATCGCCGTGACGATGCCGCTTTGCTGGATGAACTCCATCTGACGCTCGAACACCGAGGGTGTGTCGCTGTCGAAACCGACAATGAACCCGCCCTGGACTTCCAGGCCGGCGCGCTGGATCCGTTTCACGTCGGCGACCAGATCGCGGCCCCGGTTCTGGCGCTTGTTGCACTCGGCCAGGCCGGCTTCCTCGGGCGTCTCGATGCCGACGAACACCTGGTTGAACCCGGCCTGGACCATCAGGCGCAACAGTTCGTCGTCGTCCGCGAGATTGATGGAGGCCTCCGTGAAGAACGGCAGGCGGCGGTGATCGGCCTGCCACGCGATCAGCGCAGGCAGCAGCTCCTGCTTGAGCGCCCGCCGGTTGCCAATGAGATTGTCGTCCACGAAGAATACCGCGCCCCGCCAGCCCCGTCGCCAGAGGACGTCAAGTTCGGCGATCACCTGGGCGGCCGTCTTGGTGCGGGGCCGATGTCCGAACAGCGAGGTGATGTTGCAGAACTCGCAGTCGAAGGGGCAGCCGCGCGAGAACTGGAGGCTCATCGTCGAGTAGCGCCGCATTTCGACGAGTTCCCAACGGGGCACGGGCGTCTGCCGCAGGTCGGGCAACTCCGTGGAGGTGTACACGCGGCGGGCGGTACCACGCTCGAGATCCCGGAGGAACTCCGGCAGGGTCGCCTCCGCTTCGTTCAGCACGAAGTGGTCCACCGCGGGAAACTGCTCCTGTTCGAGCGTGAACAGGGGCCCGCCGGCCACGAGGATCTTGCCGGCAGCGCGGCAGCGCTCGATGAGCGCCCGGGCCGAGTCCCGCTGGGCAATCATGCCGCCGATGAACACCAGGTCTGCCCACGCCAGATCGCGCGCGTGCAAGGCCCGCACGTTCAGGTCCACCAGGCGCAATGACCAGTCCGCCGGCAACATCGCCGCCACGGTCAACAGGCCCAGGGGAGGGAAGGAGGCCCGTTTGTGGATGAACTTCAGCGCATGCTTGAAGCTCCAGAACGTGTCCGGGAACTCGGGGCTCAGCAGCAGGACCTTCATCTTCCGCTCAGGCGACCACATAGTGCAGGGAACCCAGGAATCCCACCTGCCGCGTGTTGACGGCCAGGCGGATCACCCGCTTCGCCTTGCGCCCGCCCACCGCCTCGTAAACACCCGCGATATACTCACCGAAGGTCAGGCGCTTTCTCTTCTGTGTCTTCTTCATATCATTGCTCCCGTAGGTCATTGGATCCCGTTTGGCAGAACTCAGCTCAGGGGGGAGAAGATAGCCCGCCGGAGCCTGTCGAAGCTATGGGGTGTGTACCCCAATTCCGTCTCGTCATAGAGGTTGATGCCAATGAGCTGAAACCGATTTGGAGGATTACCGGGAAGAAGAAGAAATCACCAGCGATCGCCCAGGCGTTGTCAGAGTTCCTCCGGCAGCGGCAGAGACCGGAATTCATCGCCCGCGTGTTGACCGGGGGGACGGATTACGCGTTGACCAACGATCAGTTGGAGGCCCAGGACGTGTATGGGGCTCGTTGACACGTCCGCCTGGGTAGAGTTCTTGCGGCGGAAAGGTGAGGCGAAGGCCAAGGCGGCGGTGGCGCGGTTGCTCGCGACAGAGCAGGCGGCCTACACCTGTCCGATTCGCTTCGAGCTGCTCAGCGGGGCGAGTCCCGCGGCGGGGCCCGATCTCGAGTTGGTCTCCAGATTCAGCCAGCACGTCCCGTTCGAACAGGAGGACTGGACGGAAGCGGCCGCACTCGAACGCAAGCTTCGGGCCAAGGGACTGACCCCCCCACGCAACGACCTGTTTGTTGCTGCCGTCGCTATTCGGGTCGAGGTGCCGGTCGTTTGTCGCGACGCCCACTTCGAGGCGATGCGCCAAGTCCTGGGAACCCAACTTCAGGTCGAGCAGGTCTGAGGTGCGGCGCCGCGGCCGGGTGCGCCTGCCCGTTGATGGGCAGGCCTCGGGGTCGTTCCGGCTCGACCAAGCCCCGGTCCTCCATGCGGGCCGGGAGGTCCGGCTGCCGCGTCAACGCCCGCCGGCGGAAGGGGCTGCCGAGGAGGCGGAGCAGGTCCGTGGTCTTCATGTGGCGCCCGAACGTCCGCAGGAGCCGCCAGGTCCGAACCGGCCGACGGAAGATCCGATGCAGAAACAGCAGCCCATAACCCCGCGCCCGCAGCCGGTTCACCACCGCACCCGGCAACGCGGTCGGATCGATGTCCGAACACTTGAACCATTTGTGCCAGTCACGCTCGTCCTCCAGAATCCCCCGCGCCACGTATTCCTGCCACAGCGGCGTGCCGCGGTAAACACACAGCCGGTTGAAGCCGAAGGTGTCCAGCTCCAGACGGGCCGCGAACCGGAAGCTCTCCAGAATGTCCTGCTCGTTTTCCCCGGGCGAGCCGACGACAAAAAACCCGTGCACCCGCCCGATGCCCTGCCGCTTCGCCTCCCGCACCGCGTGCTCGACCTGCGCAGGCGTCTGCCGCTTGTTGAGCCGGTCCAGCACCTTCTGGGTGCCCGCTTCCACGCCGAAGGCCAGGAAGTCGCAGCCCGCTTCCCGGAGCAGCGGCAGTTGCTCGATCCCCACCGAGTCCACCCGGCCTTCGCAGCCCCAGTGGAACGTGAGCCCGCGCTCGAGGATGCCGCGGCAGATGCTCTCGATCCGCTTGCGGTTGATCAGAAAGTGGTCGTCGGTGAGGTAGATCGAGCGGTACCCCTGGTCGTGCAGTTCCTGCAACTCCCCCAGTACGTGCGCCGGCGAGCGGCTCCGCCACCGCCCCTCGCCTAGGGCCGGAATGTCGCAGTAGCTGCAGGCGTAGGGACAGCCGCGCGAGGTCTGCACGGTGCAGAACTTGTCCAGCGAGAGAACCGCCGGCACATCCAGCGGCAGCGACTCGATGTAATCAATCGGCAGACTGGTGCGGTCCGGATAGGGGAAGCGATCCAGGTCGCGCAGCAGCGGACGCGGGGCGTTCTGTTTCACGCCGCCATGCGAGCGCCAAACCAGGCCGGCCACCGCGCCGGGATCCTCGAGGTGCGCCAGGTAGTCCGGCAGCAACTCTTCCCCCTCACCCACCCCTACGGCATCAATATCCATGCAGTCCCGCAGGATGTGAGGGGCGTTGAGCGTGGCAAACGGGCCCCCGACGATGAGGGGGACCCGGGGCGCCTGGGCCTTGAGCCGCCGGGCCATGCGCTTGGCGGCCGGATACGTGGTGGTCGAGAGAAACGACAGTGCGATCACGTCCGGGGGTTCCTGCGCCACCGCCCGGGCGATGTCCTCGGCCTTCATCTGCGGATGGGCGGTGTCGAACAGCCGGACCTCGTGCCCGGCCTGGCGCAAGACCGGTGCCAGGGTCTGAATGCCCAGCGGCGGAAACGCCATGATCTTCACTCGCCCATTCGCCGGGCTCCGCTCCAGAGCCGCCGGCAGGATCCGGCTGAAATCATCATCGCCGACGTGGATCAGAAAGGTCTTCATGAGTGAGCGCCTCGGGTGCATCCGACCTCGGGCCGGGCGTGTGAACACTGCGGACGGCCCGCCACCTCGAATGCTGGCTGGGTCCCATGGAGGGAGGATAGGACGCGGGATCGCGTCGGCGCGATGGGGTGTTCACCCCATAGGCGACCCGCGGATGCCTTGCGTAAACTCGTCGTCGGTCACGGTCGAAGCCGGCCACGCAAGCGACGCGATCGTCGAGGGGATGCCCGGAACTTCCTGACGCCAATCGAGCGAGGGGCTTTGCGGTGAGGCACCCTTGGGCGGGGTCCGACCCCGACGGGCATGACGGCTTGCCCTGGCACCGCGTGCCATTTCCGGTCTGCCATGCTGGCCATCCTGTTGCTGACGACCTTGTTGCTGCTGCTCCTGAACGCGTTTTTCGTGTTGGCGGAGTTTGCGAGCGTCAAGGTCCGCCCCACGCGCGTGAAGGAACTGGCGGATCGCGGGGTCGCTCGCGCCCGGGTGCTGCACAGCATCCAGCAGCACCTCGACGAATACCTGTCGGTGTGTCAGGTCGGCATCACCCTCGCCAGCATCGGGCTTGGGTTTGCCGCCAAACCCGCCTTCCAGATTCTGCTCGAAGCACCGCTGGCGGCCTTGGGCTTGGCTTCCCCCGCCCTGGTGCAAGCCACGGCCGTGTCGGTCGCCTACGTCCTGGTCGCCTTCCTGCACATCGTGATCGGCGAATTAGTCCCCAAATCGATCGCGCTCCGCCGCTCCGAGGCGAGCGGTCTGTGGATTGCGCTGCCGCTGCGGGCTTGCCATTTCGTCTTCTTCGGTCCCTTGTGGCTTCTCAACCTGACCTCGAACGCGGTGCTCCGCTTGCTCGGGATGGGCGGAAGCGCGCAGGAACCGGCGCATACCGAGGATGAAATCCGGATCATCCTGGCGCGGGCCCAGACGGGCGGCACGTTTTCCTTTCTGCGGATGCTCCTCATGGAAAACGTCTTCGACCTCCGGCAACTGAAGGTGGCCGACGCCATGAAGCCGCCGCAGGCGACCCGCACCCTGCACCTCGCCACCCCCTGGTCGGACAACCTCAACCTGATCCGCGACTCGAAACACTCGCGGTTCCCGGTCTTCGACCGGGGCCATGCGTTGCCCCTGGGCATCCTCCACGTGAAGGACATCCTGCATCATGAACTGAACAAGCAAACCGCCCCGGACCTCCGGGCCATCCTGCGGCCCTATCTCCGAACCACGGCGCAGGTCCCCCTGGAAACCTTGCTCGCCGAACTGCAGCGGCAACGCTGCCGCGTCGCCATCGTGGTGGATACTCGGGGGCAGTGGGCGGGTTTCATCACCATGGAGGACCTCATCGAGCAGGTCATGGGTTCGGTCGAAGATGAGTTCGCCCGGGAGCCGCCGTTGTTCCTCGCTGACACCCTGAGCGTCGGCCGGATCGTCCTGGACGTGACCGCTCACGGGTTGGCGGACGCCATCCGTCAAGTCCTCGCGCGCATTCCCGCTGCGGAGCTGTGGCTGCCTCACGAGCAGATCCTGGAGTCGGTCCTGGAGCGGGAAACCGTGCTGGGCACCTACTTGGGCCGGGGCCTGGCCATCCCGCACGCGCGCTTCGCGGGGCTGGACCGGCCGCTGGTGATCCTCGCGCAATCAAAGACGGGGATCCCCGTTCTCGGGAAGCACGAGAACATCCACCTGATCTTCCTGGTGCTGACACCCCTCGCCGCTCCGCATCTGCAAGTGCGCCTGCTCGCGCGTCTTAACGGCCTGATGCAGAGCGAGTTCATCGCCGGACGTCTCCGCGAACTGAACGATCCGCAAGCGGTCCTCGAGCTGATCCGCGCCGCCGATCCCGCGGTGGTGGACCTGCGCACGCCCATCACGAAGAACCCCGAAAGGTGAGCCCACGAGATGGCCGGGCGGCGGGTTCCAGCGAGTAGGGTTTTACCCCATAGCATCCGGTTACCTCCGGGTGGACGATGCACCGACGCACGTTGTGGAACCAGCCTCCGACATACGCAAGATCGCCTTTCTGGGCAACTACCTGCCGCGCCAGTGCGGGATCGCCACGTTCACCTCGGACGTGCTCTCGGCCGTGGCTTCGGAGCACCCCCAGACCCAATGTTTCGCCGTGCCGGTCAACGACATCCCCGGCGGCTACGCGTATCCCGACGTCGTTCGCTTCGAAATCGAGGAGCAGGAGCTCCCCTCCTATCAACGCGCGGCGGACTTCGTGAACATCAGCAACGCGGACATCGTCTGCGTGCAGCACGAATTCGGGATCTACGGCGGCCCCGCGGGCGGCCATTTGCTGGCGCTGCTGCGCGAGTTGCGGATGCCCGTGGTGACCACACTGCACACGGTGTTGCGCGAACCGAGTCCGGATCAGCGACGTGTCATGCGGGAGTTGATCGCGCGCTCGACGCGGCTGGTCGTGATGACGGAGCGTGGGCGGCAGATGCTGCAGGAGATCTACCAGGCCCCGGCGGGCCGGATTGATCTCATCGCACATGGCATTCCCGACATGCCGTTCATTGATCCCAACTATTACAAGGACCAGTTCGGGGTGGAAGGTCGGCTGGTGTTGCTCACCTTCGGGCTGCTGTCCCCCACCAAGGGCATTGAGCACGCCCTCAATGCGCTGCCCGAGATCCTCGCGGAGTTCCCCCATGTCGTGTACATCGTGCTGGGCGCCACGCATCCCAACCTGGTCCGGGAACACGGCGAATCCTACCGGCTGAGCCTCGAACGGCTTGCCCGGAAGAACCGGGTCGAGAAGCACGTCATCTTCCACAACCGCTTCGTCGAGCTCGAGGAACTCAAGGAGTTCATCGGCGCGGCCGACCTTTACCTCACGCCGTACTTGAACGAGGCGCAGATTACCTCCGGCACGCTGGCCTACGCGTTCGGGGCGGGCAAGGCGGTGATCTCGACGCCGTACTGGCACGCCGCCGAACTGCTGGCCGACGGACACGGCGTGCTGGTGCCGTTCGGCGACGCCCGAGCCATCGCCCGGGAAGTCATCGGCCTGCTGCGTGACGAAATGCGCCGACACGCCATGCGCAAGCGCGCCTACAAGCAGGGACGGGAGATGGTCTGGAGTCACTCGGCGCACCTCTACATGCAGTCCTTTGAACGCGCGCGGAGCGAAGGGGCCGTCTGGTCGCGAAAGTCGTTTGCTGTGCGAACCCTCGACCAGGCGCCGCGGGACCTTCCGGAGTTGCGGCTGGACCATCTGTCGCGGATGACCGATTCGACCGGCATCTTCCAGCACGCCCTCTTCACGGTGCCCAATTTCTCTGAAGGCTACTGCACCGACGACAACGCCCGCGCCTTCATCCTGACCGTGTTGCTGGAGGCGATGGGGACGGAAGCAGGGAAGGCCCGGACGCTGGCGACGACCTACGCCGCCTTTCTGCACCACGCCTTCAATCCCCTGACGATGCGCTTCCACAACCACCTCAGCTTCGACCGCCACTGGCTGGATGAACAGGGATCGGAGGATTCTCATGGCCGCGCGCTCTGGGCGTTGGGCCTGGGCGTCGGTCGTTCACCCTATCGCAGTTTTCAGGTCATGTCTGGGCAAATCTTCGCCCAGGCGCTGCCGGCGGTGGCCCAGTTCAGCTCCCCACGGGCGTGGGCCTTCAGCCTGCTGGGCATCCATGAATACCTGCAGCGTCTGAATGGGGAGCGCTTCGCCCAGCAGACGCGGGAAACCCTCATGACGAGGCTCATGGACCTGTTCACCCGGACGGCGGATGCAGACTGGCCTTGGTTCGAGGACGTCCTGTCCTACGATAACGCCAAGCTGGCCCATGCCCTGATCCTGAGCGGACGGGCGACCGGGCAAGTGGAGGTGTTCGAGCGCGGGTTACAGGCGTTACGCTGGCTGGTCGAGGTGCAGACGGCGGAGGGCGGCGATTTCCGCGCCATCGGCAGCAACGGTTTCTACCCGCGTACTGGCCCCCGCGCCTGTTTCGACCAGCAGCCCATCGAGGCGCAGTCCATGGTGTCCGCCTGCCTCGAGGCTTATCGCGCCACGTCCGATGGTTGGTGGTACGAGCAGGCCCAGCGCGCCTTTGACTGGTTCCTCGGTTGGAACGACCTCGGGCTGGAACTCTACGCCCCGACCACCGGGGGGTGCCGCGATGCGCTGCACATCGACCGGGTCAACCAGAACCAGGGCGCGGAATCCACGCTGGCCTTTCTGCTCGCGCTGGCCGAAATGCATCTCATGCAGCATTCCCTCCCCTTGTCTACCCCGTCTCCTTCCGCCGCAATGCGGCCTCAGGCCGATGCGCGGTGGGCCGGGAACGGGGCGCGCCCGGGACTCCCCGCCCGGGCGACCCCGGAAGGAGCGGCGCATGGCTGACTCCGACCGGGATTCGCTCGCCGGCGCTCGAGGCGAGGTCGTCCGGAGCATGGAACCCTTTCTTCGGGAGCATATCGATTCCTTGCTCAAACCCGTGGAGGAGAGCTGGCAACCCGCCGATCTTCTGCCGGATATGGCGGCGGGGGATTGGCGGAGCCAACTCAGCGAGTTCCGTGAGCGCGCCCAGGCGCTGCCCGACGAACTGCTGGTGTGCCTGGTGGGCGACATGATCACTGAGGAGGCCCTCCCGTCTTACCAAACGTGGCTGAACCGGTTGCAGGGCGTTGAGGATCCATCAGGGACAAGCGATGCTCCCTGGGCACGCTGGGGTCGCGGTTGGACGGCGGAGGAGAACCGGCATGGTGACCTGCTCAACCAGTACCTCTACCTCTCAGGGCGGGTGGACATGCGGGCCATCCAGACCTCGATCCAGTATTTGATCAACCACGGCTTCGACCCCCACACCGGGGATGATCCGTACTTGGGATTCGTCTATACCACGTTCCAAGAGCGGGCTACCAAGATCTCGCATCGCAATGTCGGCGACCTGGGGAAACGCGCCGGGGAAGACCGGCTCCATCGCATCTGCGGCCTGATCGCAGCGGATGAAGCCCGCCATGAGCGGGCCTACAAGCTGTTCATGTCCCGGATCTTCACCCTGGACCCCAACGGTGCCGTCCTGGCGTTTGCTCAGATGATGCGCACCACGATTGTCATGCCGGCCCAGTTGATGGGGCCCGGCGGCGATCCCAGCCTCTTTGCCCGGTTCTCCCGCGTGGCCCAGAAGGCGGGCGTTTACACCGCGGCGGATTACGCCGGCATCATCGCCGCGCTGCTGGCGGACTGGAACGTGGCACGGTTGCGGGGCCTCTCCGGCGAGGCGGCCGAAGCCCAGGACTATCTCTGCGGCCTGGCGCACCGCTATCAGCGGCTCGCCGATCGTCGGGAACGTTCCAAGGTGGGCGACGCCGAGCCGTTCCCTTGGATCTCCAAGCGCGTGGTCCGTGGGACTGGTTGAACCTTGAGCTCCCTTCGCATCCAACGCTCCGGAGTGGTGCTGCACCCCGACCGCACCCGGGTGCTGCTCCGGCCGTTCCTGCTTCCCAACGAGGCGCGCGCCCGGACCATCTGCGCCCAGGTCATGGCCCTGTCCGAAAGCGACGTGCATGGGCTCTGGGAGCAGGTGCGGGCCGACTTTGGCAAGCGCCATGCACAGACCCGCGAATTCCTCCGACACCGCTTCGAGCAAGCTCGCCATTGTCTCCCCAACGACCCGACACTCTCGGAAGAACGGACGATGCTGCTCGGGGCGTACTTTAGCCACGAGTACTCGCTCGAGGCGGCGGCGCTCTTCAATCCCTCCATCGTGCCTCATCCCGATCAGTCCCGTCTCCCCACGGGCTCGCTGCGGTTCATCCTCAGCCTCCGGGCCACCGGCGAAGGGCACATCTCCTCGCTCACCTTTCGCACGGGCTCCCTGGACGCCCGCGGCCGCATCACGGTCGACCCGGCAACCCGGTACTGCCTCGAGCCGGTACAGATTCCCAGCGCGTCCTATGAGAAGGACATCTTTGAGCGAAAGCTGCGCGAATTGGGGTTGGTCGGAGATTTTACCCGGCATACGCTGCAACACTTGGGCGCCAGGTTCACGCTCGAGGAACTGCGCACGGCCCTCCGGGGCGCCAAGACGCAACTGGGCACCCATGACCGGCAAACGGAAGCCGTGAGCCGCAAAACCCTCATGCTGGCCCAGTCGAATTATGAAGTCCAGTTCGCCGCCGACTCGCAACCCTCCGAACGCGTGCTGTTTCCGGTCACCCCCTCCCAGAGCAACGGCATCGAGGACGCGCGCTTCGTCCGGTTCCGGAACGACGACGGAGCGCAGACCTATTATGCGACCTACACCGCCTATGACGGGAAGCTGGTGTTGCCCCAGTTCATCGAGACGCCCGATTTCCTGCATTTCAAGTTCATCACGCTGAACGGACCGGCAGTTCAGAACAAGGGCATGGCGCTGTTTCCGCGCAAAGTCCAGGGCCACTATGCGATGCTCAGCCGGCAGGACAAGGAGAACATCTACCTCATGTTCTCCGACCATCTCCACTTCTGGAACACGGCCCAGTTCCTCCTGGGCCCCCGGCATCCCTGGGAATTCATCCAGATGGGGAACTGCGGTTCACCAATCGAAACGGAGGCGGGCTGGCTCGTGCTCAGCCACGGCGTTGGCGCCATGCGCAAGTACTGCCTGGGTGCCTTTCTGCTGGACCGGGACGACCCGTCCCGGGTTCTGGGCCGCCTGCGGGAACCGCTGCTGACGCCGAACGCGAGCGAGCGGGAAGGCTATGTGCCGAACGTCGTCTACTCGTGCGGCAGCCTTGTGCATGGGTCGCAACTCATCATTCCCTACGCGATGTCTGATTACGCCACCTCCTTCGCCACCCTCTCGCTCCATGCCGTGTTGTCGGCCATGGAATAGCATCGCAGCTCGGGGAACCCCTGGCCGGCAACGGGTGCGCATGCCCAGGACTGCCATGGCCAGAAATACAGGCGGGGGAGCCACGGCGAGCTCGCGGATCCGCTCTGAGACGCGGCTTCTGACGACTTCCGTCGTGAGGGCGTAGTAGTAGGTCAGTCCGGCCCGGCCCGCCAGGTCCTCAGGCGCTGGTCCAGCAGGTGCAACTGGCGCAGGGTCTCATCCTCCGCCTCCTTGAGCCGGTCCTCGATCTCCCGCGCCCCCAGCCCCACCAGCGAGGAGGCCAGCCGGTGGACGGTGAGCGTCTTGCGGATGGCCGCCCCGAGTTCCGCCCCCAACTGCCGCACCGACTCGACCGTGACCAACTCGCCCCGTTGCCGCGCGAGCTCAAGCTCCGCCATCGCCACCTTCACGGCCATGAGCTTCGAGCGCAGGTGCGGCTCGAGTTCGTCCAACTCGTCCTCGTCGACCCCGCCGAACTGCGCCAGGTACGTGCGCCAGGCCGCCACGTCATAGCGGCCATCGGGCTTTCGACCGGGGTTGCCCTCCCGTTTCAGATGCCGTTGGACCGTGCGCCGGTCGCAGCCCAGGGCCTGGGCCAGCTCGACAATCGTGCGCACGTGACTCGCCCCGGCCAGGTCCTTCCCGGCCAGGTACGCGGTGACCAGCGCCCGTTGACTCGCGGTCAGGGGACTGCCCACCGCCGTGCGCTTGACGATGTTCGCCAGGTCCCGGCGCAGCAGCATCTCCGCTTCCTGCGGAGCCAGCCCGATCTTCTCCATACCATAGGGGGGACGCTGAAGTCCCGAAGGAGACCGACCGGGAAAGGGCCGGGAGAGCGTTAGGAAGCCCGGGAAGGCCGGCGGGCCGGCGCCCGGGGGGTGGTGGAGGTCTTGGGGGAACGCGAACGCCTGGGAGGCTCACCCAGATCCGCGGCGAACCGGTCCAGGAGCAGCCGCTGGAGGGTCGAGGCGGGCCGGGTCCGGCTGATCTCCCAGTTCTGCAGGGTCCGCACCGGGCAGCCGAGCACTTCCGCCGCTTGCGACTGCGAGAGGCCCATCGCCGCCCGCCACGCCTTGATCGCCCGCTCGAAGCTCCGGTCCACACCCGCCATACGCGAACAGAGTAGGCGGGCGCTGACCCCTGTCAACGCCCGCACCGAAGGCCTCGGTCCCCCGGGCTGCGAACCACACCCAGCGCGAGGGACTCGCCACCTGCCCGAAGAACTCCGCCCGCTCCGCCGCCGTGGTCCCGTGCGCGAGCAGGGCCGCCGCCCGGGTGTCGGACCATTCCCCGCCCGGGATCTCGAGGCCCGCCTTCCCGGCCCGCTCCAGCGCCTCCTGCCAGCCCAGCCAGGTGCCGTTCTGGAAGAGGACGGTGCGGGCCGAGCCGGCCGTGGCCAGCCCCGCCCGCGGCGACACCGGGAAGGGATGGCGCAGGGCGGGGGTCACGCCGCCGACGCTGGCGATGCGAAAGTGGATGACGATCTCGCCGGCCTTGCGCCGGGCGAGCAGCTCGATCTGGTCCAACGTGTCGGTCTTGAACCAGTGGACCATGCCCGCCTCCCGCCACGCGATCCCCGCACCGTGCGGGTTGCCGAGTTCGCAGAGTTCGAGAAGGCGCCGGCTGGGCCGGACCTTGGGGGGACAAATGAGGATCACGCACATGGCTTTGTCCTGGGGTTCGGGGTGGCGGTTAGGCGGCGGCCTGGGTCGGCGGGACCGGCTCGGGGGTCGGTTGGGCCGGGGGCGGCGGAACCGCCGGGGTGAAGAAGGGGGCCGGCCACTTGCGGTCGAAGGTGTGGGCGGCGTTGCTCACCACCTCCTTCATGCTCGGGAACTTCTGGTGCATCACCCCGAAGAGCCCGTAGGCCGGCTCGCTGGAAGTCCCGCTCACCGACCACCGCAGCAGGTGCCACATCCGCTCGAGGGCCTCGACCGCCGTCTTGGTCCGCAGTCGGGGGGCGTCCGGCTTCCAGGGGCAGACCCGCTTGACCGCCCGGCACTTGCTCACCAGCCCCAGCGCAGTGGCCACGTGATGGAGGATCTTGTACTCGTTCAAGGTGGCCGCGAACGCGCGGAACTCGACGCAGGGGGCCGCGTTGAGCAGCTTCTGGAAGTTGACCATCCCCCGTCCCGTGGACCGCACCAGCTCCACGACCCGTTCGCTCGGCGCTTTGGTCGCCTTGGCCAGGTTCTCGAAGGCCGGCTTGCTCAGCGGCAGGCAATAGTGGTTGCGGTGCCGGTCGGTGCCGGTCTGGGCGAAGATCGGCCAGGCGTTGTCGTGCGCGTTGCTCGCCAGGCGATAGCCGAACTCGAGCAGCCCCTTGGGGTCGTTCGTCAGTCAGCCCAGGCCGACGGTGACGTGCAGCCCGCAGCTCGGGTTGACCCGGCCGCCGATGGCCACGATGAACCGGACCATGTCGATCAGCGCCCGGATGCCCGCATCACCCTTGAGCCGGGGGCTGACGAACTCGCACGCCTGATAGCCGCGGGGGATATTGATGCTGCCGTCCCGGTCCGCCCGCCAGAGCTCGCCGTTGAAGGTGGGGGCATGGAGGACTTCGCCCCCCGGGGTGCGGCCCACGGTGACCGGGTTGCCCCGGTGGTAGCTCCCCACTTCGAGGCCACTGCTGTGGGGAATGACGGTCTCGATCTCGACCCCGAACTCAAGCTCGGCCGCCGTCTCATCTGGTGCTGCTAGCTTCCTTGGTTGCATCTGTTACTCCTTCTTGTTCTGCAGCTTAGGTTGTGCTGCTGTATAAGGGATATACGCTGGCCGCGTTGGGTGACAATGGAAAAAAACGTCCCCGGCTCATTTTGTTCCGGGGACGTTGAAGGAAGGCAGGTTAAGCGGACTCTTTTAGGCTTGGGAGAGACTCTCCCTGCATCGCTGGCAAGCGTGTCAGATCAGGGAGAGTTGCTGGGGCTGGCCCAGCGCCGGGCCGGGAGCCGGCAGGGGAACTTCCGCGTGCACCTGCCGCCGGATCTCCTCCCACCCGTCCCGGAGCACCCGCTTGCCCAGCTCATCATGCTGGCGGTAGTGCCCCGAGAGGAGCGTCACCAGCGTGCGGCGCTCCCGGCCCTCCGGCGTGTGCCCGTCCAGGAAGACAGGGAGCATCCCGCGCCACTCGGCTTCATCGACCGGGCGCTGCGGCTGGGGCGGTTGCGGGAGCATCGCGAGCCAGGTCCAGAAGCAGTTCAGGGAACGGGGCGGCAGCCAGAGCTTGTAGCGCTTGGCTTCTCGGTAGAGCCGGCCCTGTTCGCTGCGCGCCCCGCGCACCGCGTGGTACTCGAGCCCGCAGAACTGGGGCGTCATCCCGCGGCCGTGGTGGGTTTCCCGCCGGCAGAGCGCGGCGTAGTCCCGGCGGGCGATCTCGGCCAGCGCCCGGGGGAGCTCGCGCGGGGGCGGGAACACGTCCTCGAAGAGACCGCAGATCAGGAGCGGCTTCATGCCCGAGGCGGTGAGCGCCCGCTCGGCCCGCGCGAGGCCAGCCGGCCACCCCAGGCGCAGGGACTTCACCGCCACCGATTTCCAGGCCGCCTCCGACCAGCCTTCGGTGTCGCGCTTTTCCATCGTGTTCATGGGGTGCGTCACTTCAGGGGTTCGGGTCCCATCCCGCCGCGCGTTCCGCCGCCTGGATGCGGGCCTGCAACTCATCGTCCTCCGGGAATCGGGCCACGGCCCGGCAGCGATGGAAGGCGGGGAGCTTGGCGCACCGTCGCACGAAGTTCAGGGCCGCTGTCTCGTCCGTGGCCCAGACGGTCAGACTGGGCCGACCGTCCACAAGGAGGTCATATACTCGCATTGTCTCTCCTTTCAGTTGTCTTGCTGTTTCCACAGTTAAAGGGTATGCGCTGACCGCGTATAACGACAATGGAGAATGTGCCTGGTTCATCCGTTTGTTCCCAAGTCTTTTGGGAGAGTCTCTTTACTATTTTTCAGAAAGCCTTCCCTGAGCTCTCAATAGGTCCAGGGAAGGGCGATCGAGCGCGCACTGGGGTTACGCTCCTGCTTGGTCGCCGTCCGGCTCAGCCGCTTGGGCACCACCGCCGCCCCGAAGTACCGCTTGAGCAAGGCCGTCGCCGCCTCCTCGCCCCCGCCGGCCCGGAACTCCGCCATCCCGCCCCGCCCGGTGTACGTGTCCTTGAACCCGAACGCGAAGCGCCCGTCGAACCACGCATAGCGGTGGTGGTAGGCGTTGAGCAGGCACACCCAGTAGTCGTCCATCGGCAGCGTGCAGTCCTTCGGGAACCAGAGCCGGTGCCCCGCGAGGAAAGAGCTTGATGAAGTCTCTTCGCCGGCGGATGTTCATCGTGATGATGATCGGCACTGCGGTATGGCGTAGCCGCGTTTCAAAGAGGGTCCAGAGTTCGCTGGCCACTCGAGGGGTGATCCGGACCTTGTCGAGATCGTCGATCAGCAGCAGATCAGGCTCCAGGAGGGACTTCAGGAATTCGTCGAGCGTTCGTTCTAGGGCCAGTTCAGGGATCCGATTCAGCTCACCGGCGTTTACCGCCAGGAACTTGTTGATGAGCTGTTCTGGCGCGGAAACCAGATGCTTCGCCAGATGGTAAGCGGCCGTTGTCTTGCCCGTGAACGAATCTCCGACCAGGACCAGGGCGATGCGTTTGTCAGGGCGCCACGCTTGGACCATGTCGTATTGCGCGGGCCTGGGCGGATTCCCCTGTTGCGGTAGGTAGAAGAAGGCTCCGGGATTCTGTTCCTCGAATGCATTCAACCGCTTGCGACGAGCCGGTGCATCCTCCTCCCACTCGAAGCAGGTCAGGCAGAGGGTGGGGGACTCGTCCAGTGCTTCGCGCTCGGGTTCGAGCCTGGTGACGTACTCGTAGGAGGTTCCGCACTTCCGGCACGTTCCGGCCGTCACCGTCTGGAGGTGATGGTCAAGAACTCGGAGTCGCTGACGACGGCTCTCTTCGAGGTCAGGGGGTGGGTGCTTTCCGAGCCGCAACCGATACAAGCCTGCCCAATTGAGGACTTCCTCGATCTTCATCGTGGTGGCGACCGTTGTCCGCGTGGAGGCCAGTGCCTCTCGTTTCACGTAGTAAACAGAACTGAGCTTCATAGTCAGTCGGGCAGTCCGTTCGTCAGCCAGGCAGCCTTTCCATCCCCATTCGCCGGCAGCGGAGCCGCAGCGCCAGCGGAGGCGGCTCCGGCTGCCGGCGGCGCGACAGCTTCATTCTCCCCCCCCTTTGAGGACCCCTCCGGGGTCTCTGGAGTTGGACATTCTGAAGAAGCGAAAGTGGGTCGAATCCGCTGAGTTGCGATCAGGCCCAGCGGCAGTGCCGACCATCGTTTGATAAATTGGCGTAGCGGTCGCCGTGGAAAACGTGACCAGTTTTATCGGCCAGCTGCTTGCGTAGCAGGGTCCTGGGTCAGGCAGGAGGGCGCTTGACTGCCGGCGCCATTTTGGGCAGGGCTTCATAGACCCTCGGTGCGGGTGGTGCCGTAGCAATGGAAACGTGAGCAACCAACTATACATGGCCACCAGCAGCGCGGGCACTTTGCTCGCGAATTCTTGTTCCAAGACTGGGCCTGGCCAGGCGCCAGGATATCCCTTCTCGTCGATGATTGACCTCGATGCCCCAACGGTCGAAGTAGGCGCGCAGTAAGACCGCAGCCGGCGTGCTCAGGTCATGGTCAGCAAATGGGCGGGCTGCCGGTAATACTGACCGTTCTTGGTGGTGCGATAGCCCTGGCGCCACCACCAGGCGGACTTCCGTTTTGAACCGCGCCCTGCCAATAGATCTTGGTCAGTTCCTTGCATGCCTGGGCGAAGCAGCCCCGTGAATCTGGATCTTCTGCCACCAGGCGCGGAAGCGCCAGCCAGCGAACTTGCTCCAGGGGTGAACTTGGTTCAGCCATAGAAACGGGCCAGAGAGAGACTCAGCGCGCGCTGCACAGGACAATGTCTTTACGACAGCGCACGATCACGCTCGTTCTGGGCCTCCCAATCCTCCCGCCACGGTGCAGTTGCAGAAGGAGCCGTCGCCGACTGGAAGAGGCGCTGGGCCACGTAGCCAGTCTGGTCGAGGTGACGCGCACTTCTTGGTCAGCGTGACAAACTGCACCGAAGGTTCTTTTCCTTCTTGAGGCGCCGATACTCTGGTGGTCAGCCGCCGCAGCTTTCGCGCCAGGCTTTGGCCACCGGGGCCATTTCAAAGCGCGCGGAAGGAGCAGGAGGAACTCACTCCATCCCGCGCTCATAGGCGGCAGGTTGAACTCGCTTGCAGGAGCGGTGTCCCCAACAACGCAGGTTGGTTTGGAAGGCCGGTCCCAAAGGGATCGCGATGCCATTGGGTTTAGGGGACGTGCTTGCCCTAGCGCCACACCCGCGTGTCGTCAGTGCTCAGGACGATACGTTGGAGCTGGTGCTCTTGAAGACCTGTTCCAGAATCGGATGGAACAAGGCGCGTGGCTGCAGGAGCAGGCGCGAAGAGACCTTCAGCAGTCCGCCAGCCAGTCTTTGTGGGTGTTGCGGCAGGCAGTGGCGCGCGTGAGATTTCACCTCGGCCCAGGCCACAGAGGGATACCAAAAATATGGGGCGAGGAGGGCGCGTTGGGCTGCGCTGCTGGAAAACGAATCAGCGGGTGTGGGCCACCAGATAGGTCAGAGGTTCATGGGGTGATCAAGCGTTGACGAAGGCCAGGTGCGGCTGGCCGCACCACACCGCTTTTGCGGGGCTTTTGCAGCGTGCGCTGGCGGTCTTGACAGATTGCCGGTGGTCTGTCCGGTGAAGCCAACCGGCGGCAGTGAAACAGTGCCAGCAAGCGGTCCTCCTCCACGAAGGTCTCGATAGCCACACCGGATGGCCGTAGCAGGCTGCCAATCCGCGGACAAGCGCCGGGCGGCTAAACCCAGGAGTGCGAGGCCAGATATTCAGACCAGGGCAAAACGGGAAGCGCTGTTGATTGGCCCAGCAAACCCGGGTATTTAACGCGCGGCTGCTCCACCACGACCAGCCGAGTAGACCGATGCACCCGCGACTTTCCAGGCAGCCGCGCCAAACACCATCACCATCTCGTCCGCGACCATCGGCAGCCAGGTATTGGAGGTTCTCTGACCGCCCCTGGAAACCCCGATAATGATACTGGGCCAGCCAGCGTCCCACGCCTTAAGCGTAACCAGTCTGGACCAGTTCGAGCGCACAGGCTGCTGACCAGATCGCTGTCAATGGGCATCGGCGTCGCGGGCAGCAGCTCAGCTGGCCAGGTGGGGCTTGCGCACGCGACCGACCCGGTACCAGGTCCGTGGCGGTGGCAACTGGATAAACCCGGACCTGCAGCTTCAAGGCAGCGTGCGGGCGGCCATCTTTGAGTCGGCCGGCCGCGTTACGCCAGTTCAGGCTCGCACAGATGACGCGACGCGGCGTGCGATGCCAGTCGGGGTGCGCCGCCACCAGGCGCACCGCCATAATCATCGCCCGGAGCGGTACGGCCCTGGACGCGGATCTTCCACTGGCTTCAGGATCTACGCCATCACGGGTCGTGGTCCGGCGGAAATGTCCAAACTCCAGGGACCCCTCGGGGTCTCAGGGGACGCTGGTTCCAGGCACGGCTGGACCGCTTTCCGGTACCGACCTTGGGTACCCTGTCGCCCCAGTCGGGCATCGCCACCCTACCCCAGGTTTCCCCTACTGCCGGCGCGTCAAGAGACGGGTACGTGACGGCGTTCTCTCGCGGGTGCCACGCACCGCCAGGTGCGTTGATCGACCAGCCTCAGACGTTCCAGGTCGAGCGCGCAGCTGGCGGACGGATCTGGTGGAAATCCGGTGAAGGCGGCCAGCACGCCTTCATGCGAGCAGACGCCTCACCAGGCCAGCTCTCCATCGCGGTGAGAGCGGCGTACACCGCGATGCAATTGCGTCGGATTGGTGACGTAGCGACCGGTGGCGATGGCTCGCAAGGCGCTCTTGGACTGCCAGGCGAAGGGTGCTTCCTTGGACGGGTTGAGGCGTCCCCGGGCTGGGGAACGCAAGCCGCCACCCGGCGCTTCAGTCTGACCGTTACCCTCCCCGCCCTTGCTTTCAGGCGCGGTCGCGATAGAGTCCCTCTCCACAATTGGTCGGGACCGTCGGTTCACCTTTCCCCGGGGGGCCGGCGGTCCTCTTTCGTTCTTAGCCCATGCGCACCACCCGACACTCACGTTCGGCCCACGCTTTCACTTCAGCGAGGTCATAGCGATTGCGTCGCGGTCCGAACTTGAAGTGCGGCAGGCCCCGCGTGTGGAGGTTCTCTACCGTCCGCGGTGTCAGTCCCAGGAACCGGGCCACCACCGCTTTGGAAACAAAGCCCAGTTCAGGCGGGCGCACCCCGCTTTGGTCAGTAGCCTTGCGATTGTTCGTGTTCATCACTCACGACCGCAATGGCAGATGGACCCGCAGAGTTCTATGCGCCAAAAACCGCAATTTTGCGTCTCCGCTCGTTCCGGTACGGGACAGTGCAGGTCAGGGCAATCCCCCGCGCCTCGGGGACAGAATGGGCCAGGGGTGGGAGAGGGACCGAGCGATCGATTTGAAGGACGTGAAGTACCCCGTTGCTGCGGACGGTTCTGTTGCCCTGGGAAGGCTGTGGTCTCGACAAGGGTCCCCGCTCATGCGCCGGCGGCACTCAAGGACAGAACGTTCTCGGGCACACCCGGGCGGATGGCGAACCACCTTTCGGCCTCGGCCGGCTTCACCAACTCCCGGTAGTGGCGGAACACGACGGCCGGGCTGTTTCCCATTTCAAGCGCCAGCTTCGCGGCATCCTGGGTCGCGGCCAGGCGGTAGGACGCGTAACTATGCCGAAGTCCGTTTGCCTTCCACGGCACGCCTGCTGCCTTGGCCGTCGCCTCGCGGCGCCGGCGCAGCGTGAGTTCTCCCTTGTCCCACACCTTGCCTGTCTGGCCGGCCCAGGGGGCGAGCCATTCCCGCAAGGCCGGGCACACGGGGACGATGCGCCGCGAGGCGGTCTTGGCCTTTGCGGCGCCCACGGTGACGAAGCCCCCGACGAGATCGATGTCGGGCCACTGCAGGCGCGCCAGTTCCGCCGACCGAACGCCAGCGAACGCTCCGAGAGCCACCAGCGGACGGAAGTCCTCGGGTGCAGCCGCCAGGAGCCTGGTCAACTCTCCCGGCGAGTAGATCTCGACGGCGTCCTTGTTCCGGGCTTTGACCGCCTCGGTGGCCTCCACCGGGTTCAGCCCGCGGGCAATGTAGCCGCGGGCCTCCGCGAAGCCGAAAAGCGTCCGCAAGACGGTCCGGAAGTTCTTCACGCTCTGTGGCCCCAAGCGCAGACCGTCGAGCCACTTTTGCAGGGCGGCGCCCGTCACCGCGGCGATCTGAATCTGGAAAGTCGCGACGAACCGCGCGAGGCGAGCTCGCAAGTCCGCGAGGTAACGGGGTGACGCCCCTCGGGACCTCTTCAACGTGAGAAACTCCTCCACACACTCCGCGACTGTCCGGGGCGGCAGGTTGCCCGGGTCGCGGTCGGCGAAGAAACGGCAGGCCTCCAGGATCCGGTCCTTGCCCCGGAGGATTTCAAGGGCCTTGGCGTAAGTTGCCGTGGCCAACTCGATGGCGACACCCGTTGCCCGAAGGTTCTCGATGGCCCGGCCGTAGGCTGAGAGTTCGGCTGCGGAAAACTGGGCGGCGGCGGTCTGGCCGGCGGCCAGGAATCGGGCGATCCGCTCGGCGACGGCGAGGGCCTCTTTGGGTTCGGCAAACGACCGGAGCTTGCGCCGGCCCGTCGAGTAGTCCGCCACCTCGTACCCCCAACTGCCGTCCGTGCGCCGTCGTCGGTACACTCGGACCTTGGTTCCGCCCACCGCAATCGTCCTTGGCCATGCCGCCACCTCGCGACGTTTCATGTCGGAAGGTGTCGGCGAAGTGTCGGAAAAAGTCAACCCGAAGGTGATTTCGGATCGAGTTCGAAGTGGGTTTTGCCCTTTATTTTCAAGGCTGGTACCCCCGTCCCGAATTGAACGGGAATCCACGGTTTAGGAAACCGTTGCTCTATCCATTTGAGCTACGGGGGCAGCGTCTGATCACCCGCACCACGCGACGGTCCCAGAAACTGGCGACGCCCGGCAGCAAACCGCCGCCGAAGAGGTCGTCGCGTCACTCACGCGATACGAATCATCGCGGACTTACTAGGCGCTGCGCGGAGGGGCGGCAAGCAGTTTCGCCACGCATCGCTGTCACAACCAGACGTTCCTGCTGAAGTTTGCCCGCGACCGCGACAACTACCGGGCCAGGTTACGAGAGCACTTGTGGAAATTCGACGTCTCGCTGTTGGACTACTGTGTGACGTCCAACTCGAACTCAACATGGTCCGGTGCGGTGTGGTGGCGCACCCGCGGGAGTGGCGGTGGGTCGGCTACCACGAGATCATGGGGCAGCGCCGGCGGTACCGGGTGGTCGACCTCGAGCGGTTGTGCTGGCGACTGCGAGCCGGGAGCCTCGACGATCTGAGGCGCAATCTCACGGCGAGCTTGGAGGAGAGAATCGCTCAGGGCGGTGCCAAGAGGGAACCGTGTTGGACGGAGAGCCTCGCCGTGGGAAGCCCCGGGTTCCTCGAGAGTCAGCCGGTGCGGAGTGCGACAATGGGATCCACCCGGGCGGCCCGCCAGGCCGGCAGCAGGCAGGCGAGAAGGCTCGCCAGCGTCAACACGAGCGCCACCGTCCCCAGGGTGACCGGGTCGAAGGGGGGAACCCCGTAGAGGAAACTCGCGAGCGAGCGGCTGAGTCCGAGCGCCCCCAGCACCCCGAGCCCGAGCCCCACTCCCACCAATCGCATGCCCTCTCCCACCACGAGTTGCGTGACCCCGCCCGCCGACGCGCCCAGCGCCATCCGGATGCCCAGCTCATGGGTCCGTTGACTCACCACGTAGGTCATCACTCCGTAGATCCCCATGGCCGCCAGGAACAACGCCACCAGGCCCAATGCCGTCAGCAGGGTGCTCACGATCCGTTGGCCGAGGAACGCGGCTTGGATGAAGTCGGTCATGGCCAGCAGCGCCCAGATCTCGACGCCGGGGTCCACGGCGCGCAGCGCCTGGCGCAACGTCCCGGCGAACGCCAGCGGGTCGGCCACGGTGCGCACCGCGACGCCGAGGTTCAGGTCCCACACCCCCTGCTGGTAGGCGAAATAGACGAAGGGCTTCGGCGGCTCCTGGAGGAAGCGGTACTTCCCGTCCCTGGCGATGCCGACCACCGTCAGTTCGCGCTCTCCCCCCCAGATGGTGAACGTCCGTCCCAGCGGATCCTGTCCCGGCCAGAAGCGACGGGCCATCGTCTCGTTGATGATCGCCACCCGCGGCCGCGTGGCGTCGTCCTGTTCGGTGAAATCGCGGCCGGCGACCACCGGGATCGCGAGCGTGGCGAAGTAGTCAGGTGAAATGATGGCGTACTGGGCGCCCATGTCCTCGTTCGGGGCACGGTCGTAACCGGGCACCTGGACGCTGAGGCTTGAGCCGCCTTCGAAGCCCAAGGGAAGCCAACTGGCGAGGGCCACTTGCTGCACGCCGGGGGTCACGGCCAGTCGTTCCCGCAACTGACGGTAGAAACCCAGCGCCCGTTGCTCGTCGTACCCGTGCATGCCGACGCGGAGGCCAGCCACGAGGACCTGCTGGGGATCGAAGCCGATGTCCACGCGCTGGGCGCGGCGTGATCCCTCGAGACACAGTCCCGCCGCGACGAGCAGGGCCATGGCCAGGGCGACTTCGGCGACGACGAGCACGCTGCGCAACCGGTGATTGGGGAGGGTACTGCTCGGGGTGCGGCCCCCTTCCTTCAGGGTGGCGTCGAGGTTCTGGCGCGACGCCTGGAGGGCGGGGGCGAGGCCGAAAGCGAGGCCGGTCGCGAGGGTGACGGCGAGGGTGAACAGGAGCGTGGGTTGGTCCACGTCGAAGGTGTAGCCGATGGGGAGGTACGTGTGGGGAAGGAAGTGCTTGAAGAGCGTGGCGCCCCAATGGGCGAAGACGACGCCGAGGACCCCACCGAGGAGGGCGAGCGCCAGGCTCTCAGTCAGGAACTGCCGGATCAACTGGAGGCGGCCCGCGCCGAGCGCCAGGCGGATGGCGACCTCCTTTTCGCGGGCCGTCGCGCGGGCGAGCAGGAGGTTGGCGACGTTGGCGGCCACGATGAGTAGCACGCCGAGGCTGACGGCGAACAGGATGCCGAGCACGGGGAGCAGCATGGCTTGCCCGCCATAGGGCGCCTTCCAGACGGGCAGCACGCGCAAGCCGATCTCACCGTTGGTGTCCGGGTAGGCCGCGGCCAGTTGGGCGGCGGCGCTATTGACGGCGGCCTGGGCCTCGGTGCGCGTCACGCCGGTGCGCAAGCGGGCCTGGGTGTGCAGCCAGCGATCGCCGCGAGCGGTGAGGGAGCCGAAGTTGGCGACCTGCTCGTGCATGACCAGCGGCGCCCAGAAATCGCAGCGCAGCCCGCTCATGGTTCCCCGGAAGGCGGCGGGCACCACGCCGACGATGGTGAAGGTGTGCCGGTTCACATCCACAGTCTGGCCGATGACATTCGGGTCGGCACCGAAGCGGCGCTGCCAGAAGGCCTCGCTCAGCACGAGTACGGGCGCCCCGCCGGGCCGGGTATCCTCTTCGGCGAGGAAGGTGCGACCCAGCAGGGGTTTCACGCCGAGGACGTCGAAGAAGTTGGCGGTCGTGATTTGTCCGTACATCCACTCGGGTTCCTCCTGGAGGGTGAGGCAGGCGGGGGTGACTTGGGACCCGATGATGCCGGCGAAGACGTTGGTGAGGGCGGTGTAGTCGCGCAAATCGGGCAGGGACACGGTGTCCCAGTACTGGGGTCCGCGGGAACTGCAGAGGACAACGATCTGGTCCGCGCGCGTCACGCCGGGGAGCGGGCGCCAGAGCACCTCCTGCATCCAGCAGAAGACGGTGGTGTTGGCGCCGATGCCAAGGGCCAGGGACAGACCGGCGACGGCGGTGAACGCCGGGCTTTTCCAGAGCAACCGGAGGGCGAACTTCAGGTCGTGCATGGGACTTGGTGGCGCGGCAGAGCAGGGAGAGGTCGTGCCCTACTCGTTGCGGAGGGCCTCGACCGGATGGATGCGCAAGGCGCGACGGGCGGGCAGGTAACAGGCGAGCAAAGCCACGCCGGCGAGCAGGGTCAGGACCGCGGCGAAGACCGGCAGGTTCATCGGGTTCAGGCCGTAGAGGAGCCGCGACAGTCCCGTGGCCAGGGCGAGGGCGAGGGCCAAGCCGATGCCCAGGCCGACCAGGGTGAGGTGCCAGCCCTCGCGCACCACGAGGCGCAGCACGTCGAAGCGTTGGGCCCCGAGAGCCATGCGGATGCCGATCTCCCGGGTGCGCTGGCTGACGGCATAGGCCACGACGCCGTAGATTCCCATGACGGCGAGGGCCAGACCGAGAAGGCCCTGCACACCTGCCAGGGTGGCGGCGGCGCGCAGCGGCATGAGCGCGAGGGCGCTTTGGCGGAGGTGCTCGTCCATGGTGCGCACGTTGTAGATGGGCAGATGCGGGTCGAGTTCGGCGAGGGCCTGGCGCAGGGCGGGGACCAGCGCGAGGGGGGCGCGTTCGCTGCGGACGTGCAGGGAGGCCGCGGCGGCATAGTGCTGGGCGAGGGGCGTGTAGACGAACGGGCGCCGTTCTTCTCCCAGGAGGAAGTACTTGCCGTCGCGCACGACCCCCACGACTTCGCGCAGATCGTCACCGCGACCGAACCGCAGGCGCTTGCCGACCGGGCTTTCATCCCCCCATAGCCGGCGGGCTAGGTGCTGATTGACGAGGACGACGCGCGGGGCGGTGGCATCGTCGCGCGCCTCGAAGTCCCTTCCCTGGAGCAGGGTGATGCCCAGGGTGCGGAGGTAGTTGGTGCTGATCTGGCAGAAGCCAGCCGACACGAAACCGTCGGGCGCGGCCGGGTCAGTGCTGGTAGCGGCGCCTTCGGCGGCGACATCCGACAGCCGCATCGAGTAATCGAACGGCACATGGCCGCCGAGGGCGGCGGACTTCACGCCGGGGACAGTGGCGAGCCGGTCGAGCAACTGCTGATAGAATCGGCGGCCCTGGTCCTCGGGATAACGCTGGAGGCCGAGGTCCACCGAGGCCATGACCAGGTTGTCGGTCTGGAAGCCGAGGTCCTGCCGCGCCACCCGCCGCAAGCTTTCGAGGAAGAGGCCGCCGCAGACCAGGACGGTCACCGTCAGCGCGGTCTGGCCGATCACCAGCGCGCTGCGGAAGGGGTGGCGCGTGGATCCGACCAGGGCGCTGCCTCCTTCCTTGAGGACGGTGTGGATGTTCAGGCGAGTCGCCCGGAGGGCAGGGACGATTCCGGTGATCACACCGGCGCCCACGGCCAGCAGGAGGGTCGCGGCGAAGACCTGCCAGCTCCAGGACTCGTCGTTGCGCACGGGGATGTCGCCCGTGGGCGCCAGGCCACTGAGCCAGAGGCCAAAGGCCTGTCCCAGCAACGCCCCGACGACGCAGGCGGCCACGGCGAGCAACACGCTTTCGACGAGCAGTTGCCGGATGAGCTGTCCGCGCGAGGCCCCGAGGGCGGTGCGGATGCCCATTTCCTTCTGCCGGCTCAGCGCGCGGGCGAACATCAGATTGGCCACATTGGCGCAGGCAATGAGCAGGATCAGGAGCACCAACCCCAGGAACACCGCCGCCGCAAAGGGCATGAACTGCGAGAAGCTCGGCTCCGGTCGGCTGCGCATCTCGGGCACGACGATGACGTGGGCGGGCCGGTGGTCGCGGCGATGCTCGCTGGCGATTTGCTGGACGGCCACGTCGGCGGCGGCGCGCGCTTCGGCCGCCGAGATCCCGGGCTTGAGCCGGGCCATGATCTTGAAGGCCGGCGCGTCCCGGCTCTCGATGAGGTCGCGTCCGCCATCGGCCAGTTGGGGCAACAGAGGGGCGGGCACCCAGGCGCTGGAGGCCATGGCCCATTGCGCGCCGCTGAAGTGCTCGGGCATGACGCCGAGGACGGTTACGGGCTGGCCGTTGACGTGGATGCTGCGGCCTACCAGGGACGGATCGCCGCCGAATTGTCGTTGCCAGTAGTCATGCGCGAGGACCACGACCGGGTCGACGCCGGGCTGCTCACCTTCCCCCGGTCCCCAGGTTCGGCCCAGGGCGGCGGGCACGCCCAGCATCGTGAAGTAGTTGCCGCTGACGTACTCGATCCACGTGCGGTCCGGGGTGCGACCGGCGGTGCCCAGGTTCGCCGGCGAGACCATGAGGGCCAACGCGTCCTCGAACGGCTCGACTCGCTCACGCAGGTCTTTGAAGTCCGGCCAGGCGAACCCGTGCGGGAATTCGACGACGTCGGTCTTCTGCAGGACGATGGCGAGTCGCGCGGCGTCCTTCACCGGCAGCGGTCGGAAGAAGAAGCTGTGGATGATGCCCAGCACGGTGGCGTTGGCACTGATGCCCAGGGCGAGCGTCAGGATGGCCACGGCGGTGAAGCCGGGGTGCTTGAGCAGTTGGCGGACGGCAAGGCGAAGGTTCTTCATGGCGACTTTCTCATTCGCTGCGGAGCGCCTGCAGGGGATCGACTTGGGCGGCGCGGCGGGCAGGCAGGAACACGGCGACCGCGGCCACGGCCAGCAACAGTCCCGCGGCGCCGGTCAGCACCCCGGGCTCGACAGCGGAAAGGGGCAGGTCGCTACCCAATTCGCCGGCCAGGAGCCAGCCGAAACCGAGCGCCAGGGGAAGACCCACCGACAGCCCGACTAGCGCAGGGGCCATGCCGCCGCGGAGCATCACCCGCAGGATGTCGCGCCGCTGGGCGCCCAGGGCCAGGCGCACCCCGATCTCCTGCCGTCGCTGGGCCACGGCCTGGGCGAGGACGCTGTACAAGCCCAGCGCCGCCAACCCCAGCGCCACGGCGGCGGCCCCGGCCAGCAACCCGGCCACGACCGGCAGGGCACCGATGTTCGCCCGGAGCGCGTCGCGCAGGCTTGCCAGGCGCAGCAGGGGCAGATCGGGGTGAAGCGTGCGCATTCGCTCGCGGACGGCCGGGATCACGCTCGAAGCGTCGGCGGTGGTGCGAAGGAGAAAGGTGAGCTGCTGATCCGCTCCCTGGGCCAGCGGGAAGATAACGGCGGCTGGATTCAGGGTCTGCGGGCCGACCCTGGGATCGGCGACGACGCCGATGATCGTGACCCACTGGGGCGGGCCGCTCGAGCCTTTGGGGGTCTGGAACCGTCGGCCCACCGGATCTTCGGCAGGGAAGAAACGGCGCGCGGCACTCTCGGTGAGGATGGCGACGGGCAGGGCGCTGAGGTCGTCGCGAGCGTCGAAGGCCCGCCCCAGGCGGAGGGGGAGCCCCAGGACGTTGAAGTAGCCCGGGCTGATCGCCTGGGTCGGCACGCGTTGCGGTTGGCCGGGCGGTGCCGTCGGGGCGTTCTCGAATTCGACCAGACGCGGAAACCACTGGTCCACTGCCGAACGGCCAGCGACGCCGACGGCTTCCACGCCCGGGATGGCCGCCAGTTCTTCCACCGCCCGTTGCCACCAGTCCTCCTGGACCGGCGTGTCGGTGGCGAGTCGACTGGGTCGAGTGACCTCGAACGTGAGCACCTGATCCACCGGGAAAGAGGTGCCGAACGAGGTGAGGGCGAGGAAGGACTTGACGAACAAGCCGTTGCCGGTGAGCAGCAGCAGCGCCAGCATCACCTGCAGGGCAACTAATCCCTGCCTCAACCAGCGGCGCTGTCGGCCGGTTGTGGCCTGGTGCGTTCCTTCCTTCAGGGCTTCACCGAGGCGTGGCTGTGACACGGCCAAGGCGGGCAGGAGTCCCGCCAGGGCGCTGGCGAGGAGCACGAGCGCGAGCATGCACAACCAGGAGCGGTGGTTCACCGTCACGAGCGTCCATCCGGGCACGGCCAGTGCGATCTCGCCCGGCATGGCGGCCTGGAGCGTTCGGACCCCGGCCACGGCAAGCGCGGCGCCGAGCAGGCCGCCGGCCGTCGCCAGCACGAGGTTTTCGACCAGGAGTTGCCGGACCAGGCGCCCCCGGGTGGCGCCCAGGGCGGCGCGGATGGCCAGTTCACGGGCGCGGTCGAGTCCGCGCGCCAGTTGGTAGTTGGCGAGGTTCGCGCACACCAGCGCCAGGACAAAGAGGGTGGCGCCGCCGACCAGGGTCATGAGCAGCCGGCTGCCGGATTCGTCGACGACACGCTCGGACAGCGGAAGCAAGCGGGCGACGCGTCGTCCGTTGGTTTGGGGATGGGCTTCGGCGAGGCGGCTCATCACCGCGTCGAGTTCGGCGTGGGCCGCGGCGACCGTGAGGTTATGCTTCAGCCGGCCCACCGGCTGCAGGTGCGAATCCCCCAGACCGCGCAGTGCCCATTCGCCGGGCGGGAGGGCGAGGGGGACCCAGAGCTCCGTGCCGATGGGATAATCGAAAGTCTCGGGCATCACGCCGAGCACGGTATGCGGCCGTCCTGCGAGCCGGATCGTCTGGCCAATGAGGTCGGCCGCGCCGGCGTAACGTCGCTGCCAGAGACGGTGGCTGAGGATGACCACGTCGGCGCGACCGGGGACTTCGTGGTCGGCAGTGAAGGCGGCGCCGTGGGCCGGACCGACGCCGAGCGCGGCGAAGAAGTTCGCGGTTACGCGCTGCGCCCAGAGCTGTTCGGGTTCACCTTCCCCGCTGGCCGCGACCTGCCAGGATTGTGCGGCGGCCAGATGATCGAAGCTGGTGAAGGCTTGCTGCCAATCGCGGAAGTCCGCCGGGGTGATTCCAAAACGCGTGCGGCTGCCACCGACCTGACCGCTGTCGGTCGTCCAGAAGCTGACGAGGCGATGGACCTCCGGCAGGTGGACGGGGCGGAAGAGCAGCCGATCCACGAAACTGAAGATGGTGACGTTGGCGCCGATCCCGATGGCCAGGGCCAGCAGGGCCACGGTGGTGAAGCCCGGGCTCCGGAGCAGTTGGCGAAAGGCGGACTTGAGATCGGTCATGACGCAAAGGGGGTTCCGGCACGGTTCAGACCTTCCCTGCCTTCCTCGTCCATTGACTGTCCGGTGCTCATCACAGCTTTTTCTGTCGAAGTGGGGTTGCAGGCGGCGTGCCAGACCGGCGAAGTGCCGAAGTGGTTGAAGCCCAATGTTCCTCGGGTCAAGTACCGGGGATGCCGTGCCGGGTCGGACGTCGATTTCGGGACGCCTTCGTCCCGCAAGTGGGACGGGATAGAACCGACCGGAGCGCGAGGAACTGATGCCGCTTGGGGTGAGGCTCGAGAAGTGCGAAAAGCGCCGCTGGAAGCCGGCGCACTTCAGACGCCTCGCGACATCCCACACCATCGGACAAGCGTGCAGCGGGGGGAGTGCGAGCGCACCAGCGCCGCTTTGCCGGCGGCGGCGGGTTGACGCTGGGGCAGATTCGCGGCAACACTGCGCGGCATTCACGCGCGGTGTCCCAAGCCGCCGCGCGTTGTTCCCATGAGCGACGACGTCATCAAGCCGGGCCGGCCGCGTGTCTTTGACCGCCTGCTGGACGCCATCGAGAAGGTCGGCAACAAGCTGCCGGATCCCGCCGTGCTGTTCCTCCTGGCACTGGGATTGACGTGGATCGGGTCGTGGCTTTTGGCCGGCACCCGGGTGGAAGTACCCAAGGCGGGTGGCGGCGCCGAACTGCTCGAGGTCCAGAACCAGCTTTCGGGAAAGGCGCTGGTCACACTGCTGACGCGGATGGTTCGCGAGTTCGTCACCTTCCCGCCGCTTGGGGTGGTGCTGGTGGCCATGCTCGGGCTGGGCGTGGCGGACCGTTCGGGCTTTATCAGTGCCGGGTTGAAACGGCTGCTGAGTTTCACGCCGCGCTCCTTGCTGACCCCGATGACCATCGCCGTGGGCCTGCTGAGCCTGGTAGCCGTCGACGCCGGCTACGTGCTCGTGATCCCACTGGGCGGGGTCATCTTCTATGCCGCCGGACGGCATCCCATCGCCGGGATTGCGGCCGCGTTTGCGGCGGTGTCCGGGGGGTTCTGCGCCAACTACCTGCCGACGGCGCTGGACACGATTCTGGCGGGGCTCACGGAGACGGGGGCCCGGATCGTGAACCCGGCCTACACGGTGAACCCCCTCTGCAACTACGGCTTCACCATCGCGTCGGCGGTCCTGATCATTCTGCTGGGCTGGTTCATCACCGACCAGATCGTTGAACCGCGGTTGCGCCGGCTGCCCGTCGATGGTGATCCCAACGACATGCCCAAGATGGAGGCGCTGTCGGCCCGCGAAGCGAAGGCGCTGTTGGCGGGCGTGGTGACGCTGGGGGTGGGATTGGTCGTGCTGGTGCTGGTCTGTCTGCCGGGGGCTTCGCCGTTTCGGGACGCGGACGGGCAACTCACGGCGCGGGGCGCGCCGCTGATGGACTCGATCGTGCCCATCATCCTGCTGTTGTTCATCTCACCGGGGATCGTGTACGGCTATGTGGCCGGGACGTTCCAGAGTCACCGGGATGTCGTGCAGGCGATGACGCGGACGATGAACACGATGGGTCACTACCTGGTCATGGCGTTCTGCGCGGCGATGTTCATCTATGCCTTCAACACCTCGAACCTGGGCCGGTTGGTGGCCGTGACGGGGGCGAACGTGCTGAGCGGGCTCGGGATGCCGAGCGGGGTTACCATCTGCGGGCTGATCCTGGTGTGCGCGGGTGTCAACCTGCTCATGGGCTCGGCCTCGGCGAAATGGACCCTGTTGGCCCCGATCTTTGTTCCCATGCTCATGCAGTTGGGCATCGCGCCAGAACTGACGCAGGCGGCCTACCGGATTGGCGATTCGACCACGAACATCATCACGCCGCTGATGCCGTACTTTCCGCTGATCGTGACGTTCACGCAGAAGTACCATCGGGGGACGGGGATCGGCACGTTGATCTCCGTGATGCTGCCGTATTCCGTGGGCTTCATGGTGGCCTGGACGCTGTTCCTGCTGGCGTTCTGGGGGCTGGGTCTGCCGTTGGGGTTGGGGGGTGTCTACACGTATCCCGCGGGGTGAGCGGGAAGGTGCCCGTGGGAACGCCGCGAGGGGGCACGCCGCCGACACCGGGGAGGAGGTGTAGTAGGCGCCGACGTGAGGAGGCGTGGGCCCGAGCCCCTTCGCCTCCTCACGTCAGCTCTCCCCAGTTTCCCTCGGAACGCGGGTGCCCCACGCGGCGGCGGGGACGTTCGAGGACGGCGAAAAGGGGTCAAGCCAACCAACGCGTGCAGGCTGGAAGCCCGCACCACCGCAGGTTGGAAGCCCGCACCACCGCAGGTTGGAAGCCCGCACCACCGCAGGCTGGAAGCCCGCACCACCGCAGGGCGGAAGCCCGCACCAGCGCAGGGCGGAATCAAGTGCCGGCGGCTTCCCGGGGAGGGAACTCGAAACCGACCTTGCCCTTCTCGTCGAATACGAGAAAGGCGCTGAACGGCCGGCCGCTCTTGCGCGAGATGAACTGGGACAGCAGATCCGTGCGGCCGGCGGCCAGCAGCTTGGCCATCTGCTCGCGCGGGACGGGCTGCTCCAGAATGATCTTGCCCGACTTGAACTTGCAGGGGCGGGCTTCGCGCTGGCTGTGCTCGCAGAGGTAATCGGTGGCCGACTCAAAGACGCGTCCGCCGCACCGGGGACAGGGGCCGATGGATTCCTGGCCGGTGAAGTCCACCTTCGCGGGCGGTTCGGTCGGCCGGGCGGTTCGAGGACGGGCCGGCGCCTTGGTGCGGGGAGGAAACTCGAAGGCGACCTCGCCGTCCTTGAGGACGAGGAAGGCCTCGAACTTGCGCCCGTTCTTTTTCGAGACGAAACCGCTGAGCAGATCGGTCTTGCCGGTCGCGAGCAGCTTGGTGATCTGGGCGGGTTCGATGGGTTGCTGGAGGATGAGTTTTCCGGTCTTGAAGCGGCAGGTCTTCTTTGGGCCCACGGCGTGTTCGCAGGCGTAGTTGAGGCCGGCGTCGAAGACATGGGCGCGGCACTTGGGGCAGGCGCCCAACGGGGTCTGGCCGGTGAAATCGGGCGCGGCATCGGTGGCCGCGGTTTCCCCTTCGCCGGCTGGCTGGTTGCCGGGGCCGAAGTCGAACTCGGCTTTGAAATCCGGCGGCCCGCCGAGCTTCATCATCGCGTCGAAGGGGCGTCCGAGCTTGCTGCGGAAGCCGCGGAGGGGGCCGACCTTGTGCTGGCTGAGGAGGGCTTCCACCTCGGCGGGTTCGAACTGGCGGCCGAGGATGATCTTGAAGAGGGCCCAGTTGCACTGGGTGCACTGGAAGGTCTTGTACTTCTCGTGGACCTCGCCGCCGCATTTGGGACAGCGGGCCTGGAGGGTGCCGAAGTCGCCGGGGACCGTGTCGTGTTCGTAAGACTTGGCGCGATCGACGATGTGACGGGTCATCTCGGCGATGCCGTGCATGAACGTGTCGCGGCGGAGGCGGCCGTGCTCGATCTCCTTGAGGCGATGTTCCCAATCGCCGGTAAGCTCGGGTTTGGTGAGCTCCTCGATGCCGAGGCCGCGCAGGAGAGTGAGGAGGGAGAAGGCCTTGGCGGTGGGCTGGAGTTCGCGGCCTTGGCGGACCAGGTAGCGCTCGTCCAGCAAGCCTTCGATGATGGCGGCGCGGGTGGCGGGTGTGCCCAGGCCTTTCTCGGCCATGGCGGCGCGGAGTTCGTCGTCGTCGACGAGTTTGCCGGCGCCTTCCATGGCGCTGAGCAGGGTGGCCTCGGTGTAGCGCGGCGGGGGTTTGGTGGCGAGTTCGCGCGCCTCGATCTCGAGGGTCTGGACGGATTCGCCGGGGCGGACGGGGGTCAGGGAGGGGGCGTCTTCATCCTGGGCATCGCGGCCATAGACCGCGAGCCAGCCGGGGTTGACGAGTACCTTGCCCTCGGACTTGAACGGTTCATTTTCGACGCGGGTCACGCGGGTGGTGACGAGGAACTCAGCGGCAGGGAAGAAGACGGCGAGGAAGCGTTTGACGACGAAATCGTAGAGCTTCTGCTCGGCGTCGGTGAGGTGCTTGGGGGGTTCGGGCGTGGGGATGATGGCGAAGTGATCGCTGACCTTCTCGTTGTTGAAGACCCGGCGGTTGGGGCGGACCCAGCCCTGGTCGAGGATCCGCTGGGCGTGAGGCTGGTAGGGAGCGGCCTGGAGGGCGGCGAGGGTCTGGCGGACGGTCGGCGGGTAATCCTCCGGCAGATGGCGGGAGTCGGTGCGCGGGTAGGTGAGGACCTTGTGGCGTTCGTAGAGGGTCTGGGCGAGGGCGAGGGTGGTCTTGGCGCTGAACCCGAAGCGGGCGTTGGCCTCGCGCTGGAGGCTGGTGAGGTCGAACAGCAGGGGCGGCAACTGCGTGGTGGGCTTGCTTTCCTCGGTGACGATGCCGGGCCGGCCGAGGCATTTCTCGCGCAGATTCTGGGCGCGGGCGGCGTCCCAGAGGCGCTCGGGTCGGAGGTCGGGATCGGCGTCCTTGGCGTTGTCCCGCTTGAAGGTCTCGTCGAACCAGCGGCCGACATACGTGCCGGCTTCGGCGCCGAAGGTGGCATGGAGTTCCCAGTAGGGGCGGGAGACGAACTTGCGGATGCGGTCCTCGCGTTCGACGAGGATGGCGAGGGTGGGGGTTTGGACGCGGCCGACGGTGGTCTTGACGAAGCCGCCGGTCTTCGAGTTGAAGGCGGTCATCGCGCGGGTGCCGTTGATGCCGACGAGCCAGTCGGCCTCGCTGCGGCAGGTGGCGGCGTCGGCAAGGCCCTGCATCTGCTCGTCGGAGCGCAGGCGGGCGAAACCGTCGCGGATGGCCTCGGGGGTCATGCTCTGGAGCCAGAGCCGCTGGACGGGCTGTTTGGCGGCGGCATAACGGACGAGGTAGCGGAAGATGAGTTCGCCTTCGCGCCCGGCATCGCAGGCGTTGATCAGGCGGTCCACGTCCTTGCGTCGGAGGAGGCGCTGGATGGCCTTGAGGCGGTCCTCGGTCTTCTCGCGGGGCTTGAGCTCGAAGTGGGGAGGGATGACGGGGAGGGCGGCGAAGGTCCACTTGCCGCGGCGAGCCTGGAACTCCTCGGGGCAATCGATCTCGAGCAGGTGCCCGACGGCGGAGGTGATGACGTAGAGGTCGCTTTCGTAGTGGTCGCCGTCCTTCTTCACGCGCAACGCGCGGGCGAGGTCGGCGGCGACGGACGGTTTTTCGGCAATGACCAGGGCTTTTCCCATGGCTTCAAAAGTGCGCCGAACCGGCTGG